>NZ_JAKRGE010000003.1:0-528502 GCF_022347665.1 Tenacibaculum sp. Mcav3-52 | reverse complement strand
GGCAGTTCAAGATTGTGCAGGTAATAGTACATCACACACTCAAGTAGTAACAGTTGAAGATACTACGGCTCCAGAGTTTGTAGAGGAATTACCAGCAGATGCAATAGTAAGTTGTGATACAATTCCAACTGCAGTAATTTTAACAGCAACCGATAATTGTGATGCTTCTGTAACTGTGAATTACTCAGAAGAATTTTCAGGACAAGATGATGCATGTGCATCAGAATATACAGTTACAAGAACATGGACAGTAGAAGATTGTGCAGGCAATACCACATCACATACTCAAGTAGTAACAGTTGAAGATACAGTAGCACCAGAGTTTGTAGAGACTTTACCAACGGATACAACAGTAAGTTGTGACGCAATTCCAGCAGCAGTAGTTTTAACAGCAACAGACAACTGTGATACTTCTGTAACTGTGAATTACTCAGAAGAATTTTCAAGACAAGACAATATATGTGCATCAGAGTATACAGTTACAAGAACATGGGCAGTAGAAGATTGTGCGGGTAATGAAGCTTCGCATACTCAAGTAATAACTATTGAAGATAATGAAGCACCACAATTGGTATCAACATTAGAAGACATTATAGTAGAATGTGATACTGTTCCTGATGTTCCAACTTTAGAATTTACAGACAATTGTTCTTCAAATGTAACACAAACTAACTTTGAGGAAACAAGTACGTTTGATGGAAGTGATAGCGATTATACAATTACAAGAAAATGGACAGTTACAGATGACTGTGGAAATGTAGCAGACTTTATACAGTATATTACAGTAACTGTAAAAACATCTGTAACAGAAATAGCGGATTCAAGGTGTATTGACGATGGCGAAATTAACTTAAATGATTATTTGGCAAATCAAAGTGAAAACGGAACTTGGGAAGTGACTCAAGGAAGCGTTACAATATCTAATGATGGAAGTTTTGATCCGTCAGGAGTAAATTTAGGAGATTATGTGTTTACATATACATCATCAAATAGTAGTTGTTTAACAGTAACAGAAGTTACGATTAATATAAACGATGACTGTTTAGTATTACCATGTGGGCAAGAAGATGTGGTAATTTCAAAAGCAGTAACTCCTAATGGAGATTCATGGAATGAGTTTTTCGAAGTTACAGGAGCTGAATCCTGTGGATTTATAGCCAATGTAAAAATATTTAACCGTTGGGGAGCTAGAGTTTTTGAATCTAAAAATTATGCAAATAATTGGAACGGAACTTCAGATGGAGCAACGTTTGGATCAGCAGAAAGATTACCGGCCGGTACATATTACTACATTGTAATATTAGAAAATAGTGGGTTAAAACCATTTACAGGAGCAATTTACTTAGGAACCAAATAATATTATAGCTATGAACCAAAATTACAAGCTATTAAAAGCAACTATTGTACTGTTTTTTGCAACAGTTTTAACAGTTCAATCACAACAGCTACCACAGTTTACTCAATATATGTATAATACAATTTCTATCAACCCTGCATATGCAGGAAGTAGAGAAGTACTGAGTATTGTTGGACTGCATAGAAGTCAGTGGGCAGGATTAGATAGAGCACCAGAAACACAAACCCTATCTATTCACACTCCACTTAGAAATGATAAAATAGGATTAGGATTATCATTTATAAATGATCAATTAGGCTATGAAAATTTCACCTATTTATATGGAGATTTCTCATATACGATTCAGCTTAATGAGGATATAAAATTAGCCTTTGGACTTAAAGCAGGATTTACTCAATACAATATAGATGATGCCTTAATAGCAACTGAAGGATCAGATCCAGGAATTTCAGGGATTCAAAATAGATGGGAACCTAATTTTGGGAGCGGTTTATTATTACATACAAATAAATGGTATGTGGGGTTTTCAGCTCCAAGATTATTAAATATAGATCATAATGATTTGGTTGTTAATGGAATTAATTACGGAATTATAGACAGAGTAAGTTATTATTTAACAGGAGGATATGTTTTTGATTTGAGTGATAATGTAAAGTTTAAGCCAGCGACGTTAATTAAAGCAACGAATGGAGCACCAGTATCATATGACATAACAGCAAACTTCTTATTCAATGAAAAATTTTGGTTAGGAGGTTCTTATAGAATCAATGAAAACACAGGAGCTTTAGGGGCTTTAGTAGATTTTCAAGTTTCTCGTCAGTTCCGAATAGGTTACGCGTACGAGCATCCATTATCAGACATTAATCAATACTCAAATGGTACACATGAAATATTATTAATGTTTGAGTTATTTCCTAAGTCATATAGAACGAAATCTCCTAGATATTTTTAAAAAGGATAGTTATGAAGACAAAAATTACACTGATACTACTTTTTTTATCAAGCTTTGCATTTTCTCAAAGAAAAATAGCAAATAAATTTTATAAAGAATATGCGTATGTAAAAGCAGCTGAATTTTATAAAAAAGCCATAAACGAAGGAGATGATGGGGTGGATATGATAACAAGGTTGGCAGATTGTTATTATAATAACTCAAACTCTAAACAAGCTGCTTATTGGTATGGAGTTGCTTCAAATAGAAAAGAAAACTTAACTGATGATGCTATATATAAGTATGTACAGTCACTTAGAAGTATAGGAGAGTATGACAAAGCAGATAAATGGCTTCAAAAGATATCTGACAAAGCGTTAAAAGTAAAAAATGTTGACTATAATAAATTAAAAACACTTAATAAAGACTCTGTAGTAGTAGCAAACTTAGAAATTAATACTAAAAACTCAGAGTTTGGAACGTATGTAAATGGACAAAAACTATATTTTGCTTCGACAAGAAAAAAAGATGGTGAAATTTATGAATGGAATAACCAACCGTATTTAGACTTATATCAAGCCAAAATTATTAAAAATAAAAAAGATGAAGATAGTATAGTAAGTGTTATTCCTATTGTATCTTCTAAAATTAACACGGGTTTTCATGAATCGAGTGTAGCAATAACTAAAGACGGGAAAACGTTATATTTTACAAGAAATAATTTAAACGAAAAGAAAAAACTAGAGTATAGTAAAAAAGGTACATCACATTTAAAAATATTCAAAGCTACGTTGGTTAATGGGCAATGGGATAATATTGAAGAGTTACCGTTTAATGATAAAATGTATTCTAGTGGACATCCAGCATTGAGTCCGGATGATAAAACATTATATTTTGTATCTGATAGACCAGATAGTTATGGGTTAACGGATATTTATAAAGTAGCTATTTTAGCTAATGGAGAGTATGGAGCACCAATAAACTTAGGAGATAAAATAAATACAAAAGGAAGAGAAATGTTTCCTTTTGTAGCTAAAGATTATACCTTATATTTCTCTTCGGATGGTTATGCAAATTTAGGATTATTAGATATTTTTAAATCTGATTTACTAAAAAATAACTCGTCAGAAGTTATAAATATAGGAGCTCCATTTAATAGTGGATATGATGATTTTGCTTTCTTTTATAATGAAGATGCAAAAACAGGGTACTTTTCTTCTAACCGACCAGGAGGAAAAGGACAGGATGATTTATATAAGTTTAAAACCTTAAAGTGTAAACAATATATTAAAGGGAGAACTTTTGATAAAAGAACAAAAGAAATTTTACCTAACACTTTAGTAGAGCTTATAGACTTTAAAGGAAAAGTTGTAAAAAGGTTCGTAACTCAAGAAGATGCCACTTTCGTTTTTGAAGTTGAATGTGAGAAGAAATTTTCTTTAAGAGGAACAAAACTAGATTATAAAGATGACTTCATTAATAATATTGAAACGACAGATGTAAGAGGTATAGAAATAGATCGTGATTTATATTTAACACCATTAATTATAGGAAACGAAATAGTGATAGATCCTATATTTTTCGATTTTGATAAATGGAATATACGACCAGATGCAGCTTATGAACTAGAGCATATTGTACGAGTAATGAAGAATCATCCAAAAATGATTATTAAAATTGAAGCTCATACAGATAGTAGGGGTAGTGATAAATACAATGAGATTTTATCAGATAGAAGAGCTAAATCTACCAGAGATTATATTTTTTCAAGAGGTATAGCTACCAACAGGATAGAAAGTGCTATTGGTTATGGAGAAAAGCAGTTGGTGAACAAATGTTCTAATGGTGTACCTTGTTCAGATGAAGAGCATCAAGAAAACAGACGCTCAAAATTTATAATTGTTAATGATTATAAAAAATAATATCTAAGACCTCTATTTATTTTAAAAATAGAGGTCTTAGATATTATTATTGTTATTTTTTTACAAAAATATTGGTATAGTACCATGTACCACCAGTGTTTTTTTCGGCAGTCACTTCAAAATGGGTAAAATCACCTTCAATATTTTTTCGATGTCCCTCGCTTTTAATCCATCCATTAACAACAGATTCAGCAGTAGAATATCCATAAGCTACATTTTCAGCAACCTTAATAGCATTTGTGTTTTCAACTAAATAATCTTTACGATCATGAAAAAAATCGTGAGAAAGCTCTTTTTTCTTTATCATATACATAGTATGATTATATGTTTGAGATTTTATAGCTTCAAGTTTTTTTAAAGTAGATAAGCCTTTGCTTAATCTATAATCATTAATAAGATCAAGAATTTCATTTTCTATTGATTTTTCTTCTATGCTAACGGTAGAATCAGAAGGAGAGTCAATTAATTCATTTTCATTTGAAGAACAAGAAAAGAAAACTAAGGCACAACATAGTACCAATAACTTAAAGGGGAAGTTATTCATTTTTAATAGGGGTTAGGGGTTAAATTATTTTAAAAGTCCAAAAATAGTACAAAATACAATTTAAAACAAGTTTCTTTTTATGCTTAAACGTATTTTTGTATGATTAGATAGCCTGTTTTATAAAGTCTTCATATTCATAAAAAAACAGTTCAAACTGTGTCATAGTCTCTACAAAAAACTCATAACAATCTCTCCAAGTATCTTTATTGTGAATACTAAATTTTTTATCAAAAGGGATATAAATTCTACGAATAATTTTGTGATTGTTTAACTCAAAATTATCATCAAATATAACTTCAGGTAAATATTCTGTTTCCAATATTTTCTTCAAAGAAAGAAGTTGATCGTAAAGTAATTCATTGGCTACATCTTCTGGATGTTCGAAATCTAAACAAACTGAAGCGTTTTTTCTATCCGCTTGAAATTTAAAAGCAAATCCCTTTATTTTGGTATTGTATAACAACCATTTTCTTGGAAAAGATTTTCCAAAACTAGTCCAAAATTCTTTACGCAATCGGGCAGATTCTTCTTTACTAAACACTATCCGTGAACTTTTGCAGTTTTACCTCTTTCTCGCATCATTTCGGCTTCGAAAGCCAATAAATCTTCCCATTTTTTATCAACGATTTCACGATCCATATACTTACGAGCATACCCTAAAAATAAGGTATAATGATTTGCTTCAGAAACCATTAAATCCAAATAAAATTTAGATAATTGTTCATCTTCCATATTATCAGCAAAAACCTTAAAACGTTCACAGCTACGTGCTTCTATTAGAGCAGCAACTAAAAGTCTGTGAATTAGCGCTTCTGTTCTATTACCTGTATGAGGGAAAAATTTTTGCAATTTTAAAGCATAATCGTTTTTAGTAGCCTGTCCTAAAACCATATCTCGCTCTATCATTATGTTATGTACCATCCTAAAATGTTCCATTTCTTCAATAGCAATATCACTCATATCTTTAACAAGTTCAGTTTCTTCAGAGTAATTGATAATAATTGACACAGCATTTGAAGCAGCTTTTTGTTCAGCAAAAGCATGATCTGTTAATAGTTGTTCTAATCCGTTTTTAGCAACTTCAACCCATGAAGTTTCTGTGTCAAATTGTAATCCAAGCATAATGTGTAATTGAGGTTGTAAAAGTAAAAAATATAAGTGCTAATTGTATTATAAATACTCTAAAAATGGTAAATTTGTTGCTGAAAAAATCTCTTAAGAAAATTGCTTTAAAAAATATTGATCCGAATTACGAATACTAAATAGATTGCTACAAATTCTAAATAGGGTAATATTTTAAAAATATTTTTCAGTAGTTTTAGATAAAATAGAGAAAGACAGAAAACTTCTAAGGAAATGAAATTACAGTTACAAAAAAAAATGGGAAAAATTATTGGCGCTTTAGCATTAGTCTTTTTAATGATTACAGCTAATTCGTGTAAAAAAACAGTTACTACAGAAAGTAATGTAAATGAATTTGGTGAATATATTAGTGTTTTTCCAGATAAGCTAATATCGGTAAACCCTAACTTAAAATTTGTATTAAAAAATAAAGTCACGACAAACTTTGATGCCACTGAAGTTATTACTACAAAACCAGCTATAAAAGGAGAAGTAGTTTTAAATGATAATGAGTTAGTTTTTGTTCCAGCTGAAAAACTAAAAAGCAATCAAGAATATTTAATAACACTTCATTTATCTAAATTATATGAAGATATAGAGGAAGATTTAGAGAACTTTACTGTTAAAGTAAAAACTAAAGAATTATTATTCAACGTTTCTTTACAAGCTCCAAGTGTTCATAATAAAAAACTATATGCAGTAGAAGGAGAGTTAATTGCTAGTGATATTATAGAAACGGAAAAAATTCCTTCTTTAATTAGAGCTACATATAATGGGAAAGAAAAAGCTATAAAGTTTAGTACTGTAGGTAAAGTAAGTTCTAAAGTTTACTTTAAGATAGACAGTATAGAGCGCTATGAGGAAGACAAACAATTAAAGGTAGAGTGGACTGGAACACCAATTCAGTCAGAGTCCAAAGGAAGTAGAGAAGTTACCATAACAGGAAAAAACAACTTTAAGATATTAAATGTTGAAGTTATTGATATAGATAAACAACATATTGAAATAAGCTTCTCAGACCCATTACAAAAATCACAAAATTTAAAAGGACTTATTCAGTTTTTAAATACTCAAAAAAGAGCTTTTACATACAAGATAAATAGTAACAAAGTAACAGTATATCCAAAATCATCATTTACACAAAAAGTTGATTTAGAGATTTTCAAAGGAATTAAGAGTGTGGATGGTTATACTTTAAAAGAAAACACAATTAAAACGGTTTATTTTGAAGAATTAAAGCCTGCGGTAAAGTTTATAAAGAGTGGATCAATACTTCCAAACTCTAATAACCTAAAAATAAATTTTAGTGCAGTTAACTTAAAAGCGGTTGATGCTACAATTTACAAAGTATATAAGGAAAATGTATTACAGTTTTTACAAAATAATAGTTTAAGTAATCAAGGAAATTTACGTTATGTAGGGCGTCCTGTAGCTAAATACACAGTAAACCTTGGTAATCAAGGATTAGATCTAAGTAAAGAAAATGCTTTTGCTATTGATTTAGCAGAAATAATAAAAGTGGAAAACGGAGCGATGTATAGAGTCGAGTTTTCATTTAATAAAGACTATTCAAATTATAAATGTGCAGAAGGTGTTTCAACGAAAACCATCGTTTTCGGAAAAAAGGAGATAGATACCAAAAGCTATGACAACCCTAATTACTATGACGATTATTACTACGATTATAATTGGAGAGATAGAGAGGATCCTTGCACAACGTCATACTATTATAACAAAGATATTAGTACAAATATTTTAGCTACTAATATTGGAGTTATAATTAAAAAAGGAAATAATAATAAAACGTTAGTAGCAGTAACAGATATACTTACCACAGATGCTATAGAAGGAACAAAAGTAATTTTATATAATTTACAAAAGCAAGAAGTAGCTTCAGCAACAACTAATAAAGAAGGAGTAGTTTCTTTTTCTGATGTTACTAATGCCTTTTTTGCAGTAGTTACTAAAAACAACAATACAACTTATGTGAAATTGAAAGACGGTGATGCACTTTCAATGAGTAAGTTTGATGTTTCTGGAGTGAAATTACAAGAAGGAATCAAAGGGTATATTTATGGAGAACGAGGAGTTTGGAGACCAGGAGATCAATTGTTTTTAACTTTTGTTTTAAACGATAATGCGAATCCAATTCCAGAGGAACACCCAATAAAATTTGAATTAATAAATCCGCAAGGAAAAATAATCGATAGAAAAGTACTTCCAAAAAAATCAAACAATGTATACACATACGCTCCTATAACAAACCCAGAAGCTATTACTGGTAATTGGAAGTTACGTGTAAGTGTTGGCGGAGCTGTTTTCAACAAAACATTAAAAGTTGAAACTATTAAACCGAATCGATTAAAAATTAAACTAGCTACAGATGCAGAGTTTATCAAAGCAAATTCAACTATTACAGGAAATGTAGAAGTAAAATGGTTACATGGAGCAATAGCAAGAGGATTAAAGTTAGATATCAACGGAAAATTCTCACAAACCAATACGGAGTTTTCAAAATTCAAAAGCTATAATTTTGATGATGTAACTCGTCGATTTGGAACAGAAGAGTTTAAAGTACTAAAAGGAAGTTTAAGTAATGAAGGAACTACTAAGTTCTCGGTAAAACCTAAATTAGATAGTAAAGCTCCAGGAATGTTAAGAGCGAGTTTTATTACAAAAGTGTATGAAAATGGAGGTGACTTTAGTACAGATGTGTTCTCTAACAAAGTGTCACCGTATACTTCGTATGCTGGATTACAAGATGCTGAAGAACCGCAATCTAAAAACTATTTATTTACAGATGAAAACTATACATTTAATGTAGCTTCAGTAAACGAAGAAGGAGTAGGAATAGCAAATACTTTAGAAGTAAATGTATATAAATTATCATGGCGTTGGTGGTGGAGTACTTCTGATAATGGATTGTCTAGTTATGATGGTACACGTTATCATGAACCTTATAAGAAATTAAAAGTAACAACAAATGCAAGTGGTAAAGGAACTTTTAAATTAAAGGTTGATGAAAATGATTGGGGACGTTATTTAATAAAAGTAAAAGATTCAAAAAGCAAGCATGTTACCTCAAATGTAGTATATTTTGATTGGCCTTCTTGGTATGCTAAGAAAAAAGGAAATCAAGATAAAAGTAACGCTACGATGTTGGTATTTACAACCGATAAAGAATCGTATGAAGTAGATGAAAAAGCAACAGTGAAGTTTCCGTCTTCAGAAGGAGGAAAAGCGTTTATTACCATAGAAAACGGAACAGAAGTATTAGATCATTTCTGGGTACCAACACAAGCACAACAAACATCGTTTAGTTTCCCAGTAAAAGCGAGTTATACACCAAATGTATTTGTAAATATTTCATTGTTACAAAAACATAGTCAAACAGTAAACGATTTACCAATTCGTATGTACGGTTCAATACCAATGTTGGTACACAATCCTGCAACGAAATTAGAACCAAAAATCCAGTTAGCGGACGAGTTAAGACCAGAGTCTACGGCTACTATTCAAGTAAAAGAAGAAAAAGGTAGACCAATGACCTATACCATTGCGTTAGTGGATGAAGGCTTGTTAGATTTAACACGTTTTAAAACACCAAATCCATGGGGAGTGTTCTATGCACGCCAATCTCTTGGTGTAAAAACTTGGGATATTTTTGATGACGTTATTGGTGCTTACGGTGGAAAAGTAAATCAAATATTAAGTATTGGAGGAGATGAAGCAGAGGCAGGAAGTAAAAACCGAAAAGCGAATCGATTCAAACCAATGGTTACGTATTTAGGCCCTTTCGATTTAGAAAAAGGAGACAGTAAGGAACATAAAATAAAAATACCTAAATATGTAGGATCTGTTCGAGCTATGGTGGTGGCTACTGATACTAAAAAAGATGCGTACGGTAGCGATGAAAAAACAGCTTTTGTACGAAAACCAGTAATGATTTTAGCATCATTGCCTCGTAAAATAACACCACAAGAAACTGTTACCTTACCAGTTACTGTTTTTGCAATGAAACCAAACATTAAAAATGTAAAAGTTACAGTACAACCAAACGAAGCATATACTATTGTAGGAGATAAAACACAAACCGTTTCATTTAGTCAGCCAGATGAAAAAATGGCGTATTTCACCTTAAAAGTAAATGATTTTAAAGGAATTGGTAAAGTAAAAATAGACGCAAGTTCAGGAAGAGAAAAAGCATCTTACGAAGTAGAAATAGATGTGTTAAACCCAAATCCAGTAACTACTGAAGTAAAAGATGTCGTATTGAAATCTAATGAAGTAGGGGAGATTAACTTTACAAGTTTTGGTACCAAAGGAACGAACGGAGCTACGTTAGAATTATCAACCTTACCACCAATGAACTTTACCAAGCGTTTGGGATACTTAATTCGTTATCCGCATGGATGTGTAGAACAAACAACTTCAGGTGCTTTTCCACAGTTGTTTTTACCAGAATTATTTGAATTATCAAAAGAGAAGATAGCTTCAACAGAAAGAAATATAAAAGCAGCAATTCAACGTTTATCAGATTTCCAATTATCTAATGGAGGATTGTCATACTGGCAAGGAAATAGTACCGCAGATAGTTGGGGAACGTCTTATGCAGGTCATTTTATGATAGCGGCCGAGAAGAAAGGATATGTGCTACCTATTGGTTTCAAATCAAAATGGATAGGATATCAAAAGCAACAAGCACGTAATTGGAGAAATAACTCACGTTATTACAATAATTCTTTATCACAAGCATATAGGTTATACACGTTAAGTTTAGCAAATAGTCCTGATTTAGCATCAATGAACCGTTTACGCGAATCAATGGGAGTTTCAGATGAAGCAAAAATGAGATTAGCAAGCGCGTATGCTTTAATAGGTAAAAAGGCTATAGCAAAATCTATTTTAAAAGGAATAACCGGTTATACCTATACAAAACGATATTATTCAAACTATGGTTCTGAAACTAGAAACAAAGCAATGTCTTTAGAAACCTATATGTTGTTGGATGACGAAACTAAATCAATAAAGTTAGCAAAAGAAATTGCTGAAAATCTATCAAGCGAGCGTTGGATGAGCACACAAACTACGGCCTATAGTTTGTTGGCAATGAGCCAATATGCTCTAAAAAATGGCGGTAGTGACGGAATTAATACAAGTTATATTTTAAATAAGGCGTCAGGAGAAGCAAGTACTTCAAAATCGCTGTTAGCAAAAGATTTAATAGCTATTCAAAAAGAAAATTCATTAAAAATAACTAACAAAAACAACGGAGTTTTATATGTACGTATACTAAACAAAGGAATTTTACCAGTAGGTGAAGAAAAAGTATTCCAAAAGAATTTAGAAACTACTATTACATACAAAACAAAAGATGGAGCTCGTATTACTCCAGATAACTTGTCACAAGGAACCAATTTTGTAGCAGAAGTTACAGTGAAAAATCCAACAAGTGAAACCATTGAAAATGTAGCATTAACGCAATACATTCCTTCAGGATGGGAAATTGTAAATACACGTTTTACTGATTTTGGAAACAATACAACATCTTCAAAAGTAGATTATACCGATATACGAGATGCAAGTATCAGTAACTACTTTACCTTGAAGAAGTACGAAACCAAAACATTTAGAGTATTAGTGAATGCTTCGTATTTAGGTGAATATTATTTACCAGGAGTACAAGTAGAAGCAATGTATGACAACGATTATATAGCTCGTACTAAGGGACAGTGGATTAAGGTAATTAAGTAAATAGTTTCTAAACAATCATTACGGTTTTTGTAGTGATTGTTTGTTATTTGTTAAATTTTAAAAGAGGGTACGAGGGATATTTTTTAGGAGAAATTTGACACATAAAATAATTTATGCAAACAATTTTCAAATGGATACAACAAAATAAAATCAAAGCAATCATCACAGTTTTTGTGGTGATTGCTTATTATTTCAGCCTACCTAAAAAATTATTTGAGACACCTACATCAACAGTTGTTACTGCAAAAAACAACGAATTATTAGGGGCTGTAATAGCCAGCGATGGTCAGTGGAGATTTCCTGAGTTAGACTCTGTGCCTAGAAAATTTGAATATTGTATTTTACAATTTGAAGATGCTTACTTCTATAAGCATTTCGGGTTTAATCCTATTTCAATAGGAAAAGCAATGGTAGAAAACATCAAAGCGAAAAGAGTTGTACGAGGAGGAAGCACATTGACACAGCAAGTAATTCGCTTATCAAGAAAGAATAAAGAACGCTCATATTTTGAAAAGCTACAAGAATTAATACTAGCCACTCGATTAGAATTTCGTCACTCAAAAAAAGAAATTCTAAACCTCTATGCATCTCATGCTCCTTATGGAGGAAATGTTGTTGGATTAGAAATGGCTTCGTGGCGTTATTTTGGTTTAAAACCACATCAATTGTCATGGGCAGAAACAGCAACTCTAGCTGTATTACCCAATGCTCCTTCATTGATTTATCCGGGAAAAAATCAACAAAAGCTAAAAAATAAAAGAAATAGGTTATTACAAAAATTACATGAAGAAGGAATAATAGATCAAATAACATATGATTTAGCAATTGAAGAAGAGTTACCACAAAAACCATATCCGTTACCTACAGTAGCACCACATTTTGTACAAGAAGTAACTAAACAGTATAGAGGACAACGTGTAAAAAGTTCTATTGATATTCATTTGCAAAGGCAAGTAAATAATTTAGCAAAGCAGCATTATTTCCGTCAAAAACAAAATGAAGTCTACAATATGGCAGTATTGGTGTTAGATGTTAAAACAAGAAAAGTACTGTCTTATGTAGGGAATTCTCCAACCGATAAAGCACATCAAAAAGATGTGAACAATATCATCGCTCCAAGAAGTACAGGAAGTACTTTAAAGCCTTTTTTATATGCGCAAATGCTACAATCGGGAGATTTACTACCTAGTCAATTAGTCGCAGATGTACCAACAGAAATAGCAGGATATTCACCAAAAAACTTCAATCTAACTTTTGATGGAGCAGTTCCTGCGAACGAAGCATTAACACGTTCACTGAACATTCCTTCAGTACGCATGTTACAGCGATACGGATTGGAAAAATTTAGAGAAGATTTAAAAGCATATCACATTAGCGATATTAATAAATCAGCAGATTATTATGGACTCTCCTTGATTTTAGGAGGAGCAGAAGCTAGTTTATGGGATTTATGTAAAACCTTTGCAGGATACGCAGGAATTGTAAATCACTATGAAGAACTAAAACATAAGTATTACCAAAATGAGTTCATAGAACCTAGTTTTTTGTCAGAAGGAACTCCAGATTTTGGTAAAGTTCAAGAAGACTATATAACTTTAGATGCTGGAGCTACATTTTTAACACTAAACACTTTAATAGAGGTAAATAGACCTTATACAGATCAAGCTTGGAAGTATTATGATTCGTCTCAAAAAATAGCATGGAAAACAGGTACAAGTTTTGGAAATAAAGATGCTTGGGCAGTTGGAGTTACCCCAAAATATGTAGTAGGGGTGTGGATAGGAAATTCTGATGGAGAGGGACGTCCAGACTTAACAGGAGTTGGAAGTGCAGCTCCATTAATGTTTAATGTTTTTGATGTGTTACCGAAATCTAACTGGTTTTTAGAACCCTATGAAGATTTAATAGAAGCTGCTATTTGTGAGAAAAGCGGGTTCTTAGCTAAGACAATTTGTCCTTCAGTAATAACCAAAAGAGTTCAAAAAAGTGCTATGAAAGCCAAGTCATGCCCGTATCACCAAGAAATAACGGTAGATATATCTGAAAAATATAGAGTGAACTCAAATTGCGAATCAATTTCTAACATGATAACAAAACCATGGTTTGTATTACCACCACTAATGGCTTATTATTATCAGCAGAATAACGCAGATTACAGATCACTTCCAAAATATAGATCAGATTGTAACCAGTTGGAAAGTAATACAATGGATTTTGTTTTTCCTGCTAAGCTCACATCAAAAATATCGTTAACACGAGGAGAGAATAATAAGTTAAATCCTATAATTTTAAAGCTCACACACGCCAATGCAGAGGCAAAAGTATATTGGTATTTAAATAAACAATTTATTGGAATAACAGAACAGTATCATGAACAAGCTGTTATGCCAAAAAAAGGAGTTCATACAATAACAGTTATAGATGATTTTGGGAATGAGCTGAAAAGGATTATTGAACTAAAAAATTAAATAAATATAAATACGGTTTAATTAAAAGCTGTATTTTTAGTTTTTTTAAATATAAAATATGTTAGAACTAGCAGGGATAATTATACTTGGAATTTTAGCTCAATGGGTAGCTTGGAGGTTTAAAATTCCAGCAATTTTACCTTTAATTTTAATAGGATTGCTTGTTGGACCTATTGCAGCAGAATTTTTTAATGATGATGGAAGTAAATGGATAGAACCTATTTGGGATGGTGAAAAAGGGTTATTCCCCGGCGAAGGACTGTACTATTTTGTGTCATTATCAATTAGTATTATTCTTTTTGAAGGAGGTTTGACCTTACGACGCGGAGAAATAAAAAATATAGGTCCTGTTATCACCAAATTAATCACATTAGGATCTGCAGTTACCTTTTTTGGAGGAGCTATAATTGCTCATTATGTATTTGGATTAAGTTGGGAGTTGTCATTCTTATTTTCTGGATTAATAATTGTTACTGGACCTACAGTAATAACACCAATTCTTAGAAACATACCGCTTAAAAAAGATGTCTCAGCAGTTTTAAAATGGGAAGGAATACTAATAGACCCTATTGGAGCATTAGTAGCTGTACTTGTTTTTGAATTTATAAGTGTAGGTGGAGGTGCTGGATTTACTGGAACAGCCTTATTAGAATTCTTAAAAATTATCCTTTTTGGAACCACTTTCGGTTTCACTTTTGCCCATGCTTTAATCTTTGTAATTAATAAAAAATGGGTGCCACATTATTTATTAAATGTAGTTTCCTTATCCACTGTTTTATTAGTATTTGTAGAATCTGAATTATTTGCTCATGAATCAGGATTATTAGCTGTTGTGGTTATGGGAATGGTACTTGGTAATAGTAAATTAAAGAACTTAAAAGAGATACTGTACTTTAAAGAATCATTAAGTGTCTTGTTAATCTCTATTCTATTTATTTTATTATCAGCAAATATTGATTATAAAGAGCTAACACTATTATATGAGTGGAAAACATTGCTTCTATTTGCTTTAATTGTGTTTGTGATACGTCCGTTAGCAGTATTTTTAAGTACCTCAAAATCTAATTTAAAAACTAACGAAAAACTATTTATTAGTTGGGTAGGGCCAAGAGGTATTGTTGCAGCAGGTATTGCTTCGTTATTTGGAAGCAAGCTGTTAAAGCAAGGAATTGAAGGAGCAGAATATATTACACCTTTAGTATTTATGGTGGTGTTAGGAACTGTTTTGTTAAACGCTACTACAGCAAGGTTATTTGCTAAATTAGTTGGTGTATTTTTAAAACGTTCAAATGCAATAATGATTGTTGGAGCTTCAGATTTAGCTAGAATGATTGCTAAGTATTTAAAACAAAACCAAAGAAGAGTGGTGTTGATTGATTCTAATATTGAAAATGTTGAAAAGGCCAAAGAAGAAGGATTAGAATCAATTGAAGTAAATATTTATGATGATCAACTTACAGACAATATTGAACTTAATGATGTAGGATATTTAATAGCAATGACAGGAAGTGATTCAATTAACAAATTTGTAATTTCTAATTTCTCCTCTATTTTTGGAGAGCAAGGAGCTTATCGTTTAGCAACTTCACAGGAAGTTATTACAAAAGATTACGAAGACGAAGATCATTTATTTACAATAGAAGATGATTATATTAATTTAATGGAAGCTGTAAGAGAATTCCCTGAAATTCACGAAACAGTAGTTAATTCTATTGATGATTATAAGAAGAAAATTGAAGAAATTAACAGAGATCAAAAATCGATTCCAATTTTCGTTAAGAGTCAAAAGAATGAAATTCTATTAATCTCAGAATTTGAGAAAAAAGTAAAGAAAATAGAAGATTGGAAGTTAGTTTACGTAGGTAAGAATTTAAACATCTAAGCCAAAAGTACTCTTTAATTTTTCAATTAATGGATTTTTTTCTTTTAGTTTGTCGTACTTCTCTTGAGGAGTATAGGCAAACTTTTTTTCTACAGTTTCATTAACAATAACATTAATTTGGATACCGTAGTTATTTAATTTTTCTCGTAAAAAACGTAATAATTTAGGTTTTCCTTTTTCAAGTTGCGACTTCATTAAGTGATTAGGTAACGAAAAAATAATCGTTAAATCTTCTTGTAACTTGGGCTCACCAGAAGCTAAAATAGCAGCGATACTTCGTTCTCCAAAACCTTGTAATTGGAAATAATATTTTTTCCAAGCATCTTTTAACTCATCTTGAGTAAAAGGAGTTCTTGGATGATTATCGAAGTTTTCCTCTGTATCAATAGTACTTTTTACTTCTTTCTTTTGCTGTAAGCTTTTTAAAGATAAAGCAGAAGTACGTCGTTTAATGTTCTTTAAAACTGGTTTAGTGGGAGTTTTTTCTTTTGTTTCAGTACTAGTTACTTGTACTGATTCCATTTTTTTAGGAGTTTTTGTAACAATAGGCTTTACCTCAGTTTTTTTGACAGAAGGAGATAAAGCGGTAAAAAAAGTAGCAGGAATTATGTAGTTGCTAGATTTTTTTTTTGCTCCATCAAAAGTGATAGAGGCAATTTGCATTAAAGTAAGTTCTACCAATAAGCGTTGGTTTTTACTTCCTCGATATTTCAAGTCGCAATCATTAGCCTTGTCTATAGCAGGGAGTAAAAATTGCATACTGGCTTTAGAAGCTTGCTCTAAATATTTTTTCTTAGTATTATCACCAACTTCTAATAAAGCTATGGTAGCTTGGTCTTTTGCAACTAACAAATCTCTAAAGTGAGAAGCCAAACCGTTTATAAAATGATGTCCCTCAAAACCTTTTCCCAATACATCGTTAAATGCCATTAAGACTTCTGGAATTTTATTCTGAAGTAATAAATCGGTAATGTTAAAATACACATCGTAGTCTAACACATTTAAGTTTTGAGTAACAGCTTCGCGAGTTAAATTGTTTCCAGAGAAGCTTACAACTCTATCAAAAATAGAAAGGGCGTCACGCATTGCACCGTCAGCTTTTTGAGCAATTACATGTAATGCATCATCTTCAGCAGTAATGTTTTCTTTAGCACAAATTGTTTTTAAATACTCTTTAGCATCTAAAACACCAATGCGTTTAAAATCAAAAATTTGACAACGAGATAATATCGTTGGTATAATTTTATGTTTTTCAGTAGTTGCTAAAATAAAAATAGCATGTGCAGGCGGTTCTTCTAACGTTTTTAAAAAAGCATTAAAAGCGGCTTGAGAAAGCATGTGAACCTCATCAATAATATAAACCTTGTACTTTCCTGTTTGAGGCGGAATACGAACTTGATCTGTTAAATTACGAATATCATCAACCGAGTTGTTAGAAGCCGCATCTAATTCAAAAATATTAAAAGCAAAATCTTCATCATCAGTAGTTGCATCTTCTTGGTTAATACGTTTAGCCAAGATACGAGCACACGATGTTTTACCAACTCCACGAGGTCCTGTAAACAATAAAGCTTGAGCTAAATGGTTGTTTTGTATAGCATTTTCTAACGTATTGGTAATAGCTTGTTGCCCTACCACATCTTCAAAATTTTGAGGACGATATTTACGTGCCGATACTATAAAATGTTCCATTAAAATCTACTGTTTACTTGAACAAAAATAGAAAACACAGTGGCAACACGCAAACAAAATTCTTAAGGAAATATTAAAGTTGTAAACAATTGTAAAAATTGTATTCTTTGTACGACCAACTAACATATAAATAATAGGAATTATATGAAGATATTTAAGGAAGTAACAGTATTTACTGTTGTTGTTTTAGCGGTAACGTTATTAAGTTTTTCACAAAAAAAAGAAGAAAAACTAAAAGAGGTGTCAGTAGAAACAAGCTCAGAAACACAAGTAGCTTACTTTGCAAGTGGTTGTTTTTGGTGTGTAGAAGCAATTTTTGAAAGTGTAAATGGAGTAGAAGAAGCTGTATCAGGATATGCAGGAGGACATACTAAAAATCCAACCTATAAAACAATAGGAACAGGTAGAACAGGACATGCTGAATCTGTAGCTGTATATTATAATCCGAAAAAAGTTAGTTTTCAAACATTAGTAACGGTGTTTTTTGGTTCACACGATCCAACCACTAAAAACGGGCAACATCCTGATTATGGTTCACAATACCGATCAATAGCTTTTTACAAAACAGAAGAGGAAAAGCAGCTAATAGAAAATACTATTGAAAGGTTAAATAAAGATGTTTATCAAGGGAAAATAGTTACGGAGGTTAAAAAGATGGAGAAGTTTTACCCTGCGGAAGAGTATCATCAAAACTATGAACGATTGCACCCAGAGAATCCGTATGTGCAAAAAGTATCAATTCCTCGACTAAACCGATTTAAACGTAAGTTTCCGGAATTGCTTAAAAAAGAAAAGCATTAAAAACTTTATTAAGTTAAAGTTTGTTTATATAAAAGCTCCCCAGCAACAGCGTTACTGGGGAGTTATTTTTTATAGAGTAAAGGTTATTTCTATAAAAATATTTTTAGGAGTAAATTTTCTGGTAAATGTAACTGGGTTGTGTAGAACATATAGAATCGGTAGTAGTATATTCCAATACAGAAAAAGTAGTTTTCAATTTCTCAACTAAACTGGTTCAAACGCAAATATCCAAGTTTGCTAAAAAAGAAAAGTATTAAAAACTTTATCAAGTAAAAGTTGGTTTAAATATAAAGCCTCTTAGCAGCATAGTTACTAAGAGGCTTTTATAATATGGATTGTTATAATTATTGTATTTCTACTTTAAAAGAAACTTGTACATCTGTTTCTCCACCAGCGTTGGTAATATCTCCTTCTTTTACTCCAGAAGCTCCTTTATTTGGCTCGTGTCTTAAGATAAAAACATAATTTCCACTTCCAGCTGCACCAGTTGCAACCGTAAAATTAATACCTACAGGATTTCCATTGGCATCATTATCACCAGCATAAGAGAAAGTACTAGCAATACCACCTGTTACATTATAAAAGAACTGGTGTTCGTCTGCTTCTTCAGCAACTTCTTTAGTAATGTTTTCAGCTGGATCTTCTAATTCATTTAACAAGGTAATTTCTCCATTATATGTTGTGTTTGCACTTAAAGTACCTTCTGTAACCTCTGGAGCCTTAGGGCCATCACCATCTAAATCTCTACTTTGTAATGTAACGGTATCACCACCTCCTTGTGGAGTTAATTTAACAGTTACTGTAGTAATAACTTCTTCTTCGTTAACTGGTACTGGGTTATCATCACTAGAACAAGAAGTAATTGCTAATGCAGAAATAAATAATATGGCTAATAATTTAATATTTTTCATTTTTAAATGTTTTTTAATAATTAATTTTTAGTTGAACTTTAAAATTTCTTCCTAAGTCGTCAGCAAAATATCGTAATCTATTTAAATAATTTCGATAAGATTTGTTTAAAATATTGTCTACATATAAATTAATGTTAACTTTTGTTTTATTTAATTTAAAATCAAACCCTGAAGAAAAGTTTAATAAATGATATGCTGCTGGAGGTGTGCTAATATCAACAAGTACATTTTGATTTAATGTAGGAATAAAGGCATTAAAGTTATTATTAGGATACTTGTTTTGTTTTGCGTTGTATTCGCTTTCGATAGAAGCATAAAAATTTTGCCAGTTTTCTTTTTTAAAAGCTAGCGAAGTTACTGTTTTAAAAGGAGGAATGTCTATTAACGGTCTGTCGTTAGATACATCAGTACCTCTTAAAAATGAACTTTTGTTTGTTAACACAAAATTATTATTAATGTTGTATTGAGTGCTGGCATCAATACCAAATAACTGTGCGTTAACTTGTTTATAAGACCAAACAGGAAAAGTACCTCTATTAGTAGTTTCTTGCCCACTTGGTTCTATGTAAATAAAATCTTTAATATGATTGTAAAAAGCTTCTAAATTTAGGTTAACCTTTTTATTAGTGTACTTGTAAGAGGCAGATAACCTATTAGAAGTTTCTGTTTTAATGCGTAAATCTCCTAATTCTATTCTAGCAGCAGAGTGGTGTAATCCATCGCTAAATAGTTCTGATGGATTTGGAGCTCTGTTTGCTAAACCATAGTTAAATATAAAAGAATTACGATCATTTGCATTATAGGTAATACCTGCAGAAGCTGATATATTATGATAAGTAAATGTTGGATTTGTTAGTAGTTGAGAACCAGATACATTTGGGTTGATTACTATATTACCAAAATCATTTTGATAATTTAAATTATCCCATCTAGATTGTTGATAGAATTTTTTAGCATCAATATGGTTAAAATCATATCTAACACCTGTTGTTATATACAGTTTGTCAAACGTTAAATTAGAAATAACATAGGCTCCAAAAGCATATTTATCATAATCTGGTATTAATCGTCTAACTTTAGTTATTGGATCTGAAAAATTTGATTGATACAAACCACTTATACCAAATTTATAAATTTGGTCTGTATTTGAATCTAAATACAAATCAGATTTAAAACTATGAGTTTTAAGTTTTAAGTCTACTGCTTGTAAGTTTTTTCTATCACCAATTCGTTTATCAAATTCTAATCTATGATTCACTTGATAATCATATTGCAACGATAGCTTACCAAAAGCTTTAAAACGTTTATAAAATTTAGTTTTAAAAATTTGATGAGTTACTTCTTGTCTTGGATTATTAATAGTATAGCTAAAATCATCAATAATAAGTGGTTGTCTACTATTTATTGCATTTACTAAATCGGTAATATTACCAAAATGAGAAGCACTTAAGATACCAACTTGATTATCTAAGTAACTATAAAATAAATCAAAACCTTTTTCAAATTTATGAAAACCAGTATTAACAGTTAATGCTTTTGAGTTAATACCTGTATTAGTAAGTTTATAGTTTGCAGCATCAAAATCACCCGATCTTTTATATGATGCTTGTCCGTTTACATACCAACCTGTTTCGTAGTTTTTATTTACATTGGTTGCTACCGAAAACAAACGACCATTGGTTTGTTGTGATACAATTGTTTTTCCAAATAAAGTGTCTTTAAGAATATTATTTTTTGGATTAAGTATAACTACACCACCAATAGCGTCACCTCCGTATTGTAAAGCATTTGCTCCTTTAATTACAGAAATTGAGTTAGCAGCATTAATATCAATATTCGGAGCATGCTCTACACCCCATTCTTGATCTTGTAATCTAACATCGTTAAAAGACACCAAAACTCTACTACCATGTAATCCATTAATTACAGGTTTAACTATGCTATTCCCTGTATTAATAGATGAGACACCAGAAATATTTTTAAGGGCATCTCCTAAAGTAGCGTCACTATTTTTTTCTAAAACATTTGATTTTAACACTGTTTCTTGTGCTGTTTTAGTTTTTAAGCCCGTAATACCTTTTATATTTACTTCATTTAGTTCTTCTTCATGATGTTCTAAATCAATAACTAAATAAGTGTTTTTAGAAATGTTACGTTCAATAGTTTGTGACTCACAAGCTACATGTGATACTTCAACTATAATTTTACCAGAACATACATTTTTAATTGTAAACTTTCCTTCAATATTAGTAACAGCATATTTATTTTGATTTTTAATGTATACCGTAGCTCCTACAATAGGAGATTTATCGTGAAAGTCTTCAACTAAACCAGAAAATGTATATTCACATTTTTGACCATATGCTGTTGAAAAAAATACAAGCATAAGCATCAAAATGATACAATTTGATTTCATGTAAAGATTTTATATTATTATTTAAGTTTTAATTTTTATAAAACTTAAAAAGGAGGTGCTCTAGAGAGTTTTTTTATAATATAGAAAGAAGATGTAATTTCACCTAGAAAAGATGTTAATTTAAAAAAAGTTCTAGGAATTACATCAAAAATAGGAAGTATTTCTTCAGAAAATACTTGAAACTGATAATGAAGAGTAGAACAATCTATTTCTCCTTTATGAAAATGTTTATCATTTTTAGATATACATATAGTATGTTCGTGTTTTTCAAAAGCATGAACTAATTGTATAACTGAAGGTATAAGTAATACAATTATACTTAGGGAAACTATATGTTTTTTAAATATTAACATTAGTGCAAATGTATAAAAAACCCTGTTTGTTTTTGTACAAACAGGGTTTTTAACTTTTTTTTATTTTTTTGAGTTACCTCGCATTTTCATATTAAGCATTTCAACTAATAAAGAAAATGTTATTGCAAAATATAAATATCCTTTTGGAATTGCACCTACAGATTGCCCAAAAACAATCATGTTAGATAAGTGTGCTCCTTCAGTGATTAACATAAACCCAATTAAAATTAAAAAAGACAAGGCTAGCATTTGAATAGTAGGGTGCTTGTTTACAAAATTACTTATAGGAGTAGCGAATATTAGCATGATTAATATTGAGACAATTACGGCAATAATCATAATTATTAGCGCTCCTTGAATACCGTTGGTCATACCCACAGCAGTTAAAACTGAGTCAAAAGAAAAAACAATATCAATTAGCACTATTTGAGTAATAACATTTAGTAATGTTTTCTTCTTTTTAGAGGTGTTTGTAGCATCTTCATCTCCTTTTCCTTCCACTTTATGGTGAATCTCGCTAGTACTTTTGTATAAGAGAAATACACCTCCTGCAAATAAAATTAAACTTTGCCCTGTAACACCTACCTTTAACCAAGATAAGTCAATATTCCAAATAGGGTCTTTCATACTTATTAAATAAGAAACTCCTAATAAAAGAAGAATTCTAAAAATCATCGCTAAAAGGAGGCCTATTCTAGCAGCTTTTTTTTGTTGATTTTCAGGGAGTTTGTTGGAGGCGATAGAGATAAATATAATGTTATCAATCCCTAGTACTACTTCTAAAAAAGTAAGAGTTAGTAAAGCTATCCAAGTATCTGCTTGTAAGAAAATTTCCATAGTTTATTGCACTTTATATACAGTTCCTTTTTGTTTAAAGTTAGAGTAGCCAATACGAGCTGTAAAATTATAAGAGCTATCGGTTACTTTAGTTATTTGAACAAATATAGGATCTTTATCTAAATCAGTTTTAGGATTTTTCATTCGCAAAGTGTATGCAAAATTATTTTTCCATTTGATGTAGAGTGTATCTATGTGTTTTATCTCCTTTTCGGTAACCAAACTATCTGTAGAAATACTTACTTTTTTGGTGTACTCTTCAATTTGCAAACTATCTTTTCTTACAATAGTTGTTTTTCCATAATTGTCACCAGCAGGAATTTCAAAGGTTCCATGAACAAAACGTGTTGGATCTCCTTTTTTGTCTGGAGTACACGAAATAGCTAAGACTAAAACTAAAAAAGTAAGTAAATATCTCATTATATACCTGTGTAATTAGATGGTGTAATTTGTTTTAATTCATTCTTAATCGCATCAGAAACCTCTAAAGTATCAATGAAGTTAGCGATAGAATCTTTGTTTATTTTTTCGTTCGTACGCGTTAATCCTTTTAAAGCTTCGTATGGATTAGGATAGGCTTCACGACGTAAAATAGTTTGAATAGCCTCAGCAACTACTGCCCAGTTATTTTCTAAATCTTCTGCAAACTTAGCCTCGTTTAATAATAACTTGTTCAATCCTTTTAACGTAGAAGCAAAACCGATTAACGTATGCCCAAAAGGAACTCCAACGTTACGTAATACTGTACTATCCGTTAAATCACGTTGTAATCTTGAAACAGGTAACTTAGCAGATAAATGCTCAAAAATAGCGTTTGCAATTCCTAAATTTCCTTCTGAGTTTTCAAAATCAATCGGATTTACTTTATGTGGCATTGCAGAAGAACCTACTTCACCTTTTTTAATCTTTTGTTTAAAGTAGTCGTTAGAAACGTAGGTCCAAACATCTCGATCTAAATCAATTAAAATCGTATTTACACGTTTCAATCCGTCGTATAAAGCTGCCATGTGGTCGTAGTGCTCAATTTGCGTAGTAGGGAAGGAATGGTGTAAACCTAAAATCTCCTCAACGAAATGAGTTCCGAAGTTTTTCCAATCAATATTTGGATACGCTACTTTGTGTGCATTGTAATTACCTGTAGCTCCACCAAACTTTGCAGCATGTGGTGTATGTTGTATGTGAATAACTTGATTGTTAATACGCTCTACAAATACAAAAAACTCTTTTCCTAAACGAGTAGGAGAGGCTGGTTGCCCGTGAGTTCTTGCTAACATTGGTACATTTTCCCATTCTTCAGATAAATCAGCTAATTTGCAAACTAAGGTATCTAAAGTTGGATAGTATACTTCATCCATTGCATCTTTAATAGATAAAGGAATAGCGGTATTGTTAATATCTTGAGACGTTAATCCGAAGTGGATAAACTCCTTATACTTATTCAAGCTTAGCTTGTCAAACTTTTCTTTAATAAAGTACTCAACAGCTTTTACATCGTGATTGGTAACGCTTTCAATTTCTTTGATTTTTTGCGCGTCTTCTGCAGAAAAATCTTCATAGATCTTACGCAAATCAGCGTATAAATCTTTGTTTAAATCGGCTAACTGAGGTAATGGAATTTCACATAAAGCAATGAAATATTCAATTTCTACCTTTACACGATATTTTATTAAAGCTTCTTCTGAAAAATAGTTCGCTAAGCTTGCTACTTTGTTACGGTATCTGCCATCAATAGGAGAGATGGCGTTTAATTCTGTTAAGTTCATGTTTTGTTGTTGTGTTGAAAGGCACAAAAATAGAAAATACTTCCCTTTTTTTTAGAGTTTAATTAAAGGAATTTTAGTACTTAAAGTTGAGTTTCTTTTATTGCTTGGGCTTTAAAACTTTTGGAATCAAATTTATTGTCTTTCATATCCATAAATCTATTGTTTTTTATAATTAACAACACACTTTATTGAATAGTTTCTAAAGAGCGTAGAGAGCTCTATGATAGAATAGTAGCTATAGGTAAGGGTAAAAAACTAGCTTTAATAGCGGTGTGTAATAAGTTAACTTGTTTTTTACCTCAGTTCTTTGTTGTAAAACGTTTAGTTAGTAATCAGATTATAAGTTGGAAGTGAAATGTTTTTTACAAAGATTAATCCATCGTACATTTCTGAAAACTTT
Organism: Tenacibaculum sp. Mcav3-52; assembly: GCF_022347665.1. Classification (NCBI taxonomy): domain Bacteria; kingdom Pseudomonadati; phylum Bacteroidota; class Flavobacteriia; order Flavobacteriales; family Flavobacteriaceae; genus Tenacibaculum; species Tenacibaculum sp. Mcav3-52. The sequence goes on along the minus strand of NZ_JAKRGE010000003.1, from coordinate 503,349 downwards.
TTTTTGTATAAATTATTTTTTTTAGGTTTGAAACCTCCACCGCCTACATCTATTTGTTTGCTTTTCTTTTTGAAGAAATTAGATGAATTACCATCTAAAGCTATTGACATATCAATAAAGTAAATTTCGTCCTTTGCCAAATTAAGTGTCTCAGCATAAGTTTTAGCAAAAGGTTCTTTTATTTCAACTTTTTTCCAACTGAGTTTTTCATCTTTACTAGAAAAATAACCAGCTTGTGTACCTGTACCAAAGTCAAACCCTACACTATAATAATCGTTTTTATAATATTCTTTTAAATGCCTGCCTAAATTAAAAATATTTCTTCTATTATAATTTCCACCACCCTGTTTATTATTAATATGGCTATTATGAGCCCATATAAAAGCTTTACCGTTATTAGATTTATTTTCTACTATCCATTTAACATTTTCAAACATTTTCAAATCTCTATCTTGACTATGATTATTTTGTACGTAATATGTGTATTTAGTGAGATAATCTAAGACTCTTATTCCAGAAATAACTTCTTCGATATTCTCCTGATTTTTTATTTTGCTCTTAAAACTCAGTAAAAGGCTTTTAATTTTATTTAGTTTTGGTATTTGAATATCCGCCCAATCAGTTGGTTTATTGTACATGATTTTTTTTTCTACACACTTGTCTACCTCTAAAAGAAGTTCTTCACTCACAGGGATTTCAAATTTTTTGAACAAAGCTCGTATTTCTCTGTTTACATTTTTTACATTTTGAATATCCATACCATAAAAACGAATTTGCTCTTCTTGCGGTTTATTAAGGTTATAATTTCTCATCCATTCTAATAAATCGACCACTTCTTGACAATACCAAAATCCAACACTAAAATTTTTCGCAATAGTTTCTGCGTTTCCTTTTCCTCCGCTTATCCATTCGTTGATTCCTGCTTCTGAGGTATATGAATCTTCCATAATAAACACATTTACATCTTGGTTTTTAACCAAATATTTGAAGAATTTTGCCTTTATATTGAAAAATTCTTTTCCTTGATGAGTAGCTTCTCCAAAGCCGAATAATTTGGCATTTGCAAATTTTTTCGGAATGCTATTGTTGAATATCGTAATGTTAGTATCAGGATTTGCATCTTCAATTTTAATTGCATTTTCATTAATCCAGTTTACCACTTTATGATTTTGAGAGTATGAGTGAAATAATATAAAAAATGTAATGACAGAAATATAAGGTCTTAAATACATAGTTTTTTTAACGTTTTATTGTTTACATAAACATAAAATACATCGTTATACAACTAAAAAGGAGGCATAAGAGTACTTTACTGTTCTTTATTTTTATTTCTAAGCTTTCTTGTTTAGGAAATGAAAAAGGAAGTTTTTAGCAATTTTTACTTTCTTTATTAAGCGTTAGCAAGATAAAACAAAATAAAAAAACGTACAAAAATGTACGGTTAAAAAGATGTTTCAATTTTAATAGTTGAGCTATGAACCTGCAATAATTGTGGCTATATACAATTGTTCGTATTCTTTTATTCCATTAAGAACTTCAATTCTTTACAAGTTTTACTCGGTACAAATTCAGTCAGTTCATAATCTGCTAATTCATTTTTCTTGAAAGGGTCTTTTTCTATAATCTTTTCCAATTCAGATCTAGATTTGACATTCGATAATATTACTCCACCTGTTCTTGGTATTTTTCGTCCAGAAGCTAGAAAATTCCCTAATTCATATTGCTCATTTAGAAATTCAATATGCTCGTCAAGAAAGTGGTCAATTTTTTTTAGTTCTGTTTTATAAGTCAGATTAATAATAAACATTTAAAGTTTTTTATTCAGTTATAGTTTTTTACGTTTGTTTGGGTATGAATCATAGTGGTTTTGGCTTATAAATAGTTACTAGGATTAATACCTATAAAAAAATCAATATCATTGAATGGTCTATTCTAAATTATGCTAAAAGTCTAATAACTTACAGACTACAATTATTGACATTAAAATACTTTCTTGTGTTTAAATTTGTAAAACCAGGTCCTGTATGCCCATAATGAGAAGGGTTGTGAGAGTATGCAACGTTACGATTTACAATCAATTCATAGGCAGGGAAACTGTCGTGAAAACCTTTTACGCTTATACTAAGCGATTTATTTGCTAAATTTTTATAGAATATAAATTCTAACTCAAAATCAATATTTGGAGACCAAGGTTCAGCATAAGGATAGCCAGCAGAAGCTGATACCTTTATGGTAGTGGTATCATTTTTTAAAACTGTTCCTGATTCATGAAAATACATGCCTGATAACGAATTTTGTATATCTATATTTAAAGGGAGTTCATCAGAACGATCATGAGAAATAGTATCACTACAAACACCTACATAATGATGTCCAGTTTCAATAAATACACTTCCTGTATCTACCAATTCAGGAACTTTTTTTATATAGGCACATACTTGGTGACTTAAACCCGAATGTTGACTATTCAGTCCTCCATATTTAAATTTATGTTTGTCGTGTTTAATAATTCCATCCATTCTAGTCATATTGCCAATTTTAGCAGGATTTATTTCCATTTGTATTGCTAAACGTGTTGAATGTTCGCTATGATGGTGGTGCATTTCTACCTTATCGGTTGCAAAATATTTATGGCTAAAACTATTTCCTGGTTCTGGAAGCCAAGTAAAACCTTTGGCATCTATATTTCTAATTTTTCTAATAAACTCTTCTTTATTGGTTAAAGAGTTAAAATGTTCTGAGTTTTGAAAATAACTTAATAACGGTTTTCCTAATGACTTAGGGATAAATGCTTGAAATTTTATTGATATAGGGTTCATATTTATTGATTTGTATTTCTTCTAGGGGTACTTTAACTTATGAAGATGGAATGTTTTTTTATTAGCTAACAACTGTGGAAACTGTCATATGAAATTAATTGTAAATGTTATATAAACTGCTACTATTCTTAAAGGTTTGTTTTAACCTATGTGGAAGTTCATCTATATAATAATTTGATTTTTTTTGTTTAGCTTTTCTCCATTTTTCTTTTTCCTTTTCATTCATAAAGTAATAATGGTAGTTTTCTTTTTTTGTGATAACAAATATTACTATTGGTTTATATGTAAATCTATATTCTATAAAGTAAATACTTGGTTTATTTTCATCTTTATTTTCATAAGTGAAACTTACTCCATTAGCATCTTTGATTATTTCATTATTTAAATCATCTTCATAATAAATTTTTAATCCTTTGGGAGAACTATGTTGATGTGCACCAAGAAAAGGTACAGCATTGTTATGATATGTAAATTGCGATTTAGCCATACCGGTGCTATCTACTTTAATTAGTCGAGAAGCACCTATGCCTAAAAAACCACCAGTCCACTTTTTTGGTTGCCCGTCAGGTTTATTATATTGTATAGCTACAATACCTTCATAGTTTTTAGGTAAAACAATAGCTTGGTTGTAAGGTCTCCATACATACCAGCTAAAAACAATAACATATATAAAAGGAAAAAGGATTAAAAAAGCATCCCATAAAATGAGTTGCTGTTTTGTTAAATTATTTTTTATCTCTTCCTTTTTAAAACCAAACCGTAAGCCTAGATAGACTAGTAGAAGTAATAACCCTAATATTGAAATGAACCATAGTTTAAAAAAGAAAAAACTAGTAGCTAGTAAAGCTCCAAAAATGATATAATATATCGCTGTATTTCTTAATCTTTTCATTTTGTTTAGCTGTCTAATGACTAAAGTTAAATGAGAATAAAACTGTTAGCAGAATTCTATTTTTGATAGATAAAATGAAAGTTGTAGCAATTTTATTCTTCTTATTCAATGGTAGCCAAGATAAAACAAAATAAAAAACCACGCAAAAATGTACGATTTAAAGTAGTTTTTTTATTTTTCACAAGTGAGCTATGAACCAAATAGAATGCGAAGTAAGTTATGCGTTGTTTAATTGTTGATATGAGATAATTAAAAAAAGAAATAATAACTTTAAGAAACGGAACTAGTACTTTTCACAGTAGCTAATATTATGTATCTTATTTTTTTAATATTTTGATTTAAATCTGTTTGAGAAACTACCCGAATTACTGTCTCCTAGATAGTTTATTTGGACACTGTATGATTTTCCTTTTTCTAACTTTACTGTCTTTATCATGAATGAGTTTATTCCTTTTTTAGACTTAGATTTTAAAGAACCGATTACTTCATTATTTTTATAGTCTTTGATTTCAATCTCAATATCGAGTTTGTCTAAAAAGTAGATTTCTAATGCAACTTTCTTGTCCGAAATACTGTAAATGTCTCTAATGTTATTTTTGTCTGTTATATAAGTTCTTTCTCGTTTTGTTCCTTTTTTAATTCCCTTAATTTTTGAATAGGTGATTATTCCTTGTACGTTACCAAACTCCACAAATGAGATTGGGAAAAAAGGAAGAATAAAATATCGATAAGGGCTAGGTCTGGCTTGAACAATTTTTTCATAGGTAAATCCACTTATTGTGTCCTTACTTACACCTTGAAGAAAAAATCCTTTTTGTCCATTTTGCTCAATAAGTTTGAGCTCTGTTGAGTATTCTTTAAATTGGACGAACTGATTACCGTAATAGTAACCACTGTCGGTAACTTGTATTAAAAATTCTTCTGGACCATCTTTTGAACCACTAAGATAATTGTAGCCTTCAATTTCCATTCTTAAAAACTTATTCCCATCAATTATTGTATCTCCAATGTGTTTAACATTTTTAAACTGCTTGTCTTGGTATTCAGCTATACCTGTTGAGTCATTATACCATTTTCTACGATAAAATAATTGTATTTCGTCTCCTGATTGTATGTCAAATCGGTTATTCGCCTTAAAGTTATTTTTTATACCTTTTGATATATCATTGTAGTTATCTCCGAAAAGCTGTTTTGTATAAAACTGTCCATTACTCGAAACTGCTAATGTTTTCAAGTCAGGAATAATTACAGCATAAATATCTGAATTGTTAGTTCTATAATATTTTCTTGGTGTTTTTTCAGTCGCTATGAGACTGTCTCTAGGGTAACTACTTCTTGTGTCAATATATTCAAGTGAGGTTTTTACTTGTTCTCCAAAAAGTGTGGCTGTTTGTTCTTTCGTTTCATTGTAGTCAATATTATGAACTGTTTTAAGATTTCTATTGAGAAGTTTATAATTACCATTTTCAAAGGACTCGAAATAAATTTCGGTTTTTTCAATGTTGGGATAGTTAACAAAATCTTCCGTTTTGAATTTTATGAAATGTCTGTTTTCTATCAATGTGTCTTTTAAGTCTGTTCTTACTTGAAGTCCGATAAAATCACTCTTTTGGTTAAAGTATGTTGCTTGAACATAGATTTTCGATTCAGCCATTTCTTTTCGGCTTGTCTGTCCAAGGCTGAATTGAGTTAGAAAAAGTAAAGTAAGAAATATTATTATTCTCATTATTTATGATTAATGTTGTAAAGCATTATTTATTTGATTTTTAAATTCATTTTTCTTATCAACGTGCAATGCTAAATTCTTGTACTTACGTTTAATTCCATACAGTCCAGTCAATTCGTTTTCTTCTTTTAATCTGATAATTACATTATGACTTTCCAATTCACCTAAAAACGATAATTTTCGTGTTTCTTTGTTTAATTCTATATCCTTTGACGAAATCTCGACACTCTCGATATCTTTTAAATCAATAGTCGTTTCGTTCATAATTCCATATCGAAGAAATAGTTTTTCATTTTTGATTGATATAGGTCTTTTGTATATAGATTTTAGAAATCCAAGAAGTTGAATTCCAGAATAAATGCTTAAAAAAGTTAAACCCCAGGCAACTGTAACATTCCACTTCTGAAGAAGAACATGTAAAACAATAGTTTCTATAACAATAATAAAAATTATGACAATTAACAGAGCAACTGTCCCACTATCTTTATGATAAGTGAACTCATCTTCATTCAGCTTTCTTTTTTTCCAATTAATAAAACCATAGTAAAAAACAGCAATTTCGGTTACAACAGGAATAACTAATCTTTTTGGAAGTATTTCATAGCAAGTATTTTTTAAAGCTGTGAAAAAGTCAACATCTTCATGTTTATTTAGCCTATACCGCTTTATAGCTTTGCTTACATTGTACATTACATAAGATACTATTGAAAGTTCAACTATAGGAAACACCCAAGTCTTAAAAAGATTAAGATAATGTTGATTTTGTGAAGGAAGTATTACAGAACAAACTACCATTCCAATAATCAAAAAAGGGACGACTGTAGTCTTTGGGATATTTGTTTTCCTGATTAGTAAAAAGTAGATTAAAGGAACTGTCAATAATAAATCAAATGTAATTCCAGTTGATAGACTCATTGGATGTTTGTCAAAAACTGATGATTTTGAAACCATAATCATCAATCCTATAATCAACATAGGGAAACCAAAGATTATTAGTTTTTTCTGAAGACTTAATGTTTTGTTCATTAGTTCTTTTTTATGCCTTACGGCTTGTTTATATAGACAATTTTGTAGGTGTTGGGGTACTTTACTGTTCTTTTTGTTTAAGCTTAGCCAATATAAAACAAAATAAAAAACCGTACAAAAATGTACGGTTTAAAGTAGTTTGTTTTTTTAGTCCTTATAAGTAAGTTATGAATCCGCCGTAATTACAGTTATATATCGTTGTAAATAGTTTTACTTAACTTTCACACATATAATATTACTTTCAATATCTACTGTATGTAGTGTGTTGTATAACTCAATAATTTTATTCTTCTCTTCTATGCTATAACCAGCATAATTATTTAATATAAAATCACTGTTCGCATCATATTTAGTTTTGTTTCCGTACATTTTAATTTTTACACAGGCAGTATCTGAATTTTGAGAATTTTCACCACAATAATTTAAGTGTTCATTAGAAAAATCAAAAGACTTTTCACTGTTTGCTTCAATGGTTATAAAGTCAGAAATAGAGGCATAATGTTTCGGTGGGTCTTCATCATAAAAACTTACTTCTGAAATACAAGATGTTCCTTCAAACTCATTCTCAATAGAAGCATAATATTTCCCTGGTCGAAAATTAGGGTCAGAAGAAGGTTTAACAATGGTAATTTTAGAATTGCTGTTATTTATAATTTTAACATTTAATGTTAATAGTCCTTTCCTCCAAATATAATTTTCATTTGGCTTTTCTATGATTATAGAAATTTTTTCTTTATCGGTAGAACTACTTGTCTTTTTAATAGATGAACAACTTGTTAATGTTAAAGTTAACGATAATAATATAATTAATTTCTTTCTTGTACCCATTGTTTTAAATTATTTACAACTTGTTTATATAAGCATAAAATACATCGTTATACAACCAAAAGGGAAGTATAAGAGTACTTTACTGTTCTTTTATATTATTGCTAAGCTTACTTGTTTAGGAAAGAAGTCTATAGCAATTTTATTCTTTTTTTTATTAGCGCTAGCCAAGATAAAACAAAATAAAAAACCGTACAAAAATGTACGGTTAAAATGATGTTTTCAATATTGATAAGTAAGCTTACTGTACAAAATTACGTTGACGTTTGGCTTCAAAAGTTAAGATAGCTGCGGCAACCGATACATTCATAGAATCTATTTCCCCTTGCATTGGGATGTTGATATTCTGAGTAGCTTTGTCTCGCCAAACTTGCGTTAATCCTGTAGCTTCGGTACCCACTACTAAAGCAGTAGCCTTAGTATAATCGTTTTTATGGTATTCGTTTGAGTTTTGTAGGGTAGCGCTGTAAATATGAATGTTGTGCTCTTGTAAGTACGCTATAATGTTTTCAGAAGTGCCTGTAGCTATCTGATTGGTAAATACACACCCCACACTAGAACGTATGATATTAGGATTGAATAAATCCGTTTTAGGGTTGGCGATAAAAACAGCATCCACATTAGCAGCATCAGCAGTACGAAGCATAGCACCAATGTTTCCTGGTTTTTCAATACCTTCCATAACTAATACGAGTGGGGTAGTGGTGTTGAATTCAATAGTGTCTAAATCGAAGTTTTTAGCTTTTACTACAGCAATAATACCCTCGGTAGTATCACGATAGGCAAGCTTTTGGTATACATCTTTTGTTATTTCTATACAATTAGCAGCCTTATTTAGAATTTTGTTTACACTTTCTTCGGTAAACATATCAGCAACAAACAGCAGGGTGTCTATTTCATAACCTCCTTTAACAACTAACGAAATTTCGCGTTGTCCTTCTACTAAAAAGAGTCCTTTCTTCTTACGTTCTCTAGATTTCTCTTGAAGCTTTAAAAGCTCTTTTATATAGGCGTTTTGTGTACTACTAATCTGTTTCATCTGCTGTGATATCTAAATACAAAAGTACTATTCTGTTTTATAATAAAATACCATCTTACTAAAAGAATAATTACTAGCTATTGCTGTTGTTAGGCAAACAACAGTACTGTTGCCCAACACCAAACCCTACTGTTGTTTAACACCAGATGCCACTGTTTGAACCTTCAAACAAAACTAAAATATGGGGTGTACTAGTTTGTATTAAGCTTCATACAGTAGTGTATGAGGTCACCCGACACTACTGTATAGTGTTATAATATAGTGGTGTATGAAGTTACCATACAGTAACGTATGCCTATTATCCGTGCATAAAAAAACATCATTCTTTTTACGGAATGATGTTTAATAGTTTATTAAATCGAAGAGATTCCTTCGTCATTATTTCGACTTAAGTTTATCTTGAGCGAAGTCGAAAGGCTCGACAAACTCCTCGGAATGACGTTAAAATTGTTGTCATAGCGAGGAATGATAATGACGTGGCTATCTCTTAGTTTAGAAAGACATTCTATTGATTTTTATACTTATTAGCATAACGCTTCCATAATTTTGTTTGATGCGATTCTAGGCTAATTTTTCTACCTTGTATAAAAGCATCTTTTAAAATATTGGTACGCATATCTAAAGCATCACCTTCAGAAATAAATAGGGTAGCGTCTTTACCAACTTCTAAGGTTCCTACGTTGTTGTGAATACCTAAAATTTTAGCATTGTTTTGAGTAATTAATTGTAAGGCTTTTTCTTTACCTAACCCGTAAGCAGCGTAAGTTCCTGCATAAAAAGGTAAGTTACGTGTGCTCATACGTTCCATATCTCCTTCCATACCTAAACCTACTAAAATACCAGCATCGGTTAATATCTTAGCCGCTCTAAAAGGTCTGTCATAATCTGCATCTTCACCATTAGGCAAACGATGTGCACGTTCTAAAATAACAGGTACATTGTTTCCTTTTAATAAGTCAGCAACTTTTTCAGCCTCTTGTCCGCGAACAATCACGATGTTTTTAACTCCTAATTCTTTACATACATTTACAGCATCAGTAATTCCTTTTTCTCCTGATACGTGTACAAACATTTTTTGTGTACCGTTTAAAATACCTTGTAAAGCTTCGTATGGTAAGTTTTTAGGGGTTTTGTTACCTGTTAGGTAGCTTTTTGCATTGGCGAAAAATTTTGTAAGCTTATCAATGCTTTTTTGATAGTTTTTGTTAGGCTTTAACCCTGGATCTTCACCCATCCACCAACGACCTCTAGAGAATACCTGAGGCCAGTTCATGTGAACACCGTCATCGGTTTTAATAGTCGCATCTTCCCAGTTCCAAGCATCTAATTGTACTACAGAAGAGGTTCCTGAAATAACACCACCACGTGGGGTGATTTGTGCCATTAATACTCCGTTAGGACGCATGGTTTCTACTACTTTACTTTCTGCATTATAGGCAATAATACTACGAATGTGTGGTAACATTGAACCCACCTCATCAAAGTCTCTCGTTGCACGTACAGCATCAATTTCAGCTAAACCTAAAGAGGTGTTTGCTGCAATAAAACCTGGGTATACGTGTTTTCCTTTAGCATTAATAACAGTTCCCATACGAGCAATTCTGCTATTAGCATTTCCTACATGGGCTATTTTACCGTTAGAAAACATGATTAAGGAGTTTTCAATTACTTCTCCGTTTCCTAAATGTGCTGTAGCACCTTCAATACTATAAGCTTCAGTTTGCTTGGGTGCTGGTGTTTGTTGCGCTATTATATTTCCTAAGAATAAGAAACATAATAAACTATATATTAATTTAATTTTCATGTTGTGTGTTTTTAAGTTCTTATTCTGTATCACAGTGAAATAATTTCTGAGTTTTCTTTTTAGGAGCTTGTGTTTTACCTCCTTTAATCTTCTCTTGTAACATCATATTGATTAGCTTAGCACGTTCTGCTTTTATAGCTTTACGCTTTTCTAAGTCTTTTTCAATATCAAAATAAACAGCTCCGTCAATAATTGTTTTTTCTGCTTTAGAATATACTGAAAGTGGATTTCCGCTCCATACTACAACATCAGCATCTTTACCTTCTTTAATACTACCTGTACGGTCGTTTAAGTGTAATAGTTTTGCAGGATTGATAGTAACTGTAGCCCAAGCTTCTTGTTCGCTTAAACCTCCATATTTAATCAATTTAGCAGCTTCTTGATTCAGTCTACGAGACATTTCTGCATCATCAGAATTAATAGCAACGGTAACTCCTTGGTTGTGCATAATAGCAGCGTTGTATGGTATAGCGTCGTTAACCTCGTATTTATATGCCCACCAGTCAGCAAAAGTAGAACCACCAACTCCGTGTTCTTTCATTTTATCGGCTAGTTTGTATCCTTCTAAAATGTGGGTAAAGGTGTTGATGTTAAAGTTGAATTGTTCTGCAACCTTCATCAACATATTGATTTCTGACTGTACGTAAGAGTGACAAGAAATAAAACGTTCTTTATTAATAATTTCTGCTAAGGTTTCTAACTCAATATCCTTACGATATGGTTGTCCGCTTTTCTTTTTAGCATCGTATTCTTTCGCTCTTTGGAAGTAGTCAATATATACTTGTTCAACTCCCATACGTGTTTGAGGGAAACGAATGGTATTTAAATCTCCCCAGTTAGATTGTTTTACGTTTTCACCTAAGGCGAATTTGATAAACTTAGGTGTGTTGTTGTATAACATTCCGTCAGCATTCTCTCCCCATTTTAGTTTGATAATTGCTGAACGTCCACCGATTGGATTTGCAGAACCGTGTAATACTTGAATAGAAGTAACACCACCCGCAATGTTTCTGTAAATATTTACATCGTTAGGGTTGATAACATCTTCAATAGTAACCTCAGCTGTTGAGTTATGACCTGATTCGTTTACTGCTGAAGTAGCAATATGTGAATGCTCATCAATAATACCTGCGGTTACATACTTACCAGTTCCGTCAATAACTGTAGCACCTCTTGAAGATAAGTTAGTACCTATTTTGGCTATTTTACCATCTTTAATTAATACATCGGTATTGTTTAGTACTTCGCTGTTTTCAGAAGTCCAAACCGTAGCATTTTTAATTAAAATAGTCTCTTTTTGAGGTTTAACAGTATTACCATAACCAATATTTGGGAAAGAAACAGTGACTACTTCTGGAGTGGTCTCTTTTTTCTTGTCGCCTTTCTTTTTAGCGTCAGCTTTTCCAGTATAAGTAGCATTCCAAACACTTTCATTCCCATCGTTGTCGGTAGCTGTACCTGTAATTTGTTGCTTGTTTTGTACTAATGCTGTTAAGCGAGTATAGTTGTCACCATCTTTAAAAGCTATATGTAACCAGTCATTGCTAAAAGATGATTTACTGTTTACCTTTTTATCTCCACTTTTTAAAGAAGCTGTTTGTTTAGCTCCTTTACCAGTAATGGTCATATCGTACGATTTTCCGTTAACTGTTAATGTGTACTTACCTGTAATATCTTTAATATCCATTGAGTTAATGGTGTTTTTATCACCTTGCACCCAGTTTTCATATAAAGTAGTTTGTTTGTCAAAAATATCACCAGAAGTAATTAAGAAGTTTGCATAACTACCAGCTTTTAAGTTTCCTATTTTATCATTCTTTAAAATTTGGGCAGGTACTGTAGTTAATGCTTCTAAAGCTGTAGTTTTATCTAATCCGTAAGTAATAGCCTTTTGAAGGTTACTACTAAATTCTTTTGCCTTTTTTAACTTGTAAGTAGTTAATGCAAAAGGAACCTTGTTTTTTGCTAAAATTGAAGGATTTGCTGGTTCTTGATTCCAAGAGCGCATATCACTCAACGCAATTTTATTTGCTAAAAATGGATTTGATACATCGTATGCCTTTCTAAAATTAATAGGAATAATGTACGTAGCATTGGTTGCTTTAATATCATTAATTCTTTCGTATTCGTTACCTCCGCCTACAATGGTATATTGAATTCCAAATTCGTCACCAATTTTATCAGCACGCATATTATCTAAATATCCACCTGCATTAAATATTTGAGGTAACTCTTTTTTATTGTTTAGAGCTTCTAAAGCTAAATCGGTATTTTTTGCATTTCCTTTAGCATACCAGTCAGCGTCTAAATATGTTTGACGTAATAGTGCCATGGCTCCCATACGTGAAGTAGGGTAGCTTTGGCGTGTTTTAGCACTTTTAGAAAACGATAAGTAGTTTCCTGATTGTTTGTCTAATATTCTGTAAGCATCAGAACTGTTAGGGTTTAAAGCGACTAAAACTCCGTTTCCTTGCATAATACCGTCTTCTAGATGTGTATTTACAGCACCAAAACCTAAAGACAATAATTCTTTAGCTTTTTTAGTATCAAAGTTAAACTCAGTAGAAGCGTCTACATCAGGACGAATATGGTCGTTCCAGTAATATCCTTTTCTACCAGCATCGTATTGAGGTCTTTTACCACGACCACTTTCACGTTTAGGTTTTGCGATACCAAAGGTTGAATAGGCATCTACAAACGAAGGATACATAGACTTTCCGTCTAGGTTAATTACTTGTGCTTCGTTGGGTATGTTAACGGATTTACCTACAGCAACAACTTTACCGTCTTTAATAAGTAGTGTTCCTTTTTTTACTACTTGGGTAGGGGTAACATAAATAGTAGCATTGGTAAATGCATACACGTTGTTTTTGGATGACTTTACTCCTGTGTTGGTAGGAAAGTACTCTTGTGCAAAAGAGGTACTAATACACAGGGATAAGAGTAAGAATAGTATTTTTTTCATTTAAAATTGAGTTGATTAGCTCATAAAAATAGATAGTTAAAGAGGAAAACAATTCCTTTTAACAAAACATTAAGAATTAATCACAGGGTGATAGCCAAGAATTTAATCCACCAAGGCTTACCTAATAGACTTAAAATGGGTTTTCTTATAGTTCTTTGTTTACTTACCCTAAGATAGTTTAGTTAAGAACTAGCTTTCCAATCTTTTCATGACCAGATAACCAGGCTGTATTACTGTCAATAAACTGAATAGCATAGTAGCTTTCCTTACTTATTTGTTTCCAAGTATGTCCACCATCGTTAGAAAATGATATTCCTGTTTTTCCAACAGCAAAAACTTCTTCTCCGTTAGTGTTAGGTACATACTGTACGCAGCTTTTGTAATTAGGATTGGTATTATTAGCTACGAGTGTCCATGTTTTACCACCATCGGTAGTAATTGCTTTATTAGCGTTATTGTCTTCTGGTTTTGAGTAGTTTCCTCCAATAGCAATTCCATGGTTTTCATCGTAAAAATCAATAGAGTAAATTCCCTGTGGTCCGTCACCCTGTACAATGGGAGTATCAAAAATCTCCCAAGTGTTCCCAAAGTCAGTAGATTTTAAAATACGAGCTTTGGCTCCTCCAGAACCTATCCATACGGTATTGTTAACAATAGTAATATTGGTGTTACTAGCTGCAAAGAAGGCTTCTCCTTCTTCAAAAGTAGGCAGCTGTGAGCAAGGTAGTTTTGTCCATGTATTTCCTCCGTCTGAGGTAAGAATAATAGACGGACAGTCTTCTGTAGGATCACCAACGGCAATACCATGTTTTCCATCGGCAAAGAATTGCATACAGTCGTAAAAAACCTTTTCGTGTGCTTCTGTATATACCAATTCATACTTGTTTTCATTTCCTTTATATAGTAAGGCTGGATTAGCTACCGATAAGGCAAATATATTTTCACCATTTTTAGCAATGCTTCTAAAGTGCGGTATAATAGTATCGTTATACTTTAAACTTTGTGTTTGCCATGTTCTACCACCATCTTTTGTTGTTGTAATATCTCCTTTAGAGCCTGCAAAAATTAACTCATCGTTACTAATAGCTAGTATAGCTCTAATACTGGTGCTATCTTGTTTAAACTCGGTAATTTTAATAGTTTCAAAAGTTCTTGGGGTTTTCTTTTCTTGCTTACAAGATAGTATTGTTAAAGAGAGTAAGAAAAGGAATGATAATCGTTTCATGTGTTTGTTTTAGTTGTTTTAAATGGAGCAAGTAACCTTAGGAATTTAAATTAATTAGTAAATATGTAGAGAAAGTTTACTTTACCTATGTTGGTTCCATATTTTTGATATTTTTACAGAACTAAAAATAGGAAAACCAAACTTAAATCAATGAAAAAAGCCTTAGTAATTTCAGGAGGAGGAAGTAAAGGAGCCTTTGCGGGCGGTGTTGCACAATACCTAATGAATTATAAAAATAAAGATTACGACATGCTTTTAGGAACATCAACAGGTAGTTTAATGGTTTCGCATTTGGCTTTGGGTATGGTTGATGAATTAAAAGAAATATATACTTCGGTAGATCAAAAAGCTATTTTTAGTAACAGTCCGTTCAGAGTAAAATCGGTACATGGAGAAAAGGTGGTTTCTATACGACATAGAAACACGATTTGGAACTTTTTAAATGGTCGTAAAACTTTTGGTGAGAGTAAAAACTTACGAAAGCTTATAAGTAAAAGTGTTACTAAAGAAATGTACGACGAAATTAGAAGGCTGAATAAAGAGGTAGTGGTCACAGTATCTAATTTAACCGCGAATCAAATTGAGTACAAATCTATCTTAGAATGTGAATATGAAGATTTTTGCGATTGGATTTGGGGTTCGTGCAATTATGTGCCTTTTATGAGTTTACTGGAAAAGGATCATTGTCAGTATGCAGATGGTGGTTTTGGAAGTTTAATACCTATACGAGAAGCCATAGCAAGAGGTGCGACGGAGGTGGATGCCATTATTTTAGCAACAGAGGTAACACAAATGAATAGATTGCCTGCTAAGAACCCTTTTTCACTGATGATGGATACCTTTGATTTTATGTTGGAGAATGTTGAGCGACATAATATTACCATAGGAAAGCTTTCTGCAAAACAACATAATGTAAAGCTGAATTTATACTATACGCCAACGGTATTAACAACCAATTCGTTAGTTTTTGATAAAGAGAAAATGAAGAAATGGTGGAAATCGGGTTATAAGTATGCGAAAAAACTGAATGATGATAGAATGACAGAATTTAGACCAGAAATGGTAGATAATCAGGAAATAGAGGAAGGAATAGAAAATAGTGAAGTATGAAGTTTGGAAAAGTAGCACAACCAGAGTTAATAGATTTTACATTACCTGAAACACACCCTAAAACAATAGAGCTATTAAACTCTTATGAAAAGGGTGGCACGCCTAATGTGTATGTGGGCTGTGCAAAATGGAATAAAGCAGATTTAAAAGGATTTTATCCGAGAGGAACCAAAGATGAATTGGAGTATTATTCGAAACAATTTAACTCTATAGAACTTAATGCTACTTTTTACCGACAGTTTCCTGCAGAACAGTTTGAAAAGTGGAAAGCTAAAACCCCTGAGAACTTTAAATTCTTTCCCAAACTAGGGCAGGAGATAAGCCATTGGAAGCGTTTACAGGGTGTACAAGATGCGGTGAATGTTTATTTAGATAATGCCTCGCATTTGCAAGAGAAGTTAGGTACCATCTTTTTACAGTTACATGCTAATTTTGGAAATAAAAACTTTGATAGATTACAAAACTTTGTAGTGAGCTGGCCTAAAGGTATACCATTAGCTATAGAGGTACGCCATCCAGATTGGTTTGAAGATACAATGGTGTTTGAAGAGTTTACACAGCTGTTTGAAGAACATAACATAGCCAATGTGTTAGTAGATACAGCAGGTAGAAGAGATATGATGCATATGCGTTTAACGAATAACGAGGCTTTTGTTCGTTATGTTGGAGCAAATCACCCATCAGATTATACACGTTTGGATGATTGGGTAGTTCGCTTAAAAGAATGGAATGATTTAGGATTAGAGAATATTCACTTTTTTATCCATCAAAATTTAGAAGTAGAATCACCATTGTTGGCAGCCTACTTTATAAAAAAGCTAAATAAGGAATTAGGAGTTGATTTAAAGATTCCTAATGAAGAGAATAACCAACAAATGAGTTTGTTGTAATTTGTCTTAAACTTCAGACAGTACTGTCTTTAATCACAAGACAATGGTGTCTAATGGTACCGTATGCTAGTGTCGTGTGTAATAAGATGGTAGGTTATTGAATAAATAGTATTAAAAAATCCAGCTGAGTAAGCTGGATTTTATATATATAGTATAATTATATTATTTTAACTCCACATACATATTGTTATAATCAGGGCGCATCATATTTGAATTCCATGATGGAGAAAATTGAACTCCTTTTTTCATGGTAGGTACTCCTTTTGCTCCTGTAGTAATGTATTGAATGGTTCTTTGTAATAAAGGTTCGTTAGGGTCTCCTAAAATACCTAAGTTACCTGGATCTTCATCAATGATAACCTCAGGAATAAACCCTTCAGGAGCATTTTCACCATCTTTATTTTGAATTTCTAATACGATAGGTTGCATTGCCCACGTATGACTCTTTAAGTTATCGCCATTACGAGTATAATCGTCAGAATCGTATAAGGTAATAGAACCAACATGCTTTCCGTAAGTTTGAGTTCCTACTAACTTTACATCAATATAAGGCTTTAGTGCATTGATAACTAATTCGGATGCAGAGGCAGAATCATCAGAAACTATAAAGTAAATAGTATTTAGGTTTAAGCTATTAATAGCTTCATCCAATACTACATTTCCTTGTTGGTCTTTATTTAAAATCTGATTAGTAAAGTTATTGATTAATAAATCTGGGTTTGTTACCTCCATTACTTTATGATTCCATACTTGTTTCGCAAATAACTCATTGTTAAACTGTCCGGTAATCATACTTCCTAAATAAGTAGCTGTTTGTACAGAACCACCACCGTTATAACGTAAATCGATGATTAAGTCGGTAAGACCTGCTGATTGAAACTTAGCAAATTCAGCATTTAACTCTCCATCAAAGTTTCTAGAGAATTGATTGTACATTAAATACCCAATGGTATGGCTACCATTAGTAATTACATTGGTAACTTTTACAGGGTTTTCTGTTACTTGAGATTTGGTAACTGTAATAGTTGTTCCGTTACTAACAGGATTTCCTCCGTTATAATCAGCTAAATGAATAGTGAATGTATCATTATCTAATAAATCATTTACGTTGCTTCTGGTTATAGTTGTTCCGTTAATCTCAGTAATAATCATTCCACGAGTAACTCCTTGTGCATCGGCATTAGAACCAGTAACAACATCGTATACATATATATAATAGCCTCCAGAACCATCAGCATAGTCAGCTCCTTCTAATTTCATCCCACTTGTAAGACGTATTCCCGCAAAAGATTCTTCTAATGCAATATAATCGTCTACAATCCATGAATAGGTTCTGTTAGGATCTTTAGGGTATTCATTAGGCATGTACAATAAACTGTAAAATAAATTAGTAGGATCGTCATATCCTGATAAATAACTATACAGTTCATTATCGTTATTAAAACGTCTGTCAGCTAAGTCAGGGACTAAGTCTTGCCATAAGTAGTAAGCGTTTAAACCTTTCCAAACGAAATTTTGGACTTCAATATTTTTGGGTGCATCGTCTTTTTCACTACATGAAACAAGTAGTATTGAAAAAAAGATGATTAGGGATGCTTTTAATAATTTCATAAGAGTATATTAGTTGTAACAACAACGCAATTTACTGAATAATATTATTTTTTTTATTATTGATGTAACAAACTTGAAACTGCGTCGTCGTAGATATGTAAACCTGTTAAATAAGACGCAATTGTTTTAATAGGCTTACAAAACTAATTAACCAAACCATGAACCAATCGGACTTTTTAAAAGTTGTATTACCATTTAAAGACAAAGTCTTTCGTTTAGCGAAAAGATTATTGGTTTCTACTGAAGAAGCTGAGGACGCTACACAAGAGCTGTACTTTAAATTGTGGAGAAATAGAGAGAAGCTCTCTAATTATAAAAATGTAGAGGCATTTGCTATGACCATGACGAAGAATTACTGTTATGACAGATTAAAGTCTAAACAAGCAAGTAATTTAACATTGGTTCATAGTAACTATAAAGAGAAAGACACTCCTCTAGAAAAGAGAGTAGAACATAACGACAGTGTAAACCGAGTACATGAGCTTATAGAGAAGTTACCAGAGCAGCAAAAAATAATCATACAATTAAGAGATATTGAACAATATGATTTTGATGAAATATGTAAAATGGTTGATATGAAACCGACAGCTGTAAGAGTAGCATTATCAAGAGCCAGAAAAGCAATAAGACAAGAATTAATAAAACAACACAACTATGGAGTTAGCTAACATAGAGAAGTTATTAGATAAATACCTAGACGCAGAAACAACATTGCAAGAAGAGCAAACGTTACAAGAGTATTTTACCTCAAACAACGTGGCACCGCATTTGCAAGAATATAGTATGATGTTTGGCTATTTTAAACAAAGTAAAGACGAAACCTTTACGAAAACCATTCAGTTAAAACCTGAGAAAACTAAGAAGAACTGGAAATGGTTATCAGTAGCAGCGTCAGTAGTCTTACTATTTAGTGTATTCATGGGTAATGAAGAGTACAAAAAGTATCAACAACGTAAACAGTTTGCACAAATTAAAGAAGCGTTGCAGCTAGTTTCAGTCAATTTAAACAAAGGAAACGATGCATTATATGCAGTTTCAAACAACCTAAAAAAAGGAAATGATGCTATTGAACAATTAGGAGCCTATGAAGAAACAGTAAACAAAGTAATAAACACAGTAAATTAATTAAGAAAGTAAAACCAAGTACTTATAAACCAAGAAAATCATGAAAAAAGTAATATTATTATTCGCATTCGTATTTATAGCTAATGTTAGTTTCGGACAATCAATGTTCGATAAATTAGAAGACCTAGATGAGGTATCATCAGTGGTAGTAAATAAAGATGCTTTTGAGATTTTATCTAAATTCAAAGTAGAGTCAGAAGATAATGAAGCAATGGAGGTTTTTAAAATGATTCAAGACTTACAAGAATTAAAAGTATTTTCAACTGAAAGCGCAAAAGTGTCTGCTGAAATGGAAAGCATGGTAAAGTCTGCCATTAAAAAAAGTAATTTAATAGAGTTAATGCGTGTAAAAGACAAAGATTCTCGTGTTAAAATCTATGTAAAGTCTACAAAAAACAAAGACTTTGTAAGCGAAGTATTAATGTTTGTAAAAGACAAAAATTCTAATGGTAACTCACCAGAATCTGTAATAGTTTCGTTAACTGGTAATATCGACATCAACAAAATGTCAAAATTAGCAGAGACGTTTTCTAAAGACGGAAAGAAGAACAAATAAAAACAAATAAGGCAGCGTTAACCAGTTAACGCTGCTTTTAATCAAAAACTAACAACAATGAAAAAACTATTTATATACTCAATGTTACTAGTAGCGTTTGTAACAGTTTCTTGTAAAACAGAATCTTTACAAAGCTATTTGGTAGAAAGCCAAGAAAAGGAAGGCTTTATTACGTTTGATGTACCCGCTAGTGTATTACAGTTAAGTATGGATAAGGCATCTGAAGAAGATAAGCAAGCTTATGAAAGTATTAAAAAAATAAACATAACAGGAGTTCCTTATAAGAATTTAGATGAAGCTAGTTATGAGGCGGAAAAAGAAAAGCTGAAAGCTATCTTTAAAAAATCTAGTTATAAAGAATTAATGAAATTCAAAAAAGATGGAGCGAATGCAGCAATTTACTACACAGGAGATGCTGATGCTATTGACGAAATCGTAGCTTTTGGTTACGGAAAAGAAATGGGAGTGGGAGTTGCACGAATTTTAGGAGAAAACATGAATGTTGGAAAGATTATGGAAATGATGCAAAAAGCTAAGATGGATGCAGGGAATTTAGATTTAAAGCAATTTAAAATGATTTTCGATGATAAACATCGTTCATCTGAAGAAACAGAATAAAAATTAGTATTGAAAATATAGAGAAGCCATCAGATTACCTGGTGGCTTTTTTATATATTTGGCAAATTTTCAAAAAAATTATATGAAAAATATTACTTTAAAGTTATTTTTAGTGCCATTAATTACGTTTTGTATATTATCGTGTGACACTGAAGAAAATGAAGAGTCTTTAGTTGATGAGGTAAAAATTAGTTCTTACAATATTGTCGATAATACAATAAATGGAGTAAGTACAAAGACAGAACTAGAGTTTCACAATACAAGCTATGATAACATTGTTTCTTATGGAATAAAATGGTTTAGAAAATCTAAAAAAGAATTCTATGAGAAAGAATACACAGGCTTACAGTCAAGTTTTTTTGATGCGTCTATAACAGAGAAGTTATTAAAAGACTCAATTTATAAAACCTTTTCTTTTGTAAAGTTTAAAGATAAGATTATTACTAGTGATACATTAGAATTTATAAGCAATTTTACAACACCTATAGTTATTGATAGTATCTATCCTAAGAATGGTTTTATTTACGATACTTTAACAGTAAAAGGTAAAAATTTTTGTGATTCTGAATTTCGTAATCTAATTTATTTCAATGGAGGAGGATATAGACCTTTTTCAGTCTCAGACTCCATAATGAAAGTTGTTATCCCTCCATATTTAAAAACTTCTAACCTAAGTTTAGGAGTAAGAACTTGTGCAATAACCAAAAACATAAAAGACATATATACAATAAACGCCCCTATATTAGATTCTATTGAGTCTAAAGAAAGGTATGTAGGAGAAGTATTAAAACTTTATGGTAAAAATTTACACCATTCTATATCAGAGTTATGGTTAGATAATATTAAAACAGAAATTAAGTATACTGATTATAAAGATACTTTATTGGTTATAGTACCAAAGGGTTTATCAAAAGGGAAAGTAGATTTAAAGTTAAAAGTTTTAGATAGAATTACAGAGAAGAAAAGTTTTTATCAAACTACTAGTCCATATATTATTTCTACTATCCCTGAAACAATAGGTTTTTTTGATATAGTTACGATTAAAGGAAATTATTTTAAACAAGGAAATGAAATTCCAAGAGTAACTATAGGAGGATCAAATCAAACTTTATTAAGTTACAATAAAGAAGAAATCAAAATATTAGTAAACAGATATTTTTATACCTCCAATCCAGAGTTAAAAATTGAGATTAATGGTTTTGTAGATGTAGCTACAGTAAAAATGAGAGCTCCAAAAATTTTAGAGTTTGGCAAACCAAAATATCACTTTACAGATGAAGTTGTTATTAAAACAGATGCTTTTATTGATAGAAATAATTTAAAAATAGGAAATACCCCTGTAAAGTATGGAAATAACTATCAAATAGATGATGATGGTGCTATAAAGATATCCTTAAACGAGTGGTTACATTTAAATACATATTACCCAAGTTTTGTTATGGAAGAAGAGGGTAAATTAAAAGTGGAACTAGAAAATCAATTTGGATATGACTCTTCTATGATACAAATTTATCCACCTCAAATTAACTCATTAGATAAAAAAGTTTACATGTACGCAGATAACGTTACTATTAAAGGAAACGACTTCGGATATGGCAGAATTAATAAAATTTATATAGATGGAGAGCTAGTTACAAACCCTAATAATTCTTCATATACAGTAAAGAATACCGAAATTAAATTTAGATTAGGAATTAATACAACTCCTGGTACACATAGATTATACGTAGAGGTTGGTGGACAAAAGTCAAATGAAGTAGAATATGAAATAGAGAAATCAGAAGTACATTCGGTTAGTAAAAATGAAGCTACAAGAAAAGATAATTATATCGTATATGGAGATAATATTGAAAGATTGTCCATTAAAGCAAATGGAGAAAATTGTGAAAATATATTGAGTAGCCCTACAAAATCTGAGTTTAAATTTCCTTATTACAGAAAACTAGAAGGTGATATAAAAATTACAGGATCTGTAGGAGATCAAAAATTTGATATAGCAACCTTAAAAGGAGTTGAGCCGCATAACCTGATCAATAATACGCTTGATAATATTAACCTTTTAGGAACTTGTATTTCTGGATCAAATTTTAAAGATTGGTATTTTATTAATTATTTAGGAGTCTTTAAATTTAATCACAGTTCTGAAAAATGGGATATGATTGATAATAATCCACCTCCTTTTTCAACTTTTATGGGAGAAGAAAGGGTGTTGACAGTTACAGATGCTGAATTAATATTACCTCTTAATGAATATATTTATAAATATGATATAATAAATAAAAGTTGGACTAGTCAAAAAAATGACATATTTGTTAATAAAGGAATCTTAATAGGAGATATACTTTATGGTATGGATTATAGTAAGTTATATGAATATAATGTAAAAACAAAAGAAAAAATTTATAGAGAAAAATTTAACACTTACAATTATGAAACAGTAACTTACGGAGACAATAAAATTTTTGTTAATCCTTGGCAAGGACAAGTATTCTATTTTGATATCATAACAAAACAATTTAATTATATAGGAAGACCAAGGAATCATTTTGGTACATATCAAAATGTAGCTTTAAAGTACTATAATGATAAACTTTATTATATAGGAGGTTTAACAGATGGAGGTAAAGAACATAGAATATATGAATATGATTTTACAGAAAATAATTGGAAAGAAAAAACCCCCATGCTAATTAAAGGCTTTGATAATTCTATACATATTAAAGATGGAGTCTTTTATATAGGTCTAGGAAAAGACTTATATGGCTATGATAATAAAACCTTAAATAAATATTATATAAATAAAGATTTATATTAAGTATATAAGAGCCATCAGATCATCTGGTGGCTTTTTCTTTTTAACGGCTCATTAACAAGCCTCCCAATAGAATTTCATATTTTTGAACTCTAAACAAAAACATATGAAATTTAACAAACTCCTTGTTTTTATCGCTGTTTTCTTTACAGCAAGCTTATTTTCCCAATCAAATAAAGTATATAGAGCTGAAAGAGATAAAGTTCATAATTTAGTTCATACGAAGTTAAAAGTAGATTTTAACTTTCAAGAAAAAGAAATGAATGGGGAAGAATGGGTAACCTTAACACCTCATTTTTATGAAACAGATAAAGTTACGTTAGATGCTAAAGCAATGGTTATTCATAAAGTAACAATGAATAATCAACCACTAGAGTATAATTATGACGACTATGAGTTAATTATCAACTTACCTCGTACCTATAAGCGAAACGAAGAGTTTACATTATATATTAAATATACGGCGCGACCAGAAAGGGTAAAACAAAAAGGAAGTGCAGCTATTACATCTGCAAAAGGGTTGTACTTTATCAATCCAACAGGTTTTGATAAAAACAAACCAACTCAAATTTGGACGCAAGGTGAAACCGAAGCAAGTAGTTGTTGGTTTCCAACAATTGATGCTCCAAACCAAAAGACATCACAGGAAATTTATATGACTGTTCCGCAAAAGTATGTAACGCTTTCTAACGGGAAATTAGAGAAGCAAACTACCAATGCTAATGGAACTCGTACCGATTATTGGAATTTTACTCAAAAACATGCACCATATTTGTTTTTTATGGGAGTAGGAGAGTATGAGATTATTAAAGATAAATACAAAGATATTCCTGTAGATTATTATGTAGAGAAGGAATATGCACCATATGCAAAAGATATTTTTGGGAATACTCCTGAAATGTTAGCATTCTTTTCAAAAATTACAGGAATTGAATATCCATGGAATAAATATGCACAAATTGTTGGACGTGATTATGTAAGTGGTGCAATGGAGAATACCACAGCAGTAATTCACGGGGAAAGAGCTTATCAAACTCCGGGACAATTAATTGATGAAAACGTACAAGAAAACACCATTGCACACGAAGTTTTTCATCATTGGTTTGGCGATTTAGTAACTACCGAAAGTTGGAGTAACTTAACTGTAAACGAGAGTTTTGCTAATTACAGCGAGTATTTATGGTTAGAGTATAAATATGGAAAAGATGAGGCAGATGCACACTTGTTTGAAGATATTGAAGGTTATAAAAGCGGACAAAATTTTGATAAACATTTAGTTCGTTTTTATTACGATGATAAAGAAGATATGTTTGATGCGGTTAGTTATAACAAAGGAGGCGCTATTTTACATATGTTACGTAACTATTTAGGAGATGAAGCTTTTTATGAAGGATTAAACACGTATTTAACAGATAATAAGTACGGAACAGGAGAAGCACACCAATTACGTTTAGCTTTTGAAAAAGTAAGTGGTAAAGACTTAAACTGGTTTTTCAATCAGTGGTATTTTAACAGCGGACATCCGAAGTTATCTATTTCTTATGACTTTAATAAACTAAGAAAAACAGTAACCGTAAATATTATTCAATCTCAAATGAATGAATTTAAATTTCCGTTTGCTATTGATGTTTTCGAAGGAAGTAAAAGAACAAGACATAACGTATTTGTTGAAGGAAGAGATGCGTCATTTACATTTCCTTTTACAAACCATCCAGATTTAATTCAAGTAAATGCAGACGGGGTATTGTTGTGCGATATTAACGAAAATAAAGTATTGAGCGATTATATTCATCAATTAAAATATGCTCAAAACTACGTGCATAAAAGAGAAGCTTTGTTAGAAGTAGCAAAACATCAAGATGATAAAAAAGGGTTTAATGCCGTTGCAGACGCTCTGAATAACGATTTTTATAAGATTAGGATTTTAGCCTTGGAGAACATTAATTTAATCAATAAATATTCAAAAAAGAATGTGATTGATCAAATAATGAAAATAGCTCAAAACGATCCAAAAACGTTGGTACAAGCAGCGGCAATTGAAACGTTAGGAAAGTTAACAGATCCAGCATTAAAACCGGTGTTTGAAAAAGGGTTAGAAAGTAAATCATATTCTGTATTAGGAAAGTCGTTGGTAGGAATGTATTATATCGATAAGCAGTTAGCCATTCAAAAATCAAAAACATTGCCTTTAGCAGTAAAAAAGATTATTGCAACACCATTAACACGTATTTATTTAGAAGAAAACGATGATGAAGAGTTAAGTTTCATAGCAAGTAATGTAATGTCTGGAATGTTTTTAAGTCCAAACAAGAAAATTCAATCATTGTATAAAAAAGCATTTGATAAGATTGGAAAAAGTAATAATACAGAGGCTATTCAAAACCTATCAGACGATATTGTAGCAAAAGGACTTCAATACAAACAATATAACTTTGATCAGGTAGGAGTTAACTTGTTACGTCAAATGGCTCAAATGCAAAAAACTAACAAGCCATCAAATAAAGAAAAGCATCTTAAAGTTATTCAAATAGCTATGGCGAAGCTACTTGAATAAATTGTATAGTTTCATAAAGTTTAAGTTAAAAAGAATACTTAGTTTTGGCACAATAATTGAATTTTCTTGCGAAACTTAAACTTTATGAGAAAAACTACTTTACTACTTGTTTTATCAGTACTAGTACTAGCATCTTGTAGTAGTGTAAAAACTACTGAAAAGGCACTTAATTCTGGTAATTATGAGAAGGCAATTTCATTATCTATTGAAAAATTAGCTAAGAATAAAACCAAAGAAAAGAATCAACCACATGTGCTAATGCTTCAGGAAGCTTTTAGAAAAGCAACAGATAGAGATTTAGACAGAATTTCTTTTTTAGAAAAAGAGCAAAATCCTGAAAACTTTGAAACAATTTATACATTGTATCAAC
This sequence comes from Tenacibaculum sp. Mcav3-52, assembly GCF_022347665.1. NCBI lineage: Bacteria > Pseudomonadati > Bacteroidota > Flavobacteriia > Flavobacteriales > Flavobacteriaceae > Tenacibaculum > Tenacibaculum sp. Mcav3-52. Next base: position 477,382 of record NZ_JAKRGE010000003.1, on the reverse strand, counting down.
GTCTTAACAACAGACAAGAGCGAATAAAACCATTATTGCCATTACGAATTTTATCTTCTGGTAGAAATGCCAAGTTTAAACTTGTTAATTATACTGATGAAATTCTTGCGGCAAAAGAAAACTATGCTGGTTACTTGTATGAAAATGGTGTAGCCTTGCTAAATGAAGGATATAGAAATAAAATTAACTATAGAAGAGCTTTTGATGAATTAAGACACTTGGACAATATTAGTCCTAATTATAGAGATACAAGAAACTTAATAGAAGAAGCACATGCTAAAGGAATTGATTATGTACATGTTTCTGTTAGAAATAGAACAGATCAAATAATTCCAAAAAGATTAGAAAGAGATTTATTAGCGATTAATACGTATGGATTGAATGATTTATGGACACAATATCACGCAAAAAAGGATAGAAATATTCGTTATGATTTTGATTTAGAGTTAGATTTTACAGATATTTTAATTTCTCCTGAACAAGTACACGAAAAAGAAGTTATTAAAGAACGACGTATAAAAGATGGTTTTAAGTATTTAAGAGATAATAACGGAAATTATGTAAAAGACAGTTTAGGAAACAAAATAAAAGTAGATAAGTTTAAAAGAATACGTTGTAACTTTTATAAGTTTACACAATTTAAGAGTAGTAAAGTTACAGGTGTTGTAAAATATATTGACAATAGAACAAATCAGTTATTACATCGTTTTCCTATACAAAGTGAGTTTATTTTTGAACATATTTATGCCGATTATGATGGAGACAGGAGAGCTTTGGATAAATCGTTTATAGATTTACTCGATGAAACTTCGGTAGCGTTTCCTTCTAACGAACAAATGGTATACGATACAGGAACCGACTTAAAACAGAAACTCAAACATATTATCACACGAAATAAGTTTAGAAATTAAGACATCGTCATTCCAAATCCCGTTTCCGAAACTTCGGAACGGGATGAAGGAATCTTTTTAAAATGATGAGGTAGCCACGTCGCTGTTGCTCCTCGCTATGTCGTTTATTATTTAGTCGTATTTTTACAACGATGGACTTATTCTCACAACTTGACGATGCTCCTAAAAACTTACTTCCAAAAGACGGAACAGTAAACTACTATGGAATAGTTTTATCTAAGAAACTAGCAGACTATTATTATGAGGCTTTATTAAATTCTATCGAATGGCGCAATGACGAAGCTATTATTTTTGGAAAACGCATGGTAACCAAACGAAAAGTAGCTTGGTATGCCGAACAGCCTTTTGAATATTCTTATTCTAACATTACAAAAACAGCCTTACCGTTTACGAGAGAATTGTTAGCGTTAAAAGAATTAGTTGAAAAAGAAACTGGAGAAACCTATAACTCTTGTTTACTGAACTTATACCACGATGGTTCAGAAGGAATGGCGTGGCATAGTGATGGGGAAAAAGATTTAAAAAAGAACGGAGCGATTGCTTCGTTGAGTTTTGGCGCAGAAAGACGTTTTGGTTTTAAACACAAACAGACGAAAGAAACGGTGTACAAAGTATTAGAGCATGGTTCGTTATTGGTGATGAAAGACGAAACTCAAACCCATTGGTTACACCGATTACCACCTACAAAAAAAGTCCACCGACCACGAGTGAACTTAACGTTTAGAACGATTGTGAGGTAGGCTAGCACTAACAATTAATTTTATTCGGTGTAAGATGTAGTCTAAGTTTTTATCTATTTAGGATTATTCGGACTTATTTCCATTAAATGATGAAAACGTAAATGGCATTTGTCATTGTAAATTTTTTCATCTTGAACTATCCATTTGTATATTTTTGGGTAAGCAAATTCCATTATATTAAATGAAGCTAGCCAAAATGAACCTCCGAAATCTTGAAAACGAATATTATTTTTGTTTTTATCTGTTTTTGAAAGTAAAAATTCTCCAACTTCAATAAACTTATCTTGATTGTATTTGGAGTAGGTTTTAATCAAAGTTCGTCTAGATTTACTACTCTTATGTGCTACATAATTTCTTAAAGAGTAAAAATCATCTATGTAATTTTTGGCTTCGGATGATATATTTTGAAAAGGATTCTTTTTTTCTGTTAAGATCTTTCTTCCAATCGATTTTAAATTACTCGCATTTTTTAAGTCAAAATATCCCAATCCATTCAGATAAGCTACACATTCATCATTGCTAATAGTTTTAGGTAAGTTCAATTCTAATTGTTTAGAGAGTTGCGAAGTGTCTATTTTTAAACACTCATAAATTATTTTTTCAACATACCATTCCCAATCACAGATTGTTTTAATTGTAAATGCTTCTATTATTTCTGAAGCTTCATAATTAGAGTAAACTTTTCCACGAAGAGCTAAGACTTTAGCAAATAAAAATTCAGCTTGTGAATGAATTCTAGCCATATACATTATGGTGTATTGGCAACCGGAGGAATTTAATTCTTCAATATTTTTTAGTTCATTTAATTCAACTTCAGTCATTTTTTCAGATTAGGGATAATATGACTAAGAATATGATTTTGTTTCAATAAACCATATCTATTGATAGCTAAGTTACTAGTTTAAAGATTAAGAATCAAACCAAGTTACTCAACCTCTTTATAAAAAGTCAATTTGTATTCTGGTAACAAATTAGGGTGTGTAATTTTTATCAAATCTTTTAATACTAAATCGGGTCGTACAGGAGAGAGTTCAAAGTAAATTAAACCACCGGTTTCTCCTTTGTTATGTCCAATAGAAAATATCTTGTTATTGGTAAATGCATCAAATTCTTTGTAATGAATGTTTGCGGTAGTTAACTGTTCTTTAGTAGCATACAAGCCGCAGTTAAACCAAAAATCAGCGTGTTGTCCTTTTTCCAATACACTTTCAAAACTTAGAGGTAAGCTACCGGTTCCTTTGGTGTCTTTCCATAAGTAATTTAAGTTGGCATCATTGTAAAATGTCGCAATAAAACTTTCACCCGCAGGAACATTCCAAACATCTTTAAACATACTTCCAGATAAGATGGTAGGCTGTTTGTCGCTGTTTTTAGCAATTTTTTTTGCTTTTAGATATTCCGCTTCTATGTTGTTGAAAATACTATCTGCTTCCTTTTCTTTTCCGTATAAAGCTCCAAAAAACTTAACCCATTCCGCTCTCCCTAAAGGAGTTTCTTCCAACCAATCTCCATTAAAAATCACAGGAATCCCCGTTTTTTTGATGTTTTGGTATAGTTTCGTATTTGGATGAAGAGCAAAACCAACAACCAATTCAGGCTCAATATCAATCAACTTTTCGGTATTCATGTCTTGTTCCAAGCCTAATTCAACAATGTAACCTTCGTCAATTCTATTTCTTGTTCTTTTTGAAGAAACATATTTGGTATGCGGAAAACCAACAATAGTATTTTCAGCATTCAAAAGTTCTAACATCGGAATATGTGTAGTACTGGTAACCACCATTTTTTCGATAGGAACTTTAATTTCATTTTTAGAAAGATCGGTTTTATCGGTAAGCGTATAAGAGTATAGGTCGTGAGAGCTTTGAAAAGCTTTTTTGATCACTAATTTTTTTACTCCGTTTTCTAAGATAATATCAAATCCCTTGGCGTATTTTACAGTGCTTTTGACTAGTTTCTTTTCGGTAGTTTTTTTAGTTTCTTGCTTACATTGTGAAAACAGAAGTAATAAAGAAAAAATAAGTAAATAACGTTTCATAGTAATAAGTTTTTATAAATGTAGGGTAAGTGTATCTCCGTAATTTAGTTTTAGTTCGAATGATTTTCCCAGGGGAATTTCATTCATATACGACCAAAGACTTCTCATTACACCCGCATGCGTAACAAGCACGACTTTTTGGAAGTTTTTAGCTTTTAATTCGGTTAAAAAATTGGTAGTTCTATTGTGTAAATCGATATAAGATTCTCCGTTTTTAGCAGGAGTTTTTACAAAATCGTTCATCCAAATATCGAGTTCTTTCTTATCAATATCGTTCCATTTTTGGAGTTCCCAATCACCAAAATCAAGTTCTTTCAATCGGTTGTCAAAAATTACGTTAGCTGAAAGTTTTTCAGCTAAAATCTTACAACGTTGTAAGGGACTGCTATAATACGTTACATCAGCGTCGTTGACAGGAACTTTTTTTAGAATATTGCTCACTTCTTCTTCAAAAGTAGTCGCAACCTTTATGTCTGCTTGACCATAGCATATACCTTTGGCAATATTAGGTGTGGTATGTCGTACTAAAATAACTTCCATAAGACAAGTAAACTTAAGTAAAAAACAATTTCAGCTACTTGTTGCAAAGCACCCGCACAATCTCCTGTTTGACCTCCAATCCATTTTTTAAAAAAGTGCCCCATATACAAATAGGTAAGTAATAAGGGAAGTAATACTAAAAATACCGTTGGTTTTTGAAAGAAAAATAAAGGTACTATTCCAAAAATAGCTGATATGAGTAGCGATTTACTACTCATTTGTTTGGTGGTTGGCTTTATTTTAGAACTGTCAATATCTCTTACATAGTCATGTGTGTACAATAAAACCGTAGCGATAAATCGGCTAATACTGTGCCCTGAAATAATTACTAGAATTAAATTAACTGATAGGTTTTGCAAATGATATAAAGCTAAAAACTTTATCGCTAGGATAAAGACCAAACCACTCACTCCAAAAGTTCCTAGTCTGGAATCTTTCATAATGGTTAAAATCTTTTCTTTGGTCCATCCACCACCAAAACCATCACATACATCGGCAAATCCATCTTCATGAAAAGCTCCTGTAATCCAAATAGAACTAATCATACTAATTACAATCGCAATATCCGTAGGAAAAATATAAGAAGAGGCAAAATAGGCTAGTGCTGCAATACTTCCGACTACAATTCCTACTAAAGAAAAATAACGACTGCTTTTGTTGAGTATTTCAGGAGAATGATCTACCCATTTAGGACACGGAATTCGTGTAAAAAACAATACAGCAGTTAAAAAATAATGGATTTGTCTTTTTATCATAACTAGGCTTCACTAACATTGGCACTTTTAAAAGTAGCCATTTCGTTTAAAAAGTTTACACTCGATTGAATAATAGGAAATGCAACCGCACAACCTGTGCCTTCACCTAAACGTAAACCTAAGTTTAAAAGTGGTTCAGCGTTTAAAAATTTTAACATTTTTTGATGCCCTTGTTCACCTGAATTATGACAAAAAATACAATAGTCTAAAATATCAGATTCCATAGCATGAGCGGCCAATAGGGCAGCAGTAACAATAAAACCATCAATAAGTAAAGTCATTTTTAAAGAAGCAGCTTCTAACATGGCTCCACACATCATTACAATTTCAAATCCGCCAAAAGCAGTTAAGGCTTCCATAGGTGTTGAAATAGAATCGGCGTGTAACTTATAGACTTCACATAATATGTCGATTTTTGTTTGTAGTCCTTTATCATCAACTCCAGTTCCTCTACCTACACAGTTTTCAATAGGTGTATTGGTAAAATAACTCATTAACAAAGCCGCAGATGACGTATTGCTAATACCCATTTCACCAAAACCAATAACATTGCAACCTTCACTATACACCTTTCTTACCAATTGTCTTCCTTTTTCTAAAGCTTCTTGGCATTGTTTTGAAGTCATAGCTTTGGTAGTACTATAATCTTGTGTTCCCTTTGCTATTTTGGCATTGGTAAGCTGTGGATGTGTTTCAAAATCAGCATTCACACCAGCATCTACAATATTTAAATGAATGTTATTCTGTTTACAAAACACATTAATAGCAGCACCTCCTTGCAAAAAGTTAAATACCATTTGTTGTGTAACTTCTTGTGGGTACGGACTCACTTTTCCTGTGGTAGCAATTCCATGATCTCCAGCAAAAACCATAATAGTAGGTTTTGAGAGTACAGGTGTAGTGGTATTTTGAATTAAACCAATTTGCATGGCGATTTTTTCTAAACTTCCTAAAGCACCAATAGGTTTGGTTTTGAAGTTGATTTCTTCTTGAAGTTCGTTCTGTAAATCTTTTGATATAGGAGTTATTGTTGTTGTCATGTGTTATTTTAAAGTTAAAGGAAGTCCAGATACCATAAAAGTTGCTTTATCAGCCAATTTTGCTATGTATTGGTTCGTCCAGCCTTGTAGTTGTGTAAATTTTCTTCCAGATTCAGAATTGGCATGTAATCCCATACCAATTTCATTAGAAATGATGATAATATTGGCGTCAATTTCAACCAACTTGTTAATTTCTTCTTTAGCAATTTCTAATGCCTTTTCAATATCGTATTTTGTATCTACAAAGAAGTTTGTTAGCCATAGTGTAACACAATCAACAACCACCGTTTGTTTGTCAGAGATCACCTTACTTAACCATTTTTCTTCTTCAACAGTGCTCCAGCGTTCATCTCTATCAGAAATATGTCTGTCAACTCGTTGTTTGAAATCTTCATCCCAAATACGAGAGGTGGCTAGGTAAATAGGGGTGTCAGATAAAGATTCGGCTAGCTTTTGAGCATAGCTACTTTTACCTGAGCGTTCACCTCCTGAGATATAATATATCATGAAATCGCATTTTTTGTTGACACAAAGATTGGAAAGATTTTTAATAAAAAACAAATTAAAATAGAGAACTGTTTATTTTTGCTGAACTAAAACCACGAATTATGACAGTATCTTCTTTTATGCCAGCAGTAACCCAAATGATTTATGACATGGGCTTACAGAACTATTTAAACGGAATAACTTTTGAGTGTCCAGAAGTAGCTTTACAGGAAAAAGAAGTAGCTGTTCGATATAAGTTAGAAGGAAAAGTGTTAACGAGTAAAGAAATAACGGCTATTTTTTCTAAAACCAAGGCAGAAGGAAAGACGTTGTATTATGTTGATGAACCTGTTTTAGAAAGTATAGCACCAGATATTGTTTTTACACAAGATGTATGTGATGTTTGTCAGATTGATACAGAATCTGTTGCAAAGTCAGCATATAAATTGCCAAAGGTTCCAGAATTAATTTCTATCACACCCAACTCTTTAGAAGATGTTTTTGATAATGCATTAACTATTGCAAAAGCAATGAAGCAGGAAGCAGTGGGAGAGGCGTATGTAAGTGGATTGAAAAAGCGTATTTATGATATTGTAGACGTACAACGTGAATATAGAATTCAGTCGAAAAGTGTGATGTTGTTAGAGTGGATTGATCCGTTGTTCAATTGCGGACACTGGATTCCTCATCAAATAGGCTATGCAGGTGGAATCGATTTGTTATCGCATCCATCAGGAGATAGTATTGTAATTTCTTGGGATAAAATTGTAAAATACGATCCAGAGGTATTGATTATCGCTCCTTGCGGGTATGGAATTGAGAGAACTCTTGAAGATATGAAGTTTTTAGAAGAAAGAGAGGAATGGACGTCTTTGAGAGCGGTAAAAAATAAACAAGTGTATATTGCGGATTTTGCCATGTTTACACAATCTTCTGCAGGAACTTTAGTAGAAGGAATTGAATGTTTGGCAAAAATGATTCATCCAGCTTATTATACGCTTCCAGAAAACTTACAAACAAAATTCGCAAATTATCATGACTTGATGGTTGCTAATTTATAAGAATACTATACATTTGCCGTGATTTTTGGTTTTTCTTTAATCATCTATTAAAGAGAATTAAAAGGGAATTCGGTGTAAAACCGAAGCTGTTCCCGCAACTGTAAGCTATTAAGCTTGTAACAATTACTCAAACCACTGTTTTTTAATGGGAAGGTATGTTACAAGACGCAAGCCAGGAGACCTGCCAATTATTATAATTTAATTAAAACTTTCGGGATAAAAGTTTAATGTATAATGAAGAAAATAACAATAATATTTATACTGTTTTTTACAACTAATCTTTTTTCCCAAAGAGATACTATAACTGTTAATAAATTAAAAGAGGTAATAGTTAACGGGAAGAGAAATGTAGAAAAAAAACGCATTGCTACAAAAGAATTAAAGATTGGAGTTAAAGAACAAACAAAAAACCCTATCAACTTAACAAACCTTCTACGATATAATAGTCCAATAGCTTTTAGAGATTATGGAAATGGAGGTGTGAGTACCGCTCGTTTTAGAGGAACATCGGCTTCAAATACGTTGGTTTTATGGAATGGTATTCCCATTAATGCTGTAGGAAGCGGACAAACAGATTTTAATTCATTATCTGCAAGTTTGAATGATAATATCATTGTTCAAAGTGGAGGAAATAGTGCTGAATATGGTTCTGGTGCCATTGGTGGTACGGTAGACTTGAAAGATGAATTGTTGTTTAAAGAGCATCAAAAATTTCAATTATTTACTTCTTACGGAAGTTACAATACAACGTCTAATTTCTTTAAAAGTTCAGCAGGAACAGGTAAGTGGAGTATAAAATTAGCTTCTACGTTTAATTATTCCGATAATGATTACACATACATAGATGAACGTTATAAAGATAGCGAAGGTAATTTACTAACTAATGAAAATGGTAAATACAAAAATTACGGAGTTAATTTTGTCATAGGTTATAAGTTTAGTCCTACAAATTCTTTATCGTTTTATTCGACTGCCTACTATGGAAATCGTTTGTTTTCTGATGGATTGCCGAACCCGTCTGCTGGAAGTGAACGAAATGAAGATTTTAATCAAAGAAACTTACTACAGTGGAAATATGCATTTTCGTCACAGTTTAAACAAGAACTAAACTTAGCTTACCTAACGCAGGAATATAGGTATTACGGAAATAAAGATGCTGAAAATTATAGTTTTGGAAAATCTAAAACAGCGTTAGTTAATCATTCTTTAACCTATAAACCATCAAACATCTTATCGTTTAACTACAAAACGATGTATGAAAATATTAATGGTGAAAATACAGATGTTAATACCAAAACAAGAAACTCTGTAGCGTTTGTTGGTAGTGTTAAATATCAGCCTATTGAAAAATTAATAACTAATGTACAGGTTAGAAAAGAAATTAATTCTGATTTTAATGTGCCTCTGTCGTTATTCGTAGGAGGAGAATATAGATTAACTAATCAATTAAACATTCTAGCCAATTTTTCAACAAATTATCGAGTTCCTACTTATAATGAAATGTATTGGCCTGTAGTAGGAAACTTAAATTTAACACCTGAAAGCTCAAAACAAGGAGAATTAGGAGCTTCTTTTAAAAAGAAAAATTTAAACATAAAATCTACATTATTTTATATCTATATTAATGATAAAATTCTTTGGTTACCAACAGGGGGTAGTAATTTGTGGAGACCAAGAAACGTAAACGATGTAATAAATAAAGGTGTAGAAACTTTTGTAAGTTATAAGAAAGAGATAGGGGAACATATTATTGATTTTTCTTCTAACTATACATTTACTTTGGCAGAAAACACAGAAACAAAAAAAACACTTCCTTATGCACCTGAGCATTTATTAAATTTTAATATCAATTATAATTATAAAAGGTTTAATTTTTTTATACAAAGCTTACATCAAAGTAAGGTGTATACTAATGAAACAAACTTAGATTTTTACTCTTTAGAATCAATACATGTTCAAAATGTAGGAGTGAATTTTAACTTATCCACAAAACAAACAAAACTTCCAACATTAGGGTTTATGCTAAATAATATATTCAATAAAGTGTATTATTTCTCAAATTTACGTCCTATGCCTGGAACAAATTTTAATATCAATTTAAATTATAAATTTTAAACCAATGAAAATAACAAAACTACTTTTACAGCTTTTTTTAGTAAGTATAGTTCTTACTTCTTGTTCTGGTGAAGACAAAATAGTTGAAGTAATTAGAGACAAGTACGATAATGGTGTCATTGTAAGTGCAGAAGGTGTCTTTAATAATAAAGACGGATCTATTTCTTATATCAATAAAGAGTTAACAGAATCTCAAAACTTTATTTATGCAGGTAAGAATGGAGCTTTGTTAGGAGGGTTAATTCAGTCAATAGCTTTTTCTGAGACAGAAGCTTATATTATTTTAAATGATGTGAATACAATTGTAGTCGTTGATCGATATACTTTCAAAAAGAAAGGACAAATTACTACAGACTTAAAAAACCCAAGATATATGACTATTGTAAACGGAAAAGGATATGTGACCAACTGGGGAGAGACACAATGGGGAAATGATATTGATGATGATTATGTAACAGTTATTAACTTAAACACGTTAGAAGTTGATTCTAAAATAGATGTTGCGATAGGTCCTGAACAAATACTAAATAAAGACAATAAGCTGTATGTTTCACATAAAGGAGCCTATGGTTCAAATAATATTGTTTCTGTAATAGATTTAAATAATAACAATACTATTTCAACTATAACAGTAGATGATAACCCTGATGAAATGGCTTTTGATACTACAGGAAATTTAATTGTTTTATCTGAAGGGAAACCAGTTTATAACTCAAGCTGGGAGGTTATTGACAGAACTACGTCTTCTATTTCTTTTATTAATTTATCTAATAATGAGGTTATAAAGAGTATTGATTTTCCAGCAAAAGAGAATGCAAGTTTAATGGCATATGAAAATGGGAAAATACATTACTATAAAGGAAAAGATGAAAAAGTATACTCAATAAATGAAGAAGCCACAGTTTTAGCAACAGAAGGAGTTGAAGTAGGAGGAATATATGGAATGAACGTTAAGGATAATAACCTTTACACTGTTAGCTATGAATTTCCAAATTCTGAGCTATCTAACTTAACTGTTTATGATTTAAACACAGAAGCTAAAGTATACAAAACTAAAGTAGGAGTAGGAGCTTCAAAAATTTATTTTAATTAAAAAAACAAAAAAAAATGGAAAAGAGAGTTTATTTATTCGTACTATTTATTTATTTTTTAAAATCTAACATTCTGTTTTCTCAGTCATCATCTTCGTATGGAATTATTGAAGAGAGTGTTAAATTTATTAAAGCCCCTAATTCACTACAAAAACATGGAACACCTTATAAATTCTATGTAGAGTTCAAGTCGTTTAGACCTTCGGGAACACCATATAGACCATATGGGTTTTTATATCATGGAATGACTATTTATGAAAATAATGACGTCGGGTATAATTTTAGGGGACCTATTCCTTCTGGTTTTTATAATAAGGTAATTGATTTTACTGCAAAAGAAGTAGAAAAAAGAGGAAGTCTTGATGTGTATACCGAAAGATCAGGTTTAATAGATTTAAGTGATATTAATTTCAATAATAAATTTCCTACTGGTGAATATAAATTGACTGTTTTTATTATGATAACAGGTCATATACCTGCTATGCAAATTAATTCAGAAGGAGACCCATATGCAGGACTTACAAACGGGGTAAAAAGGTTTACAATAAATGATATTTGTACAGGTTGTAACAACGGGATATTTATAGATACAGATTCTGATGGAGATGGAGTGTATGATAATGAAGATGAATGCCCTAATGAAGCTGGGAAAAAAGCAAATAATGGATGTCCAGGTGACCCAGATTTAGTTATAGATGAAAGAAAGTCTACAGTTATTATTTCAAACCCTTCACTTTCTACAGGTACTGTATCAATATTATATAATACAGTTTTTCCTATCCATACTGACGATGAACTCCAGATATACCTAAAAACTGATAATAAAGGTAAAATAGCATCTGGAAAAACAAAAGTTGGATTTTACATTTCAACAACTAATAAAATAAAAGATGCTGGGTTGATTAAGGAAATAAGTTTAGCAAATATTAATCCAAATAAAAGTCAGTCAAGAAGTATTTCGTTTAGTCAATGGGACTTATCCAGTACTTATGGTATTATAGGAAATGCGTATTTGCATATAAAAGTGGACAAAAATAATGACGTTTATGAAGGAGCTGAAGGTGAGGATAATAATGAGTTCTCATCAATAAAATTAAATATTAAAAATTATAAGAGGCGTTCATCAAGAGACAGTAAATTACTTTCAATTAAAAACATGAATGGAGAATTAATAAGAAAAGAAGAGTTGACTAGTGATATAGAAGAGAAAGAGTTGTTGAAATCTTTACCTAAAGGCTTTTATATAGTTAATAAAGAAGGAAAAAGAAAAATTATTTACAGGGAATAGATTTATAACATACTTTCTCTCACCAATAGACAGGGAAATATTGCTATGCATAAGCTCACCAATTTGGTGAGCTTATTTTTTTATAAAAATTTATCTTGTATTTCTTTAGAAGGAATTATACATGCATCTTTTTTACCAAACCATTTGTAACGATTTTTAGCAATGTAATCGTATACTAAGTTTCTAAAACTCTCTGGAAATATCAAAAAAAATAGCGTTAATTTCCAAACTCCACCAAAAGCATTCATAATTTTTAGCGCAGCTGTAGATTTAATATCATAAGCAACATTTGGCTCGTATAAAATAATAGAATCAACTTTGGAAGTATCTATCCCTAAATATTGTGTAATTTCTTTTCCTATATCCGATTGAAGAGAAGTAAAAACAAACTGATTTTTGACATCATATTTTATAACTTTTAGCACACTATCGTTGCAAAAATTACAGACACCATCAAATAAAATCACTTTTTTATTACTAGGTAAATTGTTCATATTTAATTTTTTTCAAAAAATTAAGTGTTAACTTGTAACATAAATCAAAATTAAGCGTCTTGTAAGAAAGTAAATAATGATTTAACAATAATTTATTAGTAGATTAGAAGAATTAGTATTTATTTTTTATTTAAAAATTAACTAACACTATGATTCGAATAGAAAATCTTCACAAATCTTATCCTATAGGAAAAGACTCACTTCATGTTTTAAAAGGATTAGATTTACATATAAAAGAAGGCGAATTTGTATCAATTATGGGGTCTTCAGGATCGGGGAAATCTACCTTATTAAATATTGTAGGTTTATTAGATACACATGATGAAGGAAACTATTACTTAAACGGACAGTTGATAGAAAACTTAAATGAAAAGAAAGCTGCAGTATTACGTAATAAGTTTTTAGGATTCGTTTTTCAGTCATTCAATTTGATTTCTTATAAAACAGCTTTAGAAAATGTAGCATTACCATTATACTATAAAGGAGTTGGCAGAAAAGAACGATTAGAAATAGCCTTAGAATATCTTGAAAAAGTAGGGTTAAAAGAATGGGCTAATCACTTACCAAATGAACTTTCTGGAGGTCAAAAGCAACGTGTAGCAATTGCAAGAGCTTTAGCTACCAAGCCAAAAGTTGTATTAGCAGATGAACCAACAGGAGCGTTAGATTCTACAACAACCGATTCGGTAATGGATTTATTAAAAGAAATTAACGATGAAGGTATGACTGTTTTTGTAATTACACACGAAGAAGAAGTAGCAGAACAAACTAATAGAGTTGTTCGGTTAAAAGATGGTGTTATTATTAGCGATGAGTTAACAAAAACAGCAACGAATAAAGCAAAAGCAATTTAATTATGTTTGATTTAGATCGCTGGAGAGAAATATTTCAAAGTATTGGTAAAAATAAGCTGCGTTCGGTTTTATCAGGATTTACGGTAGCTTTTGCAATTTTATTGTTTACACTATTATTTGGAATTGTATCTGGATTACAAAATCAGTTTAAAACAGCTTTTGTAGACGATGCAACCAATGCTATGTTTGTAAGAGTGTGGAAAACCTCTAAGCCATACAAAGGGTTACAAACAGGAAGAAGAATTCAGCTAAAAAATAAGGATTTTGATTATGTTAAAGATGAATATGAAAACAAGATTCAACATTTAACAGCAAGAATATACAAGAGTGTAAATATAACTTATAAGAACAATCAAAATAATTATCAATTACGAGCTGTACACCCAGATCATCAATTTTTAGAAAAAACAATTATTGATGAAGGAAGGTATATTAACGAGTTAGATTTAAAAAATAATGCAAAGGTTATTATTATTGGTCGTCTTGTTAAACAAGATTTATTTGGAGAAAAACCAGCTTTAGGAAAAAGAGTAAATGTTGATGGTATTTCATATAAAGTGGTCGGAATATTTTCAGATAAAGGAGGAGATAATGAAGAACGATTAACCTACATGCCTGTAACAACAGCACAAAAACTATACGGAAATAACGATTATATCAGTCAAATTAATATAGGGTATAATCCAGATTTAAATTTAGATCAGGCTATTACGTTTGGTAATCGACTAGAAAGAGATTTACGTAAAAAGTTAGACATTCACCCTGATGACCAAAGTGCTTTATCCGTAAGAAATATGGCAGAAGCAAACAAAGGAATCAACCAATTTATGTTTGCATTGTACTTTATTGTCATATTTGTAGGCTCTGGAACTTTAATAGCAGGAATTATTGGTATTAGTAATATTATGATTTTTGTTATTAAAGAACGTACAAAAGAATTCGGAATTCGTAAGGCTTTAGGAGCAAAACCTGCATCAATTATTGGTATGGTAATTCAAGAGTCTATTTTAATAACAACCATAGCAGGGTACTTAGGTTTAAGTTTAGGAACCTATATTTTAAGTGCTATTGGAGATAGTTTAGAAAAATACTTTATAAAAGACCCAAGTGTAAGTCCGGGAATTGTAATAGGAGCTACCATTATTTTAATCTTATCAGGATTAATTGCAGGGTATTTACCAGCAAAAAAGGCAGCACAAATTAAACCAATTGTAGCACTAAGAGCAGACTAATTATGAAGTTTTTATTTGATTCAGACACTTGGCAAGAAATTTACGGAAGTATTCGTAAAAATAAATTAAGAACAGGTATTACCATTGTAGGGGTACTATGGGGAATTTTCATATTAGTAGTCTTATTAGGAGCTGCTCGTGGTATGGAAAATAACTTTAAAAGAATTTTTGGAGATTTTGCTACCAACAGTGTTTTTTTATGGACACAGAGAACAGACATGCCTTTTAAAGGGTTTCAAAAAGGAAGAAGATTTGATTTAACATTTAAAGATATTGAAGTTCTTGAAAAAGAATATAGTAATGAAATAAAGTTATTGGCGCCTAGAAATCAAACTAATGGTACTGTTGTTAAAGATTTTAAATCAGGTGATTTTCAGGTTAGTGGAGATTATCCCGTTTTAGATCGTGTACAAAAGAAAGATTTGATCTATGGAAGATTTCTCAATCAGAATGATATAAAGAACAACTCTAAAGTTTGTGTTATTTCGGAAGATATGTACAAACAACTCTTTGATAAAAAAGAAGTACCTATTGGGCAGTATGTAAAAATTAGTAACGTTAATTACAAAGTTGTAGGTGTATATAAACCTTCAAATACTATAGATATTGATGGAGATACAGCTTACATTCCATTTACAACCTTTCAAAAAGTATACAACACATCTAATAAAGTAGATTGGATGATGATTACAGCTAATGAAGGAGTAGATATCAAGCAGATGGAAAAAGATATTTTGTTAACCTTAAAAAACTTGCATAAAGTACACCCAGAAGATAAAAGAGCTTTTGGAAGTGTAAATTTAGGAGACCAAATAGATAAATTAATGGGCTTTTTAACAGGAATGCAGTTTTTAACATGGTTTGTTGGGATTGCAACCTTAATAGCAGGAGTTTTTGCCATTGGTAACATTTTATTAATTACCGTAAAAGAGCGTACGAAAGAAATTGGAATTAGACGAGCTTTAGGAGCAACTCCAATAAGTATTAAAAGACAAATAGTATTAGAGTCAGTGTTTTTAACCACTGTGGCAGGAATGCTAGGAATTATTTTTGGAGGACTTGTTCTATTCCTATTAGATCTTTTAGTAGGAGGAGGAGACGATCCAACATTAGTAAATCCAACCGTAAATATACCCATAGTAATGCTAGCCTTTTCAATCCTAGTAATTTTAGGAACTTTAATAGGATTAATACCAGCATATATGGCAACAGTAGTAAAACCAATCGAAGCATTAAGAGAAGAATAAAAAAAGAAATAATCAATTAATCATGAGCAAAAGAGCAAAAATTATCTTAGGAATAGTAGCACTATTATTTGTAGTCATCCTAATTTGGTTAGGAAAGAAAAATCAAAAAAGTGTGGTAACCTATGAAACAGAGAAACCATTCAGAACTACAATTGTTAAAAAAGCAGTAGCTACAGGAAAAGTTGTTCCTTTAGAAGAAGTTGAAATAAAACCTCAAATAGCAGGAATTATAGATAAAATAGTTGTTGAAGAAGGAGCAATAGTGAAAGCAGGTGATTTGTTAGCAACGGTAAGAGTAGTACCTAACGAACAATCGTTACAAAGTGCCAGAGGAATGATTAACTCTATACAAATTAGACTAAACAATGCAAAAACGCAATATGATAGAAATAAAAACTTATTCGACAAAGGCGTAATTTCTAGTCAAGATTTTGAAGCATCGCAATTATCATACAATCAAGCAAAAAATGACTTAAGAAATGCTCAAAACGATTATCAAATAATTAAGAAAGGATCTGTAGGTTCTGCCGGAGCTAATACAAATATTAGAGCGACAACCTCTGGTATGGTTGTAGAAATTCCTGTAAAAAAAGGATATCAAGTTATTCAATCAAATAACTTTAATGAAGGTACAACCATAGCAACAATAGCTGATATGGAGAAAATGATTTTTGAAGGTAAAGTAGATGAATCAGAAGTAGGAAAATTAGTAAAAGGATCAAACATTGAAGTTTCATTAGGAGCCATTGAAAATAAAAAATTTCCAGCAATATTAAACTTTATAGCGCCAAAAGGAACAGAAGAAAATGGTGCTGTACAGTTTAAAATTAAAGCAGATGTAAAACTTGATGATAATTATTTTGTAAGAGCAGGATACAGTGCGAATGCAGATATAGTATTAGAGAAAAAAGATAGTGTTTTATCTATTAAAGAATCGTTATTACGTTTTGATAAGAAAACAGAAGAGCCTTATGTAGAAATAAAAAAGGGAGATGAGGAGTTTGAAAAGCGTGAGTTAAAACTAGGAGTTTCAGACGGAGTAAATATTGAAGTTTTAGAAGGAGTTACTGCTTCTGATGAAATTAAAATCTGGAACAAAGCATCAAAAGACGATGAGAAAAAAGATTAATAATATTTAAATTATTGATTTACAGTATTAAAGCAGTTCTTTTAGGAGCTGCTTTTTTACTTTTAAGGAATAAAATAACACACTCATATCTAAAAAGGTGTCATTTAAGGAAGTTAAAACTAAAAAGGCTTTTTTGTTCTAGATATTTGAAGTGCTCAAAGTAAAAATGAGCATTTAATTTAATTTTTTGGGGAAAATTAAATTATTCTTTAAGGGGTAAAAGCAGCTTTTAAAAGCTGCTTTTTTTTAAGAAATATTATTAACCTTTATAAAAAGGTAACTTCACTACTTTAGCAGGAATTTGTTTTTTACGAACTTGGATAAAAATATCACTATCAACTTTAGAGTTTTCAATAGTAACATATCCTAACCCTATTCCTTTTCCTAACGACGGACTCATCGTTCCTGAAGTAACACGACCAATATTGTTTCCATCGGTATCAACAATTTCGTAATCATGACGAGGAACACCACGCTCAGTTAATTCAAATGCAACTAATTTACGAGTAACACCCGCTTCTTTTTGAGCTTTTAAAGCTTCAGCATTTACAAAGTCTTTCGTAAACTTAGTAATCCATCCTAAGCCAGCTTCTAAAGGAGAGGTCGTATCGTCAATATCGTTACCATATAAGCAATATCCCATTTCTAAACGTAAAGTATCACGAGCAGCCAACCCAATAGGCTTAATTCCCCAATCTTTACCAGCTTCAAAAACCTTGTTCCAAAGTTGTTCAACATCTTCATTTTTTACATATACTTCAAATCCACCAGAACCAGTATATCCAGTAGCAGAAACTACTACATTCGGAATTCCAGCAAAATCAGTGATTTCAAAAGTATAGAATTTAATATTCGATAAATCAACTGAAGTTAACGATTGCATTGCTTCTGCAGCTTTAGGACCTTGAATAGCTAATAACGACCAATCTTCAGAACGATTTTCCATTTCAACATTCAAATCGTTGTGTTGAGAAATCCAGTTCCAATCTTTTTCAATATTAGAAGCGTTTACTACCAACATATACTCATTTTCAGCAATCATGTAAATAATTAAATCATCTACAATTCCTCCATCAGCATTCGGCATACAGCTGTACTGTGCTTTTCCAGGAACTAATTTAGAAGCGTCGTTAGAAGATATTTTTTGAATTAAAGCCAAAGCATTTTCTCCTTTTAAAAAGAACTCTCCCATATGACTTACATCAAAAACACCAACTCCTTTTCTAACAGTTTCGTGTTCAGCAGTTACTCCTTCGTATTGTACAGGCATATTATAACCTGCAAAAGGAACCATTTTTGCTCCCAAAGCCTCATGTACATGTGATAAAGCTGTATTTTTCATGTGTTTGTTTTTTATTGTTTTTGTAACCTTTTAACGAATAAAATAATAAGTAAACATTATTTTATTCATGTTGGTTTTATTATTGTGTATTGTTTGTTTAAAAAAGTGATGCTAAAGTATTGAAAAATTAGCAAACAATACAGTTGAATCTGAGTAATATGTAAGAGTATATTACCCAAATGTTTGTTAATATTTTCTTTGTTTTAGCTAAGAATAGTAGATTTGATGAAAAATTAAAAGAAAAAGTTGTTGTAATTTCTTAACGTTTGAAACGACAACCTGAATCAAAGGATAAACTTAATGAAGCTGAACAAAAAAACAATCTTAAACATTGCATTTGTTATAATAATTGGCCTATTATTATACCCACCAACTAAAATTTATTTTATTAGGTTAGTTTCGTTTTCTCCTTCAACTATTACTGAAGAAAAAAGAGAAATGTTAAACGACTACAATTGGAATCTTAAAGGCTTAAATACTTCGAATATAGATTTTAATGAAACTAAGAACAAAGTAGTTTTTGTAAATTTTTGGGCAACTTGGTGTCCACCTTGTATTGCCGAAATGCCAAGTATTCAAAAGTTATATGACGATTATAAAGACAAGGTTGAATTTGTATTTGTGAGTAACGAAGACTGGACGACTATTGAGGCTTTTTATAAAGACAAAGGGTATGATTTACCAACGTATAACATTTTATCAAAAGTACCAGGTCAACTGGTAAGCAATTCAATTCCTGCGACGTTTATAATTGATAAGAATGGAACTATTGTCGTAGATAAAAAAGGACCTGCCGATTGGAATAGTGATAAATTTAGAATTTTGTTAGACGAATTACTACAATAGAATATTTACCTTTGTAGCATGAGTCAAGAACAACCAAACAATCCGCTTCACGGAATAAAACTAGCCACCATGTTAGAAGAATTATACTTGGAATATGGTTGGGAAGAAATGGGAGAGATGTTGAATATAAATGCCTTTAAAAAGAATCCAACCTATACCTCTAGTTTAAAATTTTTAAGAATAACACCTTGGGCGAGAGCTAAAGTAGAAAGGTTGTACTTAGAAATGATAAGTAATTAAATCAAACAACCCTTTAGAGTTTAGTATAAAATACCGTACAAGCTAAAGGTTAAATACACAAACTTAGTATTTATAGTCTACTCATTTTTGTGTAGTTTTGATATTAGATGAAGAAACCCACTTTTTACATACTTCCTGTTTTATTTCTGCTAATTATTTCTTGTTCCAAAACAGTAAAGGAACAAGCCTTAACTATGAAAGATGTTTTTCCTACACAGAAAAATACAGACTCAACTTTTGTTTTTGATTTAGATACAATTATTAGTTTCAAAAACTATATAGAAAAATGCGAGTATTATGACGAGATTACTCACAAGAAACAGTATGTAAGAACACAAAATAATGATATACCCCTAAATATTAATTTTTTTATAAAGTGTCATTTGCCAACTTTTTGTATTAAAGAAAAAAATATAATTGTATTGGAAGGCGACTTTAAAGAAGAAAAAACACTTTTTTTTCATGAAGATGAAAAAGTTCTTAGTGTTAAAAATTTTGAAGAGTATTTAAATAAACAGTTGTTAAATTGGGGAAAAGATTATGGATATTCTGATAGTCCAGATAGAAGTATAATACTATTTAGGTATCGCGATTTAACTAAAAAATCTAAAGAAAGAGTATATAAAGCATTGAATACTATATCAGTATCATATTTTAATTTTATTAATAGTTTTCAAAAGAAAAATATAGATTCTTTAAAGAGAGTATATCCTCTTCAAATATTATTGGAAAAAGACTTCAGATTGTTTGATAAGAAGGGTAATTTAATAGAGTTTCCGCCACCCCCACCACCAGCTCCATTAGAAATAGTAGAATAATGCCATATTTCATCGACGTCATATTACCCATTCCGTTGCAAAAAACGTTTACCTATACGGTAACCGAAGCAGAAGCCTCTTTCTTAAAAAAAGGAATGCGTGTAGCGGTTTCTTTCGGAAAAAGTAAAATATATACCGCATTGGTGTTTAACATTCACCAAAATGCACCCGAAGTATACGAAGCCAAAGACATTCATCAAATATTAGATGATACGCCTATTATAACGGAACAACAGTTAAAACATTGGCAATGGATTTCGAGCTATTATATGTGTTCGTTAGGCGATGTGTATAGGGCAGCTTTACCATCCGCTTTTCTGCTAGAAAGTGAAACCATCATCTATAAAAATGAAAACTTTGAAGAGGAAGCAATACTAACCGATGAGGAGTTTTTAATTTTTGAAGCCTTACAACATCATTCACAGTTAACCATTCATCAGGTTGCTGATATTTTAGGAAAGAAAACCGTGCTACCTATCATTAATGGATTAATAGAGAAGAGTGCGATTTACATTAAAGAAGAGATTTATGAAACATACAAACCTAAACTGGTTAAGTATGTTCGGTTACATAACAACTATAACTCAAATGAAGGCTTACAAACGCTTTTAGAGGAACTTTCAAGAGCGAAAAAGCAACGAGAAGCTGTATTGACGTATTTTCAATTAGCGGCGGCTAAAAAGCCAATAAAAGCAAAAGATTTAGAAGAACAATCGGGAGCTTCTTCCGCAGTTTTAAAAGCCTTGGTAGAGAAAGATATTTTTGAATTTTATCATATTCAAACCGATCGAATTAGCTATCAAGGAGAAACGAATCAGATAAAAGAGTTGAATGAATTTCAGCAGGAAGCTTTCAATCAAATAAAAACTTCTTTTGAAACACAGCAAGTAAGCTTATTACACGGGGTTACAGGGTCTGGTAAAACAGAAATTTATGTAAAACTAATTAAAGAAGTGATTGCTGAAGGAAAACAGGTATTGTTTTTACTACCAGAAATCGCTTTAACAACCCAAATTATTACCCGTTTACAAAACTATTTTGGAAACTTTATATCAGTATTCCACTCTAAATATTCGATAAACGAAAGGGTAGAGGTGTGGAATAACGTGTTAGAAAATAAACCAAAAGCACAGGTTATTTTAGGAGCGCGTTCTTCTTTGTTTTTACCGTTTTCAAACTTAGGGTTGATTGTGGTAGATGAAGAGCACGAAACATCTTATAAACAATTTGAACCATCACCACGTTACAACGCACGCGATGCTTCGGTAGTATTAGGTCATTTACATCAAGCAAAAGTATTGTTAGGTTCTGCAACACCGTCAATAGAGAGTTATTTCAATGCTGCACAATCTAAATACGGATTTATAGAATTAACTCGTCGTTTCGGAAACATTCAGTTGCCTAAAATCGAGCTGATAGACATTAAAGAAAAACATCGAAAAAAGGAAATGAATGGTCATTTTTCGGATCGTTTATTAAAAATGATTACGGAAGCGTTGGAGGAAAAAGAGCAGGTTATTTTATTTCAAAACCGACGTGGATTTTCGCCTGTGGTAGAGTGTACAACTTGTGGTGTTTCTCCTCAATGTCCGAATTGTGATGTGAGTTTAACCTACCATAAATTCCGTAAGGAGTTAAAATGCCATTATTGTCATTACCAACGTGCAATGCCGAATAGTTGTGGCGCTTGTGGTAGTGCTACCTTAGATACCAAAGGTTTTGGAACAGAACAGATTGAACTAGAACTCAAAGAGCTATTTCCAAACCATACCATTGGACGAATGGATTTAGATACCACGCGTGGTAAATATGGGTATCAAAAGATTATTGGGGCTTTTGAAGCCCAAGAAATTGATATTTTGGTAGGAACGCAAATGCTTTCCAAAGGATTGGACTTTGAAAATGTATCGTTGGTAGGAATCCTGAATGCAGATTCTATGCTCAACTTCCCTGATTTTAGAGCACATGAACGTGCCTTTCAGTTGATGGTACAAGTATCGGGTAGGGCAGGACGTACTAAAAAGCAAGGAAATGTAGCCATACAAACTTACAATCCGTATCATCAGATTTTACAGCAGGTATCTACTAACAACTATACAGAAATGTATAAAGAGCAGTTGCAAGATCGTTGGCAGTTTCATTATCCGCCGTACTATCGTTTGATAAAAATTACCTTAAAACACAAAGATTACACGCGTGTTGATAACGGTATCAACTGGTTAGCGAAAGCCTTACAAAATGTATTTCACGAAAATGTATTGGGACCTTCGGCACCTGCGGTTTCTCGTATTCGTAACCAGTATATTAAAAATTTGGTGATTAAAATTCCGCCAAAACAATCCTTAGGAAAAACCAAAGAACAGCTACAAAAAATTAAAAATACCTTTGAAGCCGTAAAAGATTTTAGACCTATCCGTTTTATTGTAGATGTGGATGCTTATTAAGAGGTTTGCTAACGTCTGGGGCTTTTGCGGATTACGAAACTGAAAGTTTCAATTTAGACGAAACCCCTCCATTTTGCTAAACCCTTGCTAGTGACAGTTTTTATTTTTCCACAATTTTATTTTCGGCATTATCAATTGATTGCTTGCTTTCAAAATACAAATATTTAATATTTTCATATAGTTGGTCGTTATTAATTGTTGATTTTAGTGTGGTAGTTAAAAAGTCATAATTTGTATAAGTGGTTTTAGTTTTTAAAATAGTATTTAACCATTGCCACATTTTCTTCTCTCCAATTTCTTTTTCGATAGCAAGAAAAATAAGCGGTGCATAATTATAAACGTATAACTGCCTGTTTAAATACTCTGATTGTGATTTTATTTTGCTAAAAGGGATAGCTTCTTTTTTAAATTCTTGTAAATTTTCAATCTTTTTATTTATCATTTCTTCATAAACATCTTTTCCGATATTATTTTTAGTTAGCTGTAAAGCTAAATATTCTGCAAAACCTTCACTCATCATATCCCCGAGTTCGGAATTAAATACTTTATATGTACCGAAATAAAAATGACCTAATTCGTGAGCGATAAATGGACGGTAAAAATTTTGATATTCTGGTTCTATAACCTTCTCTAATCCATTTTGCCAACCAATGCTCATAATTGTTGGATATGATACAAACATCCAGCCGTCTTTTATTGACGTTGGTGTAGTATTTACAAAAACCGTTGCTAGCTCATACGGAATATTGAGTTTGGATTCATAAAATTTCTTGTAATCGTTAATGACAGAACTAAATTCGTTTATTTGTTCGTTGGTAAAATCGGAATTCAAAATATAAGTTTCATCAATATTGGAATATTCATATTTACCACAGAAAAGTGTTAACTCTTGTGGAATTTCACTTTTAAAATGAGTCGACTGCTTTTTAACAGGTAAACTTCCGTTTACATAAATTGTATTGCAATCTTCACAAACAATTTTAATGTCGTATCTCACTTTTTCAAAAGCTTTATCTTTTTTTATATCATAAAGAACAGGGTACCAAGCCGATTGAACTCCGTCAGTTCTTAAAGAATTATGATTAAAAGCAATATTTCCCTTCCAATCTTTTCTGCTGTAATTTTCAATGGTATCATTCACTACCGGAAATTTACCAACATATTTTATTTGTAAAGATTTGGGTAGAAATTTCCCGTCATTACCAGCAAAATAATATGCTAAAGACTCTCCTGTAGAAGTTGAGTCTGACCAGGATTTGTTTGCATAAATCAAAAAGTCATTAGGTTCTTTACTTCTAAAATGAAGTACATTCATTCCTGAATTAAGTCTGATAAAATAATCTTTTAAATGAGGAATATCACTTAAAGTTACATCACACTCAAATGTTCCTTCTTTTATTGAAATGTTTACTTTTCCTGTAATCATCGGGGCTTTCTCCTGTGCTTGAAGTTGAATTGATGATAAAATGATAGTCAGTACTAAAAAGATTTTTTTCATATAAGAATTTATTATTCTAGGGAGTTTGTTTTAAAACTGCCAATAACTCGCTTGAGAATATAAATCCATTCAATGAGTTATATTCAACGTTAGCGAAAGGTATTGGAATTTAGGTTAAGAATCAAACTAATTCTCTAAAGAAAACTTATTGTTCAATTATGTTATGATGTGTAAATGTATTATATACCTGTGTTTTGTAGTCTTGTTTTCTAATAACTGTATCTATTCTTTCATCAAAATCAATTTCAAAAACATTATAGTCTGATTTGGCGACACGAATTTTAAATGTTTCATTAAGCTTTAATTTTTCTTTCTTTATACTTTTAGGAGGTATTTGTTTGAGCTTGTGAATTACACTATCATTTTTTATAAAATAAAAATATACTATATCTGTCCTCCCTGATTTTCCTTTTCTCGTATTTTCTTTAAGTTTTTCAATTGTAGCATAAGTTATAAATGCTCCTTTATTCAGTTTGTTTTTTTGGTAAGCTCTAAGACCATAAATAAATGAAAAAAGTATGGCTAGTATGATAAGTGTTAAAATTGGAGTTAATTTGATTTCTTTTTTCAATATGTATTTTTCATTTTATAGATGCACCTAATAATTATACCTGTTGTGTCTTTGTTGGTAAAATACTTTTTAAAACTCACGAATATCCACAATATCCCCATTTTGTAGTTTGTTTTGGGTGTCTATGTTAAGGATGGTTATTGATACCCAATAACCTCTTTCCTTACATTCTTCTTCCATTTCCTTCCAAATGTTAAATCTAAATTTTTAAAAACCCTTGTATTGTAATCAATTAAGCATTCAGGTAGTCTTGCTTCACAACCAAAATCGTAATATTTAAGCCCATATTTTCTTTCAAATCTTTTATCTTTTTTAGTAGTAGCTATGGGGGTAATTCCACTCATTAAATAAAGCTTAGCTTTCCCAGCTTTCCAATCTGATGAGGCTTTCTCTTTATTCAGTCTACATTTAGCATTAACAACTATATGTTTAGGTCTTTTATAGTTTAACCATTTAGATTTAAAGACAAATTCTTGAACATCATAATCTCCTGCAATTATAACTAAATGATATTCAGATTTTTTGTTTTTGGTTATAAATTTAAAATAGCCTAAGCTATCTGCTTTAATAAAATCAGTACTACCTTTTTCAGAGATAACTATTTCTCCTACTGGTTTTTTGCGAGTGATAGAAGAAATAATTTTCCCTCTTATTGTATCGTTTGATTGTGAATGTCCTATAGTTATAAACGCTAGAAGACTAATTGTTAGCAATTTTATTTTCTTTTTCATATTTCATTTTTAAGAAATTCCTCCAGAATAGCGTTCGACTATCTTCCACTTCCCATTTATCTTTTCTATTTTAATATTGTCGTTCCAAGCACATAAATCTCCACAAAAAAAGGTGTAATGTAAATAACCAACAGTGTAATTCCAATTAAATATAATTCTTGAAACGCCCAAGTAACCATACTCATTTTTTTGGGGGTTAAAGTCTTTTATGTTTTGAGGATTAATGTATTCAAAGGCAATTTTTTCATTCGAGAAATTGTAATCTAAGTTTCGCTCTTTTATCTTTCCTTTTTTCAAGTCGTAAAATAAACGTTCTTCTTTCTCAAATTTTTCTAATTCATTTTCAAACCTCTCTTTATTTTCCTTTATTTTCTCTTTAGAATAACTAATTCCATTTGCTCCAGTATCATATCCATTAGGTTTAACAGAATTAGCTGTATTTGTATCCAGTTTAGAAAAAATATAAAGTTTTAATTGTTTATCCTCCCAATTATTAAGTTTTACTATTTCATCGAATTTTATCATTTCAAGGATAAGATCATTAATAGCTATATTCTCATTCTCAATATATTTTTCGCTTTCATAATTCTGACAGCTAAAAAGACAAATAGTGCTAAAAAGTATAAGTAAATTCTTTTTCATATTTATTCAATTAAGTATTGAAACTAATCATTATCAAAATTCCGAATATCCACAATATCCCCATTTTGTAGTTTGTTTTGGGTGTCTATGGTAAAAATGGTTTTAGCAACGTACTCAGGAGTGTACAACTGGTCGTTTTCTTTTAAATCGATAAAACGTTGTACGTTTTTAAAATCTTTTTCATTGGTACTTCTAATATCAGTTTGCATATTGGTATCTACCACACCAGGGTAAATAGCATTACACTTTACACCATGTTCAAGCTCGTTTTGTTCCGCAGCAATGGTTTTGGTCATCATATCAATCGCAGCTTTAGACGTACAGTAAATACTCCAACCTTCATAAGGTTTTACGGCTGCTCCAGATGAAATACTAATAATCTGCTTTTTACACATCAACTGTTGTGTGGCTTTGATAAACAAACTGGATAAAATCAGTGGAGTAGTGGTATTCAAATGAATACTTTTGGCAATATCTTCCGAAGGAATATTTTCTAGGTTCGCTATGGTACCGAGTCTTCCCGCATTATTCACCAAGGTAATCGATGAAACTTCCAATTTCTGAATTTCGTCTAATAACATTTTAAATGTGTTATGCGTGGCTTTGGTATCAGATAAATCTACAGAAAGCTGTACCACATTTTCCAAATCCACACTACTTCTGGATAGTGAGTATACTCTGTAATTTTCTTGTGTGTATTTTTCGGCTAATGCTCTACCAATTCCTTTACTTCCTCCGGTGATGATGATTATATCCATAGGGTAAAAATAGGGAAATATTAGTAGTTGTACTCTAAATTGAGAGATTTCTTCCTTCGGTCGAAATGACGAGTAACGTCATAGCGAGGAGTGATAACGACGTGGCTATCTTTTGGTGGATACAAAGATTGCTTCGTTCTCACTCGCAATGACGGTTGGGGTGTTAGTTGTCATTTCGAAGGAGATACAACTGAGAAATCTTATAGTTGATTGTTTGTGACTCCAAAGAGTATTTGGAACTTCATTGGATGAGATTCCTCTCTCGCGTTCGGAATGACAGGAAATATCATAGTAGGGAGGTCATTGAACCTAAACTTAACTCGAAATGAGCTAAAGTACTATTAAACTTGATATATATAGTGGAAAAGACATTTAGTGCCTAATAGAAGTGGTATTTAGTGCCTACTAAAAATGTTTTTATTCCCAATTATGATTATTTGAAGAATTCTTTCGAATTTTTTCAATTATGACTATTTGAAGAATTCTTTTGAATTCTCCCAATTATGACTATTTGAAAAATTCCTTAGAATTTTCCCAATGCACATCCATTTCAGCGAGGGTCATGTCAGAAAGTTGCTTGCCTTCTTTTTTGGCAGCTTCTTCTAAAAACTGAAAGCGATTGATGAATTTTTTGTTGGTTTTTTCCAGTGCATTTTCGGGGTTTACCCCAATAAAACGTGCGTAGTTAATCATGGAGAACAACACGTCTCCAAACTCTTTTTCTATTTTCTCTTGATTATTGTTTTTAATTTCGTCGTTCAATTCAGAAAGCTCTTCTTGAACCTTTTCCCACACTTGATGTGGTTCTTCCCAATCAAAACCAACACCTGCAACTTTATCTTGAATACGATTGGCTTTTACTACTGCAGGTAAACTTTTAGGAACACCTTCTAAAACTGATTTTTTTCCTTCTTTTAGTTTGAGTTTTTCCCAGTTTTTCTTAACGTCTTCTTCGTTTTCAACAACCACATCACTATAAATATGCGGATGACGGTCAATAAGTTTGTCTGAGATTGAATTGGCAACATCAGCAATGTCGAAAGCTTGTTTTTCGCTTCCTATTTTAGCATAAAAGACGATGTGCAAAAGCACATCGCCTAATTCTTTTTTTATTTCTTGTAAATCGTTGTCTAAAATAGCATCTGCTAATTCGTAAGTTTCTTCAATAGTTAAATGGCGCAGACTTTGTAAGGTTTGTTTTTTATCCCACGGACACTTCTCACGAAGATCGTCCATGATGTCTAACAAACGATTAAAGGCGGCTAACTGTTGCTTACGAGTATTCACGATTTAAGCTTCTTCTGTAGTTGTTTCTTCAGCTTCAGTTAACGTACTAAAATCAAATTCAGCTTTTGCTAAAATGTTGTACCACTGAATTACTTTTTTAATGTTTGAAGCGTATACACGTTCTTCATCAAACCCAGGTAAAACTTCTCCGAAGTACTCCGTTAATTTATTAGCACTTTCTTTGTGAGAAATTGCATCTTTACCATCTTCTTTATCAGCAATATTTTTAAATACTTGCGCTAAAGGCACTTCTTCTTCGTACGTATAAATAGCAATGTTTTCTAATAAGCTTACGTTATGAGTTGCAGTAATAGGAAAACGTTTACCGTCAACAATAGATTTTACGATAACTCCTGTTTTAGTTTGTGATAAAATTTCATACAAACCTGGCTTACCTGTTACAGCTATAATTTTGTTAAATTCCATGTCTTAATGTTTTTAGTGTATAACTATTATCTCTTAGCATTAGGAAAACGCATGCGATATCCAGCGTTTACTTTCCCCTTAGAAATATTGTCTAATTTCTTTTTTATTAATCGTTTCTTTAGTGAAGAAAGTTTGTCGGTAAACAAAACTCCTTCAATATGATCGTATTCATGTTGAAAAACACGTGCAGGTAATCCGCTTAACGTTTCTGTGTGTTTTTCAAAATTTTCATCTAGGTATTCAATAGTAACTTTTTCTTGGCGAAAAACATCTTCATTAACAGTAGGTATACTTAAACACCCTTCGTTAAAAGCCCATTCCTCACCTTCTTCTTTAATGATTTTAGCATTGATAAATACGCGATTAAAGTTTTTGAAAACTTCTTTTTCCTCTTCACTTAAATCGTCATCTTCTGCAAAAGGAGAGGCATCAATAACAAACAAACGGATGTCTTTTCCTATTTGAGGAGCTGCTAAACCAAGTCCGTTAGCATTGTACATAGTTTCTCTCATATCGGCAATTAATTTGTCTAACTGCGGATAGTCTTTATCGATTTCTTTTCCTACTTTACGTAAAACGGGATCTCCGTATGCTACAATGGGTAAAATCATTTACTTTTTAATTTTTAGGAACGCAAAAATACAAAGAATGCTTTGGGTAGAAAATTATTTGTTATATAAATACGACTGTAAGATGATTGTAGCACTTATTTCGTCTACCAAAGCTTTGTTTTGACGTTGTTTTTTCTTCAAACCGCTATCAATCATAGTTTGAAAAGCCATTTTAGAGGTAAAACGCTCGTCTACACGTTTTATGGGGATAGAAGGAATCGCTTTTTCAAGTTTTTCGAGAAAAGGAAGAATAAGAACTTCACTTTCACTATCAGAATTATCCATCTGCTTTGGTTTTCCTACTAAAAAAAGTTCAACATTTTCTTTTTGTGTGTAATCTTTTAAAAATGCGATAAGTTCAGAGGTATCCACAGTTGTTAAACCCGAAGCAATAATTTGAAGCTCATCGGTTACCGCAATTCCTGTTCTTTTTTTTCCAAAATCTATGGCTACTATTCTGCCCATTCTATAAGTTTTTGCAAAGGTAGCTAAATTAAACAAGGAAGAAATATCTGTTTAAAAAATGTATCTTCGCAGTATATTATGGAAAGCAATTTTATTTTTGCTGAAAATATTTTAGAAAAATGACAGAATTACAATCAATTATAGAAAAAGCGTGGGATAACCGCGAGTTATTACAAGAAGAAACTACGATTAATGCTATTAGAAAAGTAGTAGATTTATTAGATGCAGGAGATTTACGTGTTGCTGAACCAACAGAGGATGGATGGCAGGTAAACGAATGGGTAAAGAAAGCAGTAGTATTATACTTTCCAATTCAAAAAATGGAAACCTTAGAAGCAGGTATTTTTGAATATCACGATAAAATTCCATTAAAAAGAGGTTATGAAGCAAAAGGAATTCGTGTAGTACCAAATGCTGTAGCTCGTCACGGAGCCTATATTTCAGCAGGAACTATTTTAATGCCTAGTTATGTAAATATTGGAGCGTATGTTGATGAAGGTACGATGGTCGATACTTGGGCGACTGTAGGTTCTTGTGCACAAATTGGTAAAAACGTACACTTATCTGGTGGAGTAGGAATTGGAGGGGTTTTAGAGCCTTTACAAGCAGCACCAGTAATTATTGAAGATGGAGCTTTTATCGGTTCTCGTTGTATTGTTGTTGAGGGGGTTAGAGTAGAGAAGGAGGCTGTTTTAGGTGCGAATGTAGTATTAACAATGAGTACTAAAATTATTGATGTAACAGGTGATGAACCAGTTGAAATGAAAGGAGTAGTACCAGCACGTTCTGTAGTAATTCCTGGAAGTTACACCAAGAAGTTTGCTGCAGGTGAATATCAAGTTCCTTGTGCTTTAATTATTGGTAAACGTAAAGAGAGTACAAACAAAAAAACGTCGTTGAATGATGCTCTTAGAGAGTATGATGTAGCGGTTTAAGAACGTATAAATAGGATAAAAAAGGGAAGATTTTAAATCTTCCCTTTTTTATTGTTTTCATATAATTTTCTAAGTTTTACATATTTTATATAAGAAAAAAAGGCTTGCATCATAGAAAATGTAATTCCGTCTAATCCATGAAAAATACCTTTCTTAAGAATATAACAACGTAAAAAAGACCACAGTCCATGCCCTATAGGGGTAAAGAAGTTTACTTTTTTGTTTTGTTCAAAATATTCTTCCGATTGCCAAGTAGTATATAAGTTATATTTTCCTATAATTTGATGAAAATCCTTCCAACCATAGTGTAATAAATGAAGTTTGGTTGTTTTTAAATTGGTGGCTTGTATGCTTTGATGAACTTTGGTGGTTGCAGGTTTAGCGGTTTGCTTGTTAAAAAACCTACAAGTATACGATGGATACCATCCTGCAAAATCAATAGGTTGATCTTTTAAAAAGTTTTTACGTCTAAAATTATAAGCATCGTAAGGTTCATTTAAATACTTTCCACTCTTAATAAATTCAAAACTATCTTTATCTAGGCGTTCATCAGCATCTAAGTTTAGAATCCAATCATTCTTACAAAATTGAAGCCCATGTACTCTTTGAGGACCATCTCCTAAGAATTTTTGTAAATAAACTTTAGCTCCCATAGATTCTGCTATTTCAACAGTCTTGTCAGAACTAAAAGAATCAATTATAATTACTTCGTCACATACGCTATTTAAAGATATAATACAATCTTTAATGTTTGCTTCTTCATTAAAAGTAATTACGAGACCACTTATATTCATGTGTAAATATTATTGTAGATTTGTGCGGTCAAAAATACAATTATTAAATGATTCCAAAAATTATACATTTCTGTTGGTATGGAAAAGGGGAGTACAATGAAACAATAAAAAAATGTATTGCTTCATGGGAGGAAAAACTACCTGATTATACCATAAAGAAGTGGGATGAAACCAATACACCTTTTGATAAACTGCCGTTTTTAAGGTTGCTTTATAAACAAAAAAAATGGTCTTTTATTACTGATTATGTTCGTTTGTATGCTTTGTATAAAGAAGGAGGGATTTATTTGGATACCGATATAGAAATCTTAAAAAGATTTGATGAGTTACACACAGAAGAAGCTTTTACAGGGTTTCAAACGGATATGGAATCTTCACCATTTCCTGTAGCGGCTGGTATTATTGGAGCAAAAAAAGGAGATAATTTTATTTTAGATTGTATAAAAGAGACTGAAAAAAAACAACGACTTAAGTTTAATGGGATGGGTGGCCCTCCTATTTTAACTAAAGTACTTTTAGGTTATGGGTTGGCAGAATATAAGACCCAAACTATAAATAAAGTATTAGTTTTAGATAAGAGGTATTTTTATCCATTTTACATTACAGAAAAGTTTACTCAAGATTGTATTGATGAAGAAACTATTTGTATTCATTGGTGGCAGGATTCATGGGGGAATAAGAAAAAAGGGATAAAATATATTCTTGATAGTCTAGGTAGAAAGCTACAAAAAACTCCATTAATTATAAAAAATAAAATAAGCTTTAACATTAATAAAGAAAGATTTTATTTTATTAACAATAAGCTTTAAAATAAAAGAGTAAATATGAAAATACTAATTTGGAATGATTTTCCGTTAAAAGCTAGGCAAGGAGGACCGTCTACTTATCTCTTTAATTTAAAAAAGTCAGTTGAATCCAATAAAATTCAAAATATTACTTTTTTAAATAACAAAGACCCCAGAATTAAAAAAGTTAGAACTACTAAGTTTACTTATTTTTATAAAAATGTCTTTCGTAAAAACATTTTTAAGTTTTTTTTTGGTAATAACTTTGAAGCCAATAGAAAAATAAAGAAAACAATAAAATTTCATACTACTCCTATTGAATTACCTGAAGGGATTAGGTTAAATGAGTATAGTCACATACATTTTCATACTACATATTCTTATTATAAAGCAAAAGAAATTCTTAAGGATTTTAAAGGAAAGGTATTATTAACTTCTCACTCGCCCAAAGCTACTCATATTGAGATTATAGAAGACTTACTGTATGGTTTTTCTTTAAAAGAGGATGAGAGAGAAGTGTTAAGAAAGATTGATGAATTTGCTTTTTCCAATACCGATTATGTAATTTTTCCATGTATTGAAGCTCAAGAACCTTATTTTAATTCTTGGAGTGATTATAAAAACATTCAAAGAAAAAATAAAGTAGTAGAATTTTTAACTTGTTGTTCAGAAGCAAATATAAAAAGAACAAAAGAAGACGTTTTTAGAGAGTATAATATCCCAAAAGGTTCTTTTGTAATAACTTATTTTGGAAGACATAATGAAGTAAAAGGTTTTGATGTTTTAAAAAGATTTGGAAAAGAGGTTTTAAAGAAGTATCCGAACATTTATTTTTTAATAGCGGGGACGGAAGAACCTTTAAGAGGATTAAAGCATGAAAGATGGATTGAAGTAGGGTGGACTAATGATCCTCATTCTATTGTATCTGCAGCGGATTTATATATTTTACCAAATAAAGAAACTTATTTTGATTTAGCTTTACTAGAAGTTTTGTCAATTGGAACCACAAGCTTGTTGAGTACAACTGGAGGGAATAAATATTTCAAAAGATTACCCGAAAGTGAAACAGGAGGTCTTTTTTATTACAACAATACTTTAGATGATATGCTAAAGACATTTGAATTTATATATGAGAATAAGTCTGAGATAAACAATCAGAATAAAGAAATTTTTAAAAAATATTTTGATAACAAAAACTTTGCAGTCAATTATTTAAGTATGATAGAAACTTTGAAATAATTAAAAATATGAATAAAAAGTACGATTATCTTATAGTAGGAGCTGGTTTATACGGAAGTATCTTTGCCTATGAAGCAGCTAAAAAAGGGAAAAAATGTTTAGTTATAGATAAGAGAACTCATAAAGGAGGTAATGTTTACTGTGAAGAAAATAAAGGAATAAATATTCATAAATATGGAGCACACATATTTCATACAAACGATAAAGAAATTTGGGATTATGTAAATCAATTTGCTGAATTTAATAACTATACAAACTCTCCTGTAAGTATATCAAAAGGAAAACTATACAATTTGCCCTTTAATATGAATACATTTAATCAACTATGGGGGGTTATAACACCTAAAGAGGCTAAAAGTATAATAAATGAGCAGATTGAAAAATATGGAGTAAAGAAACCCAAAAACTTAGAAGAACAGGCTTTATCTTTAATAGGAAAAGATGTATATGAAACTTTGATAAAAGAATATACAGAAAAACAATGGGGAAGAAAAGCGACTGAACTTCCTGCGTTTATTATAAAGAGGTTACCGGTGCGTTATACTTACGATAATAATTATTTTAAAGATAGGTATCAAGGGATACCTATTGGAGGTTATAATGTTATAATAGAAGCACTTCTTAAAGATATAGAAGTTAAGCTAAATGTAGATTTTTTTAAAGAAAGGGAGAAGTTTGAGCAATTAGCTACTAAAATTGTATTTACAGGAAAGATTGATGAGTATTTTAATTATGAATTTGGAGAGTTAGAGTATAGGTCATTACGTTTTGAACATGAAGAATTAGAAGAAGATAATTATCAAGGAAATGCTGTAGTTAATTACAATGACCTTGATTATAAGTTTACTCGTATAATAGAACATAAACATTTTGAGTTTGGAACTCAAAAGAACACAATTATAACAAGAGAATACCCAGAAAATTGGAATAGAGAAAAGGAAGCATATTATCCAGTAAATGATGAAGCAAATTCAGCATTGTATAAGAAGTATAAAAAACTTTCTGAGTCAAAGAATAATGTGATCTTTGGAGGTAGATTAGCAGAGTATAAATACTATGATATGCATCAGGTAATAGCAGCATCGTTAAAAAGGGTAAAGAAAGAGTTTTTATAGAAGTGATTGAAATTGTTATAAATGCGATTTCCTTTTTAAAAAAGGAAGGTTCTATACTTTATCCAACTGATACAGTTTGGGGATTGGGTTGTGATGCAACTAACCAAGAAGCTGTTAAGAAAATCTATCAATTAAAAAATAGAGAAGAATCGAAGAGTCTAATTATTTTGGTAGACTCTATTGAAATGTTGCAAAACCATGTAGGTAATATTCCTGAAAAAGCTTTGGAAATTTTAAAGACATCAGTAAAACCTACTACTATTATTTACAATAACCCAAAAGGATTAGCAGCTAACACCATTGCTGTAGACAATACAATTGCTATTCGTATTCCAAAGGATGAGTTTTGTATTCAGCTAATTAAAGGGTTTGGAAAACCTATTGTTTCTACTTCTGCAAACGTAAGTGGAGAGCCCACTCCAAAATCATTTTCAGAAATAAACGAAGCAATTTTAAAGAATGTAGATTATGTGGTAGATTTGCATCAAGAAAAAATAGCAGAAAAGTCTTCAACGATTTTAAAAATTGAAGGTGACGATGTTATTGTGATTAGAGAATAATTTGTATGCAAAAACAATATTTTAAGGAAGCAATTTCTGCAGAAATATTTCAATATATATCCCAAGCCGCTATAGAACTACAACTAGAGAGTTATGTAATTGGTGGCTTTGTACGTGACTTTATCTTACAACGTGGTACAGCCAAAGATGTTGATGTGGTTGCAGTTGGAAGTGGAATAGATTTAGCACAAAAAGTAGCTGAATTACTACCCAATAAGCCAAAAGTCCAGGTATTTAAGACTTACGGAACAGCTATGTTGCGTTTTCAAGATATTGAAATAGAATTTGTTGGGGCTAGAAAAGAATCATATTCGGAAGAAAGTAGAAACCCTAAAGTTTCTGAAGGAACCTTAGAAGACGATCAAAATAGGAGAGATTTTACAATTAATGCTTTAGCATTAAGTTTAAATGAAGGTGATTTCGGATTGTTACTTGATCCTTTCGGAGGAATGGCTGATTTGGAAGCTAAAATAATTAGAACTCCCTTAGATCCAGATATTACCTATTCTGATGATCCACTACGCATGATGCGTGCCATTCGTTTTGCTACACAATTGAACTTTGAAATAGAAGAACAATCATTAAATGCAATAACAAAAAATTCTTCGAGAATTAAAATTATAACTCGTGAACGCATTGTGGTTGAACTGAATAAAATATTGGAAGCTCCAGTTCCATCAACTGGATTCTTGTTACTTGAAAAAACAGGCTTATTAGATCTAATTATTCCTGAATTAACTGCTTTAAAAGGGGTAGAAGAAGTAGAGGGACAAAAGCACAAAGATAATTTTTACCACACCTTAGAAGTAGTTGATAATATTTCTGAGAATACGGAGGATGTTTGGCTTCGTTGGGCAGCATTGTTGCACGATATTGGTAAAGCGCCAACGAAACGTTATCACAAAAAAATAGGTTGGACGTTCCACTCTCATGAATTTGTGGGATCGAAGATGGTATACAAGTTATTTAAACGTTTAAAAATGCCATTGAACAATAAGATGAAATTTGTTCAAAAGATGGTGATGTTGAGCTCTCGTCCGATTGTTTTAGCGAGTGAAGTGACAGACTCTGCTGTACGTCGTTTAATTTTCGATGCAGGAGATGATGTAGAGTCTTTAATGACCTTATGCGAAGCAGATATTACAACGAAAAACCCAAAGAAATTTAAACGTTATCACAAGAATTTTGAGATTGTTCGTCAAAAAATTAAAGAAGTTGAAGAACGTGATAGAGTACGTAACTTTCAACCTCCAATTACTGGAGAAGAAATAATGGAAGCTTTCAATTTGCAGCCTTGTAGAGAAATAGGTCAGATAAAAGAAGCGATTAAAGAAGCCATTTTAGATGGCAAAATACCTAATGAACACGAGGCTTCTTACCAGTTTATGTTGGAAAAAGGAGTACAGTTAGGATTAAAAACAAATCAATAAAAAAAGAGAAGCTAATGCTTCTCTTTTTTTATTATCCTAAAGACTGCATTTCTACAAGTTTTTTATATGTTCCGCTTTTAGATATTAATTCTTCATGAGTTCCCTGTTCTACAATTTTACCTTTTTTCATTACTACAATCATATCTGCTTTTTGAATGGTAGATAAACGATGTGCAATTACAACTGAAGTTCTATTTTGCATCATTTTTTCTAAAGCATCTTGTACTAATTTTTCTGATTCTGTATCTAAAGCCGATGTTGCTTCATCTAAAATCATGATCGGAGGATTTTTAAGTACAGCACGCGCAATACTTAAACGTTGCTTTTGCCCTCCAGACAATTTATTTCCACTATCTCCAATATTGGTGTCATAACCATTTGGTAAATCTTTAATAAACTCGTGTGCATTGGCTATTTTAGCAGCTTCAATAATTTCTTCGTTGCTTTTACCTTCAACTCCTAAAGTAATGTTGTTTTTTACAGTATCGTTAAATAAAATAGAGTCTTGTGTAACTAGGCCCTCTAGTTGTCTTAATGACTGTTTTTTAAGGTTTCTTATATCTATTCCATCAAGTAGAATGGTACCTTTATTTACATCATAAAAACGAGTTAATAAATTAGCAATGGTTGATTTACCACTTCCTGATTGCCCTACTAAAGCAATCATTTTTCCTTTAGGAATAGTTAAGGAGAAATCTTTTAAAACATATTCATTTTCGTATTTAAAAGAAACGTTTTCTATAACAATTTTAGTATCAAAAGTCTTCTTATCAACAGCATTGTGAATATCTTTTAAAGGATTGCTAGTTTCTAAAACTTCTAAGATACGTTCAGCAGCAGCGTTTCCTTTTTTAACTCCGTAGCTAGCTTTAGAAATAGCTTTAGCAGGTGTTAAAATATTATAAGCTAACCCCATATAAGCAATGAAGTCTTCTCCTTGTAACGTACCTTCTTCTAAAACTAATATACCTCCATACCAAAGTAATACAGCGATAACACCAATTCCTAAAAACTCACTAGCTGGACTTGCTAAATTTGTTCTATTAAGTAGAGTATTGGAAAAATGGTAAAAACGATTGGTTGATTTTTCAAATTTCTGTTGAAATTCTTTTTCAGCAGTGAAGCCTTTAATTACTTTTAGTCCTCCTAAAGTTTCTTCTAAAAGCGATAAGAAATATCCCTGTTCTTTTTGTACACTATCTGATTTTCGCTTTAAGCTTTTACCAATTAGAGAAATAACATATCCGGAAATAGGAATAAAAACAAACACAAAAAGAGTAAGTTTAAAACTAATAGCTATCATTGCAGTAATGGTGAAAATAATAGTTAAAGGCTCTCTTACCAACATTTCCAAGATAGATAAAAATGAATGCTGGATTTCCAATACATCAGTTCCTATTCTAGCCATGGTGTCACCTTTTCTTTTTTCAGAAAAATAGGAGATAGGTAATTCTATAGTCTTTCTATATAAATCATTTCGAATATCTTTTAAAACACCATTTCTTAAAAAAGTAATGAAATACATAGCTAAGTAGTTAAAAATATTCTTAAAAAAGAACGTAGTTATAACTAAACCTACAACAACCATTAATGTTTTTGATTTATCGTCACCAGCAATTTCATATACATAATAAGAAACATTAGCCTTAAAATAGTCAATTATTTTTGTAATACTTTCAAAAACTGGTTTTTCAGTTACTTTAATAGTATTTGGTTTAAAAATAACCTCTAACATAGGCATTAATACCAAGAAAGAAAGTGTAGAAAAAAGAGCATATAAGATATTAAATAATACATTTAAATAGCCATACTTTTTATATGGAATAGCATATTTAATAATCTTTTTAAAGTAGTCCATTATAGGTTTAATTCTTTTATAATTCGTTGTATTTTGGTGTCTAGCTCTTCTTCTACAGCCTTAGCATTGGAAATATCATTTAATTTACTGTTAACGCTAAAGTAGAATTTAATCTTTGGTTCAGTACCACTTGGGCGAGCGGCAATTTTAGTTCCGTCTTGGGTTTGATAGATTAATACATTTGATTTAGGAATATCAATTGCAGTTTCTTCACCAGTTAGTAAGTTTTTTCTTATTGAAGATTGATAATCATACAAATATTCAACTTTAGTACCATCTATTTCAGTTAATGGATTGTTGCGTAAATCAATCATCATTTGTTTGATTTGTTGCGCACCGTCCATTCCTTTTTTCACTAAAGAAATCAAATGTTCTTTGTATAAATGATGACGTGTGTATAAGTTTAATAATTCTTTATAAAAAGAACTATTATTAGCTTTTGCATTAGCTGCAATTTCACAAGCAAGTAGGGCAGAGGTAACTGCATCTTTATCGCGAACAAAATCACCTACCATATAGCCAAAACTCTCTTCGCCACCACCAATAAAATTAAGTTCTGGGTGATCTTTGATCATTTTAGCAATCCATTTGAAACCTGTTAAACCAACTTTAGTTTCAACTCCATAAGAATCAGCAATTTCATTGACCAAATTAGTAGAAACTATCGTAGAACCTACGAATTGCTTTCCGTTTAGTTTTCCTCGTTTTTTCCAATCGTTGATTAAGAAATTGGTCATCATACTCATGGTTTGATTTCCGTTTAACAAGGTCATGTTTCCATCTATATCTCTTACTGCTATTCCAATTCTATCTGAATCTGGATCAGTTCCTAAAACAATATCGGCGTCAATTTTATTAGCCAAATCTACGGCCATTTTAAGAGCTGCTGGTTCTTCAGGATTTGGAGATTCAACCGTAGAAAAATCACCATCAGGAATGGCTTGTTCTTCAACAATATGAACCTGTGTATATCCCGCACGTTTTAAAACTTCAGGAATTAATTTGATTGAAGTTCCGTGTAACGAAGTAAATACAATTTTTAAATCTTCACGTCCTTTTATATCAAAAGTACCATTGGCTAAGGAAGCTTTCCAAAAAGCTTCATCTATTTCACTTCCTATAGAAGTAATTAATTCTTCTTTCGTATTGAAATTGATTTCAGAAAAAGCTAACGAATTTACTTCATTAATGATTTCTGTATCTTGTGGAGGTACTATTTGTCCGCCATCATTCCAATATACTTTATATCCGTTATATTCTGGTGGGTTATGAGAAGCTGTTAAAACAATTCCAGCATCACACCCTAAGTAATTTACAGCGAAAGACAATTCTGGGGTGGGACGCATATCTTCAAATAAAAATACTTGAATGTTATTTGCTGATAACACATTAGCAACCACCTTTGCTAACCATTCACTATCATGACGGCAATCATAACCGATAGCTACTTTTAACGCTTTATTAGGGTGTGTTTTATATAAGTAATTACTTAACCCTTGAGTAGCCTTTCCTAAAGTATATTTATTAATTCGGTTAGTACCTACACCTACAACTCCACGCATTCCACCCGTTCCGAATTCTAGGTTTTTATAAAAACGATCAGCTAAATCCTCAGCACTAGAGCTGATTAATTGCTGAATTTCTTGTTGTGTTTCTGAATCGAAAGTGTCAGAAAGCCATTGTTTAGCGTTGTTTAAAATCTCTTTCATGTGTAAAATTTAAAAACATACAAAGATACGGGTTTAAAAGTTCAGTTTTTCTTTGATTGTATAATGTTTTTGTTGCGGATTACTCTTAATAATCAGCTCGCCTAAAAAGCCTGCTAAAAATAAAAGTGTACCTAAAACCATAGAGGTTAAGGCAATGTAAAACCAAGGGTTACTGGTAACAAGTATTGTTTTGGTACCTGTAGAGAGATGGTAAATTTTCATCGCTCCAATATAAAAGGCTGAAAGGAAACCAAAGATGAACATTAACGTTCCCCACAAGCCAAAAAAGTGCATAGGACGTTTTCCAAATTTAGATAAAAATGAAATGGTAATTAAGTCTAAAAATCCATTTACAAAGCGATCCATACCAAATTTTGTCTCTCCATATTTTCTAGCTTGATGCTGTACTATCTTTTCATCAATACGGTTGAATCCTTCATTTTTAGCTAGCACAGGAATGTATCTGTGCATTTCACCACTTACTTTTACAGCTTTCACTACTTCATTTTTATAAGCTTTTAGTCCGCAGTTAAAATCATGTAATTTTAACCCTGATGTTTTACGTGCTGCCCAATTGAATAGCTTAGATGGAATATTTTTAGTGACTACATTGTCATAGCGTTTTCTCTTCCATCCAGAAATTAAATCAAAATTATCTTCAGTGATTAAACGGTATAGTTCAGGAATTTCATCCGGACTGTCTTGTAAATCGGCATCCATGGTAATTACAACGCGCCCTTGTACTAAGCTAAAACCAGCGTCTAAGGCTTGGGATTTCCCATAATTCTTCTGGAATCGTAAGCCTTTTACTTCTTGGTGTTGTTGCGATAACTCATGTATTATTTTCCATGAATTATCAGTACTACCATCGTCAATAAAGATAAGTTCATATAAAAATTGATTGGATTGCATAACTTTTGCAATCCAATCATATAATTCTGGTAAAGATTCTTCTTCGTTAAGAAGTGGTATTACTACCGATATATCCATATATTTTATTCGATGTTAAAAAAAGGTAAAGTTACGAAGTATTACTTTTATGTAAAACTTTTACTACTTTAAACTATTTTTAATATTGATTTTCTTCTGTTTTTTTCATGATAGCACCGGCAATAGCAGATACTACAAAGCCAAGAAAAATATAAAATAAAAACCCTAAAGCGTCTCCAATAAGAGTTCCTTGAAACTTAGATTGCATAGTTAATTGAGTATCAACTTGCTCGTCTGTTAAACCGGCGTCTAGTAATTTTTGAGTTTGGAATTCGTTTAATTGGTTATAGAAATCTGGTTCAATAAGACCAGTGAAAATATGACTATAGATAATACTTATTAAAGCGCCAATGGCAACAACACCTACACCTATTTTTAAAGCTTGCCCCCAAATTAACAAAGAATTATTATCTTTTTTAAATTTTTTAATAGCTAAAATAGGAAGAGCAATAATACATGCAGCTAACACAATTATATTAATTATTCCTCCCACAGTATCGAAGGTCATACCCAAAGCGTAAATTATAAGGTTGGTTAAAACTATAGCTCCTCCGTAAATTAATCCATAGTTTAAAATGATGTTTTTGCTGTTTGTTTGATTTTCCATTGTGTGATTTTAGTTAGTGATACAAATATATTCTTTTTTAATGTTACGTTTATTTAATACTGGTAAAAGCAAAAAATAACAACAACAAACTATTAGTATTCAAAAACTTAGAAATGTTACAGTTTTTTTATTGAAATTTTGTTGTTTTTTACGAAAAAATGGTTGTAAATTTGCATCGGCAAGTCCTACACAACCAGCTCCCTTTGAATCCCCCAGGGCGGGAACGCAGCAAGGGTATTAGGTCGTAGCGGTGTGATGTAGGTAGCTTGCCTTTTTTTGTGTCCAATAGTTTCGTTTATTCCTCCTCTTCTTCGTTTTTCATTTTCTTATCACTTCTAGGGTGATGATCTTCTACTACTTTTTTGAGAAAACTAGTGTCTAAATGCACATAAATCTCTGTAGTTGTAATGCTTTCATGTCCTAATAATTGTTGAATAACACGTAAATCAGCTCCATTCTTAAGTAAATAGGTGGCAAAAGAATGCCTTAATGTATGCGGACCAATACTTTTTTGAAGATTGATTTTTTGGGCTAACTCTTTTAGAATTATAAAAATCATTTGTCTAGTTAAACGTTTTCCTCTTCTATTTAAGAAAACAGTGTCTTCATCTTCTTTTTTTGGAGTAATTTGAGACCTGATTTCATTAATATAAAAGCTAAGTCTATGAATTGTTGTAATGTGTATTGGAACAAAACGATATTTATTTCCTTTTCCTAGTATGCGTATATATCCTTCGTCGAAGAATAAATCGGATAATTGTAAATTAATCAGTTCACTCACACGAAGACCACAACTATAAATAGTTTCAATAATAGTCTTGTTGCGTTCTCCTTGTGGATGACTTAAATCGATGGCAGCTATTAATTTATCTATATCTTCTTTTTCTAAAGTATCTGGTAACTTTTTAATAATGTTAGGGCTTTCTACTAAATCAGTTGGGTTGTCTTCTCGATAATCTTCAAATACCAGAAAATCAAAAAAGCTACGTAAACCTGAAATTAATCTAGCTTGACTACGAGCATTGATACTTTTGCTAGTTTCATAGATGAATTGCTGAATAGTATCTGCAGCTATATAAATTGGGGAAGGAGAGTTTTCTAGATTATCTAAAAATAAGAATAGCTTATTTACATCCCTTTGATAGCTGTCTATAGAGTTTTTTGAAAGTCCTCTTTCAATTTTTAAAAAGTTAGTATAATCAGATATAGCTTGTTTCCAGTTCATTATAAAAAGAAGTGCTTTTATTAGAAAAAGACATTATTAAGAATAGAAATAAAATTATTTTAGTGCAGCACAAAATTAAAATTATAAATTAAAAAACTATAAAAAAAATATTAGTAGTAATTACTATGGTAGCTGCTGGTTTTACAGCGAATGCACAAGAAGCTAATGGATAAACAGCAAAAGGGAAATGGGTTATTGAAGTAAATACAGGTAATACTTCTTTTTCTTAGGCTATTTCGAATGGAAACACGTAATGGAGTTTAGGTTTAGGTGGAGGTTATTTTGTAGCAGATGATTTAGCTATAAAAGCTGGAATTGGGTATGCAGATAATGGTTTTATTGATGCATTCGTATATAAATTAGGAGCAGAATACTATATTGATAGTCAATTTCCTGTAAGTGTAGATTTCACTGGAAACACTAATTCTAATTTAAAACGGTTAGGCTTACAAACAAGTTATGCATGGTTTTTAGGAGAAAACGTAAGTTTAAAACCAGATGTTAGATATAATGTTGATTTAGATAATCAAAGTGTTGTTTTTAAAGGATTTATAGGTTTCGCTTTGTGTTTTTAAGAATAAACAAGAAATAAGTAAAAAATATTTTTTTAGTTAACTTTTTTATTCTTAGTGTTTTAAATGGTGTTGTGTGTTTTAACCTCTTTTTTATTAAAAAAAGAGCAACTAGATTCTTAATTAAATGTATATTTGCCGGCTCAAAACAAAACTTATAAAACAAAAATTATGAAAAAATTTTTAGTAGTTGCTATGATGGCTTTCGGTTTAGCTGTTAATGCACAAGAAACAGAATTAAACGTTGGTGGAACTATTGGTTTACCTGTTGGAGATGCTGATAAAGCTAATGTAACTGGAGCAATTGAAGCTAACTATTTATTCAAGCTTAATGATAAGTTTAAGGTTGGACCATCTGTATCTTATTTGCATTTTCAACAAGAAATAGCTGATGTAGCTTTTATTCCAGTAGCTGTAGCAGGTCGTTATAGTTTTGCTGATAAATTTTCAGTAGGTACTGATTTAGGGTATGGTATTGGTGTAAGACCTTCAGCAAATAAAGAAAGTGGTTTTTACTACCGTGCTTTAGTTGGTTACCAAGTAACTGAAAAAATTAATTTACATGTAGATTATACAGGTGTTTCAGGTGATGACCTTTTAGGTAACCCAGCTACAATTGGAATTGGAGGAACTTATTCTTTCTCTTTATAGTAACAGACTTTACAATAAGAAAAAAGGAAGCAAATTTGCTTCCTTTTTTTATGCTTAAAAGTTAAAAAGAGTATTTTTACTTTAGAAAATATTAAGAATGAAAAAAGTAATCATAATTAATGGGCCTAATTTGAATTTATTAGGGAAGCGTGAACCAACTATTTATGGAGCAAGCACTTTTGAGGACTATTTGAAAGAATTAAAAAATAAATATGTAGATATTCAGTTAGAATATTTTCAGTCGAATATTGAAGGAGAAATAATAGATAAACTGCATGAAGTTGGTTTTAATTATAATGGTATTATTCTAAATGCAGCAGCTTATACCCATACTTCTGTTGGTATTGGTGACGCTGTAAAAGGTATAGAAACTCCTGTGGTTGAAGTGCATATATCTAATATACAT
The DNA here is from genome assembly GCF_022347665.1 of Tenacibaculum sp. Mcav3-52. NCBI lineage: Bacteria > Pseudomonadati > Bacteroidota > Flavobacteriia > Flavobacteriales > Flavobacteriaceae > Tenacibaculum > Tenacibaculum sp. Mcav3-52. The sequence continues at coordinate 432,806 of NZ_JAKRGE010000003.1, read as the reverse complement.
GCTCGTGAAGAGTTTCGTCATGTAAGTTATATAGCTCCAAATGCAAAAGGAGTTATTTTTGGTTTTGGCTTGAAAGGGTATGAATTAGCGCTTCAAAGTTTTTTGTAAATACCAATAACGTATTCCTAAAAATACAAATAAAGGAATCATAGGGTAGGTATATAACTGTACTTTAGTTAACCATACAAATGGTATAATTATTAAAAAAAATAATAGAACTAGACAGTATTTATAAACCCAAATAGGAGGTTCTTTTTTTAACAAGAAAAAAGCTATGATAAGATTTGGAGCAAACGCCCATAAAAAGTTAAAGTTACTTGGAGCTGTGGAGTGATTGGTAAAGAACCATAAGAACACAATTAACAATCCTAAAGTTCCTGTGGTGAAAAATAAAACAAAATCAAACCATTTACTTCTTTTAGAGTTTTTAATGTCTTTATAAGTAATAAATAATCCCAGTAGAGAGAATAATAAAATAATTAAAAACGGACTAAAAGCATCACTTTTTGATTCTTTCTCTTTAAAATCGAGCAAGATATTAGTTTTTTGTACTAATTTTTCTTCTTTTTCACCTTTAATTACCCTAGATGCTTTTAAAGCTTCAAAAACATAATCGGGCAGATATAAATATTCTAAAGGTGTTGCAATTTTATCTAATTTACTTCCCAATGCAATATTAATTCCTAAACTACCCCAAGTGTTCGGATTGATTTCTTTGTTCATTAATTGTCTTAGAGATTGTTTTTTAGTAACAAAATCATCCTTAAAAACTAAATTATCACTTGTGATTTTTTGAATTATATCACGAGGTCTAGTAGCGCAGTTATCAAAAAAAGGGTCGTAAAAATAGCTTGCATTTTCAGGTAGAGAATTTGTTTCTAAAAACTGAAAGAACTCATTTCTTTGTTGCTGTGTTAAATTTAAAACTTGCTCTTTAACCCAACGTTTGTCTTGTTGAGCACTTTTTAAAGATAAATGAAACGGATAACGAGCTAATTTATATTTCATATATCCTTTAGTAAAGTTTACATAAAAGTTAGGGTCGTCAAAATCAAAAATACCATAGTTGTAGAGTAAATCTAACTGTAAAACAGGATCTTTCACACGGATAGCTGTGTGTCCAAATTTCTCATATAAAGCTTCTCCAGGACCAGAAGTAATGATACTGATTTGAGAAAACTTAGATAAACCTAAAGTATTAACTCTTTGAGAAAAACCTAGGTTAATAACTGCTAAAAAAAGTAAAAGAAATACATGTTTTTTTATCATCATAAGGATATGAGAAGGTTATTGTTGGTGTTTATACAAATATCATAAATCTGATTAATATAATTGGGGTTTTTAAGGTTATTGTTTAAGGTTTAATTCCAAGAGTTTCATGAATAAACTTTGAAATACGTTGCTCTAGCCACTTGTTTTCTGTATTAGAAAAAGAAGATATAAAACCAACATGACCTCCATAATTTGGTGTGGATAAATAAAAGTTTTTCATGTTTTTAGCTTCTTTTATTGGGTAACACTCTTTTGATAAAAAACTATCATCTAAAGCATTTATGAGTAATGTAGGTACTTTTATTTCAGGAATGAAAGGTTTTGCACTTGCTTTTTCCCAATAATCCTCTGAACTTTTAAATCCAAAAACAGGAACTGTATATTGTTTTTCTAAATGTCTAAATTTATTTGCTTTGAATAAAAGTTCTTTATCAAGCTGAAAATCAGGAAACTTTTCGGCTTTTTGTAACAGTTTCAACTTCATGGTACGTAAAAACTCATTTAGGTAAATTTTGTTTTTTAGTTTGTTTAATTCGGCTTGAGATGATGTTAAATCCACAGGGACAGATACAGCTATTCCTCCTTTTATTTCGGAAGGAATATTGTTATACTCTCCTAAAAACTTCAGTGTTAGGTTACCTCCTAAGCTAAAACCAATAATTATAATATTTTCGTAATTATAATTGCTGTTTAAATGTTTAATAATAAACTCAACATCATCAGTTTTTCCACTATGGTAAGTTTCTAAAAGTAAATTATCTTCTCCGCTGCAACCTCTTAAGTTCATGCAAACTGTATCGAAACCAATATTGTTTAAATGATTAGATGTTCTGATCATATAGTTTGATTGAGAACTTCCTTCTAGTCCGTGAATTAATAACACAAGTGATTTAGATTCTACTATGGAAAAATCTAAATCAATAAAATCAGCATCCCAGGTTGTGACTCTTTTTCGGTTATATTCAATAGTGTCTTTCATGAATAAAGGTCGGTAAACAGTGTTGAAATGAGCACTTTTAAAAGGTAAACTAGGAGAAAATGTATCTGAAATGATTGGCATAATACTATTTTATAGCTTTTTAAACAAAGATGACAAAAAATAGCTAAAATGTAAAAACCATTGAATGATTTCTTATTTTAGCTGTAAATTATGAATACTATGAATATTAAAAAATATATCCCTAATTTATTAACTTTAGGAAACCTGTTATGTGGTACTATTGCTACTATTTTTGCTATAAAAGGTGATTTTTTTGCTACAGCAATTTTGGTAATGCTAGGGATACTTTTTGATTTTTTTGATGGATTTGCCGCTCGTATGTTAAAGGTACAGGGTGAATTAGGAAAACAGTTAGATAGTTTAGCAGATATGGTAACGAGTGGGGTAGTACCGGGAATTGTAATGATGCAAATGTTGGTGAATGCTTTAGACATAGATGCTGTTGGATATTTTGGAGTTGATGAATACGGAGCAACAGGTAGTAACTTACCATATTTAGGATTATTGTTAACACTGGGAGCTGGATATCGTTTAGCGAAGTTTAATATTGATGAGCGTCAATCTGATAGTTTTATAGGTGTGCCGACACCAGCAATGAGTTTATTTGTGATTTCATTGCCATTAATAGCTCAATTTGATAAAGAATCGTTTTTAATAGGTTTTATTGAAAATCAATACTTTTTGATATTAATTACAATACTATTTACGTACCTAATGAATGCTGAAATTCCGTTATTCTCTTTAAAGTTTAAAAACTTTTATTTTAAAGATAATGTGATTAAGTATGTGTTTTTAACTTTGTCGGTTATATTAATTGTAACGCTAAAAATAGTAGCAATTCCAATGATTATTCTTTCTTATGTAATACTATCTATAGTAAATAATTCAGACAAAAAGCTTTCTTTAAAATAGAATTAGTTACCCTTTTAAATAAAACAAAAAAGCACGTTATAAATCAACGTGCTTTTTTGTTTTTGAAAGTTGTTTTAGGTGTCTTTTTAAGTTTTAAAAATATTACTTATAAAATGGTAATTGTCTAAAGATATTTTATCTTCAACAAAGACTTTACTTATAAGTTTGTTTTTTGATAACTCTCCTTTTTTATACACATCCCAGCTTTCGTTATTTCTATTGGTTAATATAATTTTATCAGCGTTTATTTCAAAGTTGCACCAATCATTATAATTAGCTATTTTTTTATAGCCATGATCAGAAACTTTAATGTTTCCTTTCACCTCTAAGCCTTTTATATCAATTGAAAGATTACAGAAATCAACAAAGCTCATATTATCGGCAGGTACTACAAGAAATGAATTAACATTTCCTTTTTTTCTATATAGTTTAAAACCTTCTTTTAAATTATGAGTGCGGTATGCTTCTGAGAAAGAAGAGAAGATATCTTCTTCTTTTGCGTTTTCAATTATAAAATGATTTTGTGTTACAGCTTGATTATCAAATTTCTTCTTTTTAAGCTCAAAATCCTTTCCAAGATATACTCTACGAACAGTTTCGTCTTCAGCCAGTTCTTCAGGAGTTCCTTCTTTTAAAATACCTCCATTATACATTAAGTAAGTTCTATCTGTGATTGCCAATGTTGCTTGTACATCATGATCGGTAATTAAAATACCAATATTTTTATTTTTCAGCTGTGCTACAATTCCTTGAATATCTTCCACCGCAATAGGATCTACACCAGCAAAAGGCTCATCTAATAAAATGAATTTAGGGTCAGAAGCTAAACAACGTGCTATTTCTGTTCTACGACGCTCGCCACCAGATAACAAATCACCACGGTTTTTACGTACATGTCCTAAACTAAATTCATCAATTAGCTCTTCTAAACGTTGTTTTCTTTCAGCTTTAGTTCTGTCAGTAAATTCAAGAACTGACATAATATTATCTTCCACTGAAAGTTTTCTAAAAACAGAAGCTTCTTGTGCTAAATAACCAATTCCTTTTTGAGAACGTTTGTACATAGCATCGGTAGTAATTTCTTCATCATCTAAAAAAATATGACCATCATTAGGTTTAATCATTCCTACTATCATATAAAAAGAGGTTGTTTTACCAGCTCCGTTAGGACCTAATAATCCAATAATTTCACCTTGCTCAACCTCTAAAGAAATTCCTTTAACTACTTTTCTACTACCGTATACCTTTTGTATGTTGTTTGCTCTTAACTTCATTTATTTTTGTTGAAAATAGAATTGATTAAAGAATAAAAGTAACAAAACTGTTTCTTAAAAACTTCTTAAATCAATTTATACATAAATTAAGCTTCGTTTTCTAAAGCTTCCCAAAACTCTACAGCTCTTCTTAAATGAGGAATAACAATAGTACCGCCTACTAATGTAGCAATGCTCATGGTTTCCATCATTTCCTCTTTTGTTACACCATTTTTATATGCTGTTTCTAAATGGTAAGCAATACAGTCATCACAACGTAATACAGCAGAAGCTACTAAGCCTAAAAGTTCTTTTGTTTTTACGGGAAGATGTCCTTCTGTGTATGCGTTAGTATCTAAATTAAAAATACGTTTGATTACTTTATTATCTGAAGCTAAAATCTTTTCGTTCATTTTAGCACGATAGTCGTTAAACTCTTGGATTTTTTGTGACATTTTTTTGTTGTTTTTTTATGACAAATTTTGATACATATATACTCATCTCATATAAGATCATAATAGGAACTGATACTATTATTTGGCTAGCCACATCTGGAGGTGTAATAATTGCAGATAATACCAACACCACTACTAAGGCGTGCTTACGATATTTTCTTAAAAAATCTGGTGTAATCAATCCTATCTTAGAAAGAAAGAAAATAACTACAGGAAGTTCAAAAAATATAGCTACGCCTAATAATGTGTTAGTAATAAGACCAATATAGGCTTCTAATTTAAAATTATTTTGTATGGCGTCTGATATTTCAAAATTATAAAAGAAGTATACAGACATAGGTAAAATAACATAATAGCTAAACAAAATACCTAGGAAGAATAGAAAAGAAGAAGTAAAAATAAATCCTTTTGATTTTTTCTTTTCACTTTCGTGTAAACCAGGAGCTATAAATCGCCAAAATTCCCATAAAATATAAGGAAATGCAACTACAAAACCTAAAATTAGAGAAGACCAAATCCCTGTCATTAATTGTTGAGTAGGGTTTAAAGCTTGTAGTGTTTGTTTGAATTTTATTGTACAAAAGCTACTGTCAATTCCAATAGAAGAAAATACTTTACAAAAGAATTGATAGGTTGCAAAATCGGGTTTTAGATGAGCTAAAAGTATCTCGTTAAAAACAAAATTAATGTTTGCAAAAATTACAATTGCAACAATAAAAATAGCTACAAAACTTCTTACTAAATGCCATCTTAGCTCTTCAAGATGGTCTAAAAAAGACATTTCTTTTTCTGCCATCTTAAAATATTCCTTCTTTAATTAAATCGTGTAAGTGAACTACACCTACATAATTGTTATTAATGTCAGTAACTAAAATTTGAGTGATATTATTGTTTTCTAACGTGTCTAGAGCTTCAACAGCCATAGCATCTGCATCAATTGTTTTTGGTGATGTACTCATAATATCAGCAGCGGTAAGTTCATCTATCTTTGTCGTTTTACTTAACATTCTACGAATATCTCCATCAGTAATAATTCCTGTAATTTTATTATTAGTATCAACAACAGCAGTCACACCTAGACGTTTTTCAGAAATTTCTACAATTACTTGGGTAACTTTGTCGATACTTTTTACCTTAGGTAATTCGTTATTTTTAATAAGGTCAGAAACTCTTAAGTATAACCGCTTGCCTAAAGCACCTCCAGGATGATATTTTGCAAAATCACTACTTGAAAAACCTCTTAATTCTAATAAGCATACAGCTAAAGCATCTCCTAAAACTAACTGAGCTGTTGTGCTAGTTGTTGGAGCTAAGTTATTAGGACAAGCTTCTTTTTCAACAAAAGAATTTAAAAGGAAGTCAGCATTTTTTCCTAAGAAAGAGTCAGGATTCCCTGTTATAGCGATAATTTTGTTGTTATAGTTTTTAATTAAAGGTACTAAGACTTTTATCTCAGGAGTATTTCCACTTTTAGAAATACAAATAACTACATCGTTATCCTGTACGTTACCTAAATCACCATGTATAGCATCAGCAGCGTGCATAAAAACAGCAGGTGTACCTGTTGAGTTAAAAGTAGCGACCATTTTAGTTGCAATATTGGCACTTTTTCCAATACCAGTTACAATAACACGACCTTTTGAATTAAATATAAAATTAACAGCGTCCGTAAACGAGCTATTTAATAAATTTGCTAAATTAGCAATAGCATTACTTTCTAAAAGGATAGTTTCTTTTGCGGTTGAGAGAATAGCGTTTGCGTCTTTCAAGTTAAAAAAGTTTTAAATATATTTTAAAGTGTAAAAATAGGAATAATTTGAGAAGAAAATCTTTTTTAATAAAAAGAAAGTTTACGTTATGTATTGTTGGGAATTTTTGTAAATTAGTTCTCGTTTTTAATTTTTGATATTAGAAGATGAATAAAGAGCAGACGGATTTATATGGATCATTAAAAAAAATCTTCGGATTTAACCAGTTTAAAGGGCTACAAGAAGATGTAGTTAACAGTGTGTTAGAGAATAAAAACACATTTGTTATTATGCCAACTGGGGGTGGTAAGTCGCTATGTTATCAATTACCTGCCTTAATGAAGGAAGGTACAGCAATTGTGGTATCGCCATTAATTGCTTTAATGAAAAACCAAGTAGATGCCATTAGGGGTATTTCTGAAAATCATGGAATAGCCCATGTGTTAAATTCTTCGTTGAACAAATCGGAGATTGCACAAGTAAAATCAGATATTGAATCGGGAATTACCAAGTTATTGTACGTAGCTCCTGAATCTTTAATTAAAGAAGAGTACGCTGAGTTTTTAAGAAGACAAAAAATATCATTTGTAGCTATTGATGAAGCGCACTGTATATCTGAATGGGGACATGACTTTAGACCTGAGTATAGAAATCTGAGAAATATTATTAAACAGATTGATAATGTACCAATTATTGGTTTAACTGCAACTGCAACAGAGAAAGTACAAGAAGACATTCTTAAAACTCTTGGAATGTCAGATGCAAATGTGTTTAAAGCATCTTTCAACAGATCAAATTTATTCTACGAAGTTAGACCTAAGACTAAAGATGTAGAAAAAGACATTATTCGCTTTATAAAACAACGACTAGGAAAATCAGGTATTATTTACTGTTTGAGTCGTAAAAAAGTGGAAGAAATAGCGCAAATTTTACAAGTTAACGGAATTAATGCTGTTCCTTACCATGCAGGTTTAGACGCAAAAACACGTGTAAAGCATCAAGACATGTTCTTAATGGAAGATTGTGATGTTGTAGTAGCTACGATTGCTTTTGGTATGGGAATTGACAAACCAGATGTTCGTTTTGTAATACACCACGACATTCCTAAAAGTTTAGAGAGTTATTATCAAGAAACTGGTAGAGCAGGACGTGATGGAGGAGAAGGTTATTGTTTAACTTTTTATTCGTACAAGGATATCGAAAAGCTTGAGAAGTTTATGGCGAACAAGCCTGTTGCCGAACAAGAAGTTGGACATGCTCTATTACAAGAAGTTGTAGGGTACGCTGAAACATCAATGAACAGACGTAAGTATTTACTGCATTATTTTGGAGAAGAATTTGATGAAGTAAATGGAGAAGGCGCTGATATGGATGATAATATGCGAAATCCTAAGAAGAAGCACGAAGCTAAAGATGAAGTAGTAACTTTATTATCTGTTATTAGAGATACTAGTGAAATGTATAAACCAAAAGAAATTGTAAACACAATTATTGGTAAAGAAAATGCATTGTTAAAATCTCATAAAACAAACGATCAATCTTTTTTTGGTATTGGTAAAGCTAAAGATAATCATTACTGGATGGCTTTAATTCGTCAAGTTCTAGTTGCAGATTTAATCAAGAAAGAAATAGAACAGTATGGAGTTCTAAAATTAACAAAAGAAGGTAAAGAGTTTATAAAAAATCCATCATCATTTATGATGACAGAAAATCACGTTTATAAAACAGCAGATGATGGGACTATTATAACCAATGAAAAATCAGCAGGAGGAGTAGATGATAAATTGGTAGTAATGCTAAAAGATTTAAGAAAGAAAGTAGGAAAACGTTTAGGAGTTCCTCCTTTTGCGGTTTTTCAAGACCCATCTTTAGATGATATGGCATTAAAATACCCTGTAACATTAGATGAACTTGCAAAGGTTCATGGTGTTGGTGAGGGGAAAGCTAAAAAATATGGTAAAGATTTCGTTGCGCTTATTTCAAAATATGTGGAAGACAACGATATTATGCGTCCTGATGATTTAATAGTTAAAAGTACTGGAGTTAATTCTGGATTAAAGTTATACATCATTCAAAATACAGATAGAAAATTGCCTTTAGAAGATATTGCTAAGTCTAAAGGTTTAGAAATGTCTGAATTAATAAAGGAGATGGAAGCTATTGTGTTTTCGGGAACTAAACTTAATATTGATTATGCAGTAGATGACTTACTTGATGAGGATCAGCAGGAAGAAATTCATGATTATTTTATGGAAGCTGAGACAGATAAAATTCAAGAAGCCTTGGATGAGTTTGATGGAGATTATGATGATGATGAATTACGATTAATGCGTATTAAATTTACCAGTGAAATAGCTAACTAAAAAACTTAACAATATGCAAGCAAGTACTTACTTACATTTTAACGGAAACTGCAAAGAAGCAATGACTTTTTATGCGGATGTTTTAGGTGGTGAAATGACAATGTTGATGCAATTTAAAGATGCTCCAGAAGAAGTTTGTAAAAACATTCCTGAAGAAGCAATGGAATTAACAATGCATTGTACTGTAGAAGCAGGAGGTTTCTCTATTATGGGGTCTGATTTTTTAAATGAAAAAGAAGCGTTTACAAAAGGAAATAACTTTGCAGTAAGTATAAATACTGAAGACGAAGATGAAGCAGTTGCTATTTTTAATGGACTTTCTTCTGACGGGGCTTTTGTTATGATGCCTTTTGAAGAAGCTTTTTGGGGAGGTAAGTTTGGAATGTTAAAAGATAAGTATGGTGTAAATTGGATGGTGTCTTTAGAAGAACAAATAGCGTAATGAACCCTAAAGTAACACAATATATATTAGATAAAAATAATTGGACGCAAGAGTTAAATCTCTTGCGTTCTGTTTTTATGGATCTTCCTGTTGAAGAAACTATTAAATGGGGAGCACCTGTTTATGTACATAAAGGAAAAAATATAGTAGGATTATCTGCTTTTAAAAACTATTGTGGTTTATGGTTTTTTCAGGGGAGTTTTTTAGTTGATAAAGAAAAAGTATTGGTAAATGCTCAAGAAGGAAAAACACAAGCAATGCGTCAATGGAGATTTAATGAATTGGGTGAGATTGATACCATACTTATTAAACAATATGTATTAGAAGCTATTAAAAACTCTGAAGAAGGAAGAGAATTAAAAGCGAAAAAGAATACTAAACCCATAATTATCCCTAAAGAATTACAGTTAGAATTGGATAAAAACGATAGGTTAAAGGAAACTTTTAACGAGTTTACTTTGAGTAAGCAAAGAGAGTTTATCAATTATATTTCTGAAGCAAAAAGAGTAGCGACCAAAGAAAAACGGCTTGAAAAAATAATTCCGATGATACTAAAAGGTATAGGACTGTATGATAAGTATAGAAATTGTTAGTTAATTGTAATCTTATCAATTGTAGCAGTTGAATCACAGCGTATAACATATAAGTCAATGTGACTTAAGCTATCTTTTCCAGTTATAAAGTACTCTGCACAAGGTTTTAAACGAGGTTTACTTTTTCCAAAATCTACATCTCCATTATTTAAAATAGTAAAAATGGTAGTAGTATCAATCTTTGAAGTAGCTAATATTTGCTGAGCGTTATCAGAAAACAAACGCTTTTTTATTCTAATAGTCTTTAAAGTACGAGCATCCATTCCATAATCGAAAGAAACATCTTTACCTTTCCAAATAAAAAGAACGACTAAACTACCTAAGGCAATCCCTATTAAATAATAACCAACACGTTTTAACCACTGCATAATTTAAAAATTGAAGTGCAAAAGTAAGTAAAATTGAACTATAAAATCAATAAATTAATATCTCTATAAGGAAGGTCAAACCAGTCAGCTACAGTTTTATTAGTTAAGATTCCATGGTAAAAATACATGCCATTACGTAAACTTTTATCAAAGCGAGCCGCATTTTCAAAACCTCCTTCTTCAGCTATTTCTAGGAGGTAAGGAGTGAAAATATTACTAATAGATACAGAAGCTGTTCTAGAATATCTAGAAGGAATATTAGGCACACAATAATGTATTACCCCATGGTTAGAAAAAGTAGGTTTACTATGTGTGGTAACTTGAGAAGTTTCAAAACAGCCACCTCTATCAATGCTAACATCAACAATAACAGCACCATCTTTCATTTGTTCAATCATTTCTTCAGTAACAACCACAGGAGAGCGGTCTTTTCCTCTAATAGCTCCTATAGCTACATCACAGCGCATTAAAGCTTTTTGTAGGGTTTTAGGCTGAATTGTTGACGTATAAATAGGTGCTTGTACACATGATTGTAAATTGCGAAGTTTTGTTATTGAGTTGTCAAAAACTTTAACTCTTGCACCCAGTCCAATTGCTGTTTTGGCTGCAAATTCTCCAACAGTTCCTGCACCTAAAATAACTACATCAGTTGGAGGAACTCCTCCTATATTTCCTAGTAATAAACCATTTCCTCCATTAGAAGCAGTCATAAGCTCAGCTGCAATGTGCATAGAGGCAATTCCGGCAATTTCACTTAGTGATTTTACTATAGGAAATACACCGTGTTCATCTTTAATATAGTCAAAAGCAATTGCTGTTACTCTTTTTTTAGCAAGAGCTTCAAAGTATTTTTTGTTTTGTGTTTTTAATTGTAGAGCAGAAATTAAAACCGTTTGAGGGTTTAACATCTGAATTTCTTCTAAAGACGGTGGTTCTACTTTTAGTACAATATTACAAGCAAAAGCTTCTTTGATATCGTAGGATATTTTTGCACCAGCATCAGAATATTCTTGGTCACTATAATTAGCTCCTTCACCAGCACCAGTTTCAATTACAATTCTATGTCCGTGAGCTACTAATGCAGCAACAGCATCAGGAGATAAACTAATTCTTTTTTCTTCAAAATGAGTTTCTTTTGGTAACCCTATAAATAAATCTCCTTTCTGCTTTTTAATTTCAAGCATTTCGGTTTGTGGCATTAACTGCTCTTTGGTAAAAGGTGAAATAGAACCCATCTAAATTTAGTTAGTTTTTAATTGAATGTTTCGTTGCCCGTTTTCTAGCAAGCTAATTGATATTGAAACAGTATCTAAAGGTAGTAAATTTTTAACATTTTCAGGCCATTCAACTAAACACCAGTTATTGCTGTATAAATAGTCTTCAACCCCCATATCATAAGCTTCTTCTTCGTATTCAATACGGTAAAAATCAAAATGATATACTGTTTCGTTTGAGTTTGTTTTATACTCGTTGACCAAAGAAAAAGTAGGAGAATGGGCAATGTCTTCTACACCCAAAACTTTACATATTTCTTTAATTAATGTCGTTTTACCAACTCCCATTTCTCCATAAAAAAGTAATATTTTATGTTGGGAAGTAGCAATGATTTCTTTAGCTACAGCTGTCAACTCGCTAAGTGAATAATTTCTGTTCATAAGTAGCAAAAATAATGAAGTAATGTTTGTTAATAAAATTTACTTTTTCACTATTTTGGATTATAAACAGCACAAGGAATAATCATTTCTTCGAGTGAAACTCCTCCATGTTGATAAGTATTTTTATAATACTTTACAAAGTGATTATAATTGTTTGGATAAGCAAAAAACAAATCTTCTTTTGTAAATATAAAAGGGCTATTAATAGCTATTGAGGGTAAGAAAATATCTTTTGGGTTTTTAACCGCATATACATCTTTATCTTCATAGCTCAAACTTCTACCAGTTTTATATCGTAAGTTAGAACTGATGTTTTTATCACCAATAACTTTGGTAGGATGTTTACAATTTATAGTACCATGATCGGTTGTAATTATTAACTTTTGTCCTAATTTTTGTGCTTTTTGAATAATCTCATAAAGAGGCGAGTTTTTAAACCAGCTCACTGTTAAAGAACGATACGCTTTATCATCACCAGCAAGTTCTTTAATAACTTCCATTTCAGTTTTGGCATGCGAAAGCATATCAACAAAGTTATAAACTACAGTAGTAAGATCATTTTGTCGTGTTCCATTGTAGCTGTCAGCTAAGTCCTTCCCACTTTTTAAAGAAACTATTTTGTAATATTCATGTGTAATATTTAGACCCAAACGTTTTATTTGTTCATCTAAAAAATTAGCCTCAAATAAATTTTTACCCCCTTCATCAATATCGTTTTTCCAATAGTCTGGATGTCTTTTTTCCATTTCAGAAGGCATTAATCCAGAAAATATAGCATTACGTGCATATTGAGTAGCTGTAGGTAATATACTATAATAAGAATGTTCTTCTTCTTTCTTGAAATAATTATTAATAAAAGGTTCTAAAACTCTGTATTGGTCATAACGGAGGTTATCAATCACTACCCATAAAACTCCTTGGCTTTTGGATAAATTAGGGACTATATAATCTTTAAATAAAGTGTGCGAAAATGTGGGTTTATCATCTCCTGTTAACCAATGTTGGTAATGCTTTTTAATGAACTTAAAAAATTGTGAGTTGGCTTCAGATTTCTGAGATTCTAAAATCTCTAACATCCCCGTGTCGTTGATGTTTTCTAGCTCAAGTTCCCAATGAACTAATTTTTTATAAAGTTCAGCCCATTCCTCATAAGAATTAACCATAGCTAAATCCATCGAAATTTTTCTAAATTCTTGTTGGTAACTTGATGTTGTTTTTTCTGAAACTAAGCGAGAGTGATCTAAATTCTTTTTTAAACTCAATAGTATTTGATTTGGGTTTACTGGCTTGATTAAGTAATCAGCAATTTTTGAACCAATAGCTTCTTCCATAAGATACTCTTCTTCACTTTTAGTAATCATAACAATAGGAAGGTTTGTATTCTTCTGTTTGATTTCTGAAAGTGCTTCTAATCCAGTAATACCTGGCATGTTTTCATCTAAAAAAACAATATCAAAATTATTTTCACTAACCAAGTCAATAGCGTCTGTACCATTGGTGCAGGTTGTAACTTTGTAATCTTTTTTTTCTAAAAAAAGTATATGTGGTTTTAATAAATCTATTTCATCATCTACCCAAAGAATATGTATGTTTCTCATCATAATTTTCAATTTATTTACTACCTAAATAACGCCTAAAAGCTGTTTTGTTGTGTTTTTAAAAGCTAAAAATACGTTAATTAAACGCTGGTTAATTTGGTTTTGTAGATAAATTATGATTTTTTTGTTTAAAATTCAAGGATTTATATATTTTGAAGAAATCAAAAACCAACAAATTAAAGATAATTAACGATCCTATTTATGGATTTATCTCCATACCAAATTCTCTAATATTTGATATTATTGAGCACCCATATTTTCAAAGGCTACGTAGAGTAACACAAATGGGCTTATCAAACTTAGTATATCCTGGAGCGAATCATACACGTTTTCATCACGCAATAGGCTGCATGCATTTAATGCAAAAAGCTGTACATGTATTGCGAATGAAGAACGTTGAAATTTCAGAAGAAGAAGCAAATGCTTTGTATATAGCTATTTTGTTACATGATATAGGTCATGGAGCATACTCACATGCCTTAGAGCATAGCATTGTGAATGGAATAACTCACGAAGAAATTTCATTAAAATTTATGAAAGTCTTGAATGATGAGTTTGATGGGAAGTTAAGTTTAGCTATTCAAGTATTTGAAGGGAAACACCCACGTAAGTTTTTATACCAATTAATATCAAGTCAATTAGATATTGACAGATTGGATTATTTAAAAAGAGATAGTTTTTTTACTGGAGTAGCAGAAGGAAATATTTCATCAGATCGTTTAATAGCAATGATGAATGTGGTGGATAATGAATTGGTTATTGAACAAAAAGGAATTTATTCGGTAGAAAAATTTGTTATTGCGCGACGCCTAATGTATTGGCAAGTTTATCTACATAAAACAGGTTTAGTGGCTGAAAACCTTTTGGTAAGCATATTAAAGAGAGCAAAGGAGTTAGCAACAAAAGGAGTAGAGTTACCTTCTAGTAGAGCACTCAAGTATTTCTTGTATAATCCGATAAATAAAGAAAATTTCTCAAATACAACATTAGAAATATTTTCAGAGTTAGACGATTATGATGTTTTATCAGCAATAAAAGAATGGAAGAATCATGAAGACTTTATATTATCTACATTAGCAACAAAAATTATAGACAGAAGTTTGTTAAAGATTGAAATTCAGGAAAAACCATTTACTGAGGAGTATATTGAAAAGAGGCGTAGAAAGCTCAGAAAACTTGTAGACTTAAGTGAACAAGAGCTCGAATATTTTGTTTTTTCAAATGAAATAAAACATCAAGCATACAATACAAAGAAACCAATTAAAATTTATACAAAAAAAGGGAAGTTAAAAGACATAGCAAAAGCTTCTGATCAGCTAAATCTTAAAGCATTAACAAAACCTGTAGTAAAATTTTACCTCTGCTATCCTAAGAAAATAAAGTAGGTGAATACTTAGAAACAAACTCTAATCAAGAAGTATTTGAACAAAAATAATTACTTTTGCAGATAATGAAATTTACAGCAAAACAAATAGCCGATATTTTAGAAGGAGAGATTGATGGAAATCCAGGAGCTGAAGTATCCACACTTTCTAAGATAGAAGAAGGCAAGCAAGGTTCTTTAACCTTTTTATCAAACCCAAAATATAACTCATACATATATACAACCAAAGCATCGGTAGCTATTGTAAATAAAAGTTTTATTCCTGAAAAGGAAATAGAAACTACTTTGATTAAAGTAGAAGATGCGTATAAAGCATTTTCAAAACTTTTGGAGTTTTACAATGAGGTAAAGAATAATAAGCAAGGAAGAGAAAATCCTCATTTTATTGCTGAATCAGCTACTATTGGAGATAACGAGTACATTGGAGCTTATGCTTATGTTGGAGAAAATGTGGTTTTAGGTAATAATGTTAAAATTTATCCTAATTCTTATATAGGCGATAATGTTACTATTGGTGATAATACAGTTGTTTTTGCAGGAGTAAAAATTTACTCTGAAACCGTTGTAGGTGATAATTGTAAGATACATTCAGGAACAGTTATTGGAGCAGATGGTTTTGGATTTGTACCAGATGAAAATGGAGAATATAAAGCAATTCCACAAATAGGAAACGTTATTATAGAAGATAATGTAGATGTTGGGTCTAATTCAACTATTGATAGAGCTACTCTTGGATCTACAATAATTAGAAAAGGAGTAAAATTAGATAACCAAATTCAGATAGCTCATAATGTAGAGATTGGTAAAAATACCGTGATAGCTTCTCAAACAGGGATTGCAGGATCAACTAAAATAGGAGAAAACTGTATGATTGGAGGTCAAGTAGGTATTGTTGGTCATATCACTATTGGAAACAATGTGAAGATCCAAGCCCAATCAGGGATAGGAAAAAGTTTAAAAGATGAAGAAGTAGTACAAGGTTCTCCAGCATTTGGATATTCAGACTACAGTAAGTCATATGTACACTTTAAAAACTTACCAAAATTAGCAACTACAATACATAAAATAGAAAAAGAGTTGAATGCTCAAAAAATAAAAAATGAGTAAGAAACAAAAAACAATACAAAACGAAGTTACGTTATCAGGTGTTGGATTGCACACTGGTAATGAAGTTACAATGGTTTTTAAACCAGCTCCAGAAAATCATGGATTTGCTTTTAAGCGAGTAGATTTAGAAGGGGAACCCGTGATAGAAGCAAAAGCTGATTATGTAACAAATACGCAAAGAGGAACAAACCTTGAAAAAAATGGCGTTCAAATACAAACATCTGAACACGTTTTAGCTGCTGCTGTTGGTTTAGACATCGATAATTTGCTTATTGAAATTAATGCTTCTGAACCTCCAATAATGGACGGATCGTCTAAATTTTTTATAGAAGCTCTAGAAGAAGCTGGAATTGTTGAGCAAGAAGCAGAAATTGAAGAGTATGTGGTAAAAGAAGTTATTTCATATAAAGATGAAGTAACAGGAAGTGAAATTATTTTAATGCCTTCAGATGAATACCAAGTAACTACTATGGTAGATTTTGGAACTAAGATTTTAGGTACTCAAAATGCCACATTAAATACAATTTCAGACTTTAAAGAAGAAATTTCAGCGGCAAGAACATTTAGTTTCTTACACGAAATTGAAATGTTGTTAGAAAATGATTTAATTAAAGGTGGAGATTTGAATAACGCTATTGTCTATGTTGACAAAGAGTTGTCTGACAGTACAATGGAAAAGTTAAAAAAAGCCTTTAATAAAGACAACATAACAGTAAAGCCTAACGGAGTTTTAGACAACTTAACATTACATTGGGCTAATGAAGCTGCACGTCATAAATTGTTAGACGTTATTGGTGATTTAGCTTTAACAGGTACTCGAATTAAAGGTAAAGTAATTGCTAACAAACCAGGACATTCCGTAAATACTACTTTTGCTAAGAAATTAGCTAAAATCATAAAAAAGGAAAAAAGAAACAATGTTCCTTCCTATGATTTAAACCAACCACCATTAATGGATATCCATAAAATAATGGATATTTTACCTCACAGACCACCATTTTTATTGATTGATAGAATTATTGAATTATCAGACAAGCATGTGGTAGGTATGAAAAATGTAACAATGAATGAAAATTTTTTTGTTGGACATTTCCCTGGAGCACCAGTTATGCCAGGAGTTCTTCAAGTGGAGGCTATGGCACAATGTGGAGGAGTTTTAGTATTAAATACAGTTCCTGACCCAGAAAACTATTTAACATACTTCATGAAAATGGATAATGTTAAATTCAAGCAAAAAGTATTACCAGGAGATACATTAATATTTAAAAGTGAATTAATAACTCCAATAAGAAGAGGTATTGCTCATATGCAAGCTTATGCATACGCTAATGGAAAATTGGTGTGTGAAGCAGAGCTTATGGCACAAATTTCAAAAGTAAAATAATATGAATCAACCACTTGCGTACGTACACCCTCAAGCAAAAATAGCTAGAAATGTAGTTATTGAACCTTTTACTACGATTCATGCAAATGTAGAAATTGGATCAGGAACATGGATAGGTTCTAATGTAACTATCATGGAAGGTGCACGCATCGGTAAAAATTGTCGAATTTTTCCAGGAGCTGTAATTTCAGCAATCCCTCAAGATTTAAAGTATAATGATGAGGATACGACTGTAGAAATAGGAGATAATGTAACCATAAGAGAGTGTGTAACCATTAATAGAGGAACACTTGATAGAATGAGAACAGTTATTGGTGATAACTGTTTAATAATGGCTTACTGTCATATTGCGCACGATTGTAAAGTGGGAGATAATTGTATCTTTTCAAATAATTCAACATTAGCAGGACACGTAACTGTTGGTGATAATGTAGTGTTAGCAGGTATGGTGGCAGTACATCAATTTGCTTCTGTAGGTAATCATGCCTTTGTAACAGGTGGATCCTTGGTACGTAAAGATGTTCCTCCTTATGTAAAAGCAGCAAGAGAACCTTTATCATACGTGGGGATCAATTCTGTAGGATTAAGAAGAAGAGGATTTAGCACTGAAAAAATAAGAGAAATTCAAGACGTTTACCGTATATTGTTTCAAAAAAATTATAATAATACTCAGGCTATAGATATTATAGAGGCTGAAATGGAAGCAACTTCAGAAAGAGATGAGATTATTCAGTTTATCAAAGATTCGCATCGTGGAATCATGAAAGGATATTTTAAAGCAAATTAATTATTAAAATTGCACTTAAAGAGCAATACTATAAAGATCAAAATAAATGGCAACAACATCAGATATTAAAAAAGGATTATGTATAAAGTATAATCACGATATATTTAAAATCATTGAATTTTTACATGTAAAACCAGGAAAAGGACCTGCTTTTGTACGTACAAAATTAAAAAGTGTTACTACAGGTAAGGTTATAGACAATACCTTTTCTGCAGGTCATAAAATAGAAGATGTTCGTGTAGAAACGCATAAATTTCAGTATTTATATCCTGAAGGAGATTTATACCACTTCATGAATACGGAAGATTATAACCAAATTACACTTCAAAAATCAGTATTAGATGCTCCAGATTTAATGAAAGAAGGAGAAGTAGTTACTGTTTTAATAAATACTGAAGATGGAATGCCATTATCAGTAGAAATGCCTTCTCATGTTATTTTAGAAGTAACCCATACTGAACCAGGAGTAAAAGGAAATACTGCAACAAATGCAACTAAACCAGCAACTGTTGAAACAGGAGCAAGAATTAATGTTCCTTTATTTATTAATGAAGGAGACAAAATAAAAATAGATACAGAAAAAGGAGCTTATACAGAACGTATTAAAGAATAAATATAATATTCCCGCTTTGGCGGGAATTTCTTTTTAAAGATGAAATTTAAACATCCTCAAACTTTAGAGCAAATTGCTACTTTATTAAATGTAGAATTTGTTGGAGAAAGTAGTTTTTCTATAACAGGGATTAATGAAATTCATGTAGTAGAAAAGGGAGATATAGTCTTTGTAGATCACCCAAAATACTACGATAAAGCATTAAACTCAGCTGCTACAACAATACTGATAAATAAAAAAGTAGATTGTCCTGAAGGTAAATCATTATTAATCTCTGAAGATCCTTTTAGAGATTTTAATAAAATAACGAAACATTTCAATCCTTTTATAGCTTCAAAAAGTAGTATTGCTGAATCTGCTATTATAGGAGAAAATACTGTTATACAACCAAACGTTTTCATAGGAGAAAACGTAACAATAGGAAAGAATTGTTTAATACATGCAAATGTGTCAATTAACAATAACTGTATAATAGGAGATAATGTAACAATCCATGCCAATACAGTTTTAGGAGCAGATGCATTCTATTATAAAAACAGACCAGAAGGTTTTGATAAATTAATCTCTGGAGGTAGAGTAGTGCTTGAAGATAATGTAGATTTAGGAGCTTCTTGTACAATTGATAGGGGTGTAACTGGAGATACTTTAATAGGTGCTGGATCAAAAATTGACAATCAGGTTCATATAGGTCATGATACAGTAATAGGTAAAAAGTGTTTAATAGCAGCTCAAACAGGTATTGCAGGATGTACTGTTATTGAAGATGAAGTAACTATTTGGGGACAAGTAGGAATTGTTAGTGGCTTAACTATAGAAAAAGGAACCGTTTTAATGGCACAAACAGGTGTGATGAAATCTTTAAAAAAGGGAGTCTATTTTGGTACACCTCAAAAAGAATACCGTCAAAAAATGCGTGAAGTAATTTATTTAAAAAACGAAACTAATAAACAAAAAAAGTAACGTAAAATTAATTGTGAAAACACAATTAAAAAGTTATTTTTGTCTGTCTTAAAAAAATAATAAAAAGCAAACCAATGAGTGTTTTAGTAAATAAAGATTCAAAAATTATAGTTCAAGGTTTTACAGGTAGCGAAGGAACTTTCCACGCTGGCCAAATGATCGATTACGGAACAAACGTAGTTGGAGGTGTAACACCAGGTAAAGGAGGTCAAGAGCATTTAGGAAAGCCAGTTTTTAATACAGTTGATGAGGCTGTACAAAAAGCAGGAGCTGATACCTCTATTATTTTTGTACCACCAGCATTTGCTGCTGATGCTATTATGGAAGCTGCTGAAGCAGGAATTAAAGTAATTATTTGTATTACTGAAGGAATTCCTACTGCTGACATGGTAAAAGTAAAAGCTTACATTGATAAGTTAGATTGTACTTTAGTAGGACCTAACTGTCCAGGAGTAATTACTCCAGAAGAAGCTAAAGTAGGAATTATGCCAGGATTTATCTTCAAAAAAGGTAAAGTAGGTATTGTTTCTAAATCAGGAACTTTAACGTATGAAGCTGCTGATCAAGTTGTAAAACAGGGTTACGGAATTACTACAGCTATTGGTATTGGTGGAGATCCAATTATTGGAACTACTACTAAAGAAGCCGTTGAGTTATTAATGAATGATGATGAAACTGAAGCAATTGTAATGATTGGTGAAATTGGAGGTAATTTAGAAGCGGAAGCTGCTCGATGGATTAAGGCTGATGGAAATCGTAAACCAGTTGTTGGTTTTATTGCAGGTCAAACTGCTCCAGCTGGTAGAACAATGGGACATGCAGGTGCTATTGTTGGTGGTGCTGATGATACAGCGCAAGCAAAAATGAAAATTTTAGCAGAAAATGGAGTACATGTTGTAGAGTCTCCTGCTAAAATTGGAGAAATGGTAGCTAAGGTTTTAGCATAACTTTAAAAATAATAAGTTTTTAACATTTTTTGTTAAAATTTAACCACAAATTATTTTAAAGTCCGTTGAATTTGTAAATTCAACGGACTTTTTAATTTAATCAAAACTAAATATTAATGAAAACAATTAAGTTGCTATTTATTAGCATGTTGCTTATTACTGCTATTGGGTGTAAGCAAACGACTACTTCAGAAAAAGAGGTAAAGACAGAGCAAAAACAGGATGTCAACGGTTTTAATTACGAAACTGTTACTAACGACCCCACAGGTTTACGCTTATATACTTTAGACAATGGTCTTAAAGTATATTTAAGTAAAAATACTGATGAACCTAAAATTCAAACCTACATTGCAGTAAGAGCAGGTTCAAATTACGATCCAAAAGAATCTACAGGTTTAGCGCACTATTTAGAGCATATGGTGTTTAAAGGAACTCATAAAATTGGTACAGTAGATTGGGAGAAGGAAAAAGAATATTTAGATAAGATTTCTAGTTTATATGAACAACATAGAACAGAAGAAGATGTAGAAAAAAAGAAAGCAATTTACCAAGAAATTGATAAGGTTTCTTTAGAAGCATCAAACTATTCTGTGGCAAATGAATATGATAAAATGACTGCATCTTTAGGAGCAACAGGAACTAACGCACATACTTGGTTTGAAGAGACTGTTTATAAAAACAAGATACCTGCAAACGAATTAAATAAATGGTTAGACTTAGAAGCAGAACGTTTTAGTACTTTAGTATTGCGATTATTCCATACAGAATTAGAAGCTGTATTTGAAGAGTTTAACAGAGGTCAAGATAACGATTTTAGAAAGCGTTATGCAGCAATGTTAGACGGTTTATTTCCTAATCATCCTTACGGTCAGCAAACTACAATTGGTACAGGTCAACACTTGAAAAATCCTTCAATGATTGATATTCATAATTATTTCGATAAGTATTATGTGCCAAATAATATGGCTGTGGTATTAGTAGGGGATTTAGATTTTGATGCTACTATTAAAAAAGTAAGTGAAACTTTTGGTAAAATGGAGAAGAAAGAATTAGTTCACCCAACATTACCAAAAGAAGAGCCAATTACTCAACCAATTATTAAAGAAGTTTTTGGCCCTACTGCAGAATCAATATCTATTGCTTATAGATCAAAAGGAGTAAACACTGAAGAAGAAAAGTTTGTTACACTTTGTGATATGATTATGGCTAATGGTAATGCAGGTTTATTAGATTTAAATTTAAATCAAAAGCAAGTAGTACAAAGAGCAAGTTGTTCTCCAACATTTTTAAATGATTATGGTTACCATTCTTTTATAGGAAACCCTAAATCAGGACAAACTTTAGATGAAGTTAAAGACTTAATATTAGAGCAAATTGAAAAATTAAAGAAAGGAGAGTTTGAAGATTGGATGATTGACGCTGTTGTAAATGATTTAAAATTAAGTCAAACTCTTCATTATGAGAATAATACAGCTTTAGCTAGCGCTTATTTTAATGCATTTATTCATCATGAAAATTGGTCTGATAAGGTGAAATTTTTAGATGATTTAAAAAAGGTTTCTAAGCAAGAATTAGTAGATTTTGCTAACAAATTTTATCAGAATAATTATGTTGTAACTTATAAACGTAAAGGGGAAGATAAAAATGTTGTAAAAGTTCAAAACCCAGGAATTACTCCAGTTAACTTAAATAGAGATAAAAGTTCAGAGTTTTTAAAGGAGTTCAATAAAATTGAATCAGCTCCTTTACAACCAAAGTTCATCGATTATAAAACAGCTATAAAAGAAACTAAAATGGCAAATGATATTAAAGTTTCTTATGTTTTAAATGAAAAGAATGACTTATTTGACTTGAACATCATTTTTGATATGGGTAGAGATAATGATAAAAAATTAAGTCTTGCTGCTGGATACTTAGAGTATATAGGAACAGATAAATATTCTGCTGAAGAAATTAAAAAAGAGTTTTACAAGTTAGGAGTAGATTATTATGTAAGCGCCCAAGATGATAAAACTTACGTAGGCTTACGTGGATTGAAAGAAAATTTACCAAAAGGTTTAGAATTGTTAGAGCATTTATGGGAAAACGCTAAAGCTGATCAAGATGCGTATGATAAGTATGTTGAGAAAATCTACAAAGGTCGTCAAGATGGTAAAACTCAAAAAGAAAATATCCTTTGGAATGGTTTATATAGCTACGGAAAATATGGAGAAAATTCTCGTTTAAGAAATATCATGCAAATTGATGAGTTAAAAGCTATCGACCCTGAAGAACTTGTAAACATTGTAAAAGGAATGAAAAATTACAAGCAACGTATTTTCTATTATGGTAAAGATGTAGATGATGCTGTGGCTGCATTAAACAATCATCATAAAATTTTAGGAGAGTTAAAAGATTATCCTGCTGCTAAAGAATATGCTGAAACTGAAACTGGTGGAAATGTTTTTTATACTGATTATGACATGGTACAAACTGAAATGCTATTTTTAGCTAAAGGAGAACCATTCAAACCAGAAAACTTAGCAGCTTCAACATTATTCAACACCTATTTTGGTAGTGGATTATCATCAATCGTTTTCCAAGAAATACGTGAATCTAAATCGTTAGCATATTCAGCATTTGCATCGTATAGTAATGCTAGTAAAAAAGAAGATCCTAACTATGTAATGGCGTATGTTGGTACTCAGGCAAATAAGTTAGAGCAAGCGGTAGATGCTATGATGGATTTAATGAATAACATGCCAGAAGCAGAAAAGCAATTCAATGCAGCTAAAGAAGCTACACTTAAGAAGTTAGCAGCTCAAAGAATTACAAAATCAAACATTTTTTGGTCTTACGAAAGATTAAAAAAGTTAGGTATTGATAATGACAATAGAGAAGAAATGTACAACACCATTAAAAATATGGAAATGCAAGATTTAAAAACATTTTTTGATAAAAATGTAAAAGGAGAATCTTACAACGTAATGGTGATTGGTAATAAAAAAGATTTAGATGTTAAGTCGTTACAAAAATTAGGTAAAATAAAAGAACTAGATGTAGATTATTTATTTAATTATGTAAACGAAAAGAAGATAAAATCTTAATTTATTAAAGTTTATATCAATATAAAATCCTGCTAAAAAATAATCTTTAGCAGGATTTTCTTTTTATATTTGACCCTATTAAAACAACTAATAAATGAAACTTTTAGAAAATAAAACAGCAATTATTACAGGAGCTACTAGAGGAATTGGTAGAGGAATTGCATTAGAGTTTGCAAACCAAGGGTGTAATGTTGCATTTACTTATAACTCTTCTGTTGAGGCAGCAACTGCTTTAGAAAATGAATTGAAAGAATTAGGGGTAAACGCTAAAGGATATCAATCTAATGCGGCAGAGTTTGATGCAGCTCAAGAGTTGACAAAAAATGTTTTAGCAGAATTCGGAACTATTGATATATTAGTAAACAACGCAGGTATTACAAAAGATAATTTATTAATGCGTATTTCTGAAGAGGATTTTGATAAAGTAATCGAAGTAAATTTAAAATCAGTTTTCAATTTAACCAAAGCAGTGATTCGTCCGATGATGAAGCAACGTGCAGGATCAATTATTAATATGAGTTCTGTAGTTGGATTAAAAGGAAATGCAGGTCAAGCAAATTATGCAGCTTCAAAAGCAGGAATTTTAGGATTTTCAAAATCAGTAGCTTTAGAGTTAGGTTCTCGTAATATTCGTAGTAACGTTGTAGCTCCCGGTTTTATTGAAACTGAAATGACTGCAAAATTAGATGAAAAAGTAGTTGAAGGTTGGAGAAACGAAATTCCTTTAAAAAGAGGAGGAACTCCAGAAGATATTGCAAATGCCTGTGTGTTTTTAGCATCAGATATGAGCTCATATATTACTGGTCAAACATTATCAGTTGACGGAGGAATGTTAACATAAGATTTGACTTAAATATAAAAAGTAAAAAGCCTGTATTATTTTTATAATACAGGCTTTTTCTATTTTAATGGGTTGATTTGCTTGTAAGCGGGCAAGCACGAGGGATTTGCCTTGGGGGACAATTTCTATAAACTCAACTTAAAGGGGATATAAGTTTTAGGGGGAGTTTATTTTTTAATGACTCATAAAATTCAAACGATTTGTTGGGGGATACAAATACTGAGGGGTTATTTGAATTTTACAATTCATTAAATTCTTAGGGGATTGTTAGGGAATCATTCATACTATTTTTTTTTGTAATCTTCAAAGGTTCCATCATCGTATAGAACTAAAATATTTTTAATTTCTCTAAAAGCGGCTGACTCTTTTGGTTTCATAGTACTCTCTGAGAATTGCGTATTTGATTTTTTTTCGGGTTCTTGGTCAAATACTACATTTTCAGTAAACAGAGAAGGAGCTTCATTTTTCTCTATATTTATCTCTTTCTCTTGATTTTTTACATTTGGAGGAAAACTGCCTTTACCATACACTAACCAATTTAGATCAACTTCATCAAAAGCCGTTTCAACTTTTATAATAAAATCTAAGCTCGGTTTATTTCTTCCTGATAATAGGTGAGAAATGCTAGATCTTGGAACATCAATTTTATCAGCAAAGCTTGACGCTGATAAATTGTAATAGTCTAATATCTGTTTTAATCTTTCAATCATTTGTTTACTTATGTAAAACATTAGGAACTGTTTACGATTGTAAATATATATTGTTTTATAAATGTAGACAAGAAAAATTTAATATTTCTTCAAAATAATTCAAAACAAGGCGATTAAGCACTTTAACAAACAACGTTTAAATTGCTGTAAAACAACATTTTAAGTATTACGTATAGAGAAAATTTATTCTTTTGTTAAATATCTTTATTTACATTTGTAATTAAACTGATTATTTGTTTTGTTAAGTTTATAAATGTAAAAATCTCTTTTTTTTAATAAATATAATGTGTTTAAATAACCATTTATCCTTATTTAACTGACTTAAACATCAAATAAGCAACTTTAAGGCAAATAATAAAGATTCTGCGGTAGTTTAGTCTAAATAAATATGAATCAGGCTGTAAACTTTATAATACTTCTATAACTACTTTAAATTACTTATGGGATTAATCATATCCTTTCAAAGTATTTATATAAATATATTATATATGTAGAATAGAAGTTAAATAAGAAGAATATTACAAATGTTACCATAACTAGATAGTTAACAAGTGTAAACTACATGTTTTGTTGTTTACTTTTGTAAAAAAAGAAAGCACCCTGTTTACAGAGTGCTTTTTGTAGTTGAGAATGTAGTATTCTACTTATTTTTTATTCTCTATCCATTTTCTTGCATTAACAAAAGCTTCTAACCAAGGAGAAACTTCATCTTGTCTGTCTTGTGGATAGTTAGCCCAGTTCCATTGGAAAGTAGAACGTTCAATATGTGGCATAGTTACTAAATGACGACCAGTCTTATCACATAGCATTGCCGTGTTATAATCTGAACCGTTTGGATTGTTAGGATATCCTTCATATCCATACCTAGCAACAATGTTATAATTATCTTCAGTTTCAGGTAAATTGAATTTTCCTTCTCCGTGAGAAATCCAAACTCCTAATTCAGTTCCTGCTAAACTAGATAACATTACTGAATTATTTTCTTGAACTTTTACAGACGTAAACGAACTTTCGTGCTTTTCAGATTCATTGTGTAACATCTTACCATGTTCACTATGTTCTGGATTAATTAATTCTAATTCCATAAACAACTGACATCCGTTACAAATACCTACAGAAAGTGTATCTTCTCTGTTAAAGAAATTTTTCAAAGCAGTATTCGCTTTTTCATTATATAAAAATGCTCCGGCCCATCCTTTAGCAGAACCTAAAACATCTGAATTAGAAAAACCTCCAACGGCTCCAATAAATTGAATATCTTCCAACGTTTCACGACCAGAAATTAAATCTGTCATGTGAACATCCTTCACATCAAAACCAGCCAAATACATAGCGTTTGCCATTTCACGTTCAGAGTTAGAACCTTTTTCACGAATAATAGCAGCTTTAGGTCTGTTAGTTACAGTACCCACAGTATCAATAAGCTTTCCTGTAAAATGAGTTGGAAATGTATATTGTAAAGGTTGGTTTTTATAGTTGTCAAAACGATCTTTAGCTAAACCATTTGCTGTTTGCTTTTGATCTAATAAATACGAAGTCTTATACCAAGTATCTCTTAATTCAGCAATCGATAAAGCAAAAACATCAGCCCCGTTTTTAATATTTAATCGATCAGATTCAGTTACTGAACCTATTTTAAAGAATTCAATATTATTATCTGCTAAAGTTTGTTCAACAGAAGCATCTGTTGCTTGGAAAACAATTCCTGAGTTTTCGGCAAATAACAACTTGATGCTATCAGCTTCGTTTAAAGCAGATAAATCTAAGTTTGCACCTATGTTTACATCTGCAAAACACAATTCTAATAAAGTAGTAATTAATCCTCCAGATGCCACATCGTGACCTGCAACGATTTTTCCTTCTTTTATTAAATTCTGTAAAGCATTAAAAGTAGATTTAAAGAATTCATTATTTTTAATAGTAGGAGCTGAGTTTCCTAATTTATTTAGGATTTGTGCAAACGAACTTCCTCCTAATTTAAAATCATCTTGCGATAAGTTGATGTAATAGATGTTTCCTTTATTTGGTTGTAAAACAGGCTCTACTACTTTTGTAATATCGTTACAGTTTGCAGCAGCAGAAATAACTACAGTACCCGGAGAAATTACTTCTTCATTCGGATATTTCTGTTTCATTGATAAAGAATCTTTTCCTGTTGGAACGTTGATTCCTAAATCGATAGAAAAATCAGAAACCGCTTTTACTGCTTTATATAAGCGAGCATCTTCACCTTCATTTTTACAAGGCCACATCCAGTTTGCCGATAATGAAACCGATTGTAAACCATCTTTTAAAGGAGCCCATACAATATTAGTTAAAGCTTCAGCGATTGAGTTTTTACTTCCAGCTTCCGGGTCAATCAATCCAGAAATAGGAGAGTGCCCAATCGTAGTAGCAATACCTTCTTTACCTTTATAATCTAATGCCATTACCCCAACATTGTTCAGTGGAATTTGTAATGAACCAACACATTGTTGCTTCGCTACTTTTCCTCCAACACAACGGTCAACTTTATTAGTCAACCAATCCTTACAGGCAACAGCTTCTAATTGTAAAACTTGCTCTAAATAGTGAGTAAAGTTTTCTTTAGAATACTCCACATCAGCATACTTACGATTAACTGTATGATCAGTCATAACTGTTTTAGGAGAACTACCAAACATGTCTTCTAAAGCTAAATCCATTGGTTTGTTTCCGTTAGTTTTAGATTCAAAAGTAAAGCGGTGATCCCCAGTAACGTCACCTACTGTGTACATAGGTGAACGTTCACGTTCAGCAATCTTATTAAGGGTGTTTATATGTTTTTCAGCAATAACTAACCCCATACGTTCCTGAGATTCGTTTCCAATAATCTCTTTATCAGACAGCGTAGGGTCTCCAACAGGTAATTTATCTAAATCGATCTTTCCACCCGTATCTTCTACTAATTCAGATAAACAGTTTAAGTGTCCACCAGCTCCGTGATCATGAATAGAAATGATAAAATTCTCATCACTCTCTACCATACCACGAACCGCGTTGGCAGCACGTTTTTGCATTTCAGGATTTGAACGTTGCACTGCATTTAATTCAATTCCTGTTGAAAATTCTCCGGTATCAGCAGAAGAAACCGCAGCTCCTCCCATACCAATACGGTAGTTTTCACCTCCTAGAATTACTATTTTATCTCCTTCTTGTGGAGTATCTTTTAATGCTTGTTCTTTTTTACCATATCCGATACCACCTGCTTGCATAATTACTTTATCGAAACCAAGTTTGCGAGCATCTTCTTCATGTTCAAAAGTAAGAACAGAACCACAGATTAATGGCTGACCAAATTTATTACCGAAATCAGAAGCTCCGTTAGAAGCTTTGATTAAAATATCCATAGGAGTTTGGTATAACCACTTACGTTCGTCCATTCCTTTTTCCCAAGGACGATTTTCTTCTAAACGAGAGTAAGAAGTCATATAAACAGCTGTTCCTGCTAATGGCAACGATCCTTTTCCTCCAGCTAATCTATCACGAATTTCACCTCCTGAACCCGTTGCAGCTCCGTTGAAAGGCTCAACAGTAGTAGGGAAGTTGTGTGTTTCAGCTTTTAGTGAAATAACAGACTCAAATTCTTTTGTTTCGTAAAAATCTGGTTTATCTGCGCTTTTAGGAGCAAATTGCTCTACTTTTGGACCTTTAACAAAAGCAACATTGTCTTTATAAGCAGATACAATATCGTTAGGATTTTGTTTAGACGTTTCTTTAATTAACTTGAATAAGGAAGTAGGCATTTCTTCACCATCAATAACAAAAGTACCGTTGAAAATTTTATGGCGACAGTGCTCTGAGTTTACTTGAGAGAATCCAAATACTTCAGAATCTGTTAACTTTCTTCCAATTTTAGTTGCTACTTCTTCTAAATACCCAATTTCTTCATCGCTTAACGCCAATCCTTCTTGCTCGTTATAAGTAGCAATATCATCAATTTCTAAAATTGGTTCAGGTTGAATATTGATGGTAAAAGTTTCTTGGTTTAAGCTGTTAAACTTTTGAGAAATCATTGGGTCGAAGTCAGAAAAATCATTAGCTACTGCATCAAATTCTTCAATTCTGATAATTCCAGAAATTCCCATATTTTGAGTAATTTCAACAGCGTTGGTACTCCAAGGAGTAATCATAGCTGCTCTAGGGCCAACAAAAAAGGCGTCGAGAGACGCCGCGTTTATTTTCGGTTGGTTGCCAAATAACCAAGTTAACTTCGAAATTGTTTCAGATGTTAATTCTTCTGTTGTTTGAACAGCAAAAACCTTGCTGTTTACGTTTCCAAAGAAATGAATCATTGTTAGTTGTGTTTGTGTGTGTTTTTGAAAGGCGTAAATTTAATTCTTTTGGATGAAATAAAAGCATAAAAAAAGCAGCAAAATTTTGCTGCTTCTTATAAGGTTATTTTACTTGTTAAAGTAATGACTATCAATATACATTTCTTGTTCAAACTTGTTTGTTGACACACTTATGTCAATATGTTCAAAACTTTTTACTTCGTATGTAGATTTTGAAGATACCCCTCTTATATCATCTAGTGCTGTTTTAAGCACAATTTCATTTTCATCACCAAAAGGTAAGATGTTATCCCAATGTTTCCATTCTTCGATTAAGATATTAGGCTCAAATCCATCACCATAATCATTTTGACCAAGCTTATTGTAGATTTGAAAAACAATTGGCTGCATAGCCATTTTATGTGAAGTATTGACTCCTTTACCATCATGAAAAGTATAATCAGTAGTAGGAGAGTCGTATAAGGTGATAGACCCCTCATTTTTACCAACTGTTTTAGTTCCTATTATTTTAACATCAATAAAGGGACGCAGTCCATTTATAATCATTTCACTAGCAGATGCAGTACTACCAGATGCTAAAACATATAATTTATTAATACCTGATAATCTATTGATTGTTTCTTCACTAGTCTTTTTTCCATCTGTTCCATAAACATTTAACGTATTGCCAAAATAATAAGGTGAATCTTGTTGAGGATGTTTGTCGTTAAATTTTAACTCGGCAAACTTATCAGTACCGGCTTCAGCATGTATCATACTTGCTAAATATGCAGATGTTTGTACAGAACCACCACCATTAATTCTTAAATCTAATACTAATTCTTGAATTCCAGCAGATTTTAACTCACCAAAAGCTGCGTTTAATTCATCATTATAAGACGATCTAAACCCATTGTATAGTAAGTAGCCGACTTTTTTACCATTTATATTATCAAAAATCTTAGTTAGATGGACGGGGTTATCAGACACTACAGCCTGTGTTATAGTTTTCTTCTCTTTAAGGGTTTTACCGTCTTTTTCAGTAAAAGAAAATTCAGAGGTCTCTTGGTAATATCCATCAAGTACAGTTTCATAATTACTTACGGTCATTACAGTTCCATTTATAGCATTAATTATGTCTCCTCTTTTAAATCCTGCTAAATCTGCAGGAGAACCTTTTGAAACATGTTGAACAAATATTACAACATAGTCAGTAGTACCAACTCTAACGAGACTAGGTCTAAAACCAAAAGTTTTTGAAGTTCCTTGAAATTGTTGTTGCTGAGCGACATAATCTTCTATGAACCAAGAAAAGTCATCGTCAGCATGTTTAAGGCTTTCAAATAATGAATTAGGTGTATTATATGAGTTTAGAAAGGTATAGTAATCATTTATATTATCATCTTTACTATCTGCTAAATTAGGAACATCTTCTTGCCAATTGTACCACGAGTTCATGGCTTTCCATACAAAATTATTTACTTTATTGTTTAGTTTAACTTCATCTACTGGTTCAGCTAGTTTATCATCTTTACTACAACTTAAAAGAATTGTAAACATAAAGGATAGTAATATGATTTTTTTCATTATTCAAAGTAATTATATATTAATTTATAAACAATATAACATATAAAATATCACTTACCCTATTTTTTTTACAAAAAAATTAATTTTTATCAGGTATTCTGTTTCTTTCTATTTTACCTTTTTTTACTGTTTTATAGTTTTCGTAACAATTTAAAACAGCTTCAATTAATTGTAGGTCACTGGCTTTTTTTATAAAGTATTCAGAATAGTTACAGTCAGATAATAGCTTATTTAACTCAGCCCTATCCATTTCAAGATATTCCATCATAACTTCACGATCAAATTTACCAGCTAACATTTTACGCAAATCGTCTTCTTTTTTAAGCTTCTTTAATTTTTTAAGCTGTTTAGGTTTGCTTCCGAATAGGTTATATACCAAATCAACCGGATTCAAGAGTTTAGCAATAGGAGAGGAAATTTTTTGAGGCCTTCCAACTTCATACGTTTGTGGCAATCCATTGATATGTATTCTAGTAAAACGATCTTTTGGAACTTGTTTTATATCTACCTCTAAAACACCAATTAGTTCAGTTGACTTAATTACAACTTCTTTTACCTCTTCAGGCTTTTCCTCTAAAGATATAACAACTTCATTTCCTTTTAAAAGATCATTAGTAACTTTTAGCTTAATAGAAGCATAGCCTAAATAAGAAACCAACACAGTATCATTTGCTTGAGCAACAAGATCAAAGAGTCCATTTTCATTAGTAATGGTACCTACTACGCTATTAAGGTTTAAAATATGAGCTGCACTTAAAGGTTTTTTAGATTCTGAATCTATTATTTGCCCTTTTAATTTGTCTTGTGCCTGAATAGATGATATACTAAATACTATTGCTATTAGGAAGAATAATTGTTTTTGCATAAGGCGAAAATAAGAATAATAGGCTTTACACTCGTTAATAATATGTGAAATTAATTATTACTTAAATACAGGGGGTTTGTTTGTTAAATATATAAGTATATGATGTTGTTTGGTAGTTAAAACTAAAAAAAATAGATAAAAAAGTAGGGAAAACATATTTAAAGATGTTTAATAACTCCTCGAGGTCTTAATTAGTACAATGTTAAATTTAAAAAATAAATAAATGAAAAATCTAAAAATACTTGGATTAACCCTTTTTTCAATTATTTCATGTCAAAAAGAAGATTTATTACATAACTCAGAAATAAACTCTAGCACAGAGCAAATAGCTCAATTTATAACGTCAGATATTCCTGATGGTATTCATAATTTAAATATTAAAGAACTACATGATAATAAGTCATCCAAAGCCGAAAGAGTGGCTATGGAAGAAAACTGTGTTGATAAAGAAATATCGTTTACTCAAACAGATTCAGACTTCTTTATTTTAGATGCTAATAGTTCTTTATTATGGCCAGGTAATTTAGTAGCAGCAAGATCTATACAAGAAGGAGCTCCAGTATCTATACCTATTTCAGGAGAAGACAGGAATCCAGTAGAGGTAAGAGTTAACGTGTTATCGGGAACATCTGCTTCTACTTCAAGAGTAATTGAAGCGCCAACACCAGGAAAAGTACAAGACAATTTGAATTCTATTTTAAATGCATACTATAAAAGTGAAGCTAATTTTCCTGCTAGCTTTGATATTAGTATTCAAAGAATTCATGATGAAAAACAATTTCAACTTTCTTTAAATGCAGGGTACTCTGGACCAAGCGTAAAAGTATCTGGTAGTTTTGGGCTTGACTTTTCTAGCCAAAAAACAAGATATGCAGTTACTTTAAAGCAACGTTTTTTCACGGCTTCAGTGTCTCCTAAAGAAGGAATTATTGGAAAGAATGGTTGGTTTAACAGTAATGTTTCTCCAGATAGGTTAAAACCTTATGTTACTGATTATTTAGAGGTAAGTGAAGATCAACAAAATCCGTCTTCGTATATAGAGTCAGTAACTTATGGTAAACTATATACGTTAATTTATGAATCTAGTAGTAGTGCTAAGGAAGTAGAAGCAGCATTGAACTTTGCATATAAAGCAGTAGGAACAAAAGTGAATGCAGAAATAGAAGCAAGATATAAATCTATTTTCAGTGAATCGACTGTTAAAGTAAAGCAGTTAGGAGGAAATGCAACTTCAGGAATAGCATCATCTTTAGCTGCTATGGCTAATAATTTAGATAGAGTTGTTGATTTTTTAAAAGAAGGAGCAGAGGTGTCAGTTGATAATCCAGGATATCCTATCTCATATAAAGTGAATTATACATATGATAATAGACCTTTCAAAGTAAGTTCAAATTTAGAGTATACTATCAAAGAATGTGATTTAGTGTATTATGATAAAATAAGAGTAGATCCAACTAATGTAGCATTATATGGAAGTGATCATGGAACTAGTGGAGCTGAGCTTTTTGGTAGGTTTTATGTAGAAAAATATGATCAAGAATTAGGATCTTGGTATTTAGCAGGAAAGAAAATTTACTGGGGATACGGAATTGAAGAACATGTAGGTTTAGACTATTATAAATTTGGACAAAAAAGAAGTGTAGCCGATGGAAAAGTAATTGACTTTATGGTAAAAGCTAAAGCAGGTGAGCGCTTTAGAATAGTTTCTGTAGTAGGTGAATGTGACTCTGGATGTTATGTTTATAGAGATGGAGTAAAGGCTTATAATGAGTATGAATATAATCTTAGTTCAAAGAAATGGGAGGATTATACAAGACACAATCCGTATGTAGATAATTATACAGTAGGAGATGGTTTTCATAATCAAACATGGAACGGTGTAAGAACCATAGTTCAAGATGATACTTGTTATTTAGACTATAACACATATATATTAAATTAAATAATTTATCTATGATTTAAGTGCAAGGAGGCTGATTAGTCTCCTTGTTTTAATTTGTATTCGGTTTTTATGATGTTTTAAATTCTACAGAAAAAATAAAAAAAGCACTATACAAAATGTATAGTGCTTTTTTTATTGTGCACGTAACAGGAGTCGGGTGCGTTAATTAAAAATACTGTTGTTTATAGGGGGTTGTGGCTTGTTTTGGGATTTTTGATTAAGTTTAAAGTAATTTTTACAACTTAATACAACCCTCTTTTACTTTCTTTTTATATATTTATTCCCACAAATATTCCCGCATAAAATGGCAACGTTTAGTTATTTTTTAAGAGAAACTACAAGGCAAAATATATATACTGTTAATTTCTCTTTTAGTTGGTCTTCCAAATATAAAGAATACAGAAAATCTTTAGGGATAAAAGTTTCAGAAAAAAACTGGTACCATAAAAAACAACGAATTAAAGTTAATAAGGAAACTTATCTAACTGCGGAAAAACAAAATCAATTTTTAAATGATCTTCAACAGTGTTTTTTGAGTAAATATAATGAGTTGTTGGTTACTTCTGTTGAAGTAACAAAGAACGATTTAGAAAAAATCTACCTGGGATTTAGATCTAGTAAAATAGAGGTTAATAAAAATACTTATTTTCTTCCTTTTGTTAGGAATTATATAGACACTATCGATCAGAGAAAAAACCCAAGAACTGGTAAGCCAGTAGGTTTAAGGTCAAAACAAGACTATGAGCGTACTTATAAATCGTTGCTTGATTTTGAGAAAAAAAACAATGTAAAGCTTACTTTCTCTGATTTAGATTTAGATTTTCATTACGATTTCACAAAACATTTGAACACGATTGATAAGCTTGAGAATAAAAATACTGTAGGTGCTTTTTTTAAAAATATAAGGACCTTTGTAAAGCAT
Organism: Tenacibaculum sp. Mcav3-52; assembly: GCF_022347665.1. Classification (NCBI taxonomy): domain Bacteria; kingdom Pseudomonadati; phylum Bacteroidota; class Flavobacteriia; order Flavobacteriales; family Flavobacteriaceae; genus Tenacibaculum; species Tenacibaculum sp. Mcav3-52. Next base: position 397,720 of record NZ_JAKRGE010000003.1, on the reverse strand, counting down.
GCTGAGACTATTGGTGTTAAAATAAATAAACAAACATTAAGTAGGGGGTTTTATGTTTCGTCTGAAGAGTCTCTTTCAGTGTATTTAAGTGAAGATGAAATTACAAAATTATTTGAGTATGATTTTTCTAAAAAACCAAGATATTCAAATGTAAGAGATTGGTGTGTAATTGGTTGCTGGATTGGTTTACGAGTTTCTGATTGGTCGCGGATTGGTAATATTGATGATGATATGATAATAATTAAACCTAAAAAAACATTATCTACAACAGGTGTTGAAGTTGTAATTCCATTGCATTGGCAGGTGATTGAGATTATTGAAAAACGTGGTATACCTAAGCCTGTATCAGATGTAGAGTATAATAGAGTTATAAAAGAAGTATGTGAAAAGGTTGGTATAAATACATTGACTAAAGGTTCTTTATTGTGTAAAAAAAAGAAAAGAAAAGTAGTTGGTGTGTATCCAAAACATGATTTAATAAGTTCACATACATGTAGAAGGTCTTTTGCTACGAACTTGTATAAAAGTGATTTTCCTAGTTATTCAATAATGCAAATTACTGGCCATAAAACTGAGAAGGCATTTTTAAATTACATAAAAGTTACTCCGAAGGAGCATGCGTTGAAATTGAAGAAACATTGGGATAATTATTATAGAAGAGGATAGTTTTTTTACCAGTTATTTTCTTTTGTTTCTTTAATTATGAATTTACTATTTAGAATTGAGTCTAGTTTTGTTAAAACTTTTAGAGATTTTCTATTATTCTTAAATTTATTTTTTCTAATTATATTTAATTTTAAAGGATAGTCTTGTTTTTTTTGTGCCCCATAAATGTTAAGTAATGGTCCTCTGAAAATAAAGTCACTAGCAGTTACTCTGTACTTGTTTTTTTTGAATTCAATTTTTAAGAAAGTATCAAAACCCCATGTAGCATAATATGGTGTATTTTTGACTAATCTTTTTCCATAGTTTTCTGATCTGCCGTTATATGAATTATTAACTATTTTTAGTTTGTGTGTGAATTCTTGAGATTGTATTTGGTTTTTAATGTTGACTATTTTAGAGGAGTCGTTTACTGGATAAATTTTTTGCCAAATAATATCGTTTTTGGTTAGTTTGAAGTTTAATATAGAGTCAAGTGTCTTTTCTTGTGAGAAAAGAGTAATGCTGTAAATTGTGTAAAAAACAAATAGAATTTTCTTCATAGTTTACGTGTTAATTTTTAACGCTTAGGGTTTTGTCTACAAGTTACAAAAAAATATAAACTACATTTGAGCAAGTTGGATTTTTTTAAATTGAAGAAATGAATGTTCATATAGCTGACGACCATGAGGTTTTATTGAGAGGATATCAAAGTGTTTTTGAAGGTGAAGATATTAATATAACAGGTTATTCTAATAATGGTATTGAGTTGCTTGATTGGTTAAAAAATAACGCTTGTGATGTCTTGTTGTTGGATATTGAAATGTCACCTATAGATGGTTTTGAAGCTTTAAAGTTGTTTAAGCAAGAGCATATTAAAGTAAAAGTAATTATTGTTTCTTCGTTTGGGCAAGAAATGTTTGTTGCAAAAGCGATAGAATTGGGTGTAAAAGGTTATGTTTTAAAAGAAGAAGCTGGTGATGTAATAGTAAAAGCTTTAAAAGAAGTGTTTGCTGGAGGTGTTTTTTATTCAAAAAAGGTACAAGAGTTGATTTTATCACAAAACTTAGATGTTGATTATGATAAGATTATTGAAGAAAAAGTAACCCCAAGAGAGCTTCAGGTTCTAGAGTTATTGCATAAAGAGTTTTCAAGTAGTGAGATAGAAGAAGAGTTAAAAATGAGTGGAAGTTCACTTAGAACTTTTTTGCAGCGGTTAAGAAATAAATTTATGGTGCCTACAAATGTGGGTTTAGCAAAACGATCTTATTTATATTTAAAAAACAAGATTTAAAACTATGATTAAAAGTTAGTTCGCTATATTTTGTATTTTTAGAGATTAATTTTTTAAAATCTTTAAATTATGAAAAATGTATTTTTTATAGCGATGGTAGCTACAGTTTTTGGTTTTATTTCTTGTACTGATAATGCAGATGAAATTATAGAAAAACAAAAAAATGAAAAACAAGAATTATTCGGAATTAACAAAGGAGATGTCACTAATCCAGGAGGAGGAGGTGAAGAGGATCCAGATGATACTGAAGATTAAAAAGTATCTACCTTATGTTTTAGGGGTTTTGTGTGTGGTATTAATGTTTGGGTTTGAGTTTTTAGATGATCATAGTTCTGAATATATAAAAGCAAAATCAGAATATCAGTTATCGATAGATAGTGTTAGTGCTGCTTTGGTTAGAGTAAAAAATATAGCAAAAGGAACCCCTGAATATTCCGCTTATTTATTAGCGGTTGAAAATAAAAATAAAGCAAAACCTGTCTTTTATAAAGTAAAAGAAGCAGAAGTTTTTTTTGGGTTTAAAACAAAGAAGATTTTTTGGGCTTCTTTTGGTCCTATGTTTTGTGTTTTTCTTTATGTTTTGTATATGATGTTTAGATCTTGTTATTTTGATAAAAAAAATATAGGGGTAAAAGTGTTGAATAGTTTGGTGTTAGGGGGTGTGTTGTTTTATTTACTATGGATATTTCATCCTTTTGAGGATTTAAGTAATGTTTCTTATTATTTTATGACGATAGTTTGTTCTATTTTTATAGTAATTGCTATTCATTATATTACTAAGTTTAATGAACATACGCGAAACAAGTTGAAAAATCAAAATTTAGCCTTGGCTAAGCTTAAAATTAATAGTGCTTCAGATGAGGAAAAAGAAGAGGTGTTAGATGAAATTGAAAGAATTGTTAAGCAAGAGTAGTTTTGTTCCCTTTAAATTTAAAAGATTGCTTAAACTTAAAACGTTGTATATTGGGGTATCAACTACTGCTTAAAATACTTAATTACCAAACTCATAGTAAAAATTATACTTATAAAGAGCGTAAAAAAATACGTGAACAGTATAAGCTTGAATTACTAAAACGAAACGATGAAATGGCTTTTATTGAAAAGCTGTTTGATGATGAGTTTTAAGATTAAACCTTAACAAACTTATGTTAAGGTTTTTTTAATTTCTCATTTGTAGGCTCTAAAGCTTCTTCAATATCTAATAATGCTTTACCGAGTGCGCTTGAAATTACATCTAGTTTTTCGCTGTTTTTAGTTTCTAGCTCGTAAAGTAGGTTTAATTTCTCATCTATTGGTAGCTGCTTAAATTGCTCTAATTTTGGTGTTTTATGATATTCTAAAGAACCTTCTTCAGTAATGATAGCTTCTTGTTTTGCTGTAATTTCAGGAGATAAACCATATTGTGTTACACTTCCTGTTATCTTATTTTCAATATAATTTAGTATGGTATTTAAAGTTTTATCTCTTGGATTTGGTTGCTCTCCATTAAATATTTTTGTAGCAGAACTGATTGAAATTGATGTTTCTAAGCCTATTTGATAGGGAGTTATACCTCCTTTTTCTGCTAATTCCTTAATTAATTTAATTTTTTTCTCCTTGTTAATCATCTGTTAATCAATGGTGTATATAATAAAACGAAAAATATATCATATAATACTAGTATAATACTAGTAAATATTAATATATTTGTAATGTACTACGTTGTTTAGTTCAAATCTAAGGAAATATATCTATTGAACAATGTAGTGTATTTAAAAATACCACAAAAATGGGAGAACAATTAAAAGGAAGCGAAGAGTTGCGTGATAGCCTGCCTTATGGGGTTATGCAAGAAATGACAAAAGTGTTTGGTTATAAATCGAGTACTTGGATACCTAGAGTAATTGCAGGTAAAGAAAATGCAAATGAACTTGTTTTAGAGTGTGCTACTCGTTTAGCAAATGCTTATGATGAGTGTGGTTTTGAAGATATGAAAGAAGAAATTTTAAGAGACTATGATACAAGAATTAACGAAACAGGAAAATAGAATTGCTCATGCAATAGCTAGTGATTTAAGTCAAAAAGAAATTGCAGATGTGCTTTGTATTTCTACACAAACAGTACACACGCATACACGTACTATAAGGCGTAAGTTGAAAGTTCAAAGTAAAGCGGGTGTTGTGCAAAAATACTTATTGAGTTTAGAAAATCCGAAGGCATTTATTCCAGGTGTGTTCTTTTTATTGCTTCAATTGTTTATGATAGTTTCTGTAGAAGATTATGATGTAAGAAAAGTTCGTAATGGTAAACGAATGGCGAAGAAAACTGTAAAAGTTAGAAGGTATGAGGGGTAATAATATAAATCTAAAGCGTTGGCTTGTTTTGAAACAATTCGGGGGGCTTGGTTTTAAAGGTTTTACTGCATTTTACAATGTATGTATAACTATAGAGCCAACGCTTAATAGGTTTGATGTGTTGTTGTTTTGGGAGGGTGTTAATGTGTCTAATAATTTATGTGATCGTATTGAGTCGATTATGGAGGTTTTAAAACAAGAGTAATAAGTATGGTGAATCAAACTTATATATCAGGTGTTAAAAATTTAGCGGAGTATTTGGGTATGAGTCCGAGAACTGTAGAAAACTACATAAATGACGGTATTATACCTAAACGTAGATTGGGTAGAAAACTAATGTTTAAAATATCTGAAGTTGATGCAGCTATTTCTGAACCAGTAAATAAAAAGTAATATAAAATTATACAATTATGAATTTAAACCAATTTAAGCAGGGGTTGAAAGAATACGTGAAAGAATGTTATTTATTTCAAACAAAAGATAGTGTAATAATTGTACTAGGTATAATTCACTGGATAGCGCTAGTATCGTTTGTTTATTGTATGTATTTGTATATCGTTTAAATAATCAAAATTATGAGTGAGCAAAACAATAAGGTTAAAAGAACCTATCCGAAGCCAAGGTGTGCTAAGGGTAAATTGTGTAAACCTCGTGGTTTTTTTGATAAAATAGAAGAGTGTAAAGAATGTAAAAAAGTTCAGTAATGGAAAAGATAACTCTTTTAGATCAGGTGGTGTTAAATAGTAGGTTAGTTCCTGTTGAAAATCACCGTAAAGTAGTAGCGTATTTAGCTGTTGTGTTGCTAAAGGCTCGCTTTGCTGATTTGAGCTGTTATTTTGGGCGTTCTGAAAAAGAGGTTAGAAAAGTGGTGACTGTATATGCGGTAAAGTTAAGTAAAAACACCTCTTTTGCTTCTGTATTGTTTGAGTTAACGAAAAGGTTTTATGTATCTGAGCTGATAAATGAAGTAGTGTAATATGGAGTATAGTATCGTTGTAAATCAGCAAATGTGTGTAAAGTATAAGCTAAGTTATCAGCACGGTGTTTTAATGGAATTTTTCTCTAAACTAAGTACGTGGGCGGTAGCTGAAAATTTTGAGGAAGGCGTGTTTTACAATATATCTTTTGGAAAAATTGCTGATGAATTACCTATTGTTTTTAAGTCGTCAGATAGAGCGTATCGATTTACTAAAGAGTTAAAAGATAAGGGGTATGTTGAGAGTAAAAAATTAGGTAAAAATCAGAAAAATTTTATCCGATTAACTGCCAAAGGAAAACAGGTTTTAAGGGTCGGGAAAAATCCCGAAGCTTCTCAAGGGTCGGGAAAAATCCCGACAAGGTTCGATAAAAATCCCGAACCTCAAAAAAACGCTGAAAGCCTTGATATTAAAGAGAGTGTTAGTCAAGGGTCGGGAAAAATCCCGACGAATCATAATCAATATACCAGTAATCAAATATATATAGACAAAAGTGCTTATGAATTTCTTCAAAAAACTGCTACTCAAAAACTAGAAGTTTGGGAAATGCAAAACAAAAAATACATTTCCAATTATGAGAAGTTTTTAGAGTACTTCGAAATTAAAGTTCAAGAAGAAGAAATTGAATTTACAGTAAATAAATTACTGGGTAGATTAAAAAGATTAAAGTTTAATTGGCAAGGAGATTTTAAAGTGATTAGAAGTAATGACGATCAACCAAGCATAAAACGTAAAAGAATTGGATAAGAATGAAAACATACTACAACAAGGAAAATTACCACCGCAAGATATTGAGATTGAAAAATCGGTATTAGGAGCTTTTTTGGTGGATGTTAAAGCAATGGATGATGTAGAAGGGTTTTTAACTGAAAAGATGTTTTACTTACCAAAGCACCAGTTAATATTTAAAGCTATAAAAACCTTGTTTGGTAAGAACGAGCCTATCGATTTACGTACAGTTTCGTATAAGTTGAGAGAAATGAATGCTATTGAAAATGCTGGTGGAGATTTGTATTTAGTTGAGCTTTCTCAGTGTGTAGCTTCTTCTGCTCACATTGAGCGCCATGGTAGGATATTGCATGAATTATTTATAAAGCGTCAGTTAATTTCTATTGGAAGTAAACTGCTTAAAGACGCGTATCGTGAAGATGTTAGTACGTTTGATTTGTTAGAAAATGTTGGTGCAGATTTAAGTTCGATTGAAGATGTGTTATCGTCTAATCAAAACTCAATGACTTGGGAAGAAGCAATGCTAAGTTTGCCGAAACATGTTGAGCGATTAACGAACAACCAAGGAACGGTAACAGGTTTACCAACTGGGTTATCGGCTTTAGATAAGCATTTTTCTGGGTGGCAAAATACAGATTTTATTGTAATTGGTGCAGATAGCGGGATGGGAAAAACTGCTTTCGTTATGTGTTCAATGTTAGCGGCTGCACAAGCTGGTAAGCCTGTAGGTATGTTTAGTATGGAAATGTCAGTAAAGCAATTAGCTATTAGGGCAACAGCGGTTAATTCAAATTTTCATATGAATCAGTTAATGCGTACAGGTTTTGAGAAAACAAGTTACTTCGAAACTTTATACAGTGTGGTTGATGAGATGAAAGGTTATCCAATTCACATTGACGATAAGCCTGCGCTTACGGTACCAGAAATGAAACGTAAAGCTCGTGCCTTAAAAAGAAAGTTTGGTATTAAGTTGTTGGTAATAGATTTTCTTCAAATGTTTTCAGGAGATAAAGAAACACGAATTAATGTTGGTGAGGCTGCAAGGGAGTGTAAGAACATCGCAAAAGAGCTCAATATTCCTGTGATTGGTTTAAGTCAAATTAGTAGAGAGGTTCGTAAGAGTAAGTATCATTTACCTAAGAAGTATCACCTAAAAGAAGCGAGTGCAATAGAAGAAGCTGCAGATGTAATTGGTATGTTGTATCGACCTGGTTACTATGGTTATACTTTAGGTTCAAATCCTGATTTGTTTGATGAGTTAGGGCTGATGGGTGAAGAGAATGCTGTGTTGATGGTTGAAAAGAATCGTAACGGTTCTTTAGGTAACGTTGGGCTTAGATATGTAGAAGATAAGACAAAGTATGTAGACGGTTATGTTGAACAAGAAATGTCTTACTAATGCCTAAAGCACCAACACCTAAACGTAAGCCGTGGCAAGAAGAACGTGTGTCGCACGGTAGAAGATTGCACGATAACTCAAAGTTTTATAACGGTCGTCCTTGGCGTAAAGTTTCTAAAGCTTACCGAAGTGAGAATCCTTTGTGTGAGTGTAAAGAGTGTAAAGAATTAGAACGAGTGCTACCTGCTCAGGTTGTAGATCATGTGAAAGGTTTGCAGTACTTGTTAGATAATAATTTAGATCCGTACGATTGGAAAGAATTGCAATCGATGAATAAGAAATGCCACGATAAAAAATCGGGGCGTGATGCTCATAAAAATAAAATTTTATAGGGGTATGGGGTAAAATCTCTAAAGGAGAAATCCTCTGTACATCGCCTACCAGTGAGAATTTTACTCACTGATATTTTTAGATAGGGGGGGGTAAAAAGTAGAAGATTATGAAAGAACAAAATATGAAAGTGGTTCATAGTAATTCAGGAGTTGATAAAAAAACTGAGTTAACGGAAACCGAAAAAAAACTATACGAAGTTTTAGAAGAACTTCCGAAGCCTGAAACTTCTATGAAGTTGAATGCAAAACAAAAAAAATGGTGGTACTGGTTTGGTTATGAATTTGTAAAAACAAAACAATTTTCAAAACTAGATTTAACGCATTTACAAAAAGCTGCAATTTGGATGGATGCTCGTTGTTTGGCAATTGCTGAAATAAACAAAAAAGGGTACCACGGTGGAATGGTGCAAACATTCCTCTCAGGAGCTAACAACGTTTCGGCACATATTTCCATTTTAGAAAAAGCAGACAAGCACCTCGATGAAGTCTCAGCGCATTTTGGGTTAAGTATTAAGGATCGCCAAAAATTAAAAGTAGATGATACTGTAGGTGGGCAATTAAATTTATTTGATGAAGTACTAAAAAAATTACACGGATAAATGAAAACAAGAGAATTAAAAAAACAAGTAAAAACAGAATTAGAAGAAAAGTTTGGTTATGATTTTCTAAGTGAATTCTGGACCGACGACAACCTAACAATGTTAGATGAAGTCATTGAAACAACACAAGAAGTAATCGCTAATAATATATAAATAAATTTAATATAAACGATGTATCAAGTTACTTATTTAAGCCTAGAAGGAGAAGTTAAACAAGTTGAGCCAGGTGGAGAGTCAGCTTCTTCTTCAAAAGCTATAGTGTTAGAAATATATAAAGATTGCGCATCGGTTCTTTTTGTTAAAAATATTTATTCAGGAGAAATAGTAGGTTGATTAAAATGCAAATCCCACAAGAAATACAAAACTCAATACCGTTTCAATACGCAGCAGATGTCCTCTCAGGAAACATTGTAACAGGTCGTAAAATCAAACTAGCAATAGAGCGATTTTACAATCTGATAGATACTGTCGATGAAAAAGGGTATTGGTTAGATCACAAAAAAGGATTTGCAGCTATAAAGTTCTTTGAAAATTTCCTGAAGCATACCAAAGGTAAATCTGCAGGAGCACCGTTTTTGTTATCGCCACATCAACAATTCTTTTTGTACAACGTGTATGGTTGGCAAACCAAAAACGAATTTGGCGAATCGGTTCGATTAATAAAAAACACCTACGAAAAAGTAGCCAAGAAAAACGGTAAAACCGCTGTTGAAGCTGGCGATGGTTTGTATTGTATGGCGTTCGATTTTGAGCAAGGAGCCGAAGTGTATATCGGAGCAACCAAAGAAGAACAAGCAAAATTATGCTTTAATCAGGCGGCTGAGTTTATAAAAAAATCAAGCTTATTACAAAAGCTTGGGTTTAGAGTTCTTCAAAGAGAAATTAAGTTTTTACCAACAAATTCGTTTATGAAACCGTTGGGTGGAGATTCTAAAACACAAGACGGTATTAACTCCCACCGAACAATTATTGACGAATACCATGCACATCGTGATGATACGGTAAAAGAAAACTTAGAAAGTTCTTCAGCAGCAAGAAAACAACCTTTAACCAAAACTATTACCACCGCAGGATTTAACGTGCATGGTGTATGTAAAAAATTTGAAGAAAGTTGCGAACGAATCCTAGAAGGAATAGATGAAGATGATACCTTCTTCATAATGATTCACGATTTAGATGAAGGCGATGATTGGGAGGACCCGAGCTGTTGGGTAAAAGCAAATCCAAATTTAGGCGTAACCGTTTCAATGGATTTCTTAATTGGTGAGTATAACAAAGCGAAAAACCAACCAAGTAAAATACCCAACTTCAAAACCAAACACCTAAACATGTGGGTTGATGCTCCAGAAGTTTGGATAGATGCTGAGTACTGGGATGCTTGCCAGCAACCAATTAAAGAAGAAAATTTTGCGTTGTTGGGTAACTGTGGAGGGTTAGACCTTTCGTCAACCACTGATATTACAGCCTATGCAATGATTTCAGAACCTGACGAAAATGGAGTAAGGGATTTAAAAGTTTGGTGTTTTTGTCCGAAAGAAACTATAGATAAACGCAGTAAAGAAGATGGAGTGCCATATCGTTACTGGGCATCAATGAAAAGAGAGAATGCAGAAGACGAAAACGACACATATTTAATAGCTACAGAAGGAAATATGGTGGATTACAACGTGGTAAAAAATACGATAGTAAAGCAATTTTTCAAGCATAAAACAAAACATGTGGAGTATGACCGTAAGTTCTCGGGAGTATTGGTTCAAAATTTAATGGAAGAAAGTGTAGAGTTATCTCCGTTTTCACAAACATTGATGAACTATACAAGTCCAACAAAAGAATTTCAGCGACTAATTATGTCGGCAAAATTACGCGTTGGTAAAAACCCAATATTAAAATATATGCTAAGTGGGTGCGTGCCAATATCAGACACGAACGAAAACGTGAGATTAGACAAATCAAAATCAACCAAACGAATAGATGGTATAATAGCTTCTATAATGGCAATGGCAGGAACTATGACGGTTGAAGAAGTAGACGAAAGTAAATACAATAATCCAGAAGAAGAAATCACCTTTGGATAAACAAATTTCAAAAAAACGTACTAAAAAAAGAATACAACAAATTATGATTTTCGGATACGTAAGAATAAGTACAGCAGCGCAGAATTTGCAAATGCAAATAGATGCTTTAGAGGCTTTTGGAATAGAAGAACGAAATATTCATTCAGACGTAGCTTCAGGAGCTAAAGAAGATAGAAAAGGTTTAGAGACAATGTTAATGAAATTACGTGAAGGTGATACTGTGGTGGTTTGGAAATCTTGCAGATTAGCAAGAAATGTAAAGCACATGCTTTCTATGATGGAGTTTTTCGAGAGTAGTAACATAGAATTTAAAAGCTTACAAGAACCTTTTTTAGATACTAAGTCACCGCATGGTAGATTTATATTTAATGTGTTCACGTCATTAAATCAAATGGATAGAGAGATTAATCGTGAACGTGTAATGAGTGGTTTAGTATCTGCTCGTAAACGAGGAAAAGTTGGAGGTAGACCAAAAGGCTTGAGTGAGCGGTTAAAGAAAATTGCTCCTGCTGTTGCAAGTATGTGGTTAGATGACTCTAAAAGTATTCGGATGATTCAAAATGCTTTTGGTATTGCACAAGGTTCAGTATATAAGTGCTTGAAGCATGAGGGAATTAATGTAAAGAAATCAGAGCATAAAAATAAAGGAAATAAAAATGCTCAACGAAAAATTAAAATTAATAAACAGTAGGTTAAATAGCGATACCTACTAATTAAGAAATCGCTAAAAATTTAAAAACAATCAAAATGAAAAAAATTAACATTTTAACGCTAATCGTACTATCATTAACATTTACATCTTGTTATGAATTTAGCAGAGAACAACATTTGTTAGATTCTGAAAATAACGGAAAAGCAATTTTATTAGAAGCTGAATCTAGTAAAAAGGCAATGATTGAAGAAGCAAAAGCAAAAAATGAGAGCGCAACATTAGAAGCAGAAGCTAAAGTAAAAATAGCTAAAGCAGAAGCGCAGGCAGAGATTGAGAGAGCAAAAGGTGTAGCTGAAGCAAATAGAATAATTGGAGAATCAATGAAAGGAAATAAAGAATATTTAGAGTACTTGAAAATAGATGCTATCAGAAATAGTCAGGGCGACAAGATATACGTTCCTACAGAAGCTGGTTTACCTCTTTTAGAAGCAAGATCAAAATAATGAAAGCAACAATTTTATTATTGGTTGGCATACCAGTATTAATCGCCCTATACTTTTTCGTTGGGGCGATTATTAGAGACTATTTAAAAAAACAGTAGAAATTATGAGTGTAAAAAGTTTACAAGAATTAGAAGACCAAGAGATTTATACAAAAGATTATTTAGAAGATAAATTACTTAATGATGAGTTGATTAATCAACTAAGAGAGACAAAATCTAATGCTGCTTGGAGAAGAATTATTAAAACCGAAATACTGTAATTAAACAAATAGGGCGGTTCTGGTCGGTTGATGCTTAAATCCCGCAACGAGAGACCTAGAAGCTTAAGAAGGAAGTCCAGACTGAAAGTTCGAATCTTTCCCGCCTATCTAACTTTAAAAAGAATGAATTATGACAATTAAAGACCTAAAAGAAAAGATTGAAAACTTACCTGATGATATGCAAGTAGGAATATTTAAAGATGATACGGATCATGAAGTAGTTCATGCTGAAAACTCAGGCACTCAAAAATTAACTTGGATTCATGCAGATGAATCGGAGGAAGAAATTCAAATGTTTGTAATACAAGACTATTAATACTGTAGAAATTATGGAATTTAAAAAAATAGAAGAATTAGGAGAACATCACGAGGAAGTGATCGGTTTTAACAAAAATTGGATTTGTGAGGATTTTAATCCAAACGGCACAAGGTTGTGTTTTCAAACTGATGTAGGTGATTTAGGTTGGTGTTCTCTGAGATGGAATAACGATCAAGATGATTGGTTTGCTCGCTATGATAGTGCGCCAACACATTACATTGAAATGCCATCGACTAAATCTTTAATACAGTAGAAAACATGATAAACGAAATCAAACTAAACGGAAAAATTCACACAAGAGAAAATTACGAAGGTTGTTTCAACACTTTTATTCTGCAAAATATCTGTGATTGGGATATTGAAGATTATGCTGAAAGTTATTTGAATATGGTTGATGAAGATGATGTAGAGACAAAAGATATATCATCTTTTCATGAGTCTGAACTTTTAGAAGAGTTAAAAGAAAGTGGTTACATATGTATCAAAGCGGAATCACTAACTGAAGAAATGAGGATAAAAGAAACTATAGAAGCAATTAAACAGTAGATTTTGAACAATAGAGAATTAGACTATTTAGAGAAAGACGTAATTAAAACGATAAGCAGATATTCTGTTTATAGTGTCTTGCAAGTTAAGAATGTGTACCTAAGAGTTAACTCTTTTGATAAGACTATTGCTGTTTTGAAAACAGGAGTTTCAAAAGCAGTAAGTTTAGATGATGCAATAGAATTTATAAACAAACAGAAGAAAACATGAAATTAATAAAAACAAGTTTGGCGGTAAGAGTAGCCTGTAAATGTGGTGGTGTTGTAGCAGCATCTTTAATTTATGGAGGAGATGCTATTGATGAAGATTTTACAGCAATTATTGCAGAAATCCATCACAAAGGAGGAAAGACAGAAATCATAGATACAGATAAAGAATCTGTTAAGCTAGACGGATGTAAATGTAAAAAACAGTAGTAACAAAAGAATAAAAGAAATGACAAAAAAAGAGCTTATTAAGGCATTAGAGCCTTTTGATGATAACATGGATGTTTTCATTGATGAAAGAACTACAGATTTTACTTATGGCTTATTGTCTTCAGTAAAAAAACAAAAGGTGATTTTCTCAGAAGATTCTGATTCTGTCTCAGAGCTTAATGCTGAAGGGGAAGTTATTGTGTTAAGTGAAGAATATTAACTGTAGAAATCATGACAAAGGAATATAGAGATTATCTAAAAGAATACGACCCTATTCATTATGCTGAAATGATGGGAGATCCAGTTACAGGATTAGGCACGAATTTAAGTTTGTCTTTCTGGTTCTATTTGTTTGTAGTGCTGATTATAGGTATAGGAGTTGTTATTGGTTTAATTCTTTCAAAAATTATATAGCATGTCAATACTTATACAAAGAAAAATAATTTGTGATTCATGTAAGAAGGATATAACAAATTGGAAATCAGATAAACTTTTAAAAGATTTAAGAGTAGACTTTAATGTGAAATTTAATAAAGGAAAAGACTATTGTGAGTCTTGTGTTTCTAAAGCTACCGAAAAAACATCTGATAAAGAAAATTTAGATACTTGGTCACAAAAAACAAAATATGCTCAATCAATAGGTTATAAATCTATATCTGATGCAATATCAGGAATGGGTAAAATAGAGTTTAATCGAGGTTTTAAAATTTGGATATTAATGTAAAGTATTCTATAACTATGAATCAACTACAACAAGCCGAACAATTCGAAAACAAAATAAAAGCACTCGCTTTTGAAATTGCCAAACAACTAGGTACCACTAGCGGATTCATGGAATATTATTTTAAAATCCTGTTTAAGTGTAAAACCCAAAAGCAAGCATTTAACGTAACTAATGAATTACACTATTTAATATTTAATCATTACAAATACAACGATTTCGATTCGTTTAGAATGAGTAGAAATAACTATATAAAAAAGTAACCCATGTTAGAAAACGAAAAAACAGCAATAGTTATCGATATGTATTTAAGTTTACTAGATACAAGTAAACAAAATACAGAGATAGTAGCTATGATAGCAGAAAAAACAGGATTAAAAGAAAGCCGAGTGCGTTCGGTAATTAATAAATACTTAGATAATCTGAAAGTAGAACATGAAGAAATATAAAGATTTACAAGTAGTAGCAATAGTGGTAATCACTTTTTTAGTAGCATTTGCAACCTCTTTACTTTTAGAATTAGATTTATTTCGTAATTTGGTAAGATACATATTAGTATGCTTATTAATTATTGTTGAATTAATGATAGGTGTTAGTATATTTATTTTTAAAATAAAAAAATAACAGATATGAAGTTGCTTAAAGAGTATTATGATAAACGTATAAAAAAAGATGGAATGCCAGAGTTTAAAGAGCTGTCAGGTAGAGATGTTACTTTATTAAGAAGTTCTATTGGTTTTGCAGGTTTTCAGGTTAAAAAATCTGTAGAAGAGTTTCATAGAGCTTGTCGTTTATATGTAGAAAAACACAAATAACTAACCAGAATTAAAAAGCGAATATTTTATTCGCATTTTTTTTTAAACGCAGTCGCATCTTTACACTTGAATTAAGTAAGTGTATGATATTCGAAGCGTTACAATCTACTCTCTCTCAGCAAAGAAGTCAGCCAGTATCTATTGGCTCAGGCTTCTTAAATTGGTTTGGTGGCGGTACTACAAAAAGAGGAACGCCAATAAACAACACTACAGCGTTAACCTTATCTGCATTTTACAACGGTGTAAATATTCTTTGCAACGACTACGCAAAACTACCAAAAGCACTGTATAAAAAAGACGGACGTAACCGCGAAAAAATACACGGTAGTAACCTTACTTATGTAATTTCTAAACGACCTAACCAGTACATGACAGCCTTTTCTTTTGATAAGGTAATGCTATTAAGTGCTATTTTAAAAGGTAACGCGTATGCAATTATTATACGTAACGAAATTACGCAAGAAGTAACAGCGCTTCAATATGTTGACCAAAACAAATCGCAAGTTGAAGTACGAAAATTCAATAACAAACTTTTTTATCATATAGATGGTGTTCCTTTTAATGCTGAAGATATTATCCATGTACCAGGGTTCACTTTAAACGGAATTACAGGTATTGGTGTAGTAACCTTTGCTGCGTTGAGTTTAGGTGTTAATTTAAACTCGCAAGAGTACGCATCCGATTATTACGAAACCAAAGGTGAAGGTGTTGGTATTGTTACCACTGCAAAACCTATGGATGGTGATGCAAAAACTCGTTATGCGAGTGCTTTATCTGGAAGATTGTCTAACAAAGATAAATTTAAAGTAGCGGTTTTGGATGAAATGGGATCATTCCAACACATCCGTTTAACCCCGCAAGAAACTCAATTCTTATTGACACATAAAGAAGGAATTGTGGAAGTTGCTCGTTGGTTAAACATCCCGCCTCATAAACTTAAAAGTTTAGACAATGCTACCTTTTCAAACATTGAGCATCAAGAAATTGCGCATGTTTCCGATTCTGTTCTGCCATGGGCAATAAGTTTTAAATCGGAATACGATGTGAAGCTGTTAACTAAAAAACAGCAACAAGAAGGGTTGTATATTCATTTCAATCACAACTCTTTACTTCAGGCAGACAAAGCAACGCAAGCAGATTATTTCTCAAAATTAATTTTTAGTGGTGCTATGACGCGTAATGAAGTACGTGCATTGTTAGAATTAAATGCGATTGATGGTTTAGAAGAGCCATTAACACCAGTTAATGCTCAAACTTTAGAGCAGATAGAAGCAAAATTACAAGAACTAAAATCATTGAATGATGAGTGATAAGTTAAATATAAAAGATATTGAAAGTAGGATTGTTGTAGCTCCTATTTCTGTAGAAAAACGAAGTGAAGGGGAAGAGGATAAGCCTTCAGTAATTGAAGGTACTGCTGCTATTTTTAATACTAGAACAAAAATAGGGAATTGGTTTTATGAGGAGATATTGGAAGGTGCTTTTGATGATGTGTTAAAAGATGATGTTAGATGTTTGTTAAATCATAATCCAAATCAAATATTAGGAAGAACAGCTTCGGGTACCCTAGATATTTGGGTGGATAAGGAAGGTTTGAAATATAGATATACTACTCCAAATAGGTCGTATGCAAAAGATTTAGAAGATGCTATAGATTCAGGTGATGTTTCAGAATCATCTTTTCAGTTTAGAGCTGAGGAGACTATTTGGATTGAACAAGAGGATGATTTAGATATTCGTCAAATTAAAAAAGTTGGTAAGCTATATGATGTAGCTCCTGTTACTTTCCCTGCTTATCAAGATACTTCAGTAGCAAAAAGAAGTTTTGATTTAAGAAAAAATTCAAACAAAAAAAACGGAAAATCAGTGCGAGAAGCACAATTAATTATTAATAAAAATAAAAGTTTATAAAATGAAAACTTACAAAGATTTATTAGAAAAGCGTGCTTCTTTAGTGAAAGAGCAAGGAGATTTAGTTAATGAGGCGCGTTCAGAAAACAGAGATTTGAATGAAACAGAGGAAACGAGGTTCGATGATTTGCAGACAGAAATTGATGAGTTAGAGCCTAAAATTGCTAGAGCAAAGCAAATCGAAGAAAACGAAAAGCGTGCAAGTGAAAACGGTGAACGAGTAGATGGTGGTGCGCCTGCTGTACGTACTGAAAATAAAGAAAGAAATTATTCTTTAACAAGAGCGATTCGTTCTGTTTTAGACGGTGGGAAATTAGATGGTGCAGAAGCAGAAGCTTCGCAAGAAGCAGAAAAAGAGCTAAGATCTAGCGGATTAGAAGTTCCTAGAGGTGCTTCTATTGGTATTCCTTCTTCTATGATGGAAAAAAGAGATCAATCTGTTACAGGAGATTCAGGTTTAAAAGGTGGTAAGTTGGTTGTTGATGAAGCGCCACGAATGGTAGCGCCTTTAATTCCTAACAATCCATTATCAGAATTAGGTGTAACGCATTTACCTGGTTTAGTTGGTAATGTTCCTTTATTATCTCATACAGATGTTTCTTTTGTTTGGGCAGATGAAAACGAAAATGTAACATCAAAAACTGATGCTGATTTTGATGGTCCAGTATTAAAGCCAAAAAGAGTAGTAGCGGTAGTAGATATTTCTGAGCAATTGATTTTACAATCAAGTATCGGAATTGAAGCAATGATTATTGGTATGCTTAACGATGCGTACGGAAGAACGTTGGCTTCTGCTGTTTTAAATGGTGCGGGTGGTAAAGCTCCTACAGGTATTTTAAACTTAACAGGAGTTAACGATGCAAACATGGCAACTGCAGCTGCTCCTACATTTGCAGAGGTTGTTAAGTTAGAAACTTTAATTGAAGCTTCTAACGCTACAGATGCTTCGTTAGGTTATGTAACCAACAAGCTTTTAAAAGGTAAATTAAAAACAACTCCTAAGGTTTCTGGTACCGATAGCATTATGCTTTCAGATGGTAAAGAATTAAACGGAAGTAAGTTAGTTTCTACCAACTTAGTTCCAGAGTTAACAGGTAATCATCCATTAATTTTTGGAGATTGGAAACAAGCATTTACAGGTAGTTGGGGTGGTATTTCTATCAAGGTAGATCCATTAACACAAGCAACTGCTGGTAAGGTAAGATTAATAGTAAATGCGTATGCAGATGTGCAAGTTGTGCATCCAAAAGCATTTGCTTTCAATAAGAAATTCACGGTATAATTTCCATAGGTAATTAGTTTGGTTAACGTTAAAACTCGGTTATGAAGTGCCGTAACCGAGTTTTTTTAAAAAAACAAAATCATGTCAAATTTAGAAAATTTATTAAAAGATAAAACTGTTGAAGATTTTACCCGTGAACAGTTAGAGCAAATGGCTAACGATCATGGTGTTTCTTTTAAAGAAACTAATAAAGATGAAACTATTTTTAAAAAATTAGTTGCTTCATTTTCAGAAGAGAATAACGATGTTGAGTTAGTAAAAGTTAAGTTTTTATTATCTCCTTCTGGTAAGTTTTTATTGCCGTATAGTGTAGGTGAAGAAGTTGAACTTCCAGAGCCTTTAGCAACAGAATTAATCGAAGCGAAGTACGCTGAAAAAGTATAAGTTATGGCTTATTTCGTAGAAGTAGAAAATCAACAAATACCAGAAATAGTATCGTTAGCGGTTGTTAAGGAGCATTTAAAAATTGAGCCAGAATTTACTCAAGAAGATGTTTTAATACAAAGCTATATAGGTGCTGCTATTTCGTATGCAGAAGGTTATACTGGGCGTATAATTCAAAATGTGCAGTACGAGGTGTATGGTGTGTCTTTTGAAGATGTGTTAAACTTCAAGCAGCAAACAAAAATCTCTGTTGATTCTATCCAGTACTACGATGAAAATAATGTATTACAAACACTTTCAGCAACATCTTATCAATTAAAAAAAATAGACAAGTTTGAAAGTATAGTTGATTACGTGGTAGATGAATTACCTATTGTAAAAGAGCAACGTTCAGATGCTGTTAAGTTAGTAGTTACTTGTGGGTTTAAAAAGCTGCCGAAAGCGATAAAACAAGCGGTATTATTATTAGTATCAGACTTTTACGAGTTTAGGTCAGACAGACCGAAAACCTACTCAACATCAGTTCAAAACTTATTAGGTCCTTATAAATATTATGCAACAGGATAAAACATTTATAGGTGAACTAACCGAACGAATTACTTTTAAGAGTGTCGTTAAAATAAAATCTCCAACATCAGGAGCGTCAACACCAACGATGCAAGTGTTGAAAAATTGTTGGTCAAAGGTAGAGGATATTTCTGGTACCGAGGAAGTAGAAGGACGTATAGTTTACATTAATAAGAAAAAGTTTACGGTTCGTTACGATGAACAATTAACAGGTGTAGGTGCGCACGAAAAAGAGATTGATTACGAAGGAGAAACGTACAATATTATTGATGTAAGTAAGATAGGAAGGAAAAGATATTTAGCTGTAAAAGGAGTAAAACGTGACTAAACCATTAATTGAAATATCAGGTTTTAAAGAGCTAGAAAAAAAAATTAAATCCTTGGCTAATGACAAGGTAAAGAATAGAGAGGTTGTTAAAATATTAAATCAAGTTGCTAATCCTACTGTAAAGGCTGCTAAAAACTTAGCTCCTGTAAGTAGAAAGCATCACGTTCAAAAAAGAAAAGGACAGCGTTTTGGTACGGTAATTAGTCCAGGAACAGGAAGGCGAAGTATAGGAAAAAAAACAATGCGAAAGGCTAAAAACCCAATGGTTATTGTAAGTCCTAGAAGCACAAGAAGAGCAGACGGTTGGTATTTAAGACAGTTTGTTATTCGGGGAACTAAAAAAATAAAGTCGAATCCTTTTATAGATAAAGCGTACGAGCAAACAAAAGGAGGAGTAACTAAAGATGCTGAGCAAAAAGTATCAAAATATATTCAAAAACAAATAAATAGGTTAAGTAAATGAGTTTTACAGCATGTTCATCAACGGTATTTGGCGATTTAAAAGCGCATCAAGCACTAGTAGATTTATTATCTAATGGAGTTGATAGTATTTATCCGCTGTTAGCTTCAGCTGATGAAAAAGAAAAATTCATAACCTATCATATAAAAGATAACGGGGTAATTTCAAAAGATAGTACGAAACGGTATGAGGTAGTAGTAGAGAGTTACGCTGCCGATTATGATACGTGTTGTGAAATAGCAGATGCGGTAGAAGAAGCATTTGGAACTTCAAGTGTTGCTTACCAACAATTAGGAGGCGAGCCTTTTCAAACAGAAGAAGGTTGGCTGTTTATTCAACAAAAATTTAACATTAAAATATAAGAAATCATGGCTTTTTTAGAAGGATCAAAAATGCGTATCAGAATAGGTACTAAAGAGGTGTTTCATGAAACAAATTCTACGCTTAACGCTAGTACTGAGTTTAAAGAAATTGCTTCAAAAGATACGAATGGGGTTGAAGTGTCTCCTGGTAAACAAACATTTTCATTATCATCAAGTGCTTATGCTGCTAGTGGTGCTACAACTCAAGAGGATTTAAAGGCTATTGCAGATGCGTGGAAAGCAAAAACATTAGTTTCTGTGACTTTAGCAGATGGTGTTACAGGTAATATTGCATTAGATGGGCAGGGGTATATTGAGAATTTTGTTATAAATACCCAAACAGAAGAAGCTGTGACTTTTGATTATTCGGTTAAGGGGTCAGGGGATTTAAACATTGGAACAACTGTGTAATATGTATATAGAAGTTAGTAATATAAAGTATAAAGTTCGTTTCGGTTACGGCGCTTTACGTCGTGTTTGTAAAATTTATAAACACGATAAAGTATCTGGAATTGATAAGATTGTAAAAAAACTAAAACTTGATAAGATGGGTAGTGATCCGTCTTTTGAGCAATTAGACTTTATAGGAAATTTAGTTATTTCAGGAGTAAAAAACGTTGATGATTCTGTTGATGTTTCTGTTGATGATGTTATGGATGCGGTTATGATAGGTAAGGTTGATATAATGGAAATTATGAAAGTTTTTACTGATTCTTTACCTAAAAACAATGTAAAACCAAAGAAAGGGGGAAACTAAAAGAAGGGTCGGATAAAGAAGAAATATTCGACCCGACTTTTGACGAATTGGAGTCTTTGGCGTGTGGTGAAGTTGGTTTAGAAATAATGTATTTCTATAGCTTAACACCAAGGCAGTTTTATAATGTTTTAAAAGGGTTTAGAAAACGAGAAGCCGAAAAAGAGCAATCAGAATGGTATAGAGCGAGAATGCTTATGTATCATGCAATTTTACCGTATTCTGATAATAAAAAATTAAAGATTCAAGATATTATGGAGTTTCCTTGGGAAGAAACTCAAGAAACCGAAAAATCTCGCAAACCAAAATCAAGAGAAGAACTCAAACAAATTTTTGATAAAAAATAAATGTCAGCCTTAGCAAATATAAATATAGCCTTTACTGCCGATTTAAAGCAGTTCTCTACGCAAATGCAGTCAGCAACTCGCCAAATGAAAAAGGTGGGTAAGAACTTGCAAAATGTAGGTAAGAAAATGTCAGTAGGTATTACAGCTCCTATTGTAGGGTTGGGTGGTGTTTCTTTAAAGTCGGCTGCTGATTTAGAAGTGTTAGAGACTTCTTTTGAGTCAATGGTTGGTTCTGGATCTAAAGCAAAATCTTTATTAAAAGAATTAACAGATTTTACAGCAAAAACACCTTTTCAGTTAGATGGTGTAGGGAAGGCAGCGAAGCAATTACTTTCTTTTGGTGTTCAGCAAGATCAGTTATTGAGTAAGCTAAAGTTTTTAGGTGATATCTCGGCTGGAGCAAATGTTCCTTTAAGTGATATGGCTGCTATTTTTGGTAAAGTGAAGGCTAAAGGGAAGGCTATGACTGAAGAGATATTGCAACTTTCAGATAGAGGTATTCCGATTATTGATATTTTGGCAAATAAGTTTGGTATTGCAAAAGATCAGGTTTTTGCTATGGCGAAAGAGGGTAAAATTTCTTTTAGTTTATTGCAAGATGCGTTAAAGAGTATGACTGATCAAGGTGGTATTTTTAACGAGCAAATGGCGAAGCAATCTGAAACTTTACATGGCTTATATTCAACTATAAAAGATAACTTAGTTTTAGGTTTTGCAGAATTGGGTAAAGAAATTGCAGAGACTTTTAAATTAAAAGATTTAGCGAAACAATTCATTGGTAGGATACAAGAGTTAGTAGGGTGGTTTAAAAGGTTGAATCCCGAAACTAAAAAAAGTATTATAATTTTTGGGGGTATAGCTGCTGCTGTAGGACCTGTATTGGTTGCTTTAGGATACTTAATGACGAATGTAATACCAGGTTTAATAACGGTATTCGGAGGTTTAAAAGCTGCGGTGGCAGCAACATCAGTAGCGTTTAAATCGCTAACTGTTTGGATTGCCTCTAATCCTTTCGGGGCTTTATTAATAGCGTTGGGCGCTGTAGTAGCGTATTTTGTGTTGTTTAGAAAAGAAACGGATAAAGTTGTTAAAACACAAAGTATTCTAACGCAAATAAATAATGAAGCAACAAAATCTATAGCTGCAGAAAAAGCGAAGTTAGTTGAGTTAGTGTCTATCGCTAAAGATGAGCGGATTAATAAAAATCAACGTATACGAGCTATTAAAGAGTTGAATAAGTTATCTCCTAAATATTTAGGAGATCTAAATTTAGAAACTATTAATACTGATAAAGCTAGAAAAGCTTTAGAAAAGTATAATGAAGAATTGTTGAAAGTAGCAAAAGTAAAAGCAGCTCAGGCAAAACTACAAGAAATACAATCTAAAATAATTGATCTAGAATTAAAGCAAGCAAAAAATTTAGTTGATGGTGAAAAAAATAGAGCTGATGAAGTTGCTAAGGTTACTGCCAACGATCAAATAAATTTAGAGCAAAAAGAAACGCTTTTAAAGGTATTAAATCAAGGTAATGTTATTTCAGAAATAGCTAACAATCAGTTACTTGATAAAATAGCATTATTAAAAGAGGAAGAAAAATTAGTGTTAGATATTATTAAGGCAAATAATATTAATGCTTCTTCTGGTTCTGTAACTCCTGAGCCTGAAACTGGTAAAAGGAAAAAAGCGAAAACTTTATTAGAAGGAGATGAAAAGCAAAAAGCTAGTTTAGATGGTCTTGTGAAGGGAGTTAAAGATAAAAGAGAAAAATTAAATACCGAGTTAAAAGGTATTCAAGATGATTTTATTGATTTCTCTATACAGATGTCAGATATCATTACTAATGGGGTAACTAGTTTTTTATCTGGTATAGGTGAAATGATTGGTGGTCTAATTTTAGGAGCGGTATCAATGGCAGATGTGGGTGGTATGATGTTGAAAGTTGTTGGTGATTTAGTTACTCAATTAGGTGAAGCAGCTATACAGGTTGGTGTAGGTATGTTAGCTATTCAATCTGCATTTTCTAATCCCTTTGCTGCAATTGCTGCGGGTGTTGCTTTGGTTGCTATTGGTAGTGTTATTAGTAGTATTGCTTCTCAGTTTTCAGGAGGGCAAGAAAGTGGTGGTGTAACGCCTTTTGCAAATGGAGGTATTGTTTATGGTCCTACCAATGCTTTAATTGGTGAGTATGCAGGCGCGAGCAGTAACCCAGAGGTTGTAGCTCCTTTAAGTAAGTTAAAAGAGTTAATAACTCCTGCGTCACAAAACTTACAAATATCTTTAGGTGGAGAATTAACAGCAGATGCAGGTAGGCTTAAAGCTGTGTTAGATAGATACGATGTAAGAAAAAGCCGTACAAGCTAATGGATATAGGTATATTAGATATAAAAATTATTGATACTCATGAAAATGATAGAGTATTGCAATTAGAAGATACGGAAGCAGGATCACCTAAGTTGCAATACAATGGATTTGAAGACAGGTATGGTGCTTTAATGGCTAGTGAGCTTCGTTTTAATTTGAATGTAACTAGTTTAATAGATGCTAAGTATGGTCACTTATTCACGGGTAGCGAAACAAGATATAAAGTATTATTAGAAGATGTTTCAGATGAAGAAAATCCTGTTGAGTTATGGCGTGGGTTCTTACTTCCAGAGCAATTTTCTGAGCCTTATGATAAAGGTTCTTTCTTTATTGAGTTTATTGCTACAGATGGTATTGGTAGGTTAAAGAATTTAGATTGGGTAGGTGTTTCAACAATGAGTGTTATTCATGTATTGCAAACCTGCTTATCATTAACAGGTATGCAATTACCTATCATGTTTGCTGAGAGTGTTCAAAACACTGCTTTTAATGTTAATTATAGTGATTTAGAAATTGATACTTCAAGCTATATTGATGATAAAGGAAAAGCGAAGAGTTGTTATAATGTGTTAGAAGCTATATTAACAAGTATTGGCTGTAAAGTATTTCAGTATAAAAGTAAATGGTGGGTAATTGGGTTAAATAGATTGAATGAAGAAACTATTAAGTTTTATAAATATAGTATTAATAGTGTTTTTGAAGGTTTTGAAACAATAGATAGAGATCGTTTGTTTAGAACTTTTTTTGCTACTCCGTTAATTGAAATGGAAGCTCCTTTAAATAAATTAACCGTGTCTTGGGATTGGGGTGCTGACGAATATTTATTGCTTAAAGATGTGGTTACTGCAATACCTAATAATTTTGGTTACAATAGTTTGTATGCTGATTTAGTGTATTGGAAGTTAACTAGTAATGATGCTAGGGTTGAAGGTGATACTTATGTTCCGTTATCTGATTTCGGGTATGACTTTTCTAAAATACATTTTGATAAATATTTTAATGGATTTGTAGTGAAGTCAGGTAATCCTAAAGTAGTAGGTGATGTTAAGTTGTTATTGAGAAGTGGTGAAGTAGCAGGTACAACTGTTTCTTCAGGTGAAAAAAGTTTTATTCAATTAACAGATTTACCTTCAAATTATTTAAGTCTAAAAAATCCAGTTTTTATTGAAGGGAGTGATGATGTAGATAGAACAGCTATATTGAATTACGAAGGAGAGTTAAGGTTATTAGGTGCTGAATGGAATGGAGAGATTGAAACTGCGAAAGCTGCTATTGATGACGATATTGAAAACAAGGTTTTAAAAGATCATTTAATCTTAGAAATTTATTATAAGGAACATAAAAATCAAGCATTTACTGAAGAGGTATTGCACTTGTCTACCAGATTAGATAATGATTTACCAGCAGGTTATTTTGAAATTGAATTTACCAGAGAAGAAAATAAGCTTCGTTTTAAATTAGAGGTGAAAGATTTAATGTTTGAAAAAACAGGGTATTACGATTTTCGTATATATCCGTTAGTAAGGCATGATTATTTAGATGCAAGCATTTTTGTGAATGTGTTTGAGTTTAAAATGAATTTTAATTCAAGTTTAGATTATAGTATAAATAGAGGAATAGATTTTACAACAAGCAAAGAATTAGAAGTTTTTCATTCAACTACAAGGATGGATATTACTAATAGAAGGTTGATGTTTTCTGAGTCTTTAAAAAATCAATTAGAAAGTGGTGGATTAGCTAATAATTTTATCCCTGTAAGTGTAAGGTATCATAGGGTTAAGGAGGTATATAACGGTAGTAATTTATGGTATACTAATATTTTTGTAGGTATTGATGATGATGTGTATAGAATGTTAAGTGGTGGTTTTTCCTTGTATAGAAAGCTTGAAGATAATACTATGCAGGTAATAAGTTCAGATGATTATTTTTTAGGTCAAGGTGAAAGCGGTTTAGAGATAAGGCAAATAAACTTCTCTTATGATGGTAGAAGTTCTATTGATTTAATTTTAAAGACAGATGAATTATTTGTTGCTTTAGATGTTAGTAATGGTTCTTTTTATTTGGATAATTGGTTAGATAAATGGCAGTTGGTTAATGGTTATAGTGTAGCTAATAAAAAGTTTCATGAAGTTATAGCAGATTTGTATTTAGATTTAAGATATGATGCTAGTTATGCTGTGAGGGGTGTTGTATCTGGTTTAGTTTTTCCTTTAGATTTTTTAATTTTTAATTTCATTGATAGAAGAGATTATTATATAACAAATTTAACTCTCGATTTAACGCAAGGAACTACCGAAGTAGTAATGTTTGAAAGATTAGAAAGTAGGGATGCGTCACAAGAAGATGTAATTGAAGATTCAGGAGATCCTTTAATAACAATTTCAGCTAAATCAGATTTTGTTTCTCCTGTTTTTACATTGCCTTATTGGCAGATAATAGTTGATTATGAGTTGGTAAATATATCTCCTGTAGAAGCGGTATTAAAATTTACAAAATTTACTGATTCACCAATAAACGGTGGGGTGTCAACAGGAAGTGTTGAAGAGGTAGTTATAAATCAATCTTCAGGTGTTTATAAGCATGTAATTTATCCTTTGCCAGATGAAAAAAAAGGTTGGTATGAAGTGGTGTTAATTCAAGGAGTTGAATCGAATAAAGAGTATGTTAAGGTTTCTGAGATTATACCGCCAGTAAATGAGATTTCAATTAATGCTATTAGTTTTAAAAATAAAACTGCTGTAATAGATGTTTCACATTCTTTAGGGTTTCCAAGTAGCTTGAAAAAGAAGTGGCAAAAAATGAATAAAGATTCTATCCTGCCTGTAGGGTGGTACCCTGTAGGTTCAGAGCAGGAAGAAGTAATATCTGTAGGCTCTACGCAGATAACACATACTTTTCCTGACGATTCAGCATATAGATTTTGGTTAGAGGGAGAGGATGGATTTTTGCCTTATGAATCCAATAAGTTATTTTTTAAATGGGAATGGCAGGTTTAATTATGAAAGATAATGTAATACATAGGTTAAGGTTTATAGTTCCTGAACGTCATCAAGCTGAAGAGGTTAGTGTAGGTGGTTATCCTTTTACGTTCGATTCTACCAAAGTGACTTTTGATTCAACAGTAAAAACATTTGATGAGCAATATGAATAATTTACAAGAGATAAATTTAGGATCAGCACCTAATGCAGAGGATGGTGATGATGCAAGAACTGGAGGTTTTAAGATAAATGAAGCGATAAAGGTCTTAAATCAAGAAGTGCCTGTATGGAAGTCTGGGCAATCATTAACGGTTTCTGAAGCTCCTCATTATAGGGTGTATGGAGGTAAAATGTATGTGTATGTTGGTAATTTACCTGAAGTTACATTATCAGCAGATGTGCCTGGTCAAACAAGTGTTTGGAGCTTGTTAGGTGATTATATAGATGAAAAGGTGTCAAAAGGATTAAAACCAGCACAACCAATTTCTCTTACTGCTAATCAACCTCATGAATACACATTACCGCAAGATGCAAATTTATATTCGATAAGAATAAGTGGTGCTGCAACGGTAAAAATAGGTACAACATCAGGAGGTAATGAGATAAATGAATATTCACCAGCAACATCTGTTATTTGGACGCTTGGCTTTAGAAACGAGTTAAGTGTTTTTTTTACTTCAGATACTGATATAACAATAACACCAATGATATTTCAATGGTAAAACAAAATCATTAATCAAAAAACGAATAGTAATATGAAAACAAAAATTTTATTGATACTCTTTAGTCTATTTACTATAGGTATTGTATCTGCTCAAAGAACAACGGTACCTGATGATTTGCAGATAACTAGGGTTGAGTTAGGTACAGCTATGGATAGTATTGGGGTTCTTGATTCTAAAAAAGTTCTGAAATACATTCCTCAAACAACATTACTAGATAGAGCAGAGTTGCAAATACAGCCCAAGTTAGATTTAAAAGAAAACTTATCTAACAAAGTAACTGATTTCTCTATCGTAAATCACACAAAGTACCCATCAGTTCAGGCTGTTCAAACAGAATTAGCTAATTTTATTAATAATTCTCAAAAGGCGGTACCAAATGGAGTTGCTAGTTTGGATGTGAGTGGTAAGATACCAATGGCTCAAATTCCTGATGCACTGGTAGGTAGCGTGAGTTATCAGGGTAATTATGATGCATTAGCTAATACACCAACATTAGCAGAATCTCCTGCTACTTCAACTAAAGGACATTATTATGTAGTTACACAATCAGGTACTCGGTTTGGAGAAACTTATAGCTTGGGTGATTGGATTATATCTAACGGAGTTGAATGGCAAAAAGTAGACAACAATAATGATGTAGCTTCCGTTTTTGGTAGAAAAGGCGTTGTTGTTCCTTTGGAAAGTGATTATGAAAACTTTTATTTTAAAAAAGCTGGAGGAAATATAACAGGAAATACAGTTATAGATCCTTTAAATTCAAATACTAATATAGCTGGTTCAAATTTAACCGTAAAAAAAGAATCAACATCAACATCAACTAATGTAGCTCAATTTATAGATGTAGATAGACAAGCTTCTTCAACACCTTCTAATTTAAGTAATACAACTTATGGTTTAGTCTCAAGGGTTGTAAATAACTCTCTTGTTGAAGATGCAGGGGTTACTGGAAGTAACTTAGTAGGTAGAAATGCTAGCTCTAGCAACTTTAATTTTGCTTATGGAACTAAAAATACAGGAGAAGCTTCAGGTAGTGGTAACGGAAATTTTATTGTTGGTACATCTAACGATAGTAAAATTACAGGTGCTGCAGCTATCGATTATTTAAGAGGTATAAGCTCATCAACAATTATAGATAATACTGGTGCTACTGCTAATTATATGCAAGGCTCACACAATTCATTGGTTTTTACAAATGGTTCTGTTGGGCAAGCTGATGTTTTGTATTTGGATGTAGATACAGGAGGAGCTACAGTAACAGGTGATTTAGCTTATTTAAGAGCTGGAAACGATGCTTTACCAACGATTAATGGTAATTCTTATTTTATAAAATCTGAATCTCCTTATCCGTCTGAATTTGCAGGGAGTATTAAATCTGATATTGGTTTTATTGGTAATTGGAATGGTAACACACAAAAAGATTTTATTATAGGAGAAACATCAGTTAATCAATCAGAATCAGGTTCTTACTACTTATTAGAAGACGTAAATACAAGTTGGGGTGTTGATGCTGTAGGTTTTAGACGTATGTTAGATGGTTTATCCAATACTTATAAGTTTCAATCTGCTTCTGGAACAACTGTAAATGATTTATATACGGTAGGTAGAGATAGTGGTGATTTCAATTTTTACAGAGGAATCAACCTTAATACAGGTATTTATACAGGTAATGGTACAGGTATTACTAATGTAAACGCGGAAAAGTTAGGAGGCGTGTCTGCTTCAGATTTCACTAATAGAAATTCCTCTATTGAATCAAATCTTGATACTAAATATGATATAGATTTCTTTGGTTGGAACAATGTAACCACTGGATTACCCGCTCCTGGAACATACGGTCAAGGGTTATCATTTGTTAGCAGTACTTCAATTCACAATGATTCAAATAATTGGATAACTCAATTAGGATTTAGCACCAGTCAAAAAGCATATTTTAGAACAAAAGTAAATTCTGGACCTTGGGGAGAATGGAAAGAATTAATACATACAGATAACATATCAGATTATGCTGGGTTACCAGCAGGCTTTTACGAAGAAGGTACTTTTACACCTACTTTAGTTGACCAAGGAGGAGGAGCAACATATTCTTTTACAGTAAATAAATCTGAATACATTAGAACAGGTAATAATATAATGATTAATATATATTTAACAAACATAAATACTTCAGGAACACCTTCAGGTTCTTTATATATATCTAACCTACCTGAATTAGCTGATTCGGGTAGTGGAGGAGCTGTAACAATAGGTAATTTTTATGGAAGTAACTTATCTTCTAGTAATCTAGATAGAATAAAATCATTTTTTGTATCGAACAATAGGGTATATTTTGGTCCAGTACAAAGCAACTCTACTTTTTCTTCTGTTACATTTACTTCTGGAACAATAAGAATAACAGCTAATTACAAAACGAATGTATACACACCATAATTATGAAAAAATTCTTAGAGATACGAAACATTGGAATTAAAACAATATTAATGATACTAGGGCTAATTTTAGTCGTAGCATCTGTATATAACTCAGCTATGTTTGCTTTTTTAATAACTGACAAAAAACCAGAACAAGAAATCTATTGGAGCTTGTTATCTGTTGGTTTTTTCTTAGCAGTAGGAGCTGCATTTTATAATAAAGCTTTAGACATATTAGTTAAGTGGGCATCAAAGTTAACAGGTAATAAAACTCAATAGTATGACACATATTAACCCTTTAGAAATGAAAGTTATTGCAGCTTCAATAGTTGCTGCAATAGCTACTCCAACAGATAATGTTATTAAATTCTTAATTCCAATTATATCAGGTGTTGTATGGGTGTTTTTACAACCCCATGTAGTTAAGGTTAGAGATAAGATAAAAGCTAAACGAGAAGCGAAAAAAAATAGAAATGAAAGCTAAATTAATTAGATTAAAACAAGAAGAAAAACAAACTCTTGGTAATTTATTATTTTATGATAACGATGTTAATTTACTGCTTACTGTTAAGTCTTTAGAGCTACCGGATAGAGATAATAGGAACTCAATATCTCGTATTCCTGCAGGTAAATATATATGCAAGCTACGTTATTCAGATAAATATGGGTGGCACTTTATTTTAGAAGATGTACCAGGTAGAACTTACATTCTTATTCATTTTGGTAATTTTTATAGAGACACTCGTGGATGTATAATTGTTGGTAATAATTTTACAGATATTAATGGAGATGGTTTTAGGGATGTAACCAGTAGTAAAAAAACAATGCAACGAATTTTAGCAATTGCTCCAAGAGAATTTGAATTAATAATAGTAGATGAATAAGTTATGTGGTTAATAAATACACTTTGGAAAAGTCAAAATTGGTTTGGTAGGATTTTATTGATTCTAATTGTATTGCTTGTGGGGGTAGCTCTTTATTATCGAGTAGTTTATGGTGTTTATAAGCATAAGTATGTACAAGGGTTAGTGTTTCAAAAAAATGAACTCATTTATGAAAATGAGCAATTAAGGAACCAAAGGAAAGTAAACAATACTTCAATAAAGAATAAAGCTACTGAATTGATTTTAAATAAAGACAAAATAGAACAAAAACGCATACAAGATGAAGAATCTATTAATAATTCTACTATTACTGATAAGCAGCGTAGAGATTTTCTCTCAAAATACGAAAACAGATAGTATTTGTTTATCTACTAGAACTTTTGATTTAATAATGAAAGATGTTCAGAAAGGTGATAGTTTAAAATTACGCTACAAAGAACTTCAGTTAAAAACTATTGACTTTTCAAATGCAGTGATACAGCTTGTAAAAAAAAATGATAGTTTAGATAAGAGAGAAGTATTAAATAACTTAAAAATACAAGAGTTAAACACAGAAATAAAATCAGTTAAACAAAAAAAAGGATTATCAGTTTTTGAGGGAATATTAATAGGAGCAGCTGCACTTACTTTAGGATTGTCTTTTTAAATTTTTTTTCGCAAAGTTTAAAGCTGTTTTAATAAGTATTTCTTTGTGTTCTTTAATTTTATTTTGAAGATATTTCATTTGTTGTTCAGACTTTACTTGTTCAATATAAGTCTTCATTATTTTGGTACCATAAACTTGTGATATCTGAGAGTTTATTGAATCATCTATAAAGCTCTCTGTATTTTTGATTTCAATAAAAGGAGGTGTTAATATAGTTTCTTTAAAAGTTTCAAAAACTTTTCGAGCTTCCACTTTACAAAGTTTATCTAATTCAGAAATATTCATGTTTTAAAAATAAAAAAAAACACTCTGAAGAGTGAAAAAATGGTGTAGTAATTTCTTACAAATATTCCCTCAAAAATAAAATCAATATATGTAAAGTACTGATATAAATAGTTTTATACTTCTTAATTGTGCACGTAACAGGAGTCGAACCTGCACTTCCGTTGGAAACAAGCCCCTCAAGCCTGCGCGTCTACCAATTCCGCCATACGTGCATAAACTAAAAAAGTTAAGCATGTGCTTAACTTTTTGTGACCGGGCTGGGGCTCGAACCCAGGACCCTCTCCTTAAAAGGGAGATGCTCTACCAACTGAGCTACCCGGTCATTGCTTCTTTGTGAAAGCGGTTGCAAATATACAACTGTTCTTTGAATCAAAAAAGCTTTTTTGTAATATTTTTTACTCATATTTGTAACTGCTTAATTACTAGATTATGAAAATTGTATTATTAGGGTATATGGCGAGCGGAAAATCGACTGTTGGACGAGTTTTAGCCGAAAAAATGCAAATTCCGTTTATAGATTTAGATGAATATATAGAGGAAAAGGAAGGTAAAACAGTTTCTGAGATTTTTGAAAATAATGGAGAAATCTATTTTAGGAAACAAGAACACGTATACCTAAAAGAACTTTTAGAGAAACAAAACAAATTTATTTTGTCTTTAGGAGGCGGTACTCCTTGTTATGCAGGGAATATGGATGTATTATTAAGTGTTAATGATGTGAAATCTGTATATTTAAAAACAAATATCACTACCATTGTAGATAGGCTAACGAACGAAAAAAGTAAACGCCCACTGGTAGCTCGCCTAAACAAAGACGAGTTGTCAGAGTTTGTTGCTAAGCACTTGTTTGAAAGAAGCTACTTTTATAATAAAGCAACATATAAATTAATAGTTGATAATAAAAGCATACATGAAACAGTAGAGGAGTTAGAAAAATTACTAAGTTAAGTAAGCAATTGTTTCATTAACCTTAAACTCTACAACTACATGTTCTTTAATAGAAGTTGATAAAGAAATTCCTTTAAAATCAGCTTTTACAGGATACTTTTTATGATTTCTATTAACTAATACAGCTGTTTTAAATCTTTTTAAAGGAACTTCTAAAAAATGCTTTACACCATATATTAAAGTTGTTCCTGAATTTAAAACATCATCTACTAAAACTAATGCTTTATTTTGATATTCTTCACTCTTAATAGAAGTAGTAATTGGACTGATAGGATTTTTTTTATCGATAGAAACTTTGCATAAAGTTATTGATAAAGGAGAGATGTCACTTAAAATAGTCGAAATTTTTTCTGCTAAAAAATATCCATTATCAGCAATACCAGCTATAATAATTTCTTTTTCGTCGCTATTGCTTTCGTAAATTTGAAAAGCAATTCGACGAATTTTTTGTTCAACTTGAGTATTATTTAAAATGATATTATTTACGGCTGTCATAGTTAGTTAACTTTAACTTAGTTTTGGTTTACAAATTAACATCATTTTTATTAGAATCTTCATAATAATCATCAATATCACGACGATCTTTTTTGGTAGGGCGCCCTGTTCCTTTTTTACGATAATAATCTTTAGCGTATTTTAATAACTCAGTTTTTTCAAACTCTTCTTTAGGGGTTATGTCTTTTCTATATAAATCAACCAATTTAGCTCCAACTCGATTGGGTGGAATATCTAACACCTTTATTTTGTAATTAATTTGATTTTTTCGAATAGTTATTTCTTCGTTACCAAATATTTCTTTTGATGGCTTTAGGTTAGTGCCTTCTATTTTAACATGCCCTTTTTTACAAGCATCTGTGGCAATACTACGGGTTTTAAACAAGCGAATACACCACAAATATTTGTCAATTCTCATATAAAAAGTTAATTTTTATCGTTTCATTTTTTACAAAGGTATAAAAATGGTAAATTGCGCGTTAAAATTTCAGAATTAAATGATAAAATTTAAACATGTATTTTATACAGCCATTATAGGTACTCTTTTGTATGCTTGTGGAAGTGATAGCAACTCTTTAGTTGACAATTTTGACCATGAAGCTCAAGCTTTGAAAGATAAAGATTCGATAGCAAAATTTTTAAAGAATTATTATTTTGATGATACAATAGATTCTATAAAACCTATAATTGCTGGTAAAACACCATTGTCAGAAGATAGTAGGTTAATAAAAAAGACACATACAGAAAACGATATTGAATATGATTTATATCATTTAGTCATAGAAGAAGGACAATCTCCGAAAGGTAACCCTACAGAGTTAGACTCTGTTCTAACTAACTATCAAGTATGGTATACAACTAAAGTAGATCAACTAGAGTTAAGTCAAACAGGAACTACTCCAATTTGGTGGAATTTGACATTATCAGGAAGTCAGTTCGATGCTCCTACGCCTATTAGAGGGTGGACTTTAGGAATTCCAAACTTTAAAGCAGGCATTAACACATCTAGCCAAGGAGAGCCTATTTCTTATGATAAATTTGGAAAAGGAATTTTGATTGTTCCTTCAGGCTTAGCTTATAGAAATTCGGTAAATGGAGGAATACCTGCCAATTCTCAGTTAATCTTTTATATTGATTTATTCGACTTTGTAGAAGATACAGATCATGATAGAGATGGAGTACCTTCTATATTAGAAGATTTAGATGGAGATGGAAACCCTAGAAATGATGATACTGATGGAGATAATATTCCTAATTACTTAGATACAGATGATGATGGAGATGGAGTTTTATCAAAAGACGAGGATAAAAATGGAGATGGAAACCCAGCTAACGATTTTAGTGATCCAAATAAGCCTACGATACCAGATTATCTAAACAGGGATATTTTTTAAGGTAAAAAAGTAAAATAAAAAAAACCGAAGTCTTAGACTTCGGTTTTTTTTATGTTTAAAATTTAAAAGTTAGAACCTATATGATAAACCTATAATAATTTGGTTTATACGAGTATCAAAATTTACATTTTCACTAATATTATTATCTACAAATTTAGACTCAGTATCAGACAAAGCTCTTTCCCAACGTACATCTAATCCCAACTTACCAAGTTCAACACCAGCTCCTAACTGTAAACCAACTGAAAAACCGTCAGAATTTACTTGTTTAAGATCTTTAAAGTTAAAATCAGAGTCTAAAATATATTGAAAAGATGGTCCAGCAAAAACATGTCCTACTTTTAAAAAGTTTAAACCTAATAAAACAGGAATATCTATTTTTTGAATTTCATAAGAGACATTCTGG
This sequence comes from Tenacibaculum sp. Mcav3-52, assembly GCF_022347665.1. Classification (NCBI taxonomy): domain Bacteria; kingdom Pseudomonadati; phylum Bacteroidota; class Flavobacteriia; order Flavobacteriales; family Flavobacteriaceae; genus Tenacibaculum; species Tenacibaculum sp. Mcav3-52. The sequence continues at coordinate 363,183 of NZ_JAKRGE010000003.1, read as the reverse complement.
TTATTTGTTGAGTTGTTTGATTTTCCTTCTGGATAATAAACAACATTATTATTCAATTGTGTATATACCAATTCAGGTCTAATATATAAACCAGTAGCTGGTAATTTTATACGTAACCAAGCACCAGCATGAAAACCTGTTTTACTTTTGGCCCCATCAAAGACATCATTTTTTACATCATAAAAAGAGTCAGAATTGTAGTTAATACCTCCTTTAATACCTCCTTGTATTTGGCTTTGTGCTAACTGTGAGCCTCCAATTAGAAGACATAAGATAAAAATTGCTTTTTTCATTTGTTTTTAATTTACACTATTATAATTGAGTTAAATATTTACTTTTATATAAAAAAATACATCACTTTAAACCTTAAAAGTGATGTATTTATTGTTTAGTTGTTTATGTTTTTTATTTTCTAGAAATAACTTTTTCAACTGCTTTTACTATAGCTTCGTCATTTAAACCATATTTTTTCATTAACTGATTTGGAGTAGCAGATTCACCAAAACTATCGTTTACAGCAACAAACTCTTGTGGAGTAGGGGCGTTGGTAGCTAAACAACGAGCTACACTTTCTCCTAAGCCTCCATATTTGTTATGCTCTTCAGCAGTAACTACACAGCCTGTTTTAGCAACAGATTTTAAGATAGCTTCTTCATCTAATGGCTTAATAGTATGAATGTTTATTACTTCAGCAGAAATACCTTTAACTTCTAATTGTTCAGCAGCTTGTAAAGCTTCCCATACTAAGTGACCTGTAGCAACAATAGTAACATCATTACCTTCAGTAAGTTGAATTGCTTTTCCTATTTCAAAAGGTTGATCGGTCATAAATACTGGTACTTTTGGACGCCCAAAACGTAAATATACAGGACCTTCATGTTCTGCAATAGCTAAAGTAGCAGCTTTGGTTTGGCTGTAATCACAAGTATTTATAACAGTCATACCTGGTAACATTTTCATTAATCCAATGTCTTCTAAAATTTGGTGTGTCGCTCCGTCTTCACCTAAAGTTAACCCTGCGTGAGAAGCACAAATTTTCACATTCTTATCAGAATAAGCAACTGATTGACGAATTTGATCATAAACTCTACCAGTTGAAAAGTTAGCAAATGTACCAGTAAAAGGAATTTTTCCTCCAATAGTTAATCCAGCAGCAATTCCGATCATATTTGCCTCGGCAATTCCTACTTGATAAAAACGTTCAGGGTGATTTTTAGCAAACTCATTCATTTTTAATGAACCTGTTAAATCAGCACATAAAGCTACAACATTAGGGTTTTTCTGTCCTAATTCTGTTAAACCATCACCAAACCCAGAACGGGTATCTTTTTTTTCAGTATAAGTATATTTTTTCATCAGTTTGTGTTGTGTAAATACGCATCAAAAATAATCTTTTATATAGATGTAAAGCTACAATTTTGATAATTCTTTGTAAAGTTTATGAACAGGAAACCCCATAACATTAAAATAACTTCCTTCAATTTTTGTTATTCCTATTTTACCAATCCATTCTTGAATACCATAGGCTCCCGCTTTATCAAACGGTTGGTACGTTTTTATATAGTAATCAATTTCATCGTCTAAAAGTTCTTTAAAACTGACTATAGTGGTGTCATTCACAGTTTTTTGAAATGATTTGTTAGTAATACATATAGAGGTAATAACTTTATGTGTAGTGTTAGATAGTTTTTTAAGCATTTGGAACGCCTCATTGTAATTTTTAGGTTTTCCTAAGGCTTCATTATTTATCCATACAATGGTGTCTGATGTTATTAATAACTCATTTTCTTTTAAATCTTTTTTAAAAGGAATGGCTTTTAAATCAGCCAAAAAGTCAGTTATTTCTGTTTGCTGCAATTCCTCAGGATAAATTTCTTCTATATCTTTGATTTTAACAGTAAAAGGAATATTTAAGCTTTTAATAAGTTCTTGTCTTCTCGGAGAGCTTGAGGCAAGAATAATAGAATACTGTGATAATTTAGTTGATAACATATTTAATATAATAAGATATAGTAGGAACACTTAAAAGAGCAAGAAAAAAACTTATATAGCTTATTTTTAATAAATTATTATAGTCTTTGCTTTCTGAAGCTAACATTAGTTTATATATAAAATATAGTTCAGGGAGTATTCCTAGCAGCATAATAGTTGAAAAAATAAATTTATTTTTTAAAAAGGCAACAGCAACAGAAAACACAAATAAACAAGCTATAAACGAAAGCATCAAGGCAATATCTTTAGCCCTTTTTCTACCAAGTAAAACAGGTAGGGTATTTTGTTTATTTATATTGTCATGGTTTACGTTAATAATATCAATAATTATTTCTATGACCATATTGCTAAGAAAAGAAATAATTACGTAACCTATGGTTATCAACTGGAGGTTATAAAATAATTCCCATTGTTCTATAGATAAGTTTAATGGGAAATCAAACCACCAAAGCATAAGTAAGGCAAAAGGTTTTAAAAAAGAAGTAACAATGTTACTAAAAAAGGTTTTCTGGATATTGTTTTTTGAATATAGGTGTACAACTATTGGACAAATTATAAAAATAAGACCATACCATATTTTATTTACCTTTAGTGATACAATTAAGCCTACTAAAATTCCAAATATCATTAATAAAATAGATACTTTTTTTATCTTATTTAAAGGGAGTCTGGTTTTTTTTTGTTTGTTTCTAAAAAAAAAGCTAGTTAAGTAACCAGAAGCTAATAAGAAAGCACTTGAAATAGATAGTAAACCAAGATCAAAAAAAGAGAGAGTTGTTTCAAAACCATAACCATATAAAAAAGAATACTTAAATAGAAATAAAATAAAAATAAAATATATAATTTTTTTCCATTGTATGATATTTAAGAAAGTATCATTCATTTAGTTAAAAGCCTTTTTTATTCTGGCTAAATCACGTTTATTATCACGATCTTTAATATTTTGTCTTTTATCATGGGTTTTCTTTCCTTTAGCTAGAGCAATATCTAATTTAGCCCAACCACTTTCGTTAATGAATAAACGCAAAGGAACAATTGTATTACCTTTAGCTTCAACTTCCTTTTCAAGTTTTTTTAATTCACGTTTATTAAGTAGTAAACGGCGCTCACTTTTGGGATTATGGTTGTAATGATGCCCAAAGGCATACTCTTCGATGTACATATTTACAACAAAAAGCTCTCCTTTATCGTTAAACTCGCAAAAGCTCTCAGTAATTCGAGCTTTGCTTTGTCGTATTGATTTTATTTCAGTACCTGTGAGCTGAATTCCTGCTGTGTATTTATCAAGTATCTCGTATTCAAAACGAGCCTTTTTATTCTGTATGTTAATTTTTTTTTGCATAAAATAAAACACAAATATAACTATAATTTTAAGTTGTTAAATAAAATTATTAAGCTATGATTTAAGTCATGTTTTTAGGGAAGTGTGGAGTGTAATTTTGCTCAAAATTAAAACTTATAATCATGAAAAAAATTATATTAAGTATTGTATTAGGAACATTGTTTTTTAGTAATGTAAATGCTCAAGAAAATGCTAAGACAAATGATTTTAAAAAATGGCAAGCTCGTTTTAGATGGGTAAGTGTTTTACCAAATGAATCTGCAACAATTGGTACTATTGGAGGAGATGTTGAAATAGGTAAAAATTTTATTCCAGAATTAGACTTTACTTACTATTTTACTCAAAATATAGCAGCTGAATTAATTTTAGGAACAACTAATCACGATGTAAAAGCAGTAAACACAGCCTTGGGAAATGTTAATTTAGGTGATGTTTGGTTATTACCTCCAACATTAACGCTACAATACCATTTTAATATAAGTGATTTTAAACCTTATGTTGGGGCAGGTGTTAACTATACTGTTTTTTACGATGCTAATCCAGGAGCTGTGGTTGATGTAGATTATGAAAATAGTTTTGGGTATGCACTTCAGTTAGGTTTTGATTACGATTTAGACGATACTTGGTTTTTAAACGTAGATGCAAAATATATAGGACTAAGTACAGATGTTTCTGTAAATGCAGGTGTAGCGACAGTACCAGCAGAAGTAGATATAAACCCGTTACTTATTGGTTTTGGAGTAGGTATGAGGTTTTAAACCAATAAATTTTAATTCCTTTTATAGAGCTACTTAATTGTAGCTCTTTTTTTATGTTAAACTTAACAAGTAAAATTAATGAATACTTGTAAATTTGTTTATGATTATAATGACTAAAATAAACAACATTTTATGAGATATTTATACATTTTATTATTTTTATCAATAGTTTCTTGTAAACCAAAATTTACTGCCCAAGAAATAATTGATAAGTCAATAGCATACTCTAGGTTGAACGAAATTGGAGATGCTACAATTTCCTTTGATTTCAGAAAAAATAATTATAAAGCAGTCAGAAATAACGGTGCTTTTAAATTAGTTAGAACTATAAAAAATGACTCGGTAAGAATAAAAGATGTGTTGTCAAATGACAATTTTGAGCGTTTTGTAAATGATAGCTTAGTTGAGCTAACGGAAAAAGATGAAAATCGTTATAGAAACTCTGTAAACTCAGTTCACTATTTTTCAGTTTTACCTTTTGGATTGAATGATAAAGCTGTTCAAAAAAAGCTATTAGAATCAGTTAAAGTTAAAGGAAAAGAGTATTATAAAATTAGAATAACATTTACAGAAGAAGGAGGAGGAGATGATTTTGATGATGTATTTATATATTGGTTTGCTAAAGATAATTTTCAACTAGATTATTTAGCGTATAAATATCATACAAATGGAGGAGGAGTACGCTTTAGAGATATAAAAGAGGAAAAAATAATAAACGGAATTCGTTTTGTTGATTATAACAACTATAAACCTTTAGAAGATGGTATTGACTTTTATATCATTGATAAACTTTATGAAGAAGGTAAACTAAAAAAAGTTTCTGAAATCGTACTAAATGATATTGTAGTAAATTAAAAAAAGGGAGTTAAAAACTCCCTTTTTTTATTCAAAATTAGTTATTAACTAAATCCGATTGATTTCTAAATACCAGCTCATCATCAAAAGCATCTAGTAAAATAATACTATCAGTAGTTACTTGTCCAGATAAAATTTCTTTAGATAACTGATTTAAAACTTCTTTTTGAATAACACGTTTTACAGGACGCGCGCCAAACTCTGGTTGGTATCCCTTTATAGCTAAGTAATTGATAGCCTCATCTGTAGCGTCAAAAATAATGTTTTGTTGCGCAATCATCTTTTTAACATTATTCAATTGTAGTTTTACAATTTCTTTAATATTATTCTCTGATAATGGAGTGAACATGATAATATCGTCAATTCTATTCAAAAATTCAGGTCTTACAGATTGTTTTAATAAACCTAAAACTTCTGTTTTAGCTAAATCTATAGTAGTATCAATGTCTCCCTTCATATTATCAAATTTCTCTTGAATAATGTGGCTGCCCATATTGGAGGTCATAATAATTATGGTATTTTTAAAATCAGCAATACGTCCTTTATTATCCGTTAACCTACCTTCATCTAGTACTTGTAATAAAATATTAAAAGTATCAGGATGTGCTTTTTCAATCTCATCTAATAATACAACTGAATACGGTTTTCTTCTAACAGCTTCAGTTAGTTGTCCGCCTTCATCATATCCAACATACCCAGGAGGTGCACCAACCAATCTGCTTACTGAATGTCGTTCTTGATATTCACTCATATCAATACGTGTCATGGCATTTTCATCATCAAATAAATATTCAGCAAGAGCTTTGGCTAACTCAGTTTTACCGACTCCAGTTGTTCCCAGGAACAAGAAAGAACCAATAGGTTTGTCAGGGTTCTGTAATCCTGACCTAGAACGGCGTACAGCATCAGAAACTGCTTCAATAGCCTCTTCTTGACCAACAACACGTTTATGTAGTTCATCTTCTAGTTTTAACAACTTCTCACGCTCAGATTGTAACATTTTAGTAACAGGAACTCCGGTCCATTTAGCTACAACTTCAGCAATATCATCATAGGTTACTTCTTCTTTAATTAAAGAGTTTCCTTGTTGATTTGCTAAAATATCTTGTTGTTTATCTAGCTCTTCTTGTGCTTCTTTAATTTTACCATAACGTAATTCAGCTACTTTACCATAATCACCATTGCGCTCAGCTTTTTCAGCTTCGTGTTTATAGTTTTCTATATCAGTTTTTAAGTTCTGAATAGTATCTACAACATTTTTTTCAGATTGCCACTTGGCATTGATTTCATTACGCTCTTCCTTTAAATTAGCTAAATCGGCATTTAAAGATTTTAACTTAGTTTCATCGTTTTCACGTTTAATAGCTTCAATTTCAATTTCTAACTGCATTATTTTACGATCTAGTACATCTAATTCTTCTGGTTTAGAATTGATTTCCATACGTAATTTAGAAGCAGCTTCATCCATTAAGTCAATCGCTTTATCTGGTAAAAAACGATTGGTAATATAACGTTGGGATAATTCTACGGCTCCAATAATGGCTTCGTCTTTTATTCGAACCTTATGGTGTGTTTCATATTTATCTTTAATACCACGTAAAATAGAAATAGCACTTTCTGTATCTGGTTCATCTACCATCACTTTTTGAAAACGACGTTCTAAAGCTTTGTCTTTTTCAAAGTATTTTTGATATTCATCTAGAGTAGTAGCTCCAATAGCTCTTAATTCTCCACGTGCTAAAGCAGGTTTTAAAATATTAGCAGCATCCATTGCACCTTGACCACCACCAGCACCTACTAAAGTGTGAATTTCATCAATAAATAATACGATGTCTCCTTCAGACTTTGTTACTTCTTTTACTACAGATTTTAAACGTTCTTCAAATTCACCTTTATATTTAGCTCCAGCAATTAGTGCTCCCATGTCTAAAGAAAAAATTTGTTTTTCTTTAAGGTTTTCAGGAACGTCACCACGAATGATTCTGTGTGCTAAACCTTCAGCTATCGCAGTTTTACCTGTACCAGGCTCCCCAACTAGAATCGGGTTGTTTTTAGTTCTACGTGATAAAATTTGTAATAAACGTCTAATTTCTTCATCACGACCAATTACAGGATCTAATTTTCCGTCTTGTGCTAACTGATTTAAGTTTTTAGCATATTTATTTAAAGAATTATAAGTTTCTTCGGCACTTTGTGAGGTCACACGATTTCCTTTACGTAATTCTTCAATTGCTGCTTTTAAACTTTTTTCTGAAACACCTTGATCTTTTAAAACTTGTGCTATTTGACTTTTAGATTTAAAAATAGCTAAAATTAAATGCTCAATAGAAACATATTCATCGTTCATTTTCTTAGCAATAATAGATGCTTCATTTAATGTTTTATTAGCTTCACGAGAAAGCATTAAGTCAGCACCAGTAACTTTAGAAAAACTTTCTAATTGCTTATCTAATATTTGTTGTATAACAGTTACATTTATATTGAGTTTCTTTAAAATGAAAGGAAGTACATTTTCGTCGACTAAAAATAAAGCTTTGAAGATGTGTTCATTTTCTATAAGGTTGTTACCATAACTTTGCGCTAATTGTTGCGCTTGTTGTATGGTTTCTTGTGATTTTATTGTATAATTGTTAAAATTCATATCGTTTTTATTTTTCTCTATAAAAGTCAAATTCAATACCAATTGATTTTTTTTTAAAACAAGAGACATTTTGTCTTTAAAAATAAATTTTTTATGACTTTTTGACTGGTAGGATGATAATTAAGAACAATAATGTTATTAAAATAAGAACTTAATGGGAGTATTAAACACTATTTTTGGAAGAAAAGACAAAAATAAAGAAGGAAAAGAGTCATTTATTAACTGGACTCCATTAACATCGGTAGAGCAAATAAAGGAAATAAAAGAATTATCGAATAAACAACCAATTGCTATTTTTAAACACTCAACAAGGTGTGGAATTAGTAGTATGGTAATTAAACGTTTTGTAAACAGTTTTGATGAGGAATTAAAAGATTTTAAAGTGTATTATCTTGACTTACTTAGCTATAGAGATGTTTCTAATGAAATAGGGTATACATTTCAGGTTTTACATCAATCTCCTCAGTTGTTGGTAGTTAAAAATGGAGAAGTAATTTCGCATGCTTCTCATTACGATATTGCTCGTATTGATTTGAAAAAAATCTAAAAAAGATGCCATTTTTAATGGGATTTCCTTAAATACCTCGTATTTTTGCGTATTTCAAAATTAATAGAGATTTGAGTAACGAAACAGCAACTTCACAACCAAAGAAAGGAAAAAATCTATACGATTATCAAAAAGAAGCATTGCACAAAATTTTCAAAAGTTTTGAGAATGCCCCCGAAAATTACCATTTACTTTATCAACTACCTACAGGAGGAGGAAAGACCGTTATTTTCTCTGAAATTACACGTCAATACTTAAAACATTATCAAAAGAAAGTATTGATTATGACACACCGAATAGAGCTGTGTAAACAGACAGCAAAAATGCTTAAAGAGTTTGGTGTTGTAAATAAAATTATAGATAGTAAAGCAAGTTTAGACGATCAAAATGAGTTTGATTGCTTTGTAGCTATGGTTGAAACGTTAAACAATCGTTTGAATGACGATATGTTAGATATTTCAGATGTAGGTTTAGTAATTATTGATGAGGCACATTACAATTCTTTTACTAAACTATTTAAGTTCTTTGATAAGTCTTTTATACTGGGTGTAACTGCAACTCCTTTAAGTTCAAATATTAAGCTTCCTATGAAGGATAATTATGATGAGCTTATTGATGGGGAGAGTATTGGGGCTTTAATTCAAAATGAATATTTGGCAAAAGCCAATATTTATTCTTATAATGTAGGTTTAACTTCGTTAGAAGTAGGGGCTAATGGTGATTATACTGTAAAATCATCTGAAGATTTATATACAAATACAGATATGCTTTCAAAGCTTTTACAAGCTTATGAAGAACGGGCTAAAGGAACAAAAACCTTAATTTTTAACAATGGTATTAATACATCGTTGCATGTATATGATACGTTTAAAAGAGCTGGGTACCCAATTGCACATTTAGATAACACTAACACTAAGAAGGAACGTGATTTTATCTTAAAATGGTTTCATAAAACACCTAATGCTATAATTACTTCGGTAAGTATCTTAACAACAGGGTTTGATGAACCTTCTGTACAATCAATTATTCTTAATAGAGCAACGAAATCGTTAACATTATATTACCAAATGATTGGTCGTGGTTCTCGTATTTTACCTGGGAAATCAGAATTTAATGTAATTGATTTAGGAAACAACTTCCATCGTTTTGGACCTTGGGGTGCCGATTTAGATTGGCAAAAAATGTTTAGGGCACCTAATTTCTATCTAGACAATTTATTATCTGATGAAGAAATAGAAAGTGACTTTAAATATGAGTTACCAGCAGATGTTAAAGCAGAGTTTGCTAATTCTGAAGACCTTTATTTTGATGTTAAAAAAGTATACAGAGACACTATTCAAGGAGGAGAGTCTTCAAAAAGAGTACTGGAAAAATCAATAGAACATCATGCAAAAATGTGTGTTGAAAATAGTGAAGATGTTTTTGATGCATTGATATTAGCAAAAATGTTGGGAGGAGATATTGATGATAGAATTTTTAGATACTCAAAATGTATCTCAAAGAGTACTCATAATTTCATTGATTGGTTACAAGATGACTATCGTAAAAAATTAAATAGTTATTTACGAAATAATTTTGATGAAGTATATGAGCAAATTCATGGACATCCACCACCTGAAGATGAATAAAAATAAAAAATCCAGTTCTTTTGAACTGGATTTTTTTATGCTTATATTATTAGTAATGATAAGTATTTACTTAGCTGGTAAAATTTTACCTGAGCATTCACCAAAACCAATGCGAATTTTTTCATTTTTACAATAACCACGCATAATAACAGTATCGTTATCATTTATAAATTTACGTTCGCTACCGTCGTTTAATTTAACAGGGTTCTTACCTCTCCAAGTTAATTCTAACATTGAACCAAAGCTATCTTGAGTAGGACCAGAAATAGTACCACTACCCATCATATCACCTGCATTTACAGGACACCCATTTACTGTATGATGTGTTAATTGTTGTACCATAGTCCAATACATGTATTTAAAGTTAGAATTACACACTACAGTTTCTTCTTTACCTTCTGGTTGAATAGCCATTTGTAAATTAATATCGTAACTATCTTTTCCTTCTTTCTTTAAATAAGGTAAAGGTTCATATACTTGTTTAGGATTATCTACTCTAAAAGGCTCTAGTGCATCTAAGGTTACAATCCAAGGAGAAATTGTTGAAGCAAAATTCTTTCCTAAGAAAGGTCCTAATGGAACATATTCCCAAGCTTGAATGTCACGAGCAGACCAGTCGTTAAACAATACCAGTCCGAAGATATAATCTTCTGCTTCTTCAATAGGTATTCTATCTCCTAAGTCGTTAGCAACTGTAGTAATAAAAGCCATTTCTAATTCAAAATCTAATAATTTAGAAGGTCCAAAATTAGGTGTAGTTTCTCCTTCATTAGGACGCTGTTGCCCTATAGGACGACGAATTGGAGTACCAGATGGCACGATAGAAGAACTTCTTCCGTGATAGCCAATAGGAATTTGTAACCAGTTTGGAAGTAAGGCATTTTCAGGATCTCTAAATAAGCTCCCTACATTCGTTGCGTGTTCTTTACTAGCATAAAAATCGGTATAATCTCCTACAGCGACAGGAAGTTGCATTTCAACTTCATCCATTCTAAAGATTATTTTGTCTTTGTGCTCAGCATTATCTCTTAGCTTACTGTTTTTTACATCAAAAATATCAGCAATCCTATTACGAACTAAACGCCATGTTTTACGTCCGTCTGCAATAAAATCATTTAAGGTGTCTTGTAAGAAGATATCATCTGTTAAAGGAATTCCATCAAAATATCCTAATTGATGTAAAGCACCTAAATCAATCGCATAATCACCAATTCTTGTACCAATTGTTATGATATCATCTTTAGTTAAAAAAACCCCAAAAGGTATATTTTGAATAGGAAAATCTGAGTTTTCAGCTACAGTTAACCAAGATTTTCTATTCGGGTTATTAGCAGTTATTTCCATTTATCGTTTTTGTTATATTTTCATCAAACCTACATATTTTTTTCAATTTACCCCAAAAAGATGAGTAAAAAAAATGTGAAAGTATTTTAGCGTAAACTTCTTTAAAAATCCTTAAAAAAGGATACATAAATTTTAGTACATTTGGCTACTTTACGCAACAAAACAAACAACATGCAAAAAGATCATCAAATATTTGATTTAATTCAAGAGGAAAAAGAACGACAATTAAATGGTTTAGAATTGATTGCTTCTGAAAATTTTGTGAGTGACCAAGTAATGGAAGCTCAAGGATCAGTTTTAACAAATAAATATGCTGAAGGATACCCAGGTAAACGTTATTACGGAGGGTGTGAAGTGGTAGATATCGTTGAGCAAATTGCGATTGATAGAGCTAAAGAATTATTTGGAGCTGAGTATGTAAATGTACAGCCACACTCTGGAAGTCAGGCAAATACTGCGGTCTTTGCAGCTTGTTTACAACCAGGAGATACTATTTTAGGTTTTGACTTATCTCATGGAGGTCATTTAACACACGGTTCACCAGTTAATTTTTCAGGAAAATTATACAATCCTGTGTTCTACGGAGTGGTAAAAGAAACTGGATATATCGATTATGATCATTTAGAACAACAAGCAAAAGAGCACAAACCTAAGTTAATCATTGCTGGAGCTTCAGCGTATTCTCGTGATATTGATTTTAAAAAGTTTAGAGAAGTTGCTGATAGTGTTGGAGCTATTTTAATGGCTGATATTTCACATCCAGCAGGATTAATAGCAAAGGGTATTTTATCTGATCCACTACCACACTGTCATATAGTTACTACAACAACTCATAAAACATTACGTGGACCTCGTGGAGGAATGATTATGATTGGAAAAGATTTTGAAAATCCGTTCGGATTAAAATTAAAATCAGGAAAATTAAAGAAAATGTCTACATTGATTAACTCTGCGGTATTCCCAGGAAACCAAGGTGGACCATTAGAACATGTTATTGCAGCAAAAGCAGTTGCTTTTGGTGAAGCTTTAACAGATGAGTTCTTGGAATATCAAATTCAAGTAAAAGAAAACGCACAAGCAATGGCCAAAGCTTTTGTAGAGAAAGGATATGAAATTATTTCTGGAGGTACAGACAACCATTGTATGTTAATTGATTTACGTAACAAAAAGATTACAGGTAAAGCTGCTGAAGAAGCTTTAGGAAAAGCAGAAATAACTGTAAACAAAAATATGGTTCCTTTTGATACAGAATCACCATTTGTTACTTCTGGTATTCGTGTTGGTACTGCTGCAGTTACTACACGTGGTTTGAAAGAAGAAGATATGCAGGTAATTGTTGATTTAATAGACGAAGCATTAATGAATGCTGAGAACGAAGAAGTACTAGAAACAGTAGGAGAGAAGGTATATGATTTAATGCATAACAGACGCTTGTTTATTATGTAATATAACAATATCCTTATAAAAAGAAGGTTGTCTTGAAAGACAACCTTTTTTTATATACCTAACCCAGGTTTTGTTTTTACTCTTTATAAAGTTTTTTATACTGCTCATAAAGCCATTTCGTTTTTTTATAGGTCGTAAAACTATATTCGATATAGTTAATTTTAAACAATAAAAAAATGAAAAAAATTTACACAGTTTTAGTGTGTGTAAGCTTACTTATTGGGGCTTGTTCAAAAGATGAAGAAAATTTACCTGTAAAAGAAGTTACTCCTTTTGAAAATTTATTAAAAGACAACAATCTAATAGCTTATTACCCTTTCAATGGTTCAGCAAATGATAACAAAAACTCGTATGATGGTATTGTAAAAGACTTTGATGCTACTCAAGACAGAAAAGGAAACAACTCTAGTGCTTATAAAAGCACAACAACTTCAGCAGAAATTAGTTTTCCTGCTGCTATTCCTTTTAAAAATGAATCCTTTTCTATGAGTTTTTGGTTCAAGGTTCCTACAAACTTACATGATGCTACTTTTACTATTTTATCTAAAAGAGAAGCCTGTAGAAAAGGAGACTTTATTCAAGTAGCATATAAAAAAGGTTCGAATGAATTAACTGTTGAAATGAGATCAGACAATGTTATGACAGATTTAAATGGTTCTGCAACAGCTGATTTAGAAAATGTGAGCCCAACTAAATGGACTCATGTAGTTATCGTGAAAGATAATTCTATTAGAAAAACGACTATTTATATAAATGGAAAAGAAAAAGTAAGTACTCCATGGAGTCTTCCTGATGGAATTGTGAGCATAGATAATACTGCTAAGTTTAAAGTAGGACACTCACCATGTGTTATTTCTGGTCTTAACAACTTTATAGGCTCAATAGACGAATTAATCTTATTAAAGAAAGCTCTTACACCTCAAGAAATAAGTGTTTTGAAAAATCAATAAAAACAGTAAAAAATTAAAGGTAAAAAAAATAGGTACTCTGGTAAGAGTACCTATTTTTATTCGTCATTATCTTGAGCTCGTTCGAGAATTTTTTCAGGAAGTGCTTTTTTAGCTTTCGCTCCCATTTTCTTTAATTTTTCTACACTTGTAATTAAGTTTCCACGACCTTCTACCAACTTATTCATAGCTGCGGCATAATCGGCTTTAGTACCGTCTATTTTCTTCCCAATATTAACCAAATCAGCTAACAGCCCATGAAATTTATCGTATAAAGCACCTGCTTGTCGTGCAATTTCTAAAGCATTACGTTGTTGCTTTTCATTATTCCACATGGTATCAATAGTACGTAAGGTAGCTAATAAAGTAGTTGGAGTAACAATAACAATATTTCTTTCAAAAGCTTTATTATATAAAGTATTGTCTTCATTTAAAGCTACAGCAAAAGCTGGTTCTATTGGTACAAACAGTAGTACAAAATCAGGAGACTCTATTTTATAAATATCCTCATACTTTTTTTCTGAAAGCTGCTCAACATGTCGCTTTAATGAGTTAACATGTTCTTTTGCAAAACGCTCTTTTACAATATCGTCTTCACTACTTACATACTGTTCATAAGCAGTTAAAGATACTTTAGAATCAACCACCATTTTTTTGTTATCAGGTAAGTGAATTACGACATCGGGCATGATACGTTTACCCTCATCATTGGTAAAAGATTGTTGCACAAAGTATTCTCTGTCTTTTTCTAAGCCAGATTTTTCTAAAACACGTTCTAATACTAATTCTCCCCAATTTCCTTGGGTTTTGCTATCACCTTTTAAAGCTTTAGTTAAGTTTAATGTTTCCTTGCTCATTTGAGCATTTAACTCTTTTAACCCTAATAATTGCTCTTTTAAAGCAGAATGCATCGAAATACTTTCTTTTTGAGTGTCTTCAACCTTCTTTTCAAAAGTTTGGATTTTTTCTTGAAGTGGATTTAAAATATCCTTAATATTTTTCTTGTTCTGCTCAGTAAACTTATTCGATTTTTCATCTAGAATTTTGTTCGCTAAGTTTTCAAACTCTTTGGTAAACTTATCTTGTAGCTTTTCTATTTCTTCTTTATTTTCTTGAAGTTTTAATTGAACGTTTTTTAATTCTTCATTTTTTCTAGCTAATTCAAGAGCTGTAAACTCTTTTTCACGACGTAATTCACTATTTTCTTTAGTTTTTTCGTCTAATCTACTTAAAAAGTCTTCCTTTTGTTGAGAAAATGATTCTTCCTTTTCTTTTTTCTGAATTTCAAAATTAGCTTGATGGTTTTGTAGGGTTACAATCTCTTTTTCTAAATCAGAAGTTTGTTGTTTAAACTTCAATTTAGAGAGTAAGTTTCCGATAACAAACCCAATTAGTAAGGTACTAATAGCAATTAAAATAAGTAAAAGAGTGGTATTCATTAGAATAAATAAAAGTTAATTAAGTGAACAAATATAGGACAAGATAGGTTAAAATTATTTGATTTTTGTAAGGAAAACCGTATCATTGACCTTTATACCTAGTAAATGATATCTAAATTTATATTTCACAAAGTTTTAGGCTGGAAGGTAGTTGGAGATTTTCCAAGAGACTTAAAAAAATATGTTGTTATTGGAGCTCCACACACGAGCTGGAAAGACTTTCCAATTGCTATTTTAGCGAGGAATACTATTGGTGTAAGAGTCAACTTTATAGGTAAAGCATCGTTATTCAAACCTCCTTTTGGGTTTATTTTTAGAGCTTTAGGAGGTGCTCCTGTTGATAGAAGTAAAAGCACGAATAAGGTTGATGCTATTGTAGCTGTTTTTAATCAGCATGAAGAATTCCGTTTAGCGTTATCTCCAGAAGGAACTCGTGCTAAAGTAACCTCATGGAAAACTGGATTTTATTACATCGCAAAAGGGGCCAATGTACCTGTGGTTATGTTTGCTTTCGATTTTAAAAACAAACAAATTATTATAGCGCCTCCTTATTACTTAACAGATGATATGAACGCTGATATGAATCATTTTTATGATTTTTATAGAGATATTAAAGGAGCAAAACCGGATCTGTTCTCTGTACCTAATAAAGAGTAAAACAAACGTTAAATAGTCTTGTTTTCTTGAAAGTTTTACGATATTTAAGTATCTTGTAAAAGGTTTAAAAACAGTAAAGTATGAAAAGATTTGTTTTTTTTATTAGTATGATTTTTTTACTACTTAGTTGTGCATCTTCTAAAAACATAACTCAGTCAGAAATAGATAACTTAAACGCTCTTATAGAAAGTAAAACTTTTGAAATAGAATCAGAGTGGGCTGAACCAATGGTTACAAATGCAATGGCACAAATAGCTAATGCAGGTTTGTTACCTATAGGAAGTAACGCTGGAAACATTAATTTAGTAGGAAATAGTAATTTTTTCAAAATGAAAAAAGATACTGTTGCAGCCTATTTACCATATTTTGGAGAGCGACAAATGGGAGGTTCTTATGGAAGTACAGATATTGGAATTGAATTTGAAGGAACTCCTGAAGATTTAGTTGTATCAGAAGATAAAGAGAATAGTTACAAAATTAGTTTTAAAATAAAGGATAAAAATACAACAACTGAAAACTATAATGTTATAGTTAGAGTATATCCTAGCTTATCGAGTACCATTTATGTAAATAGTACGCAGAAAAATTCAATTAGATATAGAGGTAAGGTACTTAAAACTTCAGAAGAAAAGTAAAATATTGTATATAATACTGTATTTTTAGTAGCTCATTACATCAATGTATGGAGCTACCAAACTTTAAAAAGTATCTTATTGAAAAAGGAGGATTATCAGAAGATGATTACCTTCAAATGCAATCGTTTATTTCTTTAAAAAACGTTTCTAAAAGTGATTTTTTATTAAAAGAAGGAGATGTGTGTTCACATTTCTTTTTTGTAGAAAAAGGTTTGTTACGTTTATATGCCCTAAATGAAGAGGGAAAAGAAAATATTTTACAGTTTGCTACTGAAAATTGGATTGTAAGTGATAGAGGTAGTGTATATTTTCAAGAACCATCAACATATTATATTGACGCTGTAGAAGATACATTAGTTATAATGTTAGACGAGGACTTTATTAATAAAGTGTCAAAAATAAATACTGATTTTAGAAGAAAAAATGAGCATTTGTTACAAAAACATATTCGTCAATTATACAAACGTATTAGTCAACTACTTGGAGCTTCAGCAAAAAGACGTTATTTAGATTTTGTAAAGATGTATCCAGATATTATGTTACGAGTTCCGCAATGGATGATAGCTTCTTACTTAGGAATAACTCCAGAAAGCTTGAGTCGTGTTCGTAAATCACTTGCTGAAGAAAACTTCAAACCAAATAATTAAGATACGAGTTATGATTGTTTATTTACGGTTGTTAGATAATCGTAATTCGTTCTTACCATAGGTCAATGCATACCTTTTTTTGTTGCCGTAATTTTACAGTGAAATAAAAAGTGGAGATTAACTCACTTAATATTTCAGAAAAAGTAAACTCAATTAATTTCGATGTTAAGCATCGAATAATTAATCCCATTTAATGGGTAAAAAAGGATTTATCATGAGACATTTAAAAACATTAGTTGTAACAAAAAATACAACAAAACCCAAAATTTTGAATTGGCAAGTTTCAACTGTTCCTGATGTCGAAACAGCCATTGAAAAATTACACCAACAAACATATAAGGTTTTAGCTATTTCTAAAGACACTAAAGAGATAGAAAAAACCAAACTGCAAAAGATTATTACAGTATTATTTCCTGAAGCAATTATTGTTGAATACAAAGATGAAACAGCGCTTTCAGAAAGCGTTAAACAAGGGTATTGGTCTAAAAATAAACCAGAAATACAACGTAATTATTTTGATAATTCATTTGAAATGGAATTAGCCGCTAGTTTAAATTAATTAAAGAAAGGAAGTTAAAATGAAAACAAGAAGTATAGAAAAGATAGTAAAACCAGGAACTCCACATTTTGTAGGAGATGGATTTAGAGTTCATAATTTTATACCAGGAAGCTCAACGATGCAACGTATGGATCCATTTATTATGTTAGATTATAATTCAAAATATAATTTTCCTCCAACTGATAAACCAAAAGGAGTGGGAGTACATCCGCACAGAGGTTTTGAAACCGTAACGATTGCCTATAAAGGACGTGTTGAGCATGGTGATAGTGCAGGTGGAGGTGGAATTATAGGTGAAGGAGACGTACAATGGATGACAGCGGCTTCAGGAGTTTTACACAAAGAGTTTCATGAAACCGAATGGAGTAAAACAGGAGGAGAGTTTCAAATGGTACAATTATGGGTAAATTTACCGGCTAAGGATAAAATGAGTTCGCCAAAATATCAAGCAATTGCTAATGCAGAAATGGCTAAAATACCTTTAGCAGATGGAGGAGGAGAAATAGAGGTAATTGCAGGAGAGTATAAAGGAAATAAAGGACCTGCATTTACATTTTCGCCTGTAAATATGTTTAATGTAAAGTTGAAGAAAGGAATAAAAACACAGTTAACCTTTCCTAAAAACTATACTACTGCTATTTTATCAGTTGAAGGTAGTGTTAAAGTGAATGAATCAAACAATATTTTAGAGGATTACTTTGCATTATTCAAAAATGACGGAGATACTTTTACTTTAGAGGCTTTAGAAGATGCTATAATTTTAGTATTAAGCGGAGAGCCTTTAAACGAACCTATTGCGGCACACGGTCCGTTTGTAATGAATACTAAACAAGAGTTAATAGAAGCATTTCAAGACTTCAATACTGGAAAGTTTGGTTATTTAGAAGATTAACAATAACTTTAAAAGGCAACTCTTCGGTTTAGAGTTGCTTTTTTTGATTAAATCCTTAATAGGTATAAAAATGTCTAACACGAAACTAATAATTGAAGAGCGAGCAGCAAATATTGGTAATTTTCTAGTAGGTCGCTTGTTGCCATTTCGGCAAAAACGAATGGTAGGTCCTTTTATTTTTATCGACCATATGGGACCAGTAAAACTTACCGAAAATGATAATTTAGATGTTGATATGCATCCTCACATAGGTATATCAACTCTTACTTTTTTGTTTGAAGGAGCTATAGTACACCGTGATAGTATAGGAACTGAAATTGAAATAACTCCAGGAGCTGTAAATTGGATGACAGCAGGAAAAGGAGTAGTACATACAGAAAGAACTCCTAAAAGATTAAGGAATTCAACTAAGAAGCTTCATGGGTTACAAATATGGGTAGCTTTACCTTTAAGTGAAGAGCAATGTGAACCTTCTTTTACACATGTTTCCGAAAATGAAATTCCTAATTGGGAAGATGAAGGAGTTCAGTTTAAGCTCATCGCAGGAAAAGCGTTTGGAAAGCAATCTCCTGTTCCAGTATATAGTCCACTGTTTTTTATAGAAATTAAATCGAGTGAGAAGAAAACAATTACTATAGGAGAACATTTGTTTGGTGAAAGTGCCTTATATATTTTAGAAGGAAGTATTATTAGTGATGGACATACTTATGAGTCCAAAAAATTATTAGTAGCAAAAGACAGTACCTTGTGTTCTTTTGAAATTACAGCAAATTCTACTGTTTATATTTTTGGAGGAGAGCCATTTCCAGAAGAACGCTTTATAGAGTGGAATTTTGTGGCTTCTAATAAAGAATTGATAGAGCAAGCTAAAGAAAACTGGAAAAATAATAAGTTTCCTTCTGTACAAAACGAGACTGAACGAATCCTCTTACCAGAACAAAGACGTTTTGGGAGGAGTTAATAGTGTAATAAACAAAAAACATATGAAAACAGGTAGATTAAGAAGCATTTAACAATGGTGTTTTAGCTATTCTAATTACCATTATGTCAGTAGAAATTAAAGCTCCAGAAGATACTACATTTAAAGGACTATTAGCTCCCGTATTTATATAAGTTAGAAGTTCTTATGGAAAAGTAATTCAAAAAAATATGGTTTTTCCTTACTAAAAATATGGTTTTTTTTATAGTAAACTCTTTTTTAAAGGTTATTTTCGGAAAACAGAATAATATTTATAACCCCCAAAATACTTTATAATGAAAAAAGTAATTTTAAACGTAAAAGGATCACAAGAGTTAACAAAAACAACCTTAAAGAACATTAAAGGAGGAAATGCAGTACCTTTTCCTTTTCCTTTTCCTAAAGAATGTGGAGGAGATGGTTCTTTTATTTATCAAGATGGAGTAAAGGTATGTTGTTACAGACCTACCACTATGGACTATATTTGTTAAAAATTGTTTAATATAGGATATAAGAAAAAGGCTTTAGTTTATAAACTAAAGCCTTTTTTGTTAATTGTTTTTGATTTTGGAAAAATAGAGAATAGCATCATCTATAGCCTTATTAATAGGTAGATATTCAATCTTTAAATCTCTTACTGACTTAGTATTAGAAAAAAAGTTGTTTATACATAAAGTACGCATATTCGTTAAACTTAAAGAAGTTTTTATACCCATACTTCGGAGAACATCTCCAAAATAACCTATCATAATAAGTATAAACTTAGGGATTTGAACCATCAAAGGTAATTGATTAGTTACTTTGTTAAGTTTATTAAAAAAATCTTTATAACTAAGGTTCTCGTTTGCTAGTAAATACTTCTCTCCAAAAGAATTTGTAGTTAGTACTTTTATAATGCCATTAGCAACATCTTTTACATGTACAAAGTTTTTTCCTCCTGGAGGATAAAATATTACTTTCTTTTTCCATCCCATGTATATTATTTTCCCCGAACTAGGTTTAGTATCGTAAGCTCCTAACATAAAAGTAGGATTTACGATAGCTGTTTTT
The DNA here is from genome assembly GCF_022347665.1 of Tenacibaculum sp. Mcav3-52. NCBI lineage: Bacteria > Pseudomonadati > Bacteroidota > Flavobacteriia > Flavobacteriales > Flavobacteriaceae > Tenacibaculum > Tenacibaculum sp. Mcav3-52. The sequence continues at coordinate 342,846 of NZ_JAKRGE010000003.1, read as the reverse complement.
ATCTTATGGTTATTTTTTAACAAGTACTTCTCAGCTTCAAATTTACTTTTCGCATAATATGATTGTTTAAAAAGTTTACTCATTTTATTATTTTCAGCTCCCGGTTTTTGAAAAGAACCATACCCTAAAGTATTGGCAGTACTAACAAAAATAAAACGTTTAACATTACATATTATAGCAGCATTGTATAGTTGTATAGTAGTATTACAGTTTATTTTCTTATAATCAGAATACCTCAATAAATTTTGACTAGTTGTAGCAGCAGCATGTATTACTACATCTACATTATTTAATAAAGAAGTAAAGTCTATAAATAAATCACCTTCAATTAATTTTAAGTGTTTATGTTCTTTTCCTTTATAGTTTTGTTTTTTTCTGGTAAGACCAATAACAAAATAACCTTGTTGTAAAAGTTCATGACATAAATTAGTACCTAATAAACCATTAACTCCAGTAATAAAAATTCGTTTCATTTTTAAGCTTCTCTTTTTATTATACTTGTCATCATAGGTATTTTTATCCAATTAGGTAAAAGAATAGAAATAAACCAACTCATTGGGTTTATAACTATAAAAGCTTTTCGTTTAAACATTTTTTTTATTGAATACTTAGCAACCTTTTTTGGATCTAACAAGGTTAATTTACCTAAAAAGCCTTGTTTTTTTATTCTTGCAGTAATTTCTGGATTTGTTTTCATAGCTCCAGGGTTTATAACACTAACAGAAATATTAGTGTTTTTTAGCTCTTCTGAAAGACCTAATGAAAATGAGTGAACAAAAGCTTTTGAAGCAGGATAAACTGTTTTATAACCTAGAGGGGAAAAAGCAGCAATGCTTGATACATTTAAAATATATGATTTTTTTTGCTCTTTTAAATTAGGAAGTAATTGATGTGTAAGTATTGTTATTGCTTTTATATTGACTTGAATTATATTATTAATATAATTAAGAGAAACGTCTTCTATTTTTTTTGTTCCACCAGTACCAGCATTATTAATTAGAATATTAATAGCGTATTTTTCCTTTAAATAACTAGTTAATGATTTAAGGTTAGCATCTGAAGAAAAATCAGTTTCATAATAGGCTACTTTAACATTGTAGTATGTTTCAATTAGGTTAGCCAGTTTATTTAAATTTTGTTTAGGAAGACTAATTAAAATGAGATTGTGTTTTCTTTTGGCCAATTCTAATGCAAAAGCTTTTCCTAACCCTTGACTTGCTCCTGTAATAACTGCAAACGTATTATCTGTATATTCTTTCATTTGTCTTTTTTTAAATATGTAAACAAAATTAGAACAAGAGATGATTTAAAATGCCCTTGTTTATAAATGAGAACAAGAATTCAAACTATTGTCAATCAATTACTTAAACACTTGTATTGTTCTGTGTTATAAACTAGAACTTTGTTTTTTAAATTCCGAAGGTGTTTGATTTGTAAGCTTTTTAAATGTAGTATTAAAAGCAGTTTTAGAACTAAAACCAGACTCAAATGCAATACCTAATATAGATAGTTTTTCAGAAGATTTATCCATTAATAATTTTTTAGCTTTTTCTATACGATAACTATTGATAAACTGATAGAAATTTTGATTAAATCCATTATTAATAACATATGATAATTGGTGCGATGTTATTTGCATTTCTTCCGCTAAAGAAGCCAAATTAATGTTGTTATCTAAATACAAATGCTTAGTTTTCATCAAAGCATTTAATTTAGCTTTTAATATAACAAGCTCTTTGTCTTTAATAATTTTTCGTTTATTAGTATCAATTTCATCATCATCATTCTCAATAGCAATAATATCTTCACGGTGTTTTTGGTTAGTCGGAAAAATTTCTTTTTGTTTTAAGGAGTTGTAAGTCATAAACAAGACAACACCTAACGTAATAATGTTTAGGTATAGGTTTAAGGGTAGTCCAATATAAACAAGGTTAAAAACACTTATAATTAAAACTAGAACCATAATTACAAGAATAATATTTTCTAACCATTTCAAATTAATTTCATCAGTATTAGATGAAAACAAAGTTATTTTTCGCTGATGAATACGAAGTCTTAAAAACGATTTTGTAGTAAATATAATCGCATTAACAAGTATTAATGTTACTAATAAAAACTGATAATTAATAATCGAGATGTAATCATAAATAATTGCAATTAAATAAACTATTGGTATAATAAATACCGTGCTGTCTTTAAACGTAAAACTATAATTAGGATTAGAAAAAAACAAAACACTGATATATAGTAGTATAGGGGTGAAAAATTGTATAAATGAAATTACTAAGTTTAGAAAAAGACCAAAAGGTTCTGCCTTTGTTAGCAAAACAATTTCTTCTAACCAAAAACTTGACCATAAAAATAAAGTTATCCCAAACCAAATATTAGCTTTTTTATTTACTCTCAATGGGTTTGAAAGCATGATAAAAGAAAGTAGTATTAATGAAGAAAAAACAAGTATTTGAATAAAATAGATAAGCAATTAATTTTGTTTTTCACAAATATAAGTTCTTATCTCTAATTTAATAGGGTCTAACACTTAAGTTTTTTTATTAATTAACCGTAGTATTACTTAGACTTTTTTAATTGGTAATAATTCCTCAGGAAAAGGGAATAAAATTGTTAAGTTTTTCTCTGCGGCAATATATGTATTTACCAAATCTAAATTTAATACAGACCCTATTACCGATTGGTGCTGCCATTTGCCAAATGGTTGTCCTTCTGACAATTAAAAAGCTAAATAATATATTCGGATTAAAAGTTCGCTTTTTTGTACAAAAGAATAAAGCTACAGGTGTGTCTGCTTTTTAATAGCGTATCTGTTTAGAGAGTTTTCTAGTTTCTGAATCATTCTTTTTCTAAGTTTTTCAGGTTTTAACACTTCTATACTATCACCAAAGCCCAAAATTAAACGTTCCAATTCATAATTAGGAATAACTAAAATATTAAAGATAGCCCCGTCATCTGTATATTTTATCAATCGTTGAGATTTATGAAAAGGTTTCGTGAGTACATAAGGAGTATTTGCTTTATCTACCCAAAAAGCAATACGTTGTGGTCTCGTATTTGAAACTGTGACACCAACAACATCTTTATAATAAACATCACCATTAATTGCTTTATCTATATATGTTGTGTTTTCAACTTCCATTACAGAATTTATACGATCCAAAGCTAAGGTTGTTTCTTTACCCTTTACGAGTGCTAATAAAAACCATCTATTATTAAACTCCTTTAATAATTGTGGGTGCAAGGTTATTATACTGGCTTTTTCTGCTTTAAACGACTGATAATTTACTTTTAATACTTTTTTTTGCTGTATGGCATTGTATAAAGGATCTATAAATGACAAGCCTTTTAGTTGTTCGTTTTTATCTAAATGAATAATAGCTCTATTGTGTTTTTGAGAAGAATATACCGAATCTTCTAAACGTTGTAGCACTCCGTCCATTTCTTTGAATAAAGAAAAGTCTTTAAACTGACGTAATACTTGAATGGCATCATTCATCACCTTTACATCGTTTTCAGTCACAGGAATATTCATAATGGAATACCCTTCTTCAGCATAACGGTAATATTTACGTTGATAGACTTCAATTGGAGCATTATACCCTAATTTATCACTACGCATCATTTGAATATCTAACTGAATCGTTCTTTTACTTACATAAATATCTTTTCCTTCGTATTCATACAAAGCATCCGAACAAGCATCAATTAAATCATTCAAAGTCCAAGTACGCATGGTGTTTCTGAGGCATTGATCAATTGTTTTATATCGAATTAGTGCATTTTTGTTAGAAGCCATTTTATAATTTTTTAGTAAAAATGATAAATTCTTTTTTAGTACGCAAAAAGATTGCGTAATACAGCTAAATATTTGCAGTGTGATTAAGAAAAAGAGATCGTTTAAGTGGGGAAGTTGCCATGAACATAAAAAATATTTAAAATACAGAAAAATGAAAAAACTAAAAAATGAATATAGAAATCAAGATGAAGCTTTACCAAAAGCTATTATTTGTGATTTAGACGGAACTTTATCTTTAATACATAACAGAAGTCCTTTTGATGGTAGTAGGTGTGAACAAGATTTACCTAATGTGCCTATCGTTAATTTAGTAAAGAATTACCAACAATTAGGATATAAAATACTTCTTTTATCAGGTAGAGAAGCTAAATATCAACCAGAAACAGTATCTTGGTTAAAAAAGCATGAAATAGCTTATGACGCACTATGGATGCGTAAATCAAAAGATAATAGGAAAGATGCGATTATTAAAGAAGAGGTATTTAAAAGAAAAATAGAGCATAAGTACTTTATTGAGTTTGTTTTAGATGATAGGAATCAGGTGGTTGATTTATGGAGAAAAGAATTAAAACTCCCTTGTTTACAAGTATTTTATGGTGATTTTTAAAAATCAAGAACAATTGATTAAAAATAATGGAAAGAAAAATAACTCAAAAGTTAAAACAAAAGGCATATCAGCTTTTGGTAGATAGAATTGACATAGAAGTTTTTGAAAGCTTTTTATACAAACTGGTAGAAAATAACGAATTCAATAGTAAAGATTTACTATTTGACTTTATAAATATTAATTATAAATCTAATGATTATAGAAGAAGGTTATTAAACCTTATAAAAGATAACAGCTCTGAGAAAGAACTATTAAGTTTAGAAGTGTATTCTTTATGTTTGACACTATCAAGGTCTAATGAAAACAGGTTGTTTTAAGTGCAATTAATTCATTATCAGGTTTAAATTCACAAACTGAATATCAATATGATATATTATTTGAATTTTATATGTTAAATGACAATATTTTAGGGGATGGTTTCTATTATTATTCATTAACAAATGAGCAGGCAATAGATAGAGCAAAATTATTTTCAGAAAAAGTCATTTCAAAATTTAATTCATTCAAAGAAAATGAAGATTGGTATGGATTTTTAAATTGCGAAATAGAAGTAAAAAGTGATGATAAGGTATTAAAACAAAATAATATTATAAAAGAAGTAAAACTAGATGAAAACAAAAGTTTAATAAGAAAGAGTATCGATTTATTTAAACAAGCTTTAGGAGTAGATTAAACTAGTAATACTTAATTTAAAATCAATCTAATAGGTAAAACCAACTAAAAATATCATATTTGCAGCAGTTCATTGAAATGGCTTGGTAATTTTATGAGATATGTAAGACAATAGTGTTTTACATAATTTATAAAATATGATACTAATGAATTGGAAAATTCAAAAATTAAATAATGGAGAAACCATTATTTCAAAAGAGCCAGGTAACTCTATGTTGCCTATTTTAAAATCTAAACAACCTGTAAAACTAAAACCAATAAACTGGGAAAATTGTAAGGTTGGCGATATTGTGTATTGCAAAGTTCGTGGAAACTGTTTTACACACCTTGTAAAAGGAAAAAACAATAAAAGAGGTTTGCAAATAGGAAACAATCATGGAAGAATAAACGGGTGGACTAAGAATGTATATGGAATAGTAGTAGAGATATTACCAATGCCATAGGCATTTTAAGAAAGAAAAAAAAGAGAATGAAGGTTCTCCATATTTTATAAATTAATTAAACGAAATTTAACCTATGCCAATGCAATTTATACACATATCGGACGCTCAAAAGCGATTTTTATGGAGTTATCAATAAGGTTATTGTAGTATAAAATCACTAAAAGCGTCCAAATTATATAATTTGGACGCTTTTTTTTATAAAAAACTTCAAGTCTTTGAAAGTTACATGTAAAATGCTACATAGCTTACAACCAACAGGTTACTAGTCTGAAGAAATTCGGATAGGATACTTATATCTTTATTTTAGTATAAGTGTTTGATTTTTAGTAAAATAAAGTCATTTTAAACTTGTGTAATTCAAAAAAGACTCACATCTTTGCACCAGTAATTTTTATACAGAGCGCAGTTCAAGTATAAACATACTCAACAACAAAATAATAATTTTTAAAAACGAAGTAACCATGTTCAAATATCAATTAAACATAAGTACAGTAAAAGAACCAGGTTCTTTTGTACACACGCTTCGCGATTTTCTTCATACATAGAAATAACAACAACTTATATATGAAAAATCCGAAGCCTCAATAACGTTTCGGATTTTTTTATGCTACACATTTCCGTATAGTTTTCAATTTCCGAAGCAAAGAGAAAAATATTGATACAAAGCACTAATTAGAAAATTGGTGCCCAACCTTATAATGTCTCAACATGGGAAATAAACTAAAAGGAAAAGATCTAATCAAATTAGGCTTTCCAAAAAACAATAGTATAAATATTGCCTTAGGGCAAATTAACCGATATAGAAAAAAAGAAAAGAAAGAACGCATTTTAGAAGAAGCAAAAAATGTATTGCTTTATCCAGAAAAATATCAAGGAAATGCTATTTGGGGTAAAGTTGCTGAAGGTTTAACCAAGCCTGTTGAAATTAAAATGCATGAATTACGAAATACAAGAGCTCCGTTTTCTATTTATGGAGAAAATGAAATTGATGAGCAAGCTAAGTTTCAGTTGTACGATGCTTTAAAATTACCAATTGCGGTACAAGGAGCTTTAATGCCTGATGCACATTCAGGGTACGGATTACCCATAGGTGGCGTGCTTGCTACTGAAAATGCAGTAATTCCGTATGGGGTAGGAGTAGATATTGGCTGTAGAATGGCATTGAGTATTTTTCCGATGAAAGCTTCTTATTTAAAAGGAAAGCAACATCAATTAGAAAATATCTTGAAGGAACATACCAAGTTTGGAATGTATGAAACACATGATAAAAAACAAGACCATGAAATTTTTGAACGGAATGAGTTCCAAGACATCCCCTTACTAAAACGGTTAAAAGTAAAAGCATATAATCAATTAGGAACTTCTGGAGGTGGAAATCACTTTGTGGAGTTCGGAATGGTAACTATAACAGATGAACACAATGAATTTAATGTGCCTGTAGGAGAGTATGTGGGATTGTTAACGCATAGCGGATCACGTGGATTGGGAGCAAACATTGCAAAACACTATACCTATTTAGCGAGTAAACAATGTCCGTTACCTAAAAATGTACAACATTTAGCATGGTTAGATTTAGATACGCATGACGGACAAGAATATTGGCTAGCAATGAATTTAGCAGGTGATTATGCCAAGGCATGTCATGATAATATTCATAAACGAATTGCAAAGTTATTAGGAATAAAACCTTTAGCAATGATTGAGAATCATCACAATTTTGCTTGGAAAGAACAGCTAAATGGAGTTGAATGTATTGTACATAGAAAAGGAGCAACACCTGCTAATAAAGGAGCATTGGGTATAATTCCGGGGTCTATGACCGCACCAGGATACATTGTTAGAGGTTTAGGGAACCAGGAGAGTTTACAATCGGCATCACACGGAGCAGGAAGAAAACATTCAAGAAGGAAGTGTAAAGAGAAATTTACCAAAAGTGATATTAAGCATCAGTTAAAAATGAATGAAGTTACGCTCATTGGAGGTGGAGTAGATGAAGCTCCTATGGCGTATAAAAATATCAAAAAGGTAATGGCTAATCAACAAGAGTTAGTTGAAGTATTAGGCACTTTTACACCGAAAATCGTACGAATGGATAAGTAAAAAGAATCGTCATTCTGAAAGAGATAACAACTGAAGCAATCTGCTTACCGATTAACAGATTGCTTTGTTTCACTCGTAATGACAGGAATAGGAAATTAAAATGAACATAAAAATAATACAATTTACAGCGGGTCGTGGACCTTCGGAATGCTGCTGGGTAGTAGCAAAAGTGCTAAAAGCATTTATAAAAGCTGTAGTAGAACATAAGATAACGTATGACATTCTTCATAAAGAAAATGGAATAGAGAATGGCACCATACAATCAGTAAGTGTTCAATTAAAAGGAAATAACCTGTCTTTATTTTTAAAAGATTGGTTGGGCACTATTCAATGGACAGGAAAATCAACCTTTAGAAAATACCATAAACGCAAAAACTGGTTTATAGGTTGTTTTGAATTGGAATATAATAATGAGTTAACCATACAAGAAAAAGACATCGAGTTTCAGGCAATTAGAAGTTCTGGACCTGGTGGACAACATGTAAATAAAGTAAGTTCTGCTGTACGAGCAAAACATAGCACAACAGGAATTCAAGTATTGGTTTCAGAAAGTCGTTCACAGCATCAGAATAAAAAAATAGCTGTACAACGTTTAAAAACCTTGATAGGAAATCATAATGTACATCAATTACAAAGCACCATAAAACAAGAATGGGAAAACCATTTAGATTTAGAAAGAGGAAATCCAGTACAAGTATTTGTTGGAACTGATTTTAAAGTTAAGAACAACAAAAAAAGATTTAAAACAACACGTAATCAATTAAAAAATGATTTGCGTAAACAATTAGAATAAGATGAAAACATTAGCAAACAATTACATATTTAAAGCATTAGATGCTTTTCCTTATGAATTAGAAGAAACCATGGAGGCATTAACATATGCTTTGGTCTATGAAGAAAAAAATGTAGTAGCGTTGTGCTTAATGGGACGCATTTATGCAGAGCACTTAGGTGATTTTGAAAAAGCAAAACTGTATTATACAGAGGCGTTAGCAGAAAACATGTATGCTTTTAACGTATATCCGCATTATATTAATGTGTTATTATGGAATGAAGACTATGAAGAAGCTGAACGATTCATCGATTTCGCATTGACCATAAAAGGTTCCGATAAAGCAATTTTATATACAGGTAAAGCCCAATTATATGAACAGAAAGAAGCGTATAAAAAATCATTACAAACTTTAAAACTTGCTAAAAAGTACACGTATAATAGTGACTATATGCGGACTGTAAGAGAACATATAGAACGTGTAGAGGATAAACTTCCTAAGAAAAAGAAGAAAAAAAGTAAGAAAAAGCAAGAATAATTTTTAGTACGCAAAAACATTGCGCAATACTGTGTAATATTTGCAGTGTACTTATGAAAAAGATGTTTGCTGTGAGATAAAAATTGCTATGAAAAACCTCATTACACCAAAGAGTAAAATGAGGTAGCCATAAAAGTTCATTTACATCGTATAATAAAAATATCAAGCAAGTCTTGTTGCGTGTTTCTGTATAGCACCATTGTATACATTCTTACAGTATATGTATTAGAATTGTATATGCAACTGGTCTTGAAGGTTTTGATTATTCACCAAAAAATAATCGCACTCTATGTACGCAGGTTCAAATCCTGCCATAACGAAAGTTATGTAGCTAAGTCCGGTTAAAGCAATAGAGAAAATTCGTGTGGGTTCGAATCCCACTATCCGAAAGGATATGGCGGAGCGGTCAAACGCACTGGATTTCGGTTCTAGTAATTATGGTAAGCCTTACGGCATGTCGGTTCGAGTCCGACCTCACGACTTGAGAAAAGTCATCAGGAAGCTCATCATCTTGTAAAACTGATGAACCTAAAGTGTTGAATGTTTAATGAGTTTTTAAATAAACACTTATAAACGTACTTTGAAATAATAACCATTACATAAACAATGTATTGAAATTTAGTATGTCAGTTATAGTATCAATTAGTATAACCCATGTAGTAAACAACAATACAAAAGCTATGTAATCTTATTATTTCCGTGGGCTTATAAGCATTAACATTCAGTACTTTTTACAAAAACAAACAAATTTCTCTATGGTGAGAAAAACAACGTATAAACAATTAAAAACAAAAAGATTATGAAAAGAATAACAATTAATCAAGGAAAAGTAGGATTAGTATTTAAAAAAGGAGATTACATAAAGGTAATTAAAGCGGGTACACATTGGTTAGGGTTTAATCAAACAATGGCAGTATACGATTTAACAAAAGATTTTTATACATCAGTAGCTTTAGAAGTGTTGTTACAAGACGCAACTTTAGCAGCAATGTTAGAGATTGTTGAAGCACAAGACAATGAGTTAGTTTTCATGTACGAAAATAATAACTTTAAAAGAGTTTTAAATGCTGGAAGACATGTTTTCTGGAAAGGGTTTATTACTAGAACCTTTCAAAGAATAGATATAAGCAAGATTGAGATTACTGAAAAAGTTGATGCCTCTTTATTCAATAATTATGAGGTAAACAAATATGTTAGAACTTTTGAAGTTGCTGCCTACGAAAAAGCGGTGTTGTTAGTGAATGATACCTACCAAAAAACATTGGTAGGAGGGACGTATAGGTTTTGGAAAAATGAAACAACTATTAAAATAGCGAAAGTAGACACCAGACAATTACAATTAGAAATTGCAGGTCAGGAATTGTTAACTAAAGACAAAGCAAATGTTAGAATTAACTTTTATACGCAGTACAAAGTAACTGATATTGAAAAAGCGTTATTGGCTAACAAAGACTATGAAAAACAATTATATGTAAACATGCAGTTAGCATTGAGAAAATATGTAGGGCACTACACATTAGATGAATTATTAGCCAATAAAGAGGATGTTTCTACAGCAGTTTTTGAAGAAACAAAAGCGAATGCTGAAAAATTAGGTGTAGTAATTCAAGGTTGCGGAATTAGAGATGTTATTTTACCAGGAGAAATGAAAGAAATCATGAATCAGGTATTGGTAGCACAAAAGAAAGCCCAAGCTAATATTATTACCAGAAGAGAAGAAACAGCCTCAACGAGAAGCTTATTAAATACTGCTAAATTAATGGAAGACAACGAAATGTTGTTTAAGTTAAAAGAAATGGAGTATGTAGAAAAAATTGCTGATAAGATTGGAGAAATTACAGTTACTGGAAACGGAAATGTAATTAAACAGTTAAAAGAAATATTTGTAGCTAATAAATAATTACATTGGCAAAATTAGAATTTTAGAAGTTAGGTATAAAAAATATATAATTTGTTTATATCTAAAACCTAACTTCTAAATTCTTTTACTTTTAAATAGTTTTCAGACGGAGATATAAGAATTATATTTAACATAATATTTAAAAATATAATTCAGAAACTTCAACGAATATTAAACACTTATAAAAAAGATTGTTACAGGTTATCTACATGTGGATATGAATAAAATTACAGTGTCGTAAAATGACTGTAACAAATTTGTAGATACCATAAAACATATCTACAATTAAATAAAAAACACTTCGTCATTCTATTTACACAATTTAAAATGTATTATAATGTACCGCGTTATGTAACTTTGCTTTAGTAAAAGCAATAGTTTCATTTGCTGATTTTTCTTTTAAAAGTTTTCTTCTCCAAAGCTTCTTTCACTACAGTTAATGGAACACTCTTTTGCTTTTTTTGGCGTTGGCAAGCGATGGATAATTGTGTTATAAATAAATTGCATTAAGCAATTTGATTTTATAAAAGCAATCGAGCGTTTGGTAGCGGCAATTTTACATAATGGCAAATTATAGTTACAAATGGTTTTCCTTATAAATCTAAAATCTTAACCCGTAAGAATCTCGTATTTGAAATTTTAATGACCCAAGTACCAAAGTTTATTGTGTGTTAAAGACTTTCTGGGATATTTTACATAATATGGAATTATAGCTTACAATTTATTTTGTACTATAATTAATATTATGTAAAATAAAGACTAAATTATTTAACCATTAATACTTTGAGAAATTTCTTCTTGCAATAAATTGTTTTAACCAAAATGTGTAAGTCTGATACCAAAATGTATAAGTATTGTAGGATAATACGGCTATAAAAAAGATGAACAATTTAAAAGCAGGAAAAAATAGTGTGACATTCACGTCATTTGGAGTAGAATTAGCAGGAGATCTTTACCTACCTAAAGGATTTGATTCAAACAAGAAGTACAAAGCCATAGTAAGTGCTAGTCCGTTTCCACAAGTTAAAGGACAGATTATGGCAACCTATGGACCAGAAATGGCAAAAAGAGGGTTTGTTTTTTTGGGATTTGATTATTTAGGAATGGGAGATTCTCCAGCATTACCAGGAGAACATAAAAAATCTAGATACATGTTTAGATTAATAGAAAATACTTGGGATGCAGTATCTTATCTCGGTACACTTCCTTTTATAGAAGAGATTGAAGGACTAGGTGTTTGTCAGGGTGGTTCTATCATTGCATCAGCAGCAGTTACAGACCATAGAATTAAGAAAATAGCAATGGTTTTTGGTATGATGGCAGCAGATGGTTTTCAATGGTTAGGTAGAGAAGTTACAGATCCTATGATTGCAGCTGCTAATGATTCTATGCAAAAACAGTACGAAACTGGAGAACCTGATTATTATGCTCCATTTGGATTAGATGATGAAATGACTAAAGAAGAGTTTGTTACTACTGCCGCTTACCCAGTAATGGCAGAAGAAACGTATAATTACTATGGAAAAAACGGTGAAAAAGGCCCTGGAACTGTTAAAAATGCTTCAAACATACATATTGCAGACCAAGCCATGCAGTCTTTAATTTCTATTGGAGAGGCTTATGCAGATAAAATTGTACAACCAAGTTTAGTAATATATAGTACCAATGCATCTACTGCCCCCTGCTCTACCCAATTTATAGCAAAACTTACTAATGATAACACAACATTAGCATTTGATGATTTTACTCATGTAGATTTTTATTATAAGCCTGAAGCTGTAAAAGCATCAACAGATGCTGTAGCAGAATTTTTTAATAAATAATTTAGATAGAATTTTTACAAGTATTAAACTCCTAATCGATTAATAACGTCTTAAGCTTTTCTATATGAAAATACAAGAACTAGAAACACTAGTGAAAGGGCAGAAAGTACATCAAATTAAATGTGGTAATCATCGTTTTATTGATATCACTATCGTCGCAATTGAAGGACGTTTTTTTGTACGTCAGTATAAGTTCGGAAAACGAAGCTGGCATCATGCTTTTTTAAAGCATCCTGAAGGTGCTATGAAAACTGGTAACACAGTTGTAGATATTGATGGTGTTATTCCCACGGATTTAGAAGAAATAAACCCTAAAGTAAATAAAGCATATCTAAAATTATTAGGATTGATTTATCCAGTAATGCGATTGACATTTGACACAAAAAAAACATGAAGCGTCTACTTTAGAGCTTATTCCCAAAAGTCTATGAAAAATAGTATACAAAAAATTATAAAAAAAATGTTGATTACCCTCTTATCACTTATTGGTATTTTGATAGTTGCTTACGTTTTGATTGTCAAATTTTATCCTTCTTTTGGTGGCGACGTCACAAAAAAAGATTACCAATCTTATACTAGTTCTAAACAATACGAAAATGGCAAATTCCGTAATAAGGATGCAAACGTTCCGCAAAATTTAGGGTTTAATGATATGGTAAAATTATCCTGGAAATTCTTTACTACCAAAGTTAAAAACGGAAGACCAAAGCAAGACTTACACGTTCAAAAAATAGATTCGATAAATGTTGCTGATTATAAAGGTGACACACGCTTCATTTGGTATGGGCATTCGGCTTTCTTAATGCAAACACAAGGAAAAAACATTCTAATTGACCCAATGTTTGGTAAAGTAGCTGCACCAATGAACTTTTTAGGTGAAAATCGTTTTAATAAAGAGATACCTCTAGAAATTGAGAAATTACCTAAAATAGATGCTGTAGTCATTTCCCACGACCATTACGATCATTTAGATTATGAAAGTATTGAAAAGCTAAAATCAAAAGTAGAACACTATTTTGTTCCACTAGCCGTTGGAGTGCATTTAAAAGCTTGGGGAATTTCCGAAGAAAAAATTACGGAACTTGATTGGTGGGGAGAAACAACATATAAAGGTTTGCAGTTTATCTGTACACCATCTCAACATTTCTCTGGTAGAAAAATGAATAATCATCAGAGTACTTTATGGAGTTCATGGATAATCAAAACACCAACTGATAACATCTTTTTTAGTGGAGATAGTGGTTATGGTGAACACTTTACAGAAATCGGCAACAAATATGGACCATTCGATTTTGCAATGCTAGAATGCGGACAGTACGATGAGCAATGGCAAGACATACATATGCTTCCAGAGCAAACTGCGCAAGCAGGCGTAGATTTACAAGCAAAAAAAATAATGCCAATTCATTGGGCCGGTTTTAAACTGGCATTACACTCTTGGACAGACCCAATTGAACGTGTTACTAAAAAAGCAAATGAACTAAACATACCTTTGGTAGCACCAAGAATTGGCCAAACATTTACCATAAATAATATCGAAAACAGTGATTCCAGCTGGTGGAATGAATATTAATAATAAATCGTAGATTTACAAAGTACAGAAATCATGAAAATGTCAAGTCTTAACTTCAATTCCATAACAGAATTCCACGACCATTTTAGTTTAAAAATGCCTGAAAATCCTTTATTTAGTATTATCCATACTGAATTAGAAGAAGATGAATATGAGAGTTGTGAAGCTTATGCTTTTGACGAACCTGTAGAAATAAATTGCCAGTTTTATGGTATCAGCCTAAAGAACATTATTTCAGGGGAACTCTCTTATGGACGTACTAAATATGATTGTACTAAAGGAACAATGTTGTTTACAGCGCCAAACCAAACTTTAATATTTAAAGATTTGGTGTTTAGTTCAGAGAGTTATCATATAGCATTTCATAAAAATTATATACAAAGCCTTGATATTTATGAAAAAATCAAGACCTATAATTTCTTTAATTACAATGTAAACGAAGCACTTCATCTATCACCTAAAGAAGAAGAGATAGTAAAAAATATTTTCAAGAGTATTAAAGCCGAATATTATAATAATCATGATGAGTTTAGCAAAGAAATCATTATTTCTCAATTAGAAACTTTATTAAAGTATGCTGATAGGTTTTACAAAAGACAGTTTTTAAATAGAACTGATGATAACAAGATTTTAATTACCAAATTTAAAGATATATTAAACACCTATTTTGAACAAAACTTATTTGCTGAAGAGGGAATCCCTACTTTAGATTGGATGGCTACACAATTAAATGTAAGTCATCGTTATATGAGTGACACTATAAAAGCTGAGACAGGAAAGACAGCTGTAGACCAAATCAATTTATTTTTAGTTGATGAAGCTAAAAGTTTATTGTTGAATCCAAATTTTTCAATATCTGAAACGGCATATAAACTGGGGTTTGAATATCCTCAATATTTCACTAGAGTTTTTAAAAAAAAGGTAGGAATGAGCCCAAAAGAATACATAAAAAAGTATTCTTCTTTGAATTAGATTTTAATTATTGGAAAGGCTTATGCAGATAAAATTGTACAACCAAGTTTAGTAATATATAGTACAAATGCATCTACTACCCCTTGCTCTACCCAATTTATAGCAAAATTTACCAATAATAACATAACATTAGCATTTGATGAATTTAGTCATGTAGATTTTTATTATAAGTCTGAAGTTGTATAAGCATCTTTCGATGTTATGGCTTAGTTTTTTTTATAAACAAGGGTAAATATAACTCACCCTTGTTTACTCTTTATTTTTTTATTTAATTATTAATAATATCTATAATATTTTTTAACAAAAAAAGTAGGGTTATTTTATTTATAACTGTTTCATAAATTGTAAGATGTATATAGTATATGACGCTGTTCTGAATAAAAAGCCCCTTCACTTTATTACATTTTTTTGTTTCACTACATTTTATTCTTGGCAGCGTCTTTTTTATTAGACATATATAGTTTATAGTATTGTTTGTTTAAGGCTGTTAAAAAAGCAGCCTTTTTTTAACTTTTATCCATACTTCTAACTAAAATAAAGGCAGTATTTTTGCATAATGCAAAAAAATAATCAATCGAAATTAGAATTCATTGCTTTAATGGCTTCTCTAATGTCATTAGTAGCTTTATCAATAGATGCATTACTCCCAGCTTTAGAACAAATAGGTATTAGTATTCGAGTTCAACAAGGATCACACGATAGTCAATTATTAGTAACAATGATTTTTTTAGGACTAGGCTTTGGGCAATTAATTTCTGGGCCAATTTCTGATAGTTTAGGAAGAAAGCCTGTTATTTATGGTGGTTTTATACTTTTTGTTATTGCAAGTTTTATTTGTGTTAGTGCTACAAACATAGAAATGATGGTTTTAGGAAGAGTCTTACAAGGAATAGGACTCTCTGCTCCTAGAACAATTAGTATTGCCATGGTTAGAGATAGTTTTAGTGGAAACTACATGGCTAAAATTATGTCGTTTATTGTGGTGATTTTTATTTTAGTTCCTGTTGTAGCTCCTGCTATTGGTAAGTTAATGTTGGATGCTTACGGATGGAAATCTATATTTTATAGTCAACTAATATTTGGTGTTTTAGTAATGTTTTGGTTATGGAAGCGCCAACCAGAAACTCTTCAAAAAGAAAATAGAATTAAGTTTGCATTTCGTTTATTTTTAGATGGGTCAAAAGAATTTATAAAATATAAACAAGCTGTAATTTTTACACTTATATCTGGTTTTATTACAGGGTCATTTATGGTATATTTAAGTGCTTCACAGCAAATTTTTCAAGAGCAATATTTATTGGTAGACGAATTTCCATATATTTTTGCTGGTTTAGCTATTTCTGTTGGTTTTGCTACTTTTTTAAATGGTTCGTTTGTTATGAAGTTTGGAATGCATAAACTCGTTTCATTCTTTTTAATTATATTTTCAATTGTTCCTATTATTTATATAATATTATTTTATCAAAAGGAAAATCCAAGTATTGTAGTATTATTAATCTTCTTTGCACTACAGTTTTTCTCTATCGGATTTTTATTTGGAAATCTTCGAGCATTAGCAATGCAGCCTGTTGGACATATTGCTGGAATTGGAGCTGCAATTAACGGATTTGTATCTACCATTATGGCAGTACCAATTGCTACATTTATAGGAAAATATGTTGAAACCACTACTCTCCCACTTTTTATAGGTTTTTTTATATGTGGTGCGTTATCTTTACTCCTTTTAAACTTCACCAAATTAAAACCAGTAAACGAATAGTATAATGAAGCTAGATGTTATTTATGAAGATGAATATGTGTTATGCGTATCAAAACCTAATAATGTAGTTGTACATCATGCGCATCATTCTAGAAATGTTGCTGATGAATATTCTTTGTTACAAATAATTCAACAGCAATGCAATCAAAAAATGTATCCAATTCATCGTCTTGATAGAAAAACGTCTGGAATTATATTACTTTCTAAGGAAACAAAGTTTGTAGCTAAGTTTCAAGAACTGTTTACTAATAATGAAATACAAAAAACGTATTATGGAGTTGTTAGAGGTCATGCTCCTGAAACTAAAATTATAGATTCTCCTGTAAAAGGAAGAGATGCCAACGTACATAAAGATGCAGAAACACATTTAAGTACTATAAAAACGGTTACAGTAAATATTCCTGTAAAACCTTATGACACATCTAGGTATAGTTTGGTAAAGTTAGCCCCTAAAACAGGTAGATTACACCAGTTACGAATCCATATGAACAAAATTAGTCATCCTTTAATTGGAGATCCTAAATACGGTGATAAAAATCACAATACAATGTTTATTGATAATTTTGATTGTGAAAACCTTTTTTTACACGCTTATTCTTTAGAGTTCATTCATCCATATTCGAATAAAAAATTATTAATTAAAGCTGATTTCCCTAAAGATTGGTATGTAGTTTATGAAAAGTTTAATTGGAGTTTATAATAATAGTCTCCTTATACTCTACTCTTTTTTATAAATTAAATACTGTTTTTATTTGAATAGAAATAGCTAATTTATTGAAAACAATAAAAAAGGGTAGCATAATTATGCTACCCTTTTAACTTTTTTAAAAATAGTTTTTTAAATATCTTTAAAAATTGCGTGCATTAAACGCTTTTTATCATTGATGCTTTCTTCAAGAGCAATCATTGTTTCTGTTCTATTAACTCCATGAATATCATCTATTCTGTAAATAATGTCTTTTGCATCGTTAGTGTTTTTAGCACGTACTTTACAGAAAATATTATATTTTCCTGCAGTTACGTAGGCTACAGTTACATTAGGAATCAATCTTAAATTGTCTAAAACATGTTGTGTCATAGATGTCTTCTCTAAAAAAATTCCAACGTGAGCAATAAATGAATACCCCATTTTTTCATAATTCAAGGTTAAAGTAGATCCTTGAATAATTCCTTCGTCTTCCATTTTTTTTACGCGTACATGTATAGTACCTGCAGATACTAACAGCTTTTTTGCAATGTCTGTAAATGGTGTACGAGCATTTTCAATTAAAATGTCTAAAATTTGATGATCGATTTCATCTAGTATGAACTTCTTCATTTTTTTGTTTTCTTCAAGTAATATTGCTAAAATATGGTTTTTTTCTAAAAAAAATAAGTTTTATTTAAAGAAAGTAGAATTTTTAACTGTTTTTTATGAATTCTTTGTGAGCTAAATACATAGATAAGTTACCTTCTTTTTCCTTTGTTAAAACGAGTGCAAATTTATCATTTTCTATAGTTTCTACATACTGATATGCAACATCTTTTTCATTATTTTTTGATCGATAAATCACATCGTAGAAGTTCTTGATATTGTTAGGGATAGCTAAATATTTTTTAAACTCTTTAAAATTATTTGTTAAAGAAATATGATAAATCCCCTGTAAAAGCGCATAAAAATTGAATTTTCTAACCTCTTCCCTTTCGTAATCACCTGCAAAATGTCCTGCTTCAATTAGTATTGTATTATGTCCTAACTTTTGAAAATTGTCTCCTGTTGCTGTAGGGTAAAATTCATCCGTATAACGACCAACATGATTGGGTATGATTTCTTGTAACAAATCATTCATAGCAACAATTACATTCATTGTTTCTTTTCTCCCTTCTGTAATTGTTCTTTTTTCTTCTTCTGAAGGGGCTAAAAACGATATTGTTGCTGGGTTTTTAGTTCCTTCAACACCAAAAATAGTTCTTTGATCATGTAAATTGAAGCAAAATTGAGGATTTACCTCTTCTAAAACACTACGTAAAAGTTTACTTTCTTTGGCTTCTAACTCAACAGCATCTCTGTTTAAGTCTACATTGTTAGCATTAACACGTGTATATGCTTGTGCTCCATCTGGATTTAGCATAGGAACAATGGTAATACTACAATTATCTATAATAGATTTTGTTATTTGGTGAGTAGGAAAGCGTTGTAAGAAGTTTAAAAAATCGAATACAGCTTTGGTTCCAGTACTTTCGTTACCGTGCATTTGACTCCAAATAAGAATTCTTTTTTTGCCTTTTCCCAATTTTAATTTATAAATGGCCCTTCCTTCTTCAGACTCTCCAATAATTTTTGTTTGAATTTCTGAGTTTTGTAAGCCTAAATATAAAGGCTCTATATCTGTTAGTGTTATCCACCTTCCAGATATAGAGTCTTCTTTAATTTTTGAATAATTATCTTCTAAAAAAGAGCTTTTTAAGTGTGTCATATCATAATTATAACGAAAACCAATCAGTTACCAGTTGTTTTTCAATTGGTTCAATGGTTTTATGTACATAATCATTTTTAGCAATGTCGTACTCATAGTCTTTAGACCATTCTTCAATATTTTCGGCTAACGTTTGTAACGATTCACAAATAAATTGTACTTCTTCATTTGTAATTGTTGGATGTACTGATAAACGTACCCAACCTGGTTTTTCTGTATTACAACCTTCTAATATTTGACCTTTTATTTCATTTGATCTTATTTGGTCTACATTTAATAAGAAATGTCCATAAGTTCCTGCACACGAACATCCACCTCTAGTTTGAATTCCAAATCGGTCGTTTAGTAATTTTACAACAAGGTTAAAGTGATATTTTTCAAAGTAGAAAGAAAAAATACTCAAACGATCTTTATGATCTGGAGCTAATATTTTAACTCCTTCCAAATTTTCTAAACAGTTAAAAATAATTGGATTGATTTCATCTTCACGTTCCTTTATTTTATCAGTACCCATTTGATCTTTTACTTGAATACATAAAGCTATTTTTATAGTTTGTAAAAAAGCTGGTGTCCCTCCATCTTCACGCGTTTCTACATCATCAAAATAATCATGTTGCCCCCAAGGATTTGTATAACTAACCGTTCCTCCTCCAGGATTATCAGGAACCATATTTTTATACAGTTTTTTATTAAAAATCAACACCCCAGAACTTCCTGGACCTCCTAAAAACTTATGTGGAGAAAAGAAAATAGCATCTAAATATTCATCTTCTTTTTCTGGATGCATATTTATATCTACATAAGGTGCAGAACAGGCAAAATCGACAAAGCATAAACCACCGTAACGATGAATTAAAGAGGCTACTTTATGGTAGTCTGTCTTTATTCCTGTTACATTTGATCCTGCTACTATAGAAGCTATTTTAATAGGTCTATCTAAGTATTTTTTTATAGTTTCTTCAAACTTATCTAAACACACTAAACCTTCATCATTACAAGGAACAACCTCAACATCTGCTATAGTTTCAATCCAAGATGTTTGGTTCGAGTGATGCTCCATATGACTTACAAAGACAATAGGTCTTTTTTCATCTGGAACCTGTGTGTTTTCTTTTAAATTTTCATTTATTTTTAGTCCTAAAATACGTTGAAATTTATTCACTACTCCCGTCATACCAGAACCTTCCGTAATTAAAACATCATTGGAAGAAGCGTTTACGTGGCGTTTAATAATATTTCGTGCTTCGTGATAGGCTAAAGTCATAGCAGCTCCTGATGTAGAAGTTTCTGTATGAGTATTGGCTACAAAAGGTCCAAATTTATTTAAAAGTTGTTCTTCTATAGGTCGATATAATCTTCCACTTGCAGTCCAATCCGTATAAATCATTTTCTTTTCACCGTAAGGTGTTTGAAAAGTCTGATCTATACCTACAATATTTTTTCTAAACTTATCAAAATACTGTTCTAAATCCATAGTTGAAATCTCTAGTTGTTTGTTAGGTAGCGTAAAATTAGCAGTATATTATTTGTTTGCCTAAAATAGTTATAATATTAACGTATTTATAATACTTTGTTATTAAAGTCTAAATTTACCTCCTATTAAAATGGTATTTTCAAAAAAGTAAAAACTTTGTGATGCTGTATCTATAGGGCTTTTAGTTGTTCTAACATCTGGCATATAAATATAACCTCCTTTTAAATCAGCCTGTACAAAAAAGTGTTTTAAGAATGTTATATTTAAACCACCTCCAATAGAAGCTCCGTATCCTGATAAATGAAAATCATCGTGACGCTCCATGCCTAAAAGGGTTGTGTTGGTTCTTGGGTATAAAATACCAAGCCCCACTCCTTCTGTTAAATTAATTTGTAAGTTTTCTAAGTTTAAACCAAACCAGTGACTCACATCATCAAAACGTTTTACTTCTACATTTACATAATTTAAACCGTCAGTGTGTTCAAAACGTAAAAAATCTGCTGCTAAACTGATAGTTTCGTTATTATATGTTCCATCATACTTCGCGTTTCCTATATTAATATTTCCATTAATTTTTACATCTTGATCAGCTATCATTACATATTTCATATGATCTACTCCAATAGAAATAGTATAGTTTTCTTTAAAGAAATATCCTATTCTATAATTTGTTTGAGGGATCGTTACTCTCCCTGGATTAAAATAATCATTAAATGAAAACTTAGTCTGTCTATCTTGAGCTTTTACATTTTGTAATGTAAAATCGTAATTAGCTCCTTTAAAACGAATATCTGAATTAGAATAACTAGCCCAGTTCCATCCCCAATAAACGAAGAATTTTCCTTTGTTAGTTACTTTTTTCTTTTGAATGATTTCTTCGTTTTTCTTCTGCGCTATTATTGATGCTGAAACCATCAGCATTAATAAACTTACTATTTTTAATTTCAATGAACTATTGTATTATTTGTTGTATTTCAGTTATAAATCTTTTAGCTAAAGCATCTGCATTGTCTTGGCTAGTACTTTCTGTATAAATTCTGATGATTGGCTCGGTATTCGATTTACGTAAGTGTACCCACTCGTTAGCAAAATCAATTTTTACACCATCAATAGTGTTTACATCTTCATTTTTATAGTTATTAGCCATTGTTTCTAAAATCTTATCAACATCAATTTGTGGTGTTAACTGGATTTTATTTTTGCTCATAAAGTAGCTAGGATATGAATCTCTTAAGGCTTTACAAGATATTTTTTTATGAGCCAAATGTGATAAGAATAACGCAACTCCTACCAACGAATCACGTCCATAATGAGATTCTGGATAGATAATTCCTCCATTTCCTTCTCCTCCAATTACAGTATTGGTATCCTTCATCATTTGTACTACGTTCACCTCTCCTACTGCGCTTGCCGTGTATGTTCCTCCATGTTTTTCAGTAACATCTCGTAAAGCTCTTGAGGATGATAGGTTAGAAACAGTGTTACCACCTCCTAATTGACCTAAAATATAATCGGCACAAGCTACTAAAGTGTATTCTTCTCCAAACATAGAACCATCTTCAGAAATTAGCGCTAAACGGTCTACATCAGGATCTACTACAATACCTAAATCTGCTTTTTCCTTGACTACTAATTCAGAAATATCCGTTAAGTGTTCTTTCAAAGGTTCTGGATTGTGTGGAAAGTGTCCGTTGGGTTCACAATATAATTCTACACATTTTACTCCTAATTCTTTTAGTAAAGCAGGAATAGCAATACCTCCAGTAGAGTTTACACCATCAACAACAACTTTAAATTTCGCTTTTTTGATGGCTTTCTTATCTACTAAATCTAGTTTTAAAACTTCTTTAATATGCTTCTTTATGTAGTTCTTCTTTTTTCTATACGCTCCTAAATCGCCAACTTCAGCAAACTCAATTGTTGTATCATTTTCAGCAATCTTTAAAATGTCTGCTCCATCTTCACCATTTAAAAACTCTCCTTTTTCATTCAATAATTTTAAAGCATTCCATTGTTTTGGATTGTGTGAAGCAGTTAAGATAATACCTCCATCTGCCTTTTCTAAAGGGACAGCAACTTCAACAGTTGGTGTTGTAGATAAACCTAAATCGATTACATCAATTCCTAAACCGACTAGTGTATTTGCGACTAAGTTACTTATCATTTTACCCGAAATACGGGCATCTCTACCTATTACAATGGTAATTTTTTCTTTTTCGGAGTTTTTCTTTTTTATAAACGTACCGTAAGCTGCTGCAAATTTTACAGCATCTATAGGTGTTAAGTTGTCACCTGTATTTCCGCCTATGGTACCTCTAATACCTGATATCGATTTAATAAGTGTCATATTAATTTTAATTGATGAGCAAATATAAAGCTATTTAAGAAAGTATCCTTTAAAAAGAGTAAGCTTTAACTGTAACATTTGTTACATAAGGAACTAAAAAAACCGTTAAACTTTACAGCTTAACGGTTTATACATTTTAAGAAATTGTTCGGATTATTTTCCTTCCATTTTCTTCTTTAATTCAGCTAATCCACCGATATCTCCTAAAGTAGTTTTTTCTACTTCTTGAGCTTTAGCAGCAGCAGCTTTGATGTTCTTTTGTTCTTCTTCTCTAAAGATAGAAGTATGAGAAACAACAATTCTACGGTATTCTTTACTAAACTCAGTTACTTGGAACTTAGTTTCATCACCTTTAGCTAATTTACCTCCGTCTTCTTTTTCTAAGAAACGAGTTGGAGCGAAAGCTTCAA
This sequence comes from Tenacibaculum sp. Mcav3-52, assembly GCF_022347665.1. Lineage (NCBI taxonomy): Bacteria > Pseudomonadati > Bacteroidota > Flavobacteriia > Flavobacteriales > Flavobacteriaceae > Tenacibaculum > Tenacibaculum sp. Mcav3-52. The sequence goes on along the minus strand of NZ_JAKRGE010000003.1, from coordinate 319,192 downwards.
CACCATCAGCAAATACTACAGTTGCACCTTTATCATTTTTCTCTTTGATAGTACCTTCGTGGATAGATCCGATTGTATAAGTAGATTCATGAGCATCCCAAGGGTTATCTTGAGTTTGCTTGTGACCTAAGTTTAATTTACGGTTCTCTACGTCTAATTCTAATACTTGAACTTCTAATTGATCACCTACAGTTACGAAATCTGATGGGTGCTTAATTTTCTTAGTCCAAGATAAATCAGAGATATATACTAATCCATCAATACCTTCTTCTAACTCTACGAATACACCAAAGTTAGTGTAGTTACGTACAGTACCAGTGTGTTTAGAACCTACTGGGTATTTAGTAGTAATATCTGTCCATGGATCTGGGTGTAATTGCTTCATACCTAAAGACATTTTTCGCTCTTCGCGGTCTAATGTTAAGATTTGAGCTTCTACTTCATCACCAACTTTTACGAAATCTTGTGCAGAACGTAAGTGAGTTGACCATGACATTTCAGATACGTGGATTAATCCTTCTACTCCTTCTTCAACCTCTACAAATGCACCATAATCAGCTAAAACAACTACTTTACCTTTTACTTTATCACCAACTTTTAAGTCAGCATTTAAAGCTTCCCATGGGTGAGCAGATAATTGTTTTAATCCTAATTGGATTCTTGACTTGTTATCATCGAAGTCTAAGATTACAACGTTTAATTTTTGATCTAACTCAACAACTTCGTTCGGGTGGTTGATACGAGACCAAGATAAATCAGTAATATGAATTAATCCGTCAACACCTCCTAAGTCAACAAATACACCATAAGAAGTAATGTTTTTAACAACACCTTCTAGTACTTGTCCTTTTTCTAATTGACCGATAATTTCACGTTTTTGATCTTCTAAATCAGCTTCGATTAATGCTTTATGAGATACTACTACGTTTTTAAATTCGTGGTTGATTTTCACAACTTTGAATTCCATAGTTTTTTCTACATATTGATCGTAGTCACGGATAGGCTTCACATCAATTTGAGAACCTGGTAAGAATGCTTCAATACCAAATACATCAACGATCATACCTCCACGAGTTCTACACTTAACAAAACCGTTAACGATTTCACCAGTTTCGTGTGCATTGTTAACACGATCCCAAGCTTTGATTACACGTGCTTTTTTGTGAGATAATACTAATTGACCTGAAGAGTCTTCTCTTTTGTCAACTAATACTTCTACTTTGTCTCCAACAGCTAAATTTGGGTTGTAACGGAATTCGTTTAACGAAATTACACCTTCAGATTTAGAGTTAATGTCGATAATAGCATCACGATCAGTAATACGTACTACTTCACCTTCGATAACATCGCGCTCGTTTACGAACCCTACAGTACCTTCTAAAGCTTTTTCAAATTCTTTTAATTTAGACTCATCAACTTCATCAATACCTTCTTCGTATTTGTGCCAGTTAAAGGTTGCTAAAAATTCTGCTGGATTTACAGCTTCTGCTGTGTTTTTTGTTTCTTCAGACATGTCTGAAATAAATATTTGTATCTTTTTGTTAACCAGATTTTTAACGATACTAACGCCAAGAGAAATTAAACTTAATAAATGTTATTTTCTACCCTTTTTAAATCTGTACTCGTAAAAAGGCCTGCAAATTTACGAATAATTATTAAAGTAACCTAAAATGTTTTGAACTTAAGTAAGTTAAGATATATTATAGCTTTATTAATTCATCTATAATAAACCTATATGTTAATAGAATAGTTATATTTTGTTTGGTCAGCCCATTCAAGTTTGGAGATAATTCAGCAATATCTTGTAAATATTCAAAGCTAGTTTTGTTTGGAGTATCATAAATAGTTCCCCAGTCTAACCCTAAAAGCACGTCGTGTCTTTTGAATTTAAATTTAGTTCCAATTACAAAGTGTATCTGATTTCCATCTAAAATAGTGTTTCTCAATTTTGTTAATGAAACCTTTTTGTTTTCGTAGGCTAAATTATTTGTTCTAAAACCTCCTGATAATTCTAATGTTGGACTTATTTGATGTGAATACCCTACTCCAAAGTTAATAACTGATTTATTACCATTGACCCAGGAAAAAGCAGAGTTTCCGGATTTTATATTTGCGACTTTATAATCAGATATTCCAGTGTGATAACTGGTACTTAACCATAATTTACTATTTTTATTTACTAGAAAACTATATCCGATAGAAAACTCCCAAGGAGTTCGTATCTCTGGAGATATATCATTATCTACAATTTGCCTGCCTAAACTATGGTCACTATCTATTCTGGTTAATTCTCCTGTATAATATCCATCTTTTAAAATTCTCAAATACTTTGGAGTAGTTATTGTAAAACCAAAGTCGTGTTTATTAGTATCGTATAAAAAACCTATTTTAGTTATAAAACCTGTGTTATCATAACTGCTAGTTTGTTCAGAGTTAAAGTAGCTATTAGAAGTGTTATTAGCTGTATTTAGTTCTTCTAAAAATACTTTATTTCTATATTCAAAGTTAGAAATACTTAGAAACTGACTAATACCTAGGTAAATATTTGGTGTTAATTTAAAACTTGTTCCAACTCCAAACCAATCATCTTCGCCTTTATATTCATATTCAAAGTACTGTGTATTTAAAAGGTTACTGTTTGTGGTTTCTCTTTTTGCATTAAAAAAATCTGTTAACTCGCTTTTACTTATTTTAATAAATGCTAATTCAATATTTTTTAAATTAAATTTAAAAGATATAAGAGAAGGTTTTAGCCCATAATTAGTATTTATTTCGCTGCTTTCCCTTGCTCCCCAAAAGCTATTAAAACCAAAGCTACGAATTACAGGCTGAAATAGAGATATACTTACTTGAGAAGGAACTTTGTGTATTCCTGCAGGGTTATAAAAAGTCATACTTTCATCATCTGCTCCAGCAGCTATAGCACCTCCTAACATAGATCCTCGTATACCAAACTGTTCAGTATTATACAAAAAGTTTTGAGCTTTTATGCTCTTAATGGGTAAAACCATTAAAAAGAGGATGATAATATTTTTTCTCATTAACTTCATTTTTTTCAAAGCCTCTATTAGTGTTTAATCTACTAATTTAATCTCCACCTTAAATAAATTATTAAAAACTTCAAAAATACTTTCAGCTTCTTTTTTACGTACTGAAATGGTATACTCGCAGTCTAATTCTAATTTTTGATTAATAATATCTAGGTTTCGTTCTTTGATAATACGTTGTACTTTATTCATCATATCGTACCCGAACTTTAACTTATAATGAATATCTATGGTTTTCTCAATAATTTCAGAGGCTTCTAAAGCTAATTGCGCTGAAGTTCGATAGGCGTTAATTAATCCTCCTACTCCAAGTTTGGTTCCTCCAAAATAACGTACAGAAACAATTAAAATATTGGTTACATCAAAAGATTGTATTTGTCCATAAATTGGTTGCCCTGCTGAATTACTCGGCTCCCCATCATCATTAGCACGAAAACGAATCTTTTCTGTTCCCAATTGCCACGCATAACAATGATGACGTGCAGTATGATGTTGTTTACGGAGTTCTTCTAAACGTTCTTTAATATCTTCCTCAGTAAAAACAGGAAAAGCATACCCAAAAAACTTACTGTTTCGGTCTTTAAATAAGGTTTCCTCAGAGGGTTTTGTAATTGTTTTGTAAGTGTCTTTTATTTCTTCATTCATTATGCCGAAACTACTAATAAAATACTAATTATGGCAAGCCCAATACCAAGCCAATTTTTTTTAATCAATTTTTCTTTAAAAAATGTAAGAGCAAATACGGTGGTTAATATAACTATAGACACATTATTTATGGTAAAAATTGTAGAACTTTCAAGCCCCTTTGTTTGTAATGCTTTTAATAAAAATTCCATAGAATAATAGTTGGGGACTCCTAAAGCAATCCCTCCAAGGAACGTTTTCCATTCAAATACTCCTTTTTTATTTAGTAACTGAGCTGTTAAAATAAAAAAACCAAAAAATAAAGCGCATCCAAAAATAGTTGATAAGAACATTGGTAATGCTTCTTTAGGTACGTAAGTAGTTTCAGTATACTTTAATAATGTATCAATACTCCCTGACCCTAAAAAAAGTAATAAAGGAAATAACAAGTTTTTAAATTTTACTGAAGAAGTATCACTTTTTGCCGAAGATAAATATACTGCTATCAATGCCAAAACTATCCCTATAGCTTTAACTAATCCGATACTCTCATTGTATAAAAAGATTCCAATTATTACAGGGATTACTACCGACATTTTACCTGCAACTGAAGCTACTGAGAGTCCATTTTTCTGTGCCGTAACTCCCATTACATTAAATACAGCTATAAATAAAAAACCTAAAATAAAAGCACCAAAAAACCAGGGTTGATTTGGTATATCCATAATAGGTATGGAAACTTTTGTATGTATAAAACCAAAAGATAGTGCTACAGCATAATTTAAAACAATAGCTTGTAATGTATTTATTTTATAAACATCAAAGAGTTTAAAAATTACAAATAATAAACTAGAGATAAGAATGCTAAAAATTAAGTATATCACGCTATAAATTCTTTTCTTTTTAATAAATCAACCACATCTTCTGTTTTTGGACAATTATTCCATACATGAATTCCTAATTGTTGCGCAGTGTTAGTGTTTTCTTTGGTATCATCTATAAAAAAGGTTTCAGAAGCTTGTAGATTATTCTCTTGTAACACAAACTCAAAAATATCCGTATTTGGTTTTCTGAAATTAACTTCGTGTGATAAGTAAAACTGTTCAAAACAACTTTTAAACTCGTTATACAACTCTTCTCCCCAATCTTTTTGAATCCAAGAAATGTGCAAGTCATTTGTATTACTTAGTAGGAACAACCGGTATTGTTTGCTTGCTGCAAGTTCTTTTATGAAATCTAAACGATGTTTAGGAAAATCTCGTAAAATAGCATTCCACGAACGGATTAAATCTTCTTTTGAAATATTGAATTTATCATGAAAAAAGGAAACAAATTCATCAGTGGATATCAATCCCATTTCATACTGATAATATTGTTGCATCATTTCGTCAGAAATTTCAGTAACTCCTAATTTTGCTAATTCTTTATATGTTGCTTCTTTGTCTAAATTGATGAATACATCACCAAAATCAAAAATGATGTTTTTAATCATTCCTATATATTCTTAAAATATCGTTATCTATTTTTTCTTCAGAAGATAGCTTAGTGCTAAAAACTGGGTGCTTCACCCCTTCTCCAAAAACTACATCTCCAATAAAAACTCTAGCTTCATCCCATAAATTTGCATCGATAAATGTTTGTAATGTTTTAGCACCACCTTCAATTATCACTGACTGTATTTGGTGTTTGTGCAACACTTCACAAATTTGTTCCGCCACTTGAAAAGAAAAATCGATTTGTTCGTAAATGACATGTTGATTTTCCTCTTTCTTTTCTTCTGTTATAATTATTGTTTGTACGTTTCCATCAAAAACAGTTACTTCTGACGGAATTCGTAAGTTTTTATCAATAACAATTCTTATAGGGTTGTTTCCTTTCCAATTACGAGCTGTCAGTGACGGATTGTCTGCAACTACCGTATTCGTTCCAACTAAAATAGCATGCTCTTCACTACGCCATTTATGGACTAACTGTTGAGAATATTGGTTGGAAATCCATACTGGTTTTTGCTCATCTTTTTTTAATGGAGCTATGAATCCGTCTTTCGTTTCAGCCCATTTTAAAATAATGTAAGGACGTTTTTTATTTTGAACGGTAAAAAAACGTCTGTGATGTTCTATGCAATCTTTCTGACAAACACCTACAATTACATTTCTACCAGCTTTTTTAAGTCTTTCTATGCCTTTACCCGCTACTAAACTATTTGTATCTACACATCCTATAACAATGTTAGGTATTCCTTTCTCTATTATTAAATCTGCACAAGGAGGTGTTTTTCCATGATGAGAACATGGTTCTAACGTAACATAAATGGTGGCTTCTTTGAGTAACTCTTGATTTTGAACAGCGTTTATAGCATTTACTTCTGCATGAGGACCTCCATAAGGAGATGTAAACCCCTCTCCTATTATTTTGTTATTATGCACGATTACAGCTCCAACGGATGGATTTGGTCTTGTAGTTCCTATCCCTTTTTTAGCTAATTCTAAGCAGCGTAATATGTAGACTTCATGATTCATAATGCTAGAACTTAATTTCTATATTTTCTACTTTATCAATAGGGTATACATGTGAAAAACCTAAAACTTTATATTTTAAATCTCCTTTAAAATGAATTTTCAAACGCTGGTTTATTAAAGAGTTTAAAACACCCCCTAAAATTCCGTTTTTATTATTTTCAAACACTCGTTTTGAAGGAATTACCACTTTTAGTGGAATATAAAATTCTTTACGAGCTGGAACTTTAAACTCTTCAGAAGAAACCTGTGCTACTTCTACTTCATCAATTAATACTTTAATTTCATCAGTAGCTATTTTACCACTTATATCGTTAGGGTTTTCAAAATAAGCATTGGCACCAACTCTAATCGTGTCTGTAGAAACGGATAAAAGTTTTATATCATCAACTTTTAAAAAAATCGGTTTTTGTTTTACCGAACAACTAATAATTAGCAATAAAAAAGGTAAAAAATAAATGAATTTCTTCATGAAAACTCGTGTTTTTTTGGGTACTTTGCTCTTGCAAAAGTACTATATTCCTATGACACCATCTGATTTTATTATTAGAGAAATTAAACCACAAGATAATGCCCAAATAGCTAAAGTTATTCGTGATGTATTAATCGAGCTTGGAGCTCCAAAAGTAGGAACCGCTTATGAAGATAAGGCTACTGATGAAATGTATGAGACCTACCAAAAAGAAAAGGCTGGATATTTTGTTGTAGAACATAATGGTGTTGTTGTAGGAGGAGCTGGTTTTGCTCAATTAGATAATTTTGAGGGGAGTATTTGTGAGTTTCAAAAAATGTATTTCTTACCAATAGCGAGAGGAAAAGGTATTGGTAGAAAATTAATAGGTTTCTGTTTGAATAAAGCTAAAAAAGCAGGTTTTAAACAGTGTTATTTAGAAACTTTGCCATATATGAAAACTGCAACATTACTATATAGAAAAAATGGCTTTATAGATTTAGAAGAACCACTAGGAAAAACAGGCCATTATTCTTGTAATATTTGGATGCTAAAAGATTTATAAAATGCTACTAAAACAATATAAAACATACTTTTCTGAGCAATTGATTTCAGTTTATCCACAAACGGAGATTGATACTTTTTTCTTTTTTTTAATAGATGAATATTTAAACTTACAACGTATAGATCTCACGTTACGACCTAATTTTGAAATTCCTTCAAACAAGAAAACATTATTAAATGAAGCCCTACTTCGACTAAAAAAAGAAGAACCTATTCAATATATATTAGGTAAAACAGAGTTTTATGGATTTCCTTTTATGGTGAATGAAAACACGTTAATTCCACGTCCTGAAACCGAAGAGTTAGTTGAATGGGTTATTCAAGAAATAAATAAAAAACAAGAACTCTTGTCTATTCTTGATATTGGAACAGGAACAGGCTGTATTCCTATCAGTTTAAAAAAGCACGTATCTAAAACAAGTGTAAGCGCTATTGATATTTCTGAAGAAGCTTTAAAAGTAGCAGAGAAAAATGCAATCTTAAATAAAGTTGAAGTATCATTCATACATCAAGACATTTTAAAAACTAAGAAATTGAGTAATAAGTTTGATATTATTATTTCTAATCCTCCTTATGTACGTGAATTAGAAAAAAATGAAATAAAAAAAAATGTACTAGAAAACGAACCACACTTAGCCTTGTTTGTAGAAAATGACAATCCATTGCTTTTCTATAAAAAAATAGCCGATTTAGCTAAAAATAATTTAACTAAAACCGGACTACTTTTTTTTGAAATTAATCAATATCTAAGTAAAGAGACTGTTGAAATGTTAAAAGATAAAGGTTTTACTAAAGTTGAACTTAGAAAAGATTTATTTGGTAATAATAGAATGATTAAAGCTAGTTTATAACTTCCCTTATTCATTGAGTTTAACTTACACCAAAAAATCTTTTAAAAAACGAACCTTTTTTTGTATTATCTTTTATAAACATATTTAAATCGTTATAATCAGATATTAAATATTCTACATACGTATCATAATCTGTATTTTTTGCATCCAAAAAACCAGTTAAGAACTTTTCAGAAGCCTCAACATCTTTCAATCCTTCTATTTCTAAAAGCTTTTTGTATAAGGGGGTTATTTCATTTATAGCCTTTTTAGGTGCAGCCTTTCTTATACCTTTATAATGAGTTACTTCTCCTTTTTCATTTTCTTTAACAATAAAGTCTGTCATAACCCAATAATACCTTCCTGATTTAGCTAAATTCTTAACAAAGGCTACCATATTCTTTTTTTCTTTTAGCCTTTGCCACATTAGCTTAAATATAATTTTTGGCATATCTGGGTGTCTAACAATGTTATGTCCCGATCCTGCTAACTCATGAACTTCGTATCCGCATGAATTTACAAAATCTTCATTACAATATTCAATAACACCTCTAGTATCAGTTATACTTAAAAGTATAGCATTATCATTTAATTTAATTTCAGTATCAATAGGTACTGGTTTTGGTAATTTTGGTTTTCTTTTTTGATCCTCCCCTGTTTGAGAATCCCATTTTTTTTGATAATTATTAGTTGTCATATTATTAATTGATTTTTGAGTTTGTAAGGTATAAATCGTTGTTTTTAAGTTTTAATACTATACAGATTGCGGGGGAGCATCAAAAAAATACACAACTATGAAAAGAAGTAATCTTAATAATTTCACAGATAACCTTAACACAGCTTGATACAAACATAAAAAGCATCTTTTTTTATAAATATGATAAATATCATACTTTAAAAAGTGTTATTATTTTATAGTGTTATTATTTTATTATTTTTTTATTAAAAAAAAGCAATTCATCTCTTAACACTTGTTTTTGGTTAACTAATTGTTTTCTACGCTTATAAAATTGTTAAAAAAATCATAAAAAAAATTAAAAAAAAAAAAAACGAAAATAACATGTTATTTTTGTGACCCTTTTAAAATATTAGTGTCTTAGGTATAGTGAAGAGACACGGAAAACAAAAAAATAGTTATAAAAACTTAAATGGGGAAAGCAAACTTACAAACGTTAATAAAAGAATCAGAGGCAGATAAAGGAATTGTTTTTGACTCTGAAGGACACGTGGTTGATTTTTATAATATCTCTAAAGAAAACAATATTGCAGCTATGGCTAATGTTATTCTTACCATGGCTGATGAATTTTTCCAAGACACTCTTAACTCTAAAAGTCTCAATCAATTAGTTTTAACATCAAACGACGGACTTATTATTATCAACAAATATGATAATCATACTATTTGCCTTTTGACTAATGATGTTTCTAAACTAGCTATGATTAAATTGACCTTAAAAAAAATAGCCCTTCAATAAATACTTTTTAATTAATTATTATAACAACCATTTTTACAATGAAAGAAATTTTAAATGATTTTATCGAAAACCTAAAAAGTAATGTTCCTGGGTTTGTTGCTGTATCTGTTACCGATGTTAGTTCTGGTGAAGCTTATGATTCATTTACAAAAGATGAGAGCTTTGACCCAAATTTAGCTTCAGCTTATAATTTAGAAGTAGTAAAAGCTAAATTAAAAGCTATTGAAGCTTTAGGTTTAAATGAAGAAATTCAAGATATTACCATAACCTTATCTAGTCAAATACATATTATTAACATTGCTCCTAGTGGTGCTTATTTTGTTTATTTGGCTGTAGACTCTAAAGACGCTAACTTAGGAATAACTAAAGCTTTATTAAATAAATACAAAGTAGACCTAAATAACGCTTTATAAAAAGTTATGAAAAACGTAAATCATTTACTTATTGATAAGTCTTTAAAAAAACAGCTTAACAAAAAAATAAAAGAATTTAGAAAATATAGGTTTTCTGAAGGAGAGTTAAAATATGACAAGAAAAAAGGCAGTGACTTTTTTGGATTTTTATTCAAAGAATATGATAGTATGAACGATTTAGTAAAAGATATGTTTTAAAAAGCGCTTAAAGCGCTTTTTTTGTTTTTAAACATTAATAATAACAAGATTATCTCTATTATTATAACTTCTAAACTATTTACCTCTGTTAATATACTCACCAAGTACCTAGATTTAATAAGTATAGTAAATACTACATCCCCTCTCTTCTAAAGCTACTCTCTATAAGTATCTCTACAAAAAAAACAACTTTTTTATCTTATGAATTAAGATGTAAAAGCACCAAATAACGTAATAAAATATTATAAAATGTATAAATAAGCATTTTACAACTTTAAAAATACCACTACATTGCATCTATGAAAAAATACGATGTTATTATTCTCACTGATAAGAGATATGTAAACCCTAAAAATCTTGACAGCTATACACAAAATGTATTAGACGAAGACAATTATGTCAAAATAGCCCTTGAAAATCAAGGTTTAAAAGTAGCTCGTCTCTCATGGGATGACACTACTTTTGATTGGTCTACAACAAAATATGTTTTATTTAGAACCACTTGGGATTACTTTGATAGATTTTCTGAATTTTCAAAATGGTTAAATACTGTAAGTAAACAAACAACATTGTTAAACTCAGAGAAAATTATTCGTTGGAATATTGATAAACATTATTTACAAGACTTACAACAAAACGGAGTTCATATTTGTGAGTCCTATTTCATTGAAAAAGGAACACAGTCTACATTAAAAAAACTTTCTCTAAAGTATGATTTAAAAGATTTTGTTTTAAAACCTTGTATTTCTGGTGCTGCAAGACACACTTACAAAATCAATTCAGAAAATATAAACGAATATGAAAAGATTTTCTCTTCGTTAATTATAGAAGAAGCTATGATTATTCAGCCTTTTCAGTATAACATAATTGAAAAAGGAGAAATTTCATTAATGGTCATGAACGGTAAATTTACACATGCTATTTTAAAAATAGCAAAACCAGGAGATTTCAGGGTACAAGACGATTTCGGAGGTTCAGTTCATAACTACACTCCTACTAAAGAAGAAATTATATTTGCTGAAAATGCTGTTAAAGCTTGTATAGAACCTCCTATTTATGCACGTGTTGATGTTTTTACTGATAATAATGGTAAATTAGCTATTGCTGAATTAGAGCTAATTGAGCCTGAACTTTGGTTTAGAAATAACCCTGCAGCAGCAGATGAATTAGCTAAAGGAATTAAACAATTAACATTAACAAACAGAAATGAAGAAATTATTTAAAACATTAGGTATATTATTGCTAATTGGAGCTATTATACTAGCTGTTTTTTACTTTAAAAACAACGAAAGCCTTCCTACAGGCAAACAAGGACCTAAAGCAGATGCTTTAGCCACTAAAATGCTTGAAGCATTGAGTTATGAAGCTTATAAAGATACTCGTTTTATTGAGTGGAGTTTTAGAGGAAAGCATTTTTATAAATGGGACAAACAAGAAAATATTGTCGAAGTATCGTGGGATACCAATAAAGTAATCTTGCATACAAAAAGCCCCGAAAAAAGTGTTGTTTTAGTAAATGAAAAAGAAGTTAAGAACAATGAAATACTTCAAAAAGCAATAGACTACTTTAACAATGATAGTTTTTGGTTAGTAGCTCCTTATAAAGTATTTGAAAACGGAATTGAGCGAAGAATTGTACAATATGAAGGTAAAGACGCTTTATTGATTACTTATACCACGGGAGGATCAACTCCGGGAGATTCTTATCTATGGATTTTAGACGAAAACAGCAGGCCTACCAGTTATAAAATGTGGGTTTCTATAATCCCAACAGGCGGAATGGAAGCCACATGGAGTGATTGGGTCACAACTGAATCTGGAGCAATACTACCAACAAAACATGAAATGCCAGTTGGTACTCTAGATATGGGAGATGTAAAAGCATATAATTAACATTATTGAAACTTACAAACAATAAAAAGAGCAGCAATTTTGCTGCTCTTTTTATTTTATATAATACAGGAATTATTTTCCGAAATAGAAAGTAGCACCAATATTAATCCCAAAAGAAGAATAAGGAACTTTTTGAGATAATTGCTTTTCTCCAGCTGGATTTGCACCAAAAGGTAACTCATCAACATACTCTATATTTTTGTTAAATACAGCAGCTAAAGGATTGTACTGAGCATTAGGGTGATTAGCAAAAATAGCTTTTACTTGCTCTATAGATCTTGCTTCTCCATTAACATTTGCTGAAAATTCAGTAATTTCTGAAGTATCTCTAGTAACACTAATTCCCATGTATTCTAATTCTGCAAAAAGAGATACTTTATCACTTAAGTCATACTTATATCCAACAGCACCTATAAAACCTAATGGCAAACGGCCCTTGTAATCTTGAGTATAATCTACATTAAGCATTTCTGTTTGAGACAATGCCATTCTTATTTTCCCATCAGATTCAGTTTTTCCTCCTACCTTAATCAAGGCCCCAAAACGTCCATAGATATTATTAGTAAATTTATAAACTAACGAAGCAGATGCCCCATAAGCTTTACCTCTAGCTTCAATGTTTATATATTGAGCTTGTGTAGGTAAATCAACTAAAAGAGAAGTTTGATCTGCTCCATTTAAGTATCCAACACCAACTTCAACACCAAAAGTGTCGTTAAAAAAATACCCTCCTCTTAATTGAGTATGTAGTCCTTCACCATAACTACCGTAAGTGTTCTCTACTCCAGCTGCAGTAGTTTCAGTACCAAAACGTACACCAGCACTAGAAATTGAATACCCTCCTGCTGCAGAAACATAAAACTGAGCACTTACACTCATTGTTGCTAAAATCATAGCAAGCATTAAAATACTTTTTTTCATAATAAATTATTTGTTAACTTTAAATTGATAATTAAGTAAACAAACCTAATGAAAATATAGGATTAACAAAACTTTATAACTGTTAAATTATTAGTATTATTGTAGTAAAAAGCATTTAAAAAAACACTTCTTTTTTGAATAAAAACATTTTAAATACTGAGGTTCAGGATTATATTAACCATAACCTAACATCCAATATAGAGCAATTAATTTTTAAAGGAAGCCCTTTTGAAAAAATCTCTATTCAAGAATTAGCCAACCAAATCATTGCGAAACAAAAATCTGAAAAAAAACTACCTACTTGGTTTCAAACAAAAAACATCTATTATCCTCCTAAACTAAGTATTGAACAAACTTCTTCTGAAATAACTGCTCATTACAAGTCTAAATTAATTAACGGAGAGTCAATAATAGATATTACTGGAGGCTTTGGTGTTGATTGTTATGCTTTTTCAAAACAATTTAAAAATGTTATACATTGCGAGCTAAATGAAAAACTTTCAAAAATTGTTTCATACAATTATAAGCAAATGAAAGTGTCTAACATTGAAACTATAGCTACAAACGGATTAAAATATCTAGAAAATACTTCTGAAAAATTCGATTGTATTTACATTGATCCTTCTCGAAGAAACGAAAAAAAAGGAAAAGTTTTTTTATTGAGTGATTGTATACCAAATATACCTGAAAATTTAGATTTTTTATTTGAAAAGTCGAACACAATTCTTATTAAAAACTCACCAATTTTAGACATTACATCAACTATAAATGAATTGAAATTTGTAAAAGAAATTCATGTTATAGCAGTTAATAATGAGGTAAAAGAGTTACTTTTTTTATTAAAAAAAGATATTAAAGTACCTGTTGATATAAAAACATGTAATATACTGAAAAACAATTATCAAATTTTTAATTTCAGTTTAAAAAACAAAATAAAACCTGAATATTCTCTACCGTTAAAATATCTTTACGAACCTAATGCCGCTATTTTAAAATCAGGAGGATTTAACGAAGTAGCAAATCAACAAAAAATAGGTAAACTACATCAACATTCTCATCTTTATACTTCAGAAAATTTAGTTGAAGATTTCCCCGGAAGAATCTTTAACATCAACAATGTATTTACTTACAATAAAAAAAGAATAAAGAAACAAATAACAGAATCTAAGGCAAACATTACAACACGTAATTTCCCAAAAACTGTAGCTCAAATTAGAAAAGAAACAAAATTAAAAGACGGTGGAAATACTTATTTATTTTTTACCACAAACCTAAACAATGAACTTATAGTTATTGACTGCACGAAAAATGGTTAGTATCCAATACTATTATTCGTAATTTATCGTTTATTTAATTGATAGAAAGCCCCTATCAAAAGGTATGTTTTATTGTTTAGGGGCGATAAAACATACCAAAAGCCTTGATTCTTAATGTCAGGGCTTTTCTTTTTACTTACTTTTTTACATACATTTGCTATCATCATGAAACAGACACAAAGCTACCAATCTATTAAACTTTCTATTGATTCTTTAGAAAAATTTGATGACACTCTTGTAATAGAAGCTCCATTACAAATAAACATTAACAAAGAGCCATACACAGTAGTGATGAGAACTCCTGGAAACGATGAAGAATTAGTAAGAGGCTTATTATATGCTGAAGACATCTACAAAAATAAAGATGGAGTTAAAATAAACATAATAAAAACAGAGAAGGACTTTTCTACAGTTATAAACTTGGAAATTTTAAAAAATAAATTAGGAAAAGGATATTTAAATAAACGTACTCTTTTATCAGTTTCTTCATGCGGAATTTGTGGAAAAAAGGAATTAAAAGATTTAAAAATTAAAGGAAAGTCTTTAAAAAGAAACTCTACCAAAAATATTAAAGATTTAGTTGAAGAAATATATTTTATGTTTCTGGAAATGAATAAAAAGCAATTTTTATTCAGGTCTACAGGAGGTAGTCATGCTTGTGCTATTTTTAACACCAATAAAAAATTATTAACTATAAAAGAAGATATTGGTCGCCATAATGCCGTAGATAAATGTGTTGGTGATTTAATCAATAAAAACAAGCTAAAAGAAGCTAATTATATGTTAGTTAGCGGAAGAGTTTCTTATGAAATAGTTTCTAAAGCTTTTTTAGCTAAAATACCAATAATAATAGCAGTTTCTGCTTGTTCTTCTTTAGCTGTAGATTTTGCAAAAGAATTTGGAATTTTCCTTATTGGTTTTAGTAGAAATAATAAAATGACTGTTTATTCTACCCCTCACGAGTTATAGAAGTTATCAATTAGAAGCTCTATTATACTCTTTAAAACTTATGAATGAAAAAAGATTTGTATTTTAGTGCTTTTAATAATTATTAATCAACCCATATTATGCCTTTTATAGAAGAAGAAAAGTTTAAGTTAATACAAGAAGACTTAGATAATGCTAAATTAAAAAGAGAAGAAGCAGAAAGTGAATTAAGCACTACACAAGAAGAATTGGCTGCTTTAAAAAAGAGTTCTAAAACTCTGCCTATTTTTTTAGGTTTGCTTTTAGGTCTTGCTTTAGGGGCAGCATATTATTTTTATGTAAATGGTGGTGATAGCGCTATTAACAACTTAGACGTTGAGTCTATAAAAAAGAAAGAAGCTTATAGAGTTTTAGACAGCATAAATAGAGCGCAAGCTAGAGCTGCTAGAAATAATGAAGAGTCTTCAGATAACATTAATGACATATCATCAAATATAAACACTGAAACTATTACAAACGAAGTGACAGAAAACATAAATGGAAAAACTATTTATTCTGTACAAATAGGAGTACTTTCTGAAAACAAATACCCTTTATTGTCTTCAGAAGTTATTCCTTCAACAGTTACAACTAATGATGGCTATTTTAAATACTCTTTAGGTTTATATACTACCTTAGATGAAGCTAAAGATTTACAAAAAGAATTAATTAAAATAGGATTTAATGATGCTTTTGTAGCTTCATACATAAACGGTGAACGTCAAAAAATACATAATTAAATAAAATTTAATGCTTAACATTATTTTTAAAAGAGCACTCGTAGTAAGTTTACTAATGAGTGTTCATTTTTTTTACGCGCAAACAAATACCATTCCTGAAAGAAAAACACAGTTTGGTTTTGGTCAAATTGATTTCTTATCAATTAAAATGCCTGAAGGAGAACAAAATATGGACTATACAGGGCTTCACTACAATCTAAAACTAAATGATTGGAGTTATGCTGGAGTTGGTTTATATGGTGCTATTGGAGGTATTAGAGGAGGCTTTTTTACTTTAGGTGTAAATGCTGGAATCCAACAAAAAATAACCGATAACTTTTTTATTGATGCTGGAATTCACTTTGGTGGTGGTGGTGGTGCATCTGCCCCTGATGGTGGAGGAGCTTTTATACTTCCTCATCTTAATTTAGGATATGATTTTAAACACTTTTCTGCAACTGCAGGATACAGTTATGTTGACTTTTTTGATGGTGGCACCATAAATAGTAGCCAGTTTAATGTAGCAATACAAGTACCTCTTTCTTTTGAAACAACAAGTTTTAAAAATAGAGAAAGTAATTTTTCTATAGAAAATTTAAGACAAAGTTCTTGGAATATCTTTAGTAATCGAATTTCATTATTAGTTCACCTAAATAACGCTAAGGTAACCAAAGGTTCTTATGAAGGAAATACAATACGTTTAGCAGGATTTGAATTAAACTCTTATTTTACAGATAATTTTTTCTTTTTTGTTAAAGCTGATGGCGCATATCATGGAATAAAAGCTGGGTATATGGATGTATTTTTGGGTGGCGGATATCATTTATCAATGAATAGAAACCGTACAAATATTTTAGCTAAATTAGGATTAGGAGCCGGTGGTGGTGGTGGAGTAGATACTAAAGGCGGTTTTTTAATTTATCCAGATATCTCTTTAGAACAAAAACTATTCGATAATGTATATGCCTCAATCAATAAAGGATATATGATGAGTCCCGACTCTCATTTTGTTTCTTCTACTTTTGGTCTAGGATTAAAATACTATGTAGATAGAGATGGAATTTTATCAGACGAAAGAGAATTTTCAAGAGGAAAATTTAAAGGTTTTGATGCTATTATTAAACAAGACTTATATGTTAATGCAGCAAGAGATGAAGGACATAATGAAAACATGCATCAAATATCATTACAGTTAAATTTTTTCTTAAATAAATATTTATATGCTGCTGGTCAAACTTCTTTTGCTAATTTTGGTAATGCTGGCGCTTATGCAGAAGGTATAGTAGGGTTAGGAGTGCAAACTAATAGCTTTTTTAAAGAAAGAACAACATTTTTTGCACAGATTCTAGGAGGTGCAGCTGGTGGTGGTGGTATAAGCACAGGACAAGGGTTAATTATTAAACCTAGTATTGGAGTTAATCAAAAACTTACCAATAAGTTAAATTTAAGATTAGGAGCAGGTTATGTAAAATCTAAAGGTGGAAGTTTAAGTAGCACCCAACTAAATTTAGGTATTTCATATAATTTCTCCTTCTTAAGTGTTAAAAAGTTTTAAAATTTAACTTTTCGTTAAAGTTTGATGAATTATCTTCGCTTTCTGAAACAAAAAAATTAATAACCTTACTTTTTACTAAAAAAGTAAGTAACAATCTATATACATAAACATGATAAAAAAAAGAATTATATCTCCACTCCAAAATTTCATGAAAACTGAAAGTGCAAGTGGTATTTTACTCTTAGGAGCTACCTTACTTGCTCTTATTTTAGCAAATTCTCCTTTTAAAGATAGTTACAATGCTTTATGGGAATACAAAATTGGTTTTAAATCAGAACATTTTGAATTGTATAAACCTTTAATTCTTTGGATTAATGACGGATTAATGGCTGTATTTTTCTTTTTAATAGGGTTAGAAATTAAACGAGAGTTTTTAATTGGAGAGTTAAATTCTACCAAAAAATTAGCTTTTCCTCTCTTCGGTGCTCTTGGTGGAATGTTGTTTCCTATTTTATTTTTTGTTTTCTTAAATAAAAGTGCTGATACAGCACATGGTTGGGGGGTACCTATGGCAACAGACATAGCTTTTTCTTTAGCGGTATTAAATACTCTAGGTAAAAGAGTACCTCTTAGTTTAAAAGTATTCCTAACAGCTTTTGCCATTGTAGATGATATAGGAGCTGTTTTAGTTATTGCCTTATTTTATAGTGCTAGTATAAATATAACTTTAATATCTATAGCGTTAGCTTTGTTAGCCTTTTTATATTTTATAGCTTACAGAGGTTTTTACTCAAAATATATAACTTTCTTGTTTGGTACTGTAATTTGGGTTTTATTCCTTAAGGCAGGTATACACCCAACAGTTGCAGGTATATTAATGGCTTTTGCTGTGCCTATTAGACAAAAAGTACATACTCCTGAGTTTATAGCACACTTATCACAAATAATGGATAATATCAAAGGGGCTAAAGTTTCTTCTAAACCTATATTATCGAAAGAACAAGTTGCAGAAATAGATAGTTTAGATCATTGGATAGAAGATTATCAGTCACCTTTACAATTGTTAGAGCATAAACTACATGATATAGTTGCATATGCAGTTATCCCTATTTTTGCTTTAGCTAATGCAGGAGTTTTAATAGATGGTGATGCTAACTTAGACACCTCCTTAATAATAAACATCGCTCTATGTTTAGTTCTTGGAAATAGTATTGGAATTACTACAATAATTACTACCGTTAAAAAACTTAAAATAATTGAGGTTCCTAAAGATATAAATAATAGACATATTATAGGTGTATCGTTTTTAGCAGGAATTGGGTTCACTATGGCTATATTTATTGCTAGTTTGGCTTTTGCTAAAAGTCCAGAGTTCCTAGGGTCTGCTAAAATTGGTGTATTACTAGGTTCTCTTGTATCTGCTATAATAGGATACCTAATATTAAGATACAATAAAAGTGAAAGTGATGTTGATAAAAACGATCAAAACAAAAAAGAAGAATTAAGTACTAGTTAATAGTGCTTAATTCTAACTTATATTACTCCAAATTCCACTTGTTTTTCTAAGCTTTTCATAAGCTTTCAGCAAGCTGGAATTTTTTATTTCTGATAAATTAGGATCTTCATGAAGTAAATTTATGGCAGCTTTACGTGCTACATGTAATATTGGACTATCTTTAACAACATCTGCTATTTTAAGGTTTAACACTCCACTTTGCTGTGTTCCCATAATATTTCCCGGACCACGAAGTTTTAAATCTACTTCAGCAATTTTAAATCCATCTGTAGTTTCTACCATAGTTTGTAATCGAGTTTTTCCGTCAGAAGATAATTTGTAACTCGATAATAAAATACAGTAACTCTGTTCAGCTCCACGTCCTACTCTTCCTCGCAATTGATGTAACTGACTTAATCCAAAACGTTCAGCACTCTCTATAACCATTACTGAAGCATTTGGTACGTTCACTCCTACTTCAATAACCGTAGTTGCTACCATAATTTGCGTATCTCCTTTTGCGAAACGTTCCATTTCATAGTCTTTATCAGCAGGTTTCATTTGACCATGAACAATACTAATTTGATATTTAGGAGAAGGAAATTCTCTAGAAATACTTTCATATCCATCCATTAAGTCTTTGTAATCCATCGCTTCAGATTCTTGGATTAAAGGATATACCACATAAGCTTGTCTCCCTTTAGCAATTTCATCTTTCAAGAACTTAAAAACACCCAAACGATTACTATCATAACGGTGTACAGTTTTAATTTCTTTACGTCCAGGAGGCAATTCATCAATTACGGAAATATCTAAATCACCATACACAGACATAGCCAATGTTCTTGGTATAGGTGTCGCAGTCATCACCAAAATATGAGGAGGAATGGCTCTTCCATCAGATGAACTTTTTTCCCACAACTTTCTTCTCTGTGCTACTCCAAAACGATGTTGCTCATCAATAATAGCAATTCCTAGATTTTTAAACTGTACTTTTTCTTCTAAAATAGCGTGAGTGCCAATCAAAATATGCAAAGAACCATCTAGTAAGCTTTCATGAATTTCTCTACGTTTTTTTGTTTTGGTAGATCCTGTTAATAATTCAACTTTAATATCGGTTTTCTCTAATAATTCTATTATCCCATTATAGTGCTGTGTTGCAAGTATCTCTGTCGGTGCCATAATTGTGGCTTGATAGCCATTATCAATGGCTAACAACATAGTTAATAATGCTACAATCGTTTTCCCAGAACCTACATCACCTTGTAATAATCGATTCATGTGCGCTCCAGACCCTGCATCTTTACGAATTTCTTTCAGTACTCGTTTTTGAGCTCCCGTTAAATCAAAAGGTAAATGATTGTTGTAAAAATTGGTAAACTCTTCTCCTACATACTCAAAAACGAAGCCTTTTAACTTTGATTTTCGGATGAGTTTTTTTTGTAATAATTGCAATTGAATAAAGAATAACTCTTCAAACTTCAATCGATATTGAGCCTTTGTTAATAATTCTTGATTCTTAGGAAAATGAATATTTAATAGTGATTCTTTTTTACCTAAAAACTGATGTTCTTCAATAAAATAAGCTGGAAAAGTTTCTTCAATTTCATTATATGCTTGTTGAAACAAGTTTTGAATCATGGTACGCATAACCTTGTTACTTATTCCTTTCGTGCTTAATTTTTCAGTAGAAGGATATACCGGTTGCATAGCCATTTGTAGCTTGCTTTTGTATTCTTTTACTGTCTCCATTTCTGGGTGTGGCATATTAGGAATACCATTATACCAGTTTAATTTCCCATAAATAACGTACGGAACGTTTACTTTTAAACTATCTTTAATCCATTTTACACCTTTAAACCAAACTAACTCCATAGTACCTGTAGCATCTGAAAAAGTAGCCACTAACCTACTTCCTCTTTTTTGCTTTACGGTTTTTACGCCCGTAATCTTACCTACTATTTGTACTTCAGCAGAGTTTTGTTGCAACTGATTAATCGTATAAAACTGTGTTTTATCAATATATCTAAACGGAAAAAGATGTAATAAATCATTACAAGTTTTAATACCTAACTCGGTAAATAGTAACTCTGCTCTGGCAACACTAATTCCTTTTATATATGTTACGGGGTTGTTTAAATTCATTAAGAACGAAAATACAAAAAGCCATTAAAATCAACTATCTTTGCACTCTTAAATTCATCAAATGAGATTACATAGAAATTTAGTTTTCGCGGTTATTGATAGCTTACGCGATATTTTTAATGAAGATGTGTATGCAGACAAAGCTGTTGAAAAAGCTTTAAAGAGAGATAAACGCTGGGGAGCACGTGATAGAAAGTTTGTTGCTGAAACTATTTATGATGTGGTTCGTTGGAAACGATTATATGCAGAAATAGCAAATGTAAAAGCACCGTATTCTCGTCCTGATTTATGGCGATTATTCGCTGTTTGGTGTGTACTAAAAGGAATTCAGTTACCAGATTGGAATCAAATTGAACCTACTCCTACTAGACGTATTAAAGGAAAATTTGATGAATTATTGAAAATAAGAAAGTTTAGAGAGTCTATTCCTGACTGGATTGATGAAATTGGTGTACAAGAATTAGGTGAAGAGGTTTGGACCAAAGAAATAGCTGCTTTAAACAAACAAGCAGAGGTTATTTTACGTACAAACACTTTAAATACAACCAAAGCTCATTTACAAAAACAGTTAGCTTCTGAAGGAATTGACACTGAATTTATTAAAGGATATGATGATGCTTTAAAATTAGTAGAAAGAGCTAATGTTTTTAAAACAGAGGCCTTTAAAAAAGGCTTTTTTGAAGTGCAAGACGCTTCTTCACAATTAGTAGCTGCTTATTTAGATGTAGAACCAGGCATGAAGGTTGTTGACACTTGTGCTGGTGCTGGTGGTAAAACGTTACACTTAGCTTCTTTAATGAAAAATAAAGGACAAGTTATAGCAATGGATATTTACGAGAGTAAATTGAAAAAACTAAAAGTACGTGCTAGAAGAAACGGGGTTCACAATATTGATACTCGTGTTATTGATTCAACCAAAGTAATTAAAAAATTACAAGGAAAAGCTGATAGGGTATTAATTGATGCTCCATGTTCTGGTTTGGGAGTAATTAGAAGAAACCCTGATAGTAAGTGGAAATTACAACCTGAGTTTTTAGATAAAATTCGTGGTACACAACAAGAAGTATTACAACAATACTCTAAAATGGTAAAGCCAGGTGGGAAAATGGTATATGCCACTTGCTCAGTATTACCTTCAGAAAATCAACAACAAGTTGAGTTCTTTTTAGCTTCTGATGCAGGAAAAGATTTTAAATTTATAAAAGACGAAAAAGTACTATCGCATAAATCTGGTTACGACGGATTTTATATGGCCTTACTAGAAAGAAAGTAAGCTGTATAAATAGAATATATTAAAAAAGGCTCGGGATAATATCTCGAGCCTTTCCTTTCAATCAACTATTAAAAACTAACTAATCACTAAACATTACTTGTTAAGTAATTATATGTTTATGTGACGACTATTTTCTAGTGTTGTTACACTAATTACTAGTCTTTAACATTATTTTATGAAAGCCTTCTACTTACAAGCTAATCACTTTCTTTTTTTACTTATGCACTACTCTTTGATTTACAGTCTGTTTTGGATTTTGAGTTATTTATAACTACATTTAACAATAACTAACTAAAAACTATATTTTATGACAGATTCAAACAAACCCACTACACTTTTTTGGATTATTGGTGTTGCAGCCTTAGTTTGGAATGGACTAGGTGTTATGTCTTACATTGGTCAAGCATATATGACCGATGAAGTCAGAGCCGCTTTACCTGAGGCGGAAAGGGCTTTATACGAAAATATTCCTACTTGGGTTACTGCTGCTTTTGCAATTGCCGTTTTTGGTGGATTAATTGGTAGTGCTTTTTTATTAATGAGAAAAAAGTTAGCAAGACCAATGTTTTTACTTTCACTAATAGCTATCGTAGTTCAAATGTCGTATAACTTATTTATGAGTAGAGCGGCTGAAGTATATGGACCAGGAAGTATTGTAATGCCTATAATGGTAATTGTTATAGGTGTGTTTTTATTGATGTATTCTAAAAAAACAATAGCGAAAGGTTGGTTGTCATAATACTAAGACAATATAAAACTTTAAAAGCTGTCTTTCATAAGGCAGCTTTTTTTATTCAAAAAGAACAAAAATAAATTCGGCAACACAAGCAGGTTTTTCTTGTCCTTTTATTTCTATTGTGCAATCAAAGGTTAGTTTTTTACCATTCTGAAAATCTTCTATTAGTTTAACAGCACTGATTAAACGTAATTCGCTATTTACAGGCACAGGATTAGGAAAACGAACTTTATTCAATCCGTAGTTTAACCCCATAGTTACACTTTTTACTTCAAATTGTTTAGAAATTAACTCCGACAACATAGAAACAGACATAAATCCGTGTGCAATTGTTGTTTTTGTTGGAGAATATTTAGCAGCTTTTTCTTCATCGATGTGAATCCACTGTTTATCTAATGTAGCATTGGCAAAATCATTAATCATTTGTTGAGTTACAGTATACCACTCTCCTACCGGTAACTGTTTTCCTTCTATATTAGAAAATTCTTTTAAATTTTCAAAAAACTAATTTTTTCATATCCTTTATTTACCAAATACATCTTTTTTTATTCGAGGAAGCTCCAATTTATACTGTACAGCAATTGTTCTTACAAGAATAATTATTCCAGCTGAAATAACAAAAAGTACATCTTCATTGATGTTTAAAGGATATAAAAGTAGGTATACAATTCCTCCTGCTAAACAGGCTGACGCATATATTTCTCTATGAAAAATTAACGGAATTTCATTTGTAAGTACATCTCTAATCACTCCTCCCATTACTGCGGAAGACATCCCCATTACTAAAGCTACAAATGGATGTAAATTAAAGTTTATTCCTTTTTGAACACCTAATAACGTAAACACACTTATACCAATAGTATCAAACAAAAACATTGTTCTTCTTAACGGTGCTATTTTACTTCGAAATAAAAAAGTTGCAGCAACAGCTATTAATATTGTCCAGATATAGTTAATATCTCCAATCCAGTTTATAGGATGTGCATTAATAAGTACATCTCTAGTCATTCCACCTCCAACGGCAGTCACAAAAGCTATGATAATGACTCCAAAAACATCAAACTTTTTTCTAATAGCAACTAATGCTCCACTAATAGCAAAGGCAAAAGTTCCAGCAATGTCTATGGCGTAAATTACATCCATTTATATTGATATTTCAGAGAATTTTATTTGTAATGTTCTTTCAACTTCGGCTAAACGATTTCTTTCATTTTGAAGAATTAATGCTAATGAAACTCCTCTTTTTCCTGCTCTTGCTGTTCTTCCGCTTCTGTGTGTATAATATTCTAACTGCTCTGGTAATTGATGATGAATAACAAAAGCTAAGTTTTGAACATCAATTCCTCTGGCTGAAACATCTGTTGACACCAATACTTGTAGGTTTCCATTTTTAAAAGCACGCATTACCTTATCACGTTCTTTTTGTTGCATGTCCCCTTCAAGAGCTTCTACCGAAAACCCATCTTCTTGTAATTCTTTCGTTAGTTTTTGAGCTCCTGCTTTGGTTCTTGAGAAAATGATTCCTCTTTCAGCATGTCTTTTTTCTAAAAACTTAACAATAACATCGGTTTTTTCAGGAATCGTAGTTGTTACAAACTGATGCGTAATGTTGGCATTCACCAATACATTTTTGTTTACTTCAACTTGTTTTGCTGAAGCATTCATGTATTTTTTTATAATACTTCTAATTTCATCTGGCATTGTTGCCGAAAACAACCATGTTTTACGAGTACCAGAAGTATATTTTAAAATACGATTTAACTCTAATTTAAACCCCATACTAAGCATTTCATCTGCCTCATCAAGTACTAAGGTTTTGATATTTTTTAAATCTACATCACCTCTTTCTATTAAATCAATCAAACGTCCTGGAGTTGCTACAATAATATGCGTGGTTCTTTTTAAATTGTTGATTTGGCGCTCTATTTTTTCTCCACCATACACTGCTTCTACAAAAATTTTATCATCAACATATTTTGTAAACTTAAATAGTTGTTTCTTTATCTGTTGTACCAATTCTCTTGTTGGCGATAAAATTAATGCTTGTACATTGTCTTTTGAAGCATCTATTTTATGTAAAATAGGTAGACCATAAGCAGCAGTTTTCCCTGTACCTGTTTGTGCTAATCCTATAAAATCTGAATTATTTTCAAGTAAATAAGGTATAGTTTCTTGTTGTACTTCAGTAGGAGTTGTTATTCCTAACTCTTTCAATCCCTTAACATATTCTTTTCGTACTCCTAATGCGGTAAATGTTGTCATTCTATAAATTTATAAGTGCAAAGATATTGTTTCTTTTACGGTAACAATAAGTTTGTTACTTCTTTCATAATTCTTTTAGGCTTTTTTGTGTTAGCGTCTAACAAACAAAAAGTAGTTTGAGATTTTACTAATAAAGTTTCTCCCTTATACATTTCAAAATGACGTATGGATCTTATCCCTTCTGTTTTTCCAACCCATGTTCTAAGCGTAACTTCATCTCCTAATACGGCTTGATTTTTATAATCAACTTCATGTCTAATAACAAACCACACATAATCGATGTTTTGAACGTTTTTAGAAAGTTCTTTCCAATGAGCATCTGAAATGTTTTGCATCCATTGTACATACACCACATTGTTTACATGGTTGTATTCATCTATTTCTTCTGGAGTTACAATATGTTTTTGTTCAAATAAATTCATAAGACAAACTTACAGGATTGATGTTAATTATTACTTAAATCTAACCTTGTTTTTATTTTCGATGGATAATTCGCGTTAATTTAGTCAGCATGAATACAATCGCCAACGACTTAGGTACAAAAAGTATTAGTCAACTCATTTTAAAACAAGCTATCCCTGCTTCTATTGGAATTTTAGTAATGTCGATTAATATGATTGTTGATACCATTTTTGTAGGAAGATGGATTGGCGTACTCGCTATTGCTGCAATTACCGTGGTATTACCTATTGCTTTTTTAATTTCTTCTATTGGTATGGGAGTTGGAATTGGAGGAAGTTCTATAATTTCTAGAGCCTTAGGAGCTAATAAAGAGGATAAAGCCTTTGAAGTTTTTGGAAATCAAATTTCATTAACTATTGTATTATCTGTTTTATTTGTTCTTTTAGGAACATTTTTTAGTATTCCTATTTTACAACTTTTTGGGGCTAATGGAGATATTATAACTCCTGCTACTGAATATTTTGATGTAATTGTTTGGGGTGTTCCGTTTTTGGCTTTTGCTATGATGGGAAACCCCGTTGTTAGAGCTGTAGGGAAACCTAATTATGCGATGCTTACCATGCTCTTCCCTGCAATTGCTAATATTTTTTTAGATATTATTTTCATTAAGTTTATGAATTTAGGAATGTACGGCGCAGGTTTGGCTACCTCTATTTCGTATGCTGTTAGTGGAGTATTTATTCTTTGGTTTTTTATTTCAAAAAAGACTGAATTAAAAATTATTCCGAAGTATTTTAAATTGAATTTTTCTATTGTAAAAGAGGTTGTGTCTTTAGGAGGAGTAACTATAGTAAGGCAAGGAACCATAAGTATTTTAACTATTATTTTAAACTACTCTCTTTTTAAGTATGGAGGTGAAATTTCAATTGCAGTCTATGGTATTATTAATAGGGTTATGTTATTTGCTTTATTTCCTGTTTTAGGAGTTACGCAAGGTTTTTTACCTATTGCAGGATATAATTATGGAGCCAATAATACAGAAAGAGTAAAGGAAACTATAAATAAATCTATCCTTTTTGGTACGGGAATAGCTGTTTTAATTTTTATTCTGATAATGCTATTTCCAACTGAATTAGTTGGTGTTTTTACAGAAGACGAAAAACTATTAAAACTTACTCCAGATGCATTAATAGTAGCTTTTTTGGCAACACCTGTAATAACCACTCAACTAATTGGATCTGCCTACTTTCAAGCAGCAGGCAAAGCGTTGCCTGCACTACTATTAACACTCTTAAAACAAGGGTTCTTTTTAATTCCTTTAGTGTATATACTTCCTAAATTTTATGGCGTAAATGGTGTTTGGATATCTTTTCCTATAGCAGATGTTTTATCTACTGCACTTACCTATGCTTATTTGAAAAGAGAAGTGAGATTACACCTAAATTAATCTAAAATACTCTCTCCGTTTAAATTTGTAGTTAGCACATCACTCATATAATTAAAAAAAGGACGAAGTGCTTTAAAAGAGTCATCTACTTTTGTTAGAAAATCGGGAGCTAATACTTCTTTGTCTGTAAAACGTTGAATAGCTATATATCCTTTTTTGCGAATCAAATCGATATCTGGATGTTGCTTATCAAATCCTTTAGGAGCTGTTTTAAGCTCATCTCCTTCTAATTTACCTCCAAAATGTTGTACGTAATTCTTTTCTTTTAAAATTTCTCTAATTTCAGAAGCATCTACTTCAAATTCCTTTCGAATACGTAAAAGATCTTCTTTATTAGGCTCCCAGAATCCGCCAGCAACAAAACTATCGCCTGGGGAAATATGTAAATAATACCCTCCCCTTAATGCTGGTTTCTTTCTATGAAAAGAACCTCCAAAATGTGTTTTATATGGTGTTTTATCTTTTGAAAAACGCACATCTCTGTAAATTCTAAATAACTTAAACTTATCTATCTCATCATGCTTGTTTAAATTATCTTGAATGGTTTTGTATACAGCTTTTGCGTTATTTTGAGCTTCTGTGAATCGAGGTTTGTGTTCTGTAAACCATTCGCGATTGTTGTTTTCTTTTAAGTCTTTTAAAAATTGAAATGTTTGTTTTTCTATTTGCATAGTAAATAAGCGATTTAGAATTTCTAAGGTACAAAAAAACTCCACTAGATTTTAGTGGAGTTTAGACTTTATTCTTCAAAAAGATTATACGTTAAATCTAAAGTGCATAATATCACCATCTTTAACGATATACTCCTTTCCTTCTACTCTCATTTTTCCTGCTTCTTTCACTTTAGCTTCACTACCAAATGATACATAATCATCATAACTAATAGTCTCAGCGCGGATAAACCCCTTTTCAAAATCAGTGTGAATAACTCCTGCCGCTTGAGGTGCAGTAGCACCTACAGGAATTGTCCAAGCTCTTACCTCTTTTACACCTGCAGTGAAATAAGTTTGTAAGTTTAATAACTTATAAGCCGAACGAACTAAACGAGAAACTCCCGCTTCTTCTAATCCTATATCAGCTAAGAACATCTGACGCTCTTCGTAATCATCCAACTCTGTAATATCTGCTTCCGTACCTACAGCCAATACAATAACTTCAGCATTTTCGTGTGCTACCGCTTCTTTTACCTTATCAACATAAGCATTTCCTGAAACAGCAGAACCTTCATCAACATTACACACATATAAAACTGGTTTTGCAGTAATGAACTGTAATGGTTTTACAAATTCCTCTTCTTTTTCTGTAAATTCAATAGAGCGAACAGATTTTCCTTCTAATAATGTTTCTTCAACCTTTAATAGAATTTCTAATTCTACTTGCGCCTCCTTATTGCCTGTTTTAGCTGTTCTTTTTACACGCTCCAAACGTTTTTGAACGGTCTCTAAATCTTTTAACTGAAGTTCAATATCGATAGTTTCCTTATCTCTTATAGGATCAACAGAACCATCTACGTGTACTATATTATCGTTATCAAAACAACGCAATACGTGTAAAATAGCATCTGTTTCACGAATGTTTGCCAAGAACTGGTTACCTAAACCTTCTCCTTTACTAGCTCCTTTTACTAAACCAGCAATATCTACAATTTCTACAGTTGCAGGTAAAACTCTTTCAGGGTTTACTAATTCTTCTAGCTTTTCTAAACGAGTATCTGGCACGTTTACTACTCCTAAATTAGGTTCAATGGTACAAAACGGAAAGTTTGCACTCTGCGCTTTTGCGTTAGATAAACAGTTAAATAAGGTTGATTTCCCTACGTTTGGTAATCCTACAATTCCAGCTTTCATTCTATTGTTTTATTGAAATTTTGCGAGTGCAAATATAGTGCTTTGCTTTCTAAATTTTCTAATTATTTAAGATTCATTTAAGTTAGTTTATAGCTCTTTAATTTATGGTTTTAACATTTTTTTAAGACTTAGGTTGATTTTTTACTATTTTTAAGAAATTAACTTAAAAAATATTTTCACATGAAAAAACGTACCCTTCTTATTATTTACCTATTTTTTGGTGGACTTTACTTGTTAAATGCTCAAACATTAATTAGAGGAACAGTAAAAGATATAAATAACGAACCTTTGCCAGGAGCTAACATTGTAGAAAAAGGAACCTCTAATGGTACATCTACAGATTTTAACGGCGAGTTTTCACTTAATGTTAATACAGATGGAACTTTAATAGTTAGTTTTTCAGGTTTTGAAACACAAGAAATTCCTATTAATGGAAAAACTAATTTTAATATTGTTTTAAAAGAAGGTTTAGAATTAGATGAAGTTGTTATCGTAGGATCTAGAAATCCTAAAAGAACAGCTATTGACACACCTGTACCTGTTGATATAATTGATGTAGGAGATTTAGCAACTAAAAATGGTAAAGTAGAAGTAAATGATATATTACAGTATGCAGCTCCGTCATTTAATGCTACTAAGCAATCAGGGTCAGATGGTGCCGACCATATCGTACCTGCTTCCTTAAGAGGTTTAGGTCCAGACCAAACTTTGGTACTTATCAACGGTAAAAGACGCCATCAATCATCACTGGTTAATATTTTTGGAACACGTGGACGCGGAAATTCAGGAACTGATTTAAATGCAATTCCTGCTGCTGCGATTAAAAGAATTGAAGTTCTAAGAGATGGAGCATCTGCTCAGTATGGTTCTGACGCTATTGCAGGAGTTATTAATATTGTTTTAAAAGATAATACCGACGGCGTTTCAGGAAGTATTGGCTATGGAGTTTATAGCACAGCTATAGGAAGTGGATGGGCTGAAGCTACAGGAGAAACTTTATACAATGTTGAAGGAAAAAACAGATTAGATGGAGAAGACAAAAGTTTTGATGGTGGAACTTTTAAACTAGATTTAAACTACGGAGCTAAATTGAATGATAAAGGAGGTTTTGTAAACTTTACTACCGAATTGTTGTCAAAAGAAAGGACGTTGAGACCTGGTTTTTCTTGGCGAAAAGGATATGGTAGCGCTGCTATAGATGGATTCAATTTTATGGTAAATGCTAGTTTACCTGTAAATGACAATACCGAAGTATATGCTTTTGGAGGCAGAAATTATAGAGATACTGATGCGTATGCTTTTTCAAGAGATAGTTTTGATGAAGGCGATAATAGAAGTGTTCCTAGCATACACCCTAATGGATTTACCCCTAGAATTACTTCAAACATCACTGATATATCTGTATCGGCAGGAATTAAACATAAATTAGAAAATGGTTGGGAAATTGACTTTAATAATACGTATGGAGAAAACAAGTTTCATTATTTCATCAAAGACTCAAACAACGCTTCTTTAAAAGATGCTTCACCTACCGATTTTAATGCAGGAGGTCATAGTTTATCACAAAATACTACTGGATTAGATTTTAGTAAGTACTTAGAAGATTTAATGAGTGGAGTTAACCTTGCTTTCGGTTTAGAGTATAGAACAGAAAACTTTATCATTTTTGCTGGTGAAGAAGCTTCTTATGGATTATATGATGATAACGGAGTATTAATGACAAATCCTGCTGTTCAACCAGTAGCTGTTGACAGTAATGGAGATGAACTACCTGGTGGTTCTCAAGGTTTTCCAGGCTATGGACCTGATAATGAAGTAAATCGTTCAAGAAGTAATGTAGGTATCTATTTTGATTCTGAATTTAACTTTACAGAAAAATTCTTAGTAGGCGCAGCTGTTCGTTATGAAGATTACAGTGATTTTGGTAGTACATTTAACTTTAAGTTAGCTTCAAGATTTAAAGCAAGTGATAACTTAACCTTGAGAGGCTCTATTTCCTCAGGTTTCAGAGCACCATCTTTAGCTCAATTATATTATAATTTAAAATTTACCAATATTGTTAATGGGGAATCTTTACCATCATTATTATCTGCAAATAACAGTACTGTAACTAGAGCTTTCGGAATAGAACAATTAAAAGAAGAGACAGCATTCAATGCTAGTTTAGGGTTTACTTATAAAATTGGTGGATTTACAGCTACCATTGATGCATATTCTATTACTGTTGATGATCGCATTATTTTAACAGATAACTTTGATGCTTCTGGATTGAATTTAGGCGTTGATGCAGCACAGTTCTTTGCTAACGGTGTTGATACAAAAACGCAAGGATTAGATATTGTTTTAAACTATAAAAAGTCTTTTGAAGATCATAGAATAGATGTAGGATTGGTAGGAAACTTTAACGATACTAAAATTGAAAAGATAAAGAACGGAAACTTAAACAGATTTACTTTCTTTAGTCCTTTTTCTGAAGCTTATTTAAAAGCGGCAGCTCCAGATCACAAATTCGGTTTAAACCTTGGATATGGATATAAAAAACTAGATGTTGCTTTAAACTTCACTAAATTTAGCGAAGTTCAGTTGCAAGATTTTCAATGGGTAGATACACCAGCAACAACCCAAGCAGAAGCTGATGCCTTATATCCTGTGGCTACTGATGTTTATAAAAGTAAAATTACTACCGATTTAAGTCTAAGCTATGCTTTTACAGATAAAATTACCTTTACGATTGGAGGAAACAATATTTTCAATGTATATCCTACTCCACAGTTTGATGGATGGACTGATCAAGGTGGGTTAGCAGATTCTGTTCAAATGGGATCAGACGGTGCTTACTTTTTTACTAGACTAGGATTTAAACTTTAATAGGTTTTTCATAAAACAAAAAATCCTGAGAATATTCTCAGGATTTTTTTATTTCATATCTCCAAAAATTTGGAGTTTATTAATCGTTATGCATAAAACGTTGTTTAGCTAATAACTCTTCTTCTGTTTCTACATTATCTTCATCAGGAACACAACAATCAACAGGGCAAACAGCAGCACATTGTGGCTCCTCATGAAAACCTTTACATTCTGTACATTTATCTACAACAATGTAATAAATTTCATCCGAAATTGGCTCTTGATCTTCATCCGCATTGGCAGATTTACCGTTTGGTAAAACAATATTTCCTGTTAAATCAGTACCGTCAGCATATTTCCAGTCATCTGCACCTTCGTAAATTGCTGTATTAGGACATTCAGGTTCGCAAGCCCCACAGTTTATACATTCATCAGTTATTATAATTGCCATAATTAATCTCTTTCAGTTTTGTAACTTTGCATTTGCAAAAATAGTTCCAATTTAATTTAGAACCAAAATAAATGGATAGTATAAAAAGTAGAATTAACGCTTTTCATAAACTAGGAGAATTTTTAAGTCAATTTTCTCAAGAAAAAATAGAGAAAAAAGAACATATAGAACATAACGAATTGTTTTTTGATGGATTTAAGCATCAATTAAAAATAGCAGGAGAAAATAACACCTGGTTTACCAGAGAAAACATATTATTCTCTATAGAAAATTGGGCAAAAGCACTTACTTCAGAAAACTTAACTCAATGGATTGCTAACGAAAACTTAGGTGACAACAAACCTAAATTAGTCGCTGTTATCATGGCAGGAAACATTCCGTTAGTAGGCTTTCATGACTTTTTATCAGTTCTAATTTCTGGGCACTCGGTATTAGTTAAACAATCTTCTAACGATAAACATTTATTGCCTTTTTTAGCAAAATATTTAGAATATATTGATCCTGAATTAAAAAGAAAAATCACGTTTACTGAAGAAAAACTAACAGGGTTTGATGCGGTAATAGCTACTGGTAGTAATAATACAGCACGTTATTTTGAATATTACTTTAAAGATAAACCTAGCATTATAAGAAAAAACAGAAACTCTGTTGCGGTTTTAACAGGAAATGAATCGAAAGAACAACTGCAAAATTTAAGCAAAGATGTTTTTCGTTATTTCGGATTAGGTTGTCGTTCTGTTTCAAAAGTATTTGTTCCTAAAGACTATAATTTCGACGCTTTTTTCAATGGAATGTATCAACAACATGAAATCATTAACAATGTTAAATACGCTAATAATTACGATTACAATAAGGCAGTGTATTTAATGAGTGAGTTTGATATTTTAGAAAATGGGTTTTTAATGATTAAAGAAGATGAAAGCTACGCCTCACCTATCGCTTCTGTTTTTTATGAATATTATAACAATACTGATGATTTAAAGATTAAACTGTGGGAAGACAGAGAGCAAATTCAATGTGTTGTAGCTAATAATTTTATTGAAAATGAAATAGCATTCGGACAGACACAACACCCAAAGTTATGGGACTATGCTGACGGTGTAAACACACTAGAATTTTTAGCTAAAATTTAAAAGAGTCTCTATATAAATTTGCACCTTTGTGTAGCAAAACACAACAACACAAATGAAAAAACATAACTTTAGTGCAGGGCCTTGTATTTTACCTGAAGAAGTGCTAAAAAAAGCATCAGAAGCAGTCATTGACTTTAATAATGACAATTTATCTTTAATCGAAATTTCACACAGAAGTCAACCCTTTGTAGATGTAATTGAAAAAGCAAGAAGCTTAGCACTAGAATTATTAGGTCTTGAAAATAAAGGCTACAAAGCATTGTTTTTGCAAGGTGGAGCCAGTATGCAGTTTTTAATGGTTGCTTATAACTTACTAAATAAAAAAGCAGCTTACTTAAATACAGGGACTTGGAGTGATAAAGCAATTAAAGAAGCTAAATTATTTGGCGAATTAGTAGAAGTAGCTTCCTCAAAAGATAAGAACTTCAGTTATATTCCCAAAACATATGAAATTCCTACAGATGTAGACTATTTTCATTGCACAAGTAATAATACCATTTATGGAACACAAATGAAGAGTTTTCCTAAGACTTCTGTTCCAATGATATGTGATATGAGTTCTGATATTTTTTCTCGTCAACTGGATTTTTCAAAATTTGATTTGATTTACGCAGGAGCTCAAAAAAATATGGGACCAGCAGGTACAACTTTAGTGGTTGTAAAAGAAGATATATTAGGTAAAGTTGAACGTCAAATTCCTTCAATGTTAAATTACCAAGTGTTTCTTAACAAAGAAAGTATGTTTAATACACCACCTGTATTTGCAGTATATACCTCTATGTTAACCTTAGAGTGGTTAAAAAACTTAGGAGGTATCGAATTCATTGAAAAAGTGAATGAGAAAAAATCAGCACTGTTGTATAATGAAATAGATAGAAACCCTTTATTTAAAGGAGTCGCTGCCATAGAAGATCGCAGCCATATGAACGCTACTTTTACCTTAGCTGATAAAAATTTACAAACTAAGTTTGATAAAATGTGGCAAGAAGCCAATATTAATGGATTAAGCGGCCATAGAAGTGTTGGTGGTTATCGTGCAAGTATGTACAACGCTTTACCTTTATACAGTGTACAGGCTTTAGTAGATGTAATGCAAGAACTAGAAAGAATAAGTTAGATACAACGTCATTTTTCACAATGACATTTTAATATAAAGAACGATGAAGATATTAGTGAATGATGGAATTTCCACTAGTGGAATACAAGCTTTAGAAAACAAAGGTTTTGAAGTTATAAACACTAAAGTTGCACAAGAGCAATTAGAAAATTACATAAACGATCATGCTATTGATGCTATTACAGTAAGTAATACTACACAAGTGCGACAAGAGTTAATTGATGCTTGCCCAAGCATTAAACTTATTGCTTGTTTAGGAACCGAAATGGACAACATTGATGTTGATTATGCTATTGATAATGGAGTTCATATTGTGAATAGTGAAGATGCTTCAGCTACTTCAATTGCAGAACTAGTATTTGCGCATTTATTTGGAATGGTTCGTTTTTTACACCAGTCAAACCGTGAAATGCCTTTAGAAGGAGATATGCGCTTTAACGCCTTAAAAAAGCAATACTCGCAAGGAACTGAGCTAAGAGGTAAAACATTAGGTATTATTGGGTTTGATACTGTAGGACAAGAAGTTGCAAAAACTGCACTAGCTTTAGGTATGGAAGTGATAGCAACTGATGTAGAAATAGATAATGCAACTATCACAATTCCTTTTTTCGATGGTCAATCAGTAGACTTCTTTATTGAAACGGAAAGTATAGATAACCTATTATCAAAATCAGACTTTATTACACTACATCTTCCTGCTCAAGAGGGATATGTTATAGAAACATCTTTGTTTGACAAAATGAAAAATGGTGTAGGAATTATAAACACTTCTCATGGAGGTATTCTAAATGAAGTTGATTTAGTTAATGCTATTGATAGTGGAAAGGTTAAATATGCAGGATTAGACGTTTTTGAAAGCCAACCAAGACCTGAAATTCAACTATTAATGAACCCTGAAATATCGATGACACCTCATATTGGTGCTTCAACTGTTGAAGCAGAAGATAGAGCTGGAATTGAACTTGCTAACAAAATCATCGAATTACTAAGCGAATAATCTATGGCAATTGTAAAACCATTTAAAGCTGTTAGAGCCACCAGAGATAAAGTTGCTTTAGTATCTTCTAAATCGTATGAAATTTATACTCCTGCGGAAATTGGAGCTAAACTCGATTTTAATCCATATACTTTTTTGCATGTAATTAATCCTGGATATAAATACCATAAACAAGATGTAACTGGAGAACAACGCTTTAAATTGGTACACAATCGTTACTTAGAATTCAAAGAAAATGAAGTTTTTAAGCAAGATGAAACTCCTGCTTATTACATATATCAAAAAATAACTCCAAATGATAATTTCTGTGGAATAATCGCAGCAACCTCTGTAGAAGATTATCATAATGAAGTAATAAAAAAGCACGAAGACACTTTAAAAGAACGTGAGTTACTATTTGAAAACTACTTAAAAAATACAGGTTTCAATGCAGAACCAGTACTACTCACCTACCCTGACAATGATGTAATTAATGTTATTATAAAAAAATATCAGGAAGAAAGAGCCGAATACGAGTTTTCTACATCTGATAGGGATTTACATTTTTTATGGGTAATAAACGAAGAGAAAGATGTAGAGCAAATAGCCAAAGCTTTTAAAGAAGTTAACACCCTATATATTGCTGATGGACATCATCGTTCAACATCTTCATGTTTATTGGCACAAAATTTAGCAGAGAATAATCCAAAACATACAGGTAAAGAAGACTATAATTTTTTCATGAGTTACCTATTACCTGAAAGTCAGGTAAAAATTTATGAATTCAATAGATTTATAAGAGATTTAAACGGGTTAACTCCAGAGGAGCTTTTAATAGAATTAGATACTCATTTTAGAATTGAGAATCGTGGACAGGAATTATATAAACCTAAAGAAAAACACCATTTTAGCATGTATTTAAATGGTGAATTTTATGCTTTGTATTTACGTAAATCAGCTTATGAATTTACTGATTGTTTAAGTGAATTAGATGCTTATATTTTATATACAACCGTATTAGAACCTATTTTAGGAATTGAGGATATTAGAAACGCTTCTAAAATTGTATATTCTCAAGACAAATCTGACGGGTTAGAATTAAAAACAAAGGTTGACAGTGGTGAGTTTAAAGTTTCTTTTGGAATGTTACCTACCAATATTCAAGAACTAAAAACTATTGTTGATACTGGCTTAATGATGCCACCGAAAACAACCTACATAGAACCTAAGTTAAGAAGTGCTTTAACTATTTACGAGTTTTAGTATAAAGTCTGATAAACAATTATTATGATTACAGGAATTAAAGAAAATCTTCAAAAAATAAAATCAACACTACCAGAAAAAGTAACGTTAGTTGCTGTTTCTAAAACCAAACCTATTGCAGATTTAAAAGAAGCTTACGATGCTGGTCAGCGAATATTTGGTGAGAATAAAATACAAGAAATGGTAGCTAAGTATGATGAATTGCCTAAGGACATAAAATGGCATATGATTGGTCATTTACAACGTAATAAGGTAAAGTATATGGCTCATTTTGTTGATTTAATTCATGGTGTAGATAGTTTTAAAACACTGAAAGAAATAAACAAACAGGCTAAAAAACATAATAGAGTTATTAATTGTTTGTTACAAGCACGAATTGCTAAAGAAGATACTAAATTTGGGTTACCTTTTGAAGATATTGAAGCTATTTTAGCGTCAGATGAGTTAGAAGAACTTGAAAATATAAAAATTGTTGGTTTAATGGGAATGGCTACGTTTACAGATAACCAAAAACAATTACAAGAAGAATTTTCTTCATTAGCTAATTTCTTTAATGGAAATAAAGAAAACTATCCTAATTTACAAACATTATCTATGGGAATGAGTGGAGATTATGAATTAGCCATAAAAAATGGTAGTACAATGGTACGAATAGGAAGCTCAATTTTTGGAGTTAGAAATTATATTGCTTAGATTTACATAAACTAGCTTAAAAAAGGGAGAGATTTGTACGCTATTTTAGACATTGAAACTACTGGAGGGAAATATAACGAAGAAGGGATTACAGAAATTGCCATCTATAAATATGATGGACATCAAATTGTAGATCAATTCATTAGTTTAGTTAATCCAGAAAGGGAAATTCAGGAATTTGTTGTAAAACTTACTGGTATTAATAATAAAATGCTACGAAATGCGCCCAAGTTTTATGAAATAGCGAAAAGAATTGTTGAAATAACTCAAGATTGTTTTATTGTGGCTCATAATGCTAACTTTGATTATCGTATTCTTCGTACCGAATTTGACAGGTTAGGTTATAAATACAAACGAAATACACTATGTACAGTTAGTTTAAGCAAAAAACTAATTCCAGAGTCACCATCTCATAGTCTAGGAAAACTCTGTAAGTTTTTAGGAATTCCTATGTCTGATCGTCACAGAGCAACAGGTGACGCATTAGCTACGGTACAATTATTTAAACTATTAATAGATAAAGATGTTGAGAAAGGTATTATTCAACAATCTATAAAGTATTTTGACAACAGACATGAAAAGTTTCATATTCAAAGAATATTAGATAGTTTACCTGAAAAAGAAGGTCTTTTTTATGTTCATAACCACGAAGGAACAATCATTTTTGTAGGGAGAGGTAAAAATATAAAGCAAGAAACTAATAAACTCTTTTTAAAAGAAACTAGAAAAGCATTAAAAGTAATAAAAAGAGTTAGTAAAGTTTCTTATGAAGAAACTGGGAATATGCTTTTTACCCGTTTAAAATATCATTTAGAACTTGAAAAGCTAAAACCTAAGTATAATATCATTAGAAAAAGAAAAATTACAGATAAAAACTTTAATCACGATAATATGCTTATTGTTGATAAAGGCAGAATTCCTGAAGAACACGCCGTAATTTTAATCGAAAAAAACGAAGTTATAGGATATACATATACCAATCTTGCTTTTCAGGAAAACCAGTTATCTATTCTAAAATCAATGCTTACTCCTATTGAATACAAAGAGTTAGCAAAAACTATCATTAAAAACTACTTACTAAAAAATAAAGTCTCTAAAATAGTACGATTACAAGTTGAAAATAATTTATAATATGCTATAAAGCATTCAAAAACCTAATCTTTTGGATAGTAAAAAACTTAATTGGAGAGAAAAATTACATGAAGTAATCTATGAAGCAGATACTCCTGTAGGACGATTATTTGACATCATCTTGTTATTTGCAATCTTAGCAAGTATTGTACTGGTTATGCTTGAAAGTATTGAAAGTTTTGATAACAAACATCATAATTTCCTATATATTTCAGAATGGATTATTACTATTTTTTTTTCCATTGAGTATATCCTAAGAATTATTTCAATAAACAAGCCAACAAAATACATTTTTAGCTTTTATGGTATTATAGATTTACTTTCTACTATTCCTATGTACCTAACGTTCTTTTTTGTAGGTACACATAGTAGTTTAATAGCTTTGAGAGCATTACGCCTATTAAGAGTTTTTAGGATTTTAAAAGTCTCTAGGTATATTGGAGAGTCAAATCAATTAATAAAAGCTTTAAATGCTAGTAAAGCTAAAATTGGAGTCTTTCTTTATTTTGTGTTGATTATCTGTATCATTTTAGGTTCCGTAATGTATTTTATTGAAGGGGCTGAAAACGGCTTTACAAGTATTCCTAGAAGCATTTATTGGTCAATAGTAACACTTACAACCGTTGGTTATGGAGATATTGCTCCGCAAACCGCTTTAGGACAATTTATTGCAAGTATTACAGTAATTATTGGTTATGCTATTATTGCTATACCTACAGGAATTGTAAGTTCCGAAATGACTAAAAAAAAGGTACACCTAAACACTCAATCTTGCCCAAATTGCTCCTATGAAGGACATAAAGATGATGCAGAATTTTGTTATCATTGCGGAACAAAACTGAACTAAATGTCTCAAAAAAACACATTAATTACGATTGTTGGTGCAACTGCTATTGGTAAAACAGCACTAAGCATTAAACTAGCTCAGCACTTTAATTGTGAAATTATTTCGTGTGACTCTCGTCAGTTTTATAAAGAAATGACTATAGGAACAGCGGTTCCTGACCCCGAAGAACTGGATGCTGCTCCACATCATTTTATTCAAAACAGAAGTGTTTTTGAAAATTATTCAGTAGGACAGTTTGAAAAAGATGCATTAAAAACTCTAAACGAACTATTTACTAAAAACCCTATTCAAATAATGGTAGGTGGAAGTGGTTTGTATGTAGATGCTGTTTTAAAAGGATTAGATTATTTTCCTGATGTAGACTCACAAATAAGAATAGATTTAACTACTGAGTTAGAAAACAAAGGTATAGAACATCTTCAAAAAATATTAAAAAAACTTGATATTGAAGCTTACAATACGATTGCTATTGACAATCCACATCGATTAATCCGTTCTTTAGAGATTTGTATAGGAACTGGAGAAACATACAGTTCTTTTAAAAATAAACCTAAAGCACCTCGTAATTTTCAATCTATAAAAATTGGATTGACAGCCGATAGAGAAATTATGTATGATCGTATTAATCGTCGTGTAGCTATTATGATTGAAAAAGGTTTGATAGAAGAAGCTAAAAAACTACATCCTTATAAAAACCTAAACGCATTGCAAACAGTAGGGTACAGAGAGTTATTCGAATATTTTGAAGGTAACTTTACTAAAGAATTTGCTATTGAGGAAATTAAGAAGAACTCAAGAAGGTTTGCCAAACGACAAGGAACATGGTTTCGTAAAGATTCAAACATTTTATGGTTTGATTTCCAAGAAGATCTTCAAAATATCATAAAAACTATTGAAAATAAACTTTAACGCTTTTTAAGAGCACTAAAAAAATCACTTTTTTATATTTGTCAAAAAACAGAAATACATGAAACTAAAAATCACTTTTATACTAACTTTATTTTTTATAGGATTTTCAAATGCGCAAACCAAAGTAGGAACGGTAGATAGCGAATTAGTCATTAGTAAAATGCCTCAAATGAAAGGGGTCTTACAACGAGTAGAAAATTATGGTAAAAAACTAGATTCTAGTTTTCAAATAAAAGCTAAAGAATATAAGACAAAAGTTGATTCTTTTAAAGCAGAAGAAAAACTAATGACCGATGATGATAAGAAAACTAGAATTCAAGAATTAAGAACTCTTGAACAAGAAATGGGTAAATTTCGTCAGAATGGATCAGCTATGATGCAAGTGCAAAGAGAGCAGAGTTTAAGACCACTATATAAAAAACTAAGCGAAGTAATAGCTGAAGTAGCAAAAGCTAATGGTTATACACAAATTTTAACTACTACTGGAAACGAATTTGGTTATATCGATGAACGTTTTGATATCACTAAATTGGTATTAGATAAACTAGGAATTAAAGAGTAAATCTTTTATGTCCCTAAAACAAAAAGACTTACAATTACAATATGAAGGATTTTTAAAAACACCTTTTCTATGGCATGGAAAAGGTGTTTTTAATTTAGAACAATTCTCCATATTAAAAATTAAAACAATCTCGTTTAATGAAGAAATCAAACAAAAACTACGTTTGGGTAAATTGGTTGAACGTTTTGTTTCATTTGAATTAAATCAAAATAGTTCTGTATCAATCCTTGCTGAGAACATTCAAATTCAAAATAAAAAAATTACTGTAGGAGAGTTAGATTGTTTATTGTTAAAGGATAAAGAATCAATTCATTTAGAAATTATATATAAGTTCTACTTATATGATGTTTCTGTTGGAAACTCTGAAATTGAACATTGGATTGGCCCAAATCGACGCGATTCTCTTATTCAAAAGCTAACAAAACTTCAAGAAAAACAATTACCACTACTCTATTCTAATCATACTAAAACTTATTTAGATAAATTAAAGTTGGTTATAGATGAAATAATACAACAAGTATATTTTAAAGCACAATTGTTTGTTCCTCTAAAGG
Source organism: Tenacibaculum sp. Mcav3-52 (assembly GCF_022347665.1). Taxonomy (NCBI): domain Bacteria; kingdom Pseudomonadati; phylum Bacteroidota; class Flavobacteriia; order Flavobacteriales; family Flavobacteriaceae; genus Tenacibaculum; species Tenacibaculum sp. Mcav3-52. The sequence goes on along the minus strand of NZ_JAKRGE010000003.1, from coordinate 277,674 downwards.
ATTTCGGAAAAAAAATCAAACAGCTAAATAATGAGTGTATCTATGGTTTTTATATTTACCCGAAAGAATTACCACAATTCTCAGATTGTAAATTCTATATTCCTAATAAACATAACTGGTTAGTAAATCCACATTCAAATATTGACTGGTTAACTTTTGAAACCTTTCAAAATAAACTTCAACAATTTTTAAATGAAGAAAATACTCCTCTTTGTTGGCTAAAGAAACCAAACGGCGAACTTTTTAAGTTTTTTATAGTTTGGTGGAATAATTAGTGTATTTCAAATTACTTATTAAATTTGCTGCTAAAAAATCATGAAAAATTCAAATATATTTCTCTTACTACTTTTCATCATAACTTTTTTTTCTTCTTGTTTTAAGGGTGATGAGCCCATTACTTGTGTTGAAGCTAATGAAGTTTCTCTCGACTATTTTCAACTAGAATCTAAAATACACACAAGTAAAAAGTCAGAATTTAAACTTTCAAATGTATGTGATGTAGATACAAGGATAACTGAAATACTTCTTAAAGGAGATAATCCTAAAGATTTTAGGGTTGAAGGATTGTCCATAGGAACAAGTATTAGCAGAAAAGGTACTTATTTCAATCTAGTATTTACACCAACTAAAGTTGGCACAAGAAAAACTATCGTAATAATAAGACATGATACAGGAGAACTAGTTATGTATTTATCAGGTAAAGGAATATAATTACTATGCTTAAAACACTACTAAAATACTCCTGTTAATGGAAGTTTATACTTTTTGTGGTTTAGAAGTTACTTTAAGTTTTGATATTCGTTTTCTTGATGTAATAAAATAAACTCCTGATAATAATACAATAGACGCTATTACCGATTGTGTTGTTAAGGTTTCATCTAAAAAATACCATCCTAAAAACAAGGCTACGACAGGATTTACATACGCTGATGTTGATACTTTTTCTGTAGGAACAATTTTTAACAAGTAGTTAAAAGATGTAAAAGCTACAATACTTCCAAAAACTATTAATAAAAACATAGCTCCTTGCGCTTTAAAAGACCAATCCAAGGGAGAAGACCAGTTTTCACCTAATAATAAAGATGCAGTAAAAAGTAAGCCACCTGCAAAAAGCATTTGGTAACCTGTACTTACAAAAAAGTTTTTAGGAAGTTTGGCTTTAGAAACAAATACACTACCATAACTCCAACTTAAAACACAAGAAAAAATCATAAAAATTCCTATTAGCATATCTTTTGAAGTTGTTATTTCATTTTGACTAACCAATAAATACATTCCTATAATCCCTAAAACTACTCCTATAATTGATTGTCGTTGCATCTTTTTTCCATCAATTAAACGTAGTAGTAATAATACAAATAATGGCTGTGTTGCCGCTAATAATGCTCCAAAACCGCTATCAACAAACTTTAATGCCCAAACAAACATTCCATTTCCATATACTAAAAAAAGGAAGCCTGCTATCGCAGAGTTTAAAAGTTGCTTTTTGGTTACTGTAATAGGTACTTTTAAAAACTTAGCTATTAACATAATTAATGCTCCCGATATAGAAAAACGAATGGCCGCTAATAATAACGGAGATACTTCTGTAACAACAATTTTATTCAATAAATAAGTGGATCCCCAAATGACATAAATAGCAATAAAAGCCGCTATAATTAGTGGTTTAGATTCTTTCATTTTTTTATTCTTAGGCGTTAAATGTACAATAAAACCTTTTTACTTATACCTAAAAAATAAAAATCGGCTAAAAATATTTTTAACCGATTTTTATTTTAATATTCTCCCTTAGAATAACTATAATTTTGCCAGTAATTTTTCAGCTACTAACTCTGATGAAGCTGGGTTTTGTCCTGTAATTAAATTTCCGTCTTCAATAACATATTCTTGCCAATCTCCTGCTTTACTATAAATTCCGCCTTTGTTTTTTAGCTCATCTTCCACTAAAAATGGCACAATTGAAGTTAATTGCATTATCTCTTCTTCTGTATTAGAAAAACCAGTTACTTTTTTATTTTTAACTAAAGGCTCTCCATGTACTTGTGCATCTTTTAATACTATAGGCGCATGACAAACAGCACCAACTGGCTTATCGTTTGTATAAAAAGCTTCTATTAAAGCTATAGAATGTTTATCTTCAGCTAAATCCCATAAAGGTCCATGTCCTCCTGGATAAAAAATAGCATCATAATCAGCCTCACTAATATCACTTAACTTTGTAGTGTTCGCTATGACATTTTGAAGTTCTTCATCTTTATTAAAACGAAGTGTTGCTGGTGTTTGAAAATCTGGTTCATTACTTTTAGGATCAATTGGTGGTTGTCCTCCTTTTGGAGATGCTAGAATCACTTCCACTCCTTTATCTTTTAATAGATAATAAGGCGCTGCAAATTCTTCAATCCAAAAACCTGTTTTTTCTCCTGTATTTCCTAGCTCTTCATGACTAGTTAGTACAAATACTACTTTTTTCATGTTATTTATATTTTTAAGTTACTCCAAAATTAGAACATGAAAGTTAAAAAAAAATTGATGTATGGTAATAAAGAGGCTTATAATGTATCTTTTCGTATTCTACTTAAACTTTCGGTTGTTATTCCTAAATAAGATGCTAAATGATAGTTTTTAATTTGTTGCTCTATGTTTGGATAGGTTTGTAAAAACAAATGATACCTCTCTTTAGCTGATAACACCAAATTATTTAAGATTCTTTTTTGAAATCGCACTGTTGAACGCTCTAACTTTTTTCTAAAAAAATGTTCTATTTTAGGAACTTTTTCATAAATACTATCCAAATTACTCTTAGCTACTTTTAACACAACAGCATCGGTAATACATTCAATGGCAAGTATCGATTCTGATTCAGAAAAGTAACCTATATAATCACTAATCCACCAATCGTGAATTGCAAATTGTATGGTATGCTCTTTTCCTTTAGCATCCATGAAAAAAGTTCGTAAACAACCTTTTACTACATAATATTGATAATAGACTTTCTCTTTAGCATGCAATATAGTATCCCCTTTTTTATAAGTAACTTCCGAAAAAATATCCTCAACTACATTTAATTCTTTATTTTCTAGCTGAAGTTCTTTAAATATATTACTAACAAATGTGCTCATTGTAAAACATTATAGCAAGCTTTCTAAATAATGTTGATCTATTTGATAAGCGCTTTTTAATTCTGATATTTTTGCACCAATACGTTCTGAATCTACTTTTTTTGAAGATTTAGCACCAATCAACATTACATTCTTACGTGTGTGCTCATTACTTATGAATTCAAAAACTTTAGTATTGTATTGGTGTTTTTCTAAAATCAACGCTCTAATAGTATCAGTAACCATTTCAAACTGACGTTCTTTAAAAATACCATATTTTAATAAAGGGCTCTCCTGCTCTTTTCCTTTTACTTGTTGACGGATTTGTTTATGACAGCACGGTGCACAAATGATTAATTCTGCTTTAGAAACCAATCCTTTGTATATAGCATCATCTGTAGCTGTATCACAAGCATGTAAAGCAATTAAAATATCTATTTTATCATTATCATACTCCTGAATAGGTTGTGCTACAAATAATAAACCTTTGAACCCACATTTTTTAGCAATATCATTACAATAATTTACCAAATTTTCACGTAATTCAATACCTGTAACACTAGCTGTATACCCTTTTTGATTGACCAAATAATCATATAAAGCAAAGGTTAAATACCCCTTTCCTGACCCCATGTCAACAATATTGATATGATTAGGTAATTTAACTGATTGTATTTGGGCTTCAATAATCTCTAAATACTTATTTATCTGACGGTATTTATCCGCCATTTTAGGAATTACTTTCCCTCCTTTATCCGTTACTCCTAAATGATATAAATACTCGCTGTTTTTGGCTCTTTTCTCTTTGGGTTTGTCATGTGTTTCTGGTAACTTATTTTTAAAACTAGGTTGTGTAGTTTTATAGCTTACTTTCTTCTTCTTAGAAAGAAAGACTAATAAATCATTTTCCAACGTAAATAATGTCGCCGCTCTAAACTTTTCTGAAAGTAAAAGAGTTAATTCTTCTATACTCTCTTCAAATGAATAATTTTTTGCTTGGTCGTTTGTTTTATATCGATATAAAAACTGAAAACACACGTCTCCTTTTAGCGTTATTTGACGAACGTATACATTCGACAAGTCATCACTTTTACGAATTGGTTTACTTAAAGTCAATTTTACAAAATCGTTTTTTTGTATGCTATTTTGGAACTCAGTAAATAGTTGGTGTAAGTCTTCTTTCATACTACAAAAATAGTCAATCGAATTTGTTTAATAACAATTAAAAAGACTTACCTTTTTATTAAAAAATTGCAACACCAACAAAAAGTTATCGTCTCTATTTTAACAAATACGAAACACTATGAAAAAATGGATTCTATTTCCTTTTATTTTATTATTATTTAGTTTTTCTTGTTCTGATAAAAAGAAACAAAATAACATTCCTTTTACTAAAGATGAAATTGACATCTACGTAAAAAAAGCAATGATCCTACATAATATTCCTGGATTAGCTTTAGCTGTAATTAAGGATAATGAAATAGTTTATGAAAATTATTTTGGTAAATCTTCATTGGATAAAAATAACCCTGTTGATGAGAATACATTATTCAGAATTTTTTCAGCTACAAAACTTATAACTTCTACAGCAATATTTCAACTTATACAAAATGAAAAACTGTCTTTAGAAGACAAAATATCAAAATACATAGATGATTTACCACAACAATGGCAAGAAATTAAGGTTAAAAATTTACTAAGTCATTCTTCAGGGTTACCCGATATTATCAGATATAAAAGTACATTAACTGATGGAGAGTTAATGAAAAAACTATTCAATGACAAAATGGATTTTATCACTGGGAATCAATTTCGATATAATCAAACAAACTATTGGTTACTCACTCAAATTATAGAAAAAATTACAGGAAGATCATTTGAAGATTATATTCTTAAAAATCAATTTGACACACCTTTTAATGAAGTTCTATTTTCTTCGAACTCACAAGAAGTTATTCCAAATCGTGCTACTAGATATTTTTACAATGAAAATAAAAAAGAGTTTGAAAAAGACACTAATAATAATGGTAAAAGAGGGCATTCTGGTAACGGATTGAACATCACTCTCAAAAAGTTTATTGAATGGAATAAAAAACTAGATGATAACATTTTATTGAGTAACAAAATAAAATCAGAGATGTGGAAACCCTTCAATTTCACCAATCAAAAAGATGTTTTTTTACATGGTTGGAGCAGTATAAAAGTAAACGGATTAAATTCTTATGGGTTTTCTGGTGGAAATTTAGCTGCTTTCAGAAAATTCGTCGATAGCAACACTACAATAATTTTATTATCAAATGGGTATGAAATACCTGCTTATGACATTATTATTAATGATATAGCACGAATATCAATCCCTAAATTAAAGGCACAAAAGCTAACAAAAGAAGAGGATATTATGCGTTTTATTACTTACCGTAAATTTAATAAAGCAAATCAATCTTTTAAGAAATTAAAAAAAGAAAACCCTAATTCTAGCTTTGATAATTTAAAATGGAATATTAATAGTATCGGTAATTCTTATGCATACAGTAAAAACAACATTGAAAATGCTCTAGATGTATTTAAGTTTAATGCAGAAGTAAATTCAAATTGGTGGATTTCAAAAGCGAGTTTAGCTGAAGTTTATGAAATGAAGAAAGACAGCCTTAAAGCTATTGAAAACTATAATAAAGCAATTCTATTAAATAAAGACAATCAATGGAATTACAATGAACAAATGAAAAATAAAATAGCTGAGTTGAAAAGCAAACAATAAACATGTAAAAAGAATAATGACTAAATTTCGTGGTGGAAATTCAGTCATTTCTTTTAAAAATTGGTTTTCTGTAACATTTTTTATTCTAAAACGTCTTTAAGAAAACTAAACTGCATGAAACATCTAAAAATCAGAAATTTATTATTACTCCTAACAGTATCTTTTTTCCTAATTAATTGTATAAAAAATAACAAAACTAAAATTGAAAAAGAAAGCAATACCTATGTTATAAAAAACGTCAATGTAATACCAATGACAAAGAATAACAATGTCATTGAAAATGCCACTGTGGTAATTCATAATAACAATATAAAATCCATAAATGATTCCGTTCCTTCTGAAGCAACAATTATCGACGGTAAAGGTAAGTGGCTTATTCCTGGGCTTATTGACATGCATGTACATACACTAAGTAGTGGTAGTTTCTCTCGAGGATATGCAACTAGAGGTTCTACAGTAAATTTTAACACTCAAAACTTAATGACTCCATATATTGCAAATGGAGTTACTACAGTATTTGAGTTAAGTGGAAGACTTGGACACTTTTCACAAAGAGATAAAATAATGGAAAAAAGTGTCATTGGTCCACGTATGGCAATAGCTGCTGTAATTGATGGTAAAGGCAATGAAATAAAAGCTACGACTGCTTTAGAAGGACGACAATCAGTCAGAAATGCTAAAGGTTTAAGATATAGATTTATAAAGGTTTACACTTGGTTAAACGAAGAAACCTTTAAAGCTGTTATTGATGAAGCTGAGAAACAAAATATGAAAGTTGTTGGACACATTCCTACAACTTTTGAAGGAAAACCTACTGAAGATTTATTTGTACCACATTTTGGCCTCATAGCACATGCCGAAGAATTATCGAAACAGACGAATGATTATAGTTATGAAAAAGCGCAAGAATTTGCTCGCTTAGCCAAAGAAAATAATACTTGGTTAATTCCTAATTTATCAAACATGGACTGGATTTCAAAACAGGCTGAATCATTAGAAAGTATTCAAAACTTATCAAGTTTAAAGTATGTGCATCCTCTTATGAAAAGTAAGTGGTTAAACTCGAATCGTTATTATGGAGCTTCTCCCAAATTAATTGAATTCTATAATAAACAAAAAGATTTTCATACACAGATTGTAAAAGCTTTTAAAGAAGAAGGTGTGCCTATGCTCGCAGGAACAGATGCTGGTATTTCTGGAATTGTTTGGGGATTTTCTCTTCACGATGAATTGGAGTTATTGGTTGAAGCTGGATTAACAACTGAAGAAGTTTTAGCTTCTGCAACTAGGTTACCTGCTGAATGGCTAGAAATCGACGATAAAATAGGGACTATTGAAACAGGGAAATTTGCTGATTTAATTTTGTTAGATAAAAATCCTTTAGAAAAAATTGGAAACACACGTTCAATTTCAGGAGTTTTTGTCAACGGAAAATGGCTTGATAAAACTAAAATTGATACTATGCTTCTAAAAGTAGCCAAATGGAATGATGCTCATAAAGAAAAATATCAATGGAAAAATAGAAAGAATTTATAACTCTATAATTAACGATATATAGTATTACAGACCAAATAGAAAGCTTTATAAACTTTCTATTTGGATTGTTACATAATTAACTACTTGTTAATTTCTGTTTTTTAAAACTTCTTCTATATCAGTAATCGTAAAACCTTTGGCTTTTAGTAAAATCAAATAGTGGTATAGTAAATCAGCAGCCTCATTTTTAAATAGTTCATCGTTATTATCTTTTGCTTCGATGACTACTTCTACAGCCTCCTCTCCTACTTTTTGAGCTACTTTATTAATACCTCTTTTAAAAAGTTTATTAGTGTAAGAGGTTTCTACATCATTATCTATTCGATCAGCAATAATGCTCTCTAACGAGTATAAAAAACCTTTAGAGGTCTCTTCTGCAAAGCAAGAAGTAGTTCCTTTGTGGCATGTAGGTCCTTTTGGAGTTACTTTAATTAACAAAGTGTCATTGTCACAGTCTAATTGAATGTCTTTTACCCATAAAAAGTTTCCTGATTCTTCACCTTTTGTCCAAAGTCTATTTTTACTTCGGCTATAAAAAGTAACTTTTCCTTCTTTTTGTGTTTTGGTAAAGGCTTCTTTGTTCATATAACCTAGCATTAACACCTGCAAAGTAGTATTGTTTTGAATAACAACAGGAACTAACCCGTTTCCTTTTGAAAAATCTATATTCATCGTATAGCTATGTTTTGTTTTTTTAATTCGTTTTTTAGTACGGGTACTGGTATTTCACCAAAGTGAAAGATACTAGCAGCTAATCCTGCACTAGCTTGGGTTTTGGTAAAGACTTCAGTAAAGTGCTCTACTTTTCCAGCACCACCAGAAGCAATCACAGGAATATTAACAGCTTTACTCACTGCATTGGTTACTTCAATGTCAAATCCGTTTTTAGTACCATCACTATTCATAGAAGTTAATAGAATTTCACCAGCGCCTAATTTTTCAACCCTTGTAGCCCAACTCAAAGTTTCTAATTCGGTTTCAAAAGTACCTCCTTTGGTGAACACTTTCCATTCCCCATTTACATTTTTCGTATCAATAGCTACAGCTACAAACTGACTCCCAAACCGATTTTTTAAATCCGTAATTAATTGTGGATTTTTTACTGCGGAAGAATTGATGCTCACTTTATCTGCTCCAGCTTGTATTAACGCCACTGCATCTTCAACAGTACTAATACCTCCACCAACAGTAAAAGGAATATTAATCTCTCGTGCAATTGTTTTTACTAATGTAACTAAGGTTTTTCTATTTTCTAAAGTAGCTGTAATATCTAAAAATACTAATTCATCCGCTCCTTGTTTTACATATTGTTTTGCTAATTCTACTGGATCTCCAGCATCTTTGATATCTATAAAATTGACCCCTTTAACCGTTCTTCCATTTTTTATATCCAAACATGGAATAATTCTTTTTTTTAACATAATTAGCTTATAAATTCTTGTAATTCTTTTAAACTTATATTTCCTTCATAAATGGCTTTTCCTACAATGGCTCCTTCACAACCAATTTCTTTTAATCGATGTAAGTCATTGATATTGGCTACTCCTCCACTCGCTATTAAGTTGACTGAGGTTTTACTCAAAATTTCTAAATATAAATCTAAAGAAGCTCCTTGTAACATTCCGTCTTTAGCTACATCGGTACAAATTGTGTTTACAACACCTATTTCTTGATATTCACTTATAAATTCAACAACATCAACTTCTGAGGTTTGTAACCAACCATTAGTCGCAATTTTTCTATCTTTACAATCAGCTCCCAAAATTATTTTATCCTTTCCGTATTTAGTAAGCCATCCAATAAATGTATCTGGATTTTTTACCGCTATGCTTCCTCCTGTTATTTGGTTTGCACCACTTTCAAATGCAGTTCGAGCATCTTCATCTGACTTTAGACCTCCTCCAAAATCAATTTTTAAATTCGTTTTCGTTGCTATTTGCTCTAATACTTTGTGGTTTATAATTCGACTAGATTTTGCGCCATCTAAATCAACAACATGTAAGTATTCTATTCCGTTTGCCTCAAATTCTTTTGCTACTTCTAACGGACTTTCATTATATATTTTTTTGGTATCATAATCGCCCTTAGTCAAGCGGACACATTTTCCTTCTATAATATCTATTGCGGGTATAATTCTCATTTTAATTTCTTTTTATAACTCTAAAAAATTCTTCAACAACTGCTCTCCAACATCAGCTGATTTTTCTGGATGAAACTGCATCGCATAAAAATTATCTTGCTGCATAACGGTACTGAACGGAAGAATATAATCGCAGATTGCCAGTGTGTTTTTAGATACTTCTGCATAATACCCATGAACATAGTATACATCGTCTTCTAAAGCTATGTTTGTAAGCAGTTTAGATGATTTTAATTCAGAAAAGTTATTCCACCCCATATGTGGGACTTTTTCTTTTGGTGGAAACTGTTTTGTGCACGCATCAAAAATGCCCAAACATTTGGTATCCCCTTCTTCTGAGTATGTGCACATTAACTGTAATCCTAGACAAATTCCTAGTACAGGTTGTTTTAGAGAAACAATTAACTCATCAAGATTTCTTTCTTTTAAGTATTGCATTGCTGAACTTGCTTCTCCAACCCCAGGAAATATTACTTTATCTGCTAATTGTATTTCTTCTGGATTATCAGTTATAATACTTTCGTGCCCCAAGCGAGTTAGCGCATTTTGTACCGATCGTATATTTCCAGCATTATATTTTATAATAGCTATCATATTTTTCAATTATCATTTATCAATCATCAGTTACCTATTATTATCTTTAACCATTGTCTACCGATAATTGATTATTGTTCATTGTTATAAAACTCCTTTTGTTGATGGTAAAATCATCTTATCTACATCTCTTTTTACTGCTACTTTTATAGCCTTAGCAAAAGCTTTAAAAATGGCTTCTATTTTATGATGTTCGTTCGTTCCTTCTGCTTTGATGTTCAAATTACACTTAGCACCATCGGTAAACGACTTAAAGAAGTGATAAAACATTTCCGTAGGCATTTTTCCTATCATTTCTCGTTTAAAGTCTGCTTCCCAAACCAACCAGTTTCTTCCACCAAAGTCAATGGCTACTTGAGCTAAGCAATCATCCATTGGTAAACAAAATCCGTAACGTTCAATCCCTAGTTTATTTCCCAATGCTTTATAAAATACTTCTCCTAAAGCAATTGCAGTATCTTCAATGGTGTGGTGTTCATCTACGTCTAAATCACCTGTTACTTGGATGTTCAAATCCATTTGACCGTGACGCGCTATTTGATCTAACATATGATCGAAAAAAGCAATACCAGTATTTATTGTACTTTTTCCCGTTCCATCTAAATTCAAATCAATTTTAATTTGAGTTTCATTTGTATTACGTTCAATAGTTGCTGAACGTTCTTCTAATTTTAAAAACTCATAAATAGTGTTCCAATCGTTACTCTCTAAAGCTATAAAATCATCTAGTTCCTCTCTTTTTACAGTAATTTCATCAGTTCCTAAATTTGTTTCATCATTTATGTAAATTCCTTGAGCTCCCAAGTTTTTAGCAAGTTCTATATCGGTTAAACGGTCACCAATCACAAAAGAGTTTTTCAAATCATATTCTTTAGAGAAATATTTTGTTAATAAGCCTGTGTTTGGTTTTCTTGTAGGTTGGTTGTCTTTAGCAAAGGTTCTGTCAATGATTTCTTCTACGAACTCAATACCTTCTTCTTTTAAGGTGTTCATCACAAAGTTATGTACTGGCCAAAACGTATTTTCTGGATATGCTTCTGTTCCTAATCCGTCTTGATTAGTAACTAACACTAATTCAAAGTCAAGCTCTTTGGCTATTTTACTCAATCCTTGAAAAACCTTTGGATAGAATTGTAATTTCTCAAACGAATCTGTTTGTTCATCTGCTGGTTCTTTAATTAAGGTACCATCTCTATCTATAAATAATATTTTTTTCATCGTTTTTTTAAAATTTAAAATGAATTTTCAACTTCATCAGGTGTAACACTCAATTCCTTTAATGCAGTCATTAATTTCTTGTTTTCTTTCTCGCTTCCTACCGTAATTCGTATGCAATTATTTACTAAACTATTCCTGTTTCTAGTTATAATTTTTTGAGCTACTAATGAGTTATACAATTCATTAGCGTTTGTAACTTCAATTAGTATAAAATTAGCTTCAGAAAGATATATCTTTTTTACCAATTCAATTTCTTGTAGCTGTTTTTCTAGTTTTTCCTTTTCATTGAGAATGATATTTTTCTCAATCTCAAACTGTGCTAAGTTATCTAACTTATTAAGTACAGCTTCTTGATTTAAAGCACTGATATTATAAGGAGGCTTCACCTTGTTGTATATATCAATGATTTCTTTACTAGCATAGGCTGCTCCTACTCTAACACCTGCCAATCCCCATGCTTTACTAAAGGTTTGACTTATAATTAAATTAGGGTAATTTTTTAATTGATTTATAAAAGATTCTTTAGAACTAAAATCAATATAAGCTTCATCAATAATTACAATTCCTTTAAATTTACTAAGAATAAACTCAATTGTTTCATCTTCAAAACAGTTACCTGTTGGGTTATTTGGTGAACAAATGAATATTATTTTTAAATTTTCATCTTCTAAATAACATTCTAAAACATCTGTATTTATCTGAAATTCTTGATTTAAAGCTAATTCAATCAATTCAACATCATTAATAGCTGCGGAAACATTATACATTCCATAAGAGGGTGTAAAAGTTAAGGCTTTGTCTTTCCCCGGATTACAAAATATTCTAAATGCTAAATCGATTACTTCATCACTTCCATTTCCTATAAAAATTTGATTCTCATTTACATCTTTAATCTCAGACAATCGTTTTTTAATTGCTATTTGTTGCGGATCTGGATAGCGATTCAAAGTACCAAACGGATTCTCATTAGCGTCTAAATACACTTCAGCAACGCCTTTAAATTCATCTCTAGCAGAAGAATAAGCTTTTAATTGCTGAATGTTTGTGCGTACTATCTTGTTTAAGTTTATTTTTTTCATTGTTAACTATTTTGAGGTGTTACTCAATAAGGTTAAGATTTCTCCATATTCATTCGAAATGACGCTTAGCCATTTAACTCTTTTAATCTAACTGTAATGGCATTTTTGTGCGCTTGTAAGCCTTCTGCTTCTGCCATTAATTCTATGGCTTCACCAATATTTTCAATTCCTTCTTTAGTTACTTCTTGAAAAGTAATTTTCTTTACAAAACCGTCTAACGAAACTCCGCTATAGTTTTTTGCATAACCGTTAGTTGGCAAGGTGTGATTGGTGCCACTAGCATAATCACCTGCACTTTCACAACTGTAATTTCCTAAGAATACTGAACCAGCATTTACAATTCCTTCGATATATTCAGAAGCTTTTTCTGATGCTATAATTAAGTGCTCTGGAGCATATTCATTACTAAACTGAATACATTCTTCAGAAGAATTTAAAACAACTGCAAAACTATTCCCTATTGCTTTTTTAGCTAATTCTTTTCTAGGTAATTCTTCTATTTGTTTGTTTAGTTCTGTTATAACATTTTGAGCAATTTTTTCAGAAGTAGTGGCTAAAATAGCTTGACTATCTGCTCCATGTTCTGCTTGCGACAACAAATCTGCTGCTACAAACACAGGATTGCTAGTTTCATCTGCAATTACAAGTACTTCACTAGGGCCTGCAGGCATATCAATAGCTACCCCTTGTTGTTGTACCAATTCTTTGGCTTTAGTCACAAACTGATTCCCTGGTCCTAATATTTTATATACTTGAGGAACGGTTTCTGTTCCGTACGCCATCGCTCCAATAGCCTGAGCTCCTCCAACTTTAAAAATTTTAGTTACTCCTACCAAATAAGCAGTGTATAGAATAGCTGGGTTAATCTTACCTTCTTTATTCGTTGGAGTACACAATACTATTTCTTTACAACCTGCTATTTTTGCTGGAACTCCTAACATTAAAATCGTAGAAAATAATGGTGCAGAACCTCCAGGAATATACAAGCCTACTTTTTCTACTGCTACACTTTTTCTCCAACAAGTTACTCCTTTTGTTGTTGTTATTTTTTTAGGTGTTTCTTTTTGGCTGTTGTGAAAAGCTTCAATATTATTTTTTGCTAATTGTATAGCTAATTTTAATTCTTCTGAAACTAAGTTTTGTGCTTCTTTTAACTCTTTTTTAGAAACTTCTAACTCGGTTAATAATACTCCATCAAATAACTGTGTATATTTTTTTAAAGCTCTATCTTTATTAAGCTTTACATCATTTAATATTGTTTGTACTGTTTCCTGTAAACTGTTTTCACTTAAAGTAACTCTTTTACACAGTAACTCCCAAGTTTTTTTTCCTGGATTTTTTATAATTTTCATCTGTTTATTTTTATTGTTTTTAGCTATAATTATTGGCTACTTTTCTGTTATTAAACAACCATTTTTTCTATTGGACACACCAAAATACCTTCTGCTCCATTACTTTTTAATTCGTCTATAATTTCCCAAAATTGATTTTTATTCAATACAGAGTGCACAGAACTCCATCCTTCTTCAGCCAAAGGAAGTACCGTTGGACTACGCATTCCTGGTAAAATATTAATAATTGTTTCTAGTTTTTCGTTCGGAGCGTTTAATAGCACATACCTTGATTGTCTTGCTTTTAATACTGATTGAATTCTAAACTGTAATTTGTTAAGTATTACTTGTTGTTGCTCTTTTATTTGAGGAGAAACTGCTAATACTGCTTCTGATTTTAATAAAACTTCTACCTCCTTTAAATTGTTTTTAAATAAAGTTGAACCACTAGAAACAATATCACAAATACCATCGGCTAATCCAATATTTGGAGCTATTTCTACTGAACCATTAATAATATGTAATTGTGATTTTATGTTCTCTTTTTCTAGAAATTTTAAAACTGTATTCGGGTATGAGGTTGCTATTTTTTTATTCTGAAAATAGTTTATTCCTGTATATTTCTCATTTTTAGGAATTGCTAAGGATACTTTACATTTTGAAAAACCTAATTTTTCTATAAATTGAATCTCCTCTCCTTTTTCTATTAATAAATTCTCGCCAATGATGGCTATATCTACAACTCCATCTTTTAAATATTGCGGAATATCACCATTTCTTAGATAAAAAACCTCTAAAGGAAAATTGTTTGCAGAAGCTTTTAATTGATCTTTACCGTTATCAATAGAAACTCCACAATCTTTTAAAATTTGTAAGGAATCTTGGTTGAGTCTTCCTGATTTTTGTATGGCTATTTTTAATTTACTCATTTTAGTTTTGAATGGGTTTGAGCAAATCTTTTGAGAAGTATTTTCGTGGCGCCTTGTTGAAAATAAAAACCCGTTTGATTTACTCAAACGGGTTTAAAATATATCTTGATTTTATTCAATACATTTTCAGCTCGCCTGAGTGCAAGTATGAAAATGATGATGATGTAATTGAATAAAATTCATTTCTTCGTTTTTGTTGTTACAAATATTTGAAATAAAAATTGAATTATGCAAGTTATTTTTAAACTTTTAAATAAAAAAGTAACATAGAATAGTTTTATTAATTAACTTTTTACAAACTACTTAGTAAATCATACAAATTTTCTTCCTTCTCTAACCCCATTTTTTTCTTTATTCTATACCTTGCTGTTTCAACACTTCTTGGAGATACATTTATAAGTTGTGCTACTTCCTTATTCTTTAAATTTAAAACAATATAAGTACAGTGTTTAAGATCATTAACAGAAAGTATTGGTGCTACTTTTTTTAACTTATTAAAAAATTCAGGTCTAATTTTCTCAAACTGTATTTTAAAATCTTCCCATAATTCTTCTTCAGAAATTAATGTTTTTAATTTCCTCCTAATAGTCATTAAATATTTTGATGCCTTAGAATTATTATCCATATAAATATCAATCTCATTAATAATTTTATTTATAGCATCATTATAGGTTGATATTTTTAAAACTCTGGAAAATAAAGATTGTTCATTTAATTTTAATAAACTTTCTATTTCTTTTTTTGAAACTAAAAGATCTTTATTTTTTGTTTTAAGGTTAGATACTAAAATCTTTAATTCTTCATTGAGCTTCTTAATTTCAATATTCTTTTTTTTATTTATTATCCATGAATTATAAAAAAAGAATGTTAAAATTAACATCAATACAATAATTAAAAAACTTAGAAAAATCTTTTCGTTTTGTTCTACAATCACAATATCTTTTTCTTGTTTTAATTTATTTTCTAAATTTAATTCTTTAATAAAAGATTTTTCTAATTTTTTTTCTCTAATTACATTATCTTTTTGTAAACTTGTATTAGCCTTTTTATAACTATTTATTGCTTTAACATACTTTTTTTTTGACTCATAAAGTTTACCATAGGCTTTATTAATTAAAGCGTTGGCGTAAAAATCATTTTTTAAAAAGCTATTACTAGCTTTTTTTAAATTAAAAAGAGCTGTTTTATTGTCTTTAAGTTCTAGACTATTATCTGCGATAAAATAGTATAAACGCCCAATTCCTTTTTTCTTATTATTTTTTAATAATTCCAAACAAATATTAGCATACTTTGAAGATTCTTTCCATTTCTTCATTTTTCTAGCATTAACTACAAGGTTATAATATGAATGGATTAATTGGTTTTTACATGAAAAAGTCTTATTCTTTGATTCTTTTATTTTAGAATATATATCAATTGCTTTCTTATAAAATTGATGAGCTTCTAAATATTTTTTCTCTTGAGAATACATAATTCCTCTTAGATTATATAAAACTGCTTTTAGAAAATAATCATTAGTTTTTTCTGCTAACTCAAATGATTCTAAAAAATATTTTTCTGCTTTTTTATATCTATGTAAATAAAAATTATTAATCCCTTTAAAGTAGAGGACTTTACTATTTATAGATTCTTCTTCTATATTTTTTTTATTTAATTTTATCAGTTGTAAAGTGCTATCAAGTAATCGTGCACTTTCTTTGTTTTGATATAAATAAAATGCCTGAGTAATTTTTTCTTTATAGTTTTTATCATCATGATGATAAGTATGATACTTTAATGTAAGTATTGGTGTAACATTACCCCCTAAACATAAAAACAAACTGTAAATTAATATTTTATTCATCATAATAATATGCTTTATAAAATTATTAATTGCAATAATAACAAAAGATAGTTTAATGAATATTTCAAAGTAGTTTTTTAATATTATCAAAAGCATCATATTATCCTTCAATTATACTACATGTTTATTTTTAACTCTCTTTATTCATAATTAATTTATTTTTCTAAAAAGAAAAGCACTACAATGCTACTACATCAGGATTTAACAGTTGTCTAACTACTATTTTTGTTGAAGTAAATTTGTTGTTTGCTATTTTAAATAGATTTAATTTTAAGCTATCAAAACATAATGTTTCCTCTTAAAGTATTATATTTTTTTCGTTTTGATAGCTTTTAATTTAGTGTTAAAGAACTTCTGTTCTTCCCCTGATTTTATTCTACTTCAAAAATCTTACTTTTATACAGTAGAATAGCGTAAAAAATAAAGAGCCACCTATAGGTGACTCTTTATTTATTTTAGTCTAAAATAACTTTTATCTAAAATTAATTTTACGCATACGTAAACTTTCTGGGGTAACTTCTAAATACTCATCTGGTCTAATATACTCCATACATTCTTCTAATGAGAAATCAATTTTTGGAGCAATTTTCACGCCGTCATCTGAACCTGAAGCACGTACGTTAGTTAACTTCTTTCCTTTAATTAAGTTAACTGCCATATCATCTGCCTTGGCATTTTCACCTACCACCTGACCTTTGTAAATCTCTTGGTTTGGATCAATAAAGAAACGTCCTCTATCTTGTAAACGGTCAATTGCATAAGCAGTTGCTTTTCCTGTTTCAGAAGAAACAATAGCACCTTTTAACTCTTCTGCAAACTCTCCTTTATAAGGTCCATATTCGCTGAATCGGTGGTTTATAATTGCTTGACCAGCTGTTGCTGTTAATATTTTATTACGTAAACCAATTAATCCTCTTGATGGAATGGTAAATTCTAAATGTTGTAAATCTCCTTTTGGCTCCATTACTAATAAGTCTCCTTTACGTAAAGAAACTAAGTTAATTGCTTTAGAAGCTACATCTTCAGGAACATCAATTGATAATGTTTCGTATGGTTCACACTTAACTCCGTCAATCTCTTTTAAAATTACTTGAGGACGACCTACTTGTAATTCGTATCCTTCACGACGCATCGTTTCAATTAATACTGATAAGTGTAATACTCCACGTCCGAAAACGTTAAACTTATCCTCTGTATCTGTTTCATCAACACGTAACGCTAAGTTTTTCTCCATCTCTTTAAATAAGCGATCACGTAAGTGACGAGACGTTACAAACTTACCTTCTTTACCAAAGAATGGAGAGTTATTAATAGTAAATAACATACTCATAGTAGGTTGATCTACTTCAATTCTTGGTAAAGCTTCTGGATTATCTACATCAGCAATAGTATCTCCAATTTCAAAATCATCTAAACCTGTTACTGCACAAATATCTCCACTACGAACTTTTTCTGCTTCAGCCTTACCCATTCCTTCAAAAACGTGTAATTCTTTAATACGGACTTTTTTCGTACTTCCATCTGCTTTACAAAGCATGTAGTCTTTGTTCTTTTCTAAATCTCCACGGTAAACACGTCCAATAGCTATTCTTCCTTTAAATGAAGAATAATCTAACGATGTAATTTGCATTTGAGGAGATCCTTCACGATATGGTGCTTCTGGAATTGTTTCTAAAACAGCATCTAACAAAGGAACAATATCTTCAGTTGGTTTTTGCCAATCTGTACTCATCCAACCATTTTTAGCTGAACCGTAAATAGTTGTAAAGTCTAATTGATCTTCATTTGCTTCTAAAGCAAACATTAAATCAAATACTTTTTCGTGTACTAAGTCTGGTGTACAGTTTTCTTTATCTACTTTGTTTACTACTACAATAGGAGTTAACCCTAATTCAATAGCTTTTCCTAATACGAAACGTGTTTGAGGCATTGGTCCTTCAAAAGCATCAACCAATAATAAAACTCCGTCTGCCATTTTTAGTACACGTTCTACTTCTCCACCAAAATCAGCGTGACCAGGAGTATCAATTACATTAATCTTCACCCCTTTGTAGTTTACGGATACATTTTTAGATAAAATGGTAATACCACGTTCACGTTCTAAGTCGTTATTATCTAATAATAAATCAGTACGCTCTTTACGTTCATCTAAAATTTTAGCTTGATCTATAATTTTGTCTACCAAGGTTGTCTTTCCGTGGTCAACGTGTGCTATAATAGCAATGTTTCTTATTGATTGCATTCGTGCTTATTTTGAAGCTGCAAAAGTAGTGTTTTATTGCTTACGATTTACGAAATTTTATTTATGAATTCGTAATATTTTATTTAAAGCTTTACAAAAAGTACTTTTTTATAACAATATACTACTATTTCTACTTTCATTTAAAGGAATTTTGTAGCTTTAATTAATGCCTAAAAAGGGAATAATAGATAATTTTTGTACTATTTTAACTTTCTATTTTCTAGCTCTTCATCATCTTCTCTAAAAGCACTAGGTAAAATATCAGGAATTAATTTTATAAGTAAAGGCAAAAGTAATGCTCCTCCTGGTAGCATAAACACTGTAAAGGCAGGAATTGCTTTACAAATATCAAGTGTTTGTTCTTTTACTTTTGCCTTTTCTTCGTCTGTTAATGAAGTTGTTAGTGATTTTCTAACAAGAAATATAAGCTCTCTACTTTCTTGAAACTCTTTTGCTAATCTTTTTTTATTTTTATAGATAGCTTCTTTTATTTCATCAACTGTATTCATTAAAGCTTTCTACGTGCTTTTTCAGTTTTAAGTAAATTCAATTCTCTGGAAGTTTGCCCAGCTACTGAAGTGTTTTCTTCTGCTCTTCGAATTAGGTATGGCATCACATCACGAACAGGTCCGAATGGAACATACTTCGCTACATTATATCCTTCTTTGGCTAAATTGAAACTAATATGATCACTCATACCATATAATTGACCAAACCACATGCGTTTATCATCTTTAGCAATATTATGTTCTTTAGCTAAATCCATTAATAAATATGAACTTTCTTCATTGTGAGTTCCTGCAAAAATTGCCATATTTTTATGGTCCATCATATAACGAACTGCTTCATTATAATTGTCATCTGTTGCTTGTTTGTCCACACAGATAGGAGACTCGTAACCATTTTCTTTAGCTCTTTCACGCTCTTTTTCCATATAAGCTCCACGAACAACTTTCATTCCAATATGATATCCCTTTTGGTGAGCTCTTTGGTGTAGCTTTCGTAGATATTCCATACGATCATGACGATACATTTGTAGTGTATTGAAAACAATGGCTTTTTCTTTATTGTAAATTTCCATTAACTCCTCAATTAAATCATCTGCAGCATCTTGCATCCAGCTTTCTTCTGCATCAATTAGTAATGGAACATCTTTTTCTTTTGCAGCCTTACACACGGTATGAAAACGCTCTACAACTCTATCCCACTCTACTTTTTCTTCTGAAGTAAACTCTTTTCCTTCAGTTAATTTTTGATATAAAGCGAAACGTCCGAAACCTGTAGGTTTAAAAACTGCATAAGGAATAGATTGCTTTTCTTCAGCAAAATTGATTGTTTTCAACGTCATTTTTAAAGCATCATCAAACTGGGCTTCATCTTCCTTCCCTTCTACTGAATAATCTAAAACACTGTGTACATTACCTTGTTCGTACATTTTTTCGATATTAGGTAAGCAATCATCTTCACTTACTCCTCCACAAAAATGATCAAAAACTGTTGAACGGATTAATCCTTCAACTGGTAAGTGTGCTTTTAAAGCAAAGTTTGTTACCGCTGTACCTATTCGAACCATCGGTTGGCTCTGAATCATTTTAAACAAAAAATATGCACGTTCTAACTCTGAGTCAGATTTTAATTTAAAAGCAGTTTCTGTATTATCAAAAAGTCTCATTATCGAGGTAATATTATTTCTTTATTTATTGAGACAAATATAATTGAGTAGACTGATATATTTTAATTTTTTCTATTTAATTTCGCCTTATATTTTTTTGTTATTATGACCACAATTAATGCAGCAACATACCCTATTCATTTTGAAGAAAAAGGCTATAATGAATTAACCTATTTAGTTTCTGAAAGAAACTATTCTTCAGTTTTTATTTTAGTGGATGACAACACTTTAGATTGTTGCTATCCTCGATTTATTCAGTTATTTGCTACAGATAAACCTATTGAAGTCATTCAAATTGATGCTGGTGAAGTTCATAAAAACATAGAAACTTGTATGGGAGTTTGGAATGTAATGACTGAATTAGGAGCTGATAGAAAAAGCTTATTAATTACCTTAGGTGGTGGTGTGATTACTGATTTAGGTGGTTTTGTTGCATCTACATTTAAACGTGGAATTGATTTTGTGAATATTCCTACAACCTTATTAAGCATGGTAGATGCTTCTGTTGGCGGAAAAACAGGTGTTGATTTAGGTGTATTAAAAAACCAGATTGGTGTATTTGCTAATCCAGAGTTAATTATTATTGATCCTGAATACTTACACACCGTAACTCCCAGAGAAATTCGTTCTGGTACTGCGGAAATTATTAAGTATGGAATGACCCACGACATCAAGTTATTTAATGAAATTAAAGATAACGATAAACTTAATATTGTTGATTTGATTCATCGTTCTATAGAAATTAAGAATGAAGTTGTTTTAGAAGACCCTAAAGAACAAGGTGTTCGTAAGGTTTTAAACTGGGGACATACTATTGGGCATGGTGTAGAGTCTTATTTTTTAGAGAACCCGAAAAAGGAAGCTCTAACACATGGTGAAGCTATTGCCATTGGAATGGTTTGTGAAGCTTACTTATCATCAAAAGTATTAGATTTTCCTGAAGATAAAGTCTCTGAAATAAAAGATGCTATTATTAAAATTTATGGTAAAGTAGCATTGGTAGAAGAAGACTTTCAGCCTATTCTTAAATTGATGAAACATGATAAAAAGAATATAGGAGGAGAAATTAACTTTGTGCTTCTTAACGATTATGAAGATTTTAAAATAAACAGTAAAGCTTCTGATGATTTAATTAGGGAGAGTCTTAGTTATTATAACTCATAAAAAAAAAGCAACCCCGTGGGTTGCTTTTTTTATTTTGTTACTGTAATTGGAATACTGTCTTGTGAACCGTATAGTTTTATTTCTGTAATATCTGCAGGCATGTTTAGCCCGTTTTTTATTATCACGTTTTTTACGTTTTTAATTACATCACTTTTAACTTCGAGTGCGCCTCGTTTGTATTCTTTAGTTTTGGTCCAAAAAATAACTTTTAAATTTACAGTACTTACTCCTAAACCGTCTACCGTAACAAAACATTGATGTTTATCTGTATCAATAACTCCTAAAGTATTAACTACCGCATTTATGATTACTTTTTTTGCTGTATCTATGTCATCATCATAATCAATCCCAACCACAAAGTCTGAACGGTAAAAACCATCTTCAGTATAGTTATATACAGCTTTCTTTACAATGTCACTATTGGGAATGTATACATCTCTTCCATCGAATGTTTTTAATTTGGTAAATCTAAATTCCATCATTTTTACTTTACCAAAAATATCTCCAATCATTACTGTATCATTAACATCGAAAGGGCGATTAAAGGATAGTATTACTCCTGAGATAAAATTCTCTCCTACATCTTTAAAAGCAAATCCAAAAATTATAGCTGAGGCTCCAGCTGCAGTTAACAATCCAGCAGCAATGCCTCCTAAACCTGCTATCTTTAAAGCAAGCATGATTACCAAAATACTAAAACTAATTTTTATTGTTTTGGCTAAAAAATTAGTCATTAAAGGATCATTTGTTTTCTTAGAAATTGTTTTTCTAAAAAAATTTGATATAAGATTAGCAATAATAATACCTACAGCCACTATAAGAATAGCTATAATTATTTTTGGAATTTGGTTTATAAACTCATTCCAGTATAATTGAACAGATTCTTTTAATTTGGCTATGGTGCTGCTAAAATTCATGTAGGAGAAAGTAGTTTTTGTTTTTAGTTATTAGATAAATTCAACAATAATTTTATGACAATACAATATCTTCATTTAATTGCTCTACGGTACTTTTGCTCCAAGCGTTCAACATCCAACTTGTTTTTTCTAAAGAAGCAATATATCCTCCCATTAAATCTATCGTTCCCTCATCTTCTGCTTCTTCCGCTTTTTTTATCACATTTGCCATTTGCTTTAATAATGTTTTATGATCATCTAATAAAATATAAATCATATCACTATCTGTTTGAAAAGGACTTTCTTCTGATATATTTGCTATTTTTAAATACTTACTATATCTACTAATTGGATGATATTGTAAAGTTAAAATACGTTCTGCGATCTCATCTATTTTAACTCTAGCATCACTATACATTTCTTCAAATTTTTCATGTAGTTCAAAAAAGTTTTTCCCCACAATATTCCAATGAAAATTTCTTAACTTTTGATAGTATATGTGATATTCAGCCAATAATTGGTTTAATTCTTTTGCTACTGGTAATACTTTTTCTGTTTGTATGTTTAAATAATTCATTTTACTGTGTGTGTTTTTTGTTAATAATTAATTATGTTACAAAACTACTTAAGAACTTAAGCCTAAGTTTGCTTATTTAATACGAATCTTTGCTCATTTAATTTTAACCTTTTAGTAATAAAAAAAGGATGAAATTATCACTTATTAGTTTTATAAATTACATTTTAAAGGTTTCAAAAATGGCTTGTTCCAAGTTATTAGATTCTTGATTTTTATATTCAATAATAAAATCACCATATTTATTAAAATAACCTACGCCATTAAAATCCTTACCTTCTACTACATAAAAGTTATTATTAATAGATTTTATAGCTCTTGCTGATGTTATATCCTCATTATTAAGCTCATATGTGATTAGTAAATTATTTTGATCAATTAAAAAGTCATACTTATTACCTTTATACTTAAAATATTTTACTTTTGCTTTTGAGTCATAAAAAATATCAGAATCATTATCTACCATAATGGTTTTATCTACTGTGATTGGAGACTCTACTACATCTTGATTAAGTTTATTCTTTTGATTGGGATTAAACTTAGTTTGTTTTTCTTTTTTTGTTACTACTTTTACTTTTGTATCATAAATCAAACCTTTTTCATTAATCTTTTTTGCTTTTTTTACTTCAGTCGTTTTTATTACTTCCGTTTGCGCGTTTAAAGAGGTAATACTTCCTGTAAGCAATAATCCCATTATTATTTTTTTCATTTTAATCTATTTTAAAATTACAAGTAACTTTATTTGAGATGTGTACTTTTTAACACCTGAAATATATTTTATATATTCCTATACATTTTCGCTATGAAACAACGATTTGTAATATCTATTACAAAATTAACGTAGGTTTACTTACGTGTTTTGCTCATTTAATTTTGTTTTTTGCTCACTTAATAAATAAAACTTATTTATAAATAAAAAAAAAGCGTGAAAACTCACGCTTTTTAATACTCTATTCTTTATTTTTTTAAACTTTTCTTTTACCTGTAAATAAGGATATAATAAATAAAATTATAAAAATAAAGAATGCTATTTTAGCAAACCCTGCGGCTGCTCCTGCTATTCCTCCAAATCCTAAAATACCGGCTATGATTGCTATTATTATAAAAGTGACTGTCCAACGTAACATATTATTAAAATTTTAAATTAGTGTTTATAAAGTACATCTTTTGTACAGTTACAAAATTAACTAGATAGCTTGTTTTATATTTACTCATTTAGTTTTGTTCTTAACTCATATAAAAATATACTCATTAAATTTAACAGACTTCAAACTAACTTTATTAGTTAACAAACTAAAATATAATCTCTTGTTAATTGTTACACTTAACTTAATATGAAATGAGTCAATATCTATTTCTAAAGAACAAAGATTGACTCTTTTAACAATATAGTTTTGCAACAAACAAAATATAAATAATAAGTATGAAAAAAAGTAATGAAGATTTTAAAATAATTAAAGAGAATCCTGACTCTAAGCATAAAAATTATATTTTTCAAAACAATAAAATAACTAGAATAGCCTTTTATATTATACTTTCTTGTTTATTAATAGGTATTACTCTCATTTTTATTTTTAATAACCAACAGTAGCTTTATGATTTATAAGCTATCAAACATAGCAAGTATAGAACGTATTGAAACCTTTACAAAACTCCCTTTTAAGTATCCTTATTTACATAAACCTAAAAGAAAAATTAATGGTTTAAAAGAACAAACAGTTTGTATAATTAATATGGAAAATCCTAATCAAATTATGCAAGCCATTTGGGGGCTACTTCCTCAAAATTATGGAGATAATTGGAATAAGTTTCAACATATAAAACAAACACTACATATAAATAAGGAAGGTATTAAAAATAATATACTTTTTAAAGAAGCTCTTTATTTACGAAGGTGTTTATTTATCGTAACTGGTTTTTATATCCATAAAGTTATTAATGGAGTTGTAGAGAATTATTTAGTAGAAAAAGACAATCAAGAACCCTTTTATTTAGCGGGTTTATATAACATTACCAACGATGGCTTTTATACATGTTCAGTTATTAACACCAAACTAATTGGAAAACTTAATGACTTTAATAATCTTTATCAGGTAATGCCCATACAAATTCCTGAAATTTTTAAAAATATGTGGTTAAATAAAAAATCAGAAATTATAGATATAAATTACCTTATGAGTACACCTTACATTACAAATTTAAAGGTACAGAGAATAGCTTCTAAAAAAGAAAATGTTTGAAATTAATTTATTCTTTCTTCTAGTTTTTTATTTATGTACTTTTTTGCTGTTTCATATATTGAATCTACTTCTTTAGTGCTAAAACCGCTAAACTCACCTAAAGGAAAACAAATAGTAGCATAAGTTTCAAAAAACTTATATTCTTCAGATGATAGCATTAAAAGTTTAGATGTATGTGCTAAAACTTTCAAAGTGGTATTTAGTTCCTCACTTGTTTTTTCAGAAGGATATACTACATAACTTCCCACTATTGGATATTCTGACTGTTTAAAGGGAGTTGTAGGAAAGTTATCTATAATTCCACCATCAGAATAAAGTGCATCTCCAATTTTTACAGGATTGAATAAACCTGGTAATGCACATGATGCTAAAACAGGTTTTAGTAAACTTCCTTCATTAAAGTACTCTGTAGTTCCTTTATTTAAATTAGTTGTAGAAACTATTAAAGGTATTTCTAGATCTTCAAAGGTTGGTTTTATTTTATCGTCAATTAATCTTGCATAATTGGATGAATTAAAAATTCCTGGTTTAGCAATTGTTATCCAAGAAAACTGAAATATTTCAGTATTTTTAAAAAAGTTTAATATTTCTTTTGGTTTCATTCCAGAAGTATACATTGCTCCTACCAATGAACCAGCGCTACAAGCTGAAATTGAATTAATTTTAATATTTAACTCTTCTAACTTTTCTAATAAAGCAATATGAGCTACACCTTTTTCGGCTCCTCCACTTAATACTAAATTTATAGGCACTTTTGTGTCCAGGTTTTTTATTTTTTCAAAAGAACATTTATATTTTTCTTTAATCATTTTTTTAGCTCTTTTTTAGTTTTACTTATCTATTTTTTTAAAATTTTATTTTGGATAATTTTAATTTTTTCTACAAAACTGCTATCAATACTTAAAACTTATTTTTTACTTCTTTTCATCGAGTTAATCATAATATCTATAATCTTTTTGTTCTTGCTAAACTATTTCTAATATGTTTAAGACGCTATACCAATAACACATTCTTTTAATGATATAAAATTACATTTTTTTGCTTAATGTATTCTATCTTTTCTACAAACATTTGATTTTAACAAGAGTTTTGTATATGAGCAAAAAAAGAAAAGATATGAGCTAAACAGCATTTCAAGTAAATATTAATTTTATAATGTAATTAATTAGTCATAAAAATATTAAGCGTTTTTATTTACACATTTATGACTTAAAATATTATGAATAAAATAATGATAAACACTGTTTATTCTTACTGATATCATATTAATAAGCTAGGATTTTTATAAAAAATCTTAACACTTTAGATTACATATTATTTAACATTTTTGAGTTTAACTCTCAAAATAATAACAATACTTATGTAAGCTTAGGAATTAGTACCATTATTTTAATTGGTTCTTTTTCTCAAAAAAGAGGGCGGTGTTCTAACTTGATGGTATTTGGGTAAACATCAATAAAAAATTACTCATTAATTTAAAAAACTTAAAATATATGTATAGTTACACAGAAGAAGTATCAAATAAGTTAAACGGATTATTAGAAAAAAATTATGATGCTGCAAAAGGGTATAAAACAGCTGCAGAAAATGTAAATAGTGAAACATTAACAAATCTTTTTGTTCGTAAAGCCAATGAACGTGAAATGTTTGGTAAACAGTTAAAATCAGAAATAAAATCTTTTGGTCAGTCTCCTGAAAAAGGAGGTAGTTTAACGGGAACAGCACACAGGGCTTGGATGAATACCAAAGCTTTTTTCTCAAATGAAAGTGAAGAAGCTATATTAGAAGAGGCTTTAAGAGGTGAAAAAGCTTCACTTGAAGAATATAATGAAGTAATTAACTCTGAAGAACATTTACCAAACTCTACAACTAATTTATTAAAATCTCAAAGAGACATTATATTAAATGATGCTATATTAGTAAAAGAACTAGAAAAAATTAAATAGTGATAGTTTTTAATTAAAAAAAGGAGAGTTGATAACTCTCCTTTTTTTATGCTTCTACTGAACATTTTTTATAAAGTCTCTCATAAGCTGGGAGAATATTATTTAGTGAAAATAGCTTAATATGTTCTTTTGCATTTTCTTTAAACTCATTCAAAACTTTATCTTCTTTTAAAATATTAATAGCATTATTAGCCATACCTTCAATATCACCTAATTTACTTAAAAAGCCTGTTACACCATGAATATTAACTTCTGGCAAACCTCCTGTATTTGTGGATATAACTACTGTGCTTGCAGCCATGGCTTCTAAAGCTGCTAACCCGAAGCTTTCCGTTTCAGATGGTAATAAAAACACATCGGTATAACATAATATTTTTGCTACTTCTGTACTATTCCCCATAAAAAGCACTTTGTCTTCGATTTCTAACTCTTTAGCTAAGTTCTCAGCTTTTAAACGCTCAGGGCCATCACCAACCATTAATAATTTTGATGGAACTTCTTCTTGAACCCTATTAAAAATTCGAATTACATCATCAGTACGCTTTACAGGCCTAAAGTTACTTATATGTGTTAGGATTTTTTCCTCCGGTTTAGCTAGCGCTTCTCTTTTACACTCTCCCTCATGAGCTCTATCATATTTTTCTCCATCAATAAAATTGTACACCACTTTAATATCTTTATCAATATTAAATAACCTAAGAGTATCTTCCTTTAAACTTTTAGACACTGCGGTAACTTCATCTGATTTATTTATACTAAATTCTACTGCGGTTTTGTAGGTTGGATGGCTTCCTACCAAAGTAATATCTGTACCATGCAATGTTGTTACTACTTTTATGTCAATTCCTTTATCTTCAAGCATTTTTTTTGCCATGTAAGCAGCATAGGCATGCGGAATAGCATAATGTACGTGTAACACTTCAAGTTCATATTTTTGAACTACTTCCACCATTTTACTTGATAAAGCTAATTCATAAGGTTGATATTGAAATAAAGGGTACTCTTCTAAAACAACTTCGTGGAAATGCAAACGATGAGAAAAGAAATCTAATCGAACAGGCTGATTGTACGTTATAAAATGTACCTCGTGCCCCTTATCTGCTAATGCCATTCCTAATTCGGTTGCTACTACTCCACTTCCTCCAAAGGTAGGATAACATACAATTCCTATTTTCATCTGTATCTATTTGGTTATTTTATATGATTACAGACGTAAATTTACGGTTTTACTTACTTCTTTTTGTAAAGTTTTTCATAAAATAAAAACGCCATTACAAAGTTGTAATGGCGCTTAAAATATTTAACTACTCTTTATTTTAGTAATCTCCTAAAGTTTCTGGGTTTTGAGCTAAAGCAACTTCTAACTGTTCATCATTAGGTGCTTTACCATGCCACGCGTGGGTATGCATCATAAAATCAACTCCATTCCCCATTTCAGTACGTAATAATACACAAACTGGCTTTCCGTTTCCTGTACGTGATTTTGCTTCTGCCATTCCTGCTAAAATAGCTTCTACATTATTTCCTTCTGCAATTTCTACAACATCCCAACCAAAAGCTTCAAATTTAGCTTTTAAGCTTCCCATGGCTAAAACTTCATCAGTAGATCCATCAATTTGCTTTTCATTTACATCTACGGTAGAAATTAAGTTATCAATCTTTTTAGCAGAAGCATACATAGCTGCTTCCCAAATCTGACCTTCTTGTAACTCTCCATCACCATGTAATGAATATACAATTTTATCATCTCCATTTAACTTTTTTGCTTCAGCAGTACCAATAGCAACACTCATACCTTGTCCTAAAGAACCTGAAGCAATACGAATACCTGGTAAATTTTCATGCGTAGTTGGGTGACCTTGCAAACGAGAGTCTAACTTTCTAAAGGTTGCCAACTCAGCTACAGGGAAAAACCCACTGTGAGCTAGTACACTGTAATATACTGGTGAAATATGTCCGTTTGACAAGAAAAATAAATCTTCATTTTTACCGTCCATAGAAAAATCGGTAGAATAATCCATAATTTCCTGATACAAACAGGTTAAA
The DNA here is from genome assembly GCF_022347665.1 of Tenacibaculum sp. Mcav3-52. Taxonomy (NCBI): domain Bacteria; kingdom Pseudomonadati; phylum Bacteroidota; class Flavobacteriia; order Flavobacteriales; family Flavobacteriaceae; genus Tenacibaculum; species Tenacibaculum sp. Mcav3-52. The sequence continues at coordinate 248,368 of NZ_JAKRGE010000003.1, read as the reverse complement.
AATTCAGCACACCCTAAAGAACCTCCTGGATGACCTGAATTTACAGCATGTACCATTCGTACAATATCTCTACGAACTTGTTGTGTAAAATCTTGTAATTGTTGTGTTGTTGGCATTATTGTTTTGTTTTATACCCACAAATGTACAAAATCAACTTAGAGATTTGAAAAAAACTTGAAGTTTATAAAGTATTGTTAATTTGGTTTTTATTAACAAAAACACATTTTCAAAATTATACTATTGTTTTAATTAACAACGAAACATTTTACTATGAAAAAATTATTACTCCTTTTACTCTTGCATTTTATAAATGTAAATGCTCAAAACACCACTAAAACAGAAGATTACCAATACGTATCAACTATTACGATAGATGAAAAGAATAAAGAAATTATACCCTTTGTAAATATTTCTAATGTTAAAAGACAGATTTACAGAATTTCTAATGAAAATGGTGAAATAGAATTTCCGTATCTAACCAGTCACTTAAATGATACAATTGTTTTTAGTGGAATTGGTATTGAAACAAAGAAAATTGTTTTAAAGAATATTGCCCCTAAAGTTTTGTTAGAAAACTCTTTTGATATTTTAAATGAAGTTATTATAACAACTAAAAGATCGCCCGAATCTATACTGAAAGAAGTAATTTCAAAACTAGAAGAAAACCACCCTACGCATCCACATAATTATAAACGCTACAGCAAAATACTTTCTAATAAAAATGATATTAATATTTTTGAGTTAGAACTTGTAGCCAAAGAGTTTAGTTTTGGGTATAGACAAGAATACATAACTACTTTAGGGTTAGAACGTGTTAATTGGATAACAAAAGACACAACCAATACCTTAAAATATACTTCTCAACTTTTTGCCTATAGAGAAAATCCAATACAATATGCCAACATTTTGCATAAAAGAAAGCATAAAAAATTTACTTTAAATTTTGCTACAACCAACAAAAAAGAAGAGGAACAATATTATATTATTTCATTTAAAACCGAAAAAGATGACTGGAATTTCACTAATAAATCTTATCCTACAGCCTATTTTGGATCAATTTACATAAGAAAAAATGATTTTTCGATAGCCAAAATTATTGAAAAATGGGAAGGTATTCTTAAAAATAATGATTTAGATTATTATCTTAATAAGACTAAACATAGGAACATTATTGATATAAAATTAAAAGAACAAAGCATAGCTGTTTTCAATAAAAAAATTGAGAATAAGTACTATGTTAGTAATTTTGATTATAAAAATTATAGTGAAGTCACTTTTAACAGTAAAAAAACAATAAACTCTAGCTTTAATTCTAAAAGTTATTTATTTGATTTTGAATTAAATGATGTTAAAGAAATTTCTTACGAGAATTATGAAAATGAAAAAATAAACACTGTTTTAAATGATACCGAAATAAATACTAATTTTTGGAAAAATTTCACATTACCTGAAATGTAATCTAAGTATTGATATTAACTAAAGATTCTACCTAATTTAGAATTTCATCTCTAAATAATGCTTACGTTTTTTGCTTTTTCTTCTTAGCTGCAGGAAACAGTACATTGTTTAATATTAAACGATATCCTGGTGAGGTTGGGTGTAAATCTAATTCTGTTTTAGGATCTCCTACTCTATGCTGATAATCTTCAGGATCGTGGCCTCCGTAAAAGGTAAACATTCCTTTTCCTTTAGTTCCGTGAATATAGCGTCCTTCTCCATTGGTTTTATTTCCTCCTAAAACAATAACTGTAGATTTTATAGTATTAGGATCAAACGATGTTGTTTGTCCCATAAAACCTTTCACTAACATGGTATGATTTTGGGTTAACATGGTCGGTACTTGATCCCATTTTGCAGAAAACTCTTTTAAAACAAAGTAATCTACTTCTTTTCTTATTCTTCGTTTACGAGTCATATCTATTGAAGAAAACTCATACGTAGTAGGGTTACGAATCAATTCAAAATCTTTAAAAGCAAAGGTTTTATTAAAGTTTATTTTTGATTGATAATTAGGTTCTGAGGCATCTCCATCAAACATTCCTTCACAAATATCTACGCCATCAGCAGCCAGCGCAATATCAAAACTATCGGTCGCAGAACACATCGCAAACATAAATCCACCACCAACTACATAATCACGTATTTTCTTGGCTACAGCTCCTTTTTCTTCTGACACTTTATTGTATCCTAGTTTCTTGGCTAAAGCTTCTGCATCTTTCTTTTGTTGAATGTACCAAGGCGCTGTTCTAAAAGCTCCATAAAAACGTCCATATTGTCCTGTAAAATCTTCATGGTGTAAGTGTAACCATTCGTACAACAATAGTTTATCATTTAATACTTCTTCATCATATACTACATCAAACGGAATTTCAGCATATGTCAGTACCATGGTTACTGCATCATCCCAAGGCATTTTATCTTTTGGAGAATATACTGCTATTTTAGGTGCTTTTTCTAACGTAACTGCTTCTTGATTTTTAGAAGGCGAAGAAATTTCTTCTAAGATTAATGCTGATTTAGCATCTGAAATTATTTGATAGGAAACACCTCGTATTTTACATTCTTTTTCTACCGCTTCATTATTTTCAATTAAAAAAGCACCTCCATCATAATTTAATAACCATTTAGCTTTCAAACCATTTTGCAAAGCATAATACACAATACCATATGCTTTTAAATGATTCTTTTGATTTTCGTTACTCATAGGTACATAAATAAAGGATGCCCATAGTGAGTTTGAAAAAAGGAAAAATGTTAGTATGTAGAGAAATTGTTTCATATCAAAAACTAAAATACACAATTACTTTTTAGCAATTGTGTATTCTATAATATTTTAAGTTTTATTTAAAGATTAAAACGGAACATCATCATCACTCGGTCCAAAAGCATCTTCTGGTGAAGCAAAATTACTTGATGCTACTTCATCGTTAAATCCTGAATTCATACTCGATTGGAATTCACTACTAAACCCTTCTTCTAAATCTGAGAATTTTGCTAAGTGTCCTGTAAACTTCAAGCGAATATTATCTAATCCACCATTACGGTGTTTTGCTACAATAAACTCTCCTTGTCCTTCACATGGCGAATGATCGTCGTCATCCCATTCTGTCATACCATAATATTCAGGACGATAAATAAATGATACAATATCGGCATCCTGCTCAATCGCTCCAGATTCACGAAGATCGGATAGTAACGGACGTTTACTTCCTCCACGGGTTTCAACCGCACGCGATAACTGTGAAAGTGCAATTACAGGTACATTCAATTCTTTACCTAGTGCTTTTAAGTTACGCGAAATTGTCGAAATTTCTTGTTCACGGTTACCTCCTGCTCCTCCGGCTGTCATTAACTGTAAGTAATCAATAATTAATATTTTAACTCCGTGTTGTGACACTAAACGACGTGCTTTTGCACGTAAATCAAAAATAGATAGTGCTGGTGTATCATCAATAAAAATAGGGGCATCTGAAAGCTTTTTTACTTTTACATTCAATTGCTCCCATTCATGAGGTTCTAAGTTTCCTTTACGTAATTTTTCAGAAGTCAACCCTGTTTCTGAAGAAATCATACGAGTAATTAACTGTACTGATGACATCTCCAGCGAGAATAATGCTACTGGGTGTCCGAAATCGATTGCCATATTTTTCGCCATCGATATTACGAAAGCCGTTTTACCCATACCAGGACGTGCTGCAATAATTATTAAATCGGTAGGTTGCCAACCTGAGGTTAATGCATCTAGTTTGGTAAATCCGGTTGCCAAACCACTCATCCCTTCTTTGGTTGAAATTTCTTGAATCTTATTAATCGATTGCTGAACTAAAGAGTCAGCTCTTTCCGCTCCCTTTTTAAGGTTTCCTTGTGTTACTTCAAATAATTTTCCTTCGGCATCATCTAGTAAATCAAAAACATCAACAGTTTCATCGTATGCGTTTTCAATAATTTCAGAAGAAATGGTAATTAGTTTACGTTGAATGAATTTTTCTAGAATAATTCTAGAGTGAAATTCAATATGTGCAGATGAGGCTACTTTTTGAGTTAACCCAATTAAGTAAAAATCTCCCCCTGCTAAATCTAACTTTCCATTTTTCTTTAATTGATTTGATACAGAAAGTAAATCAATTGGCTCTGAGTTTTGGAAAAGCTCGTAAATAGCGGCATAAATTTCTTGGTGCCTTTTATCATAAAAAGCATCAGGATGTAAAATATCAATTACTTCATCAATCCCTTTTTTATCAATCATCATAGCCCCCAAAACAGCCTCTTCTAACTCTAAAGCCTGCGGTGGTAACTTTCCTTTTTCTAAGCTTATAATTCTAGCTTTATCTATTTTTGTTCCTTTGAGAGATTGGGTTCTTTCCATAATAGCAAAAGTAAATTTTTAAGATGATATTAGTAGAGACATTATTCAATTTTCTTTATGCACATTTTTTGTAAATAAACTGTTATTAACTTGTTGATAACGTTACAACTTTCTTATTTTTGGTGGCATGCATAACCTAAAAAAATATTTTTTTGTTGCTTTATTTCTGCCTATTCAAGTAATTTTTGTGCTTTTTATAAGCCAAAAACCACAATGGATTGAATTTTATTATAGTAATGGAATTTACCCGTATATTTCACAATTCTTTCGAATTATTCTAGGTTGGATTCCTTTTTCTGTTGGGGATATAATTGGTTTTGTTTTATTGTATCTTTTATTAAAATCTATCTATTTTTTAATTAAAAAAAGGTTTCAAAACTTCCTTCCTAAGTTAGTAAAATTTATTGCAATTTTATCTATTATTTATTTTTGTTTTTATGCTTTTTGGGGATTAAATTATTTTAGAGAGCCGTTAGCTAAAAATCTTGAGCTAAAACAATCCTCCTACACTACTGAAGAACTAATTTCAACAACTAAACAGATTGTAACAGAGCTAAACAAAATCCATTTACAAATAACAAAAAATGATTCAGTCCCTGTAATAGTTCCATATTCTCAAAGAGAAATTTATAAGTTAGCTCCTAACGGGTTTCAGGAACTTTCGAAAACATATCCCCAACTTACTTATCAAACTTCCTCAATTAAAAGCTCATTAGTTAGTTTATTTCAATCATACAATGGAACATCAGGGTACTTAAATCCAATAACAGGAGAAGCACAAGTAAATAATATGATTCCTAAAACGGGTTATCCAGCAACTACCTGTCATGAAATGGCACATCAAATTGGTTGGGCAGCTGAAAATGATGCCAATTTTGTGAGTTTTTTAGCCTCCATAGCTAATAAAGACTTGTATTTTAAGTACTCTGGATACCGTATGGCTTATAACTATTGTATTGGTCAAGTTTACAAAAGAGATAAAGCATTAGGTAAAGAAATTGCTAAGACAGTAAACAAAGGTGTTTATAAAGACTACAAGGCTACTTATTTACATTGGAAACAGTTTAAAAACCCTATTGAACCTTATTTAAAGAAGGGATACAGCTCTTACCTCAAAGCTAATAATCAATCAAAAGGGATTCAATCATATAGTTATGTTGTCGATTTATTGATTGCCTATTTTAAAAAGAAAAGTTCTTAAAAATTTCATCCTATTTCAATTGACAAAATACATTTGAAATGGCTATTTTTGATGCTTTAAAAATACTACGATGAACAAACAACATATAATCGACCGATTTGTAAAGTATGTAACTATTGATACTGAAAGTGATCCTAATAACCCAGCATTTCCTAGTACTGAAAAACAATGGAATTTAGCTAAAGTTCTTGAAAAAGAACTAAAGGAAATAGGAATGGCAGATGTTGAATTAGATGAGAATTGTTATTTAATGGCAACTTTACCTAGTAATTTAGATTATGAAGTACCTACTATTGGGTTTGTTGCTCATATTGATACAAGTCCAGATTTTACTGGAGCTAATGTAAAACCTCAAATTCATGAGAATTACGACGGAAAAGATATCTTATTAAACAAAGAAGAGAATATCGTTTTATCTCCTGATTATTTTGAAGATTTATTACAATATAAAGGTCAAACTATTATTACTACTGACGGTACTACATTATTAGGTGCTGATGATAAAGCTGGGGTTACTGAAATTGTTTCTGCAATGGAATACTTAATTCAACACCCAGAAATTAAACATGGTAAAATTCGTATTTGCTTTACTCCTGATGAAGAGGTTGGTAAAGGTGCTCATATGTTTGATGTTGAGAAATTTGGAGCTGAGTGGGCTTACACCATGGATGGAAGTCAAATTGGTGAGTTAGAATACGAAAACTTTAATGCTGCTAGCGCTACAGTTACTATTCAAGGTAAAATTGTACATCCTGGGTATGCAAAAGGTAAAATGATTAACTCAATGCTTATTGCTAGTGAATTTATCAATGCATTGCCTGAAGATGAAGTTCCTGAAAAAACAACAGGTTATGAAGGTTTCTTCCACCTACATCATATGGAAGGTAAAGTTGAGCAAACAACATTGAGCTATATTATTAGAGATCATGATATGGATCAATTCAACAACCGTAAAAAAGCAATGCTTGATTTAGCTGAAGTTTTAAACGCTAAGCGTGGACAAAAATTAGTTTCTGTTGAAATTAAAGATCAATATTTTAACATGAAAGAAAAAGTTACTCCTGTAATGCACATTGTTGATATTGCTGAAGAGGTGATGAAAGATATGGGAATTACTCCATTAATTAAGCCTATTCGTGGTGGTACTGATGGTTCTCAATTATCATATAAAGGATTACCATGTCCTAACATTTTTGCTGGCGGACATAACTTCCATGGACGTTATGAATATGTTCCTGCTGAAAGTATAGTAAAAGCTAGTGAAGTAATTGTTGGAATTGCACAAAAAGTTGCGGTAAAATTTAAGTAATCTTATACTATCTTTTATAAAATCAAAAACTCTAGCAAAAGCTAGAGTTTTTTTATGATATTTTTACCCCTTAAAAAATATCATTCTGTTTGAAATAAATCCCCTTAATTTTATTTCATGGCAAATATGATTCTTTTTAAAAGATTATATTATAGGAAAATACCCTTTTGCCTAGACGTAAAACCCCTAATTTCACAAAAAAACACAAATTTGTGAATTTCTTTCATTTTATTTTTTGTAATCATTCACCTCTATACTTTTGCCTGTAAATATTAAAGTAAATGAATAGACAAGACCTTTTAAAGCTAGCTGACAAATATCAGTCACCTTTGTATGTTTACGACACTGAAAAAATTATATCTCAGTATAAAAAAATAACATCTGCTTTTTCTAAAGTTAAAAATGTAAAAATTAATTACGCTGTTAAAGCATTATCAAACATTAATATTTTAAAGGTTTTTAATAAGCTTAACAGTGGTTTGGATACGGTTTCTATTCAAGAGGTAAAACTTGGTTTATTAGCAGGTTTTGAGCCTCATGAAATTATATATACACCTAACGGAGTTTCTTTACAGGAAATAGAAGAAGTTGCTAAATTAGGTGTTCAAATTAATATTGATAACTTATCAATATTAGAATTATTTGGGCAAAAGCATCCTAAAATCCCGGTTTGTATTCGTATCAATCCGCATGTAATGGCTGGTGGTAATAGCAAAATATCAGTAGGACATATTGATTCTAAGTTTGGAATTTCAATTCATCAAGTACCTCATATAAAAAGAGTTGTTGAAAATACTGGAATGCACATTAATGGAATACATATGCATACTGGTTCTGATATTTTAGATATTGATACTTTTTTAAGAGCTACCGAAATTTTATTTGATACGGCAAAACAATTTAAAGATATTGATTTTATTGATTTTGGTAGTGGATTTAAGGTTCCTTACAAAAAAGACGATATTTCAACTGATATAAATGAACTAGGTAAAAAGCTATCTAACCGATTTAATGAATTTTGTAAAAACTACGGAAAGGAAGTTACCTTAATGTTTGAGCCTGGAAAGTTTTTAGTTAGTGAAGCTGGATATTTTTTAGCAAAAGTAAATGTTATTAAACAAACAACTTCAACTGTTTTTGCAGGTATTGATAGTGGTTTAAATCACTTAATTCGTCCTATGTTTTACAACTCTTATCACTATATAGAAAACTTATCTAATCCTAAAGGAAGAGAGCGTTTTTATAGTATTGTTGGATATATTTGTGAAAATGACACCTTTGGATCTAATAGAAGAATCAATGAAATATCTGAAGACGATATATTATGTTTCCATAATGCAGGTGCTTATTGTTTCTCTATGGCTTCTAATTATAATTCAAGATTTAGACCTGCAGAAGTTATGATTTACAAAGGAAAAGATTATTTGATTAGGAAGCGGGAAACTATGGAAGATATTATTAAAAATCAAGAAAACATTACATTATAAATAAACACTTAAAAACTCTGGTCTTAATAAGGCCAGAGTTTTTTTAAAATATAATCAACCCCTCAAAGACTATATTTTAAAACGTTGTAATTAAAGTCCCCTATCTTTATTTACATCTACAAATATCACTTATTTATTTCAAATTTTTCACAGGAAAAGCACCCTTTATTACAAATAATTTTAACTAAAAAACAAATACCACTCAAAAAATGAGTGGTATTATTATTTTTTTATGTTATTTTTTATTAAAATATATAACGTAAACCTATTTGCATTTGCCAACGAGAAAGTAAACTAGAATCGAATCCAAATGTCTGTTCCTGATTGGTACTAAATGTATAAGTAGGTTCTTTAGAATAATCTGGCACATAATTAGATGGATTGGTGTTAGCTGGATTTACATCAGGAAACCTTACACCTAAAGGTTGTACGTTATTTGGTTGTTGCACTACTCCCCAGTCAGAATTTAGTAAATTTCCTACATTTAAGATATCAAGACTTAATTGTATTGTATTTTGTTTTTCTTCAGAAACGTTAAAATTAAAATCTTGTAATATTTTTAAATCCCATTTGCCTCTCCATGGTGCTAAAGCTCCATAACGCTCTACATACTGCCCTCTTCTTTCATTTAAATAATCATCTTGTTGTATATAACTTTCAAAGGCTGTTGCATGAGCTGGATCACTAAATTGCATTTGATTAAGCTCTGAACTAGTCGGAACATATAATAAATCATTTACAGCAGACCCATCATTATTAATGTCTCCTCCATAAGTATAATTAAACCTTCCTCCTTGGGCATACTCAAAAAATGTAGAAATAGTAGTAGCAAACTTATCTCCTCCATAAGTAAACTTCTTAGACGCTACACCAATAATTCTATGTGTATCTCCATATTTAGAATATGATAAAACATCATTATTAGCATTTCCTACCACTGGATTAAAAGCAAAAGCATCTCCAGTAATTTCTGCCTCAATAGAGTTTACATCTTTAGCATTTAAGTAATTATATGCAACACTTGTATATAATCCGTTATCAAAAGTTTTTTGAAGCTTTAAAGAAGCATTCCATACACGACCTTTGTCAGAATTGGTAAACACATAAGCATTATTTCCTTTATCATTTCCGTTGTATATTTCTCTATTATCAAATGGTGTATTTAAAGTAGCAGTAGGCTCTCTTAGCCCCCAGTTTTGTACATGGGCACCATTAATATCTTTTGTATAAGAAATATCTGTAGTAGCTATAATTCCATTTTCAAATTTCCAGTCTAAACCTAAGTTTGTTCTCCATACTTGAGGAAACTTAAAATCTGGATCAACCAATTGGAAGAAACCATCATCAGCTCCACTTACTTGGTTTCCAATCCATACAAAAGGTAAACGTCCAGTAAAAACCCCTGAACCTCCACGAAGTTGCATTGTATTATTTCCTTTTACATCCCAGTTAAAACCTACTCTTGGTGAAATTAACCATTGGTTTGTAGGCATTTTAGTTGAAAGTAACTGTTGTTCTTCTCCTGTATTTGGGTTGTAGTACAGTACTGAGTTATCTCTGGTTGCTCCATTATCAGTATCTATAAACTTCTGAATTAAACTGGATGTATTGAAATACAGCGGCTTATCAAAACGAACTCCATAAGTTAACTTAAAATTGTCATTCATTTCCCACTCATCTTGGACATAAAAAGCCAGCTGACCTACATTTAACTCAGATAGTTTCCAACCACCATCATTACCATCTCCATTAGCATTAAATGAATTGTAAGCATTTTGAGTAGCTGCTAAATACTGCTCCACTACTCCACCTGGTTGTGCTGCTGATAAAAAAGTTGCTACATCTGGGTATGGGTTAAATAATCCGTAATAAGGGAAAATTCCAAAATTGAAAGATTCATAATTTGTTAAATTAAATGAGTTTTCAAACTCAAATTGTTCAAATGAAAAACCAACGGTATACGTATGATCTCCCTTATAAAAGTTCATATTATTTGTTAACTGAAAAACTCGTTGATCTAGCTTGTTATTGATAGAAAACGGTTCATGACCTGCTATAATATAATTACTACCATTACCATCTTGTATGGTAATTACCGGTGCTGGTGCAGATAACGGATTTCTAAAATCATCAAAATGTGTATAACCTATTTGTAACTTGTTAGTAGTTGTTTCTGATAAATTAGAGTTTAATTCTAACTGAAATGAATTTAAGTTATTATTAATTTCATACCCAGAATTTTCAAACTGTAATGTAGAAAAACTTGGTCCTCTAATACCTAGAGCTGTTGGATGTGCTGGTGTTTCTTTGGAAGCTCTTAAGAAATTATAAATTAACGCTAATCTATTTTTATCATTAATATTCCAATCTAATTTAAAAATTCCTTTAGTAGATTCCGAACCATAAGTGAACCCCTCATAAGCTCCTGTATCATACCCTAAGGCTGCTAAAGCATCACGAACAGCTATCATATCCGATTCTAGTACTCTTGATTCATTAACAGCTCCACTACCTGTGTTTGGTATCCAACCTGCTGTTCCTAAATCTTCTCTATCATCTTTTTCAAAATTTGCAAAAAAGAATAATTTATCCTTAATAATTGGACCTCCTAAGCTTGCTCCGTATTGGCTTTGACTTAACTTAGGTTTTACAACTTCTTGACCTTTAATTTTGCCTCCAGTCATGTCTTGGTTTCGATAAAACCCATAAACTGTACCTGTAAATTCGTTTGTACCACTTTTGGTTACGGCATCAACCGAAGCTCCTGTAAACCCAGACAAAGTTACATCGTATGGTGCAGTAGAAACCGAAATTTGTTCAATTGCATCTAACGAAATTGGCTGCGAACCTGTTTGACCTCCTGGTGTTGGTGAATCTAAACCAAAAGGGTTATTGAAAATAGATCCGTCTAAAGAAAAATTGTTGAACTGGTCATTTCTCCCTCCAAAAGAGTTTCCACTTGCAGTTGGTTCTAAACGAGTAAAATCTGCAGCGGAACGTGAAATGGTTGGTAAGGTTTTTAGCTGAACAGCACTTACACTAGTTTGTGCTCCTGTTCTGTCATTATTAAAAACTTTACTTCTGGTTGTTGATATAACTACTTCTTCTAATTGTTCACCATCCTCAGACAAAACACCATCAATATTGGTTGTCTTTCCTAAAGTTAAGTAGATATTGGTTACTTCTTGTGATTGAAACCCAATATAACTAAATGTTACTTTATAAGGTCCTCCTACTCTTAAGTTAGGTATGGTATATCTTCCGTTGTCTTGAGCTACGGCTCCAGATATGGTACCTGTTGGCTCGTGTAAAACAACAATATTAGCACCAAACAAAGGTTCACCCTGGTTGTCTGTTACAGTTCCTTTTATTTTTGATGTGGTTACCTGGGAATAGATGGATAAACTCAAAAAAACAAAAGAAAAAATTATTAATTTCTTCATAATAGTTCTGATTTTGTTTATGTTATAACCCAAATTTAAGCATAAAAAAAATCCGCTCGACAGAGCGGATTTATACTTTATTAACATGTATTTAACAATTTAGTTACTATTCAGCAACTACTTCAAATACGATGTCAGCTACAACAGTTCTGTGTAAACGTACAGCAGCGTTGTATTTTCCTAATCTTTTTACGTTACCTCCAGTAACTTTGATAAATTTCTTATCTACTTCAGTACCAGCTTTAGCTAAAGCTGCAGCAACATCGATGTTGTTTACCGAACCAAATAATTTATCTCCCGAACCTACTTTAGAAGCTATTTTGATTTCATAACCTTTAATAGTTTCTGCTACTTTATTAGCATCTTCTATTAATTTAGCCTCTTTAAAAGCACGTTGCTTTAAGTTTTCTGCTAATACTTTTTTAGCTGAAGAAGTAGCTAAAATTGCATATCCTTGAGGTATTAGGTAGTTACGTCCGTAACCATTCTTAACGGTTACAACATCGTCTTTAAAACCTAAGTTTTCTACGTCTTGTTTTAATATCAATTCCATGTTTCTACTTCTTTATTATTTTAACATATCTCCAACGTAAGGCATTAAAGCTAAGTGACGAGCTCTTTTAATAGCTTGAGCCACTTTACGTTGATATTTTAATGATGTTCCTGTTAAACGTCTTGGTAAGATTTTACCTTGCTCGTTTACTAAATACATTAAGAAGTCTGCATCTTTGTAATCGATGTACTTGATACCGTTTTTCTTGAAACGACAGTATTTAGCTTCTTTTTTAGTTTCAATATCAAGCGGAGTTAAATAACGTACTTCCCCTTGCTTATTTCCTTTTGCTTGTTGTTCTATAGATGCCATTTCTTACTTTTTTGCAGATTTAACACGGTTTCTTCTCTTTTCAGCCCAAGCTGCAGCATGCTTGTCTAACTTTACAGTTAAATAACGCATAACGCTATCGTCACGTCTAAACTCTAATTCAAACGGAGCAATTGCTTCACCTGCTACCTTGTACTCAAATAAGTGGTAAAATCCACTTTTTTTCTTTTCGATTGGATACGCTAATTTTTTTAAGCCCCAATCTTCTTTAGAAATCATTTCTGCACCTTTAGAAAGTAAATAGTCCTCAAACTTCTTTACTGTTTCCTTTATCTGAGTTTCAGATAAAACGGGATTCAAAATGAAAACAGTTTCGTAATGATTCATAATTAAATTGTTTAAAATTTATTTTAAGCCTGCAAATATACTGCTTTTTAAGCCATAAACAAATTTTACTACTTAAATAATTTAATGATTTTGTGTAAGTTTGTAACTAAACACTCTTTTTTATGCAAACCCCTGAAATACCTAATCTAGTCCATTACGCTATTCCTTTTTTTGTTTTAACAGTTTTTATAGAGGTAATATTAACTGTTAAAGTAAAATTAGAAGACTATGAATTTAAAGACGCAGCTACATCTATTACTATGGGATTAGGTAATGTTTTTATAGGGCTGTTTACAAAAGGGTTAATATTCGGAGTTTTTTTATTTCTATATCAATATCGCCTGTTTACTATTCCTTTTACTTGGTGGGCCTGGTTGATTTTGTTATTTGCTGAAGATTTTGCCTATTACTGGAATCATAGGATTGCACACGAAAGTAGATTATTTTGGGCTAGCCATGTGGTGCATCATTCTTCTACAAAATACAATTTAAGTACTGCTTTACGTCAAACTTGGTCAGGAAGCTTTTATACGTTTATATTTTGGGCACCGTTAGCAATTATAGGTTTTCATCCACTAATGATCGTGACCCAAATGAGTATTAGTTTGTTATATCAATACTGGATTCATACCGAACTTATTAACAAAATGCCTAAGTGGTTTGAAGCTGTTTTTAACACTCCAAGTCATCATAGAGTTCATCATGCAACCAACCCTCAATATCTAGATAGAAACCATGCTGGGATTTTTATTATTTGGGATAAGCTTTTTGGCACTTTTGAACCTGAAGTTGAAAAACCAGTATATGGTTTGGTTAGCAATATAAACACTTACAATCCTATTAAAGTAGCTTTTATTGAATGGTATAATATGTTTACCGATGTTTTTACTAGTAAAACTACATTTGGTAAAAGGTTTCTATATCTTTTTAAACCTCCTGGTTGGAAACATGATGGTACTGGAAAACTTTCAATGGATTTACGTAAAGAATGGGAAGAAAATAAAAAAAGAGAAGTTTAAACTTCTCCTTTTTTATTAATCAAATTAATTAATATCAAATCGAAGACCTAATGAGATATTCCTAGTGTCAGTATTTTTAAATAGTGGATTTAAGTCATATTTAGCATATAATCCAATTCCTTGGTAAGCAACATAAGCACTTAACCCATAGTTATATTTATTCATATTAAAATTATTCTTCTGAACTTCTTCAACTGTAACTCCTTGTGCATTTTTATACTCTAAATATTGACGAGTTCCTAGTTTAAAACCCAAGAAACCACCTACTCCTATCTGAAAGCTTTGATGTGTTCTATCTACAATTTCTCCATCAGAATATTTTTTGTTTTTTGAAAAATCAAACTCTAAGTGCATTGGAAATGTCATTTGTACATGTCGTAACCTACTTTCTGAAAGTTGCTCTGGATGAATACTTAAGTTTGTTTCATTTCCATTTACAATATGATATTGATTGCTTTTAGCTCTTAAATTATTCCATAGAAAAGAGAAACCATATTTAAAATATGCTTTTGAAGGTTCTTTTGACAAACGTGTTTTCCAAGTAAACCCTAACTCGTAAAAATGTGATTGCCAAAATTTATAGTCTGAATCGTCTAAAGAACTTAACTTGTTATTTGTTAATGCATTATTTACACCTAAGGCAAAAACAAACTGTGTTGTAGTTCTTTTTTTTCTTCTTTTCTTTTCTTTTTCTATGTCTTCTTTAGAAAAATCTAATTTAAACTTAGTTCCTGCTATACTAAAAGTACTTTCGGTTGAATTTTCTTCACTACTAAATATTTTACCATCAATTTTGTCTTGGACAAGTTGTTGTAGTTTTTGTTCTTCAAAACTAACTTTTTTCTCTATTTGAGCTGCGTGATAAGCCGCTGCTTCTTTTTTTAATGCTGTTGCTTCATCAAACGATATTGTATTCTTTTCTAATTTTGTGTTAATCTCTTTTACTCTCATCTTTAAAGAGTCTTTTTGCTGCTTAGTAATACTATCAATGCTCATTGATATTTTCTTTACTTCTTTTTCAAATACTTTTTCTTGAGATTGGGCAATAGTCGTTACAAACAACACTAATAATAGTATTCTTTTCATTTCTGTAATTTTAAATTAAACTGATAATAATTTTGAATGGTTAATTATCGATAATTAATAAGCGCTTTATTTATTTCTATCAACAATCGCTACCGCAATGTCGGATATTCTTGATTTTAGTTTTTGCATAAAGTCTCCCTTAAACTCTTCATCATCAATCGTTCTTTCAACTTCTGCTAAAATGATGCTAGGATCTATTTTTAAGTTTGATTCTTTTAATTCATCTTCAATAGCTTTTAACACATCTTCTCTTTTCAACTTATGCTTTGCATAATATTCTTTAACTTCATTTGGAGTATGTGTTACTGAAAATAATAAATCATCACTATTTACTTTAACTCTTGAATTAAATTCTTTCTTTTTTGTTACTATTGGTTTATCCATCTTTGCTACTACCTCCTCTTCTCTTGGTAATTCTTGATTTTGGATGTTTTTAAAGACTTTTTCTTCTTCTCTTAAGGTAGAACTCCTAATTACTGTAATCTTTTTCTTCTTTCTTATCTGTTTCTCTTGCTTCTTTTCTTCTAACTCCACCACAGCTTCATCTGTGTTCTTAATAAATTTCTCTATACCTTTATTATTAATTTTTAGTGTATCTATTGAAGTATTAACTATAACTTCTTCTATTAGCGTTTTTGAATCTGAACCTGTAAAGTAGAGAGCTACAAAGCTTATTAATAAAGCTAAACCAGCTGCATAACCTATATATAAAAACCAGTTTCTTTTCTTTGTTGCCTCCTGATTATCTAAACGAGTCTCTAACCTTTCCCATGCTGAGTTGGATGGCTTAAGCTCTCTGTTCTTTAGCTTTTCTGCTATATGTTTATCAATATTATTGCTTGACATTTCTTACTTGATTAATTTTCTCGTAACTAGCTTGTAAATATTTACGAGCTTTAAATAATTGTGACTTAGAGGTACTTTCAGAAATTTGTAATTTTTCTGCTATTTCTGAATGCTTATATCCTTCAATAGCATATAAGTTAAAAACTAACTTATACCCTTCAGGTAACTCATCTATTAACTTTTGTATATCTTCTGCCGATGTGTTTTCAAGGCTTTCCGTTGCAGCATCATTAAAAACAAAGTCTTCATCTGATACTTGAACTGGATTCTTTTTTCGTAAATAACTAATACTAGTATTTACCATAATTCTACGAATCCAACCTTCAAAACTTCCCTCTCCTTTAAATTTTTCAATATTTGTAAAAACTTTAAAAAAACCTTGTAGCATTAAATCTTCCGCATGATGTAAATCTTTAACATACTGTCTACAAACTCCTAACATTTTTGGAGAATACTGCTCAAATATTTGTTGTTGAGCTTCTCTGCTTTGTTTTTTTGCTTGTTTTATAAGCGAAGCTTCTTTGTTATGTAATGAAATAATTTTCAAATCAATAGTTACTTTTTTGTAGCCTTACAAATATAAAGACTACCTGATTTGAAAAAAGGTTGCCCGAAGAATAAAAAAACCTCCGAACTTTATTAACCGGAGGTCAAATATCATCTTATAATGATATTTCGGGGGGACTTGTTATGTAGTTACTTAATTTTAAATAAAGTATAAAGTTATGTTATAAATCTATATGTTTTTACAGGAAAAACCCTAAATATTTTTAGGCTATGTCAGTCTATTATATGTTAACATCTGCTCCGCCTCTTTCCAGATTATTATCATAAGGGTTTGAAAAAGAAAGCTATTAGAAAAACCATCAGACACCTCTATGACTACTTGGTTAGTCGTTATTTTTTTAACCAGTGAATTATCACTATTTCTTTCGTTTTTATAATTTATATAAAAGTAACGAGCTTATATAAAACATTTGTATATAAAACTTGCTCAATATAATTCTTTATATTATTTTTATTTTAATCCAGTTAAGTAAAAGAGTTTTATTGTATGAGTTATAATGTGACGATAGAAGAAGAAAATAAAGAAATAGCCAGTAGATATAAAAATTTGTTAAAAGGTACATATCAAACATTATCAGAAGACGATAAAAAACTGATACGCAAAGCTTTTGATATTGCTGTAGAAGCACATTCTGAACAACGTAGAAAATCAGGAGAACCTTATATTTATCACCCTATAGCTGTAGCAAAAATAGTTGCAGATGAAATTGGTTTAGGTGCAACATCTATTGCTGCTGCTCTACTACATGATGTTGTTGAGGACACGCATTATACTTTGGATGATATGGAGCGCTTATTTGGAGAAAACATTGCTCGTATTGTAAGCGGATTAACTAAAATATCAAACTTAAAACAAGAGCAAGACTACTCTATCCAAGCAGAGAATTTTAGAAAAATGTTACTCACATTACATGATGACGTTAGGGTAATACTTATTAAAATTGCTGATAGGTTACATAATATGCAAACTATGGATTCTATGCCGCCTCATAAACAGGTAAAGATAGCCTCTGAAACCTTATATATTTATGCTCCTCTTGCACATCGTTTAGGACTTTATAATATTAAAACTGAACTTGAAGATCTTGGCTTAAAATACACAGAACCTGATGTGTATAGAGATATTGCCAATAAAATAAAAGAAAGCAAAGAAGATCAACAGAGATATATTGATAGCTTTACTAGTGTTTTAAAAGAAGCATTAAACAAAGAAGGATTTGCTTATGAAATAAAAGGACGTTTTAAATCTATTTTTTCTATCCGTAGAAAAATGCGTAAACAAAACGTAACTTTTGATGAAGTGTACGACAAGTTTGCTATTCGTATTATATACAAACCCACTTCTGACGATGAAAAGTTTGATGCTTGGAAAATATACTCAATCGTTACAGACTTTTTTAAACCAAACCCTGCCAGATTAAGAGATTGGATTTCTCAGCCAAAATCAACTGGATACGAAGCATTGCATATAACTGTAATTGGTCCTCAAGCTAAATGGGTAGAAGTTCAAATCCGTTCTGAAAGAATGGATGAAATAGCCGAAAAAGGTTATGCAGCTCACTTTAAATATAAACAAGGGTCTGTTAAAGAAAATGGTTTAGAAGGATGGTTAAATCGTTTAAAAGAAAGTTTAGAAAATCAAAGTTTAGATGCTGTAGATTTTGTTGAAGATTTTAAACTGAACCTTTATGCTAAAGAGATTTATGTATTTACTCCTAAAGGAGATTTAAAATCACTTCCAAAAGGAGCTTCAGCATTAGATTTTGCCTTTTCTGTACACACCGATGTTGGATTAAAATGTCGTGGAGCTAAAGTAAATGGAAAATTAGTTCCGTTAAGTCACGAATTAAAAAGTGGAGACCAAGTAGAAGTACTTACCGCTTCTAATAATAAGCCCAATGTACGTTGGTTAGATTTTGTTATTACTGCAAGAGCACGAGCTAAAATTAAATCAGCTTTAAAGGCAGAAGAAAAGAAAATAGCAGAAGAAGGAAAAGCTATTTTACAACGAAAACTACGTCATTTAAAAATCAACTCTAGTGAAAAGGTTATTCACGAATTAGCAAGTTATTTTGGACTAAAAACTAGTTTCGATTTATTCTATCGAGTTGGTAATGGAGCCATAGACAACACACAACTTAAAGACTTTGTTGCTCAGAGAAGTAATCGTTTCATGGGCTTCATTAAAAGTACATTTAGACGTTCTCCTTCAAAAGAAATATCCGAAAAAGAAGAAGTTACCAACCAATACGATGCTTTAGTTTTTGGTAAAGAAGAACAAACACTAGATTATACTTTAGCTAAATGCTGCTCTCCTATTCCTGGTGATAAAGTTTTTGGTTTTGTAACTATTAATGAAGGTATAAAAGTGCATAAGAACGATTGCCCGAATGCTATTTCGTTACAATCAAACTATGCTTATAGAATTATGCCTGCAAAATGGATTGATTCTACAAAGCAAGAATTTACAGCCATTTTACACCTTTCGGGAATTGATAATAAAGGAATAGTAAATAATATTACTAAGATAATTTCCAATAGTATGGATGTATTTATACATAGTATTAATATATCTGGAGATAACGGTGTATTTGAAGGAAAACTATCGTTAAGTGTAAAAAATAAGACACAGCTCAATAAATTAATTAATAACATGAAACAAGTAGAAGGCGTTCAAAAAGTTGAACGTGTGAATACTTTGTAAATTTCGTTTTTAACATCCTTGTATTTTATCAAGAAATAAACGTAAATTTGTCCTTTCGTAAAATTTAAAAATAAATGAGTAATTCAGCCGAAAATCAAGAAATTGTAAAAAAAGTATTCACTTCTTTTTTAGAAGAGAACAAGCATCGTAAAACACCAGAACGTTACGCTATTTTACAAGAGATTTATGATGCTGATGAGCATTTTGATATCGAATCTTTATACATTAAAATGAAAAACAAAAACTATCGTGTTAGTAGAGCTACTCTTTATAATACGATGGATTTATTGTTAGACTGTGGTTTGGTTCGTAAACACCAGTTTGAAGGTCAATCAATGGCGCGATACGAAAAAAGTTACTTCGATAAAAATCACGACCATGTAATACTTACTGATAGTGGTGAAGTAAAAGAGTTTTGCGATCCAAGAATTCAAATTATCAAAAAAACTATTGAAGATGTTTTTGATATAGACATTCACAACCATTCACTTTATTTCTACGGAACAAAAAGAAACAACAAATAAAAACACACTTAACAACACACTAAATGGCAGTAGATTTATTACTCGGACTACAATGGGGAGACGAAGGAAAAGGTAAGATTGTAGACGTTTTAACAAAAAACTACGATATAATCGCGCGTTTTCAAGGAGGTCCAAATGCTGGTCACACACTAATTTTTGACGGAAACAAACATGTATTACATACCATTCCTTCAGGAATTTTTCATAAAACAGCTTTAAACGTAGTAGGTAACGGAGTGGTTATTGACCCTGTTATCTTTAAAAAAGAATTAGAAAACTTAGATAAGCATAATATTGATTATACATCTAAATTATTAATTTCTCGTAAAGCACATTTAATTTTACCTACTCACCGATTATTAGACGCAGCTTCTGAAACTTCAAAAGGAAAAGCAAAAATCGGTTCTACTTTAAAAGGGATTGGACCTACTTATATGGACAAAACTGGTAGAAACGGAATGCGTGTTGGTGATTTAGAATTAGATAACTGGAAAGAGAAATATAGAGCTTTAACTGAAAAGCATTTAAGTATGTTAGCATACTTTGATGTTCAAATCGATTACGATTTAGACGAGTTAGAAGCTGAATTTTCTAGAGGAATTGAAAAATTAAAAACATTACAGTTTATTGATTCTGAAGAGTTTTTAAACAATGCTATTAAAGAAGGTAAAACTATTTTAGCTGAAGGAGCTCAAGGGTCATTATTAGATATTGATTTTGGAACATATCCTTTCGTAACCTCTTCAAACACCACTGCTGCTGGTGCTTGTACTGGTTTAGGAGTTGCTCCTAATAGAATTGGTGAGGTTTTCGGTATTTTTAAAGCATACACTACTCGTGTAGGCTCTGGACCTTTCCCTACTGAATTATTTGATGAAGATGGAGCTACTATGGCGAAAGTTGGTCATGAATTTGGAGCTACAACTGGACGTGCTCGTCGTTGTGGATGGTTAGATTTAGTTGCTTTAAAATATGCTGTTGATGTAAACGGTGTTACGCAATTAATGATGATGAAAGGTGATGTATTATCTGGTTTTGACACTTTAAAAGTTTGTACTTCTTACAACTATAAAGGAGAAGAAATTTCTCACTTACCTTATAATATTGAACCTGAAAATGTAAGTGTTAACTATACAGAATTCAAAGGTTGGGAAGATGATTTAACAAAAATGACTTCTGCTGATGAATTACCTCAAAACTTATTAGACTACATTGCGTTTATTGAAAAAGAAACGGGTGTACCTGTAAAAATAGTTTCAGTAGGACCTGATAGGAAACAAACAATTAATAGATAAAAATTTAGAGGAGCTCAATTGAGCTCCTTTTTTATGATGGTAAAAGAGTACTTAGAGAATATCACTACCCAGTTTAAATCGTATAAAGAAGTTGCTGATAAAACGATTGCTCAATTAGAAGAAAAAGACTTACACTGGAAATACAATGAAGAAAGTAACAGTATAGCTGCTATTATTGTTCATGTATCTGAAAATATGTTGTCGCGTTGGACGGATTTTTTTACTTCTGATGGAGAAAAAGAATGGAGAGATAGAGATGCTGAGTTTGAAACTCATGATTTATCAAAAAAAGAATTGATTGCTCAATGGGAAAAGGGTTGGAACTGTCTTTTTGCTGCTTTAGATTCATTAAATGAGGAAAACTTCAATCAACCTATTCTTATCAGGAATAAACAAGTTAAGTTAATTGAAAGTATTACGAGGCAAATAGCTCATTTTCCATATCACATTGGTCAGATAGCTTATGTAGGTAAAATGATTTTAAATGATAAATGGCAAACAGCTTCTATTGCCAAAGGAAAATCTAAAGAGTTTATACAAGCTCAGTTTGAAAAAAACAACTCATAAAAAAACGTCTTTTAAATTTTTAAAAGACGTTTTTAATAGGAAACATGTTTATGGCAACTAATTTTTTACTGTTTCCAAAATACTCGCTATAGTTTCTTTATTATCTACACCTAAACCTTCTTGTTGGTGCACTAACTCCCCTTCCGGATTAAATACACTTATGATATTTGAGTGTGAAAAATCTAATGGAGAAATTTGTTTGTATTTCACAGCTAGTACATTGGCAAACTCTCTAACAGATTCTTTGGTACCTTGTAAAAAAGTCCAATGCTCATCATCCATAAAGTTTTCTTTCGCAAAAGCTTTTAATCGTTCAGGAGTATCATTTTTAGGGTCAATACTAATTAAAACGTATTGTAAGTCTTCGTTATATTCTTTAGGTATTTTAGCCTCAATATTACGCATATCAGCAACCAATCTGGGGCAAGCAGCTTT
Source organism: Tenacibaculum sp. Mcav3-52 (assembly GCF_022347665.1). Lineage (NCBI taxonomy): Bacteria > Pseudomonadati > Bacteroidota > Flavobacteriia > Flavobacteriales > Flavobacteriaceae > Tenacibaculum > Tenacibaculum sp. Mcav3-52. The sequence continues at coordinate 226,309 of NZ_JAKRGE010000003.1, read as the reverse complement.
ACACGTAGTATAAATCATAACCATTACCAAAGTTTTTCCTCTTAAATCTTCTAAATGAATAGTTTTATTCTCTTCGGTTTTCCATTCTGATGCTAAATTGAATATAGAACTTTCAGAAATATCAGTAGCCAAAGCTAACTCTTTAGCCTCTTTTTTATTTTTCTGTGTTAAATCCATTTTACAAACAGGACAACTTCCTTCTTCTGTATATATTTTATCTCCCTCACAAAGCATAGGACATTCATATACTATTGCCGAACTCGTATTGTTTTTCTCTTTTTTACAAGAACTTAATAAAGTAATTGAGAAAAGAAGTATCGTTATATATTTTACTACTTTCATTGTGCTATATTTTTATCTTTTACACATCTAAAACCTAAGTTTCTCATTGTGTATTTAGCTTTTAAACTTCCACGGGTAGCATACCGCATAAAAGCTGCATAATTCATTAAATCTGTTGATCCTACTGCTGCACTACCACAAAACAAATTACTATCATTATCAACATCTTTTCTAGATTCTCCTGATACTAATACTGAATTAAAATCAGAGGTCCATTCCCAAACCAATCCGTGCATATCATACACTCCCCAATAGTTTTTAAATGTTGACCCTATAACATTATTAAATGTTCTTGGTTTTTCATACCATCCTAAAATGTATTCATTATACGTTTTTAAAGTTCTTGCATCTGATAGTTTTTGATTTGCCATTCCCACATATTCCCATTCATCTACAGTAGGTAATCGTTTTCCTTGCTTTTCACAGTAACATTTTGCTGCAAACCATGAAACATTGGTTACAGGTGATTTTAAGTTAACCTTCTCCCCTATTTCTGTATCATTTTTCCAATTAATCAGGTAACTTTTATCTGCAAAAAGTTTAATTACTTTTGATTTTCTCCACTTTGGGTTTTCTTTTACAAACTGTAAAAAATCTTCATTAGTTACAGGATATACATCCATTAAAAAATCTTGAATCGTTACTCTTGCTGAATCTCTTCCGTACAAAGGAATATAACTACCACCTTTAATAGGAACCATTTTAGATTGACAATTCATATGGGAAATGCCTAAGAAAAATATACAAATTGTCAATCTTAAAATAGTTTTCATTTCTTATAATTTAGAGTTTAACTACAATTTTAGTGAGTACTTTTTACTTCCATTACAGTATTTACACTAACGTTGGTTTTATTATTGCCCCAAGAATTGTAAACATAGGTTAGTACATCTGCTACTTCTTGATCGTTCAACGCTTGCTTGGTCATTACACTATTATATTTTTGACCGTTAACTGTAATTTCTCCTGTTTTACCATGTAAAATAATATCTATAGCTCTCTTTACATCAGCATTTAAATAATCTGATTTAGCTAAAGGAGGAAATGCATTTGGAATTCCTTCACCATTAGCTTGGTGACAAGCAAAACACGTTTTCGTATAAATCTGTTTACCGTCTGCTATTTTTTGTGCTAATGATTTTTCTTGCTTAGAAGCTACTGCTTTATCTTCTTTACCATTAGGCATTTCTTGAATAGTACCTCCTTCTGGGTTATAAATACCTTCTTGTTTTACTCCTGAATAAATCTTTTTGCTTTCTTCTCCCTTTACCTTTAACATTCCTAAAGCACCTTTGTTAAACGCTCTAAAAATAGCATGATCTACTAAAATAAAAGTACCTGGAACATCTACCTTAAAATCCACTATCGCAGCTCCTCCTGCCGGAATAGAAGTTGTTTGTACATCTTTATTAATCACAGAACCGCCTTCAACATGAACATTGTCAAAAATTTCACCAATAACATGGAAAGATGATGTTAAGTTAGGACCTCCGTTACCTACAAATAAACGTACTGTTTCGCCAACATTAGCGGTAATTGCATTATCTCCTGTTAAAGCTCCTACACTTCCGTTAAACACTACATAATCTGCATCTTCGTCTACTGCTTTTCTCATATCAAAAGGTTGTAAACCAGGTTCTCCGTTTTCTCCTTTTGTATAGAAATCTCCTTGCATAATGTAGTATTCCTTATCTACTTTTGGTAAACCTCCTTCAGGCTCTACTAAAATTAGTCCATACATTCCGTTCGCAATATGCATTCCTACAGGTGCAGTAGCACAATGATACACATATAATCCAGGGTTTAATGTTTTAAATGAGAATGTTTTTTCATGACCAGGCGCTACAAATGATGAAGTTGCTCCCCCACCTGGACCTGTTACTGCATGTAAATCAATATTATGAGGTAATCTATTATCTGGGTGATTAGATAAGGTAAATTCTACTTCATCTCCTACTCTAGTTCTTATAAAGCTACCTGGAACAGAACCACCAAACGTCCAGTACACATATTCTACACCATCTGTCATAGTTCCTTCTTTTTCAAGAATTTCCATATTTACCAGTAACTTCTTAGCTGATCTATTACCAACAGGTGCTGGAACATGAGGCGGAGCTGTTAATTCTGCTTCTATCGTTCCTTTAACTGCTATATCTGAAGCACTTTTCATTGCAATACTTTCAGATTTTTCATTTTTACAACTTGCCATTAAAAACATAGCTGCTAAAACCATTGAAATTGTTTTCACTTGTTTCATCTCTTCTATTGATGTAGTTATTAATAATCTTATAAAAGACTTTTTTATCTTTTATACAAACAAAGCTACTAAGAGAAAAGCTTTTGAAATATGATTTTTATCATAAAAACAAAAAAAGGAGCTCTAAGCTCCTTTTAATCTATTTTTCTTTTAAAATTTCTTTACCAAATTGATGACACAACTCCAAGGTTTCTTTCACATCATCCATAGTTGTTTTTGGGTTTATCAGACACATTCTAAGCACTACTTGCTTATTTAATATTGTAGTTACTAAAAACGCTTCTCTTGATTCCATTATCTTTTGAGAAATTTTCTGATTTAATTCATCAATTTCTTTTTCTGATAAGTTTAATCCAATAGGATTATATCTAAAATTAATTACTGCCAACGTAGCTGGTGAAATAATTTCCCAATTTCTACTTTTTCGTAACATTTTTTCTACGTCATCAGCTAATTGGATGTTGTAAGTAACTGCTTCTTTAAAAGCATCTAGTCCATATGTTTTAATAGACATATAAAATTTTAAAGCTCTAAAACGTCTTGTTAACTGAATTCCGTAATCGTAAAAGTTAATCTCAGATTCATTTCCTTCAATATCGCGTAAATATTCTGGTTTTTCACTAAAAGTACCACTTAACCAAGAAGCATCTTTTACTAATAAGCAACCAATTTCATAAGGTTGGTAAAACCACTTATGCGGATCTACAGTAAGAGAGTCAGCTCTTTCAATTCCTCGTAAAGCTTTTACTCCTTTTTCAGCTAAAATAGCGGCTCCACCATAAGCTCCATCAATATGGAACCATAAATCTTCCTCTTCACAAATGTCAGCTATTTCATTTAAAGGATCTACAGTACCTGTGTTGGTGGTTCCCGCAGAAGCGATGTAACAAAATGGTTGCAACCCTTCTAGTCGGTCTTTTGCTATAGCATTTTTTAATTTGTTAATACTAATTCTAAACTCTAAATCTGTTGGTAAAATTCGAATTTGTTCCTTTTTAAACCCTAAAACACGAATTGCTTTAATATTTGAAGAGTGTGCCTGATCAGACAAATAAATCACCGCTTTAGAAAAATCATCTCCACATTTCAAACGTCTCGCGGTAACCAAAGCTGTTAAGTTTGCCATAGAACCACCACTGGTAAAAATTCCTCCTCCTTTTTCAACAGGGAAATTATACATTTGTAGTAACCAGTTCATTGTTACAATTTCTAACTCAGCTGCTGCTGGAGAAACCATCCATCCACCAGAAAAAATATTGAATCCAGTAGCTAAACTATCAGCCATAGTACTAATAAAGTTACTAGGTCCAGGTACAAATGAATATGCTTTAGGGTGAGAAATAACTGTACTGTTTGGTATTACATTATCCATTACAAAATCTAGTACCTTTTCAGCAGACATTCCTTCGTTTGGTGCTTCTTGTAAGAAAATACTATCCATTTCTTTTCTAGAAGCACTAGCAACAGGCTTTTTTTGCTCTAAAGTAGCCCAATGTTCTGCAATTATATCTACAATTTTATATCCGTAAGACTTCATCTCTTCTTTTGATAAATCAAAATGAGCGCTCATATCTTTATAATTTTTTAATTTGCTACAAAATTAACCATTTACCAAATGACAACCTTTTATTTATCTTGATAATTTTATTTCTTTATTAAGATTTTGGCATATTCTTTTCATTATTTTTGTGCATTAAATCGTATTATTTTGAAAAAACTATTTCTACTAACTTTTATATTATTTTCTGTTGTAAGTTTTTCTCAAACAAAAAAAATCAAAATCCTTTCTACCGAACTAAGTACTGCCGATGAAAGCAAGTACCCTGGAGCTACTATACTTATAGGAAAAGTTAAAATGTCACACGAAGGTGCTACTTTAGATTGTAAAAGAGCTCTACTTTACAAAGACAAAAACTTATTTAAGGCCATTGGTGAAGTAATTATTGAACAAGGAGATAGTATTATTCAATACAGTGATTTTGCTACTTATAATGGAAATACAAAAAAGGCAAAATCTTGGGGGAACGTAGAAATTAATGATAAAGAAATGACGCTAAAAACTGATACGCTTCATTTTGACAGAATCAACCAAGTATTATACTACCCAAATGGAGGAACTATCCGTGATACAAAAAACACTCTAAAAAGTGTAAAAGGAACTTATCTATTAAGAGAAAAAAAGTTTACTGCTAAAACAAAAGTAACAGTTGTAAACCCTGAAAATCATTTAGAGTCTAACCATTTAGATTATTATACTAATACTAACTTAGCTTATTTATACGGGCCAAGTACCATTACTAATTTAAAAGATAGCACTAAAGTATATTCTGAAAGAGGTTTTTACGATACGAATACCGATGTTTCATACTTTGTAAAACGTGCAAAATTATTTTTAAAAGAACGAACCGTTTCTGCCGATAGTTTGTACTATGATAAACGTAACGGTTTTGCTTCTGCAACCAACAATATAAAAGTAGTTGATACCGTTCAAAATATGGTAGCAAAAGGAAATTATGCTGAATTATACGAACTCAAAGATTCTTTATTTATAATTGATAGAGCTGTTGCTATTTCTGTATTTGAAAAAGACTCTATGCATGTTGCGGGCGATAAAATTTTACTTACTGGTAAACCAGAAAAACGTATTGCTAGAATTTTTAACAATGTAAAAATATTCAAGTCCGATTTACAAGGAAAATGTGACTCTATTCACAGTAGTCAAGAAACGGGATTAACCAGAATGTTTAAAAATCCCATATTATGGTCTAATAAAAGTCAAATTACAGGAGACAGCATTCAGTTAGTATCTAATAAAGAAACAAATAAACTTGACTCTTTAAAAGTATTACAAAATGGTTTTATGATTCAACAAGACTCCGTTCATACAGAAAACTTTAATCAAATTAAAGGAAGAAATATTTATGGTAAGTTTGAAAAAGGAGAATTAAGAACAATGTTAGTTAAGGGTAATGCAGAATCTTTATACTACAGTAACAACGAAAAAACACAAGAATTAGAAACAATTACCAAAGAAATAGCAAGTGATATTGAGTTTATTTTAGAAGATGGAGAAATAATACAAACTAAATACTTTAAAAAATCTGAAGGAAAAACTTTTCCTCCTTCTGAATTCCCTTCTGACGAAAAAAAATTCAAAGGCTTTTTATGGCGAGGAGATGAACAACCCTTAACTGTGGAAGATATTTTTATAAAAGACGCTACTTCTACTGTTCCTTCAAAAAGAAAAAAACAACCTGATGTTGTAAAAGAAGCTAAGGAAATGTTTATCGAAGAAACTTCAAAAAATAAGAAAGAACAAAAAAAGCTTAATCTTAAAAAAATAAAATAATTTCTGTGAAAGACGATTTTTTTAAATACCAAGGACAAACAACCCCAAATCCTTTAGCTATTGAAATTTCACATGCCAAAGGAAGTTATATTTATGATAGCAACGGAAAAGCGATGCTAGATTTTGTTGCAGGAGTTTCTGCAAATAGTTTAGGACATAATCATCCTAAGGTAAATGAAGCTATAAAAAATCAATTAGAGCAGTATACACATGTAATGGTGTATGGAGAATTTATTCAAAAACCACAATTAGAATTGTGTAAAGCTTTGGCTGCTACCTTACCTCCTAACCTTTCGTCTGTTTATCTGGTAAACTCTGGTACTGAAGCTACTGAAGGTGCTCTAAAATTAGCCAAACGTTTTACAGGCAGAAGTGAAATTGTTGCCGCTAAAAATGCGTATCATGGAAATACACAAGGTGCTATGAGTGTGTGTGGAGCAGAACAACAAAATCGTGCTTTTCGTCCGTTAGTTCCAGGAAGTAAGTTTATTGAATACAACAACGAGCTAGATTTAGAAAAAATCACTGCCAATACAGCAGGTGTTATCTTAGAAACCATTCAAGGAGGTGCAGGATTTATCGAACCTAAAAATGATTACTTAGTAAAAGTAAAACAACGTTGTGATGAAGTTGGCGCCTTGTTAATTTTGGATGAAATCCAATCTGGAGTTGGACGTACAGGAAAATTTTGGGGATTTGAAAATTACAATGTTACTCCAGATATTATTATTACGGGTAAAGGTTTAGGTGGCGGAATGCCAATTGGCGCTTTTATTGCTTCTTTTGAAGTAATGAACTGTTTAAAAGAACACCCGAAATTAGGACATATTACTACGTTTGGCGGCCATCCTGTAATTGCGAGTGCTGGATTGGCGACCGTACAAGAAATCACTTCCTCTAACTTAATGGAAGAAGCCTTACGAAAAGAAAAAATTATTCGCGATGCCTTTAAGAATCACCCTGCGGTTAAAGAAATTAGAGGAAAAGGATTAATGCTTGCTTTATTAGTAGATACTCCTGAAGCAGCCTCGCAAGTAATTTTAAACTGTTTAGATAAAGGGCTAATTTTATTCTGGTTACTTTTTGAAGGAAAAGCAATTCGTATTACACCTCCACTAACCATTTCTGACGAGGAAATAGAAAAAGGATGTGATCTTATATTGAGTGAATTAGACAAATTGTAGTTTATCAATAATTCAACATCTTAAATTGAAAATTAAGCGTGTTTTTACTCCGTTTTTGAATTCGGATTCTTTTTTTCGCATTATGTACAACGGCTTCGTATAACCGTCAGTTGCGAGTTAAATTAGTAATTGTTTTTCTTTTATTCACTAGCGTTAGCAACTCCGAGTGGATTCGGACGTAGTCGAATCCGCCGTAATTGCGGTTATACATCTTAAGTTAGCAATTGTTTAAATTTAGTAATAAAAACCAGAAAGAAAAAAGCGTAGAGTAAGGTTATGATATACGTTGAAACCTAGATTTCGTCAACATTGATAATCCCTACGCTTTTACTACTTCGAATTCGTTCAGTTCTGTGAGACCAAGATCTCGATTTCAAGTTGTTTAATTGATAGTAGTTATTTTCTTTCCAATCCTTTTTTCTTATGAGTAAAAATAAACAATTTTTAGGAATCGATGTAAGTAAAGACGTTTTAGATGTATATGATTATCAAGGAAATTGGTATCAGTTTAAAAATGATGCATCAGGTTTTAAAGAGCTGTTGTTAATCACAATTGATTTAACACATTGTATAATGGAAGCTACAGGATATTATCATGTACGCTTAGCTTATTTTTTAACAGAAAAAGGAGTTTTGTTATCGGTAGAAAATCCGTTGAAGGTTAAGCGTTTTATTCAGATGAATTTATCAAAAGTAAAGACGGATAAGAGTGATGCAAAGCAGTTATATAATTATGGCGTAAGTCAATCTCCTTCTATATGGAAAGGAGATAGTAAGGAACAACAAGAGTGTTTACAAATAGTACGTTTGTTGAGTGTTTATACGAAACAATCTACTCAATTAAAGAACAAGCTTCATGGCGAATCAGTATTAGGAACTCCCTCAAAATTGGTAGTTAATTCCTTAAAAAGGCAGCTGAAAAACATACAAAAAGAGATAGTTAAATTAGAAGACTTGTTGCTAGAGAATGTAAAAAAGAGTTATTAAGAAGAAATAACTTTATTAAAGTCTATTCCAGGAATAGGGGATAAAACAGCATTAATGTTATTAGTTTTTACCGATGGATTTAAGCGTTTTACTTCAGCAAAAGAGTTGTGTAGTTACGCAGGTATTACACCCACTATTAGAGAATCAGGCAGTAGTATAAAAGGACGCCCTCGAATAAGTAAAATGGGGAATCCAAAGCTTAGAAATTTATTATTTATGTGTAGCTTTAATGCTTGTAAATATAACAAAGCATGTAGAGAGCTTTATGACCGAATAGTTGCTAAAGGTAAGAGTAAAAAACTAGCTTTAATAGCGGTATGTAATAAGCTACTAAAACAAGCTTTTGCCATTGTAAAAAGTGGTTTGCCTTATGACGCAAATTATAAAAGCACGTTGGTTTAAAAAAATATAAAATGTACTTGTTTTTTACCTCAGTTCTTTGTTGTGTGTCCGTTTTTTTATTCAGTTTATGATTTGAAATTTTCCCAAATCGTATATAATTCAGTTACTTCTTTTTCGGTCAAATATTTTTCAAATAATCCACAGTTTCCAAAATATGCGACACATTCTCCAAACTTTAAATATTGGCTTTTAGGAATTTTCTTTTTCGCTAAACATTTTTTTAAAATTCCAATTCGCTTTTTCTCATCTTCAAAAATTATTTGGTCAATTTTTTTTATTTCCAAATCCGAATATTCATGCTGTATAGATGCAAGTGATTTTAAAGAATTCCAATATTTTCTTGCTCCAATTCCTTGTTCTACATTTCGAAACCTGTTTTTGGATAAAGCGAATTTTAAAGGTTCTTTTCTCTCAAGATTAAATTTCTCGTTTTTAACTTCAGTCCAAAACTTTTCTGTTTCCATACTTATTGTCTCATTCCAATAAGTTAATAGTTCGTTTTTCAATGAATTGATTTGATAGGAATTGAGTTTTTCCGTTTTTGATTTATCATTTAAACAGCTTTTTATAAACTCAGAAAGATTTAAAAAATGAGATTTTGTATCATTTTCCATTTCAGTTGATTCATTCACTATTTTTTCGTGAATTTCAACCGTTCTTAAAATTTGTCCAATTTTTTCTGTTTTTGTCAATGATTTTCGGTTTTCTCAAATGGCACACAACGTGTTTGTGTATGGTTAGTTGCGTGGTTTAAGCACTAAAGTTAGCATATAAATCACAGATAGAAAGTCCGCGAGGACTTTCGTAAGTAGGCTATACCTAGCAATGAATTATATACGTTGTTCTACGCAGTTTTTATTCCACCCAATTATATAATTCATATTTTAATTTCCAAATTCCATTCTTTTTTTTATAAATTCTGGTCATTCCTCCAGAACCTTGTCTAATTCCTACATAAGCCAAATTCAGTTCCTTATTGAAAATAGGTTTAGCTATATATAAAATTAAATAAATATTTTCGAGGTTGTTTTCCGCATAATATTTTTCAGCAATCTTGTTTATAGAATCCCACTCAATTTTGTTATCAGTATATTTTTTGATATCAATTACATTAAATCCATATTCTTTTATTTTCGAAATGTTGAAATCCTTGTTCTTTTTGAACTGTCCTTTTACAAAGTCAATATCACTTATTTTTAAAGTATCAGATATGAATTCCGAATGAGATATGGTCTGATTTGGATTTTTTAAGTCTATTGGTAAAGTTGGTGGAATATTAATAGATAAATTAGAAATCAGTTCCTTTTTATCAAATATTATTCTCGATTTTGAACTATCTGACAAGATTTGATTCAGAAATTCAAGCTTATATTCATCGGTAATTTTAATTTGAGTTAATTCACGAGTATTTAATTCCGATTTGTTGTTTTGTTTACAACTAATCAAAATTAAAGTCAGAATTATTATTTTAAGCACGATTTTTCTCAAATTGCGTAGAACGGTCTCCTTTACTTTGATATTATTAAATTTAACAAGAGTAGAGAGGAGAACTCGAACGGTCTTTAGGTAATACCTATTACACGTAATAGTCCTCTCTACTTCTTGCACGACGTTTAGTTGAACTACTTGGAATACCTAGCCACTATGGCTCATTAAAGGAAATAGTTGCAAAACGTCATTAATCATTAATTTTTTAAATATATGAAAAAAGTAAGAGATGTGATTGGGATTGATGTATCAAAAAAGACCATTGATGCCACCTTATACCACAGTAGGCAACATGCAGTATTTTCAAATGATGAAGAGGGATATGAAGAGCTTATCCGATGGAGTAAACGCCATTTAGAAACATCAGAGTATTTTTTCTGTTTTGAAAACACAGGGAATTATTCCTTAAAGCTATCGGTTTTTTTGTCTTCGCTATCACTTATTTATGTAGAAGAAAGCCCTATGCGAATTAAACGTAGTACAGGTCTTGCTAGAGAGAAGACAGATAAACTAGATTCCTATATGATTGCCCGATTTGGATGGATGTACCGAGAAGAATTAGAACCCAGTAATGTAAAGCCAAAAGAGTTTCAAGAGATTGGTAGGCTTTTAGCTTTACGAGATCAAATGGTGAGAGATCGTAGTGGTTTAAAATCTACTTTAAAAGAGCAAAAGCATTTGCTTTCAAGTCCGTCAACAGACCCTTGTTGTAAGATATTAGAACGCTCAATAAAGTACATTGACAAGCAAGTATTATCTATAGAGAAACGTATGACAGAATTATTAAAGACAGATGATAAGTTACAGCACAACTATGAGTTGTTAAGGACTGTAAAAGGAGTAGGTCTGATATTAAGTTGTCAATTACTTTATCATACATCCAATTTTATGAAATTTAATAATTGGCGTTCATTTTCAAGTTATTGTGGAATCGCCCCATTTGAATATAGCTCAGGAAGCTCTATTAGGCGACGAAAACAAAGCCACTATATAGGCGATAGAAAAATGAAGACATTATTAAGTATGGCGGCTGTTTCAGCGATACAGTCTGATCAGGAGTTAAAGAATTATTATCACAGAAAGTTAGAGGAAGGCAAACATAAAATGATTGCATTAAACAACGTTAGAAATAAAATTTTAGCACGCAGTTTTGCAGTAATTAAAAGAGGTACTCCCTTTGTAAATATAGCAGCAGTAAATTTCTAAAAAAAAACTTGTTTTTTACCTTGGAATACGGCTATGAGTAGTTGTGTGGTTTAGCACATAACTTTGCAAGTACACACCAAACTGAAAATCCGCGAGGATTTTCAGAAGTAGGCGATAACAAGGAATTACTTATAGCCATTGTTACCAAACGTTATTTAATTAAATTCTTTGTTATAAATGAGTTTATTATTTTTCCTCGATGTTCTCTTGCTGGTATTTCGTTTACTGCCTCACGAGCAAATTCAAAGTATTTAATTTGTCCATCTAAACTTTCCTTAAAATTTTCTTTAGCTTCTAGCTTGGTATATTCGTTGTATTCTAATTCAAAATTTTTTAAATCTCTAGCAAAGCCTTCTTTATCAATACTTGTTAAGTCGTATTGAATTAGTTCAATAATTAGTGTGAAAATATTTGCTTTATTAAACCAATATGATTTTTTATCAAAGCCAAGTCCTTGAATAAATTTAATTGTATTTGTGAGTCCGATTTCTATAGAACTTGCTCCATTAAATTCTTCATTGTATATTTCGATGTAGGTTTGAGTTTTTTCATTTCTTCTAAAATATTTTTCTTCTACAATTGTTGTAATGATAGTTAAAATGTATTGTAGAGCAAGCATTCTTTTAATATCATTGTCCGTAAATATCCTAAACTCTTCAATGAAGAAATTATGCAATAGTTTTCTGTTTTCTTCTGAAAGTTGATATGATATAATATCGTAGTTTAAATTACTTTTCTTTTCAATTATTTGTTTTCCAAAGAAAACAAACTCACTATCACCCCATTGTGCATTAAGACGTTCGGTTGAGTTTAGTGAATATTCTGTACTATTAATTCTTTGAAATATTTCTTTAATTTGTTCAGTGTTAGCATTTTTCATATAACGTACTGAAACTTCATAATTAAGGAAATCTTCTTTTTCCTCTTTAGTTAGTTCAGAGAATTTTTTAATGGGTAATCTGTTGAGAGCAAAAACATCTTCATCTTTTATATAACTTAATATAGTGGTAGTTCTTTGTTGACCATCAACTATTAAATCTTTGAGTTTTAATGTTTCTGTGTCAAGTTCACCAGGTGCAATGTATATTTCTGGAAACGGAAAATTCATTAAAATAGTTTCTATGAATTTATATTTATGTTGTTTTTTCCAAACTAACTTCCTTTGAAAGTCAGGTGACGGATCCAATTCGTTTTTCTTTATTTTGTTATAAAGTTCAATTATTTTCCAGTTATTTGCTGGAATGCTTGTGTTTAATTTTTTTGTCATAATATTTCAGTTTCTGCACGTAATTTTAAATCTTCAAGGTTAGCAATATGATAATTTTTAAAAAAATACCAGTTTTTGTATATACCAAGTCCTAGTTTACGTCCAGTTAATTCTTGTATCTCTCGTTTTAGTTCTTCAAAATTACCTTCTTTACATATTTCAAAACCTGATGGCTTGAAATCAGGTCGAAACCAACCCTTGTATGAATATTTATAAAATTGATAATTAAGAGGTACAGGAAATCTACTTTTTTTATAATACTCATTGTCAATCCAACCATCTTTTAATCCATTTGTAAAATTATATAGAGTTTTATTTAAAGAGTCAAAAAGCGAAGGAGAAATTACAGCAATATCTATATCAGATTTGTCTTTAATTTTTTTTGTGTTTTTGTATTTTTCATCAAATTCATTGTATAGCTTTTTAGGTGATAAGCTATAGCCAATTTTTGCGGATCCTACAATAACCACTTCATTTAGATGCACTTGTAGAGCTTTTGAAATAATTGTTCGAATATTATATTCTAAATCTCTATTTTCTGCTGTAAAAAGAAACGGTTCAATCTCAATTATATGTTTTTGTAAAACTCTTTCAATAGAAAAATTCTTTTCAATTAAATCAGTTTTTAAAGAGGTTATTCTATCTTTTATCATTAGTTTTTTCTAATGTTTGGTAACTAGTTTATATGCGTAATAAAATTACTTATATATTCCTTTTACGGTAGGATATGCGGAACTTTTAGCAATTTTATTAACACCTTCAAATATAAAGAAATAAGATAAAAAAGTGTAATTTTTTTATCGGGATTACAAACTAAGCCTAATTAGGTTGTCTTCCTTCTTCAATAATAAAAGCAATTTTAAACAAGTTGACACACTTTATTGAATACTCCCCCATTGGGTCGCTGATATCACGGCATGCTCCGTTAACACCACGGCACGGGTCGCTGATATCACGGCGTGCTCCGTTGACACCACGGCATGGGTCGCTAATATCACGGCATGCTCCGAAGACACTACGGCATGAGTCGTTATTATCTCGTTACGATTAGTTAATACTTTTCTCTACTATGTTATTATTTTTTTTCTTAGGATATAATAAGCTAAAAGTATTTTCATTGTTTTTTAGAACATTATTTATGCTTTTAACTCAATGTTAAAGAACAAAAGATATATCATTACTTTTCTAGCTGTAACCATGGTTTCTTTTTTTGGCTCTACAAATAACCTCACTAAAAAAACATAAACAACTGATAATTAACACTTTTTTTATTATTTTAGTTCGCAAAAAATAAAAAGCTATGTCTAAAAAACCAGTTGTAACTTTAGGTAGTAATCACCAATGTCCAATGTGTAGTGGGTCTACACCTCATGTTGGAGGACCTGTTACCCAAGGAGAGCAAAACATTTTAATTAACGGTAAACCTGTGGCAACTATTGGTAGCATGTGTACATGTAATGTAGGTATGGATACTATAGTCACTGGAAACCCAAGCATTCTTGCTAATGGTAAACCTATAGCATGTATAGGTGATATGACTGCACATGGGGGAACTATTACTTCTGGTGAGAATAATGTTCTTGTTAGTAGTAGCTCCCCACAATCAACTGTAGTGATGCCTATTGATCAAATTCCATTTCCTGATATTAGTTTTAAAGACAGAATTGGGGCTGCTTTTACTGGTAACACAAAAATGTTTAAACAAGCTGAAGCCAATCAACAAAAAATAAAAGAACTTGCTGAGCAACAAGAGCAAGAAAAAAAAGAAAAAGAACTCCCAAAATTACAAGGTGAAATTATTTTTATAAATGGTTATTTAAGCGACTTTAAAACAAACAGCGAATCACACTGGAATGCTATAATGGATTTAAACCCTGATAAACCAGGTTGGTTTACCTCAAGAGGTGAAAACACTAATGAATATAAACGTACTGATCATGATGATTATTATACTGCAGAACAACGTGAAAAAGACCTCCACAAAAGTAAATTTAGAAAAATTGTTGAAGAAAAGTTTAGAAATCCTAATACGTTAATTTTTAAAACTCCCGAAAGTAAATATTATGGTTACTGGAATGATATTGCTAATGACTACAAAGCTACAGAAACCTACGCCAAATACTTTAATGCAGAAGGTAGAGTACACTACATTAATGGTTCACATGGGCTAGGAAGTAGCGGAGCACATAGAGTTGATCATGGTATTGCTTTAGGCTATGAATGGGCTCGTTATAATTGGAAGCTCATCAAAAAAGAAAAGGTTGATGCTAAAAAAGAAGAATCTCCACAAATAGAAAGCTATTCTCCACATTATAAACCCATAACTATTGTTGGTCATAGTCAAGGTGCTTGTATGGCAGCAGGTGTAAAACTGGGTATTATTAAGTATGCTAACGAAATGGGATGGAAAAAAGTAGCCATAAATACCATTTTTTTAGGAGTGCATCAACCTAAAGGGTTATATGGAAAAAACTACGATAGTCTTATTAAGAAAAAAACACAAGAGTACATGGTTTACAAAAATGCAGTACTTAGAGGAAAAAATGAAGATAGCGGACATAAATTTTTAAGTGCTATTTCTGAATTATATAGTCCTAAATATAAAAAGGTTTTTAACAAACGAGGTTTATTTGAACATGTAAAAGCTATTTGTTACGATTGGAACGCTTATAAAAGTAGAGCTGTACAATTTACTTTTCCGAACGACAGAGGTGATTTAGTAACTATAGATGGAGATATACCAGAAATAAAAAGTGCCTGTCATCCTAAAAGGGATAAAACGTTATTTAGTGCTGAATATTTTCATAAACAAGATAGTATTCCTTCGTATTATCAAACACAACAAAATAAAAAAATCATTGATTTGTCTATGTATGGAGCTGAAAGTGGCTATGTAGTTATTCCTCCTTATGTAGCTGAAGAACGTTACGATTACGATGCTTTAGAAAAGCTAGACTCCCCCACTATAAATCAACAAATACACGGTGTACATTGGAAGGGTTATAGTAGAGTAGTCATACGTTGGGGTGTAGCTATGAATGCCTTCAAACTAGCTAAATCAAGCTACCAGAACTATACAAAACATAAATTTACCGCAAGTGCTGTTGGTGATCTTTTAATTGGGACTTATACGTTTATAGAAAACAATCATAAAAAAATAGCGTTGTACAAAAAACTAATTGCTAATTATAAAAACAAAACGATTAAAACTAACCTTACTAATTTGTTTGAAGGACATTTTAAAACTCCTATTAAGATACCAAAACACCTCACTCATAAATGGAGATATTCTAGTGACGAAAAATATGCTATCATTCTATACAATTTAGCCTATGTAACTTATCAAAACATGCTACTACAATACGCTCCCTTACAAAGTGCTGATTTATATGCTCACTTTGCTCCTGTAGGACATATTTTACACACAAAATTATTACAAGACAATAGTGGGAGTTTTTATGACCAGTACGGTAATATTTCTATATTTGAACGTATAAAGAATGCTGGAAAAGATAAATTCTATAGAATGAAATATAAAGTAGAACTTGGAAAAGAGTTAACAGATGAAGAAAAACGAAAACAAGAAAAAAAGAAAGTTGAAGAACTAAAAGATAAACTTATTGATTCTTCTATTGCTGACACAGAATATATAAATAATGTTATCAAAGCATACGTACACAAAAAGAAAAGTTATGAATCTAAGTTATATGATGAAAGTAAAAATAAAAATTAGTGCTATTTGTTTGCTTTTGTTAACTAGTTCTAGTTGTAATTATTTAAAAAAGAAAAAAGCTATACAAAAAATGGAAAAAGAATATACAGAATATCAAGATTTACATAAACATCAAGGAACAGAAAATTATGATGTAATTACGTTGTTTAAAGAACACTCTATAATTGAAGAGAAATTAGCTGAACAAAAACAACTATTTTTATCTGTTATAGGTAAAAAAAAAGAAAAGTTTAAAAGAATAAAAGTAGATTTTTTCGGAAACCTATTAGGCACAGGTTTATCTTCTGAAACACTAATAGATGGTACTATGTCTGGGTATAAAACATATGGAAACTGGCTCATTAATAATGACACTACTTTAAATAAATATATAGACCCTTTTTTAAATAAAGAAATTAAAGATCCTTTAGATTATAATTTCAAAAATGTAGAAAAAAGAGAATGGTTACAAAAGTTCAAAGAACTATATTTAGATGCCTCATATGTACATATTGACTCATATGATTATTATTTTAAAATCAAAGAAAAGTGGTATTTAATTCAAACTTATAAAAAAGCAAAAGAGTTAAATATTGATATAAAAAAACAGTATCCTTCCAAAATAGCTCCCGAAGAAGTACGTATGGTAAAAATTCCTGAGGTCTTTGATAACTTACTAGAAAACAAAACCCTACAGTTATCAGAATATGTAGAAATGGACAAACAAAAAAGTAGTGGTTTAAACCCTATTAGTTTTTCCTCTGGTTATTACATGTTCGAATTACATTTACCACAAGGGGATATCTTAAAATTTAGACGTTATGGTGCCATGGGGTTTAATGCTGATATGAATATATATCAAATACCTAAAGAATTAGGTGGTAGCGACGAAGTTTTTTTTATAGAACAATTACCAAGACAAACTTATCCTGATAAATCCTTTGCTGGTTTTTATGCCATACGACCTAAAAATTACAAAGAATTACCTGAGTATAAATCATATTCCGAAAAAGAGAAAAAAAATTAACATGAATAAAAAAAATGATAATTTTGGTTGTACACATGTGACATATGGTATTGTTTTCTTTGATATCATTGCTATAATTATATGGCATGAAAAATATATCTCTGGTAAATGTAGTTTTTGTACTGGCTTAGGTGAGTTTATTATTTTGTTATTGTATTTAGGAGTAGCTTCAACTATCGGAGCTTTTCTATCACTACCTTTTCATTACATCTATCACTACATTAAAAAGAAAAAACAAAATAATTAATGTTGGCTTCATAAATTCTACTAAAACACTCAAAGTTTTATTTTTAACAAAAAAACAACAACTTTTCTTGTTTTTTAGAACATAATGTATACATTTGGCTCAATGTTAAACAACAAAAGACATATTATCTCTATTCCAGCTGTAACTACGGCTTCTTTTGTTGGCACAACAACTACAATTATTATTACAACCCTTTAGGGGTTATTTTTCTACATATCATTTCCGTATATATTTATTTTTTCAAAAGACTTGAAAACAGATAAATAGCTTAAAAAATCTTATTTTTAATTTATTATTCATTTTAAAATGAACGTTTTAAAATTTGGTGGTTCCTCTGTAGCCAACCCTCAAAACATAGAAAAAGTAGTACAAGTCATTGCCAATGCTTCTGTAAATAACCAACTTATTGTGGTGGTTTCTGCCTTTGGTAAAACAACAAATAAACTCATTGCATCGGCAGAACAAGCTGCTCAAAACAATGCTAATTATCTTGACAACTACCAAGAAGTTGAGCAATTACATTTTGAAGTAATTGAAAAATTAGTTCCTGAAAATCAGCAAGAAGAAGTTAAAACCTATATAGCATCCCTTTTTAAACAATTAAAAACCTTGTTAGAAGGTTGTTTGTTACTAAACGAAATTACCCCCAAAACTCTAGCTACTATTAGTGGTTTTGGTGAACTATTATCTTCATACATTATTGCAAGTATAGCTAGTAAAGAACTGGATGTAGTATATAAAGACAGTAGAGAGTTAATCACCACTTCCAACGCTTTTGATAAAGCCCAAGTTGATTTTCAAGTAACCAATGCTAATTGTAAAGCCTATTTTGAAAATAATAAGCATCGAGTAACCTTGTTACCTGGATTTATAGCTCGTACAAAAGAAGGAAAATCGACTACTTTAGGACGTGGAGGTTCCGATTATTCTGCAGCTATTTATGCGGCTGCTGTAAATGCTAATGAATTGCAAATATGGACAGATGTTAGTGGAATGTACACTTCAAACCCGTATATGGTAAAGCAGGCATTCCCTATTCCACATATTTCGTATCAAGAAGCCATGGAATTGTCACATTTTGGAGCAAAAGTTATCTACCCTCCTACCATTCAACCGGTGTTGGAAAAGGAAATTCCTATCCGTATAAAAAACACTTTTAAACCTGAAAATGTAGGAACACTCATTTCAAAAATTACCGAAAACGGAAAACCTGTAAAAGGAATTTCTCATATCGAAAATATTACGCTATTAACCTTAGAAGGAAGTGGCATGGTAGGTGTTTCTGGCATTTCTGAACGTTTGTTTGAAACGTTATCGACACATAATATCAATGTGGTATTAATTACGCAAGCTTCTTCTGAACACTCTATTTGTGTAGGGATTTATGATGAAGATGCTGAAAAAGCAGCTCTAAAAATTAACGAAGCTTTTGCCTTTGAAATAGAGCGTCATAAAATAGATCCGATTATTGTAGAACAAGGGTTGGCAATTATTGCTTTAGTAGGTGATAAAATGAGAAATCATCAAGGTTTGAGCGGACAAATGTTCAGTTCTTTAGGCAAAAACAACGTAAATATTCGTGCCATTGCCCAAGGTGCTTCGGAAAAAAACATTTCTGCTGTTATCAATAGTTCAGATGCCAAAAAAGCATTAAATACGCTACACGAACAGTTTTTTGAAGAGAATATAAAACAATTAAACTTGTTTGTTACGGGTGTAGGAAATGTTGGGGAACGCTTTTTAGCACAAATTCATCAGCAGAAAAAGTACTTAAAAGAACAGTTAAAACTGAATGTACGCGTTGTAGGGATTTCCAATTCTAAACAAATGATTTTTGATGAAGGTGGTATCAGCTTAAAATCATGGAAAGAACAATTACAAAACGGAGAAAAAAGTTCTTTAGAGCTTTTTTTCCAAAGAACAAAAGCGTTGAACCTTCGTAATTCAGTTTTTATTGACAATACAGCCAATCAAAAAGTTTCTGAAATATACGAACACTATTTAGCCAACAATATAGGGGTGGTTACTTGCAATAAAATAGCCTGTGCTTCTGAACTCAACAATTATAAAAAGTTAAAACACATTTCACGAAAATACAGTGCACCATTTTTATTTGAAACCAATGTGGGTGCTGGTTTACCTATTATTGATACGCTTAAAAACTTAATTGCTTCTGGTGATCGAGTGCATAAAATACAAGCGGTGTTATCGGGCTCTTTAAACTTTGTTTTCAATAATTTTAATGAAAGTATTTCTTTTCAGGATGTCGTACAACAAGCACAAGAACAAGGATACACGGAACCAGATCCTAAAATTGATTTGAGTGGTGTTGATGTAGCTCGAAAAATATTAATTCTTGCCCGTGAAAGCGGTTATGATTTAGAGCTTTCAGATATTGAAAACAATGCATTTTTACCTAAAAAGAGTTTAGAAACTACCAATAATGATGATTTTTATGCTTCTTTAACCGAGTTTGAAAGCCATTTTCAACAAGTATATAAAGAAGCTGCCGACAAAAATTGTCGCTTAAAATATGTTGCTGAATTTAACAATGGAAAAGCGTGTGTTGGCCTACAACACATTCCGTTTGATCATCCTTTTTATAATTTAGAGGGTAGCGACAACATTGTCTTGTTTTTTACAGATAGATATCCTGTAAATCCGCTACAAATAAAAGGAGCCGGTGCAGGTGCTGAAGTAACTGCTTCTGGAATTTTTGCTGATGTTATACGAATTGGAAATAATATATAAAAATGAACTATTTAAAAATATTTTCACCAGCAACCGTTGCCAATGTTTCCTGCGGATTTGATGCTTTAGGCTTAGCGCTCGAAACGGTTGGTGATACGATGACTTTTACCAAAACAATTACAAAAGGTGTTAAAATCACAAAAATAACTGGAGCTGATTTACCATCTAACCCACAAATAAATGCTGCGGGAGTGGTTGCGCTAGCGATGTTAGAAAAGCATCCAGTTGATTTTGGTATCGACATCACCATTCACAAAGGATATACTCCTGGAAGTGGTTTAGGAAGTAGTGCTGCCAGTGCTGCGGGAGCTGCATTTGGTGTAAATCAGTTATTAGGAAATAGCTTCTCTCCTCTTGAATTGACTCAGTTTGCTATGCTAGGAGAAGAAGCTACTTGCGGAACTCCGATAGCTGATAATGTTTCTGCCGCTATTTATGGTGGTTTTACATTGGTACGTAGTTACAAACCTTTGAGCATTGTAAAAATTCCTGTACCTGCTGATTTAAGAGTGGTGGCTATCCATCCTCAAGTTGAAGTAAAAACCAAAGACGCTAGAGAGGTATTACCGAAAGAAGTTCCTTTAAAAGATGCGGTTACACAATGGGCGAATGTTGGCGGATTGATTAGTGGATTGTATACCAACGATTATCAATTAATCGCAGACTCTTTAACAGATATCATTGTTGAACCTGCTCGTAAACATCTGATTCCTCATTTTGATGAAGTGAAGCAACAAGCAATTAAAGCAGGAGCTTTAGGAGCAGGAATTTCAGGTTCAGGCCCTACAATTTTCACTTTATGTAAAGGGGATGCAACTGCCGAAAACGTTTATAAAACCATTCAAAACACGTATCAAGACAAACAAATTGATTTTAACATGATTCTTTCAAAAATCAACACAGAAGGAATTAAAATTTTAGAAACTAACTAATATTGAATGTTCACTAAGCGTAGTCGAAGTGAAAAACAAACACAAAATTATGAACTATTATAGTCTCAATCATACATCACCTAATGTTAGCTTTGAAGAAGCTGTTGTAAACGGATTAGCTCCAGATAGAGGATTGTATTTTCCTGAAAACATTACGCCATTACCTAAAGAATTTATTGAAAACATTGATGAGTATTCTAATGAAGAAATTGCGTATGAAGCCATTAAACAATTTGTAGGTGATGAAATTCCGCAAGGCATTTTACAAAAAATCATTAAAGAAACCATCAATTTTGAGTTTCCTGTAGTATCTATTGAAGAAAATATCGGTACACTAGAATTATTTCACGGACCAACCATGGCTTTTAAGGATGTGGGAGCTCGTTTTATGGCTCGTTGCTTGGGGTACTTTAATCGCGATAAAAATCAACAAGTAACCGTATTGGTAGCTACTTCAGGCGATACTGGAGGTGCTGTTGCTAATGGATTTTTAGGAGTGAAAGGTGTAGATGTGGTCATTCTCTACCCTAGCGGAAAAGTAAGTGATATTCAAGAAAAACAATTAACAACCTTAGGGCAAAACATTACTGCTTTAGAGGTTGATGGTGTTTTTGATGATTGTCAAGATATGGTTAAAACTGCTTTTTTAGATGCTGAAATCAACCGTACGTTAACCTCAGCAAACTCTATTAATATTGCTCGTTGGTTACCCCAAATGTTTTACTTTTTCTTTGCCTATAAACAAGTTTATAAAAAGCATAAAGAAGTAGTTTTTTCAGTACCTAGTGGAAATTTCGGGAATATTTGCGCAGGAATTATGGCGCAAAAACTAGGGTTACCTGTCAAGCATTTTGTGGCTTCGACCAATGTAAATGATACGGTTCCTAATTATTTAGCAAGTGGTGAATACCACCCTAAACCATCTAAAGCGACCATTTCTAATGCCATGGATGTTGGGAATCCAAGTAATTTTATCAGGATACAAGAATTATTTGATAATGATTTAAATACTTTAAAATCAGTATTCTCTTCTTTTTCTTTTTCTGATGACGAAACTCGTGACACTATGAAAAACATCTATAAGAACTCAAGTTATATTACAGATCCACATGGAGCTGTTGGATATTTAGGTTTGAAAAAATACGGATTACAAAACGAGTATGGAATTTTCTTAGAAACAGCACATCCCGTAAAATTTTTAGATGTTGTGGAAGAAGTTTTAAATGTAACTGTTGAAATTCCACCACAAATAGCATCTGTAATAGACAAACAAAAAGAAGCTATACAAATTAGTTCCTATCAAGAATTGAAAGATTTTTTAAATGCTTAACACAAAAAATGCCTCAAAAGTGAGGCATTTTTAATTCTTACAATCTAACTATATTATCTACTAAATTTTCATCATTTCTAGTTCCATAAGGGTCTATCACAATATAATTAGGCTTTTCATTTACTATGAACGAAACTTCTATGAGTTCTCGGTTGATTTGTTTAGACTCATAATACAACACAGTACTATTATCTTTTACTTGTAAAGGATGGGCTGAAAAGATTCCTATTTTAATAGGCTCGTTAATTCCTATTTCTTTAATATCTCCGTTTGATAGTGTTTCAAATCGTTTCGCTTTTATTGTTGCTTTAACTTCATAGGTTCCATCCGGCAACTCCTTATACGAACTTTTTTCTACAGCTATATCATAAGTTATTACCCTTTTAAACCAATCATTTACCAATGGGTGATATTCTTTGGGAGTAATCTTATATATTTCTTCAAGTAATTCTATTGTATGTGCTTTGGGAGAACTTTCAAATCGATGTCGGTGTGTAATGGTTTTTACTATGTCATTAACTTGCTTCTCCCCTATCAAATCTCTTAATGCCATTAATACGGTATAAGCTTTACCATAAGAAATATAACCTTCTTCTTGTACTTTATAAATTGGAGGTTCAATGTTTTCACCAAACGCTCTTCCTAAAAAATATCTCCTGCGTGCATCTTCAGCTAACTCATATAAAACACCTTTTCCGTACATCTTTTCTAACACTACGGCTTCTGTATATTTCGCTAATCCTTCTACTAATAAAGAACCACCCGCTACTGGCTTAGCTATTAACGTATGCCCCCACCATTGATGTGCTACTTCATGAATTGTTCTTTTAGCGACTAAATTAAAGGTGTTTTCATCACGAACATCTGACAAGTATAAACGATCTTCTGTCATACTAATAACCCCTGGATGTGCAAATCCACCAAATCCCCAATGTGAAGGAACTTCTGCGATTCGAACATGTTTAAAATTATACGTTCCAAAATTTTCTTGACAATATGCTAAGGTTTCTTTTGTACTTTTCTCTATTTCATCAATATTAAAATCGTGACTAGCGTTGTAATATTGTTCTATAGAGATTCCATTATATATTGCTTTTTTAGTTGTATAATTTGCAGAAAAATAGGCTACCATAGGTAATATTTTTCCTTTTGATTTGTAGTGGTAATAGTTTCTATCTTTTTCTGACCAAGTTTTAATTAAATCTCCTGAGCTTATGGCTATTTGGTCTTTATTTGTAGAAACAACTGTTTCAAAACGTACTTTTTCAATTTTAATATCTTCTAAGGCTATATGCACATCTGAGTTATCATCCTCATCTCTTTCTGGTAATCCTCTTTTTTTACGTTCTGTTTTATCCAAAATTTCAAATCCAGAAGCATATCCTATAATAGGCTCAAAATTTCTAAAAGTTATATAGGTACCATTGTTAACAATACTTTTGTCTTCTTCATATCCTTTTAGTTCTTTTTCTATAACAAAAGTATAAGCTACAGAATCGTTGGGTTGTAGTTTCTCTTTAAATTCAAACACATAGGCTCCATGTGTAGTATCTTTTGTTGATAAACGAGCTCTTTCTAAATGAATTTGTTTTATAGATATTCGTTCAGTTATTAATAATTTGGATACTGCTTCATTACTCTTGTTTTTTAACACATAATTTGCCTTGACAGTATACTTTCTTTTCTTCGGAAAAATAGCTACTTCTGTTTTTTGAGAAACTGGATATAGCTTTTCTAACGTTTGATAATGTTTATACTTACGTTCGTAATCTTCGTTAAGATTTAAGTTATCATCATTCGTATGATAATCTGAAAGAAAATTGGTATTGTAAAACACTAAGCTTCCTGCTCCAATAACTAACAAAGAAAAGCTTAAAAGTAATATCCTCTCTGTTAAGTTGTAACCTTGCTTTAGTTGCTTTATTTTATACGAAAAACCTTTTACCATTCCTCTATTCCAAACTTTAAAAGCTATTAAAACAAATAAGACTCCTATCCCTAGCCAATACAACCCTAAATGATTAAACTGTGTAGTATTGCTATTATACATAGCCATATCTCCCAAGGCTACTCTAGGCATAAAACCAATACTTGTTAAAGGGTGTTCTAGACCTAAAAGATTAGCTTTCATACTTATTATAACTAACAAACCAAAAGCTCCCATTCCTACATACTTACTTTTAGCTATACTATTTATAAACACGGCTAGCATAGCGTATATGATAAGCTGTAAACCATAATAATAAAATACAGAAGCATACATACCAATGTTTATACTTTCAAAACCTAAACTAACTTGAAAAGTAATACACATAAATATTCCTAAAGCAATTAATAATATGGGTAATACTGATAAACTGATAAACTTAGCAGCAAAAAACACCCAGTTTTTAGTTGGAGTTGCCCCAATAATTAAATTAAAATTTACGCTATGTTCTCTCCATACTATTTCTGAACCATAAAAAATTAGTAATAAAAGACCGAAAAGGGTTAACGGATTTGTAATAAGTTCTATTAGTT
Organism: Tenacibaculum sp. Mcav3-52; assembly: GCF_022347665.1. Lineage (NCBI taxonomy): Bacteria > Pseudomonadati > Bacteroidota > Flavobacteriia > Flavobacteriales > Flavobacteriaceae > Tenacibaculum > Tenacibaculum sp. Mcav3-52. The sequence continues at coordinate 201,308 of NZ_JAKRGE010000003.1, read as the reverse complement.
GATTTGTAAATGGATATACACTTACTCCGTATTCACGTCCTTCAACAAAGTTTGCATACAACTCAGAAAAAACAATTAGTAACCACATAGCTACAATTACTAAAAAAGGTAAACTTTTAAATACACTGTTTAACTCTAAACGTACTAATGACAAAAGCCCTTTTATTTGTGCTATAAAATTGTATGTTCCTTCTATTGCTTTATAAGGAGTTAGCTGTTTTATATTATTTTTTAATGTTTTTTGTTTCTTTACTTTCTTCGTAATTTTTCTAAAAGAAAACCTTTTATAGGTAAGGAACAATATTCCAAGAGAAAAAGCTATCCAAAGTATTCTATTCCATAAAAACAATCCTGAAAAAGAAAGTAACTGCGTATTCTTCTGATGAGCTGTCCAATACTGAGTTTGCTCAAAAAAAGCTGCTATTCCAAAAGAATCTGCTATTGCGGCTACCGACATCATTTCTGGTGATGCAGGAACAGATTGGGCTAATAAGGGTGAATTTAAAAAAATAGAACTCACAAAATATAACATATAAATGCATACTGCACTTGCGTAAGTTGCAATGCTATTTTTAGTAAATATACTCACAGAAAATATTAAAGAAGTACATATAAAAATATTAGGTAGCACTATATAAAACCAAGGCTGTATATAATTAAGTAAACTAAAAGTTCCTAACCTTTCTGCATCTAAACCAGAAAAGTAGTTCCCTAATATATATCCGACTATAAAAGGAGAAAAAGCCAAAACACTAAATATAAATGCTCCTAAAAAGCGACTCCAAAAATAATGCTGTTTTGTTATTGAAGAACTATAAATTAAGCCCTCCATATGATGTTGTTTATCTCTTATGGTAGCAGTTACCGTAAAAAACATAATAATAAAAACACTTCCTAAAGTAAAAAGACCTGTATGAAAATAAACTTGATAAACAGCATTAAAGTTTACTCCAGTAGGCGCATAACCTTGACTTCCTGTAAAATAGCCTAATCCTAAAAATAATATTGAAAATATTGGAAAGGCTCGTTGTTTTAATTGATAATACGTTTCAAATTGTAATAATTTCTTAAACATAGACTAGACTTTTTTATGGTGAAACAACGTAGTGAAATAGTAATCCTCTAAGTTTGGAGTAATTCTTTCAAATCCATTTGATAAAGTAACTTCAGAGAAAACCCTTATTTGTGTTTCGCCTGATACTAATTTGGTTGAAATTATATCATATGTCTTTCTATAGTGTTCAATATCACTTTTAGCTATAATTTTTGTCCAAATATTGTTTTGAATACTCTCTACCAGCTCTTTTGGGTTTCCTTGAGATATAATTTGTCCTTCAGATAATATTGCCATTTTAGTGCATAGGTTTCTAACATCTTCTACTATGTGAGTAGATAAGATGACTATCACATTCTCTCCTATTTCACTTAAAAGATTTAAAAAACGATTGCTTTCTTCTGGATCTAAACCTGCCGTAGGCTCATCTACAATAATTATTTGAGGGTTTGCCAACAAAGCTTGCGCAATTCCAAAACGTTGCCGCATTCCTCCTGAAAATGTATGTACCGCTTTTTTTCTGTGTTGATAGAGGTTTACTTGCTGTAATAAAGAAGTTACTTGCTCTTTTCGCGCTGAGTTATTTGTAATACCTTTCAGAATAGCTAAATGATCTAACAATCTTTCGGCTGATATTTTAGGGTACACACCAAATTCTTGAGGTAAATACCCTAAGTATTTTCGTATTTCTTCTGGCTTATTAATAATATTACAGTCGTTAAACACAAGCTCTCCAGAAGAAGGCTCTTGTAAAGAAGCGATAGTACGCATTAAAGAAGATTTACCTGCTCCATTGGCACCTAACAAGCCAAACATTCCGTTCGAAATTTTTAAGTTAATTCCGTTTAATGCTTTAACTCCGTTAGGATATGTTTTTGTAAGGTTTCTAATTGTTAATGTATTCATATGTGGTTAGGTATTTGTTTTCTACAAATTTCCAATACCTTACCTTTCTGATAAATTAAAAATGATATATCAGCTTATTTTTAACACACATAATATTTATTTAAGTACTAACTAAAACTCAACTAAAAAAGCTACTTGTTCGTATAAAAAACAATAGTGTTTGTCAATATAATTGTGAAAACAGTTTTACATGAGTAATTTTGAAGTATGATTGATTTTTTAAAGAAATACAAAGCTTTTCTTATTGGCTTTTTAATTATAATTCCGTTGTTCATTTTATTGGATTACATAAATGTTCTAAATATCCCCAATGACCAGCCAGTTGAGGTTATTGTAATCATTATTTTTTGGGCGTTAGTTGTAGGATTACCCATACATAATTATCAATATTTAAAAAGGAAAAAGAAAGCCGTAATTGGTATTACTGTTCTTTTTATCCTATTTTTTATTACAATAGTTATTGATTCTTTTATGAAGCTCCCAGATAATCCAATCACATTCATTTTATTAATAATATTTTGGTGTGGATTGGCTTATTTTTTAGTACCTAGCTTCATTAAAAAATATTGGAAATTCATAGCCCTTCTATATACTCCATTACTCTTATACTTTTTTTATCTCAGATTGTTTTCTGGTGATTTAGATGCTTATTTAAAAGTAAAACAAGAAACTCCTTTTTATATATTCTTTTTACCTATTCCTATTTTCTTTTTTCTTTGGATTTTTGAACAATGGAAATGGGTACAAGAGTTAAAAAAAGAAAAATCTAAAACTGAATTATCACTATTAAAAACCCAAATAAACCCGCATTTTTTCTTCAACACATTAAATAACTTGTACGCGCTTACAGTAAAAAACTCTCCTCAAGCACCAGAAGTTATTTTAAAACTATCTGACATGATGCGCTATACCATTTACGATGGAGAAAAAGAAACAGTAAAAATTTCAGAAGAAATAGAATACCTAAATAATTACATCGAACTACATAAAATCCGATATAAAAAGTCTGTAGAAATTACTTTTAATCACGACATCGATACCTCTTTAAACATCCCTCCTTTACTGTATATTATCTTACTTGAAAATGCTTTCAAACATGGTATAGAAACACTTGCTGAAAATGCTTTTATACATATTAATTTATACGAAGATGCTCATTTTATTTACTTTGATATAGAAAATAATTTTGATTCTAGTGAACTCAATAATTCTAAAGGAATTGGATTACAAAACCTAAAACGAAGATTATCTTTGCTATACAAGCAACAACATGAACTAAGCATTAGTTCCACAAATAATATCTATAAAACACAGTTAAAAACACCAAAGCATGCTTAACTATATAATTATTGATGATGAGCCTTTAGCTCATGAAATTATAACAGAATTTTGTAGCATGCTACCTCATGTTCAATTAGTAAAAAGCTGCTATAATGCTATGGAGGCTATGCAATTTTTAAATGAACATACCGTTGATTTTATGTTTTTAGACATAAACATGCCCAAGTTAAAAGGTTTAGATTTTTTAAAAACACTTTCAAATCCACCTAAAACTATTATCACTACTGCCTACAAAGAATACGCACTTGAGGGATTTGAACTCAATGTCGTAGACTACCTTTTAAAACCTTTTAGTTTTGATCGTTTGGTAAAAGCTGTCAATAAAGTATCAGACACTTTACCTATCAAAACAATTAACAAAGAAAGTATACAGACAAGTCAAATCAATACTCGTATTTTTATCAAAGGAGATAAAAAACACCATCAAGTTGATTTAAATGATTTGTTATTTATAGAGGCTTACGGAAATTATACTAAACTATTTTTAATAGATGAAATGATTGTAAGCCACGAAAAGATTTCTCATTATGAAACTATCTTAGATGAAAACAATTTCCTAAGAGTACATAAATCATTTATTGTTGCTGTAGATAAAATAAAGTTTATAGAAGGGAATCGTATTATAATTCATGAGCATAAGGTTCCTATTGGTCAAACCTATAAAAGCCTAGTTAGTAAACTTTACAACTAACATTTATTTTATTTTTCTTTTATCTCTTTTATTTTCATAGATTTATGCATCACCAAAATCATTTACATGCATATATCTTCAAAAGTTACACGTCTTTTTGATTTCCCATATCACCAACTAGAAAACTACCCACAACAACATTGCTTAGTTTCTAAAGAGAATAATGAATGGAAAAGTATTTCTACTAAAAAATATATTGAAGATGCTAACATCATAAGTAAAGCTTTATTGAATCTTGGAGTGAAACCAGGAGATAAAATTGCTGTAATTACTTCTGTAAATCAACCAAAATGGCATTTGTTAGATATTGGAGTTATGCAAATTGGTGCAGTAAATGTTCCTTTATACCCTACTTTTTCAGAAAAAGATTATGCATATATCTTAAACCATTCCGATAGTGTGTATTGTTTTGTTTCTGATGATGAACTCTATCAAAAAGTAATCAAAATTCAAGAACAAACACAGCTCAAAAAAGTATTCACTTTTGAAGAATTAGATGTAGATTATGGGTGGAGTTCTTTCTTAAGTCTTGGTAACGAAACAGCTCTTCAAACAAAAGTAAACGAATTAAAAGAGTCTATAAATCCATCTGATTTAGCTACTATTATCTATACTTCAGGCACTACTGGAACTCCAAAAGGGGTTATGCTCTCACATAATAACATTGTTAGCAACGTTTTTGCTGTTGGAAAAAGACTTAATCTACAAGACAATCAAAAAAAAGTGATAAGTTACCTTCCCATTTGTCATATTTTTGAGCGTGCAGCCTCTTATTACTGTCAATATATGGGCTTTGAAATTCATTTTGCTGAGAGTATTGATAAAGTTGGAGATAATTTACGGGAAATTCAACCTCATTTTATGGCTGTAGTACCTCGTTTATTAGAAAAAGTTTTTGATAAAATTGTAGATAAAGGCAGTAACTTATCTGGTCTAAAAAAGCGATTGTTCTTTTGGGCATTACAATTAGGTGAACAATATCAACCCTATAAAGCAAACGGTTGGTGGTACGAATTCAAGCTTTCTATAGCACGAAAACTTATTTTTTCTAAATGGAAAGAAGCTTTAGGAGGAGATTTAGAATTTATGCTAGCAGGTAGCGCTCCAACCCAAGCTAGGCTTGTAAGAATCTTTACTGCGGCAGGCATTCCTGTTTTTGAAGGCTACGGACTTACCGAAACCTCTCCTGCAATTTCTGTTACCGATATGCGAAACAACGGGTTTAAAATAGGAACTGTTGGGAAGGTAATTGAAAATGTAACTGTAAAAATAGCTGAGGATGGGGAAATCTTAGTGAAGGGACCTAATGTAATGATCGGCTACTATAAAGATATAGAAAAAACTAACGAATCTATTATAAATGGTTATTTCCATACAGGAGACATTGGAGAACTAGACAATGACGGATTTTTAAAAATTACGGATCGAAAAAAAGAAATCTTCAAAACTTCAGGTGGTAAATACATCGCTCCTGCTATCTTAGAAAGTGAGTTGAAGAAGTCACGTTTTATAGAGCAAGTTATGGTAATTGGTGAAGGTGAAAAAATGCCGGCTGCATTAATTCAAATTGCTACTGAATTTGTTCAAGAATGGTCAAAAAGACACCACCATACAATTGCAGATATTACTACAGATGAGAAACTACTCAAACGAATTCAAAAAGAGATTGATATTTGCAATGAAAAATTTGGGAAGTGGGAACAAATAAAACGCTTTGAAATTACTCCTGATGAATGGTCTATCAATTCGGGTCATTTAACTCCGACATTAAAAATGAGACGAAAAATAATCTTAGAAAAATACAATAGTTTGTGTCAAAAAATATATAATCCTCAATAAATCAACCAGTAAACTACAACTTGTGCAATCGGGGTATTTTTCATACTTTGCAGAGCCCAAAAATTTGAACATATGTCGATTGAAATTACACGTCTTTTTGATTTTCCTTATTATCAACAAGAAAACTATAATTTAGATAACACATTTACCACAAAATACAACGGTAAATGGCAATCTATTTCAACCAATGAATATATTAAACAAGCCAATGCTATAAGTAGAGGTTTGTTACGATTAGGAGTACAACCTAATGATAAAATTGCTGTAATTTCAACAAATAATAGAACTGAATGGAATGTTTGTGATATTGGAATATTACAAACAGGAGCTCAAAACGTTCCTATCTATCCAACTATCTCTAAAGAAGACTACGAATATATTTTAAATCACTCAGAAGCTACTTATTGCTTCGTTTCTGATGAAACTATTCTAGAAAAACTAAACCAAATAAAAGCAAATACTCAACTTAAAGAAATATTTACTTTTGACGATATAACTGACGAAAAAAGCTGGAAAGAGGTTTTAAAATTAGGAGAAGACGAAAGTAATCAAAATGAAGTTGAAGAACGTAAAAATGTTATTACAACTAACGATTTAGCAACCCTAATTTATACTTCTGGTACTACTGGACGCCCTAAAGGCGTTATGCTTAGTCATAAGAACATTGTATCAAATGTTTTAAGTAGTGAGAAAAGAGTACCATTAGTATATGGACAAGGTCGTGCATTGAGTTTCTTACCTGTGTGCCATATTTTTGAACGTATGCTTCTATACCTATATCAATACTGTGGTATCTCTATTTATTTTGCTGAAGCTATTGATAAATTGAGTGAAAATGCTCAAGAGGTTAAACCGCATGTAATGACCGCGGTTCCTAGATTGTATGAAAAAATTTATGATAAAATTTATGCCAAAGGAGCCGACTTAACAGGAATTAAAAAGAAATTGTTCTTTTGGGCTATTGAGTTAGGTTTACAATACGAACCTTATGGAGCTAACGGATGGTGGTATGAAAAGAAACTAAATATTGCTAGAAAACTTATTTTCTCTAAATGGCAAGCTGCTTTAGGTGGAGAATTAAAAATAATGGTTTCGGGTTCTGCCGCGTTACAACCACGTTTAACTAGAGTATTTACAGCTGCTGGAATGCCGGTAATGGAAGGTTATGGTCTTACCGAAACTTCACCTGTAATTGCTGTAAACGATATGCGTAATGGAGGTTTTAAATTAGGAACTGTAGGTCGATTAATTGATGGTGTTGAGGTTAAAATAGCCGATAATGGAGAAATTTTAGTAAAAGGACCAAATGTAATGCAAGGATATTATAAAGATCCTGAAAAAACTGCTGAAGCTTTACAAAACGGATACTTCCATACAGGTGATAAAGGTGAATTATGTGAAGATGGTTTCTTAAAAATAACTGGACGTACCAAAGAAATGTTTAAAACCTCAGGTGGTAAATACATTATTCCACCATTACTAGAAGGTCAATTAAAACAATCTCGCTTTATTGAGCAAGTAATGGTTATTGGTGAAGGTGAAAAAATGGCTGCTGCATTTATTCAACCAAATTTTGAATTTGTTCGTGAATGGGCAATTAGGCACAATATAACTGTTGGAGATAATAAAGACTTGGTAAATAACCCTAAAGTAATAGAGCGTATTCAAGAAGAAGTAGACTATGCCAATACTAAATTTGGTAAGTGGGAAACTATTAAAAAGTTTGAATTAACTGAAGAAGAATGGTCTATTGATGGAGGACAACTCACCCCTACCATGAAAATGAAACGAAACATTATCAAAGAAATGTATAAAGACTTATACGATAAAATTTATAGAGACTAATCGTTTAAAAAAGTGTTGTGAGAGCAACACTTTTTCTTTTTATTATGACTAAAATTATTTCCTTTTCTTCGGATGTTTCTACTATTGAGTTACCTAAAAAGTTCGATTATCCTTATAATTATTCACCTCATACTCTAGCACAAATAGCTGCTAAAGAATTACAAGAATATTTAACAAATCAAACTGATTTTTCGCACAACTTTGGAATTAAAAATCCTGAGGATACCAACTCGCTTGGAAAAATGTTTGGAGTCTTAGTTGTGCAAGATCAAAATGGAACCTTAGGCTATTTAGCTGCATTCTCTGGTAAACTTGCTGAAAGCACACAACACAAACATTTTGTTCCGCCTGTTTTTGATGTTTTAGATAAAAATGAATTCTACCTTACAACAGAAGAACAACTTAATGAGTTAACCCATAAAATAGAAAATCTAGAAAGCTCCTCTAGTTTTATTGAAGCAAAAAAAGCATATCAAAAAACACAACAACTGCACAAAAAACTTCTAACTGAAGAACAATCAAGAATCAAACAACGGAGAAAGCTTAGAAAAAAACTAGGGCAACAAAACAATCAGTTAAATATAAATGAAGAGTTTTACTTGCGTGAATATGAAGTGTATTTAAACGATAAAATAGCAGCATTAAAAAAAGCGTATCAAGAAAAGCAACATCAAGCTCAGGAGTTAAAACAACAGCGCACAAACCTTTCAGCTTGGGCGCAACAAGAAATATTTAAAAAATATGCTTTTCTTAACTATCGAGGAGAAACTAAAAACTTATTAGATGTTTTTACAGACTCCACCCAAAACATTCCTGCTGGTGCTGGTGATTGTTGCGCTCCTAAATTACTTCAATATGCATACAATCACCAATTAAAACCTATTTGTATGGCTGAATTTTGGTGGGGAAAACCTTTAAAAACTTCCATAAGAAAACATCAATATTTTTATCCTGCGTGCACTGGTAAATGCAAGCCTATTCTAACGCATATGTTACGAGGAATGACTGTAGAAGAAAATCCGTTAGTTGCTCTATTAAAGGAAGAAAAAGAAATTACAATTATTTATGAAGATTCAGATTTGTTAGTCATCAACAAACCACATGAATTATTATCGGTAGCTGGAAAAGAAATAAAAGACTCTGTGTTCAGTCGTATTCAAAAGCTATATCCAAGTGCTACAGGTCCATTAGTTGTGCATCGTTTAGACATGTCAACCTCAGGAATATTATTAATAGCAAAAAATGAAGAAACTTATAAAGCTTTACAAGCACAGTTCATTAATAAAACTGTGCAAAAACGCTATATAGCTTTATTAGATGGTGTTTTAAAAGACATTAAAGGAAAAATCGATTTACCACTTAGAGTAGACTTAAACGACCGCCCTAAACAGCTTGTGTGTTACCAACACGGAAAAGAAGCATTGACTACTTGGGAAAAAGTTGAAGTTCTAAACAACAAAACAAAAGTATACTTTTATCCTATAACTGGACGCACACATCAATTACGTGTGCATGCTGCACATAATTTGGGACTAAACACTCCTATTGTAGGTGATGATTTATACGGAAACAAAGCAGATAGATTGTATTTACATGCCGAAAAAATCACATTTGTACACCCTACTTCAAAAAAACAAGTCAGTTTTACCTCTCCAGTTCCTTTTTAGTTATTCTACGTATTTTGTCTTTTTTAGTGTGCTTAAAATGATAAATGAGGCCAAAAAGAAAATAGCTAAACACAACACACTCCATTGCATAGAACCTGTAATCCAATTTAGTGTTCCATATACAGCAGTTCCTAAAACAATGGCTATTTTTTCAGTAACATCATAAAAACTAAAATACGTAGCATGATCTTCTGTTTCTGGCAATAATTTTGAATATGTAGAACGTGTTAAGGTTTGAATAGCCCCTTGTACCAACCCCAGTAAACCACCTAGTCCGTAAAAGTAAATAGCTACATTTTCTTGAGATTTATCTAACATAAAAGCACAGAAACAAACTAACATCCACACTACAATAGTTACTTTCAAAGCAGTAATATTTCCCCATTTTTCTGAAAACCTTGAAAATAAAATCGCTCCTAAAATTGCTACTATTTGTACTAATAAAATGGTAATTATTAAACTTGTAGACGACAAACCTAATTCTGAAGAACCAAAAATAGCAGCCATTAAAATAATAGTTTGTACACTAATACTTAACAAAAAGAAAGAAATTAAAAAACGTTTTAACGTTGGATAGTTTAATACTTCTTTTATCACTATTTGTAACTCTTTGTATCCTTTCCATATATAATCTTTTTCAGGCTTTTTATTATACACATTACCAGGTAATCGTTTAAAGGTTATTTGAGCAAAGCCTAACCACCATAAACCTACCATGACAAAAGAAATTCTAGATGCCATTCCTGCACTAATTCCTAGAGTTTCTGGGAACATAATCATCGCCAAATTGATGAGTAATAAAATTACAGAACCTACATAACCATATACAAAACCTTTGGCACTGGCTCTATCTTGTTGTTCAGGATGGGCTACTTCGGGTAAATAAGCATTATAAAACACCAAACTTGCCCAAAAGCCAATACTTGCTAAAACAGTAAATAAAATACCTATCCATACAGTATCAATTCCATCAAAAAAGTACAAACTCATTACCGATAATGCTCCTAGGGTACAGAAAAACTTCATAAACTTTTTCTTACTTCCTGTATAATCTGCAATACCCGATAATATTGGAGAAATAAAAGCCACTACTAAAAACGAAAAAGACAATGCATAACTATATAAACTATCTGGATGCTCCCAGTCCATTCCTAAAAAGCTTACAATTTTACTTTCCGTTACTCCGCTATAATACAACGGAAAAACAGCTGTGCTAATTACCAATGAATATACTGAGTTGGCCCAATCGTAAAATGCCCATCCGTTAATTAGCTTCTTATCTCCTATTTTATACATATAAATTCTAATAAAAAAAACCGCTCATATAACATGAACGGTTTGCAATATACTATAATTTATCAATCTTATTTACTCGTAGGCACGTTGTATTTTGCTGCTAACTTTTTAGCTTCTGGTAAAAAGTTTCTTAAAGTCTGAATACGAGTTTGATTAGATGGGTGTGTACTCATAAACTCTGGAGGAGCTCCTCCACCTGAGCGTTCACTCATTCGTACCCATACTTCAGCAGCTTCTTCTCCTTCATATCCTGCCATAATCATAAAAACTAACCCTAACTTATCTGCTTCGGTTTCATGTTCTCTACTAAATGGTAACATTACTCCTACTTGAGTTCCTAAACCATACGCCATATTCCACATTTCAGCATTTTTGCTATTTTGAGTACCTAAGGCTAGAGCAACTCCTCCTAATTGTTGTAATTGACCTGTAGACATACGTTCTTGTCCGTGTTTTGCAAATGCATGAGCAACCTCGTGCCCCATCACAGCAGCAACCCCATCTTCATTAGCACAAATTGGCATAATTCCTGTATAAAACACCACTTTTCCACCAGGTAAACACCAAGCGTTAACTGTTTTATCTTCTACTAAATTAAATTCCCATTCATAAGCATTTGCTTCTGTAGTCATTCCATTAGCTCTCATAAAACGATCTACTGCTGCTGAAATATTTTTCCCTACTCGTTTTATTTGATTTGTTTGTTTTGTATTTGTAGATAATTTATTCTCTTCTAAAAACCCTTTGTATTGCGCAAAACTTGCAGGTAAGATTTGAGCATCGTTTACAAAATTTAATCTTTTTCTTCCCGTAATTGGCACAGTGCTACACGCTACTAAAAAAGCAGCTAAAAATGTTAGGGCTATAATTTTTTTCATTGTTTAATAGTTTAAAATTCTATGTTCTTGGTTGTATCTTTTATGACACGAAATTAACTTATTTGTCACAAACTTGATAATATATTATGTCTTTAAAGCTACAAATTCTATCTTTATCTTAAAAACTAATTCATGAATTTTACGCATTCAAAAACTGCTTTACCTAGTATTAAAATTCCTAAACCTGTCATACTTTTAGCTAAGGTTTTGCAGTTTATATCTACTAATAAAGCAGCTAAATTTGGTACACGGCTTTTTACAACTCCTGTTAACTTTCCTATTCCTAAGAGAGAAAAAATAATGTTAGAGAGTGCTCAAAAGAAAACAATAAATGTACCATCCATTTCAAGAGATATTCAAGTACTATCATATGGTTATTCAACTAAAAAAGTATTATGGGTACATGGTTGGGCAGGAAGAAGTACTCAATTATATATGATTGCTGACAAACTATTGGAAAAAGGCTACATGGTTATTTCTTTTGACGGACCTGCGCATGGAAAGTCTACAGGAAAAACTACCGAAATGCCAGAGTTCTTAGAAACCATTACTGAACTCAACAAACAATTTGGACCTTTTGATGCTGCTATAGGGCACTCTTTTGGTGGAGTATGCTTGTATAACGCTCTTTCAGAAAATTTTGCTGTAAACAAACTAGTTACTGTTGGTGCAGCTGATAAAATATCGGATGTTATTTTAAACTTTACTAAAAACTTACAAGTAAAACCAGTTATAGCTCGTAAAATGAAACGCTTGTTTGATAAAAAATGGCAACGAGATATTGATATACACTCTTCTAGCGTAAAAGCTAAAAATGTAAAAATACCTACTTTAGTTGTTCATGATTCATTTGATGGCGATGTTGATGTAAGTTGTGCAATAGCAATACGTCAAAACTTACAGAATGGAAAACTTTTAATTACGGAAGGCTTAGGACACACCAAAATTCTTCGTAATCCGAAAGTTGCTTCCAAAATTGTTGATTTTATAAGTAAAGAACCATGAGAAAATTAGTTGTTTTATTCCTTTTAGCAATAACAGTTAGTACTACTGTAAATGCCCAAAACAAGAAAAAGTACGCGGTAGACAAAACCAACAGTGAATGGAAAAAGTTATTAACTCCAAAACAGTATTATGTACTTAGAGAAGCGGGTACAGAACGACCTAACTCAAGTCCTTTAAACTTTAACAAAAAAGAAGGAACTTATGTATGTGCAGCCTGTAAAACCCCATTATATAAATCTGAAAACAAATACGATTCAGGTAGTGGATGGCCTTCTTTTGATAGAGCCATTAAAGGAAATGTAGAGCTTGATACAGATTATAAACTAGGATATGCTCGAACAGAATTAAAATGTAATACTTGTGGCGGACATTTAGGACACTCTTTTAATGATGGACCTAAAAAAACTACTGGTAAACGTCACTGCATTAATGGAGTTGCTTTAGAGTTCATTCCTAATAAATAAAATTGTAAATTAAGGCTGGTTTTAACCAGTCTTTTTTATTAGCACCATCAAAGAATTTAATACCAGAGGCTTGCCTCAAAAATCAAGAACTTTTTTCCCGTAAATGCCTCGTGAGCTTGCCCCGAGGTAGTTTACTAAAAAATTATACCATGCAAAACTCTTATTTAGAAAGTGTAAAAAAACAAATAACCTACTATAAAAGTTTAGGCGATAAAACTTTTAATCAACTTACCCAAGAAGCGCTATTTTACCAATACAATCAAGAAAGCAACTCTATTGCGGTAATTGCAAAGCATATTGCGGGTAATATGTTATCTCGTTGGACTAACTTTTTTACTGAAGATGGAGAAAAATCGTGGAGAAATAGAGATGATGAGTTTATAAATACTTTTACAACCAAAGAAGAAATGATTGCCTATTGGGAAAAAGGTTGGGATTGTTTTTTAAACACTATTAACTCTTTAGAAGAAACTGATTTAGAAAAAATCATCTACATAAGAAACCAAGGGCATACAGTAACCGAAGCAATAAACCGTCAAATTTGCCATTATCCGTATCACATTGGGCAAATTGTATTTTTAGGCAAAATGCTACAAAACGAAAAATGGGTATCGCTATCCATTCCTAAAAATGCCTCTAAAAACTTCAATCAAGAAAAATTCAGTCAAGAGAAAAGTCGCAAACATTTTACGGATGATTTATAGTATTTACTCCTCTTGTTACCAATACAAAAACTAAAAAAAGTGACTACTACTCTTACTAATTATTAAAAATCGGACACTTTTATACAATAATGCAGAAAAAATCTACTAACAAATTGCTAAAAACTAACAACTAATAACTAAATTTGTGCCTCTAAAAAATGAAGCCGATACATGTTTAATAATTTAAGCGAAAAGTTAGATAAGGCGTTACATACGCTGAAAGGACACGGAAAAATTACCGAAGTTAACGTTGCAGAAACTTTAAAAGAAGTTCGTAGAGCTTTATTAGATGCCGATGTTAACTTTAAAATAGCTAAGAATTTTACCAAAACAGTAAAAGAAAAAGCCTTAGGTCAAGACGTATTAACAACGTTAAACCCTGGGCAACTAATGGTAAAATTAGTTAAGGATGAATTAACCGAATTAATGGGTGGTGATACCGTTGGTATTAACTTAGGTGGTTCACCTACTGTAATTTTAATGTCTGGTTTACAAGGTTCGGGTAAAACAACCTTTTCAGGTAAGCTAGCTAACTATCTTAAAACTAAGAAAACTAAACAAGTTTTATTAGTAGGATGTGACGTATATCGTCCTGCCGCAATTAACCAGTTACGTGTTGTTGGAGAGCAGATAGGTGTTGAAGTATACGCTGAGGAAGGAAATCAAAATCCTGTAGAAATTTCTCAAAATGCTATTAAGCATGCAAAAGCAAACGGTAAAAACGTGGTGATTATTGATACCGCGGGTCGTTTAGCTGTTGATGAAGAAATGATGACAGAAATTTCTAACATTCACAAAGCTGTAAGCCCACAAGAAACTTTATTTGTGGTAGACTCTATGACAGGGCAAGATGCTGTAAATACTGCCAAAGCCTTTAATGATGTATTAAATTTTGACGGAGTTGTTTTAACTAAGTTAGATGGTGATACTCGTGGTGGAGCTGCTTTATCTATTAAATCGGTAGTAGACAAGCCTATTAAATTTATAGGTACGGGTGAAAAAATGGATGCAATTGATGTATTCCACCCTAGTCGTATGGCTGATCGTATTTTAGGAATGGGAGACGTTGTTTCGTTAGTAGAGCGTGCCCAAGAACAATACGATGAAGAAGAAGCTAGAAAATTACAAAAGAAGATTGCTAAAAATCAGTTTGGTTTTGATGATTTCTTAAATCAAATCAATCAAATCAAAAAGATGGGTAGCATGAAAGATTTAGTAGGTATGATTCCTGGTGCTGGTAAGGCTTTAAAAGATGTTGATATTGACGACGATGCTTTTAAAGGAATTGAAGCTATTATACACTCTATGACTCCTGAAGAAAGAAGTACGCCTTCTGTTATAAATGCGAGTCGTAAAAAACGAATTGCCAAAGGTTCCGGAACTTCGGTACAAGAAGTTAACCAGTTGATGAAGCAATTCGACCAAATGAGCAAAATGATGAAGATGATGCAAGGTGGTGGCGGAAGAAAAATGATGCAAATGATGAAAGGCATGAGATAATATAAAAAAAAGAGAAGTTTTGTCGACTTCTCTTTTTTCTTTTTTGATTAACAACAACACACTGAATAACACACAACAACACACACAAATGATTTTACTAGACGGTAAAAAGACATCAGCAGACATTAAAGAAGAAATTGCTTTAGAAGTAGCAGCATTAAAAGCAAACGATAAAAAAACACCGCATTTAGCAGCGATTATCGTAGGTAATGACGGAGCAAGTTTAACCTATGTAAATGCAAAAGTAAAGGCATGCGAACGTGTAGGTTTTGAATCTACTTTACTTCGTCTTCCTGAAGATACTACTGAAGAAGAACTATTAAACGAAATTGCTATTTTAAATATAGATAATGATATTGATGGTTTTATAGTACAACTACCCCTACCCGATCATATTGACGAACAAAAGGTATTAATGGCTATAAACCCTGATAAAGATGTAGACGGTTTCCACCCTATGAATGTTGGTAAGTTAGCTCTAAACTTACCTACGTATATTTCTGCAACTCCTTTCGGAATTTTAGAATTGTTAGACCGTTATAATATTGAAACCTCGGGTAAAGATGTAGTAGTTATTGGTCGTAGTCATATTGTAGGAAGCCCAATGAGTATTTTACTATCTCAAAAAAGAAAAGTAGGAAATGCAACGGTTACTTTAACACATAGTAGAACAAAAAACTTAAAAGAGGTTACTAAAAGAGCAGATATTATTATAGCTGCTATTGGTATTCCTGAGTTTTTAAAAGGTGACATGGTAAAAGACGATGTAGTAATTATTGATGTAGGAATTACTCGTGTTGCTGATCCTTCTAAGAAAAGAGGATTTAGATTAGTAGGTGATGTTGCTTTCAACGAAGTAGCAGAAAAAGCATCGCACATTACACCCGTACCGGGTGGTGTAGGTCCTATGACGATTGCAATGCTATTAAAAAACACTTTATTAGCTTGCGAACGTAGACAAGAAAAAGCTTAATAAAACAACTTTATATATAATTGAAAAGACTGCCTGAGGGCGGTCTTTTTTGTTATATAAACTCGTGTTAAACAACAAAAACAGTAATAATTGTAATAATAACAATTTATTCCATACTAATTATTAAAACTAAATTATTTTAAACATGGATTATTATTACATATTACTATTAGTTATAGCAGCTTTTTTATCTATTAAAGGAGAAAAGAAAACAAACAGAAAAAAACTTTTTATTTGGATTTATATAGTTTTAATAGGTGTTGCACTTATGTATAACTTTGGAGAATCTATTGGACAAATGATTTACAAAATAACAAGTACTTAATACATATTAAAACTCCTAAATTTGATAGTATAAATGTTTGTTAGATATGTTATTTATTTACATAATGGAAGTGATTTTTAGGTTATTTACTATAAATTGTTGTATACTAAGAACTATCAATTAGTTTTGCACGAAGCTTATACGAACACAAACGCGGTAGTGTACTTATGTAACTACTAGTAATAACCAAATTACCTCTTATTTTAGGTCAACATTTTAATACACAAACTCTTCATCGTTAATTATCTTTCTTACTATATTAGCCAACACTAAAACACCAAAAAATGTAAAAAGTATACTCATACTTCTTTTAGGTTGTTTTAGAATATTAAAAGTATATAAATAAGTAACATCCCTTTGAAAAAACAAATTTGTATTAAAAACTAATGAGTTTTATAAGTAGATTTGTATTCAAGAAGAAAATAGAAATGAGCGAATATAACTTACAATTCATATCTGATAAAGATTTATACAAACACGTTTCAAAAACAGTCCAAGCATATAGTTTTGAAATGGATTTAAAAAAAT
Source organism: Tenacibaculum sp. Mcav3-52 (assembly GCF_022347665.1). NCBI lineage: Bacteria > Pseudomonadati > Bacteroidota > Flavobacteriia > Flavobacteriales > Flavobacteriaceae > Tenacibaculum > Tenacibaculum sp. Mcav3-52. The sequence goes on along the minus strand of NZ_JAKRGE010000003.1, from coordinate 184,292 downwards.
TCAATAAAAATTTAATAGACCCAATTAAGCTAACATTTGACTCTATTGTTTATGAACAAAGTTATGAGGATACAATTGAAAATGAAGTTTTAAGACAATTAGATAAGACAAATTCAAATCTTATTGGGTATTTTCATCAAAATATATTTGAATATTTTTCAGATGATTGGGATGTCCCTAGTCAAGGTTATGATATAGAAAACAAAAAAGAAAAAATTTTTGTAGAAATGAAGAATAAACACAACACTATGAATTCTTCCTCAAGTGCAAAAACTTATATGCGTTTTCAAAATACCATACTACAAGACAGAGATGCTAAATGTTTTTTAGTGGAGATAATTGCTAAAAACAGTCAAAATATTCCTTGGGTAGTAACATTAGACAAGGTAAAACAACCGACAAATGAAAGTATTAGAAGAGTTTCTATTGATAAATTTTATGAGATTGTTACAAAAGATAAATTTGCTTTTCAAAAACTTTGTTACATTCTACCAACAGTAATCAAAGATGTTGTTGATGATTTAAAATCAAGGAATAAGAAAAATACTGTTTTTAAAGAATTAAAGAATTTATCATCTGATTTATTAACTAGTATCTATCTTCTATCATTCAAAAAGTATGAAGGGTTCAATAAATTTAAATTTTAAACTATGGAATTATTGGATGAATATGAAGTAAGTAATTTATTAGACGTTCCATTAAGCCGTCTTAACTCTTGGGCAAATAATGGTAAATTATATCCTTCCAAACTAAACGGTGTCAAATATTACGATAAAAAAAATCTTTATAAATTTGAAATAGCCAATGAGATTTTTAATTCGGACTGGGATAATTTCATTAAAATAAAACCTAATAAAAGCTATACTTCAATTGAATTATTTGCAGGTGCTGGCGGTATGGCATTAGGAATGGAAAAAGCGGGAATCGAACATGTTTTACTTAATGAGTTTGAAAAAAATGCTTGTAAAACTTTACGATATAATCGTCCAAAATGGAATGTAATTGAGGATGATATCCAAAATTTAAATTTTTCAGAATATAAAGGTAAAATTGACATCGTTACAGGTGGTTTCCCTTGTCAAGCATTTTCAAGTGCGGGGAAAAAACTTGGGTTTGAAGATACAAGAGGAACTTTATTCTTTGACTTTGCAAGGTGTATTAATGAAGTACAACCTAAAATTTTTATAGGAGAAAATGTTAAAGGGCTTTTAAAACATGACAAAGGAAAAACGATTGAAGTAATAAAACAATCAATCAAAGATATTGGTTACACTTTAATTGAACCAAGAATATTAAAAGCAATGTATTATAAAGTACCTCAAAAAAGAGAAAGATTAATACTTGTTGGAGTTAGAAATGATTTAGCTCATAATCTTGAAAAGTTTAAATTCCCCGAGAAATACCCTAAAGTTTTGACAGTTGCAGACGCTTTTAAAAAAGGAGAACTATACAATAGAAAAGTTCCAAAAAGTGAAGGTGTTGTTTATCCTCAAAGAAAACGTGAAATTATGGAAGAGGTTCCTGAAGGCGGTTATTGGAGAGATTTATCTGATGAACTTCAAAGGGAATATATGGGAGGAAGCTATTTTTTAGGTGGTGGTAAAACTGGTTTAGCAAGAAGATTATCAATGAAAAAACCATCCTTAACATTAGTTTGTTCACCAGCAATGAAACAAACTGAAAGATGTCATCCAATAGAAACAAGACCTTTAACCATTAGAGAAAGTGCAAGAATCCAAACCTTCCCAGATAATTGGAAATTTCAAGGAGCAAAAGGACAACAATATAAACAGATTGGAAATGCTGTTCCTGTAAATCTTGCTTATGCATTAGGATTAAGTGTAGTTGACTTTTTAAATAAAATAGAATAAAAACTACATACAACTGTAATAACGTATATAGAAAATAGCAGTTTAAGTACTTAAAAAAGAATAATGAGGTAAAGGTTAATTATAATAAAAACCGAAAAGTTAGTACTTTAAATCTGCTACTATTCTTATACAACACACTTCACACTACTTCCCCCTCCTAACACGCAACTTCTCCACCTCTTCAATGGTAAGACCTGTGTTTTTAGCGATTAACTCATTATCAAGACCACTTCTTTTAAAAGCTTTGGCTATTTCAATATTTCTATTTTTCTCAATTATTTTAGCCATGTCCTTTTTTATCTGTTCTTCTAAAACATATTTAGGTACATATTTGGTGCTTTTCTCTAACTCTTGTAAAAGACCAGTATTAGCAAAACTTAGGTAACTTTTATCAGAAATAATTAAATGATCTATTACATGTGTATTTACTATAATACCCACTTGTATTAACCTATCTGTTAGGTTTTTGTCATTGTCTGACGGAGTTAACTCACCACTTGGGTGGTTATGACATAACATTATTTTTACAGCTCTTTTTTGCAATGCAAGACTAAAAACTTCCATAGGTTCTACCAAAGTAGCATTAATAGTACCTAAGCTTATTAACTCAATAAAAAGAATACGGTTGTTGTTAGCTAAACCAATTACCCAAAAGTGTTCACGGTTTTGGTCTATCTTACTTTCACGAAGTAATATTTTTTGCATTATTCCGTAGATATCATCGGAATTTAAGATTTTTATCTTCTCTCGTTCTGTCAATTTTATGTCCATATCGTAAAAATAGGATTTTTTCAAAGATAGCCTATATAGTTTTTATAGAAAGTAGTTTTTTTTAGCATACGTTATTCTTTCATTTTTTATAGCTTAAAACAACATTTGTTACCTATTAAACCTGAATTATAAGGAGACACTGTTTATTTAAATTTCAATTTATAAAGTACTATTAAACTTGATATGTATAATGGAAATGTCTTTTCGTGCCTAATGCGAAAGATATTTAGTGCTTAGTAGAAGTGACATTTGGTGCCTAATGGAAAAGTCTTGATAATAAATAAGCCCAACAAGTTCGTTTCTTAACTTATCAGGCTTTAAATGGTTGTTTTCTTATAGTAAGCCACAGTAACAATAAAAATAGCTTATAAAAACTCTTTTTTAACTATGAAGTATTTCTTTTAAGGGGTTAAAAATACTGGCTAACCTCTGTATTTGTGGCTAACTCCTCAGCTTCCTTTCCTTGTTTAAATAAACGTGCGGTGTAAATTCCTCGTAATATAATTGAATCTCCGTTAACCTCTAGCCAGCTACCTTCACGTAACCCTAGCACTGGTGTTTCATTAAATACATGATATTCTTTAATGCGTGTTTCACGCGTTTCACCCATGTGCGTAGAATCTGGATTTGGGTCTAAATAATGTGCGTTGATATTAAACGGAATAAACCCTAAGGTTTTAAAACTTGGTGGATACACAATAGGCATATCGTTCGTATTCATCATCGTTACTCCACAAATATTACTTCCTGCACTGGTACCTAAATACGGAGTTCCGTTTTCAACTGCTGTAGTTAAATCAGAAAGTATATCGTTTTTATATAGTTGATTTACCAATTCAAACGTATTACCTCCTCCTGTAAAAATAGCCTCCGCTTGCTGAACAGCTTCCTTCGGATTATCAAACTCATGGATACCTACAACTTTTTTATCAATAGTAGCAAAAGCCTTACGAGCTACAGAGGTATATTCATCGTAGGTTTTTCCGCTTGCACGTGCATACGGTATAAATAATATGGTAGAGGCTTCTTTAAAAAAGTTAGTTAAGGTTGGTAAAATATATGCTAGGTATCCACTACCATGAACGGTAGATGTGCTTGCTATAAGTAGTTTTTTCATTTGTTTACTATCTATTTAAGTTTAATTAATATGAGTTTTAACTCCTCAAAATCAATCTTTAATTATGCTTTATATACTTCAAATTAACAAAAATTTACCATGTCCTTAAAACATTTTTAAGACAAGTAGGTAGTTTATTTGTGATATGAGAAAATTGTTACTTGTTCTTTTTACCATAACTACCTGTGCTATAACTGCTCAAAACACTCCTAAAATTATTACGGGTACTGTGTTTATAGATAGTATTGCTACCCAAGATGTACATATTATTAATAAAAAACTAACGCTTGGTGCTGTTTCTAATGAAAACGGACGTTTTGAAATTTTAGCTTCTGAAAACAACGTTTTACTTATTTCTCATCTTAACTTAGAGTATAAAGAGGTTACCCTTACCAAAGAGCATATTAAAGCTAAAAACATTGTAATTTTTGTTGATAGTAAAACGCACATGTTAGATGAGGTTGTGCTTGAAAAGCAAAGAAGTATTTTAGAAATTGATCCCGACATTCTTAACAACGCCCCTGTTGTAAATGCTAAAACCTTAAAACTACCTTATGCCAATGTTATACAACCAAAAGATGAAAAAACAGTAAAGGTAGAATCGGGCTTAGCTATTAGTGTAACGGGACTTATAAATGCACTTAACGGAACAAACAAACGAAAAAAACAATTAAAAAAGATTACTGTTGAAGATAGAAATATTGAAAAAATTAGAAAACACTTTACAGATGGCTTTTTTATACGTCAACTAAAAATAAAGAAAGAAAACATCAATCAGTTTTTACAAGCTTGTATTTCTAAAGGAATTATAAACCTGTATAATAAAGACAAAGTATTAGAACTTACGGCTGTTTTAATTGAAAATAGTAAATCATCCCCTTACCTACTAGAAAATGAAAATATAAGAGTTACCAAAAAATAATTGCATGATTAAACAACTACCCATCACACTTTTACTACTAATTACTTTAGGAGCTACGGCTCAACAAAAACGAAAATTCGTTTACGGAACTTTAAATGATGAACTTGGTGCTATACCCAACGCTCATATTATCAACCTAAATACCCAACAAGGTACATTTAGTACCGACTTTGGTAAATTTAGAATTTTAGCAAAACCTAACGATACTTTACAAATATCTTTTGTAGGATACGAAACCCAAAAAATTAAGCTTACCCATATTCATTTTGGAATACAAGAAAATAAAATTACCCTAGTTAAAGTTCCTTTTGAATTGGATGAAGTGGAAGTAAAAAAACACAACTTAATAGGTTCACTTGCTATAGATACTAAACAAACACCTAAAGATATTGGTATGGAAAAAGCTAAAAAAGCTATTGATTTTTCTATGATTAATTTTCAAGACCCTATTATTATGCCTATTGATGAGATTGATAAAATGGGGGTTCCTAATATGAGAAAAGTAACTGACCCTACTGCTAAATTTGCTGGTGTTGGAGGCGCAATTAGTTTAGGGAAAGATAATTATTCTGAACAACTAAAAAGAACCCGAAAAACAATACAGTTTAAGGAAAGTTTTCCTAAAATGCTCCTCTCAGCATTTGGAGAGTCCTTCTTTTTTAAAGAGCTTAACATACCTAAAGACAAGTATCTTCATTTTTTAGAATATTGCAATCCACTAGAAATAGAAAAATTATATAAAGAACAACAACTTTTAAAAGTCATTGCTATCTTACAACAAGAAAGTAAGAGCTATTTAAAAGCAATTAATAACTAAACACATGAAAAATATACTCCCTTCAATTATTTGTCTGTTTTTTATAATAAAAGCTACAGCACAAGAAAGTAGAAAATTCTTTTACGCTATAATACAAGATGAAGTAAGTGCTGTTCCTAACGCACATGTAATAAACCTTAACACTAAACAGGGAACTTTTACTAATAATAATGGTGAGTTTAGGATTTTAGCCAAAGCAAATGATACTATACAAATTACGTTCGTAGGTTATGAAACTAAAAAAATTGTGGTAGGTGTTAATCACTTCGGAATGCAAGAAAATTACATTCAATTAAAAAAAGTACCTATTGAACTGGATGAAGTAGCGATAAAAAAACATAATTTACTCGGGCATATTTCCTCAGACACAAAACATATAAAATCTGAAAAAGAAATTAATGCCGAAACATTAAACCTGCCCTTTGCCGGTTCTAGAATACTTACTCCTGCTGAAAGGAGGTTACACACTGCTACTTCAAGTTATGGAGGTATAGCAATTGACCCTTTACTAAATTGGATTTCTGGAAGACTAAAAAAATTAAAAAAACTTAAGGCTATTGAAGACAAAGAAAAAAGAATAGAAAACATACGCCGTAATTACCACATACTCATTCAACACGAACTAAACATACTAAAAGAAGATATTGACAGGTTTATTTATTTTGCTGAATCTGCCGATGACTTCAATACTCTTTATTTAAATAATGAAGTAGCAATGATTACATTTTTACAAAAGAAATCAGACGAATTTAAAAAACTTAACCCTAAAAAATACAATTAAAACCTCTTCCCTATTTCGTTGTTATTGGTTACGCTTTCTTAAAATATTTCGTACCTTTAGGTGTATACTAATCTAACCTAATAAAGTACCATGAAGAAAGTTCTAATAGCCTTGTTATTTTTATCACAATTCGTATTCTCTCAAGAAGAACGAAAAACACTTTTTGGAATTGTTTATGATGAAAATGGTGTGCTAGAAAATGCTCATATTGTTAACTTTTCAACAAACCAAGCCACGTTTTCTAACGAGAATGGAGAATACAGACTTTTTGCTAGACCTACAGATTCTATTAGATATAGTAGTATAGGTTATAAAACCATTTATGAAAAACTAACCAAAGCCGACTTTAATACCTACAGAAAAAGAACTACTCTTGAAAAACAAGATTATGAACTAGATGAAGTTTTACTAAGAAACAACGAATTATCAGGTGAACTTGCCAAAGACCTTAGAAAGGTAAAGCGTGATAAAAACTTAGAAATAGCAAGTAAAGCTACCGACTTTTCAAATGTTAATTACAGTAATTACCATTCAGACGATTATATAAGTAAACACGTAAAACCTAATGTGGTAAATATTGACCCTACAAAAGCTTTTGAAGGAATGGGTACTACCAACACGTTTCCTGTAAAAAACTCAGAAAAACTAATAAAACTTCGTAAAGAATTAGCTTTTAAAGAAAATATGCCTGCTAAATTACTTAATGAATTAGGAGAAGACTTCTTTTTTGTTGAACTTAAAATTCCGGTTGATAAATATTATCACTTTTTAGAATATTGTAATCCGTTAGGAATAGAAAAACTATATCAAAACCGTGAAGTGTTAAAAGTTATTAAAATATTTAGAAAAGAACATACAGGGTACCTCAAACTTATTGGAAAAGATTAATTTGGCGCAATAATTGACCTTTATTAACCATGAAAAAACTTTTTGTTCTCTTATTAGTCCTTCCCTTACTATCATTCACCCTGCATAAATACTATGTTGCGTTAACTGAAATTGAATACAGAGAAGATACTCAAAGCGTACAAATGATTATGAATGTTTTTATGGATGATATTGAGCTCGCTATAAATAAAGATTACAATACCAACCTACAAATTGCCACTAAAAACGAATTACCGTCTATTAATGAATACTATTACAAATACTTAAAAACTCATTTTAAAGTTATTATTAACAATGAAGAAAAAAACTACAAGTTTATAGGTAAGGAATACGATCGTAATATTGTTTACTTTTATTTAGAGATAGAAAATGTTTCATTACCAAAATCAATAAAAATAGAAAACAATATTTTAATAGACCACTTCCCTGATCAACAAAACCTTATTAAAGCAACTGTTAAAAAGGAGCGCAAAAGTTTGTTTTTATCGAGCAATAATGATAAAGGTTTGTTAAATTTTTAATAAAGCTTCTTTTTTAGTAGTAAGATTTCATTAACTTTCCGCTTATTTATTCAAAAACTAACAAGCATATAATGAGAAAATATTCTACGCTATTATTTTCAGCGCTCTTTGTATCAGCTTCTTTATTTGCCCAAGAAGCACCTAAAAAAGAACGTCAACAAGGTCATACCGACCAAAACAAATTTCGACAATTAAAAGATGTATTAGCTACTCCTAACGATCAACGTACAGCATCAGGAGCACCTGGTCATGCATACACACAACAAAAAGTTGATTATGTAATGAACTTACGCTTAGATGAAGCTACAGATAGATTGTACGGAGATGAAGATATTACTTACCACAACAACTCTAAAGATCATTTAGAGTATTTATGGTTACAGTTAGATCAAAATATGCGAGCTCCTGATTCTAAATCTCCCTTGGCAGAATCTAATGCAGCAAGAAGTTTTCAAACTCCTGATAAGTTTGTGAGTGACAATATGGATAAGCCAAAAGCATTTGGTTTTAATATTGAAGCCGTAAAATATGCTGATGGTAGAGATTTACCTCATACTATTAACCGCACGATGATGCGTATTAACTTACCTAAACCATTAGCTCCTGGTGAGGTTTTTAAATTCAAAATTAAGTGGAACTACTTAATTAACAACTCTGTTGAAGACGGTGGTCGTTCTGGTTTTGAATCTTTTCCTGACGGAAATAAAAACTATACTATTGCTCAATTTTTCCCAAGATTATGTGTGTACAACAATGTTGAAGGATGGCAAAACATGCAATTTTGGGGGCGTAGTGAATGGGCTTTAGAATTTGGTGATTACGATGTGAAAATTACTGTTCCTGCCGATCATATTTTAGAGGCTACTGGTGAACTACAAAACGAAAAAGAGGTATTAAGTAGAGAACAACGTAAACGTCTTGAAAAAGCTAGAAAATCTTTTAAAGACCCAGTGTTTATTGTTACTCAAAAAGAAGCTGAAGAAAACGAAAAGCAAGGAACTACTAAAACTAAAACTTGGCACTTTAAGGCAAATAAAGTACGTGATTTTGCTTTTGCTTCATCAAGAAAATATATTTGGGATGCTATGGCTGTAGATATTAATGGTAAAACCGTTATGGCATTATCTTTATACCCAAAAGAAGGAAATCCGCTATGGGAAGAGCACTCTACTCGTGTTGTTGCTAATACATTAGAAGAGTATTCTAAAATGACTTTTGATTATCCATATTCTAAAGCAGTATCAGTACACGCTAAGCGTCAAGGAATGGAGTATCCTATGATTTGTTTTAACTACGGACGCCCAAATCCTGATGGAACCTATTCTGATAGAGTTAAAAACGGAATGATTGGAGTAATTACTCATGAAGTTGGTCATAACTTCTTCCCTATGATTGTTAACTCTGACGAGCGTCAGTGGACTTGGATGGATGAAGGCTTAAATTCATTTGTTGAAATTTTAGCTGAATTAGACTACGATCCAAACTTTAACACTGGTAACTTACCTAAAGATATTGTTCGTTACATGAGTTTAGATCAAGATAGGTTAAGCCCTATCATGTCTCAAGGTGATTATGTACATAATTTCGGACCTAATGCTTACACAAAACCAGCTGCTGGTTTATACATGTTACGTCAAACAATTATGGGACCTGAGTTATTTGACTATGCTTTTAGAACATACTCTAAAAGATGGATGTTTAAGCACCCTACCCCTGCCGATTTCTTTAGAACAATGGAGGATGCTTCTGGTATGGACTTAGACTGGTTTTGGAGAGGTTGGTTCTACACCACTGATTATACTGATATTGGAATTAAAGAGGTTAAGCCTTTATATTTAACCAATAAGCCAAATGAAGAAAGTAAGAAGTTACAACAGCAATATCCTTCTTATTTTGCGCAATTAGGTAAGTTAGTTTACTTAACTACTAAAAAAGAAGATGCTGATAAATCTGAAATAGAAGCATATATTAATAGCTTACCATCAGACAAGAAAGCTAATTTAAAAAATATACCTAATTATATTTATCAAGTTGAGTTTGAAAAACCAGGTGGTTTAGTAATGCCTATTATTGTGGAATTAACGTATGCAGATGGTTCTAAAAAACGCCAAACTTTCCCTGCTCAAATTTGGAAAAAAAATGAGCATAAAGTAAAAAGAGTATTTACATCTACTCAAGAAATTAAAAGTATTGTTGTAGATCCTGATTTAGAAACTGCCGATATTGATACTTCAAATAACAGTTGGCCTAAACAAACAACAAATAAGTTTGATGCTTTTAAAAAGAAAGCTAAAAACTAATATAGTTTTATTTAAACCTAACAAAAAAGCAGCCTATGGGCTGCTTTTTTGTTGCTGTTATTTTAACTATTTGCTAAATAACTTATTTACTTCTTCATATGTAAGTAACTTAGAAACTGTCATAATATCTGGATCTCTACTTACATACTGTTGAATTTGTAACATTACTACTCCATCAACTTTAGTATATTTTAACCAGATTACATCTCCATTTGCTTTAATTTTATAAGGATCTCTAGGGTTTTCTTCAAAGCCTTTTACAATTATTTGATGTAATTTTTCTACATCATTATCTAAGTTTTTAAATGAAAAATGAACATATTCATGAATAGGATCATTTAAATTCTTATAGTAAAAGTTGTAAGCTTTATCTCCTATTTTCTCTAAATAAACGTACTCTATTTTTCCTACTATTTCTGTTTTAGTAGTTTCAATAAATTCAATCTGAGAATACGAGGCTACAGAAAATAAAAGACCTGCTAATAAAAAAAGTTTTTTCATGAAATTTAAGGGTTTAAGTTTTATATTACTTTTTAAAAATTTTTTAAATATAACTAAAACAACAACGCTTTTTATTTATAAAAAGTATTTTCTCTTTTTATTTACATATTATCTTATTATGTTCTTATAACATTTTTTTAGAAATAAACTAACTTACTGTAAATCAAAAATAGAATAGAAGAAATAGCTTTCTTGTTAAATTATTTTTATTTTGCAACTACTATTAATTTTCCTCTAACCCTTCAAAAAAATTATGTTAAAGCAAATTTTATTTCTCTTCTTAGTAATTTTTAATTGTATTCTTTCTTTTTCTCAAGAAATAGAGAAGTATAACGAAAGTGACTTGATAAAAATTAAAAAAAAGTTCTATTTAAATAAAGAAATTGGTGTTGATAGTTCTTTATACTATATGAACAAGCTTCTACTAAGTAATAATACTGCTTATAAAACTTTTGGATATGCTGCTATAGAATATTTAAAAGTAAGAGAAAAACAATCTATAAACACTTCTTTTAAAGATAGTATTAATAAATATCTTCCTAAAATAGTAAGAGTAAATAAAAATTTTCCTTTACTGTTTGATATTCATATTCTCTTAGGCAACTCTAATAAAAGAAGAAAGTTAATTAAACCAGCTTTACAAAATTATATTACAGCCGAAAATTACGCTTTGTTAGCCAAAGATATTGAGCGAATTATTAAAATAAAAGGGAACATCGCACTTATTTATCAAGACATGGGAGAGCTTGATAAAGCTCTTAATAAAGCAAAAGAAACTCTTGACCTTATAGAAGCTAATAAAGAATCCCTTTCAAACAAGTATTATAGTAGCAAATATAAAAGAATGTTTAATGTTGCTGCTATTTACGCTACTTTATATAAAAAAAATAGAGAAAAACAGCAGTATGCAGACTCTTCTTTACATTACTATAATTTGATACTAAAAACAAAAGAGTTTAATCTTAATAGCTATTATACCGGCAAAGTTTATTATGGAAAAGGGACTATTTATACTTTAAAAAAAGAATACTCTAAAGCTAGTTCTTTTCTTGAAAAAAGTTTAGCGTTATTCGAAAAAAGCAAGTCACAGTCTTATTTATACAAAGGATACTACAACAATGGTCTAAACTATTATAATTTAAATAAATTCGAAAAGGCTAAACATAACTTTTTAACTGCTCTTAAAATAAAAAAAGACACCATTTTAGATGATAATTATATAAAAATGAATGGATACCTTTCACAAATTTATACTTATCAAAATAAAGTAGACTCTGCAAATTATTATTTAAACACATATGTAAATAATCATTCAAAAGTTTCATTAAGAGATAAAAAACAGTTTAAAGAAGCAATTAAAGTTGATTTTGATAAAAAAATTAAAAAGTTAAAAGAGGATAGTAACAAAAAGAATTTTTATTATGAAATTATAGTTATAGGATTAATATCTACAGTAATAGTTATCTCTTTTTTAGTATTTAAAAACGCTAAAGAAAAAAAGAAAGCAAAGAAAAAGTTAAGTGAACTATTAAATAAAATTTCAAAAAAAGAAGACCTAACTGAAAAACCCTTTTCTTTACCTAATCCATTAAAAATAAAAGACGAACAACATCAACAAATTATTAGTGGCTTATTAAAAATAGAGGAAAAAAAGTACTTTTTAAAAGAAGAGTATAGTTTATATAATGCAGCTAAAAAAATAGGAACCAATACTACTTACCTATCAAAAATCATTAAAGATTATAAAAAAATGAGCTTTAATGATTATACGAATGAATTACGTATTAACTACATTATTGGAGCATTGAGCAACGACAAGAAAGTAAGATCTTATACAACACAAGCTATTGGAGAAATAGCTGGATATAAGAATGCTAAGTCCTTTACACGAATTTTTAAAAAACATATAGGTATAACTCCTTATCAATTTATAGAGAAAATCAATAAGGAGTTATAATACTTTCTTGTAATTATTTTAAATCCTGAATTTATCTTTATCATCGTAGCATTTATCTCTTGTGCTACCTGGAGGTAAAGTAAAACAATCTTCTTCTCCATCTGTATCTGGTCCCCCGAAATCTATTTTATTAGCAGGTGCCTCAATTGGATCTCCTGCAAATACTTTAATCTTTTCTTCTAATGTTAATTCGTACTTTGTTAATAATTCAATAGATAAACGTTTCATAAATTTTAATTTTTCTGTTTAGGTAAAGTTAATTTTTTTATCTCTTGTTTTCCCATTACAAACCTCCACACATAAACAAACATATCAACAAACTAAAAAACAGACACTTAAACACCAATTAATAGTGCTATTTTTTTTAAATAGTACCTACTTTTTTCTTAAATAGTCACTTAGTACTTTTCTTTTGCTCTATCTATTTTTCAATATTTGAGATACATAATTCTAAAATGCGGATCCTGAAAAGCATATAATATAGAGTAAGGGAAACTAAAATTAATTAACCATGTTAAAATCAATTTCAAGCTTAGGAAATGTTTTGAATAAGTCAGAACAAAGAGAAGTTAATGGAGGTCAAATTGTATGTCCTAGAGGAACTTATTTAAAATGTGACTGGATAAGATGCTGGTGTGAGCCAGAATATACTGAAAAACCTTTTGAAGATTTTGATCATTAAAAACAAATAACTAAAACTAATCAATCATGTTAAAATCAATTGCAAACTTAGGAAACGTTTTAAATAAAACAGAACAAAGAGAAATTAATGGAGGAGCTATAAAATGCCCGCCACATACAAGATATGTATGTTTAGGTGTAGCTCCATTAGTGTCTTGTTGGTGTCAGCCATTTGCACTTCCAGGTGACGAAATAGCTACTATGTAATCAAGTAACTTGTTAAAACTAAAAAGCCACTTATACCTTAATAAGTGGCTTTTTTTATAAATTATACAAGCTTCTTAGCATTCTTAACTTTTTGCTTGGTAAGTGCTATATCAATTACCTCACTCATGTCGGTTACATAATGAAATTTTAACCCTTTTAAGTAGCTCTCTTTTATTTCTTCTACATCCTTTTTATTATCAGCACACAAAATAATTTCTTTAATATTTGCTCGTTTTGCTGCTAATATTTTTTCTTTAATTCCACCAACTGGAAGTACCTTTCCGCGTAGCGTAATCTCTCCAGTCATGGCTAATTTATTTTTCACTTTACGCTGTGTAAATACAGAAACTAAAGAAGTTAACATAGTAATACCTGCACTTGGACCATCTTTAGGGGTAGCTCCTTCAGGCACGTGAATGTGTACATCATATTTATCTAATACTTCAGGATTAATTCCAAATTCCTCAGCATTAGATTTTATATATTTCATTGCAATTGTTGAAGACTCTTTCATTACAGTACCTAAATTACCTGTAATTGAAAGATTTCCTTTTCCTTTAGAAATAATAGATTCTATAAATAAAATATCTCCTCCAACGCTTGTCCAAGCTAACCCAGTAACAACACCTGCAACATCGTTATTCTCGTACTTATCACGTTCTAAACGTGCAGGTCCTAAAATAGTTTCTATATCTTCATTTGTCAAAACAACATTGTACTCCTCTTCCATCGCAATAGACTTAGCGGCAAAGCGAACTACTTTTGCTACTTGTTTTTCTAAACCACGAACTCCAGACTCTCTAGTGTATCCTTCAACTATTTTCTCTATCTGCTTTTTACCTACAGTTAAATGTTCTTTTGATAATCCGTGCTCTTTTAATTGCTTTGGGAACAAGTATTTTTTAGCTATTTCTACCTTCTCTTCAATAGTATACCCTGTTACGTTAATAATTTCCATACGATCACGTAATGCCCATGGAATTTGATTAATGTTATTAGCTGTTGCTATAAATAATACTTTAGAAAGATCATATCCTACTTCTAAATAATTATCATAAAAAGCTGTGTTTTGTTCTGGGTCTAATACTTCTAACATTGCTGAAGAAGGATCTCCTTGATGACTTTGACTTAACTTATCTATTTCATCTAACACAAATACAGGATTTGAAGTTCCTGCCTTTTTAATATTTTGGATTAAACGACCAGGCATTGCTCCAATATAGGTTTTACGGTGTCCTCTAATTTCAGCTTCATCACGTAAACCTCCTAAAGACATGCGTACGTACTTGCGTCCTAATGCTTCAGCTACCGATTTACCTAACGATGTTTTACCTACTCCTGGAGGTCCGTATAAACAAATAATTGGCGATTTCATATCACCACGTAATTTTAAAACCGCTAAATGCTCTAAAATACGCTCTTTAACTTTCTCTAACCCAAAATGATCTCTATCTAAAATTTTTTGAGCTCTTTTTAAATCAAATTTATCTTTTGAATACTCGCCCCAAGGTAACTCTAACATTAACTCTAAGTAGTTACGCTGTACACCATATTCTGCCATTTGAGGGTTCATACGTCTTAAACGCCCTAACTCTTTCTCAAAAGTTTCTCCAACCTCTTTATTCCATTTTTTAGACTTAGCCTTAGTACGCATTTCATCTAGCTCTTGCTCGTGAGAAACACCACCTAATTCATCTTGAATGGTTTTTAATTGTTGATTTAAATAGTATTCACGTTGTTGTTTATCTAAGTCAGAACGTGTTTTAGATTGAATATCGTTACGTAATTGTAACTTTTGAAGCTCTTTATCTAAATTCTTTAACGTTAATAATGCACGTTCTTTTAAATTGTCTTTCTCAAGTAATACCTGCTTTTGCGATACACTTAATTCCATGTTTGACGAAATAAAATTCACCAAAAATGAATTGGATTGAATATTTTTTATAGCAAAAGATGCTTCTGAAGGTAGCATAGGGTTTTCTTTAATTACCTCTAATGCTAAGTCTTTAATCGAATCGATAATTGCATCAAACTCTTTTTGATCATCAATTTCTCGCTCGTCTACAGCTTCTTTTACTTTTGCTTTTAAATAAGGAACTTCTTGCGTAATTTCCTCTATTTCAAAACGCTTTTTACCTTGGATAATTACAGTTGTATTACCATCAGGCATTTTTAATACACGTAAAATTTGTGCCACTACACCTGTTTGATAAATATCATCAATTCCTGGATCTTCAACTTCACTATCTTTTTGTGCTACAACACCTACAACTTTATCTCCCTTGTTGGCATCTTTAATTAACTGAATAGATTTATCTCTACCTGCCGTAATTGGAATTACAACTCCAGGAAATAACACTGTATTACGCAATGGAAGAATTGGTAATTCTTCAGGAATACTTTCTTGATTTATTAACTCTTCATCTTCTGGTGTTAATAATGGAATTAACTCTGAATCCTCATTAAAAACATCTTGAAGCGACAAATTGTCTAAATGTAATATTTTTGATTTACTCATATCTTATTTATTCTGTCATAGTGGCACTTATCACTCTTTTATTGAAAAAAAACCACTTTTTAAAAACCTTAATCTACTGATAAACAAAAGAATAAACTAAAACTCTTATCTATCTCGTTATCTATATTTCAATTCTTATGCCAACGAAAGCTATAAATAATTTAATTTGTAACTTATTTGGTTCTAAATCGTCTTACTAACATCTTATTTCAACATAAAACTAACCAAAAATGAAATTTAACATTTTAACTCTATCATTACTTTTATTACTAATTAACTGTACCTCAAAAACAAACTCTTCTGAGTTTATTGAAAAAGCAGCAGGACGCTATTATTTTAATGCTGATGAAATTATAGAAGTTACTTTTAATAATGACAATAAATTACTTATAAAATGGCGTAATCAAAACTTAGAACCTTTAAAAGTGAATGATTCTTCTTTTTACGTTAGAGAGTTAAATGAAAAACTAATTTTTAATACTTCTAAGAATATGATAGGGTTAGCTGAAAAGCGTGAGCATGAAGGTAAAAAGTATGTCTTTAAAAAACTAAAAAAAGGAGAAAAAACTCCCAGCGAACATTTAGCAGAAGGTAACTTTGAAGCTGCTTTAAAAGGTTACAAAGCTATAAAAGAAAAAGACAGTTTAAATCCTGTAATCAGAGAACGAAATATAAATAGGTTAGGATATCAATATCTTAGAAAAGATGAGTTTGAAAATGCCCTTAATGTTTTTAAAATTAATATTGAATTGTATCCTAACAGCTCAAATACTTATGATAGTACCGCTGATGCTTATACCAGAATGAAAGATACAGCGAAGGCTATTGAATACTATAAAAAAGCTTTAACCATTAATCCTGAAAATAGAAGTTCTAAACGTGCTTTAGAAAAACTTACTTTAAAGAAAGAGGAATAAATAATCTTGAAAGTTTTTTAAAGTAAAATTAACATCGCTATACCTATAAAAACTACAATTTGCGCCCATTTTAAATATATTCCCACCTTTTTGTGCCGTTTAATGTAATTAGAAATTTTTCCTGCCAAAATAGCAATGGAAGAAAATATTAAAAAAGATGTTAAAATGAATAATCCTCCTAATACATAAAACTGGAGTACGTTTGACAAGCTGTCAGAAAACAAAAACTGCGGGAAGAATGCCAAAAAGAAAATCGTAACCTTAGGGTTTAATACATTCATCCAAAAACCTGTTTTGAATAACTGCATTGTTGATTTTTTCTGAACATTCTCAGTAGAAAAGGCAATTTTAGCATCACTTTTATATACTTGAAATGCTAAATACAGTAAATATCCTGCTCCAAATAACTTGATGATAAAAAACAAATTCGGATTCTGTTTGATGATTTCCGATACGCCAAAAGCCACCAAAGTTGTATGAATGATACATCCTGTCATTAAACCAGCAACTGTAGCCAATCCATATTTTTTTCCATTGACAATACTTTGGGTTAAGACAAAAATATTATCAGGACCTGGTGAAATCGCTAAAGTAGCCGTGGCTAATACAAAAGATATGAGGGTTTCTAGCATAACAATTTTTATTCTATGATTTATTTAAATCACTATAGTTTGTATAATCTTCAAAAGTAACATACTCTTCAGCAAAATACATTACTTTTTTTTTATCAAGCTTAGAAAGAAAATCTTTTCTCCAGTTTTTAATATCATCACGCAAATCTTCTATGACCAAACCTAAAAAAGATTCAAGTTCTATTCTTGAGATAGTACATTTAAACAATGCTTTTTTATCTTCATATTGAGTTCCTTTGTTATTTATGTTTGAAGGTATAAACAAACTTATTTCCTCTAATTGTGAAAAGTCTCTAAACGCTCTTGTCGAGTTTTCTAATATTTTTTTGTAAGCATAATACTCTGTATTTGCAAAACCTTCCTTATAAAACAAAACTCTTTTTTTATAATCTGATTTTTCTTTATCAAAATACCCTGTGTTTTGTTTATTACGCTTATAAAACTCATGTTTAGATAGATATTGCCCTTTAATGTTTTGATTAAAAAAGTAATCTATTGAAATATCTATCTTTCCTAATTCATTAAAATTTAATATATCTAAATTTAAGCTAGAATACTTAACCCTATTCTTTGCTGCAGGAGTATAACCTTCATTTGTAATTAACAATCCAAAGTTAGCATTAACATCTTCCATCATTCCTAAAAAACTTTCTATATCTTTAACATGAAGCTTTTTATTATAGAACTTACAATCAACTATACCTAAAACTTTTTTACCTGCTATATGACCTCGTAAAGAAAAATCTATTTGTCTATCAATTTTACTATATAAACCAAAAATAGAGTCATTATACTCAATTTCTGACTCTGGATAGTTCTCTTTTAAAGTTTTATATATTTCTTTCTCGTATTCTTTCCACATTAAATTTTATTAATTCATTTTTTCTAAAATAGCTTTATTGATTCTTTTTACCAAACTAGGTCCTTCATAAATAAATCCTGTATAAATCTGCACTAAGTCTGCTCCTGCTTTTAGCTTTTCTAAAGCATCTTTTTCAGAATGGATACCTCCTACTCCAATAATTGGAAACGCTTTATTAGAGTTATCCGTTAGATACTTAATTACTCTTGTGCTTCTATCTTTAACCGGTTGTCCGCTTAGACCTCCATTACCTATTTCTTGTAAACGTTCTTTAGAAGCTTTTAAATTATCTCTATTTACCGATGTATTTGATGCTATAACTCCATCAATTTTAGTTTCAGCAACCAATTCAATAATCTCATCTAATTGTTGATTGTTTAAGTCGGGAGCAATCTTTAATAGAATTGGTTTTTGTGTTACTTTAGCATTATTCAATTTTTGAACTTCAGTAATCAATTCCTTTAAATAATCAGCATCTTCTAATTTTGCATGGCTAGATACATTCGGGCAGCTTACATTCAATACAAAATAATCTACATACGGGTGTAATCCTTTAAAACACGTAATGTAATCTTCTGTATAATTTTCGGGAGATGTATTCGTGTTCTTACCTATGTTTCCTCCAATAATTATTTTTCCTTTGTTCTTTTTTAATTGCTCAATCGCTGCTGTTAACCCTTCATTATTAAACCCCATTCGGTTGATAATTCCTTTATCATCTTTTAAACGGAATAAACGTTTTTTCGGGTTTCCTTCTTGACCTTTTGGTGTAACCGTACCAATTTCAACAAAACCAAAACCAAAATTAGCCAACTCATTATACAGCACTGCATTTTTATCAAATCCTGCTGCTAACCCTACAGGGTTTTTAAACGTTAATCCGAATAAATTGCGTTCTAACTTTTTATCGTTTACTTGATACACTCCTCTAAAAATAGAAGACATTCCTGGTATTTTCGATAAAAACTTTACGAGTGAAAATGTAAAGTGGTGAATCTTTTCAGGATCAAAAAGGAAAAAAATTGGGCGAATCAGTAATTTATACATTAGTTTATTTTAAGTATTGTTCTTTATTAAATATAAAAAAAGCTCCAAAAATGGAGCTTCTGAATTATCGTAATACAGCATCTAAATTCTTTTCGAATGTTTGCTGTAGTTTCTGCATTATTTTGTCTATTTGCTTATCTGCTAATGTTTTGTTTTCATCTTGTAATACAAAGCTTACTGCATACGACTTTTTACCTTCTGGTAATTTGTCTCCTTCATACACATCAAATAAATCCACTTCTTTTAAAAGTTTTCTTTCTGATTGAAATGCTAAGTTATAAATTTCTTTGAATTCAACTTTATTATCCAATAACAACGCTAAATCACGCTTTACAGCTGGAAACTTAGGTAAATCGGCTACTTTTATTTTTTTCTTACCTACTAATTCTAAAATATTCTGCCAGTTAAAGTCTGCAAATAAAACCTCTTGTTTTATTGAAAACTCTTTTAAAATCGCTCTTTTAACAACTCCTAACTCTACTAACTTAGTTTTTCCTAAACTTAACGTAATTCCTTCAGAAAACACATCTGATTTTGTTGGAGTAGTTTTTAATTTATCAATTCCTAAACGACTTAATAAAGCTGTTACAATCCCTTTAACATAAAAGAAATCTGATGTCTGTGTAGCTACCTTCCAGCTATCTTGTGTTCTATTACCAGTAACAAATAATGTTAAATGCTTATCTTCTTGGTATCCGCTTTCATATTTATGATACGTCTTACCAAACTCGTAAAACTTTAATGAATTGTTCTTTCTGTTAATATTGTACGCTACAGATTCTAAACCACTAAATAGTAACGATTGACGCATTACTTTTAAGTCGTTACTTAACGGATTCAACATTTCAACGTTAAAATCAGCATTTAAGTTCTCAGACAATTCAATATAATCTGCCTTTGTTAACGAATTTGCCATGGTTTCATTAAACCCTAACGATGTTAACTGGTCAGCAACAATATTCTCTATTTTAACTTCTTTATCACTATCAAAAGAAATAGACGTATTTAATTTATGAGAAAATTCTACATTATTATATCCATAAACACGTAAGATTTCCTCTATAATATCTGCTTCACGTTGTACATCTACACGATACGATGGTACTACCAATCCTAAACCAGCTTCAGTAACACTATTAATTTTAATATCTAATGAAGCTAAAATCTTTTTAATCGTTTCCTTAGGTATTTCTTGACCTATTAATTTATACGCATTTTCAAACGATAAAAACACTTCAAAATCTTCCACCTTTACAGGATAAAAATCTAAAATATCAGAAGACATTTTTCCTCCTGCATATTCTTCAATTAATAAAGCAGCACGTTTTAAAGCATATTTTGTTGTGTTGATGTCAATACCTCTTTCAAAACGGAAAGAAGCGTCTGTATTTAACCCGTGACGTTTTGCTGTTTTACGAACAGACACAGGGTTAAAATAAGCACTTTCTAAGAAAATAGAAGTTGTATGCTCTGTAACTCCTGATTGTGCTCCTCCAAATACACCTCCAATACATAATGGATTATCATCTGCATCACAAATCATAATATCCTCAGATGACAACTCTCTTTCTACATCATCTAACGTAGTAAACTTAGTACCTTCTTCTAAAGTTTTCACTACTACTTTGCCTCCTCTAATTTTAGAAGCATCAAAAGCGTGTAGTGGTTGTCCTAACTCATGCAATACATAGTTAGTAATATCTACAATATTATTTTTTGGAGTTAACCCAATTGCTTTTAATCTGTTTTGAATCCATTCTGGTGATTCTTTCACTTCAACATCAGTAATGGTTATACCACAATAGCGAGGTGCTAAATCTTTATCTTCAATTTCAATATCAATTTTATGAGTACGCTCATCAACATGAAAATCAGAAACAGAAGGAGATATTAACTCAATATTAGTTCCTTGCTGAATTAATCCAGCTCTTAAATCGCGTGCAACACCGTAATGACTCATGGCATCTGCTCGGTTTGGTGTTAACCCAATTTCAAAAACATAGTCTGTCTCAATGTTAAAGACCTCCGAACAAGGAGTACCTGGAGCTAAATTCTCGTCTAACACCATAATACCATCATGACTTTGTCCTAAACCTAATTCGTCTTCGGCACAAATCATTCCGTGACTCTCTTCTCCTCTTATCTTTCCTTTTTTAATTTTAAAGCCTTCTCCTTTTTCATCATACAACATGGTACCAACAGTAGCCACAGGAACTTTTTGTCCTGCCGCGACATTTGGTGCTCCACATACAATTTGTACAGGGGTACCATTTCCTAAATCAACAGTAGTAACCTTTAACTTATCTGCATTAGCGTGCTTTTCACAAGTTAAAACTTCTCCTACAACTACCCCTTTTAGGCTTCCTTTAATACTCTCTACAGTTTCTATTCCTTCAACTTCAAGACCTAAATCAGTTAATAACTCACCTGTTTTCTCTGCCTCCCAGTCTGTCTGTAAAAATTGTTGTAACCAATTGTATGATATCTTCATAATCAATCTCTAATTTTAGCGTGCAAATTTACGCAAAATAAAGGAAAAACTATAAACTAGTTACCTACAAAAGATATACTATTGATTATTAACCTTTTGATAACATCAAAAAATTATATTTTTTATTGATTTGCAGGTGGTTAACAAAAATTTAACTTTTTTCAATAAAATATTATGAAACACAAACTACTCTTCTTCTTTTTAATAGCTTCATTAGCTGTTTTTTCACAAATTCCTTCATATTATAACGATGTTAATTTGAATTTATCTGGTTCAGCATTAAAAAATGAGCTCGCTACTAAAATTATTAATACACATACAACAAACCTATCATACACACCTGGTGTGTGGAATGCACTTAAACAAACTGATTTAGATCCTAACGACGCTAGTAAGGTTTTATTAATTTATGGGTATAGTGATACTGACGGTAATTATGTAACCGATAGAACTAGAAGTAAAGATGCTAATGGTGGTAGTGCTGGTACACAATGGAACAGAGAACATGTATACCCTAAATCATTAGGAAGTCCTAATTTAGGAACTTCTGGTCCTGGTGCAGATGCACATCATTTAAGACCTTCTGATATTTCTTTCAACTCTCAAAGAGGTAGTAAAAAATTTGTAAATGGTTCTGGTAATGCTGGTAGTGTTTCTGGAGGTTGGTATCCTGGAGACGAATGGAAAGGTGATGTTGCTCGTATGATGATGTATATGTATTTACGTTACGGTAACCAATGTTTACCTACGGGTGTTGGCACAGGAGCTACGATGGCTTCTGACTCTAACATGCTTGCTTTATTTATTCAATGGAATGTGGATGACCCTGTATCAGACTTTGAAAAGCAACGTAACCCTATTTTAGAAGGAATTCAAGGAAATCGTAATCCGTTTATTGACAACCCTGCATTTGCTACTAAAATTTGGGGAGGACCTCAAGCTGAAGATTTATTTGGAGGTGGTAGTGTATCAGACACACAAGCTCCTACTGCTCCATCTAATTTAGCTGCTTCAAATATTACAGAAACTACAGTTGATTTAACTTGGTCAGCTTCTACTGATAATGTTGGTGTTTCAGGATATGATGTATACAATGGAACTACGAAAATTGCTACCGTTACAACAACTTCGTATAGCGTTACAGGTTTAACAGCAGCAACTAATTATACTTTTTCTGTAAAAGCTAAAGATGCTGCAGGTAATCAATCTACTTCTAGTAATTCTGTTTCTATTACAACTAACACAAGTTCAGGTGGAGGAAATGGAACAGCTGCGGATTTATTAATTTCTGAATATATTGAAGGTTCTTCAAATAATAAAGCTATTGAAATTGCTAATTTCACTGGAACCAGTGTAAACTTATCAGGGTATTCATTAAAGAAAGCTGCCAACGGTGGTGGATGGACCAATACATTAACCTTAAGTGGTCAATTAACAAATGGTGATGTGTATGTCATAGCTAATAGCAGTGCTTCTAGTACAATATTAAATAAAGCTGACAGAACAGATACTGGTGTAATTTCTTTTAATGGAAACGATGCTGTTGGTTTATTCAAAGGAAATACTCTTATCGATTTGATTGGAAATCCTAATAGCTCTTCAACTTTTGCACAAGACAAAACAATGCAAAGAAAATCTTCTGTTACATCTCCTAACAGTACATATACAACTTCTGAATGGAATATATTAGCAAAAGATACATTTAGCGGCTTGGGAAACCACAACATTGATGGAGGAACTTCTACCCCAGACACAACTGCTCCATCTGCGCCAACCAATGTTGCTGCTTCAAATATTACACAAACTTCTGTTAATTTAAGCTGGACTGCTTCAACTGATAATATTGGTGTTACAGAATATGACATATATCGAGGAAGTTCAAAAATAGCCACTGTTACTACTACAAGTTATTCTGTAAGTAAATTAACAGCCTCTACAAGCTATACTTTTTCTGTAAAAGCCAAAGATGCTGCAAACAATATTTCTTCTTCAAGTAATACGGTAAACATAACAACTCTAGCAAACACAATTTCTTATTGTAGTACTAAAGGGAATAATGTAAATTATGAATGGATTGACAATGTTGTTATTGGTGGAATTTCAAACGCTACTGGTGCCAACGGTGGATATGCTGACTTTACTTCTTTAACTGGAAACTTACCTTACGGAAGTAATACTATTGTAGTAAGCGCTGGATTTGCTAGTTCTTCATACACAGAATACTGGAAAGTTTGGATTGATTTTAATAAAAATGGAACTTTTGAATCTTCTGAAGAAGTTGTTAGTGGTTCTTCATCTAGCTCTGGTAATTTATCCTATAATTTTTCTGTCCCTACCTCTGCTTTAGCAGGCACCACAAGAATGCGTGTATCAATGAAATGGAATGCAGCTCCATCTGCTTGTGAGACTTTTTCTTATGGTGAAGTTGAAGATTATACTATTAACATAGGTAGTAGCTCTAAAGGTTTAGGGTACAACAACATCACTATTGATGGAAAGTTGGGCAATGAAACTTCTATTTTTGATGCTAGTGTTTCACCAAACCCTAGTGTAAACTTTGTAAAAATTAAATTAGCTGATGACAGAAATGCTACTTTTAAAGTTACAACCTTAACAGGACAACAAGTTTTAACAGGAAAAGTTACTCATAATAATCTTGATGTTTCAAACTTACATAACGGCATATATATTCTTGAAGTAAACGACGGTCAAAAATCATTTACAAAAAAAATCATCAAGAAATAGTTTATAGTTATAGAATACTAAAAAGAGCTTCCTAAATTGGAAGCTCTTTATTCTTTTATTCGACTTAAAAGGCTAAACTTCAATCGTAGTTTTTGTTTCCTTTGAAGAAAAAACATAAGTATATAACCACATAAGAGTAAATGTTGGCACAACATCTAACCCAGGCATCGCTTCTTCAATAAAAGCAATCGCTCCTGCTACTTTACCTTTATTTCCTTTATACATTTTTGTCATTATGTACGCTGACGCTGGTGCCCAAACAATATCAGACAACTCTCCAAGCCCAGGTATTAAATAAGATACATACCCAATAGCGTCAAACAACAAACTTAATGCTAGTTTTTGGTACTTTTTTTCTTTATTCATTTAGTATTAAATTAATTCCACACCTAACAAATCAAAATTCAAGCCAAATTTTATAATTTTTATCTTGTAAATTGATAAGTTTGTTCTAAAATACTAAAAACGAATGACTTTTTCTGATTTTATCAATCAAATAGAAAGATTGCAGCAAAAGCAACTGGGTGGTTTAACTTCTCAATTTAAATTAGCTCCAAAGTTAAGAACACGGTTTTCAGAAGAATTAATACTAAGCAAAAATCCAAGAAAAGCAGCTGTTTTAGCGTTATTTTACCCTGATAATAATAACCAAACTCGCTTTTTACTTACTGAAAGAGCTAGTTATAACGGAGCACATTCATCTCAAATTAGCTTTCCTGGTGGAAAATTTGACAAAGAGGATAATAACCTACAAACAACTGCTTTACGGGAAACTTTTGAAGAAGTTGGTTTACACTATAAATCTATTGAAATAATACGACAAACTTCAGACGCCTATATTCCTCCTAGTAACTTTTTAGTAGCTCCATTTATAGGTGTTTCAGAAAAAACACCTCATTTCACTCCAAACGAAGAAGTTGCAGAAATTATTGAAGTTTTATTAGCTGATTTATTAGACGATTCAAACTTGACTTCAGTAGAAATGGAAACCTCATACATGAAAAATATTGAGGTACCATGCTTTAAATTAAACGATTACATTGTATGGGGTGCAACTGCCATGATGCTTTCAGAAATTAAAGATTTATTTAAATAGTTTTTTTTATGGTTTTCTTTTGTAATTTAGCATTTACACTAATAAAACCAGATTATAAAAATGCCTTTATTTAAAAGGAATCCTTTTGGACATATATTGTTCATTAAAAGATTTTTAATACAAGTTCTCGGAGTTATTTCTCACGGACGTTACCGTAAGTTTAATGACCTGCAAATAGAGGGAATGGATGTTTTAAGAAGTCTCCCCGACCAAAAAGTACTATTTATCTCCAATCACCAAACCTATTTTGCCGATGTAGCAGCCATGTTTCACGTATTTAATGCCGCTTTAAAAGGTAGAGATGACAATATTAGAAACGTAGGGTATTTATGGAAACCTAAACTAAATATTTATTATGTTGCTGCAGGTGAAACCATGCGTTCTGGTTTGCTTCCTAAAATTTTTGCTTATGTAGGTTCTGTCTCTGTTGAAAGAACTTGGAGAAGCGCAGGAAAAGATGTAAACAGACAAGTAAAAATGTCTGACATTTCTAATATAGGTAAAGCATTAGATGATGGCTGGGTAATTACCTTTCCACAAGGTACAACTACCCCTTTTAAGCCTATTCGTCGTGGTACAGCCCATATCATTAAAACCTACAAGCCTATTGTAGTTCCTATAGTAATTGACGGATTTAGACGTTCTTTTGACAAAAAAGGATTGATGATAAAAAAACGTAACGTGCTACAATCTATGGTTATTAAAGAACCTTTAGAAATTGATTACGAAAATGAAGATGTGGCTAGCATTGTTGAAAAAATTGAGTATGCAATAGAGCAACACCCATCTTTTTTAAAGGTGTTAACACCAAAACAACTTCAGGAACAAGAAGAGTTTATTGAAAAGAGACGTTTTTGGGGAGCTGATAAACCTAAAGAAAAAGAAAAGAAAGATTAATAACATTAAAATTAACGTTTAAGTTATGGCTGATAAATCTATTTTAAATGAAAAGTCTATTGACTTTTTAGAAAAATACTTGAATAATGCTGCTCCTACAGGATACGAGTGGGAAGGGCAAAAAATATGGATGAACTATTTAAAACCTTATGTTGACGAGTTTATTACTGACACTTATGGTTCTGCTGTAGGAATTATAAACCCTGATGCTAAATATAAAGTAGTTATTGAAGGACATGCTGATGAAATTTCTTGGTATGTAAACTATATTTCTGATGACGGATTAATTTATGTAATCCGTAACGGAGGTAGCGACCACCAAATTGCTCCTAGTAAAATTGTAAACATTCACACTAAAAACGGAATTGTAAAAGGTGTTTTCGGATGGCCAGCAATTCATACACGTAATAAAGCGAAAGAAGAAGCTCCAAAACCAGACAATATTTTTATTGATTGTGGTTGCAGCACTAAAGAAGAAGTTGAAAAATTAGGTGTGCATGTTGGTTGTGTTATTACCTACCCAGATGAGTTTCACATTCTAAACGAGAACAAGTTTGTATGTCGTGCTTTAGATAACCGTATGGGAGGTTTTATGATTGCTGAAGTAGCACGTTTACTACACGAAAACAAGAAAAAATTACCTTTCGGTTTATATATTACAAACTCTGTTCAAGAAGAAATTGGTTTGCGTGGTGCGGAAATGATTACCGAAACCATTAAGCCTAACGTAGCTATTGTTACTGATGTAACACATGACACTACCACACCAATGATTGATAAGAAAAAAGAAGGTCATTTAGAGTTAGGTAAAGGTCCTGTAGTAGCTTATGCTCCTGCGGTACAACAAAAATTACGAGATTTAATTATTGATACTGCCGAAGCTAACAAAATTCCTTTCCAACGCTCTGCCCTATCAAGAGCTACAGGAACTGACACTGATGCATTTGCATACAGCAATGGTGGAGTTGCTTCTGCTTTAATCTCTTTACCATTACGTTACATGCACACTACCGTTGAAATGGTACACCGTGAAGATGTTGAAAATGTAATTAAAATGATTTACGAAAGTTTATTAAAAATTGAAGACGGAGAAGATTTCTCTTACTTTAAATAATATAAATAATCAAACGTCATTACTTATTTGTAATGACGTTTTTTTTACCAGCTTTTTATGGATGAACTTATAGATATTGTCGATGAAAATGGAAACTATACAGGAAAAACTTGTTTAAAATCTGAGGCTCATAAACATGGCTACTTTCACCCTACTATCCATGTTTGGTTGTACACTTCTAATAAACAAATACTACTTCAAAAAAGAGCACTAACTAAAAAAGTTTTTCCTGGTTTATGGGATATTTCGGTTGCAGGTCACATAGCTGCCGGTGAAAACATTAAAATTGCTGCTGTTAGAGAGGTTAAAGAAGAAATAGGTTTTGATATTCTTCCTGAAAACTTACATAAAATAGGTACTCGAAAACACATGGTAAATCACCCGAATGGAATTATTGATAATGAGTTTCATCATGTATTTATTGCTGAATTAACAGTTTCTGTCCAAGAATTAAAACTTCAAGAAGAGGAAGTAGCAGACTTAAAGCTATTTAGCTTAGAAACAATACTGCATACAAAAAACTACGAAAACTTATTACTTCCTCAATATCAAGACTATTATTCTTTTGTTCACAAACATATTTTAAATATTTTAACTTAATTTTTTAGCTTTAATAATTTAGTTTTAATTTTAAAATCAATTAGTTATATTTAGAATGAAAACTATCAAACTATGCTATCAAAACAAGAAAAGTCTGCGTTAAGGAGTAGGTTGTTTCGTCACTTAGACGGAATTGTTACTTGTCCAGCAGCTTACACTTTACATGAAAAAGGAATTACTAACTACTTATTAAAGAAGAAATCTGTTAGTTTAAATGAAATTACTTCCGAATTTAACGCTAATGACGGTTATTTAAATGTGGCTTTAAGAACATTGTGTTCTCAAGGCTGGTTAACACAACATGTAGATAATACACATAACACTGTTCAGTTCGAAATCAATGAAGCTTCAGCTATAGCTTTTTCTTATTTTCACTTATATAAAGAAGCTTTTTTATTGTTGAAATTTTCAGAAAATTATAGCGCTCGAAAATTTGAAATTGAACCTTATGAGAAGCTTGAAAAGCTTTATAAAAACTTTACAAACAACTTCGGAATTAAAACTCCATCAACTTCTGAAGATAAAGAAGCTCTAGCTCAGATCCTTACACATATCGAAGGTATTATTGTTGGTCCAACAACAGTTTTATTAGGTATGAGCGGTATGTTTCATAAATACTTTATGCAAACAAAATTCAGTGCTGATGAGTTTCATAAAGACGCTGATAATTTTAGTCGGCTACTTGATTTATTAACCAATCTAGGTTGGTTTTTCAAGACTAAAGACTCTTATGAGTTTACTGATGAAGGCTTGTTTTTTGCTCGAAGAGCAAGTGCTTATGGAGTTACCGTATCGTACATTCCTACACTCAGAAAATTAGACAAACTTATATTTGGAGACCCAGACATTTTTAGAACTTCAGAAATTGGAAATGACGAAATTCATGTAGATAGAGAAATGAATGTTTGGGGAAGTGGTGGCGCGCATTCAACCTATTTTAAAGTAATCGATGAGATTATTATTAACCTATTTAATAAACCTATCAACGAACAACCTAAAGGTATTTTAGATGTTGGCTGTGGTAATGGTGCATTTTTAAAACATTTATTTAATGTAATTGAACATCAAACTAAAAGAGGTACTATGCTAGAAGATTATCCTCTTTTACTTATTGGTGTCGATTATAACGAAGCTGCCTTAAAAATAACTCGTAAAAACCTAGTGCAAGCAGATATTTGGGCTAAAGTGATTTGGGGAGATATTGGAAATCCGAAAGCGTTATCAGAAGATTTACAAGATAAATACGGAATTAACCTTTCTGATTTATTAAACGTTCGTACCTTTTTAGATCACAACAGAATTTGGCAAGAGCCTGCTCCTAATGATAATTCAACTATTACCAATTCAACTGGAGCTTATGCTTACAGAGGAAAACGTTTGAATAACAACTTGGTAGTAGAATCTTTAAAACAGCATTTTACCAAGTGGAAACCGTTTATTAGTAAATTTGGCTTATTGCTAATTGAATTACACACATCAAAACCTGAATTGGTTGCTAAAAACTTAGGAAAAACAGCGGCTACTGCCTACGATGCTACACATGGTTATTCTGATCAATACATTATTGAGCTTGATGAATACATGAATGCTATGGAAGCTATTGGGTTGACTTATGATAAAAACACGTTTAGAAAATTTCCAAACTCGGAATTAGCAACGGTTTCTATAAATCTTTTTAAATAGAAAAGCGGGGTTTAAACCTCGCTTTTCTATAATTTATATGACTCTTTTCAATATTCTATTTCTCCACGGTATTTTCTTTTACCGATAATAAGTTTGCAAATAACTTATAAGCTCCTGAAACTCCTGCTGGAAGCTCTCTAAAGAAGCTTAACCCTGTATAGATATAGTTTCCTTTACCATATTTAGCAACTAACAAACTTCCTTTTTTTACTGACTCCCCTTTATCATACATAGATAATATCGAAGTGTATTCTTTACTCCATTTGTTAGGAAAATATAAGCCTCGTTCTTGTACCCAACCTTCAAAATCAGCTTCAGTAATTTTGTTTGGGTAATTTAAAATAGAATGTTCTTTAGCTAACAAGGTTACTTTAGAATGTTCGTCTGTTACTCTATCACGTGATAATTGTAATTCATACGGCGCTTGTACATCTACCCCTCTATTCGTGTTGTATTGCACTATTAAATTTCCACCATTTTTTACATATTCTAACAAGTATTTTTGCTTAAACTGCAATTCTTTTATAGTGTTATATGCCCTAATACCAACAACAATTGCGTCAAATTGCTCTAAATTTCCATTAATCTCATTTACATTCAATTCTGTTACCTCGTAGCCAATTTGTTGTAAACTTTCTGGAATAGCATCTCCTGAACCTTGTATATACCCTATTCTTGTACCGTTCTTTTTTATATCCATACGTACAACTTTTGCTTGTGATGGTAATAATACTGACTGTTTAGGAATATGACTATAATTAATTTCTATCAATTCTTTATCATAACTTTTACCTTCAACTTTTGCTATAGCTTTTAAAACTCCTTCTGATTCATTTTGTGTTGGAGTAACCATAAAGTCAATCAACTGAATATCTCCCTTTTGGTCTATAGAAAATTTTGCTTCGTTTGGAGTAACTTTCCACCCTTTTGGTGCTTTTAGAGTAACTATTCCATTTGTATTTTTCGCTCCAGAACGAATTTCTACAGTTACTTTTTGAGATTTTTCTGAAGAAAAAACAAGTACCTTATTCAATAGCTTTGTTGTTACTTTCGGTAACACCTCAAAAGGTTCATAAATTTCTCCTTTATCTCTTTTAGCGTATCTATGTACCACTGGAATTGTAAATGCAATTGGTTGGTCTTCAATTATAATATTGTATTGAATTTGAATTGGCCTTAAAGACTCTGGATTACCTATTAATTTTTGATCGTTTACTTTGTACATTCCCAAATCCCACTGAGTAGCTAACCAATATGGCGAAGAGTAAGAAACATCTTTAGCGATATTGATTTTACTTTTAAAGTTTTGTTTACTATTGGGTGCTAAATCCAATTCTTTTTTGATGTTTTTCCCTTCAGGAAGAATGGTAATTGACGACAACTCCATAGAAATAAAGCTTCTATTTAGTGCTTCAAAATTTACATTAATTGTACTACTTGGAATTGAACTAGAACTTTCTGCCGATGCTTCTAAATATAAACCTGCACAAGCTTTGATAATTTCATTCAATTCTTTTGTCTTAATAGTTCTCCAATGCGTATTTTTTAATTGCCTAACTTTTTTGTATGCCTTTAACAAGTCTGGCAGGTGCTTTGATGGATTTACAAAATCAAAATTTTGTTCAACATCATATAAAATATCTCCTATTTCTCCTCCACCATCTACTCTATTCCATGTTGTATTTATTCCTGAAAAAATATCTTTTTTGTCTTTAGGAAATTCTCCTTTTAAAAACTCTACATATTCTGTTTGACTTCCTCTAGTGGTTAACCTTCCAAACCCTTGGCATAAATGTTGACTGCTTGCTATTGCTGCTACTTCATTATTAGACAATCCTTTTAAAGGGTAGTACGTTCCTATATCAAAGCTTAACATATTACTTTTGTCTGCTTTTTCAAAAGCTTCTTCACTTCCGTAAAACCACCAAGAAGTATTAAAAAACAACCTATTAGGCCTCCATGTATCTGTATACTTTAATTGCTCAGGGTATTTTGATTTATCATTAGCTAAATCAAAAGCTTCAACACTTAACATCGCTGATGAAGTATGGTGACCATGCGTTGTTCCTGGTGTTCTATGATTAAAACGATTGATAATCACATCGGGTTTGAAAGTACGAATTGCCCAAACTACATCGGCTAAAACTTTATCTTTATCCCAAATTTTTAACGTTTCATCAGGGTGTTTTGAATATCCAAAATCATTAGCTCTAGAAAAACGTTGTTCTCCTCCATCTACATTTCTTGCAGCTAACAGCTCTTGAGTACGAATAACTCCCAAAAGTTCACGCATTTCAGGACCTATTAAATTTTGCCCTCCATCTCCACGGGTTAACGACAAATATCCTGTTCTTGCCTTTTCATGATTAGATAAATATGCGATCAAACGAGTATTTTCATCATCAGGATGCGCAGCGATATATAATGCAGAGCCTAAAAAGTTTAATTTTTGAACTTTCTCGTAAATCTGATTTGAAGTAAGTTTTTGTGGTTTTTGTGCGCTTATTGTTAGTGAAATCAATAAAAAAGATAGTAATAAAAGTACTTTTTTGTGCATTTTTAATAGTTTGAATACTACACAAATGTAACTTTTTTAACTAAAGTATAAAGCACATTAACAAAATGCTAACATATTGGAAAGTAACATCTATATGTTAAGCAATAAAAAAACTCAAACTTCACTTGAAGTTTGAGTTTTTTTTGCCTTTTAAAAATATGTTTTATTGTATATAGTAATATTTTCTGTCATATCTATTTCCGATAACTTCAAATTCTATGGATTCACCCTTATACCCAAAATTCATATCTACTAAGTAAAAATTTTTATCAAAAATAAACTTATACTTATTAACCCCTACTCTTTCCCATTGAAATTCTTCTAACTCTTCTATACATTCGCCTGTTGAACTATTAGAACTAAACCAGTCTCTTTTAACCTTGTTATTACTGAAAAATTCAATAGTACTTAATTTTTCGCAACTTGTAAGAGTCATCGGAATATCTGTCTCCTCTAACTTATCAAATACTTCTGCTTCTCTTAAAAATCTTTTTCCTAAAATAGGATCCTCAATAACAACTTCATTACTTTTAGTTTTGCTTCCTCCACCTTTAACAACTAGATATATAGTAACAGGAAAACTCACAGTATTATCTAAGTATAAACTTCCATTATAGTTATTTCCTCCTTCATATCCCGTAGTTATTGTCTCTGAGTCTTTTAATTGCCCATTCATGTATAACTCAAAAGTTAATTTCCCTCCTTCTTCAAACTCATCTGACCGAATACTTAACGAGCTTCCTACATTACTCCAGTTTATTTCTATAAACGGATTACTAGACGCTAAATCATCACTATTACTGCATGAAGAAAATGACAATAGTAGTACTAAGGAAAAAATTAATGCAATTTTTGTTTTTGTAAAATACATTTTCATAGTTTTAAATTTTAATTTGACGCGAATATAGTTTTTTAATCTAAAAAATACTCATCTTTAAAACCTATTAAATACAATTTTTCTTGTGCACGGGTAACAGCCGTATATAACCAACGTAAATATTCAACCGAAGCTCCATCTGGCAAGTATGGTTGTTCTATAAAAACTGTTTTCCATTGACCTCCTTGAGATTTATGACAGGTCATTGCGTAAGAGAACTTTACCTGAAGCGCATTGAAATACTTATTTTTCTTAACACCCATAAATTGCTTGTACTTTGATTTTTCATGTGCAAAATCTTCTTTTACAGCTTCATATAATCGGTTAGATTCTTCATACGTTAATGACGGACTTTCACTTGTAAGAGTATCTAACAACAACACTGTTTCAAAAGGTTTCATATCAGGATAATCAATCATGCGAACTTCAACTTCTGCAAACTTAAAGCCATATAACTCTTTAATTGAATTGATACGCATAACTTCACAAATATCTCCATTTGCTATAAATCCTGCCGAAGAAGAGTCTTTTAACCAGTAGTAATTATTTTTCACTACCATCACGTAATCTCCTGTAGAAATTTCATTTTCTTGTCCGCGAATTTTAGTTCTAATCTGTTGATTGTATTGATTAGCTCTCTTATTTGAACGTACAATAATAGCAGTATCTTCCACTCCTATATCTCCATCATAAGCCATTGTTATAGCATCTTGAATATCATAACCATCTTGTAGACGAATAATGTCGGGATAATTTAAATCAAATTGAAAATGTATTGAATCATTCTGAATTAACAAACGTAAATCGGTTGCATTAGCCAAAATCCCTGAGCCTTCTTCTTGTCTAACCACTTCGTCTAACTCAATTTCTGTAACTTCTTTATTAAACTCAAACGAAAGTTTGTCAGCTTCTAAAGCTGGACTCATAGTTAACTTTACAGGTGGTAACTGTGCCGTATCTCCAATAAAAATAATTTTACAATTTTTTCCTGAGTATACATATGAGATTAAATCATCCAATAAAGAACCATTTTCAAATAATTTCGCGTTCTGCTTTTCATCAGAAATCATAGAAGCTTCATCTACAATGAAAAGAGTATCAGTATGCTTATTAGGTTGCATTACAAAATTTACAGCTCCACTACTTTGCTTTTTAGGAAAGTAAATTTTTTTATGAATCGTAAATGCCTGTCGGTTAGAATATCCTGAAATTACTTTCGCTGCACGACCTGTTGGCGCTAGTAAAACTGCTTTTTGTCCTATTTTCCATAAATTATGTACAACGGTACTTATTATTGTTGTTTTACCTGTTCCTGCATACCCTTTTAATAAAAATAAAGCGCGATTATCATCTGAAAAAATAAAATCTGTTAAGACATCTAGTAACTCATTTTGTTTTTCTGTAGGCGAATACGGGAATTTTTGTAGTATTTCTTTATAAAATTTCGGAGCAGTTTGTATCATATATCAAATAATATTCAAAGATAAGTCTATTTCTAAATAATTATTTTCATCATTGAAAAAAAATTGTAGATTTGCGAATATCATACATTAAAAATTAAAAAAATGAATTTATTATTAATGATTTTAGCAGCTGTTGTAGTTGCAGTTCTTTTAGCATTACTTGTTGTTAAGTTTGTTCCTCTAAAAATGAGATGGTTAGTCTCTATATTATTATTAGGAGCAACTGTCTTTTTAGTATATAAAATTTATAATGGTGTTATGGAACCTATTAATTTTAACAAAGACAAGAGAGTACGTTATGCTAAGGTTATTAAGAATTTAAAGTTGATTCGAGACGCTGAAGTAAAATATAAAGAAGTTTACGGAACATATACTAACAATAAAGATACTTTGCTTGCCTTTATTAAAAATGGTAAATTAGCTATTACAGAAACTAAAAACGTTGAAAAAACTGTTGAGTTAGGTGGTGGTATTACTAAAGATATATCTGTTAAAGTTATTGATACTGTAGGGTACGAGCCTGTTTTAAAATACTTTGAAGGTAAAGAGTATGCTACTATGTTTGATGTTCCTGGTACAGAAGAAAAATTTGAATTAGCTACAGGTAGAGTTGAAAAAGTTGCTGGCTTAGAAGTTCCAGTTTTTGAGGCGAAGGTTTCTAAGAAACCTATCTTAAAAGGAATGAATCCTTCTTTAATAAAGCAAGAATTAGAAGCCATTGAGACAGATCAAATTAAAGGTGAGTTTGTTTCTGTTGGTTCTTTAACTGAAGTAACTGTAGGTGGTAACTGGCCTCCTTATTACGATAAAGGTGACGCAATTGCAAAAAAAGAGTAAAAAAATTAGCGCTAATGCGCAGTATAAAAGTTTATCCATCCAATTTAGTTTGGATGGATTTTCTTTTTGTATATCAAACTCAGAAACAAAAGAAACTCTTCTTTTTACCAAGTATACATTTTCTGACTCTATTGCTTCTCCAGAACTATTACTAGATAAAATCATCCGTGTTTTTGATACTGACAAAGATTTACAACAAGACTTTACAGCTGTTTTTGCCATTCATCAAAACAATTTAGCTACGTTGGTTCCTAACAAGCTCTTTGACAGAAATAATTTAGTTCCATATTTAAATTATAACGTAAAAACATTAAAAACAGATTTTATAACCTACGATTTACATACTGTAATAGCTGCTAATACAGTTTATATACCTTATGTAAATATCAACAACTACCTTTTTCAAAATTTTGGGGAATTTGAATACAAACATCATTCAACGGTTTTAATAGATAAACTACTAAACTATTCTGAGAATGATTCTGAAGATCAATTCTTTGTATATGTTTCTTCTTCTTATTTAGATATCGTTGTTTGTAAAGAAGGCAAACTATTATTTTATAATTCATTTTTATACAATACAAAAGAAGATTTTATATATTACATTCTTTTCACTGCTGAACAATTACAAATGGATCCAAATTCTTTCCAATTGACATTTATCGGTGATATTGAGAAAGAATCAGATATATATTCTATTACTTATTCATACATTCGAAATATTCACTTTATTAATCCAATTAATAGTTTTTTTGCCGATAGTAAAGACTTTTCGAATCACTCTAATTTTATACTCATAGCCTAATGCGAATTATTTCTGGAAAATATAAAAGTAAAAGAATTACAGCTCCTAAAAACCTGCCTGTAAGACCCACAACAGATATGGCAAAAGAGTCTTTATTTAATATTTTAAATAACTTCTATTATTTTGAAAACATTTCTGTACTAGATTTATTTGCTGGAACAGGAAACATAAGTTACGAATTTGCTTCTCGAGGTACTGAAACCATTAATGCTGTTGACGCTCATTATGCTTGTATAAGATTCATTAATCAGACAGCTAAGGATTTAAACATGTCTATTAACAGCTATAAAAGTGATGTATATAAGTTTTTAGAAAAAACGCCCCTTAAAGTAGATGTAATTTTTGCTGACCCTCCATATAACTTTGAAGAAAAACAATTTTTAAAAATAGCTGACATAGTTTTTGATCGCAACTTGTTAAATAATGATGGGCTTTTGATAATTGAACACTCAAAACATACAGATTTATCTCAACATCCCTATTATAACTATGAAAAACGCTATGGTGGTAACGTTTTTAGCTTCTTTGAAATAGTTAATGATAACCAAGAGTAATACTTATAACTAATTTATCTATTAAAACAACCTAATCAACTATAGAAAACTGAATTCCAACGAAATAAGCTATTTATTTTAAAAGCAAGTTATAATTTTATAATATAAATTTAAAACTATGTATTATGGAATTTAAAATTAAAAGCTCTAAAAATTATTTAAAGATATCAGGTGACTTAACTCTTACCAACGTTCAGCTTTTTGAAGTAATGATTTATTCTTTTATAAAAAAATATAAAGACATTAGCATAGATATTAGTAATGTTACTAATATTGATACTCTAGGGGTTAACTCAATTGTAGAAGCTTATCAGTTTTCTTTAAAAAATAAAAAGAATTTGCTTTTTTGTGGCAAAGGCTCAAAAGATATTATGGATGAATTATATTACAGAAATGTGGCATAAAAAAACAGCCATAATTTTATATGATATTATGGCTGTTTTTTTAATTAATAATTTAAGAATACATTTTCTCTCTTAATTCTTTTACTTTAGAGTCCTCTAAATATTCATCGAAAGTAGCATACTTATCAATAATCCCTTTAGGTGTAATCTCTATTATTCTATTAGCTACTGTTTGTGCAAACTCATGGTCATGTGTAGTAAACAATACAGTTCCCTTGAAGTTTATTAATGAATTATTCAACGCTTGAATAGACTCTAAATCTAGGTGATTTGTTGGTTCATCTAGCATTAAAATATTAGCTCTTGTCATCATCATACGAGATAGCATACAACGTACTTTCTCTCCTCCAGATAATACATTACTTTTCTTTAAAGCCTCTTCTCCTGAGAAAATCATTTTTCCTAAGAAACCTCTTAAAAATACTTCCTCTCTCTCCTCTTCAGTTTGTGCGTATTGACGTAACCAATCTACTAAATTTAACTCTCCATTTTGAAAATAAGCAGAGTTATCTGCTGGTAAATACGATTGAGTAGTTGTTACACCCCAACTATATTTACCTGAATCTGCTTCTTCATTACCTGAAATTACTTGATAAAAAGCTGTAGTTGCTTTAGAGTTTTTAGAAATAACGGCAACTTTATCTCCTCTATTCAAATTAATATCAACATTTGAAAACAATAACTCTCCTTCTGCATCCTTTTTTGATAAACCTTCAATATTTAAAATCTGGTCTCCCGCTTCTCTATCTCTTTCAAAAATAATTGCAGGATAACGACGTGAAGAAGGTTTAATTTCATCAACATTTAGTTTCTCAATCATTTTCTTACGTGAAGTTGCTTGTTTAGATTTAGCCACGTTTGCAGAAAAACGACGAATAAACTCTTCTAATTCTTTCTTTTTATCTTCTGCCTTTTTATTTTGTTGAGCTCTTTGTTTAGCTGCTAATTGAGAAGACTCATACCAGAAAGTATAATTTCCTGAATAATGATTAATTTTTCCAAAGTCTATATCAGAAATATGCGTACAAACAGCATCTAAAAAGTGACGGTCATGAGATACTACAATTACTGTGTTATCATAATTTGCTAAGAAATTTTCTAACCAAGAAATAGTTTCAAAATCCAAATCGTTTGTAGGCTCATCCATGATTAATACATCAGGATTCCCAAATAAAGCTTGTGCCAATAATACACGTACTTTTTTCTTAGAATCTAATTCTGATAATAATGTGTAATGATCTTCTTCTTTAATACCCAAATTTGACAGT
The DNA here is from genome assembly GCF_022347665.1 of Tenacibaculum sp. Mcav3-52. Taxonomy (NCBI): domain Bacteria; kingdom Pseudomonadati; phylum Bacteroidota; class Flavobacteriia; order Flavobacteriales; family Flavobacteriaceae; genus Tenacibaculum; species Tenacibaculum sp. Mcav3-52. Next base: position 145,591 of record NZ_JAKRGE010000003.1, on the reverse strand, counting down.
AAACTTGCAGCAGAAGCATCGGCGTTCCAACCGTCCATTTCTTCAAAACGAACTTGCAACTCACCAATTTTTTCTGCATTTTCGTCAGAATAATCAGCATATAATGCATCTATTTCTGATTTTATTTTGTGCAGTTCTTTGTTTCCCATTAACACAGCTTCTAAGGCAGTATACTCATCAAAAGCATAATGATCTTGTGTTAATACAGACATTCTCTTTCCTGGTTCTAAATGAACTTGCCCTGAAGTTGGTTCTTGTTTTCCTGATAAAATCTTTAAAAATGTAGATTTTCCCGCTCCATTTGCTCCGATAATTCCGTAGCAATTTCCTTGAGTAAACTTTGTGTTTACTTCATCAAACAAAACACGTTTTCCAAACTGAACTGATAAATTAGAAACTGATAACATGTATATTTTTTTAAATTCCGTGCAAAAATATAAAAACTAAAGACTATAAAAGAATTTGCATTAAAGTTTTTAACATCTTACTTTTGGCTCGTTTAAATTCGTTTTTAACAACGAATTAACAGCCTAATATTAAAGAGTTATCTATTTTTGAACTTTAATATTTAGGATAATTTGAATTATGATTAAGTATTTTATACCTCTCATATTAATTGTGTTTATTGGATGTAATAAGTCTGATAAGGATAAGCCTACCTATTTTGGAGGTAAAATTATCAATCCTAAATGTGATTTTGTTGTATTATCAGACAATTACGATTTTAACGACACTATACCTCTTAGCAAAAACAATACGTTCCTAGGTAGCTATAAGAAATTTAAAGAAGGTTTATACATCTTTCATCATGGTAATGAGCTTCAATATGTATACATGCAACCTTCTGATAGTTTGTTAATTAGACTGAATACATGGGACTTTGATGAATCATTAGTTTTTAGCGGTATAAATGCTGAACGTAATAATCTCTTGTTAGAGTCCTTTTTACAATATGAGCAAGATTTTAAAAATACCTTCGCATATCTTTCTTTACCTAAAAATGAATTTTTGGCTAAGATAGATTCAATGAAATCAGATAAAAAGATTATTCTTGAAAACTATAAAACTAACAGTAATGATGTTTCTGGTTTTTTAGATGTTTTTGATATATCTTTAAACTTCCCTTTATATACTAGATTAGAACAATATGCTATTAAAAATTTAAATAATAACATTCAAAATTTTAGTAGTTCTTATTACAGTTACCGTGAAAAGGCTCCTAATAAAGACTCTTTGATGTTTTATGGACCTTACTACAGATTCGTGATGGAAAAAATTAATAATGATGCTTATCAGAAAAGTAACGGAGTGAAAACTGATAAATTCACACAAAATCTTTTGCATGCCATTAACGAAAATGTAACTCTCGAGACTGTTAAAAATAAAATGTTGTACAATGCTGTTATTCGTAATTTTTACGAAGAGCCTAGTAGCGAAGTTAAAAGTGAAGCATTTTTTACTTTTTTTAAGTTAAACACCAACAACGAGCATAAAAAAAATGTTCAGCGTTTGATTAATGATTTAAAAGTTCTAAATAAAGGAGAGAAATTACCTCCTTTCAAACTAATTGCAGCAGACGGAGAGTTAAAAGAGTTTTCTAACATTTCTAAAAATAAAAACACTGTTGTTTTATTAAAAAACTACGAGTATGCATCAGATGATTGGGTTTCTTCTCGTTTCAATTATTTAGTTAAAAAAAATCCTGATATTAATTTTGTTCTTGTTAATTTGTGCGACTCTTCTAAAAGATTTACAAAAAACGTAGATGTAAAATATCAATACACCATACCTAGCGAAAGTGCCGTATGTGATTTTACCACCAGTAAATTTCCTCGTATGATTTTAGTTGATAAAAACGGAATTATTCAAAATGGTTATACTAGCTTATCTGCTAAAGATATAAATCTAGAAATAAGCAACTTACAAAAAACAAAATAGTTAGCCTCTATTCATTTTATTTAGTGTACTTTTGCACCGTCCAAAAAAAATCGTGCTAAAACGATTTAATTAATATTAATTATAGAATTCGCGGAGGGGCATCTGTGGGTTCTCTAAAAACACAGTATGTCAACATTTTTAGATTTAGGTTTACAAGAACCTATCAATAAGGCATTAACCGATTTAGGTTATGAAAAGCCAACAGTAATTCAAGAAAAAGCAATTCCACAAATAATTTCTTCTACAGAAGATTTAAAAGCATTTGCACAAACAGGTACAGGTAAAACTGCTGCCTTTAGTTTGCCTATTATTGAACTTGCTGATCAAACAAGCACACACACACAAGCAATCATCTTATCTCCTACTCGTGAACTAGCAGTACAAATAGGAAAAAACATTGAAGACTTTTCAAAGTATTTACCTAACTTAAAAGTAGCTACTGTTTATGGTGGAGCTAACATTGAAGAGCAAATAAGAAAACTTAAAAAAGGTGTTCAAATAGTTGTAGGTACTCCTGGTAGAACTGTAGACTTAATTAAAAGAAGAGCTTTAAAGCTTGGTAATGTACAATGGTTAGTACTTGACGAAGCTGATGAAATGCTTAACATGGGCTTTAAAGATGAACTAGACCAAGTTTTAGAAGCTACACCAAACACCAAACAAACATTATTGTTTTCTGCAACTTTTCCTAGAGAAGTAGAAGATATTGCAAAAAACTACATGACTAACCCTGTAGAAGTTACATCAGGACAAAAAAACCAAGGCTCAGATAATGTAAGTCATGAGTATTACTTAGTAAACGAAAAAACTCGTTACCCTGCTTTAAAAAGAGTAGCTGATTTAAACCCTGATATTTACGGAATTGTTTTCTGTAGAACACGTAGAGAAACACAAGAAGTAGCTAATAATCTTATTAGAGATGGTTATAATGCTGATTCTTTACATGGTGATTTATCACAAGCTCAACGTGACTCTGTAATGGAGAAGTTTCGTAAAAAGAACATTCAAATATTAGTAGCTACTGATGTTGCTGCTCGTGGATTGGATGTTAACAACTTAACACACGTTATTAATCATAAATTACCAGATCAAATTGAAAACTACAATCACCGTAGTGGTAGAACTGGTAGAGCCGGTAACAAGGGAGTTTCTATTGCTTTAGTAAGCAAAAAAGAACAAGGCAGGTTACGTCCTATTGAACGTATTATAAAAAAACAATTTGTTCACACTCCTATTCCATCTGGCAAGGAAATATGTCAAAACCAATTATTTCATTTAATTGATAAAGTTCATAATACTGAGGTAAACACAGAACAAATTGAAGGTTTTTTACCAAGTATTTACGAAAAATTAGAAGATTTAAGTCGTGAAGAGTTAATTCAAAAGTTTGTTTCTTTAGAGTTTAACACCTTCTTATCTTACTACGAAAATGCTCCTGATTTAAACAACTTATCTTCAAGAGAAAATTCAAGAGGACGCTCTTCTAGTGAAAACATGACCCGTTTCTTCATCAATTTAGGAAGAAAAGATCGTTTAAACCCAGCCAAGTTAATTGGTTTAATCAACGATCAGAACATAGGTGATAAAATTGAAATTGGAGCTATAGATATATTAGATACTTTTTCTTTCTTTGAAATCGATAAAAACTTCGAAAAAGAAACTTTAGATGCCTTCGCAGCAAATGATCCAGATTTTAATGGGCGATCAGTGAATATCGAAATTACTAAAAACGATCGTAGTGGTGGTGGAAGAAAATCACGTAGAAGTGGTGGCGGATTCAATGGTAAAAAACGTAGAAGTGATAAGCCTACTGATAGCAGAAAAAGTTTTGGTAGAAGACGTAACGAAAACAACTCTTCAAGAAGAAATGATAACAAACCTGCTGCAGGTTTTGGTAGAAAACGTAGAAGAGATTAATTTAAAAGCAATCAAATAAAAAAGCAACTCAAATGAGTTGCTTTTTTTATTATGAGATTCAAAATAAAATTTATTGATTCCCTAAAATAATTGGCATTCCACTTTTACCAGAACCAATAATAACAACTTTGCTGTTAGTAGAATTAGCTAACCTGTTTGTAGCTTCAATACCTTTATCTTGTAAAATTTTATCTGTTAACGATGCACTTAAAATTCTATTGGCGTCAGCTTTACCTTTTGCTTCAATAATTTGCTTTTCTGCTTCTTTTTGAGCTGTTACTAATCTAAACTCATATTCTAAAGACTCTTGCTCTTGTTTTAATTTTCGTTCAATTGCTTCTTTAATAGTTGATGGCAAGGTTACATCTCTAACTAAAATTTCATTTAACTGAACATACTGTTTTTCTAATATTTTTTTTGTCTCTATAAATATTTCATCTTGAATAGCATCTCTTTTACTAGAATATAACTGCTCTGGTGTATAACGACCAACTACACTACGAGCTGCTGAACGAATTGCTGGTTGAATTACACGTTGTAAATAATTTTCACCTAGTGTTTGATGTAAGTTTCCTAAATCTTTATAAACTGGTTGGTACCAAGCGGATGCATCTATTTGAATTTCTAATCCGTTAGATGACAACACTTTCATTTTTTCAAAAAGCTCTTGCTGTCTTACTTCATATACATGCACCTTATTCCATGGAGCAACTACATGAAAACCTTCTCCTAATGGTGGCTCATCTGTTACAACTCCTCCTCCAAACGTTTTATACAATACTCCTGCCTCTCCTGAATTGATTGTTACCGTAGATTTTGCTACAAAAATTATTAAAACTATGGCTATAGGAATTAACAATCCAAATTTCGGAAACTTTAACTCTACTTGATTTCTTGTCATTTTTTATATGTTTTACTCAAATGTACAATTAAATTTATGAACCACAGTTTTCATAATCGCATTCTTGTGATGTAAATTCAAGTTCAAGAGTAATATGTTCAAAATGAAAATCATCATGCAAAACCTGTTTAATTTCTTGCTTCATTTTATACCATTTTTCCCAAGAGGTCTCTTTGTCTTTTAGTACTAAATGAGCTGTAAATACATTATACTCTCCATCCATAGTCCATAAATGACAGTCATGAATACTCTCTACACCTTTCATAGAAACTATTCTTTGTTGAATTTCTTCTACAGAAATATTTTCAGGAGTTCCTTGTAATATGATTCTAAGACTCTCCTTAATATTTTTATACACATTGTACAGTACAAAACCAGCAATAGCGATAGATAAAACAGGATCTAATACTGGTACATTCCAAAATTGCATTACAATACTTGCTAACAGTACTACTACCCAACCTAGTACATCTTCTAATAGATGTAATGAAACTACTCGTTCATTAATTGAAGTTCCTTTTTTTAACTTCAATACAGCAGCACCGTTTACTATAATTCCTAAAACGGCTAACCACATCATGCCTTTGGCATCTGCGCTTTCTGGATTGATAATTCGAGGAATTGCTTCTTTAATAATAAACACTGAACCTATTACCAATACTATCGAATTGATAATAGCACCTAAAAGAGAAAATCGTTTATACCCGTAAGAATACTTCTTGTTTGCCTTTTTTGTCGATTTTTTTTGAAAATACCAAGATAGCCCTAAACTTAAGCTATCGCCTAAATCATGCAGTGCATCTGACATAATAGCCAAACTATTGGTATAAAAGCCTCCAATAAATTCAATAATTGTAAAAGCTAGATTAAGAAAAAAAGCTACAGCTATATTCCCTGTAGAGTTTCCATGTGAATGATGGTGATGGTTGTGTCCCATGTTTTTATAAATTGACTTTAAATGTATAAAAAAGATGCATTACAACTAAACAAGCGATTATGGATCAAATAATCGCTTGTTGTTTTGTTAATGGGCATGACCTTCCATTCCGCCTGCCATTTGTAATAGTTTTCCTTTTAAAAAGTGTGCTCCTTTAGTTACAATAGTTACGTTGTAATTATCTTCTTGAATTGTTTTTATTGCTACAAATCCATTATCCGAACCTCCAACAGTTACCTCAACAGGTATAAATTCATCTGCTGATTTTTTAACAAAAACAAAATGTTCTCCTTCATTTTCTATGACTGCTTCTTCAGGAACAGCGTATACTTCATCTCCTCCTAACAAAATCTGAGCATTGATAAACATTCCTGCTTTTAATCGATTTTGCTCATCTTCAAAATGCCCATGCACATTTACCGTTTTCGTTTGGTCATTTACTTTCTGACTAATCAATTTTATATACCCTCTATAAGCTACATCAATTCCAGATGGTTGAAATTCAAACTCATCTCCCTTCTTTATTTTTGTTATATCAGTTCCAAAAACATTTAATTCTGCATGCATATGATCATTATCTATTATTTCCATCATCTCCGAGTTAGCTGCTAAAAACATTCCTTTATTCAAATTGTTCTCTACAACATAACCAGAGATTGGAGCTTTTACATATACATATTGCTGAATCCCATTAGCTGCAACTGTAGTAGGTGATAATCCTGCCATTTTTAATTGTGCTACATAGCTATTCGCTAAACTTTTTGCAGATCGATAACTTCCTTCTGCTATTTGAAATGATTTTTTGGAGGTAATATCATTTTCTAACAACATTTTCTTTCTTTCATAATCTGCCTTAGCTACTTTTAGTTTATTTACTGCTTCAAGGTACGCATACTGTAACTCTATAAAGTTAGGATGCTGTAATACTGCTACTGTTTGTCCTTTTTTCACCTTATCACCAGGCAACAAATCTGTTTTATAAACAAACGCTTCTAAAGGCGCATATATAGTGGCTTTGCTTTGTGGTGGCACCTCTATCGTTCCTGTTACTGCTACTTTTTCTCTAATCTTTCTTTTTTCGATTGTAGCTGTCTCTATTTTAGCTGTCACGATTTGTTGTTGAGTTAAATGAATTCCATTTTCATTATGATCTTCATCGTTCGTTACATTTTGTGTTGTTTTTTCTGCTGTTGCATGATCGTGGTCTGAATGATCTTCTTTTATTGAGTTACAACTAACAACAATAATGATAGTTACTAATACTATTACTAATTTTTTCATGTCTATATTTTTATTCTTTTATATAAAACTCGTAGGCTATTACTGTTTGGTTAAAATTATTAACCAGTGATAAATAGTTTTGCATTACCTGAAAATAAGCGGTAAAACTCTGATTATATTGGTAGGCATCAATCTCTCCTACTTTATAAGCTAGTGCTAGCTTTTTTATAAACTTTTGCGCTTGTGTAACTGTTGAGTGAATACTTACCAACTCTTCATTTAAATACGTAAGCTGTTCTTGTAAGCTTTTATAATTATTCTGAATTACCATAGCTCTATTATTATTTTCATAAGCTATTTCTTCTTGTATAATTTTTTGCTCTTTTATTTTTGCATTATTAGACCAAAAAGAAAGTGGAATATTTACTCCTACATTAAAACCTGTATAGCTGTTCTCATTTCCTGTTTTTCTATTAATTACACCAGCTGTTAATGCAGGAAAATATATTGATTTTGCTACAGACACACCTTTAGCAGCTACCTTATTTTGTTGCTCTAAACTTTTGATAAAGTCTTTTGACAACGAGTCTTTTTGAATTAAAAAGTCCTTTTTTTGAGGTAGTTTTTCAAGCGGTTGTATCAAATAATCAATTTGTAATAACTGCTTTAGTTCATTCTCTACTTGAATAAAGTTCTTATATGTTTTGTTTTTTTGTGACTGTACTCCTAACGATTGTAAAGAGGTTAAATCGTTTTCTAATCCTCCTATTTCTCCAGATGCATGCAACTTACCAGCTATTTCTTTTATTTGATTGGTACTAAGCTGCTGCTCTTCCATTAGCGATAACAACCCATACAAATAGTTCCACTGTTGATATAAACTTCTAGCCTTTCTTACTGTTTCTTTCTTTGTTATGTTATTATTAATCGTTGCTAAATTATTTTTCTCTTTAGCCAACTTCTTTTTTTGAATATGCGTTAAAATAGAACCGAAATTCTGATTCACAGACCATTCTTTTTCCGCTATACCATTGGCCACACCAACATCTTGATATTGAACTGTTGTCGGATTCAATTCAATCGCTCTACTTATACCTGCTTTCGATTTTTCAATCGCTAAGATTGACTTTTTCATCAATACCGATTTTTGCAACGCCAAATCAATAACTTGTTGTTCTGTTAACTTTTGAGGCACTTCTTGTGCTTGAACTCCAAAAACTCCAATTGCAAATACTACTACAGTTACTATACTCTTTTTCGCTTTTAAGTTTACTTTCTTTTCAAAAAGCATATACAACACAGGTAAAATAAGTAAGGTTAGTAAAGTTGCAGACACCAATCCTCCAATTACTACGGTAGCTAAAGGCTTTTGTACCTCTGCTCCTGCTGAGGATGATAATGCCATAGGTAAAAACCCTAATGAAGCCACAGCTGCGGTCATAATAACAGGACGCAAACGCACCGAAGTTCCTTTTTTAACAATTTCTGTAAGATCTGATACTCCAGTGGCCTTTAAACGATTAAACTCAGCAATTAAAACAATTCCGTTTAGCACTGCTACACCAAATAAGGCTATAAAACCTACTCCTGCTGAAATTGAAAAAGGCATTCCACGTAACCATAAAGCGAAAATTCCACCAATAGCAGACATCGGTATGGCAGTAAATATCAATACACTTTGTTTAATAGATTTAAATGTAAAATATAGTAACAAAAAGATGAGTAATAACGCTACTGGTACTGCAACGCCTAATCTGGCACGAGCCTCTTCTAAATTTTTAAAAGTTCCTCCATACGTAATATAATATCCCGGATCGAATGTTATTTTATCTGAAACTTTGCTTTTTAATTCGTTTACAATACTAGCTACATCACGTCCTCTTACATTAAAACCAACTGTTATTCTACGCTTAGCATCATCTCTTTGAATTTGATTTGGTCCCGTTTTAAAATCTACAGACGCTACTGCTGTTAACGGAATTTGTGCCCCGGTTGGAGTTGTAATGTATAGTTTACGAATATCTTCTATACTAGCTCTTCTGTTTTTTGCTAAACGCACTACCAAATCGTAACGCTTTTCACCTTCATACACTGATCCTGCACTTTGACCTGCAAAAGCTGCATTAACAGTCGTATTTACATCTTCAATGTTGAGTCCATAATAGGCTAACTGACTTCTGTTATACTCAATTACAATTTGTTGTAGTCCCGTCATTTTTTCAACATACACATCTTCGGCTCCTTCTACATCTGGAATAATTCTACTTAGCTGATTAGCATATTTTACCAATTTGTCTAGATCTTCTCCATAAATCTTAAGTACAACATCTTGCCTAGCACCCGTCATCAACTCATTAAATCGCATTTGAATAGGCTGTTGAAAACCGAAAGAAACACCTAGCATGTTTTCATCCAACAATTGTTGCATTTTTTCTGTCAATTCATTCTTCGTGCTAGCTTTTGTCCATTCCTCTTTTTCTTTTAAAATAATAATGATGTCTGAAGCCTCTATGGGCATTGGGTCTGTAGGAATTTCAGAAGAACCTATTCTACTTACAACTTGCTCTATTTCGTCAGGAAACTCTTTCATTAACAGCGCTGATGCTTGGTTAGAAACATCGATGGTATATGAAAGTGAACTTCCTGTTGATACAATAGCTTGCACTGCCAAATCTCCTTCATCCAAAGAAGGAATAAACTCTGATCCCATTTTAGAAAAAGTGACTAAGCTGAGTATAAAAATAGCTACTGAACCTATCACTACTTTTACTTTATGAGTTAGCACAAAGTTGAGTATTGGGGTATATACATTTTGTATCGCTGTGATGATTTTATCTGAAATATTCTTCTTGTTATTGATTGTTTTCTTTAAAAACAACGAACTCATCATAGGTACATAAGTAAGCGATAGTAAAAAGGCTCCTAAAATTGCAAAACTTACGGTTAATGCCATTGGTTTAAACATTTTTCCTTCAATACCTACCAAGGCAAGAATTGGTAAGTACACAATAAGAATAATGATTTCTCCAAAAGCCGCACTTGTTCTTATTTTTGAAGCTGATTCGTACACTTCATCATCCATTTGATCTTGGGTTAATTGGGTTCCTGATTTTTTTAACCCTAAGTGATGTAGTGTTGCTTCTACAATAATTACAGAACCGTCTACAATAATACCAAAGTCAATTGCTCCTAAACTCATTAAGTTTCCAGAAACTCCGAACACATTCATCAAACTAATGGCAAACAGCATTGCTAACGGAATAACCGATGCTACGATTAAACCTGCTCGTAAGTTTCCTAACAACAGCACCAAAATAAAAATAACAATTAAAGCCCCTTCAATAAGGTTGGTTGATACCGTTTTTATGGCTTTGTCTACTAATTTAGTTCTATCTAAAAAGGGTTTTATAGCAACTCCTTCTGGCAAACTTTTTTCTATTTGTGCAATTCTTTCTTTTACATTTTCAATCACCTTTGAAGAATTGGCTCCTTTTAACATCATAACAATAGCACCTACCACTTCTCCATCGGTATTTCTTGTCATTGCGCCATATCGTACCGCATGTCCTAATTGAACCTTGCCTATATCTTTCATCAAGATAGGTGTTCCATTTACATTGTTTTTTATGACGATATTCTGAATGTCTTCTGGAGTTTTTATTAATCCTTCACTTCTAATAAAGTACGCTTTCGGGTTTTTATCTATATACGCTCCTCCTGTATTTTGATTGTTCTTAGATAGTGCCTCAAAAACTTCATTTATACTAACATTTAACGATTGTAAGCGTTCTGGTTCAATAGCTACTTCATATTGCTTTAAAAATCCTCCAAAACTACTTACATCTGCCACACCTTCAATTCCTAAGAGTTGGCGACGAACAATCCAATCTTGAATAGAGCGTAACTCCATTGCGTCGTATTGTTTTTCATATCCTTTTTTAGCATATAGTGTATATTGATAAATCTCACCCAATCCTGTAGTTACAGGCGCCATTTCAGGTGTTCCTACTCCATCAGGAATTTGATTTTTGGCTTCTATTAACCGTTCACTAATTTGTTGACGCGCCCAATAAATATCGGTACTTTCTTTAAAAACGATTGTAACGACACTTAATCCAAATCGAGAGAAAGAACGAATTTCTTCGATATCTGGAATGTTTGACATGGTAATTTCTATAGGAAACGTCACTAAACGTTCTATATCTTGGGCTGATTGTGAAGGTGCTGATGTTATTATTTGCACCTGATTATTGGTAATATCTGGTACAGCATCAATAGGTAATTGTTTTAGAGAGTAAATTCCCCAGCCTATTAATGCGACAACCAATGCTCCAATAATCAATTTATTTTTAATTGAAAATTTGATAATGCTATCTAACATTTTGTATTGATTTAATTCTATTGTAACATAATTTCTACCGGTTATTATTAAATAATCGGTACAACAGTTTGTAGTTCTTGTTTACACAAGAGCTACCGCTGTTTTTAATAATAAAATAGAATTAAGACTTAGGTGGCTGGAAAATAGCCGATAAGTATGAATTATAATAGGTGTTTCTATAGAAGTTAATACGGTTTCTTACTTCTAAGAAAATAGGAATGTTATAACTATAGTCAGTCGGAATAAAATCTGCTGTAATTGTAATTACGTTACAATGATGGTGGTGTTCTTTGTTTTTTTCTTCTTCTGTATCATTTTCATGATGTTCATCTTGATGCAAAGTATTAAAACTTTCAACATGAACCTCAGTTTCGCTTTCAAAAACAATAGCATCTACATGTGCTTCTAAAGGAGGCACAATTAACAGTAAAGTTAATAATATGATGATGCTTTTTTTCACTAATCTAGTTTAGAGTTACAAAATTATAAAATTTTATGAACCTTCTTTATCCAATCTGTCTTTAACGTATTCAATTTTTGTTTTACCATGCGCAAAAGGGCTTCCTTCTTCATCCAAACTTACCATAACAATTTTATCAATTGCGATAATTGTTTTTCGAGTTATTTTGTTACGAACCTCACAGCTTAAGGTAATAGATGTTGTTCCAAACTTTACTACATCAATTCCTATTTCTACAATGTCTCCTTGCTTTGCTGAACTAACAAAATTTATTTCAGACATAAACTTGGTTACTGTTTTAGGAATTTCTAGCTGAATAATAGCATATAACGCTACTTCTTCATCAATCCATTGTAATAATCGTCCTCCAAAAAGTGTTCCGTTAGGATTTAAATCTTCTGGTTTTACCCATTTACGTGTGTGAAATCTCATCGTATTTATTGTTCTATATTTTTAGCTTCAAAAGCTATTAAATCGTTATTTACAAAGGTAAAAGTTATTTGTATAGGATTACAACATACCTCACAATCTTCTACATAGGTCTCAGATGTACTAGCATCCAACAACATAGAAATTTCTTCCCAACAATGTGGACATTGAAAAAAATGCTCATACATCATATTTTACCATAGTATTTTCTAACAAACCACTCTATTGACAATAAAACTATAATCAATAATAACAACCATTTCCAATCAACTAAACTTTGTTTTTTGGTAATAGACTTTTGAGTGGTATAAAAAGATGCATCTTCTTGTATCTTTTTTAATAATTCGTCAACTTTATCTACATAAGCAATTGCTCCGTTTGTTTTTAACGCTAGCTGTTCTAATTTTTTAAAATTAGCATTGGTAAACTGCTCTTCTATCTGATAATCTTCAATTTTAAACCTACCTGAGCTACTTATATTTTGATTCTTTACAGTTACGGTATATGAATATTCTCCTGAGGCTAATCCTTCAACAGCAACTTGATATGAGTTGTTAAATAACGAAAACGGAATACTCTTTTTAGCTTTTGTTTCTAAATTAGTTACTGTGAGCTCTAAAGATGCTCTGCTATCAAACTGATAGTTTTTATCAACATAAAATGCACTTATAGTTATAGGTTCATTAGCTGCATACAAACGTTGCGCTTTTACCTCTAAACGTTTCCTCTTTTTAGTGGATGCTAAATACTGAACCAAATTTCCTACAAACGTATCAAAGCTTTCAAAGTTTTTCTCTTTTAAATAACTGGCTGCTCTCCATTTCCAAATACCCTCACCAAATAGTACTGCGTACTTTTTATCATTCTCTTCAAAGGTTGATAATAACGGTTGTGTGGTTTCTACTCCTGCATACTTCTGATATAACAAGCTTTGAGATTCTTTTTTAAGCTGTACTTCTCCAAACTTGTCTTTTAGTGGCGGAAATTGACCGAAACCTATATCCTCTTGATAAAAAGTTAGAAAATCTGGATTGTAAATTGCGGTATATTCTTCTTTTTGATTGATGGCTCTTTTTTGAACTCCCAAACCTTGACTATTCAAAAAGTTCCAATCTGTTTTAGTTCCTGATACCAGTAAGAAATTAGAGGTTATTTTTTCTAAAGTGGTTTTAAAATAACTGTTAGGCTGATACAAAACAAAAAACTGATATGCATCTAAATCTATGTTTCTATCTTGTATCAAAGCAATATCTACCTTACGTTGTTTATTGCTCTCAATTGCTTTTTTAAGTGCTCCTAAATCTGGGTGTAGGAAAGAACTTAATAGTAAAACCTTGGTTTGTTCATCTAAAACTTCAACTGAAAAGCTTTTATAATTGTTCTTTGTGTTTTTTTCATTCGCTATACTACTTATCGATGCTGTGTAATAGTGTACTCCTTTGGTATTAGACACTAAGTTAGCGGTAACAGTTTGCACAGGATTTTCTGGTGAAAAACGTACTCTTTTTGAGAAAACTCTGCTCCCGTTTTTTACGATTGAAAAAGTAGTGTTTACCGTTTCTTTTCCTTCATAATACAACAATGCTTCAACTGGAAACTTGTTCTTTACATAGCTGTACTTGTTCACATTTAACTGTGAAATTTGAATGTCTTGATATTGAATAGTATCCCCTATAACTACAGGAAATACTTTATGCTTTGCTGATGAAAACTCGTAGTCATTCCCTTGGGTTTGGTTTCCATCAGTTATTAAAATGGTAGCTGCATTTTTATCTTTATTCAACTCACTAACAGCATCAATTGCTTTTGAAATATTGGTTTGTGTTTCAGCAAACGATAAACTATCCAACACCTTAATATCATTCCCAAACGAAAAATATTGTACGTTAAATTTATCTTGAAGCTCTTCGTTGCTTTCTACTTTTGATACTAATTCTTGAACCTTTTTTTCTTCTTTAAAAAACTGAGTAGATAGTGAATTATCTACCAATACAGATAATACAGGTTTTATGTTCTCAGTTTCAAGAGTTGTTATCTTCGGATTAATGAGTAGCAACCCAATTAAAAAGAGACTTAGGGCTTTTAAGCTAAAAAGTAAGATATGTACTTTCGGAGTTCTTTTTACCTCATAGAAATATTGAAAAAAAGCAATGGCTACGCTTATTAATACGGCTAATACAATGTAAATTATAGTTATTGACTCCACTCAGCTTATTTTAGTATGTGAAGATAAAAATATCTAACAAATAAAAACACCTTTTCTTCTTTTTCATTTATGACTTGAATCATAAAAAACTAATTATCAGTTACATAATTTTACTAAAAACTATTATGTATGGTAACTACTGAAAACTTAACCACTGATAAAACAATTCAAAAAACAAATAGCATGGGAATTACGGCTTACATCAATAAAAAAATTGCTGAAGGAGAACGAAATAGCATTGGTGTATCCATTATATTAATTACCGTAGGCTCTATGATTGCCTCTATAACAGCTGCTTTAGCTGTAAACGGTGATGTTAATTTATTTGCCCTAATTTTTGCTTGTGTAACCGCTATGGGCGCTAATGCAGCTGCCATAAGTCAACGTCCTTTTAAAATAATTGCTTGGGCATTTATTATTAATATACTCGGTAATATTTCGTTGATTTTTTACCTGCTTATGTCGTAGTTGTAGGCTTCGGCTTTGCTTCAAACATTCTAAAAAAGAGCATAGAAGCTATGTTTCGTGCTCTTTCTTTAGCTTCATGCGCTTTTGTTCCGTCAAAAAGTTCATCAACCGTTTCAAACCACAATTGCAACCAGCGTCCGAAGTGCTCCTGATAGATAGAGTATTCGAACTCTCTATCTACATCCTTATGTGCTTTCATCGGGTTTCCTTTAAACTTTCTAACAAAAAACAAATTCGTTTCCCAAAAATCGGTGAGTTTTTGTAAATGAGATTCCCAAGTTTCTTCTGGAATTGTTTTCAAAAATATAGGCCCTATAAAATCATCTTTTCTAATTTTATCATTATAAAAGGTTGATACTAACTTATACACATCTTCCCTATTTTCTATGTCTCTTTTATCCATTTACAAATCGTTGTTGAAATACGCTACAAAAGTATATCTTTATGCTATTGCAATTTATGACTTAAATCATAATGATTCCAGAAGAACTCTTATTAAAATATACCGCTGAAACGAAACATTTTCAAAAAGACGAAATCATTTTCTCTGAAAAACAAACCGCGCACTACTACTATCAAATAGTAAGCGGAGTGGTTAAAATGAATAATTTTAATGATGATGGTAAAGAATTTATTCAAGGGGTATTTTATAAAAACCAAAGTTTTGGTGAACCACCTTTATTTATTGATGTAAAATATCCTGCCAATGCGGTGGCTATTTCTGATAGTACAATTCTAGCCCTGTCTAAAAGCAACCTGTTTAAATTATTGCAAGACAACCCTGAAATTCACTTAAAAATCACCCAAAGTTTAGCCAAACGTTTGTATTACAAAGCCATTATTGCTTCCGAAATATCGAGTCAAGAACCTGCACATAGAGTACTCCGCTTTATTAATTATTTAAAAGATGATGTATACAAAGTTCAAGGAAAATACTCGTTTAAAGTAGCCTATACACGTCAGCAAATAGCTGATATTTTAGGTTTACGCGTAGAAACGGTTATTCGAGTAATAAAATCCTTAGAAAAAAAGGGAGACGTAAAAATTAGCAAACGAAAGGTATATCGTTAAAGCTCTCCTAAAGAGACCATTCAATAAAGTGTGTTACAAACCATAAAAATTAATAGGTTTATGGAATTCCGTAAGATTTTGTACACACCTTGCAGTAAGTTTGCTGGAATTGTATAATTAGTTAACAAATAACAATAACTCGTTAATAACTTTATTTTAGGTAAAGCATTGGTTTTAATATATTTGATAGCGTATAAAAATTGCTAAATTTTATGTTATCCCATGCTTTTTCCGGAATAAAACAACTAAAGTTTGACATATAACGAGTTGGCATCATTACTAAAAAAAAGAAAATTCTAAAGAATGGATGGAGCTTATGTGGCAATAAAAGGATTTAAATATCAATTTGATCGTTCTATAATTGAAATATTTAATAATCCATCAATAACTGTTCGAATAGAGCAACTTCAAGATTATGAGTTTGATAATTATTTTGTTCAAGTTAAATATCATGATACAGACTATACAGCTCCTCAACAGAAGCAAAAAATAAAGAAACCTTTATTACAATTATTGGATCAGCATAAATTAGATAAGTACAAGAAGTTTATTCTTTTTATTTATTTAAAAGGGGTTGCTCCAAATAACAAGACACTTTCCCTGTCAGAATTAGAATCGATATTAGGCAATAAGAAAGGTAATTATAGTATTTCCGAAAAAACATCATTTGTCCAAAACTTCACCCTAATTCATGCGCACGATTTTGTTACTCAGCACAATGAAGTAATAGAAAAAATAAAAACAGAGTACTCTAAATCCGTTGAAGAGGCACAATTATACTATTCAATAATTTCTAGTCACCTACTAGATATTGTGACTAAAAATGAACCTTCAAAGAAAAACTTTAGAACTTGTTCTAAAGAACAATTAGACAAACTTATTTCAGAAGGAAAAAAAATAGTCTTTAAATCTGCATTTAATGATGTATTGACTGCGGAAAAAAGAGTTAAACTAATTCATAACCAATTTTTCAAGAGTCAATTAAATAAAGAGCCACACGAGAGGTTTTTTGTTGTAGAAGTAAATAACCTCATAAGCATTTCCGTGCTAAAGGAATTAGTTCTTACACTAAAAAATAAATGGAGTAAAAACAAGACAAAAACAATTCCTGCATCAGACAGGTTCGTTCCATATATTTTATTTCATGGTATTGAACCTCATAAACTGATTAAATTAAAAACTGACTTACAAAATGATGGGTATCGTATATGTGATGGATACGATTTTTTTAACGCTCCCTTTAATCTAACAAGTATAAAAGTAAAACCAACTTTTGAAAGTAAGCTCTTTTTTAAATTCATTAATAAACCATCTGAATTAAACCAAATCATAAATAATCTCGACAAAACTGGTGAAGTATATCAGTTCTATTTAGAAACACCTTTAAGCATTTCATTTGCTCAAAAACAATTGAAATTTCAAGTCCAAAAAGTAGAAGAAATTAAAAACATAATTTAATGGAAGATCAAAAAGTAAATGGTGAGGTAATAGCAGTCCTTCCTAATAAAGTTAAAATAAAAATAGATGACCTTAACGCTTTTAAAGGTGCTGAACAGCTTAAAGTAGGATCATATATTCAAATAGCAGATAATGACAACTCTGACATAAAGTTAATAGCAATTATTGAGAGTTTTCTCATTGAAGTTACTGAAGGAGGAGAGAGAAAGTACTTAATTGAAGCCAATCCACTAGGAACTATTGAAGATGGTGCTTTTAGGCGAGGCGGTGATTCGATCGCTTTACCACCAAAAGAAGCTACAACAGCTTCTAAAGAAGACATCAAAGCAATTTATTCAAGTGGAAGTAAAGAAAGTAATTATGAGAGATTTTGTTTTGCTCAGCTTTCACATTCTTCAAAAGATAGAATTGATGTACCCGTAAATGGAAATAGATTTTTCAATAAACACTTTGCGATTGTAGGCTCCACAGGTTCGGGTAAATCACATACCACTGCAAAAGTCTTACAAAATGCCACCCAAGAAAAAAAATCTGATTTTAAAGGATTAAATAATTCTCACATAATAATTTTTGATATCCATTCGGAATACAATTCTGCTTTTCCAGAATCAAATAGCATAACTATAAATGACTTAATACTACCCTACTGGTTACTTAATGGAGATGAGTTAGAGGAGCTATTCTTAGAATCAGGTGATAACAATAATTATAATCAATCATCATTATTGCGTACACTCATCACTGAGAATAAAATATATAAAAACCCTTCTGAGTCAAAAGTATACTTCGACAGTCCTCTTAACTTTGATATTGATGAAATATTAAATTGTTTTCAGAATTTAAGAAAAGAAACAAAACATACAGAAAACGATTTGGATATTCAATTTTCAGATGGTAATAAAATATTTAAATCCGACTCAGAAAAATATCAACATTACTTTAAAAAGGTCTATGAGTTTGCTTCTCCAAGAAGAGCAAGTGTAGCGGCTGGTCATGGAATTTCAAAAGGATCTTTTAGTGATGGATCAATAGATAAATTTGTATCTAGATTAAACACTAAAGTAGATTCTCAAAGATTAAGACAATTTCTATTTGGAGATAAAAGTAAAAATATAAGTTTTGAAGAAACTTTAAGACAATTCTTAGGCTATGGCTATGATAATATGAATAGAAAAAATGCTAAATCAAATGTTACCATTGTAGATTTAAGTGGTGTACCATTTGAAGTTCTCAGCATTACAGTCTCATTAATATCTCGATTATTATTTGATTACTCTTACTATTACAAAAAGCAAGTTGGCGACAATGATATGCCTTTACTTTTAGTATATGAGGAAGCTCATAAATATGTACCCAAAAGTGATTTAGCCCGTTTTAAATCCTCAAGATCTTCAATCGAGCGAATTGCAAAGGAAGGTCGAAAATATGGGATATCATTAGCTATAATAAGTCAGCGACCTTCAGAGCTTTCCGAGACCATATTTTCACAATGCAATAATTTTATTGCAATGAGGTTGACTAATCCAGATGATCAAAATTATGTAAAAAGACTTCTACCTGACTCTTTAGGATCTGTCACTGATATTCTACCTTCTCTACAATCTGGTGAAGCGTTATTGATAGGTGAAGCAACAGTTATGCCTTCTATAATTCTTGTAGACAGATGTGATAATGAACCATCTTCAAATGACATCCCATATTTGGAAAAATGGAAGGAAGAATGGTTTGAAAAAGTAGACTTTAAAGGAATAACAAAATCATGGAAAGATTAAAAAACGAATGTACAACAATATCTATAGTACATAACATAGCACCTTACAGGATGCTACGACAACATACATGAAACGTTACAATTCGTTTATAAAATTCTCTACACGCTTTATTGTATTTACATATCAGTGAGGAAAGCTCGCTAATATTACAGCATGGGTCGCTGATACTACGGCGTGCTCCGTTGACACCACGGCATGGGTCGCTGATATCACGGCATGCTCCGTTGACACCACGGCATGGGTCGCTGATGGTTTAATTGCCTTGAGAAAAGCTCAGCGTGACGCGCTGACGGTTTCGTTGTGTTGAGAAAAGACCAGCGTGACGCGCTGATGGTTTCGTTACGTTGAGGAAAGCTTAGCGTGACGCGCTGATAGTTTCGTTGCATTGAGGAAAGCTCAGCGAAGCTCGCTGATGGTTTCGTTGCGTTGAGGAAAACTCAGCGAAGCTCACTTATGGTGACTATCCAATAAGGTGTGTCATAAATAATAAAATTGATAGATTTATAAAACTCCGTAATATTTTATATACATATTGTAGTAAGTTTATTGGAGTTACATAATTAATTAACAAATACCGATTACTCATTAATAACTTTACTTTAAATAACGTATTAGTTTTAATACATTTGAAAACGTATAAAAAAAGGTGGATGCAAAAACTGAAAAGTTAAGTATTAAACCATGTTATTCATATCAGAGTTCGTTATGCTTCATATGAACAAAAAACAAAGAAATGGCAGTTCCAAAAAATAAAGAAGAATTGATTTTTGAAATTGAGAATAACTATTCCAAACTGAAAAAGGACTTAGAAAGTATTCCAACGGAACTGACCAAAGAAAAAGAACTCGAAGGACATGCAAAAGAAACTAAAATGAGTGTGTCAGATTTGGTTGCTTATCTTGTTGGTTGGTCTGAACTCGTCCTGAAATGGAATCACCGAAAAGATAAAGGACAAATTGTGGAATTTCCAGAAACAGGATTTAAGTGGAATGAATTAGGGAAACTTGCTCAAAAATTTTATTCTGATTACGAAAATTTTGATTACAAAACACTTCTAACCGAATTGGACAGAAATGTAGGAAAAATATTAGAGTTAATTAAAACGAATGACAACGCAGATTTGTATGAAAAACCTTGGTACGAAAAGTGGACTAAAGGAAAAATGATACAATTAAACACTTCATCACCATACAAAAACGCAAGAAGCAGAGTTCGAAAATGGAAAAAACAGAATGAAGAAAAAATACGAACGTACAACAAATAATTAAGGTAAAAACTAATGCGTTTACTAAAAATACTTTTTAAAGAACACTCTAAACGAAGCACTTACTTATCATTTACTCATAAATACAAATTAACAACTTAAAAAAAGAAGTAAAACACATATCAGCCCTAAAAACATACCATACATTGTAGTTTTTACCGTAAGTTTGTCTAATAAATTTAAGCATTCAACATGACAACTTTATTCATAAACATTAAAGAATTAATACAAATAAGAGAAACAAGTACTAAAAAAGTATCTGGAGCTGCCATGAGTATTTTGCCTACCATAAAAAATGCTTTTTTATTGGTTGAAAATGGTATTATTACCGACTATGGTAGCATGAAAAAAGCTCCTATTTCTGCTGATAAAACGGTGGATTGTACTGGTAAAATGATGTTGCCTACTTGGTGCGATTCTCATACACACATTGTATATGCAGGCAATCGTGAACAAGAGTTTGTAGATAGAATTAATGGTTTGAGTTATGAAGAAATTGCCAATCGTGGTGGTGGTATTGTAAATTCGGCTAAGAAATTACAAGAAACTTCAGAAGAAGAGCTATACCAACAATCAGCAAAACGCTTAGAAGAAGTAATTGCTTTAGGTACTGGTGCTGTTGAAATAAAATCTGGTTATGGTTTAACCGTAGATGCTGAGTTAACAATGCTACGTGTTATAAATAAGCTACGAGAGAATTATAACATTCCTGTAAAAGCTACTTTTTTAGGGGCACACGCCTTCCCTACTGAATACAAAAACAACAGAGAAGGATATATCAATGTAATTATTGAAGAAATGTTACCTAAAGTTGCTGAGGAAAATCTAGCGGATTTTGTAGATGCTTTCTGCGAAACGGGATACTTCTCAGTAGAAGATACCGACAGAATTTTAACTGCTGCGCAACAATACGGATTAACACCAAAAGTACACGTAAACCAGTTTACAACTATTGGCGGGGTTCAAGTGAGCATAAAACACAATGCCTTGTCAGTAGATCATTTAGAAGTAATGAACACAGAAGATATTGAAGCGTTGAAAGGAACGCAAACCATGCCTGTTGCCTTACCTTCTTGTTCGTACTTTTTAAGTATTCCATACACCCCTGCTCGTGATATTATAAATGCAGGATTGCCGTTAGCCTTAGCTACCGATTACAACCCAGGGTCTACACCATCAGGAAATATGAATTTTGTGGTAGCAACAGCTTGTATTAAAATGAAAATGACACCAGAAGAGGCTATAAATGCAGCAACTATTAACGGAGCGTATGCGATGAATTTATCAAACGAGGTTGGAAGTATTACCAAGGGAAAAAAGGCGAATTTAATCCTTACAAAAGAAATTCCTTCGTACGGATTTTTACCGTATTCCTTCGGAAGTAACTTAATTGATTCAGTGTTTATCAACGGAAAAGAGGTTTAGTAAGCTAAACTATGTGTAAACTGTCATTCCGAATAGTAATAAGAAGCCGTTAGATTTCTCCTTTCGTTACACTTTAGTTCGAAATGACGTTTTAACAAAGCTTGTCATTCCTGCGTAGGCAGGAACCTCTTAGAAGATATTAAGATGTATAAAACCAATCATCAATATTATATTTATATTATAACAAACATAAAAGAAGGTGTTTTATATATTGGTGTTACTAACAATTTTGAAAGAAGAATCTTTGAACAGTAGCTTAGTTACCGACAGAAAGTATTTTTTAAAATGAATAAGAAAAGAAAAAACTATTCAAGTTTATTAGGAGGGTTTCTAGCAATTTCAATAATCATTAGTATTTTAACTTATGAGTTGAGAAAAGATTATCTTATTTTAAATTATAAAAGACAAGTAACAGGTACCATCATAAAATACAATGCATCAACAGCTAAACACTCTGTAAAATATAAATATAAAGTCAATGGAAAATTATATTTTAAAACAGTCAGAGTTCAACACTTTAGTAAAGATGAACGAAAAAACTGTAAAGGTAAAAAAGTGATAGTGAATTATTCTTATAAAGAACCAAGTTATTCACATGTAAACTTAGGAGAATATGAGTACAAAAAAAGAACTTTTTACTTATTAAATAGTTTTTGATTTTTTTAGAAAATAGAATAGGTTAATGTATAGAAGTAACCAAGAAAAAGTAAAAAAGTATGAAAAATAAATTTCAATAGTTAAAGAAGGCTCTAATTGGAACAATTTAACAAAAAACTAGTATAACTAACAAAAAGGTTCCTGCCTACTCAGGAGTGACAATACAACAATATGCTAACAATATTCAACGAAAAAGACATACAAGAGTTTGTAACCCCACGTAAAGGAGAAACAAAATTAGGTGAGTGCGTTGCAGTAATCGACTCTAAAAAAGAACTACAATCAGAACTTAAAAATTCCTCTGCTTCTTTTGTTATTTTAGGAGTTCCAGAAGATATTGGTGTTCGTATGAATGGCGGAAATGGTGGTGCACACACTGCTTTTATTCCTGCTTTAAAGTCGTTTTTAAACACCCAGCAAAATCAATTTATTAATGGAAACGACATCCTAGTGTTAGGATATTTAGATTGTTTGGACGATGTATATAGTTTTGATGTTTCTGACAGAGAAAAAGGTGATTTATTAGTAAAAGCAATAGATAAAGAGCTTTCTATGCTTATTAAAATAATTGTTGAGAGTGGTAAAACTCCTATTATCATTGGCGGTGGACACAACAATGCTTACGGAAATATTAAAGGGCTTTCTGAAGGGAAAAATCAACCTGTAAATGTGATTAATTTAGATGCGCATACCGATTTACGTCGTTTGGAAGAGCGTCATAGTGGTAACGGATTTTCGTACGCCTTACAAGAAGGCTTTATTCAAAATTATTTTATGTTCGGGTTGCATGAAAACTACACGCCTCAATATGTGTTTGAAATGATTCATGATAGTTTAAACTTAGAGTATAATACGTTTGAAGAGTTAGAAGTGTATCACACTACTTCTTTTAAAGGCGAATTACAACGTGCTGAAAGTTTTATAGAAAATGCTCCTTTCGGAATTGAAATTGATTTGGATTGTGTGCAGCATTTTCCAAGTAGTGCTATGACACCTAGCGGATTTACTCCACAACAAGCTCGTAGATTTACACATTATTTTGGAACGCTACAAAACGCTTCTTATTTACATATTTGTGAGGGAGCCCCAACAGTTGTTAAAGATGAAATAGCTAACGGACAAGTAGGAAAATACATTAGCTACTTAATTTCTGATTTTATTAAGGCTAAGAGTAATTAATTAATACTACAGTTAATTTTTTTAGTAAAAAATAGAACCACACCGTTTAACTTTAGGTGTGGTCTTTCTTGTTTAAAGAAGTTCTGAGGTAAAAAACAAGTAAGTTTTATACTCTTTGTAAACCAATACATTTATTTATACTTGGTAATGTAAGGTTACTTCCTTTTTGTATGAACTTGTTTTAGTAATTTAAATAGGCTTTTAAGTTTTCAAAAGAAACAAATTATAATAGAGTTCGTTATAAAGTTTTTAACTACACTCCTCTTTATTCTTCTAATTTTGAATGTTCTGAATAAGTTCGCCATTTTTCTAAACAAGCGGTAATATCTTCTGGTACTTCAGAGTTAAATTGTAAAAACTCTCCTGTTGTTGGATGTGTAAAACCTAGAGTTTTTGCATGCAAAGCTTGTCTTGGCAACACTTTAAAGCAATTATCTACAAATTGTTTGTATTTAGTAAACGTAGTTCCCTTTAAAATAGCATTCCCACCATAACGTTCATCGTTAAAAAGTGTATGTCCAATGTGTTTAAAGTGAGCTCTAATTTGATGCGTTCTACCCGTTTCTAACTTACATTGTACCAAGGTTACATACGTAAGTCTTTCAAGTACTTTATAATGAGTAACAGCATGCTTACCATGCTCACCATCAAGAAAGACATCCATTTGTAAGCGATTTTTAAAACTACGTCCTATATTTCCTTCAATAGTTCCTTCATCCTCTTCAATATTTCCCCAAACTAAAGCATAATACAACCGTTCTGTAGTACGGTCAAAAAACTGCTTAGACAAATGTGCCATTGCGTATTCTGTTTTTGCAACTACCAATAATCCGCTTGTATCTTTATCAATACGATGTACTAAACCTGGTCGCTCGTTAGAGTTGGTGGGTAAGTTTTCTATGTGATGAATTAGTCCGTTCACTAATGTTCCAGAGTAATTTCCATGACCTGGGTGAACTACCATTCCTGCTGGCTTGTTTACCACTATCACTTCATCATCTTCATATACTATATCAATAGGAATATCTTCTGCTACTAATAAGTTTTCGTGAGGAGGATAAGTTAGCACCACTCTAACTACATCTTTTGGTTTTACCTTATAGTTAGACTTTACTGCCACATCATTAACTAAAACATTACCTGCTTTAGCTGCTTGCTGTATTTTATTTCGAGTAGCATTTTCAATAAAATTCATTAAAAACTTATCTACTCGCAATGGTACTTGACCATCTGTTGCTACAAACCTATGGTGCTCGTATAAATCATCATTTTCTATCTCTGGAGTGTTATCTTCCTGCATCAATCAATTTATAAAAATTAGTATCCGTTACCATCCCCTAAAATCAAGTCGATGGTTGTTTGTTTTGGTAATTTAGTTCCCGGTTCAATTTTTTGTCCGTTATACTTTAATCCACGAACCACATCTTTTCCTATATCGTGTACCCAAGTAACTTTAGTTCCTACTTTAAACCCTATTGAACGTAGGTGTGTTGTTGCCTGACGTCTGGTACGTCCATTTAAATTAGGCACTTCTACATCTCTATACTTTGACGGATTTAAGGTTAAATATATTTTACGCTTTTCTTTTACAAAATCACCTGCTTCCGGATCTTGCTCAATAACTGACTTCTTAGGATAATCTGGATTATAACTTGCACTGTCAATTACCACAAAATCTAAATTTAATTCACTTAATTTTTGCTCAACATCAGCTAACGACATTTTATGTAGGTCAGGTACTTGTATTTTTTGATTATGGTTTGTTGTAACTCCTAACCACCATTGTAGAACAAATACAAAAACTAGTATTGAAACAACTGCTATAATTATATTTTTTAAAAAAGATTTACTTTTAATAAATTCAAATAAACCTCCAGATTTTCCTGTTAAATTACTCATATCATTTTTTTGTAAGATCGCACAAATTTACAGTAAAAATATTACTATTTTAAATTCAACATGTCTTAAACGAGTTTTTTTGGTAAGTTTGTATAATCCAACGATTGGATTTTAGATAAACAATGATAAAAACAGTAATTGAAATACATTTGAAGTGAAAAAAAACATCGCTATTATTATGGGAGGTTATTCCTCTGAAGTAGGAATTTCTCTAAAAAGTGGTAATGTAGTTTACAAACATATTAATACAGAAAAATATAACGCGTACAAAGTTCATATTTTAGAAAATAAATGGGTGTATGTTGATGATAACGAAGAAGAATATCCAATAAATAAAGAAGATTTTTCAATTGAAATTAAAGGTCAAAAAATTACATTTGATTGTGTTTTTAACGCTATTCATGGTACACCAGGAGAAAACGGTATTATCTTAGCTTACTTTGATCTTATTGGTTTAAAACACACCTCTGCCCCATTCTACCAAATGGCTTTAACCTTTAATAAGCGTGATACCTTAAGTGTAGTCAAACAATACGGAATAGCAACAGCTGTTTCTATATATCTAAACAAAGGTGATGAGATTGATTGTGATGCTTTTATTAAAAAAGTAGGACTTCCTTGCTTTGTAAAACCAAACGGAGCAGGTTCTAGTTTTGGCATATCTAAAGTGTATACTAAAGAAGAGTTAATTCCTGCTATAGAAAAAGCATACGAAGAAGATACTGAAATATTAATTGAAAGCTTTTTAGATGGAACTGAGGTTTCTGTTGGAGTAATTCAATACAAAGGAGAAACAAAAGTACTTCCAATAACAGAAATTGTTTCTGAAAATGATTTCTTCGATTATAAAGCTAAATATGAAGGTCAATCTCAAGAAATCACTCCTGCACGTTTAACTGATTCTCAAAGAAAGAGAGTTAAAGAAGTAGCCAAACGTGTATATGAAATTTTAAATATGCGTGGTTTTTCTCGCTCTGAATATATTTTAGTTAACGATAAACCACATTTTATAGAAATGAATACTGTTCCTGGATTAACAGAAGCAAGTATTTTACCACAGCAAGCCAATCATGCGGGTATTTCTTTAACTGAATTATTTGGAAACGCTATTGAAATGGCTTTAAATGACAAGATATAATGAAAAGAGCAATTTTTCCTGGATCTTTCGATCCAATTACTTTAGGACACTTAGATATTATTGAACGTGGTGTTACCCTTTTTGATGAATTAATTATTGCAATTGGGGTGAATGCCGATAAAAAATATATGTTTTCTCTAGAGGAGCGTCAACGTTTTATTGAAGAAACTTTTAAGCATGAGCCAAAAATAAAAGTACTTACTTATAGTGGACTTACTGTAAACTTTTGTAAAGAACAAGACGCTCAATTTATTTTAAGAGGTTTACGTAATCCTGCCGATTTTGAGTTTGAAAAAGCCATCGCACATACTAATAGAAAACTTTCTGAAATTGAAACTGTGTTTTTACTAACCTCTTCAGGTAAAAGCTATATTTCTTCATCTATTGTAAGAGATGTTATCAGAAACGATGGAGACTACACAGGCTTGGTTCCAGATGCAGTTAGAATTTAAACTTTTTAAAACTATTCTTTTGAAAAAACTATTTGTATTACTCCTAATATTAGTTACCGCTTGTAAACAAAAACCTACAAAAAAAAACATCGAATTCACCACCCTGTTTGAAACATCAAACGGAACGGAGACTCCTACTTATAAAGAGGTTATTTCTTTTTATGAAGAGTTGGCTAACACTTACCCTGAAATTTCATTGTTTGAAATAGGCACTACAGATATTGGAAAACCTTTACATTTAGTTGCTTTTAATACTGATGGAAAAACCAATATTGAAGAACTTAAAAATTCTTCAAAAAATAGAATTTTAATCAATAACGGTATTCATCCAGGGGAATCTGACGGAATAGATGCTTCGATGCTATTATTACGAGACATCGTTCAAAATGATTCTTTAAAAAACAAGTACAAAAAATCTTTAATTTGTGTTATTCCCATATACAATATTGGTGGCTCCCTAAACAGAAACTCACACACAAGAGCCAATCAAAATGGTCCAAAAGAATACGGTTTTAGAGGAAATGCTCGTAACTACGACTTAAATCGTGATTTTATTAAACAAGATACTAAAAATGCCGCTACATTTGCTGAGATTTTTCACACTGTAAATCCAGATGTTTTTATAGATAATCATGTAAGTAATGGAGCAGATTATCAGTACGCAATTACACATCTATTTACACAACACAATAAATTGGGAGGAAATTTAGGTGAGTTTATTGAAACAAAAATGCGTCCTGAAATAGAACATTCTTTGGCTGAGAAAGGAATTATTATTACTCCTTATGTAAATGTTTGGGGAACAACTCCAGAAAGTGGTTGGTCACAGTTTTTCGATTCACCTAGATATTCTACTGGGTACACTACCCTCTTCAATACCTTAGGATTAATGGTTGAAACTCATATGTTGAAACCGTATAAAATTAGAGTAGAACAAACCTATGAATTGTTGTTTTCTGCTTTAGATTTTTCTAAAGAAAACAGTAACAAAATAAAAGATTTACGAAAAAATGCTGTTGAAGAAATAATAAACAAAAAAACATATCCTATTCTATTTACAGTTGATAAGAATAATCCTACTGCTCTTCATTTTAAAGGATACGAAGGAACTTTTATAGACAGTAAAGTTACCAATGGAAAACGTTTGTTTTATGATAGAACAAAACCTTACAATAAAAAAGTTTCTTATTATAACTACTTTGTTCCTACCAAAGAAATCGCCATACCCAAGGCCTATATATTAGAACAAGGTTGGCATGACGTTGTAGAACGATTAGAAAATAATAAAATTGAATTTACTCGTTTTGAAAAAGACACCTTATTAACTGTAGAAGTTCAGCACATCAAAGAATTTGAAACTCGAAAAACGGCATACGAAGGTCATTATTTACACTACAATACTGAAGTTACCCAAACAAGAGGTCTGCAAGTTAAATTTAATAATGGAGATATTTATATTCCTACAAACCAAACAGGAATACGTTATATAATAGAGACCTTGGAAGCTGAAGCTATTGATTCTTTCTTCAACTGGAATTTCTTTGATACTATTTTACAACAAAAAGAGGGATACTCTTCTTACGTTTTTGAAGATATTGCTGAAGAGTTTTTAAATAACAATCCCTCATTAAAACAAGAGTTTCTTCAAAAAGTAAAAACAGAAGAAGATTTTGCAAAAAATGCGCAAACACAATTATATTGGGTTTATAAAAAAACACCTCATTATGAAAAAGCTCATAAGAAATTACCAATTTATAAGTTATATTGATAATTTTTTAACCTCTTAGTTACATTTTCATACATTTGTCACCGATTAGGAACTTGATTTAAATGAATAAAGACCCATTAAAATCTGTTTGTGAGCAAAAAAATTTTGAAGAAGTTTTTAACCAACATTCGCAAACATTGAGAAATTATATATATTACAAATGCGGTGACCTCCAGCAAGCTGAAGATATCGTACAAGAAGCGTATATAAAACTATGGAATAATTGTGCTAAAGTTGTTTTCGAAAAAGCTAAATCTTATCTATATACAGTAGCCAACAATCATTTTTTAAACGATGTTGCTCACAAAAAAGTTGTTTTGGAACATCAAAAGAAAAATGTTTCTTCTGGTAAAACTAATGAAACTCCTCATTTTATTTTAGAAGAAGAAGAATTTCATACTAAGCTTAAAAAAGCAATAGCCAACTTGCCTGAAAAACAACGAGAAGTTTTTTTGCTTAGTAGAATAGATAAGAAAAAGTATGTTGAAATTGCAGATATTGTTGGGGTTTCTGTAAAAGCTGTAGAAAAAAGAATGAGTAAAGCATTACTTACTTTAAAAGAACAAATAGGTAAAGTGTAACAAAAGTAATATTTGTATTAATTAGGTAGGGTAATTAATCTTTTACTTGTTTTTAATACAAATAGCACGAATAGATTAGAAAATGAATATAAATTATAAAGAAGAAACCTTTTTAGCAAGATGGATAGCCAATGAGCTAACAGCGGAAGAATTAAAAGAGTTTCAAAAAACAGATGTTTATCATCAATTTAAAGCTATTGATGATGCTTCTCAAAATTTAAAAACACCTTTTTATGATAAGGAAGAGGCTTTTAATAAACTCAAAACAGACATCAAACAATCTAAAGCTAATAAAAAAGTAGTGCAATTAGTTCCTAAATGGATGTATGGGGCGGTTGCTTCTGTTATATTATTAATTAGCTTCTTGTACTTTAATAATAATACTGTTGATTTTTCTACAAAATACGGAGAGCAATTAACTATTACATTACCTGATAATTCTATAGCATATTTATCACCTAAGTCTGAAATTAGCTATGATAAACAAAATTGGAATAATAAAAGAGAGCTTTTTTTGACAGGAAAAGCTTATTTTGAAGTCGAAAAAGGAAAGTCTTTTACTGTAAAATCTAATGAAGGTAATGTAACTGTACTAGGAACAAAGTTTACAGTAAATACATCAAAAAATTATTTTGAAATTGAATGTTACGAAGGTAAAGTTAAAGTTACGTCAAAAAGTAAAGAAGAAATTATACTAACTAAAGGGAAAGCTTATAGAAATTATAATAACTCTGGTGAAAATTGGGAATTTGTAGGCTCTGTTCCCTCTTGGATAGAAGGAGAAAGCTCTTTTAATAATACTCCTTTACATCAAGTTATAAAAGCTTTAGAAAATCAATTTAAGTTAAAGTTCGATACTTCTAACGTTGACACTTCTAAACGTTTTACAGGTACTTTTACACATAAAAATGTTGATGTAGCGTTACAAACTGTTTTTGCTCCTATGAAAATTTCTTATAAATTAGCAGAAAATAGTTCAGTTATATTGACGTATTAATAAATGAAGATAAAATTAAGTATACTTTTTTTATGCTTAACTATGTCTATTTTTTCTCAGGAAAAGGTAGACATTTCTTTTATTGATGCTCCTTTATTAAACGTTTTAAAAGAAACAGAAGCTCTTTTTAAAGTAAAATTTTCTTTTAGTACAGAAGTCATTAATGATAAAAATATTTCTTTTAAAAAAAAGAAATGTGAACTTGTTTATCTTATCAATGAAATTCAACGTCAAACATCATTAATTTTTAATAAAATTAATGAGCGGTATTATTATATAACAATAAATTCAACATTTAAATCAAATGAGTATAATCTTTTAAAAGAAGTTCTTGTAACTAATTATATTACTTCTGGTATTAATAAAAAAAGAGATGGAACTATATCTATTATTCCAAAACAATTAGGTGTTTTACCTGGTTTAACTGAACCAGATATACTAGAAAGTTTAAAAATTATTCCTGGTGTTCAAAGTCCTAATGAAACAGCTGCAGGAATATATATAAGGGGTGGAACTCCCAATCAAAACTTAGTTTTATGGGACGGTATAAAAATGTACTATTCTGGTCATTTCTTTGGAATGATTTCAGCATTTAACCCTTATACAACCAAAGAGATTAACCTTTCTAAAAGCGGTACAGGAGCTAGGTATGGTAATAGAGTATCTGGTGTAATAGATATTAAAACTACAAATAAAATACCGCACAAAATAACTGGAAGTTTCGGATTGAACATGACGCATGCTGATGCACTTCTTACTATTCCTTTTTCAAAAAAAACTGCTTTTTCTATTTCTGCAAGAAGGTCTTTTTCTGATGTTTTAAAAACTTTCACCTTTGATAAATTGTCTATGCGTGTTTTTCAAACATTTGATGATAATCAAGAAAGTCAAATAATAGATAAAAACATTAAATTTAGTAGAGATAATAAATTTAATTTTTCAGATTATACCACAAAATTTATATACACCCCTAGTAAAGACGAATCTTTAAACATTAGTTTCTTATACACAAATAATCAAATGCTTAACAATTTTGTAATTCCTAGGTATAAAGACAAATATAATGATGAGTTAGATATCCATAATACAGGTGTAAGTGTAAATTGGAATAAACAATCTTCGGAAAAAAAGACTCATAATATAAAAAGTTATTTTTCTAACTTTAAATTAAAATATAAAGGAAACTATAACTATATAGATGATTATTTAATTTTATTATCAACTAAAAATAATTCTTTAACTGATTTTGGGCTTTCCTACAATATGAATTATTCTTTTAACGATAAAACAGATTTATTTTGGGGTTATGATTTTACATCTACGAAAGCTACTTACGAATTAAAATATCTCATAGACTTAGAAGGAAATAGGAACTCTTCGATACAAAAAGATAAAGTTACAAACAATACACATTCAATTTTTACGGAATATATATATGATAACAATAACTGGAATATAAATTCTGGCATACGATTGAATTACTTTTCAAAAATCGATAAATTTGTTTTTGAACCTAGATTATATTTGGAGAAAAAACTTACATCAAGCTTAAGTTTTAAAGCTTCTTTTGAACAAAAACACCAAACATTGAGTCAAATTATAGAGTTTCAAACTTCCAGATTAGGTTTTGATTTAGAAAATCAGATATGGGCTCAAGTAAATGATGATAATATTCCTCTACAAAAAAGCTTACAGGTTTCAGCGGGAATACTTTTTAATAAAAATAATTGGAAAATTGATATTGAACCTTACTATAAAAAAGTTAGTGGTATGACGTCTCAAACAAGTGGTTATAACGACCAAACCAATGACTTTTCTAATGGTAAAGGTAAAATACATGGTATTGATATACTTATAAATAAAAAATTTAATAATTATAGAACTTGGGTTAATTATTCATACACAAAAAATAAATTTAAATTTTTAGACTTAGAAAATAAGTTTTTTCCTGCAAATCATGATATAACTAATTATCTTTCTTGGTCTCATGCTTACAAATTAAACAGCTATGAGTTCTCTCTTGGGTGGATATTTAGAACAGGAAATCCCTATACTGCCGTTAAAAGATTTTATACAGATGATGAAGGAATTCCTCGTATTATTATAGATTCAGACAATATAAATGGGCTTCGACTTCCTAATTATAGTAGATTGGATGCATCTATGACGTATTCTTTTAATTTTTCTAAAAACTGGAAAGGTAAATTGGGCTTCTCTTTACTTAATCTTTTTAATAACAAAAATATTTTAAGTAGAACTTATAATGCTATTCCAATTAGAAATTCTGATAATGAAATTGAATATAAGTTAAAAGAGGTTAACAAAATATCTCTAGGAATTACACCTAACTTTGTTTTTAGAGTTAATTTTTAATAAAAAAAGACTTTACATTTTGTAAAGTCCTTCCTTTTGGTTTAATAATTTCTGTATTGTTTTGTTTCTTCAAAAACGTGTTCTAGAATTTGTTTTTCTCTCTCATCAAACTCAATATCTCGTCTTTTCATTACCACATCTGCAACTTCAAAGACTTTATTTGTTTTGTATTCAGTAAAACCTGATGCTCCTCCCCAACTAAATGAAGGAACAAAATTTCTTGGAAATCCACTTCCAAAAATATTCGCAGAAACACCAACAACTGTTCCTGTATTAAACATTGTGTTAATTCCACATTTTGAATGATCTCCCATCATCAAACCACAGAATTGTAATCCAGTTTTAGCGAAACGTCCTGTTTCATAATTCCACAACTTAACTTCTGCATAATTATTTTTAAGGTTAGAATTATTACTATCAGCTCCAATATTACACCATTCTCCTAATACTGAGTTTCCTAAAAATCCATCGTGTCCTTTATTTGAATACCCAAATAGTACTGAATTGTTCACCTCTCCTCCTACTTTACAATAAGGTCCTAAAGTAGTAGCTCCATAAATTTTAGCTCCCAATTTTAATACTGAGTTTTCACACATAGCTAAAGCACCTCGTACAACTACACCTTCCATTATTTCAGCTTTTTTACCAATATAAATTGGTCCAGTTGAAGCGTTTAACGTTGCAAAAGTTAGTTTAGCTCCTTTCTCAACAAAAATATCGTTTCTATTAACACAATTAACAGTTTCTGGAATTGGTTCCGATTTTCTACCTTCAGTTATTAAATCAAAGTCAGCTCTAATTGCTTTGTCATTTAACGAAAAAATATCCCAAGTATTTTTTATTTGAATTATATCATCTTCAAACTCTATATGTTCATAAGAAGAAAAATCTACTTCTTCCTGAGTATCTGTCGTATAAAAAGCAATAACATCTTCACCTTTAAAAATAGCTTGATTGTTTTGTAGGTTTTTAACCATTTCAACCAAAGGCTTAGTTGGTAAGAAAGAGGCATTTAATAATACATTTTCTTCCATTTCAACCATAGGATATTTTTCCTCTAAATATTCCTCTGTTACGGTAGTTGTTGTTAAACCTAAGTATTTTTCCCACTTTTCTCTAATAGTTAAAATACCTACTCTAATATCAGCTACTGGTCGTGTATATGTAAATGGTAGTAGAGCTGTACGTACATCACCATCAAATAAAATATAGTTCATATTAATCATTTTTTGAAGCAACACAAACTTACCACTTTCAATTCATTTTACAAGTCAAAATATAAACCTTACTTTTGTTATTATACATTCTTCAATATCTTACTATGAAAAAAATTTTAGGATTAATTTTAATTGGTATTGCTCTTATAGCAGCACTATACTATGCTTTTATTTATTTTGTTCCTTATAGTGAAGGGGTTCGCTCTGGTGAACTTATTAAAATTAGCTACAAAGGTGTGGTAGTAAAAACATGGGAGGGTGAAATTAGCCAAGGTATTTCTGGAGCGCAAATTTTTGCCTTTTCTGTAGAGGACAATCAAAAGGAAGTCATAAAAAAACTTCAAGAATATCAAGGTCGTTATGTAAAAGTTACTTACAAAGAACGTTTTGGAACTTTCTTTTGGTTAGGTGACACAAAATATTTTATAACCCATGTTGAAGAAGAACAATCTCCTCACTTTAGAGGAATAAAAAAAGATAATGATCAATAATATTTACAGAAACATAGAAGATACTCGCATTACTATTTCTGAATTAATGCTTCCTTCTCACGCCAATTTTAGTGGCAAAATTCACGGTGGATATATTTTAAAACTAATGGATCAAATAGCTTTTGCATGCGCCTCTAAACATTCAGGTACCTATTGCGTAACAGCATCTGTAGATACCGTTAACTTTATAAACCCTATTGAAGTAGGCGAATTAGTTACCATGAAAGCGTCTATTAACTATGTAGGTAAAACTTCGATGGTAGTTGGTATACGCGTAGAAGCACAAAATATACAAACTGGAAAGACCAAACATTGTAATTCTTCTTATTTTACAATGGTAGCAAAAAAAGACAACGGTGATAATGCTGAAGTACCAGGAATTATTATTAATGATGACAATGAAATGCGTCGATTTTTAGAAGCTATACACAGAATTAAAATGAAAAAGAATAGACAAGAAAAATTTGATAATAATAATTTTACTGCTCAAAACTACATTGAAGAATTAAAAAATTATAATGTTAAGATTGATTTAAAATAAAATTTAAACACAAAAAAAAAGCTTACAAGTCAAACTCTTTTTCTATTTGATTAAGCCAATTCGCTAATCTATCTGGTGTTTTTTCAGGTTCATTATCCTCGTCAAGAGCTAAACCATAAAAATAGTCTTTATCTTCTTCTATTTGAGCTTTTGACTCTTCAAAATCATACTCCTTGCACGACCATTTCCCAATAAGTTCGCCTCCATTTTTAACCACATTTTTAGCTAAAATTCCTACACCATCAACAAAATATTCACCATAACCATATTGATCTCCTAATCCAAAAATAGCCACTTTCTTTCCTGTAAAATCAATAGTTTGAAACTCATTTTCATAATAGGTCTCCCAATCGCTTTGTAAATCGCCATCGTACCAAGTTGATAAACCTAAAATAAATTTATCAAACCGATTATAATCTTCCTTCTTCATGTTAGAAACTTCAATAACTTCTATTTCAGATGCCTGCCAATCATCAACTATTGAACTTACAATTTCTTCAGTCATTCCTGTATCAGAACCATAAATTAATCCTATTCTGTTCATTTTATTTAGATTTGTTTTAAATAACAAATATACAGTAAGAAATCATACTTAGAAAGTAAATAAGTTTAATATTGTCCTATATAAAATATAAAAATCCGAAGCATATTTACTTCGGATTTTCTATATTATTATTCTAAAATGCTTTTATTTACTTAAATACATTTTACGTCTTGCATATAAATCGTAAAAGGCATCATCTCTAAGCGAATCTATAAATAAAATACTTTCTCCTGTTGATTTCATCTCAGGTCCTAAGTTCTTATTTACATTTGGGAACTTGTTAAAAGAGAATACTGGTTGTTTAATTGCAAAACCTTCTAATTGAGGATTGAATTCAAAATCAGTTACTTTCTTCTCTCCTAACATTACCTTTGTAGCATAGTTTACATAAGGTTCTTTATAAGCTTTTGCTATAAATGGAACTGTACGAGAAGCACGTGGATTTGCTTCAATAATATATACTTTATCATCTTTAATCGCAAACTGAATGTTAATCAACCCAACAGTATCAAGCGCTAAAGCAATTGTTTTAGTGTACTCTCTAATTTGCTCTAATACTAATTCTCCTAAGTTGAACGCTGGTAAAGTTGCATTTGAATCTCCTGAGTGAATTCCACAAGGCTCAATATGCTCCATAATTCCTATGATATATACATTTTCACCATCACAAATCGCATCTGCTTCTGCTTCAATTGCTCCTTCTAAGTAATGATCTAATAATAATTTGTTATTAGGAATTTTACGTAATAAATCTACTACATGCTCTAATAACTCTTCTTTATTAATCACTATCTTCATTCCTTGCCCTCCAAGTACATATGATGGACGTACTAAAATTGGAAAGTCTAACTCGTCAGCTAAAGCTAAAGCTTCATCTGCATTTTCTGCAACTCCAAATTCTGGATAAGGAATGTTATTTTCTTTTAATAAAGTTGAAAAACTTCCTCTATCTTCAGCTAAATCTAATGCTTTATAGCTTGTTCCTAAAATTGGAATCCCGTAACGCTCTAGTTTCTCTGCTAATTTTAAAGCTGTTTGTCCACCTAATTGAACAATAACTCCTTCTGGCTTTTCATGCTTGATTATATCGTAGATATGTTCCCAAAAAACTGGCTCAAAGTATAATTTATCTGCCGTATCAAAATCAGTAGAAACAGTTTCAGGATTACAGTTAATCATTATGGTTTCGTAACCACATTCTTTTGCAGCATAAACCCCATGAACACAACAGTAATCAAACTCGATTCCCTGACCTATTCTGTTTGGTCCAGAACCTAATACTATTACTTTTTTCTTATCAGACACCACACTTTCATTTGACACAGAAACTTCACCTTTAGCAGTTTCAATTTCACTTTCAAATGTTGAATAATAGTAAGGAGTTTGTGCTTTAAACTCTGCAGCACAAGTATCTACCAACTTGTATACACGCTTTATTTTTAATTCTTCACGCTTTTTATACACTTCACTTTCTAAACATCCTAACATGTGAGCGATTTGACGATCTCCATATCCTTTTTGTTTGGCTTCTAATAAAAGCTCTCTGTCAAGGGTATCAATAGTATAGGTAGAAATTTCTTTTTCTAACATATACAACTCTTCATATTGACGTAAATACCACATATCAATCTTAGTGATTTCATGGATTTTACTCAGCGGCATTCCTATTTGAATAGCGTCATAGATAGCAAATACACGATCCCAAGAAGCATATTTTAACTTGTCTTTAATTTGGTTATAATCTGTATAACTTTTACCATCAGCTCCAATTCCGTTACGTTTAATTTCTAACGATTGCGTTGCTTTGTGCAATGCTTCTTGGAACGAACGTCCGATCCCCATTACTTCACCAACCGCTTTCATTTGTAAACCTAAAGTTCTATCAGAACCTTCAAACTTATCAAAGTTCCAACGAGGTATTTTTACAATTACATAGTCTAATGTTGGTTCAAATAAAGCTGAAGTAGACTTCGTTATTTGATTATCTAACTCATCTAAAGTATAACCAGTTGCTAATTTAGCAGCAATCTTTGCAATTGGGTATCCAGTTGCTTTTGATGCTAATGCTGATGAACGAGATACACGTGGATTAATCTCAATCGCAATAATATCTTCTTTCTCGTCTGGTGAAACCGCAAACTGAACGTTACATCCTCCTGCAAACTCACCAATAGAACGCATCATTTTAATTGCCATGTCACGCATTTTTTGGAACGTCTTATCCGATAATGTCATGGCTGGAGCTACTGTAATAGAGTCTCCTGTGTGGATTCCCATTGGATCCATGTTTTCAATAGAACAGATAATTACAACATTATCATTATCATCACGTAATAATTCTAACTCGTATTCTTTCCATCCCATCATTGCTTTATCAATCATTACTTCGTGAATCGGAGAAATTTCTAATCCTCTAGATAATGATTCTTCAAACTCTTTCTCATCATATACGATAGATGCTCCCGCTCCTCCTAAAGTAAACGACGCTCTAATACATAATGGAAATCCGAATTCTTGTGCTATTTCTTTTCCTTTTAAGAATGATGTTGCAGTAGCTTGAGGAGCCATAGGCACCCCTATTTCTTCCATTAATAAGCGAAACTTATCTCTATCCTCTGTAATATTAATAGCGTCAATATCTACTCCTATAATTTCAACATCAAAATCTTCCCAAATTCCTTTTTCATCAGCTTCAATACAAAGGTTTAGTGCTGTTTGCCCTCCCATTGTTGGTAGAACAGCATCAATTTGTGGGTGTTCTTTTAAAATTTGAACAATAGACTTTGTGTTAAGTGGCAACAAGTATACATGGTCAGCCATCGAAGGATCTGTCATAATTGTTGCAGGGTTAGAATTAATTAAGATAGTTTCAATTCCATCTTCTCTCAAAGATCTTAACGCTTGAGATCCTGAATAATCAAATTCACATGCTTGACCAATAACAATTGGTCCTGATCCAATAATTAAAATCGATTTAAGGTCTTGTCTTTTAGGCATTTTAGTTTGTGTTGTGTTGTGATGTAAAAATAAAAATTGTTTGGTTATAAAAAAAGGCGATACTTAATAGTAACGCCTTTAAAATATTAACAATAGTTAATCATTATTTCTTTGGTCTAGATTCAGATGAAACAGACAACTTTTTTCTTCCTTTTGCTCTTCTTCTAGCTAATACTTTACGTCCATTAGCAGAAGCCATTCTTTCGCGGAAACCGTGTTTGTTTCTTCTTTTTCTTTTCGATGGTTGGTACGTTCTTTTACTCATTACAGTATATCTTAAATATCTTCTTTAAAAATGTTTTGCTTTTGTGAAATTCCGTCTGCTAAAAGCGTGGGCAAATATACAACAGTTTTTCAGTCTGACAAACCCTTATTTTATTTTTTTTCAAAAAAAGTTTGTTTGACAAACATACATAATTTTTTGCACGTTTTTTATCTTTTTTATTTGTTCTAATTGCCAGACTTCTTACTTTTGCGCAAACCTAACAGTACCATGAACAACACAAAATACGTTTTTGTAACCGGAGGCGTAACTTCATCACTAGGGAAAGGAATTATTGCCGCTTCTCTAGCCAAATTATTACAAGAAAGAGGATACTCTGTAACCATTCAGAAGTTAGATCCATATATTAATATAGATCCAGGAACATTAAACCCATACGAACATGGAGAATGTTATGTAACTGATGATGGAGCTGAAACCGACTTAGATTTAGGACACTACGAACGTTACTTAAACATTCCTACTTCACAAGCTAACAATGTAACTACAGGTAGAATATATCAATCTGTAATAGACAAAGAGCGTAAGGGAGAGTTTTTAGGAAAAACCGTTCAGGTTATTCCTCATATTACTGATGAAATTAAAAGCAGAGTTCAAATTTTAGGAAATACTGGCGATTATGATATTGTTATAACTGAAATTGGAGGAACGGTTGGTGATATTGAATCTTTACCATATATAGAAGCTGTTCGTCAATTACAATGGGATTTAGGAGAAGATAATGCAATTGTTATACACCTAACCCTAGTACCTTACTTAGCAGCCGCTGGTGAATTAAAAACAAAACCTACACAACATTCTGTAAAAACATTAATGCAAAGTGGTGTGAGTCCTGACATATTAGTATGCCGTTCGGAACACGAAATTTCTGATGATATTAAACGCAAATTAGCATTATTTTGTAATGTTAAAAAACAAAATGTAATACAGTCATTAGATGCTGAAACTATCTACGATGTTCCTAACCTTATGTTTAAAGAAGGGTTAGATTATGTTGTTTTAGATAAATTAAACCTATCTACACGTAAACAGCCTAACTTAAAAACTTGGAATAAGTTTTTAGAGCGTCATAAAAACCCTACCTCTAGTATTGAAATTGGTTTGGTTGGAAAATATGTTGAATTACACGATTCGTATAAATCAATTACAGAAGCGTTTATTCATGCAGGAGCTGCAACTACTAATAAAACAAAGGTTAACGTTCGTTGGATTCATTCTGAAGAGTTAACACCTGAAAACGCTGCTAAACAACTAGAAGGTTTAAACGGTGTACTAGTTGCTCCTGGATTTGGTGATAGAGGAATTGAAGGTAAAATAGCAGCAGTACAATATGTACGTGAAAACAATATACCTTTCTTAGGTATTTGTTTAGGAATGCAAATGGCTGTTATTGAGTTTGCTCGCAACGTGTTAAATTTAAAAGACGCTAACTCTACCGAAATGAATCCTGATGTAGCACACCCAGTAATTAATTTAATGGAAGAGCAAAAAGATGTTACTGAAAAAGGTGGTACTATGCGTTTAGGTGCTTGGGACTGTCAATTAACACAAGATTCTAAGGTTTTTCAAGCTTACAAAGAAGAATTAATTAGTGAGCGCCATCGTCATAGATACGAATACAATAACGACTATAAAGAGCAATTAGAAAACGCTGGTATGAAAACAGCAGGTGTTAACCCAAAAACAGGGTTAGTAGAAATTGTTGAAATTGATTCTCACCCTTGGTTTGTTGGAGTTCAATATCACCCAGAATACAAGAGTACGGTGTTAAATCCGCATCCATTGTTTGTTAGCTTTATTAAAGCGGCTTTAAAACAATCAAAGAAATAAATTTTAAAATCCTGTAATTAAGTTTACAGGATTTTTTATTGTTTATAAAAATTGGAATACTGTTTGAACTACCATTACTAACAAAATTATTCACCGTAAAACCTCAAAAAAACTATAGGGTTTTACTACCTTTGTCGGGTTTTTCAGCTTTTAAGAAAAACTTTAAATGACAAGTTGACATTTTAACATATATCAATGGAACAAAAAAAATTTGATTTAAATTCCTTCATAGGAATGCTTTTATTAGGAGGAATTATGCTTTGGTGGATGAATACTCAAAAGCCAGAAGAAACTCCTGAAGCTACTACCCAGACAGAGCAAACTGCTAATGCTACTAACACTGAAAACAATTTAACCGATAATGTAATTGTAAACGACTCGTTACAGCAAATTGCTTTACGAAATAAGTTTGGTGCTTTTGCATACGGAGCTTCAAAAAGCCAAGAAGGAAACACAACATTAGAAAATGACGTTGTTAAGTTAACTATTGATAACAAAGGGGGGCAAATCATCGAAGCTTTAGTTAAAAACTACAAAACATACGATTCTTTACCTCTATACTTGGTTAAAGATAATAATGCTTCTTTCAATATCAACTTCGGAACTACTGATAACCGAATTTTAAATACTAAAGATTTACTATTTACTCCTACTCTAACCAAAAATGGAGATACGCAAGTACTTTCTATGAAGTTAAAGGTTTCTGAATCTAAGTTTTTAGAATACCGCTACGAAATGAAAAAAGGTGATTACCGTGTAGGTTTTGCCGTTCGTTCACAAGGGTTGAGTAATACAATTAATAGTTCTCAAGAAATAAATTTAGATTGGAGTTTAAAAGGTTTTAGACACGAAAAGAGTTTGAAAACCGAAAACATGTACTCTTACTACTATTATAAAGCCGACGATGAAGTAGATTACTTACAAATGAACGATGATGATGTTGTGAGTGATATTGATTGGGTTGCTTATAAACAACACTTCTTTTCTTCTATTTTAACATCTGATACACCGTTTAGTAATGCCACTTTGAAATCTGTTGATTTTGCAGGTGAAGATAAAGATAGTGTGTACACTAAAACTTACGGATTAAAAACTCCATTAGCTTTAACAAACGGAGAATTAAATTATAATATGCAATGGTTTTACGGGCCTACAGATTATAATTTATTAAAATCTTATAAAGGGACTAGCTTAGACGAAATTGCTGATTTAGGTTGGGGAATTTTTGGTTTCTTAAACCGTACCATATTCTATCCTGTATTTAATATGTTAAAAGGATTTATTGGGAACTACGGATTAATTATCATTTTAATGACAATCGTAGTACGTATTATAATGTCTCCTGTATTATACAAATCGTACCTATCAAGTGCTAAAATGAAAGTGATTCGTCCAGAAATGGAAGAAATCAACAAAAAGTATCCTGGGAAAGAAAACGCTATGAAGCGTCAGCAAGAAATTATGGCTGTACAGCGAAAAGCTGGAGTGAGCATGATGTCTGGTTGTATACCCGCATTAATGCAAATGCCTGTGTTCTTTGCTTTATTCAAGTTTTTCCCTACCAATATTGATTTTAGACAAGAAGGTTTCTTATGGGCTAATGACTTATCTTCATATGATACTATTTTTAAATTACCATTTAAAATTCCTTTCTATGGAGACCACGTAAGTTTATTTCCAATTTTAGCTTCTGTAGCTATTTTCTTCTACATGAAAATGAACCAAAGCCAGCAAGCTAATATGCAAGCTCCTACTCAAGAAGGAATGCCTGACATGAGTAAGATGATGAAATGGATGATTTACTTCTCTCCTATTATGATGTTATTCTTCTTTAATAACTATGCTAGTGGATTAAGTTTATACTACTTTATCTCAAACTTATTAACCATCATAATCATGTTTGTTATTAAGAACTATGTTATTGATGAAGCTAAGATTCATGCTAAAATTGAAGAGAACAAAAAGAAACCTGTTAAAAAGAGTAAATTCCGTGAGCGTTTAGATGCCGCCATGAAACAAGCTCAAGAACAACAAGCTGCACAGCAACGGGCTAAAAATAAAAAATAGAGACACTTAACCTTATAAAAAAATCCCAAAACAATATTTTGGGATTTTTTATGTATAGAACAAAAAATATTATTACTAATTTGCTTTTATAAATATTACAAATACTAAAGAATACAAATGCTTAAAACCATTCAGATAGCAGCTTTATTACAAGGAATGTTTTTACTTTTTATTTTATTTCAAAGAAAAAAAGAATACAACAAAGTTAATTTTTGGTTGTTATTTAGTTTTGTTGTTTCGGCACTTCTATTTACAATTGGTGATGATAATTATAATTTGTTTACTGAAAATTCTAATTGGTTTTTCTTTCATGAGCCTCTTATTATTACAACTTTCTTCTTATTTGTTCTTTATCATAAATCAGACAAAAAGAAAGTTGACAAAAAAGTTTTTTTATTTTTTACCCCATATTTATTAAACATTCTTATTCATTTTTCTGAAGAATTTTCTGCTCTTTCTAACAACTTAATCTTCATAATTCTTGAAGAGGTTATAGAATTTATTTTTATAGGGATCCTTATTTATACTATATATGACATTATAAAAAATAATAAAGAAAAATGGCTCCTTTTTTTTATTATCCCCTTTAGTTTTATCTTTATAATAAGTGAATTTAACTTTCTACTTACCAAATCTCATGACGCTCCTTACTTCTTAGATAGTTATGGTACAATACTCATTATTATATTTTTGTTTTATTTTGTACTATACAAGTTAATTATTACTCCAAAATCAATACTGCCAAAACATCAAAGTAATAGCTATAAGTCTACTAATCTAAATAATACTTCTATAACACATTTAAAAGCTGCTTTACACCGTTTAATTGTAGAAGAAAAATGGTTTAAATATCAAAAAATAACAGTTGATGAAGTAGCTAAAGAATTAGGAGTTCCAAGACAGCAAATTTCTGAAGTTTTAAACATTCATATGAAAACTGGATTTCAAGATTTTTTGAATAAAAATCGTGTAGAAGAATTTATAACTTGTCTAAAAAAAGATTCATATAAAAACTATACACTTTTAGCAATTGCTTATGAAGTTGGGTTTAGTTCAAAATCAT
Source organism: Tenacibaculum sp. Mcav3-52 (assembly GCF_022347665.1). Classification (NCBI taxonomy): domain Bacteria; kingdom Pseudomonadati; phylum Bacteroidota; class Flavobacteriia; order Flavobacteriales; family Flavobacteriaceae; genus Tenacibaculum; species Tenacibaculum sp. Mcav3-52. Next base: position 101,666 of record NZ_JAKRGE010000003.1, on the reverse strand, counting down.
CTTTTAATACTATTTTCAAAAAACTAAAAGGTATAACTCCCAGTCAATACAAAAAACTATTAAACATACAAACTTCTAACTAAGATAATTCTCCTACTTTAAAAGAACAAACAAAGTTTACAATCGTTCATAAAGCTTATTTTGAACGATTTTTTCTTTTTAAGAATAAGAACATAAGACAATAAAAACAAACAGCTTAACGTCTAAAAAAACACGAAATACGTCTATAAAACGTATTCTGTACTTATACTATTTTCAAACAATAGTTTCTCTATATACTTTTGAACCAAAATTCATTTTTAGTAAACTACCTACAAGCGAGTTTACAAATCTCTCATGATAAAAAGCTCTTAATTTTCTAAGCATACTTCGGGATATTAAATCCTTTAAAGGTGTCAATAAAGTAATAGCTACTATATAAATTTTTGAGGATAAAAATCATATTTCTAAAAATCTAAATCTATGTAACATTATTACTTAAATTATTAAACATGAATACAAATTTTAATTTAGTTATTGTAATTCCCTGTTACAATGAAGCCAAACGACTTAAGGTCAATTCTTATACAAATTTCCTACAAAACCACAAGAATGTTCTTATATACTTTGTCAACGACGGTTCTACAGACACTACAAATCAAGTTTTAGAAAAAATCAAAAGTTATACTCCTTCTCAAGTATTTTTAATGAATCAACCTAAAAACTTAGGAAAGGCAGAAGCTATTAGAACTGGTGTTTTACAATGTGTAAATAAATTTCATACTGAAAAGATTGCTTATTTAGATGCTGATTTATCAACCTCATTAGAAGAGTGTGTTCATATTAGTAAAAACATTTCTGAAACAACTTATTTTGCTTTTGGATCTCGTATTGCAAAATTAGACAGCACCATTCAAAGAAAATTATATCGTTTTTTAATTGGTAGAACTATTGCTACCCTTATCTCTAAACAACTCCAATTAAAAGTATACGATACACAGTGCGGTTGCAAAGTCTTTAAACAATCACTAAGCTTTCTTCTTTTCCAAGATAAATTTATTTCTCGTTGGTTATTCGACGTCGAATTATTCCATCGATTAATAACTATTTATGAAAGAAATCAATTAAAGCTTCTTGCTAAAGAAATTCCTTTACAATCTTGGCATGATACTGATAGTTCAAAAATTCCATTAAGCTACTTCTTTAAACTCTGGATTGATTTACGAAACATTGGTAAAACTTATAAAAATAATCGCAAACAACTTGTTATACAACATGAAACAATACTTAAATAAACACATTTTTTTTAGGTATGCCGTTATAGGGTTATTAATTTTAAGAGGATACCTTAACTCTGTACTTCCATTAATGGATAAAACGGAAGCACGCTATGCTGAAATTGCCCGTATTATGGCAGAAACAGGTAATTGGATTACTCCCCAAATAGATTATGGAATCCCTTTTTGGGCAAAACCTCCCCTATCTACATGGTTATCAGCTCTGAGTTTTAATATTTTTGGTGTAAATGAATTTACAGCCAGATTTCCTTATTTACTATTAACTATAGCTATGATTTTTTTAGTAGGTAAATATGCGAAAAGAGTACAACATCCTTTTTTTCTTCCAGGATTTATATTACTCACTACACCAGAATTTTTACTACATGCTGGTGTTGTTTCTACTGATACAGCTTTGGCTTTTTGTATAACTTTAACTATGCTTAGTTTTTGGGAAGCGATGCTAAATAAAGCACAATGGTATTGGAAATACCTTTTATTTATTGGTCTTGGCTTTGGTTTATTAGCTAAAGGACCTATCGTTTTAATTCTTACGATTCCTCCAATTTTTATTTGGATTCTTATTTATAAAAAAACAAGAATCTTTCTACAGAGAGTTCATTTGACAACTGGGGTACTACTTATTTTAGCTATTGCACTACCTTGGTATATATTAGCTGAAATAAATTCTCCTGGTTTTATAAATTACTTTATTATCGGCGAGCACTTTAAACGTTTTTTTGATTCAAGTTGGTCAGGAGATAAATATGGATTTCCAAAATCACAACCTATAGGAGTTATATGGGTTTTCTTATTATTCTTTGCTCTTAAATGGATTCAAATAACATTGTACAAACTATGGAAAAATCGCAAAATACTCTTTCAAAATAAGTGGGTCTGTTTTTTAACTCTTTGGTTATTTTGGACTCCCCTCTTTTTTACTTTTTCTAAAAGTCTTATACATCCTTATATTCTACCTACAATGGTTCCAATAGCTCTTTTAATTACTCATTGGTTTCATACCTTTAAGAAAAAAAAGCTACTTTTAAAATTAGCATTAATTATTCCCATTACATCACTAATCTTAATCATTCCTGCTAGCATTTTAAAATACACAAGGTACTTTGCTCCTACAGATAAATATTTAATAGAAAACAATGTACTAGTAGGCAATAAAACCTTTCATTTTAAAGAAAAAAGCTACTCTAGTCAATTTTATTCAGAAGGAAAAATAAAAAGTATTTCAACCGAAAAATTACTTGAGAAAACAACCTTTAATACCAATTCTTTTAGACTCATAATAAGCAACAAAGAGTTTAAAAAACTATCTCTATCTACACAAAAAAAACTACAACTACTTGATAAAAATCATAAAAAAAGCATTTATGGATACTTTAGGAAAACAAGATAATTCTATTTAACATTCTTTTAACTAACCTCCATTAAACTTTTAGGCAGATTTGTTGTCAAACAAGCTTTATAAATTAACATGATGAAAAAACTTACACTACTTTTTATTTTACTTATTAGTTTTACAGCTGTTGCTCAGCGTACTACAAAAGGTATCGCTTCTAAAATTACTTTAACGGGTAAGGTCTTAGAAACAAACTCTAAGCAACCTTTGGAATATGCAACTTTAGTATTAACAAACACCAACACAAACCAAGTTATTGGAGGTGTTACAGACGTTAACGGAAACTTCTCAATCGATGCTTCATCTGGCACGTACAATATAAAAGTTGAATTTATAGGGTTCAAAACTAAAAGTTTAGGAAATCATGATTTAAGTCAAAATAAAAACTTAGGAAATATATTACTATCCGAAGACGCCGAGACATTAGATGAAATTGAAATAATAGCAGAAAAATCGACAGTAGAAATACGTTTAGATAAAAAAATATACAACGTTGGTAAAGATATGACTGTAAAAGGAGGAAATGCATCTGATGTTTTAGATAACGTCCCTTCTGTTAATGTAGACGCAGAAGGAGCTATTAGTCTACGCGGTAACGAAAATGTTCGTATTTTAATAGACGGTAAACCTTCTGCTTTAGTAGGCTTAACAGGAACAGACGCTCTTAGAAATTTACCCGCAGACGCTATTGAAAAAGTAGAAGTTATCACTTCTCCTTCTGCTCGTTACGACGCTGAAGGTACAGCTGGTATTTTAAATATTATTCTTAGGAAAGGAAAAATCACAGGTTTTAATGGCTCTGTAAACCTAACTTTAGGAAATCCTGATATGGTAAGTATTTCTCCAAATCTTAATTACAGAACAAAAAAGTTTAATCTCTTTTCAAACCTAGCTTATTCCTACAGAAACGGACCAGGTAACTCTAATAGTTTTTTTACAAACTTTGACAAAGATGGTAATGTTACTAGTTATAGAGATGAAGACAGAGTTTTTGATAGAAAGAGTAATAACTATAACGGATCCTTAGGGTTAGAATACTACATTAATGATAAAAGTTCTATTACCGGAACTTTCTTTTATAGAGATTCTAAAGATGATGATGTGGCTACCAACAATACCACTTTTTTTGATAATAATAGAGTTATAACGAAAGAACAGGTAAGAATAGAAAACGAGAAAGAAGAAAATACAGATATACAATACTCTTTAAACTATACAAATAATATTGATGATAAAGGACAAAAACTAATTATAGATTTACAATACGGTGAAAGTGATGAATTTGAGCCTGCCGATATTTTTGTTGACAAGAACCTTTCTGAGCGAAATAGACAAACAACAACCTCTAAAGATCGCCTTTTTCAAATAGATTATGTACTACCTATTGGAGAAAAAAGTCAGTTTGAAGCTGGACACAAAGTCACCTTACAAGATTTAAATTCAGATTTTAGAGTACGTGATGCCCTTGGAGATCCATTACCTAACGATCCTTCAAATGCAATTGAATTCAAACAAAATATTTATGCGTTCTATACTCAGTTTGGAAGTAAAATTGATAAGTTTTCATACCTGTTAGGTTTAAGAGCAGAAGTTACTGATATTGATTTAACAGTGTTTACAACCGACCAGTTTAAAGAAAAGAATTATACAGAGTGGTTTCCAACAGTAAACCTAGGGTATGAAATCAATGATAGTGATAACATTTCATTAGGGTATAGTAGAAGGTTACGTAGACCACGTCATTGGTTTCTAAACCCATTTGAAACCAGAAGTTCTGCAACCAATGTATTTAGAGGAAACCCTGACTTAGATCCCACCTTTACTAACTCTGTAGACTTTGGCTATAACACACGTATAAGTAAGCTAAACTTAGGAGCTTCTTTATATTATCAATACTCTACCGATATTATGCAAGGTGTATCTATTTTAGAACAAAGAGTTATAGAAGGAGAAACAACTAACGTAACAGTTAGACAACCAGTGAACCTTAACAATGAAAGTCGTTATGGATTTGAATTTACAACTAACTATAATCCTACTAAAAAGGTACGATTATCAGCTTCATTTAATTACTTTAAATTTAATACAGATGCTTTTACATACGTATATACCGCTGCTAATGGAGACCAAGTAACAACCCCTTTAGACGAGGTAAATGAAAGTAGCTGGTTTGCACGTTTTAACTCAAGGATTACCTTACCTTGGAAACTACAATGGCAAACACGCTTAATGTATCGTGGAGCACAAGCAACAGCTCAAGATAATAGAAAAGGAATGTTTTCTGCTAACCTTGCCCTGAGTAAAGACTTGTTTAAAGAAAAAGCTTCATTGGTATTAAATGTGAGCGATTTATTTAACACTCGTAAGCGAGAAAGCACTACTTTTCTATATGATGATGAGGGATTACTTAACACTATTAACGACGGTTCTTTCCAATGGCGTGAGCGTCAAATAACATTAAGCTTTACCTATCGCTTTAACCAAAAGAAAAAAAGAGAGCGTCCAGAACGTGAATTTGACGGTGGTGGCGAAGATTTTGGAGGCTAAACTAAATCAAGACGAAAAATAAGAATAGGAAGTTAAAAACACTTCCTATTTTTTTATTATGAATTTTTAACTCTCTATGTTATTTTTAACTAAGTTGGATTTTATAACAACTTAGTTAAAATCGTAAAAACTTTATAAATAAAAAATGCTCGCAAAATTGCGAGCATTTTTTTTATTATATCATATTAAAAGCTTACTTACCCTCTTCAGCAGCTTTTTTAGCTTCTCTTTTCAACTTCATGTTTTCCCAGATAGTTCCACCAATCCAGTAAGGAACTACAAATGTTAATAAGAAAATTAACAACCAAAATCCAGCTGTAAAAATAAACATGAATAATACCAATCCTGAAAATTCTGAAAAATCTAACATTTGTTTCTTATTAATAATTGTTATGCCACAAAATTATAACTATTTTTCTTTTCCTCCAATAAAATCTGATAAAAATCACTATTAAAAACTATTAGAATTTGTAATTTTGAACATCATTAATTTTAAGCATTTTAAATCATTCCAAATGACAAAATATAGAATTGAGAAAGATACAATGGGACAAGTAGAAGTTCCTGCTGATAAATATTGGGGAGCACAAACCGAGCGTTCTCGTAACAATTTTAAAATTGGTCCTGCTGCCTCTATGCCATTAGAAGTTGTATATGGATTTGCATACTTAAAAAAAGCAGCTGCTTTCACTAACGCTGAGTTAGGTGTATTAGCTACTGAAAAACGTGATTTGATTGCACAAGTATGTGATGAAATATTAGCTGGAAAGCACGACGACCAATTCCCATTAGTAATCTGGCAAACAGGTTCTGGTACACAATCTAACATGAATGTAAACGAAGTTATTGCTAACCGTGCTCACGAAATCGCTGGGAATGTAATTGGTGAAGGTGAAAAAACCATCCAACCAAACGACGATGTAAACAAATCGCAATCTTCTAACGATACCTTCCCTACTGGAATGCACATTGCTGCCTACAAAAAAATTGTAGAAGTAACCATTCCTGGTGTTGAACAATTGCGTGATACTTTACAAACAAAAGCTGAAGCTTTTAAAGATGTGGTGAAAATTGGGCGTACACATTTAATGGATGCTACTCCCCTAACCTTAGGTCAAGAGTTTTCTGGATATGTTGCTCAATTAAACTTCGGGTTAAACGCTTTAAAAAACACCTTAGCACATTTAGCACAATTAGCGTTGGGTGGAACAGCGGTAGGAACTGGATTAAATACACCTGCTGGTTACGATGTGTTAGTTGCTAAATACATTGCTGAGTTTACAGGACTACCATTTATAACTGCTGAAAATAAATTTGAAGCTTTAGCTGCTCATGACGCATTAGTTGAAACTCACGGAGCGCTAAAACAATTAGCCGTTTCATTAAACAAAATAGCAAATGATATTCGTTTAATGGCTTCCGGACCTCGTTCAGGAATTGGAGAAATCATTATTCCAGCAAACGAACCAGGATCTTCTATTATGCCAGGAAAAGTAAACCCAACTCAGGCAGAAGCTATGACTATGGTTTGTGCACAAGTAATGGGTAACGATGTTGCGGTAACTGTTGGTGGTACTCAAGGTCACTACGAATTAAACGTTTTTAAACCTATGATGGCAGCTAACGTATTACAATCGGCTCAATTAATTGGGGATGCTTGTGTATCGTTTGATGTAAACTGTGCTGCTGGTATTGAACCAAACCAAACAAGAATCACTGAGTTATTAAATAACTCATTAATGTTAGTTACGGCATTAAATACTAAAATTGGATATTACAAAGCTGCTGAGATTGCAAATACAGCGCACGCAAACGGAACCACTTTAAAAGAAGAAGCAGTACGTCTAGGGTACGTAACTCCAGAGCAGTATGACGAATGGGTAAAACCAGAAGATATGACAGGTAGCTTAAAATCATAAAAGCTTTACTTACCATAGATATAAAAAAACCACAACAAAATGTTGTGGTTTTTTTATTGCATATTGTATTGTCTCATTCTAAAATAATGTTACCCTAAAAGAAAAGACTAAGCATCTTGCATAGTATCGCAAATAACAATTTCTCTTAACAACACAGATTGTGGTAACTCATATGCAAACTTTATAGTCTTAGCAACATCTTTAGCAGTAATATTAACAGCTCCTACACTCTCTTTCCACTCATTATATCCTTTAATTATTGTATCATCCGTAGTATGCTCGAGCAATTCTGTTTTAACCGCACCAGGTTCAATTGTTATTACTCGCACGTTAAAGGGAGATAACTCTAATCTCGCTGTTTGTGTTAACCCACGAACACCAAACTTACTAGCACAATATGCTGCATGATTTTCAAAAGCTTGATAGCCTGCCATAGATGACAAATTTATTATAGTTCCACCTTTACGAGCCTTCATACTTGGTATTACCGTTTGCATACCATGCATCATTCCCATTACATTAACATCTAACATTTTTTGCCATTCATTGGCATTTTGTGTTTCAATGGATCCTAATAACATAACCCCTGCATTATTTATCAATAAATCAGTTTCTCCATAAACAGCTTCAGCCGCTCTTATTGCTTTTTCTAATCCCGTTTTATCAGTTACATCAACTTTTTTACACAAGGTATTAGGTAAGTTTAAAGCCTCCATCTTTTCTACCCTTCTTGCTAATAATAAAAGAGGGTATCCGTCTTCTGCAAACATTTTAGCCATTTCTAATCCAAAACCAGAACTAGCTCCAGTAATAACTACTAATTTTTTATCTTCCATAAATCATTCCTTTGTTATAATTATTTTTTATACTAATTTTAATTCAACTTTACTACTAGCTAACTATTTTATTAGCTTTTACAAAGGTACATTTCAAAAAAACTACTCAAAATACTATTTTTGTATCTTAATCATAATTTATAATTATAATGGAAGAGCGTTTATTAAAGTTTTTTATTGCTGTATATGAAGAAAAAAACCTTACACGTGCGGCCAATAAATGTTTTGTTTCTCAACCTAATATTTCTAACGGAATAAAATTATTTGAGAGTAAAATGAATTGTACTTTATTTAAAAGACATCAACGAGGTGTTGAGCCTACAAACAAAGCACACTACCTATACCCCATAGCTAAAAGAATTTTAAATGAATTAAATGATTTACCTAACATATTTACAAAAAGTGCGTTTAAAAATGAGGTTAAAATTGGTATTGCAGATAGTTTACCACAAGAATACAAACTACAATTTATAAAAAAGGTTAACGAATTAAATAGTAATGTATTTTGGACAGTAAATCATTGTAATGAAAATAATGAGATTAATTTATTAGTTAAAGAATGGAAGAAAGAAGAAGATTTGTTTTTACCACTATGGCAAGAAGATTATTTATTATGTATTCCTAATGGACATAAATTATTAGCTAAAAACGAAATTGATTTGGTAGCAGATTTAAAAGATGAAAACTTCATTCATTGTCCTCCTTGTGAAGCTCATAAACAATGTATTTCTATCCTAAATTTTGCTAATAAAACTATTAATACTGTAGGCAATTGTAGTACAAAAACTGAAACTTTAACTTTATTAATGGCGGGTTTAGGTTTAACTTTTTTACCTGAGTATTTTATTGATGGTTGGTATGGCTTTGAAACTAGACCGTATAAAGGCCCACGTTATTATAGAGAAGTAGGTTTAGCTTACTCTAGGCACAGCTTACAAAACCCTGCTATAGCAAAAACCATTAATTATTTTTCAAAAAACAAACTTAAGGCAAATAAATTTAACAATTTCGGGTATTATTTTAAACCGTGATTCTTTTTCTCTCAAACCATTACTCTATAAGTTTTATTTATAAACTAACAATTTTCTACATTATAAAGTAAAAGCATACATAGAATACTTTACTTTTTAAATGATGCTTTAGTTTTTAATTTTGAGCGATGATTAACTAAGTATTAGCGAACAAAATAAGCTTAAAAAATAGAAAACCACAACAAAATGTTATGGTTTTCTATTTAACGAACTTTTAAAATAAATTATATCTCTTGATATGTATAGGTTTTAGCTATTTCCTTTATTCTTTCATTAGTAACAATTCCTTTTTGAACCTCATAATCTTCAGCAATTTTTCTTGGTATACAAATTACTCCGTTAGATAATTTTACGGTGTACCCAAAATGTTCATTTATAAAATGCTCTTTATACGAACCAATATTCTTATCTATTAAACTTGCTTGTTGGGTAATACCTATTACCCCTTTACTGTTCTTCTCTGTCTTTATCATAATTATTTATTTTAGATTTTTAGTAGTTACTTTTTTTATTTTCAAACACATAAACCACTATAATACACTTTTATACCTATGCGTTATGTACTCTTAGCTCAATTAAAAAAATAAAAAGAATGTAGTAAGGATTATTTTTGCTTTTTCAAAGGTTGAAGATACGAATAACAAATAGTACTACAAAAGATATACGTTAATTCTATAGAGAATTTCTACTATTTATATCTATAAAAAGTATTCAACTACTATTGTCACTAACATCAGTGAGTTTTACGAGTATCCTCTCAAATCTAAATATCAACAACTAATACTCGAAAACCTAACGCTTAAGAGTTTCTTAAAACCAACTCTAACTTATATTCCTTATTTTTAAAGGTATATAATGTCAAACTAAAACTAACCAAAAAATGACAAACCCCTCACAAAATCAATCTTCATCATGCTGGAACTGCGATGGAGACATTACCCAAGTTACACAACGTTTAAAAGAAATGTTTGTAGAAATAGGGCAAAAAACCCGTATTGAAAACGGACAACAACCTGCCGAGAGAGCTGTATTTAGAAAACAACACGGTATCGCTTACGGTCGTTTTGTGGTAAACAAAGACATCGAAGAACAATTCAAAATCGGAATTTTTGCTGGTGATACTTACGAATGTGCTGTTCGCTTTTCAAGTGATACTGGACCAACTTCTCCCGATTTACATTCTACCTTAGGAGTCGGTTTAAAACTCTTTGGTGTGGAAGGTCCTAAACTATTAGGAGATGGTACCAATGCCGATTTTATCTTTCAAAACATCGACCGTTTTTTTGCACGTGATGCACAACAAATGTGTAGTTTTACCACTGCTGGTGTTATTGACCGCGATTATGATTCATACATAGCAAAGCACCCTGAATTAGCTAGTATTTTAAAAGCAATGACCAAAGAAGAAGCTAGTGTACTAAGTGCTAGCTATTGGGCAATTCTTCCTTTTAAATTAGGTGATTCACAAATTGTAAAATATCGTTTAGTTCCTGAAGACACTTATAAAGGAACTCCTTTTAACGATAACAATTACTTAGGTATCGATTTACAACAACGTTTGTTAGCCAAAGAAACTACTTTCCGTTTCGAAATACAATTACGTACTAACGATGCTACCATGCCATTAGATGATGCACAGGTAGTTTGGAGCACAGAAGAAAGTCCGTATATCTGCATTGCTAAATTACACTTACCTCAACAAGATGTAGCTAGTATTGGACAAGCCGAATTTGGAAGCAATTTAGCCTTTAATATTTGGAGAACCTTACCTCAACACGAACCTTTAGGATCTATTGCGCAAGCAAGAAAAGTAGTATATGCGGCAAGTGCCGAAGCACGTCATCAAGCCAACGGACAGCAATTACAAGAACCTAAAGAAATCAATCCACAGTTTGAAAGTAACACCGATGAAAATAGTGACTGTATCGTAAAAGCAGGTATCTACCCTCCTATTGGCGTGATGCGTGTAGGAAATAGTGAAAACGAATACTTTATTGGTCCATTGGTTGACAATCCTGAACCACAAACCGATCCGTATGCGTATCGAGATAAAACAGGAGCCTTAAAAAGACAAGCAGCACAATTTAGAATCTACGGATTCAATGCTGCAGGAAAAGCAGTAAAGGAATTAACTGCTGAAAATGCAAAAATCACCTGGCATAGTCATTTAGCCAATCAGAAATCGTCTTGGTATCAATTTAACATTGCCTTAGACATTCCTGAAGCTGCTGATATGCCTCCTTCTATGTTACGTAATATTGATGTAAAAGACCGTAACTCTTTATTAATTGATGGTGGCGCAAAATCTATTACTGGAACCAATGTTAACGAAGGCCCTTTCTTTGAAGGTGAATTTCTTTCAAAAAAAGTATACTTAGGTGAAATGCGTACCGATGAAAAAGGACGTTTAGTGATGTTAGGTGGACACGGAAAATCGGAAAATATCAACGGAGATATTGCCATTACTTTTGCCAATAACGAAGGTTGGTACGATGACATTTCTGATGGTCCTGTTACTGCGGAAGTTGAATACGAAGGAACAAAATTAAAAGTAGATCCTGCCTGGGTTATTTGTGCTCCACCAGATTATGCTCCGATGCAAAAATCGGTACGTACGATGTGGGATTTAATGCGCGACGTTGCTGTAAAATCTAAAATGTTGGTACGTCCTGTAAGACCTTCGTTTACCAAGGATATTTTACCAATCTTCCAGCGTATGACCGATTTACAATGGGTAAATGCTGGTTTTGCAGGAGCTTTTGGTTTTGGAGGTCAGTTTGATTACACCACAAACGAATGGATTAAACGATTAGGAAATCCGTCGCCTGCCTATATGGAAATGCGAAGAACGATTTCTAACAACTTCCGTCGTTTTGATGTGTCGGGAGCTGAAGCTCCACAGTTATGGCCTTGGTTGTATGGTGATGCAATCAGTATTCCTTCTACGGGTTCAGTTCGACAACATGCTACCTTATCAGACTTACAATTAGAATTTTTAGACCAATGGGTACAAGGTGATTTTGATGCTGATTATGTTGATATGACTGGATGTCCGCACGTACCTAAACCACCTACGATAGACGAGCTTCCTGTTTCAGAACAACCAGATATGTTAACTAAAGCAGCTATGGAGTTTTGTTTAGCTGATGCTTTTCATCCTGGTTGTGAAATGACGTGGCCTATGCGTTCGTCTGGAATGTATATGGCTCCTTTTAGAATTAAACATGCACCTAAAACGCCACCTGTTAATACCACGTATTATGGTCCGATGATGAATAACGATATATTACCATTGGCAAAAGGGCCTATTTTAGGCGGACAAGTAGCTGGGGGAATTACGCGTTGGATGGCAATTCCTTGGCAAACAGATACGGCAAGTTGTAGAGACGGATATACAAGTGAATACGACCCATATTTACCTACATTTTGGCCTGCTAGGGTACCTAACAATGTTTTGAATGAAGAACGTTATAAAGAAACAATGGATTCGAATTTATCTGAAGAAACCCGTATTCAAGCCTTTAATTTCCGTTCCGATTGGCTAGATAATCTTCCCTTAGATGGTCAAGCACCAACCTATACGAATCAAATTAATTGCATGATTAAGTATTTTGATAAATTAGCCGTGGTTCAAAAGCGTCCAGGAGTTCAGCATGATCCTAATTTCCCTGAAGAAATGCAGGTGGGGATTACTCCTACTCCTGAACAAGAGGCAACATTATTAAAAGCTACCATAAAAGAATTACAAAGTGTTTTAACTGCTAAACATGCGTTAAAGAAAGGACTTCAAAATACAATAGATACAGCCGTAGAAAAACTATCACACGATAATTTATTAAACGAGCAATTTGTATTGGAAGATGCTCAGCGTAGTTTATTAAGCTTAACGGAAGATGAACTAGAAAAAGACTTTAAAGCAACACCAAATGTTATTAAAACCATACATTTAATTGCTTCTAAGTTACATCATATGAAACAGTCTGATTCGCATCAAGAAGCAGCTCCTAAAAGAGTTGAAGTTGGTATTCCTGAGAAGATGACACGTTTTTCAAGATATATTCCTAAATAATATACGAATTGAAAGAATATAATAGTACTACTGACATACTAATTATAGGTGGTGGCATTGCAGGTTGCATTGCCGCCATTTCTTTAGTTAATCATTATAATGTTACATTGCTAGATAAACTAGTTGAACCTGTTGATAGAATTGGAGAATCACTAGCACCTGCTGCACAACGAATTTTAAAAGAGTTAGATTTATTAGAAAATGAATCGGAAGCCATAAAACAAACCATATTTCGTAATAATTTAGGAATGCAATCCTATTGGGGAAATAGTCAACTTCAAATTGTTGACCATATGAGGAACCCCGATGGATTCTCTAGAAGTTTAGACAGAAAGAACTTTGAAGTATATCTAAGAAATGTTGCTGCTAAAAGAGGAGTTAATTGTATTTGGGGAACACGACTTTCTAATAGCTCTTATGAAAATAATTATTGGAAAATAACCACAAAGTCTGATGATTTAAAAAACAGAACCACACATACTATTCATGCAAAATTCGTAATTGACGCCACTGGTAGACAATCACATTTCACCAAAAGCTTAGGTATTCAACGTACATCGTATGATAAGTTAATATCTTGCTGGATGAGCTTACCTAATACTCAAGAAAATACCATGAGTACCATTGTTGCTAATGAATTAGGTTGGTGGTATAGTGCTGTAGTTCCCGATAATAAAAGGGTCATCGCTTTTCAAACGGATCCTGATTTAGTGGATAGAAACACTTTTAAGCATGTAAATACATTTTTATCCTTTGCCAAAGAACACAAACTCATTCAGCCTTTAATTGAAGGTAACGAAACTACTGTTAACTTTCATGGTACGGTAAGTGCTAACTCTACTCGTTTAGAACAAGTAACAGGTAAACAATGGGGTGCTTTGGGTGATGCAGCTATGAGTTTTGATCCGCTTTCTTCTCAGGGGATGTTCAACGCTATGGCAAATGCAATGCAGCTTCAAAAACTACTTATTAAGTATGATTTTATTAAGGATTTGGACTCCACCAAGGAGGGAAAATTCAATATATTGTATGAAAATCAACTACAACAAGTTTGGAATCATTATCTAAAGCATAAAAACTTTTTCTACAGTACTGAGACTAGATGGAAAGAAGCTCCTTTTTGGAAAAGACGAGGTATTAGCTGATAGTTTTACGGACAGATTACTTCGACATATCTTCCTCTTAATGAGGATAAAAAGAAACAAAAATAAAGACTTACAATAAAAGAATAAGAGTAACTCTTTTGAGTGAGATTCCTCACTATCGTTCGGAATGACTGTTCTTTTAGGTAAAACATACCAACAACTAACAAAAATAAAACCTCCTCAGTAACTAAATAGACTGGAGAGGTTTTTTGTAAAGTCAATCTTAAAAACGTTACTTTAAGCTGTTTTTCATAAAGTCTTCTACTTCTTGCTTCGCTTTAATAGCTTCAACTTCATTAAATGTTTTTCCTTGTCCTCTTAATAAGTAAGCGTTAAACACATGACTTATATACAATGGTGATTTATTATCTGAAAAACCAACTGTATTATGACAACTAAAACAGTTTGCTAAATTGTCTGCTTCAATATCTTTTAAACTACTTTTAAAAGTTTGTGTGTAGGTTTCCATAGTAACATTAGCACAGTTTACCGACCCTCTTGCTAACGAAGTAGATTTTGGTGTTGCCTTTCCTATATTTTTTCCTAAACTATTTATTTTCGCTGTTTGCTGTTCAGGAGTCATTCCATCAGTATCAATCCATAGAGAACCATTATAAAAATAGTTTTTCCATACATCGGTTAAGTTTTCTTTTACACAAGTATTAAGATTTTCTATATTATCAAAGTTCATAGGTTCTTCTTGACTTGTCTTCATAAAGTTTCCTACACTATCTCTTGGAACTCCATACTTAAATAAATCGTATGCTTTGTATGGTAATTTCACACTATCATTACTCCATGTAATTCCATCAATTCCAGTAGTGCTAATTTTTTCAAAAAGTAATTTATCAGTAGCAGAAATTGCTTTGTTTTCTTTCCAATTGTAGTTTGGTGCTAAATCGTCGTGTTCAAACGTAGCCCAAATAAATTCTGGATGATTCTCTACAATACCTACAACATGCATTCCTAATAAAGCTACCTCAGTATTCGTATATGTTTCTCCATCTCTACTTAAAGCCGCCACTGTAGTATAATAATTACCTATCTCTTCTTCAGCAATTGCAGTTACTGGTGTCCATGATACTTTTAACTCTAAAGAACCTACCGGAAAAGATGCTTGGTTATTTCCACTTAAAGTTCCGCTAATTATAGAGTCTCTATACTTTCTTGAAGATTCTTTCATCGTAGGGCTTACGTGAATTGAGTAAAATACTGTTTCTGAAACCCCTTCTTTGTTATACGCAGGGTTTGTTTTTAACGTTCCCCCCGATCCTGCCTGAGCAGTATCTACTAAAACCAAAGCAGCTCCTTCTTTTTGCTTTACATCTTGCATATGAGCCGTTACTTGATGCATTTCTTTTGGGTTTAAAAATAGAGGTATTTTTACCTTTAATTTTATTGGTGTAGGTTCACCTCGTGTTATAATAGGCAATAACACAACTTCTTCAGTTGGTTTTGTAAGCCATAAAAACTTTTGCCAAGACCATTGGTGAAAAATTGCATTGGTTGTGCTCGATACATCAAACGGACTTCCTTTTCCTTCTGCAGGAGGTGGAGTTTGTGTATGAGGAAACCAATTACTTTCACATAAACTATCTTTGGCTGTTTGGTTATAAGCCATTTTGGCTATTGGTTCTAAAACATCATTTTCTTTTTTCTTCTTTTTACAAGAATTCAAAAACACAACACCCATTACAAGCATTGCATTTAAAATAAGTTTGGCTGTTAATTTCATTGTTTAATTTTTTAATAATAATTACAAATTAGGTAGTTTTATTCTTGTTTGTTAAAAAGATGCCATAAACTATTAAATTACAGTTATAAAGAGCTTTTTTTTGATACCAAGTGTAAGTAATATTTATACCTTATACTTAAAAAAATATTTTATTTATTAAATTGAGCCAAAGAAAAGACTTAGTTTTGTAATCCTTTTTTTTAAAAAAATTAAACAATGAATACACACGAAGAATATATGAGTGAAGCTGTAAAAGCAGCTTTAAAAGGAATGCAGAACAATGAAGGAGGTCCTTTTGGGTGCATTGTAGTAAAAGATGGAGAAATTATAGGCCGTGGAAACAATAAAGTTACCTCTACCAATGACCCAACAGCTCACGCAGAAGTAACTGCTATTCGTGATGCTTGTAAAAATATAGGTTCTTTTCAGTTAGATGGTTGCGTGGTGTATACCTCTTGTGAACCTTGCCCTATGTGCTTAGGTGCTATTTACTGGGCTCGTCCTGATAAAGTTTTTTACGGTAGTAATCAACAAGATGCTGCTAACATTGGTTTTGATGATGAGTTTATTTATAAAGAAATTCCGTTACCATACGAAAAGAGAAGTATTCCGTTTGAGCAAATAGGACGCGATATTGCTTTAGAACCTTTTCAGAAATGGTCTGAGAAAGAAGATAAGATTGAATATTAGAATAAAATCCCTTTGTAAAAGCTACAAAGGGATTTTTTTAGTATCTTAATATACTTCTACTTCTTTGGCGTATAGTTTATTTTTGATAATTTCACACCAGTATTAAACTCAACTAAAAAAAGCTATGCAATTAACACAAGAAGAAATTAAGGAATTAGAAAAACAATTAAGTTGTCCTGAAGGAAAATTAGGCGTTGAAGTTGGAAAAAACATGAACGAGACTAATATTAACATGACTTTAAATACTATTGATTCTTTAGAGTTAGAAGACAATAACTCAGTTTTAGAGCTTGGTCATGGCAATTGCGGACATTTACAAAAGTTATTAGCCACAGCTAACAATATAAATTACTTTGGGTTAGAGATTTCTAAGACAATGCACAAAGAGGCTAAAGCTATTAATACAGCTACACAAGCTGAATTTTCTTTATATGACGGAGAAACAATTCCGTTTAAAAACAATTCTTTTAATCGTGTTATGAGTGTAAATACAGTTTACTTTTGGTCTAATCCCCAAAAACTAATAACTGAAATTGAACGCGTTTTAAAACCCAGTGGTATTTGTATTTTAACCTATGCTAATAAAGAGTTTATGAAAAGCTTACCTTTTGTGGGTGATAAGTTTCAGCTTTTTGGTACAAAAGAAATGGAAACACTTGTTAGTGCTTCTTACTTAAAAATTGACGAGCTTATCCATAAAATTGAACAAGTTACAAGCAAAACAGGTGATTCTGTAGAACGAACCTATACCTTAACCAAATTAAAGAAAGAATAACACTATTACATACTAAGTAAAGTAATGGATATTTATTATCTATAAATAAATAGTTTGAATTCAAACCATTTATTTATAGATTTGCATTATGCAAAAATTTACAACAGGAAAACTTATAGGTAAAACATCACGTTTATTAAATAAAAGCCTTACAAATTCTTTATCTGAAGAAGACTTATTTATTACATCTGAACAATGGATTATACTACAAATTTTAAGTACAGATTCAAAAAATCAAAAAGAATTGTGTGACATTACTTTAAAAAATAAATCTAGTATTAATAGCCTTATTAAAGGTTTATTAAAATTAAAATTAATTACAAAAACTACTTCTTTAGAAGATAAAAGAAACTCTATAATTTCTATATCAAATGAAGGAATCAATATAAAAGAAATATCTAACAATATAGCTTCAAGTATTTTAGATAAAGCTCTAAATGACTTTACTGAGGAAGAAATAAATGAATTAAACAATTACTTATTAAGAATAATAAAAAACCTAATTTAAAATATGAATATTTTACTTATCGTTGCACATCCTAAAAAAGAGAGCTTCTCTTTTGCTATGGCTGAAAGAATATTAAAGCAAGCTTATGAAAAAAAACATAATATTGATATAATTGATTTATATAGGGATAAGAATCAACAACCTTTTTTTTCATTTAATAATGCCAACAATGTTCCTATTACTAAGGAAATGAAATATTATCAAGATAAAATTAAAAATTCTGATCGACTTATTTTTATTTTTCCTTATTGGTGGGGAGGTATGCCTTCAATTCTTAAAAACTTTATTGAATGGAATTTATCTAAAGGATTTGCTTTTAAATATGTAAACTCAAAACCTGTTGGATTACTATCTAATAAAGAAGTAAGTGTTTATACTACAACCGGTGCTCCTTCTTTTATTTATAAAATTACTGGCGCAAATAGTAGGATTAAAAAAACTTTTAAACAACAAATTATTAATTTTTGTGGTATGAAACTTATTTCTTTTAATATTTATGGTGGACTTGATAAAAGTAATATTAATACTGAAAAGATTCTTGAAAAAATTGTTTTATAACTACTTTGAAAAAAATTGTTTTTTGTATGAAATCAAAGAATTAAATGTATATTTAATCCACCTCCAAAATGCTGTTTACATTTATCTAAACAGCATTCATTTTTTTATAGTCTCTTTATATCTCACAACACCTAACAAACATTTTTCTACACACGCACCTATTTTTATCTTTTTTGTTGTTTTAAGTTACTCCCCTTAGGCGGGGAGCATCGTTCCCCTTACCGAGGGAGTATCACTCCTCTTAGGCTTCGGGTGTCGTTCGGATTAGGCTTGGGGTGTCGTCCCAATAAAAAGTTACACTTTTTTATCTTCCTTTTTTTATATTTGGAGAAGTAAAAATTGCTATACCCTCTAATTATTCTACTGTGTAAAGTACGTATTGGTAATTTTATCACGTATATAAACATGTTAGCAAAAATTAAAGAAAATGAGAATACTAAAATTAATATTATGTCTACTCTTACTTAATAGTTGTAATAAAAAAACTAAAAACCCTATACTAATTGATAAAAGTATTATATCCAAAATTGACAGTATTGTGGAAATAAAACAATATGGAAGTCACAGTATTGGACAATTAAATTTTAATATACGTGATATTAAAAACGTTAATGAATTTTATAATGATAAGTCTTCTGACTTATTTTCTTTTCTTAAAACTCAAAGAGGCTTAAATATGAAATTCATAAAATCTGTTTGTAATTGTAATTTATCTAACGATACTATCAAAATTATTGGTGGACAAGGGTACACAGGAGGTGTTGGTTTCTTTTTAAAAATATATAAAGATAGTATTTCAGGAAAAGTATCTTTATCAACTACTAAGAAAGTTTATTCCAAATCAAAAGAAGAAAAAAAAGACCTCTTTGACAACATTAATCTTTTAACTGACGAAATTAAACTGACAATAACAAAACCTATAGAATATAAGCTAAACGAAACTATAAAAGGAAAAATATACTTAAAAACAGAGCCTTTTTATCAAAAGAATATAAAAGGAGAAATAAAAAAGATAGTACCCTCTTTTGATATTATTTTCACTTGTAAATTAAACAAAATAACTTACAACAATATATAAAGAGAGTTGCCTGATTCTACCCTATTTGTAAAGCCATAAACAAGACTATTGAAATGACTCACTTTTTATTAAATGATTCTCAAGAATATATTGAGGAAACTTATGAGGAAGCTAAAACTAGGTATGTGCTATTCGGGAAAGATATTTATCAGATTCTAAAAGAACATGAACCTGAAATTTTCAATAATTTAAAGTTTTATAAAGCAACTAAACTTATTGAAAAGACTACTTGGGGAGAAGCTGAGACCGAAAATAGTTATGTAATATATGACGATGGAAAAGTATCTTTTGCCATACAATTAGAGCCTATGCCAGCTGTTATTTGTTTACATAATGAGCAAACTCAAATAGAAATTGGAGACTGGGACGGAAATGATTATTACGCGGAATCTATAGAGTTTATAAAAAAAGAATTAATGACAGCTGTGATAAAATAAAAAGGTGTGAAATGAGAATAACAAATACATTACTAATTGCATTCTTCTCTTTAAGTTTATTAAGTTGTAACTCAAAAAAGCAATTAGAAAACAAGTGGGATAAACTTACTAAAGCTGATAGTGAACAGGTTGAAATTAAAAGGATAGAAGAATTAAGTGATTTTATTTCTAAAATAAATGGGCATTTTAAAATGAATGGAATTACTCAAAATAAAGACACTTTAAACCTATTAACACAAACAAAGGATTCTATAAAAATAGACCATATAAATCTTATAATTTACTGGAAAGAAAACAGTTTCCATGCAAAAAACTGGAAGCCTATAAACCAAAATAATATTTACTTATTTTTTAGAGAATAAATAATAGTAATGCTATCTGCTAATTTTAATGACGTATATAGACTATGTTACTTAAAAATATCTTATTCTATTGCGTTAGTTTTATGTCGTCTATTGTTATTGTATAAATCCAATCAATTAAATGTATATTTACCTCATAGCTAACTGTTTTTTTATCAAATTAATAACAAGTTTAATAAATATTGTATGAAAAAAATTGCCTTATTATTTCTTTTTTTTCTTGTAAACCTAAATATTTTTAGCCAAAAAAAAGAAAACTTTAAGCCTGGTGTTTCTTTAATTGAATATAAAATAATGTCAGATTTAACTTCTCAAAATTCTATTCTTTTTATTTTTGAAGGCGATACCCATCTAATTAATTTTTACCTTGATTTAAAAGAAAATTTAGTGAAAAGGTTTAAAAATTCAAAAGTAAAGGTTGACTTTAATTATGAGTTATTTTCTAAGAAATCATTTAAATCTGATTTAAGTTTAATTCCTAAACAAACATCTTCTAAAAATAATTACGATCTTATTTGTTCAATCTCTTTATTAAATTTTAAAAGTTTTGACGAGCATTTAATAAAAAAAGGAAACAAAATTATAATTTAAATCTAAAATTTAAAGAGAAGAAAACTAATGAACTTATTAATACAGCCATCATAAATGTAAATAGTTTTTATACAATTACTACTCAAAATAAAAACTTAAGTAAGGTAATTTATAATTTAATTAGCAATTCTCCCCAATCATACAAGTAACTTATAAATAATTGTAAGAAAAAGAGCGCAATTAATAAAATATTTCAAAAGATATATTACTTAGACTACAAACCTTGTAATGTGAATGATTATTGACGAAAAGACTTTGTTAAAACAACATTATAAAAACTAAAATTGATAAAAAATTACATATAAAAGCAATAATTAAGTATTTATGACGCCTCAAAAAGATCAAAACCAATTCAATGTATTAAAAATATATCTAAAACAGTTTGAATACTTGTTCAATAATAAACCTAACATTTCAGTTCTAAAAGTTGGAGAAAAATTTATTCTAAAAAAAAGTATTGATAATTTTTTAAGTGAGAATAGTATTTACTTTTTTGAAAATAATACTTCTAGAGTTGAGCAACTATTTAAACAATTAATTTATAATATTGAACCAATATATTTGAACATAATTTCAGATTTAAATAATTACCAAACCTTACGTAACAACTCCTTTACTAAATTAGTTCAAATAATTTCCTACTTCACTATAAAAAGTAATAATTGGCATTCAATGATGCATTTTAATTTAAATTCCAATAATAAAACAAACTTTTTAAAACAAATTTGTGCTCATCATACAAATAGCTTAAAAGATATAGAAGCTACAAAGTTTTACAGAGATGTAGCTAACCTTCCAGTTGATGATATAATAAGTTACACGTTACTTTTTTCTGCTGAATATCTAGTAAGAAAGATTGAAAGTTGTAAAATTATATTTCTTAAATCTACAGATGACGCACCTTGGTTTACTAGCGATAGTCCTGTTGTTATAAAAAATGAAATTATTACAGAAAAAAGTGAAATCTACTTTCCTGTAAACCGCACATACCTCGCTTACTTATATTTTGAAAATTCTAACCTTAAAAGAAATAAATTACAAAACTTGAAGACAAACAGTATTCATTTAGTAAATGATCAACTTAGTTGGAAGTTACAACAAATAATTATGAAAAATGCTGGCAATAATATTATCTTTTAAATATTAATTAGATTATAGTTTATTAAAAAATTTCACCACTAAAAACAAAAGAACAGGTTAATACCAAATATTAACTTGAATAAAAAAATTGGTTTGATTAAATATAAAAACTTATTCAGCTTCTTATCAAAAAATATATTTTAGTTAAGAAACAGCCTTTTTGATAGTTATTTTATAATCCCTAAATGAATAATACGTCCACCTGATTGATTTACGGGGTTTACACTCTTTCCTACTACAACACCTCTTTCTGGAGCGTAATATTTCTTAATTCTATTACCAAACACATCTCGTAGTGTAGCAATATGGTCTCCTTCTTCTACAATATCTCGTAAATCAACATGTACTGTAAGTAGCCCTCCTTCTTGTGTGTATAACCAATAGGATTTTTTACAAACTATTGTATTTCTCTTAGAGGTTTCATATTCATCATCCGTAATTCCTAAATATGCCAATACATTATGTACTCCTGCTACTCCACTTTTAATTATTTTCTTTTGAAAACTATTTGGGTTACCCACTTCGATAGTAATAGATGGAATTCCTAACTCTTCTGCAGCTCCTCTTAAAGTACCGTCTGATGGTGGTGTATGTACTATAATTTCAGCATCTTGTAATAAGGCTAATTTTTTGGTGACTTTATTGTTCATATCACTTCTAATGTAAAATGAATTCACTCTACCAAAACTAGCTGTATGTAGGTCTAACAAATAATCAAACTTCTTTACTACCAAATTCAAAAAACGATTGGCATATACTTCACTGGTATTTCCATTATCTTTTCCTGGCATAATTCTGTTAATATCAACTCCATCGCTAAAAACTCTTGTCCCTCGAACAAACGAAGGTACATTCACCACAGGAATTCCTACAATTGTTCCTTTTAAATTTTCTGTATCTAAATCTTTAAATAATCGCTGGATAACTGATATTCCGTTTAATTCATTTCCATGAACTGCTGCTGTAAGCCCTAATACAATACCATCTTCTTTTCCTCTAGCTACCATGACAGGAATACACGTGGGAATTCCCATTGCGTTAGAAGTAACCTTTAACCAATAATTTTTAATAGAATTTTTAGGTGTTTGATTCACATCAAACTCGGTAATATATTCAATCTGGTGTCCCATACTCATACTTTTAATATAATTCGTTTAACAGCGTACTATCGTTATTTAATGAAGTAAATAGTTTCTTTTTAAACTTTTTATTCGAGTTTATTAAACTAATACACATTTTGTCGATAGCAATGGTAGAAAGTACAGTTTGTATAAAAGTTTCTATTAAATCGTCTATACCTAAACCTAGTTTGTTATAATCTCTTCTGTCCATAATTAACAAACGATTAGTGTCTGACGTCCATTCATTTTCACCTAACTTAACTGATAAGTTTGTTCCTAACATTTGCCAAGAATCTTTACTACTTTCTAAGTCATTCACCAAAGGTAGCAATGCTCTTCTCGAGTACATACACAATGGTTTTATTCCATCTTTTGTACTACTAATCATCATACGAATGTCTGACACAAACGTTTCTCCTTTAGCATTTGGCATTGTACCAACATGATAATATTTGCCTTTTGTGCTTACTGAACTCCAATTATAGTTACCTATTAAACTTTGTACAATAAAACGTTCATATTCGATTTCTAACTTCATAAACTCTTCTAGTTCTTGTTCGTTAACAATCGTAAAAACTCCTTGTCCTGCATTACTATAAGGTATTTTTATAACTGCTTGTCCTCCCATTTTCTTTACCCACAACGGAATTTCATTCTTGCTAACATCCCAAATAGTATCTGGGATATTTATTTTCATTCCATATTCTTCTAATTCCGTGTTGTAAATATCATATGCTTTGGCAGCTACCATTTTATTTCTTCCGCCAGCCAAACAAGTAATAATAGGGTTTAAAATCTTTGTTTTACTATTAATTGGAAATCTATTCCAAGGCTTTTGAGTTACATATCTAAAAATACCTCGTAACGGAATCCATTCTTCTTCTTGTTTTAGATAAAAGATTTCATTTTCTATTTTTATATGGTCATTATCTTTATTTGAATAATAAGGTACAAGAAAAACATCTTCTTTAAAAACATCAGCTATAACGGCTGCATAACCAGATGTTTCCATATAATTTTTATCATAAAGTACCGCTAATCTACCATCTTTAACAAGTTTTCGCTTTTTCTCTAAGATAGGCTTAAACGTTCTTTCAATTAACAAGCGATATACTCCGTCTTCTTTATTATCATCTAACAAAGGCATTGATTTTTGACCTGATGGGCATGAATTATTCTCTATAATAACCATATTTTTATCTCCATCTGCTGATGTTGAATTGATCAAATCTGCTCCTCCCCATAAAAAATACTTACATTCATACGATAAAATTTCTCTAAGCTTATCCGCATTTACTTTTGGATGTAAGTGACAATACCTAGCAATAATTCGTTCCTTATCAAGATTTAAAAAAAAGTTTACCATTGGATGGATTGTGGCATTCAGCACCTTAGGATACCAATGGTTCTCGTTATTAAATGTATTAGGCTTTATAAGTTCTGTTATTTTCATTCTTTCTTATTTTTGTTTTTAAAAATAGCTAAAAACGATTTTTTTATTTTTTAAATATACCAACTATTTTAAATATTAAGTATTATAAAAAGTAAGATTCTACATTCATAAATAATTTAGTAATTTCGACCCTCTAAATTACTTTCATGAAAGTTTGTATCGCCGAAAAACCTAGTGTAGCCCGTGAGATTGCTAATATCTTAGGAGCCAGTACCAAACGAGATGGATATTTCGAAGGGAACGGCTATGCAGTTACGTATACATTTGGTCATTTATGCACACTTTTAGAGCCTAAAGACTACAAACCGCACTGGAAAAGCTGGGATTTAAATAACCTACCGATGCTTCCTGAGCGTTTTGAAACGAAAGTTACTAATGATAGTGGTATTCAGAAACAGTTCAAAATTGTTAAGTCTTTATTTGAAAAAGCCGATGTGGTTATCAACTGCGGGGATGCTGGACAAGAAGGAGAACTTATTCAGCGATGGGTTATCAATCAAGCAAATTACAAAGGTAAAATTCAACGGTTATGGATTTCTTCTCTAACGGAAGAAGCAATTAAAGAAGGATTTGAAAACCTAAAAGACAACGACGATTATAATAATTTATATTACGCGGGATTTTCTCGTGCTATTGGTGATTGGCTATTAGGTTTAAATGCTACTCGTTTGTACACTGTAAAATTTGGCGGTTACAAACAAGTGTTATCTATTGGTAGGGTACAAACTCCTACCCTAGCTATGTTGGTAGATCGTTATAAGGAAATTCAAAACTTTAAACCTGAACCTTATTGGGAGTTACAAACGCAATATCGTGAAACTTTATTTAGTTGTGAAGAAGGTCGCTTTTTAAAGAAAGAAGACGGACAAGCTTTTGCCGACAAGGTAAAAGAAAGTGATTTTGAAATTACCTCGGTTACTAAGAAAAAAGGAAAAGAATACGCACCTAAACTTTTCGACTTAACAGGTTTGCAGGTATACTGCAACAACAAATTTGGGTTTTCAGCAGATGAAACCTTAAAAATTGTTCAGAAATTATACGAAATGAAAGTAGTTACATACCCTAGAGTGGATACTACCTTTTTACCGAATGATATTTATCCTAAGGTTCCAAATATTTTAAAAGGACTAAAACAATATGCTTCGTTAACACAACCTTTATTAGGAAAAAAAATACGTAAATCGAGTAAAGTTTTTAACGATAAGAAAGTTACCGATCACCATGCCATTATTCCTACAGGAGTAGAAATCAATCTGCAATACAACCAACAACAGGTATATGATATTATTGTAAAACGATTTATTGCCGTGTTTTATCCTGATAGCGATATTTCAAAAACCGAAGTTAAAGGTGAAGCTGATAAAGTACCTTTTAGAACTTCAGGAAAAGAAATACTTACCAAAGGTTGGCGAGCTGTTTTTGAATATGGAAACGATTCTAAAAAAACAGAAGAGAAAGATGTGCTTCCAACTTTTGAAAAAGGAGAAAAAGGTCCGCACGAACCTTCTTTTTTAGAAAAAGAAACCAAACCACCTCGTAATTATACCGAAGCGAGCTTGTTACGTGCCATGGAAACTGCTGGGAAGCAAGTAGATGATGATGAAATGCGTGAATTGATGAAAGAAAATGGTATTGGACGACCATCCACACGTGCGAGTATTATTGAAACGTTATTTAGAAGAAAATATATTGAACGCCAAAAAAAGTTAATTATTCCTACCCAAACTGGTATTGATTTAATTGATTTAATTGACAATGAACTTTTAAAGTCTGCTGAATTAACAGGACTATGGGAAAAGCGTTTGAAGGAAATTGAACGTGGTGAATACCACGCTGCTACGTTTATCAATCAAATGAAAAAAATGGTAGACGATTTGGTCTATGAAGTTCGTTCAAGCTCTAAGACAAAAAGAATTTCTTACGAAGCTCAAAAAACACAACAAAAACCTAAAAAAACAGCTTCTAAAAAGAAAACAGTTGTTGGTAAAGAATGTCCAAAATGTAAAAAAGGACAATTATTAAAAGGAAGTGCTGCTTATGGCTGTTCTGCTTATAAAAATGGTTGTGATTTTACGTTGGCTTTTGAATTTATGGATAAAAAAATATCCGAAAACCAACTAATTCGTTTACTTGATAAAGGATGCACAACCAATTTAAAAGGCTTCAAACAAGAAGGTAAAAAAGTTGAAGGTTTGGTTCGTTTTGATGATCATTTCAATTTAAAATTCGAACCTAAAAAAACGAGTTCTAATGTCATTTCGAGTGATAACGAGAAATCTCATTCTGACACCTTAACCTGTCCTAAATGTAATAAAGGAACTGTTTTAAAAGGAAAGTCTGCCTATGGATGTTCTGAATACAAAAATGGTTGTGACTTTGTGTTTACTTTTGAAAACATCAAAAAAATGGCTAACGGACAACCGTTAACCAAAGAGTTAGTATCTAAAATATTGACTTCTTAATAAAAATTGTTAATTAACTTAAATAAAATAAAAAAATGGCTGAATGCATTGAGTGTGGTGAGTATACTAAATATAATGGAGGACTTTGTTATCAATGTTATAAAAAAGAAAATTCAAAAGAAGTTATTGAAGAAGATCACGAACCAGAAGTTTTAAATGGTTTAAGTGATAAAGACTTTAATTACCGCTACGGTATGATTAAAGGACGAATTGCAGAAACTTTAATACAAGAGCTTTTTTTAAGTTTAGGTTATAATGTTTTTAGATATGGTATGGAGAACACAATACCTGGAATAATGGAGTTATTAAAAGGAGTTCGTTCAGATGTCGCACAAGAAATCAGGAGAATGCCTGACTTTGTTATACAAAATCCAAAAACGAAATCAGTATATTTTATTGAAGTTAAGTTTAGAGCTAATGGAAGCTTTAGATATAATGACCTACCTCAAAACTACCCCTATGAAAATGCTTATATAATTTTGGTTTCTAAAAAACATATTAAATGTATTACTGTTGATGAATTAAGTCAAGGAAAAGCAATTACACCTACATCAAAAAATTACTTAGGAACCAGAAAAGAATTTGAATTAGATAAAGCTGTTATAATAGATTTTTGCTCTTTTGCTATTCAATTTTTTGAAAATGTATAAATTCTCACTTACTCCCCAAATTCTTTATAGTAGTACTCTATCAGCTTCTCTGGATTTTTAATCGTATTTTTTATCCATTTAAAGTACAATACTTTCTTTTCTTCTTCTGAAAGTTGCCAATGCATATCTGTTCTTTTCAAACGTGTAGTTACATCTTGTAAGGTAATAGCCGCTGCTACTGAAATATTTAAACTTTCGGTAAAACCAACCATTGGAATTTTTAAAAATCCATCTGCTTCTTGTTTGATGTAATCTGAAATACCATCTTTTTCAGCACCAAAAACAAATGCCGATTTTTTACTCACATCAAAATCAGGTAAAATGCAAGAATCAGTATGTGGTGTGGTTCCTATAATTTGGTATCCTTTTGCTCGTAAATCTTCTAAACAGGCTTTGGTATTGTCTCCATCTTCTTTATACCGATGAATATCTAACCATTTCTGACTTCCTTTCGCCACATGCCTTGATACTTTATTGGTGAATTTGTTCTCAATTGCATACACATCTTGCACTCCAAAAATATCGCAACTTCTCACCACCGCACTGGCATTGTGTGGTTGGTAAATATCTTCTAACACTACCGTGAAATGACGTGTGCGCTCGTTCAGTACTTTTTCAAACGTTTCCTTTCTTTTCTCTGTAATATACCCTTCTAAATAGGCTAATAATCCTTCATCAATCATATAACAAACATAGTAATTTTTCCTATTTTTAGTCGCAGGGCGACAGCCTAGTATTTATTTTCTTAAACTTGCAACAAAATTTATATCTATGAAAAAACGATTGGTGGTATTAACAGGAGCAGGAATTAGTGCCGAAAGCGGTATTAAAACTTTTAGGGATGCTGATGGCTTATGGGAAGGTCATGACATTTATGAAGTGGCTTCTCCACAAGGGTTTCGTGCTAATCCTTAGTTAGTGTTAGATTTTTATAATCAACGTAGAAGACAACTTTTAGAGGTTTCTCCTAATAAAGCACATCATAACCTAGTTTCTTTAGAAAATAATTTTGAAGTTGATATTATTACGCAAAACGTAGATGATTTACACGAAAGAGCAGGAAACAAAAATGTAATACACCTACATGGCGAACTATTAAAAGCTCGCAGTACTAAAAACAAACATCTTGTTTATAATTGGAATAAAGATATTGCTTTAGGAGATGTTTGTGAAGAAAAAGCTCAATTACGCCCACATATTGTTTGGTTTGGTGAAGATGTTCCATTATTGGAAAAATCTGCTGAAATTACTTTACAAGCTGATATTTTAGTAATTATAGGGACTTCTATGCAAGTATATCCTGCTGCTAGTTTGGTTAATTATGTACAGCATAACACACCAATTTATTTTATAGATCCTAAACCTGCTGTAAATAAAAACGCCTTCAATAACTTAACTATTATTGAAGACGTTGCTAGTTCTGGTACTGATAAGTTAATTACAATACTTAATAAGGCTTTATGAATTTGATGTTAATCGATCAAAATACTCGTACAGTTCTCCTTTAGAAATAGTACTTCCTTTCTCAATTAAGTCAAAAATTTCAGCATTTCTTTCTTCTTGATATGCTTTTGAGCCTCTTAAAAACTCAATTGCTTCATCATTTGGATTTTTTAGTAACCACTCAAACCCTTCTTGTTCTAAAACATTAATCTCTTTATCAATTTTTATCACAATGCGATGCATTTCTTTTTCTTCGCATTTAAATAGGTTTACTAAATTTGGAGAAAAATGTTCTAAGTACTCTGTTTTGGTTAATACATCATCCCAAACAACATCGCTAAATACATTCATTTCATCTTCTGCCACATGTGGTTTCTCTTTTTTTAATTCATCCCATTCTTTTTTATCAATGTTTTGTGATGCTAAAAAACGTGCGAACTCTTCGTGTAGTCCTTCAAACTGCTCCTTTGTAAGTTGTCTATATTTCAAAAATTCAAATTTTAATAATTAACTGACCCTAACTTTTATTCATTCTCTTTACTTAGGGCGATTATATTGTTTTGCTTAATCCATCTATGAGGGTTTCATGGGGCAATTTTAATAATAAATTAGGATTAGGGCAATTTTGCTTGTAAAAATCCAACGTCTTTTTTGAAGACACTCCTGGATAATCTCCATAATAATCTTCAATATCTATTATTAACTGAAAGTGTAAATGCGGAGCATAATCTCCATTTACAGAACTATCTCCTAAAGTTCCAATTTTCTCTCCTTGTTTAACTTTTTTACCAACTGATATGTCTTCTAAAGATTCTAAGGATAAATGACCATACAATGAATAAAATTCATTTCCTTCTATTGAATGTTTGATTATAATTGTTGGTCCATAATCTCCATAGTTTACATTGTTTTTAAAACTATGAATTTCTCCATCTAATACTGCTAAAATATCTGTACCTGCATCACACCACAAATCAATTCCCAAATGAATATTTCGTTGATTTTCTTCTGA
Source organism: Tenacibaculum sp. Mcav3-52 (assembly GCF_022347665.1). NCBI lineage: Bacteria > Pseudomonadati > Bacteroidota > Flavobacteriia > Flavobacteriales > Flavobacteriaceae > Tenacibaculum > Tenacibaculum sp. Mcav3-52. Next base: position 71,434 of record NZ_JAKRGE010000003.1, on the reverse strand, counting down.
TAATTTATTAAAATGTTCACTTCTATTATAAATATCTCTTACTTCTAAATATCCTCCAAAAGCAACTGTTTTTTTATGTTTAAAAAAGTAGTTTTCTAAATATGCTTCCCATTCTTTTGATGAAGAAACGTCAAAAGTTAACTCTTTGTTAGATGCAGCTATTGAAATTGGAATGTACTCATTAAAAGATATGTTAGCATTAATTACATGCAATGGTTTTTGAGATATATTCTTAAAAAAATCTGTCATAAATAGTTTTATATATAAAAAAGAGTAATCAAAGATAATTGATTACTCTTACATATGTAAATTACACAAATTATTCTATCGTGTTACAGTTCCGCTAATTTCTCTAACAGGCCCTGCTTCCATATCAAATGTTACATGATCTTCTGCATCTGCTGGTACTCCATGTGCTAAAGGTTTTAATGTAAATGGGGCTGGACTGTTATCTGGATAGGGTTCAACAGAAATAACAGCTGTTGTTCCTCTTAAATCTGTTGGAAAAATAAATCCATCTGGAGCATTTTGTATAAAATCTTCTCCCGGGTATCCTGGTCCATTATTTTCATTACCTTTAAATGGTGTTGTTGTTGCATTATCATCTGCCATTGCTACATCTGTAAAAGTTCCTGTACTAATTGGCGTACCATTAATAACTACCCAACCTTCATATTTCCAGCCCTCAGGTAAAGTTGGTAAAGAAAGTCCTGTTGCAGGACTCCCTCCTGTTAAGTCTAAAAACCAAATACCACTTCTTTCATTATTCATCATTCCATCAGTTGGGGTAGCTAAAATGTATTTACCTGTTGAAGTTGAAAAGTCTCCTACAATTCCTGTAGATGATATTCCTGCTGAGTTTCCTGAAAAATCTCCTGCTAGCATTTTAGTATTTGCTGGTGCTGGATCTGGGTCGTTTGCTGGTTCAATAGTCAAAACAAATGTAGTTGCTGCTGATAGCATGTCAGAATCAACTACAAAAGAGCTTTCAGACAATTCTCCTGAATCATTTACATTAAAAGTTCCTGTTGATACAGGAGCTCCTCCTACAATTATCCAACCTTCATACACATAATCAGTTCCTAAATTCTCTAGACCATTAACATTTAAACTTAAGTTTGATGTTTTTGGTGTATTATCGTCATCATCATTACAGGCAACAAAAGTTAACGCACTTACTGCTGCTATTGTTAAAAGTATTTTTTTCATTGTTTTTGTAATTTTGAGTTTATACAAAAACAAAGTTACTTGCAGTTTTTCTAATAAAATGTTAGCTAGCTTACACTTACGCTATTTTTTTAAGTAGTCGTATCTCCTTTCTATTAAAATTAATAATTTTTTCTTCTTTTAACTCGTTCATTAAGGTGTTTAAAGTTGGCCTTGAAGTACCTATAAGTGTTGCTATATCTTTTTGTGTATATGGGTGTTCTATTACTTGATCTCCAGTTTTTTCACATTCATGTCCATATTCTTCACACAACTCTTTAAAAAACTCTAATAAGCGAGTACGTGTGTCTTTAAATAATAATAACTGAAGCCTTCTTTCTAACTTTTTTATTCTCAAACCAATAAATTTATAAATCTTAAAACTTACAGGTATATTATCTCTCATCAAAGAATACATAGTTTCTCGTGATACTGGACAAATTTCTGTTGTATTATCTATAGATTGAGCAAATTCATTTCGTTTTTCAATACCCAAAATAGCTTTTTCTCCAAATATTTCTCCTTTGGTTAAAATAGCCTTAATTACTTCTTCTCCTTCTTCTGTATAATAACCTAGTTTAACCTTTCCTTTATCTATTAAATAAATTTTATTTGCGACATCTTCTTCAAAATAGATATAGTCTTTCTTTTTATAAAGACTTAAAGTATGTGTTTCTTTATAGGCAGGATATTTATGTGGGCATAATATTTTAAATAAGTTAACATCTTCAAAATACCAAAGTGCACTCATAGTTTTTACTTTTAAATTTTAAGTCGAAAAAGCTAAAAATACATTACAAAAAAAGCTCTGGAGTTTTCCAGAGCTTTTTTTACCTCTATTTTGCGAGTAGCTTTTTAAGCGTTTTGCTTTTTTATTAAGTTTAAAGCTGAACCTTCTTTAAACCACTCTATTTGCCCTTTATTATATGTATGGTTTGTAATAATAATATCTTTTGAACCGTCTGCATGAACAACTTCTATTGTTAATGGTTTGTCTGGAGCAAATTCGTTTAAATCTAAAAAGTTGAACGTGTCATCTTCTTGAATTAAATCATAGTCATTTTCGTTGTCAAATGTTAACCCTAACATTCCTTGTTTTTTTAGATTTGTTTCATGAATACGAGCAAAAGACTTTACTAAAACTGCTACTACACCTAAATGACGAGGCTCCATAGCTGCATGCTCACGAGAAGATCCTTCTCCATAATTATGATCACCTACAACTATAGTTGGAATTCCTTTCGCTTTATACGCTCTTTGTGTTTTTGGTACTGCATCATATTCACCTGTTAACTGACTTTTTACAAAGTTAGTTTGCATATTAAAGGCATTTACAGCCCCTATTAAACAGTTATTGGAAATATTATCTAAATGACCACGATAACGTAACCATGGTCCTGCCATAGAAATATGATCTGTAGTACATTTACCGTGAGCTTTAATTAATAATTTAGCTCCTTTTATTTCATCTCCAATTGGTGTAAATGGAGTTAACAATTCTAAACGTTCAGAATTTGGATCTACTACAACTTCAACATCACTACCATCTTCTTCTGGAGCTAAATATCCATTATCGTCAACTTCAAATCCTTTTGGTGGTAATTCCCAACCTGTAGGTTCGTCTAACATCACTTCTTCTCCATCTTCATTAATTAACTTATCTGTTAATGGATTAAAATCTAAACGACCTGCAATAGCAATGGCTGCGGTTAATTCTGGAGAAGCAACAAAGGCATGTGTATTTGGATTACCATCGGCGCGCTTTGCAAAGTTTCTATTAAATGAGTGTACTATTGAATTTTTAGGAGCATTCTTCGGGTCTTCATAACGTCCCCACTGACCAATACATGGTCCGCACGCGTTAGTAAATATTTTTGCATCTAAGTTTTCAAAAACTTGTAAGATACCATCTCTTTCAGCAGTATAACGTACTTGCTCAGACCCTGGGTTTATACCAAACTCTGCTTTTGTTTTCAATCCTTTATCTATTGCTTGTTGTGCAATAGAAGCCGCACGCGATAGATCTTCATAAGAAGAGTTTGTACAAGAACCTATCAATCCCCATTCTACCTGCAATGGCCAATCGTTTGCTTGAGCTTTCTCTGTCATTTCCTTTCCTACTGGAGTAGATAAATCTGGCGTAAAAGGTCCGTTTAATAATGGGCCTAATTCTGATAGATTAATTTCAATTACCTGGTCAAAATATTGTTCAGGGTTTGCATATACTTCAGCATCTGCCGTTAAGTATTCTTTTATTTCATTTGCTGCATCTGCTACATCACTTCTATCTGTTGCTCGTAAATAACGCTCCATAGATTCATCGTAACCAAAAGTAGAGGTTGTTGCTCCAATTTCTGCCCCCATATTACAAATAGTTCCTTTTCCTGTACACGACATTGCTGTTGCACCAGGTCCAAAATACTCTACAATAGCACCTGTTCCTCCTTTAACTGTTAAAATTTCTGCAACTTTTAAAATAACATCTTTTGGTGCTGTCCATCCAGATAATTTACCTGTTAACTTCACACCTATCAACTTAGGAAACTTTAATTCCCAAGGCATTCCTGCCATAACATCTACAGCATCTGCACCTCCAACACCAATAGCTACCATTCCTAAACCTCCTGCATTTACCGTATGAGAATCTGTACCAATCATCATTCCTCCCGGAAAAGCGTAGTTTTCCAAGACTACTTGGTGAATAATTCCCGCTCCTGGTTTCCAGAAACCAATTCCATATTTATTAGAAACTGACTCTAAGAAATTAAAAACTTCGTTTGAATTATTTAATGCTGTTTGCAAATCTGTTGAAGCACCTACTTTTGCCTGAATTAAATGATCGCAATGCACCGTTGTTGGTACAGCTACTTTATCTTTTCCTGCTTGCATAAACTGTAACAATGCCATTTGTGCTGTTGCATCTTGACAAGCGATACGATCTGGAGCAAAATCAACATAATCCTTTCCTCTTTCGAAAGCTTTCGTTGGTGTTCCATCCCAAAGATGTGTGTATAAAATTTTCTCTGCTAATGTTAAGGGTTTTCCAGTAATTTTTCTTGCAGTATCTACTCGTTCTACTACTTTACTGTATACCTCTTTTATCATTTCTATATCAAAAGCCATATTTATTAATTTTTGTTATCCTACGAATTTACCAAAAAAAAATAGTATAGAAATGAAGCTACTATATAATTATAATGAGTTTAAATAGTTATTATCTATAATAGATTTTCTAATTTTATATGTAGTTAACAGTATAAAAAAAGCTCAAGTATTATACTTGAGCTTTTAGTTACTTTATTTAATAAATAAATTATACTACTAACTGCTTTTGAGATGGCTTAAACTTAGTTAAAACAATACCATCAACTGCTTTTTCGTACTCTTCCATAGTTGGAGTTCTTCCTAAGATAGTAGACAAAACAACAACTGGTGTTGAAGATAATAGTGATTCTCCTTTTTTCTCTCCTGAATCTTTTACAACTCTTCCTTGGAATAAACGTGTAGATGTTGCCATTACCGTATCTCCTGGTTCTGCTTTTTCTTGGTTACCCATACATAAGTTACAACCTGGGCGCTCTAAATATAGCATGTTTTCATACTTTGTACGTGCTAAGCCTTTTGGAGCATTATCATCAAATTCAAAACCTGAGTACTTCTGTAACACTTCCCAATCGCCCTCTGCTTTTAATTCATCAACAATGTTATAGGTTGGAGGTGCTACTACTAACGGAGCGTTAAATTTTACTTCTCCTTGTTGAGATTCGATATTTTTTAACATTTGAGCTAAAATTTTCATATCTCCTTTGTGTACCATACAAGACCCTACGAAACCTAAATCTACTTTTTTAGTTCCTCCATAAAAAGATAATGGACGAATAGTATCATGTGTGTAACGTTTAGAAACATCTTCATTATTTACATCAGGGTCTGCAATCATTGGTTCAGCAATTTCATCTAAATCAATAACTACTTCTGCGTAATAATTCGCATCAGCATCTGGTTTTAAAGCTGGTTTTGTACCAGTTTTAAGCTCTTGAATTCTGTTATTGGCTTTATCAACTAAACCTTGTAACATTTGCTTTTCGTTATCCATACCTTTATCAATCATGATTTGGATACGATCTCTTGCAATTTCTAAAGATTCAATTAACGTTTCTTCTTCTGAAATACAGATAGAAGCTTTAGCTTTCATCTCAGCAGTCCAGTCTGTAAATGTAAAGGCTTGATCTGAAGTTAAGGTACCAATGTGTACCTCAATAACACGCCCTTGGAATACGTTTTCGCCATCAAATTGCTTTAACATTTGTTGTTGCGTAGCGTGTACCACGTCACGGAAATCCATGAAGCTTCTCATATTTCCTTTGAAGGTTACTTTAACTGACTCTGGAATTGGCATAGTTGCCTCTCCTGTTGCTAAAGCCAATGCTACTGTACCTGAATCGGCACCAAAAGCAACTCCTTTAGACATACGAGTGTGAGAATCTCCACCAATAATAATATCCCAATCATCAACAGTAATATCATTTAATACTTTATGAATTACATCTGTCATTGCATGATATTGACCTTTTGGATCACGCCCAGTAATTAAACCGAAGTCGTTCATAAATTTCATTAAACGAGGAATATTCGCTTTTGACTTATCATCCCAAACAGAAGCTGTGTGACACCCCGATTGGTAACCAGCATCTACAATAGGTGAAATTACCGTAGCTGCCATCATCTCTAATTCTTGAGACGTCATTAAACCTGTAGTATCTTGAGACCCTACAATGTTTACTTCTACACGAACGTTAGAACCTGCATGTAATGTCTTACCTGGTGTAGTTCCAACAGCATTTTTATTGAAAATTTTCTCAACAGCTGTTAAACCTTGGTTTTCAATGGAGATTTCTTTTGATGCTGCATATACTTGAGGAATATCAATACCTAAAGCTTTACAGGCAAAAGTTTGTAGTTTTTTACCGAAAACTACAGCATAAGATCCTCCAGCCTTAATAAACTCCATCTTTTGAGGAGTTAAAGCAGTAGAAATATCTTTTAACTCTTGATCTCCGTTATATAATTTTTTCTCTTTTGTATTGATTGTTAAAACAGTTCCAGTTTTAACAGAATACATCTCTTTTAAAATTGGTTCTCCATCTTTATCTACAACTGTATTACCGTTTTCATCTTTTTGTTTTACCCAGTTTTTTAAATCGATTCCAATTCCTCCGGTTACTCCAACTGTGGTTAAGAAAATAGGTGCTATACCATTAGTACCGGCAATTACTGGCGCAATATTGATAAATGGTACGTATGGAGAAGAAGGAACACCTGTCCATAATGCCACATTATTTACTCCAGACATACGAGAAGATCCAACTCCCATAGTTCCTTTCTCTGCAATTAACATTACACGCTTATCTGGGTGTTGTTCTTTTAATGCTAATAATTGCTGTTGCATTTCTTTATCATGCTCAAAAATAGATTGTCCGTGTAACTCACGATCAGATCTAGAGTGAGCGTCTGCTCCAGGAGATAATAAATCGGTAGAAATATCACCTACACCTGCAACAAAAGTTACTACTTTTATTTCTTCTTCTACTTCTGGTAATTTAGTAAAGAATTCTGCCTTAGCATAGCTTTCTATTAATTCTTTAGCTATTACATTGCCATCTTTATATGCTTTTTCTAATCTTTCTGTATCTGCTTCATATAAGAAAACTTGAGTTTTTAATACTTTCGCTGCTTCAACGGCAATATCAGCATTATTTCCAAGTGCTAAATCTAATAACACTTCAACAGATGGACCACCTTTCATGTGTCCTAATTGTTCAAAAGCAAAAGCAGGAGTTATCTCTTCTACTACAGATTCACCTAGAATAATTTCTTTTAAAAAGTTTGCTTTTACGCCTGCAGCACTTGTTGTACCCGGTAAAACATTATAGATAAAGAAATTAAGAGAGTCTTTTCTGTGAGGATTGTTTACATCTTTAATTTGTGAGATGATTTCAGTTAACAATTCACTTCCATCGATAGGTTTAGGGTGAAGACCTTGACCTTTTCTTACTTCAATCTCCTTTAGGTAATCTGAGTATGTGTTCATAAAAAGTTTTGTTTTTAAATATTTAGAAGGAAATAGTAAAAGTTATTACGTATTAAAACCGTTCTTTTACAGCTTTATCCTGTTAATTTTTGCTTAGCAAAAGTAATATTTTAACCTCAATTTTAAAAATAAACAACAAAACAGTCAAAAAAGCAAATTAATTTAATTAGAAAGACCTATTTTTAAAAATATATCAAAAAAACAAGTGTAAAAACATACAATAATTATCAAATTGATAATTCACTATTTTTAAGTGTATTAAAAAAAATGCTATAATGATTCTAAATAGGAAAAAAAGCAGACCCATAAGCTGGATTCTGTCCCTTAAAAAATAAGGTTCTTATCATTTATCTAGTTCTGAAATTACTCTCAGAATCAATCTGCCTACCCCTTAGAATCGCGCGAGTAGCGCTCAAGCTCTAATGTACATGGCATTGCACCGCATAGAGTTTACCTGGTTTCACTACAGCATTACCTGTACATTCTTTCTGTTGCACTTGTCCTCGGTTTACACCGGACGGATGTTATCCGCTATGCTACTCTATGGTGTCCAGACTTTCCTACTTATATTTTCTACAAGTCGATAAGATAGGTCTGCTATTATATTGTTATAATCAAATAAAAGTTCACACCTCTATTCATAAAAAAACCCACTCAAAAGAATTGAGTGGGAAAATTGCTATGAAAAAGAAAAAGTGTCTAGAACGTCTCCTAGACACTGCAAATATATAACTGTTTTTCGTTTAAAAAAAATTTTATTTAAAAAAATTATCTTTTTTATGATTTTTTTAAGAAAACATGTCTTTAACCTTTTCAAAGAAAGATTTGTCTGATTTCTGAGGGTTTGGGCTAAAGTTCTCATCTTCTTGCATTTCCTCAAAAAACTTACGTTGATCTTTCGTTAGTTCTTGTGGAGTCCATACATTTATATGAATTAAGAAATCTCCATTACCATAACGCTCAATACTTGGTAATCCTTTTCCTTTTAAACGTAAAATCTTACCTGATTGCGTTCCTGGTTCTATCTTAATCTTTACTTTTCCTGTAACAGTTTCTATTTCTTTTGATACTCCTAAAACTGCTTCTGAAAAATTAATATATAAATCGTAGTGAATATTACTACCTTCACGCTTTAAATTTTCGTGTGGTACTTCTTCAATTAACACTAATAAATCTCCTGGAATTGAGTTTTTACCTGGAGCTTCATTTCCTTTACCTCCTACTTTTAATTGTACACCTTCTGTAACACCCTCTGGAATATTGATAGAAACGGTTTCTTCTTTTATTACCATTCCTTGTGCATCTGCTCCACTTGGTTTTTTATCTAGCATCTCTCCTGCTCCATGACAGGTACTACAAGTAGTAGCTGTTTGCATTCTACCTAAAATAGTATTGGTAACACGCATTTGTTGTCCGCTACCATTACATGTTGAACATGTTTTATAGGTTACTCCGTCTGCTTGAACTTTTCTACGAACTTTTACCTTCTTTTCTACACCTTTGGCAATTTCTTCTAGTGTTAACTTTACACGGATACGTAAGTTACTACCTTTAACTCGTGCTTGACGGTGACCTCCACCACCAAAACCACCGAAACCTCCTCCGAATGCTCCTCCGAAAATATCTCCAAATTGGCTAAATATATCATCCATATTCATACCTCCACCACCGAAGCCTCCATGACCTCCTTCAAAAGCAGCATGACCGTACTGATCGTAACGAGCTTTTTTGTTGTCGTCACTTAACACCTCATAAGCTTCTGCGGCTAGTTTGAATTTTTCTTCAGCTTCTTTATCATCAGGGTTTTTATCTGGATGGTATTTAATAGCCATCTTACGATATGCCTTTTTAATTTCAGCTTTTGATGCTGATTTTGATAATCCTAATATTTCGTAATAATCTTGTTTTGCCATAACTTTCAATGTTCAACTATTAGTAAGTAAGTATCGTTAGTGACCAATAGTTGTATTAATGATGATTGTTTTACGCTTGCCCCATTACTACTTTAGGGTGACGAATAATTTTATCTCCTAGCTTATATCCTTTCTCCACACAATCTATAATTTTTCCTTTTAATTCATCTGAAGGTGCTGGTATTTGTGTTATTGCATCATGAACTTCTGCATCAAAATCATCTCCTGGTTTTACTTCTATTTCAGTTAACCCTTTTTGAGTTAAGGTGTTTTTAAACTTATTATTAATAAGTTCTATACCTTTTAATAACTCAGAGTCTTCTGTTTTTTTAATTTCTGCCAAACCTCTATCAAAATCATCCATAATTGGCAGTAAAGCTGTCATTAATTCTTGACTTGCAGTTTTAAAAAGTTCAATACGTTCTTTTGAAGTACGTTTTTTATAGTTTTCAAACTCTGCAAATAAACGCAAATATTTATCTTTCTCTGCTTGAATTAATTCTTCTGCCGTTGGCTCTTCTTTAGCTTCAACCTCTTTATTTTCTTGAGTTTCTTCTTGATTCTCTCCTAAGTCGCCATTTTTAATAGCGTCGTTAATTTCGTCTTCTTTTGTATATTGATCTTTACTCATTGTAAATCGTTTCATGTATTTAACACTTTTTGATTAACAATAATACTGCCAATAAAAGAAATGTGTCATAATGACATTGTAGCATAACTTCTCAAAGAAACTCACGGTATAAGGTGTAAAAAAACACATTTATCTTTTGTTCAAAGATTTCAAAACTATATATTTAAGAAATTTTTTATTAATTAATTTATAACATAAAAAAGTCCCTCATTATGAAACAGAATTTTTTAAACATTTCAGGAGTTACCGTTCTTTCAAAGAACCAACAAAAGAACTTAACAGGTGGTGCTGCTATTGATCTTAATAAATGTGGATGTGACTGCTCAGGAAGCGTTACAGGTCCTATTTATTGTCATCAATATTTTGCTTGTACACAAGAGTACACTTGTAATGAAGAAATGTAGAGAAATAAAAAAGCTGTTATTTTAAAAATAACAGCTTTTTACTTCATTATAAGTTTATAACTTTATAAAGGTTTAACTAATTTAGCCTTTGTAGGTATAACAAATTCTGCTTCTTCAATAAACCTTATGTTTGATAACTTAACCTCTCCTATCTCTTCTTCATATCCGTTTTTTAATGACCACATATGAAAAGTCCAATTAGTTGCAAAAGGAATTGAATTAACTAATTCGATATTGTTATACTTAATAGCATGCGGTTCTTTTTCTGCTTTTTCCTTTCCTTTACCAAAAGTAACAATATACGCCGCTCCTTCTAAAAAGTTTGTACTAGGATTTTTATAAATTACATACCAGTCGTCTGGTGCATCACCTGTTCCAGAAGCAAAGGTTAGTTTACCTGTATCAAAGTTTTTAGTTCCCCATTTATTTTCTTCAAAATTAGACCAAATAGTTCCATCGTCGTTTAGTTTATAAGGTAACCCTAAAAAATAAGACCATGTAAAAATATCAAACCTTGCTGCTGCTAAATCTTTCTCTTTTATTCCAACTGAATACACTTCTTTTCCGTCAAAAAGTATTATTTCTCCATTATTTTTCTCTATCTTTATTTTACCTCCACCTGGTTCTTGTGTTATTGTTCCTGTTAAGCGATTTTTTCCACCAAAAGTTATGTCTATGTCATACTTTAAATACTTTTGATTCATAAAAGCTTTTTTATGATGCGCTTTTTCTATTGAAGACGTAAAGTCTTTCTCTTGAGCTACAAAAATTATTGTTTGTAATAGTAAAATAACAAGTGTTATTCTTTTTTTCATAATGATTCATTTAAGTTAAAGCGGCTTAGTCGAAACAAGTTTCTTTTAATTACACTGTGCTTTAATTTTTTTCGTCATAAAAAAATCCCAAGTCAATTGATTTGGGATTTATATTTATTTCTTGTTACTTTTTTACTAGCTATCAATTCGTTCAATCTTTGCTCCGATAGATTTTAAACGTGCTTCGATATCTTCGTAACCTCTATCTATCTGTTCAATATTATTAATAATACTTGTCCCTTTTGCTGAAAGTGCTGCTATTAATAATGAGATACCTGCACGGATATCTGGAGAGGTCATTTTTGTTGCCTTCAACTGCGATTTAAAGTCATGACCTATTACTGTAGCTCTATGAGGATCACATAAAATTACTTTTGCTCCCATATCAATCAGCTTATCTACAAAGAACAAACGACTTTCAAACATTTTTTGGTGAATTAGTACGGTTCCTTTTGCTTGTGTGGCTACTACTAAAACAATACTTAATAAATCTGGTGTAAACCCAGGCCATGGTGCATCTGCTACAGTTAATACTGACCCATCAATATAACTTTGAATTTCGTAGCTTTCTTGCTCTGGTATGTAAATATCGTCTCCCTTTCTTTCTAATTGAATTCCAAGTTTTCTAAATACATTAGGAATTTGTCCTAAATCATCCCAACTTACATCCTTAATTGTCAATTCCGAACGCGTCATAGCAGCCATACCTATCCAACTACCAATCTCAATCATATCTGGCAATATAGTATGTTCACAGCCTTTTAGAGTTTCCACTCCTTCAATAGTGAGTAAATTAGATCCTACTCCAGTAATTTTTGCTCCCATTGAATTCAGCATTTTTGATAATTGCTGAATGTAAGGCTCACAAGCTGCGTTATATATTGTTGTGGTTCCTTTGGCTAATACTGCAGCCATAATAATATTTGCTGTACCAGTTACCGAAGCTTCATCTAGCAACATCTCTGCTCCTACTAATCCTGTTTCTGTTTCTACACCATAGAAATATTCTTCACGATTATAACGAAATTTTGCTCCTAAATTGATGAATCCTTCAAAGTGGGTATCTAGACGACGACGCCCAATTTTATCGCCTCCTGGTCGAGGAATATATCCTTTTCCAAAGCGAGCCAATAACGGGCCAACAATCATAATAGACCCTCTTAAAGAACTTCCATCTCTTTTAAATTCTGGTGACTCTAGATATTTTAAATTGATATCGTCTGCTTGAAAACTATATGAGTTTTTAGAGAATTTTTCTATTTTAACTCCTAATTCTCCTAAAATAAAAATCAGTTTATTAACATCAATAATATCAGGAACATTGTTTATAATTACTTTTTCTGACGTTAACAACACCGCACATATTACCTGTAATGCTTCATTTTTTGCTCCTTGTGGTGTTATTGTTCCTTTTAATTTGTGACCTCCTTCTATTTTAAATGATGCCATTTACTTTTTTCTGTATTTAGTATTTGTTTTTCCTTTTGATTTGTGCTGTCCTTGTCCGCTACGTTTTCTTAACAGGCTTTTGCTATCTGTTAAGTCCTCATCAATGTCTCGAATATCTATTTTTCCTTCAGACAACTCATATAAATGATCGAAAATAACACTGTCTTCAACTGTGTCTTTGTTCCAGTTTAAATAGCATTTTTTCATATGATTAGCAATGGTGAATACCAAAGCTTCTTTCATATCTCCCTCTTCCCATGTTAAAGCAACATCAATCATGGTTTGAATATTTGTACCATAAAAACGATACTTTGATGCTGATTTTGGATATGGCAATCGCTCAGGAGATTCTTGTAACTCTTCCTTTGAAGGTGTTTCGTAAGGAGAATCAACATCTAACTGAAAATCTGCCATTATATGTAACTGATCCCAAAGTTTATGCTTAAAATCAGGCACATCGCGTAAGTGAGGTTGTAAATTACCCATTACATCAATAATAGCTTTAGCCATTGTATTTCGTTCTTCTTTATCTTCTAAAGCGATACAATGATTCACTAGCTTTTGTATATGCCTCCCATATTCTGGGATGATTAATTTGGATCTTTTCGAATTGTATTCTAAATCAAACGTCATTTCTCTATATTTTATCTATGCAAAATAGGTAATTATTATGAATTAACTACCCGATTATTTTCAATTTTGCAAATTGTAACAATAATTTCTTTTTACCTACGGTACTAAACTCTATTTCTGCTTTTTTATTGGGGCCTTTACCTTCTAAAGCTAGTACTTTTCCAGTACCAAAACGGTTATGCTCTACTACGTTTCCTACTGTGATTTCTCCATCAAACAAATTCATTTTCGGACTCATTTCTGAAACCTTTTTCATTTTACTTTTTGGAGGAACCATATTTGGTTTTTCCTTCTTTGCTAAGAATTCTTTTCTTTTCTTTTGAATTGGTTTTTGAAAACGTATTTTTTTGGGTGAATCGTCTTCAAATAAACTAGCATCTATAAACCTATTTGCTGACGGTTCAGGTACTTTTGGCGTTAAGTACTCTAAATACTGATCATCAATTTCTTCTAAAAACCTACTTGGTTCACCATCAGTTAATTTTCCCCAACGATAACGTGTTTGTGCATAGCTTAAATAAGCTCCTTTTTCAGCTCTTGTTAACGCTACATAAAACAAACGACGTTCTTCTTCTAATTCACTGCGAGTATTCATACTCATTGCTGAAGGGAATAAACTCTCTTCTAAACCTACAATGTATACGTAAGGAAACTCTAACCCTTTGGATAAGTGAATTGTCATTAACGAAACTCTAGGTTCTTCATCTTGTTTATCGGAATCAAAATCAGTGGCTAGTGCGACGTCTTCTAAAAATGAAGTTAACGATGCATCTTCACCTGTTTCTATTTTATCGGTAATAAAGTCTTTTATTCCGTTTAAAAGTTCTTGAACGTTTTCAACCTTATTAACGCCTTCTGGAGTTCCATCTTTTTGTAAATCTTTGACTAATTGGGTTTGTTTAACTACCAAATCAGCAATTTCAAAAGCATTTTTTGTTTGTGCTTCAATTTGAAAACGCTGAATCATGTTTACAAAATTCTGCAACTTTGTTTTAGTTCCTGAATTAAGATTGATATCTACTGTGCTGATATTTTTTAAAATATCAAACATTGATTTTTTGTAGTGATTCGCTGCAATTGTTAGTTTATCTAACGTTGTAGCTCCAATCCCCCTTGCTGGGTAGTTAATAATACGCTTTAATGCTTCCTCATCATTCGGGTTGATTAAAATTCGTAAATACGATAGTAAGTCTTTAATTTCTTTACGTTGGTAGAATGAAATACCTCCGTAAATTTTATACTTAATATCTTTTTTACGTAATGCATCTTCTATAGCTCTTGATTGTGCGTTGGTACGATATAAAATTGCAAATTGATCACTTGTTAACTGATGATTCATTTGGTTTTCCCAAATAGATTGCGCCACAAAACGCCCTTCTTCTCCATCAGAAATTGTACGCATTACCTTCACACTATCTCCTGCATCGTTAGCTGTCCAAATTTCTTTATCTAGCTTCGTTTTATTCTTATCAATTACACTATTCGCAGCGCGTACGATGTTACTTGTTGAACGGTAATTTTGTTCTAACTTGAATGTTTTTACATCTGGGTAATCCTTCTGGAAGTTCAAGATATTTTGAATATTCGCTCCACGGAATCCATAAATACTTTGCGAATCATCTCCTACCACACAAATATTCTGAAAACGATCAGCCAACGCACGTACAATTAAATATTGCGAATGGTTGGTATCTTGGTACTCATCTACCAAAATATATCGGAAACGATCTTGATACTTTGCCAACACATCTGGAAAACGTGCTAATAATTCATTGGTACGCAATAATAAATCGTCAAAATCCATCGCTCCTGACTTAAAACATCTATCTACATATTCTTTATAGATATCACCTGTTCTCGGTCTACTCGCTTCTAAATCGGCTTGTTGTAAATCAGAGTTATTAAAATACGCTCTAACCGTAATTAAGCTGTTTTTAAAAGACGATATTCTGCTTAAAATTTGTTTTGGCTTGTATCGATCTTTATCTAAATTCATTTCTTTGATAATCGCCGTTATCAATCGAACTGAATCTTGTGTATCGTAAATGGTGAAGTTTGACGGATAGCCTAATCGATCAGCCTCTGAACGTAAGATACGTGCAAAAACTGAGTGAAATGTTCCCATCCAAAGGTTTTTAGCTTCGCTATACCCCACTACTTTACCAATACGATCTTTCATTTCACGGGCAGCCTTGTTGGTAAATGTTAACGATAAAATGTTAAAAGCATCTACTCCTTGCTCCATTAAATAAGCAATTTTATAAGTCAGCACTCTCGTTTTACCCGATCCTGCTCCTGCTATAATTATCATTGGGCCGTCTTTTTGTAAAACAGCTGCTCTCTGTGGTTCGTTAAGTTGCTCTAAATAAGTATTCAATGGAAATTAAATTGAAAGTATTTTAAAAGTGGAAAATTAACCAATCTTTTAGGTTTTTTAAAGATTATACCCTTTTTTTTATTCACTAATTTTTAATCCTATAAATTCAAGCTAAAACCCGAATCAACAATAATTCGCCTTATAACCCTTATTTTTAAATATTCGTTTTAAAACCCGAATTATTTGGAGTTTTCAATTTGAAAACCTATTTTTACTAAAAATTGAATACATGACAAGTGTAATTACTGGTGATATCATAAACTCTAGAGGTGTTTCTGCTGAAACATGGCTTCCTGTACTGAAAGAATCCTTCAATACTATTGGGAAAACACCAAAAACGTGGGAGCTTTTTCGTGGAGACAGTTTTCAAATTGAAATTGAAAATATTGCAGAAGCTCTTCTTTTTACTTTTAAGCTAAAATCTACTATTAAAAAAATAAAAGATTTAGACATTCGTTTAGCTATTGGTATTGGTAATAAAAGTTTTGATACAGAAAAAATTACCGAAGCCAACGGTGAAGCTTTTATAAATTCTGGGTATGCTTTTGACCATTTATTAAAAAAACAAAATTTAGCCTTGAAAACTCCTTGGGAAGGTATTAATGAAGAATTTGAGGTTTCTTTGGGCTTAAGTTTGTTAATAATGGACAATTGGACAACTAATTCTGCTGCTTTTGTGAATATGTCTCTGCAAAACCCTGAGTCTACTCAAAAAATTATCGCTAAAAAGCTAGCCATTTCAGAAAGTAGCGCCAGTGAACGAAGAAAACGTTCTGGGTTTGATGAAATTATGAAACTAGAAAAACGTTATAGAAAACTTATGAATCAGAAACTAACTAAAATATGATACTGTTTTTAAAACTACTCGTTGCTCATTTATTAGGTGATTTTGTTCTACAACCTAAAAATTGGGTAAAAGATAAGGAGAAAAAGAAAATAAAATCTATTAAACTCTATGCTCACATAGGTGTTCATGCTATTTTATTACTATTATTATTACAATTCAATTCTACATACTGGAGTGTTTTTTTACTTGTAATTGTTTCTCATTATTTAGTAGATCTTGGAAAACTATATCTTCAAAGAAAGAAGAACAAACGTTTATTCTTCTTTTTAGATCAGGTTTTACATATATTTTTTTTGGTTTTAGCCACATATATATACTCTCCTTTTAAAGTTAGCATAGATGCTATTTTAACCCAACAAAACTTATTACTTTTTGCTTGTTTAATTTTTGTCACTTATACTTCGTCTATTATTATAAATACATTAATTTCTAAATGGAATCCAGAAAAAGGTAATAAATCAACAGAACAATCGTTAGCCAATGCAGGTAAGTATATTGGTTTTTTAGAACGTATATTAATTTTTGTTTTTATCGCGATTAACCAATGGGCAGGTGTTGGATTTTTACTCGCGGCAAAATCTATATTTAGATTTGGAGATTTAACAGCATCAAAAGACAGAAAACTTACTGAATATGTACTGATTGGAACTTTACTAAGTTTTGGATTGGCAATTTTAACAGGACTCGTATATTCGCATTATGGAAGATAAAATTATTGAAGGGCTTGCTTATGCCCTACCAGCACTAGTAACTGGCGGCGTAGCTTACTTAATTTTAGGCCGCTTTATTGAACAAGACAATAAAGAAAAAACATTCAATGCTTTAGTTGAAAAAAAGCGTGAAAGTTTACCTACAAAGCTACAAGCTTATGAGCGTATGTTGTTATTTTGTGAGCGTATCAACCCATCAAAATTACTGTTAAGAGTAAATCCTATAGGAGATGATACTGATAACTACCTCCAACTTTTAATTGGTAATATAGAACAAGAGTTTGAACATAATTTAGTACAGCAATTATATATTTCGGATGATAGTTGGAAGGCTGTTTTAGCAGCTAAATTAGCCATTATAGCTAAACTTCGCTCTACAGCAGAAAGTTCTGAAACTGCTAAAGATTTACGTGAAAATGTATTAATTGACTACTCGCAACAGGAAAGTCCAGCAAACACAGCTATTTCCTTTTTAAAACAAGAAGTCAAAAAACTGATATAAAAAAAGCCTCAATATTGAGGCTTTTTTTATTCTATTTTTCCTTAACTATAAAGTAATATATCACATAAAGCCAACTTAACAATCCGTGTAGTATAGCAAATAATACTGATTTATTTCTATCCCATGAAATTACAACAGCTATTACAGTTCCTAAACCTAAACCGTTCCTTACCATTACTCCATTAAACTCCGAATCATGAGCATAACCTTGTAAGGTTAAAAACAACATTATTAGTAGCAAAGTATTCTTTTTCATTTCTTAATTTACTTTTCAACAGGCAATTCTAGTCTACTTGCCCATTCTGTCCAAGAACCGTCGTACACACTATAATTAGTTTTTCCTACCTCTTCAGCTCCTAAAGCAAGTATACATGCTGTAATTCCTGACCCGCAAGAAAGAATCATTCCTTCTTTACTTGGATTCATATCTGAAAATATTTTCTGAAGCTCTTCTTTCGATTTCATCTTACCATTTAATTGCAATTCTGCATAAGGTAAGCTTTTAGAATTCGGAATATGACCTCCTCTTAAATCTTTTCTTGGTTCTGGTTCCGTAGCATAAAACCTTCCTTTTGAACGAGCGTCTAATATAACTTTATTATCAAGAGAAGCTTTTAATACTTCCTCTGTAACACTTATTTTACCCTTATTAAGATTAGCTTTGAAGTTCCCTGTTAAGAATTCTCTTTCTTTTTTAGACTCAACTGTATAACCAGCGTCTTTCCAAGCAGGTAAACCTCCGTTTAAAACTGCGACATTTTCAAAACCAAACACTTTAAACAACCACCAAACTCTAGGAGATGAGTATACGCCTAAATCATCATAAACAACAACACAGCTATCATTATATATCCCTAATTTTTGAGCCTCAGTTTCAAAATATTTTTCTGACGGAATTGTGTTAGGATATTCTGCTTCAACATCTAAAAAGACACTCTTTAAATCAAAGAAAACAGCATCTTTAATCTGCTGTTTTTCTTTTTTATCATCTGTTTTGACTCCTACTTTCTGAATAGTTGCATCTAGAACTATTAAGTTATCTGCACTTAAATTATCGTGCAACCAATCAACAGAAACTATAGGTGATTTTACTGTAAGCATACAAGTTTATTTTACTTCATCATAATGTTCATCCCATTCATGTGGATGCGGCTTCCCTAACTTACCTACAGATTTCGCTACTAAAGTAGACACCGTTGCATCACCTGTTACATTAATAACTGTTCTACACATATCTAACGGTCTATCAACCGCAAAAATCAATGCTAAACCTATAGCTAATTTATCCGCTGGAAAACCAACTGATTCTAATACGATTACTAACATTACCATTCCTGCTCCTGGTACAGCTGCTGAACCTATTGAAGCTAGTAAAGCTGTTAAAATAATTGTCAATTGATCTCCAAAAGTTAAATCGAAACCTAAAGCCTGTGATATAAAAACTGCCGCTACAGCTTGATACAAACTCGTACCATCCATATTAATAGTAGCTCCTACTGGTAATACAAAACTCGATACTTCTTTATCTACTCCAATATGTTCCTCTACTCTTTCCATTGTTACAGGTAACGTTGCAGCACTAGAACTTGTTGAAAAAGCTAATAATTGTGCTGGACTTATTTGTTTTAAAAACCATAATGGGTTCTTTTTGGTAAATACACTTATTAAAACCATATAAAGTGCTACCATTAATAATAAACCTCCAATAACAGTTGCTCCATATTTTAATAATGCTAACAATAAATCAGGATCATTAGAGGTAACCACAACATTTGCTAATAATGCAAATACCGCAAAAGGTGCTGTTAACATGATTAAATCAACCATTTTTAACACAACTTCATTTAACGAATCAAAAAAGTTTTTTAATGGTGTAGCCTTTTTTTCTCCTATTAATAACATTGATATTCCTAAAATAATAGTAAAGAAAATTACTTGTAACATTGCTTTATTATTACTCATTGCTTGTATAGCATTATCTGGAACCATATCTTCCAAAAACTTAAGTGGACCACTTTCTTTTTGTTTACTCGCTTCTACTATTTTAGCTTGTACCCCTTCACTGTTTGCGTAATCTGCTGTTAATTTAGCTATTGTATCTTCTGAAATTCCTTCTCCAGGCTGTACAACATTTACCAATACTAACCCTACTGTTATTGCTATTACCGTAGTACCTATATAAATTAATATGGTACGTATACCAATGTTTTTAAATTTTGAAATATCTTTTAAATCAGAAATTCCTTTTACTAGAGAAGCAATAATTAACGGTACTGCTATTAGTTTTAATAATTTTACGAAAATTGTTCCAAAAGGCTTTATCCAGTCCGATACAAATGATGCTCCATTGTCTGTAAAGGTCATCACTAACCCAAATAAGACACCTAAAATCATTCCTATTAAAATTTGCCAGTGTAGTGCAAGTCTCTTCATATAATCTATAAATCTATTATTTTTTAACTGGCCGTAAGGTATAAAGAAATATTTAAAAAAAGTGACCTTCAGTTCGTATCTTGTGTCCAATTATTATAAACTGAGTACTAATTTTATTAAAATAACAAAATGACGGGAATTTTAGATTTATTAAATAGCGATATAGGAAAAACAATTATATCTGGTGTTGCCGGATCAACTGGGCAAGACACTAATAAAACTAGTAGTGTACTAACAATGGCATTACCTGTTTTAATGAAAGCAATGCAACGAAATGCTGCCACTCCTCAAGGTGCTGAAAGTTTAAAGAACGCATTAAATAAGCATGATGGTGGAATCTTAGATAATTTAGGTGATTTATTTAATGGTGGTGTAAATTCTGATGTTTTACAAGACGGTGGTAAAATTTTAGGTCATGTTTTAGGAAATAAACAGCAAGGAGTTGAACAAGTTATTGGTCAAAAAGCAGGAATGGATACTGGTGCTGTTGCTGATATTTTGAAAACTGCTGCTCCTATTTTAATGGGGTTACTTGGTAAGCAATCTCGTCAAGAAAACGTAAATAATTCAAGTGATTTAAGTGGACTTCTAGGTGGTTTACTAGGCGGTAACTCTACTCAAAAAGAACAAAGCTTCTTAGAACAGATACTTGATGCTGATGGAGATGGTAGTATTGTTGATGATGTAGCTGGAATGATTTTAGGTAACGCTGGTAATAATCAACAAAAATCAGGAGGACTTTTAGGAGGACTTTTAGGTGGTGTGTTTGGAAAAAAATAATTTTATTTTGCTATAATTTATAATGAACGGGGAAACATTTGTTTCCCCCTTTTCTTTTGGTTATTTTTGCAGCATATTAGTACTTATGGAAAAACTTAAACATCGTTGGGGTATAAAAAGCAATTGGGCTTTAACTGCTATTTTTATAGTTTTTGCTATAAATGGATCATTTGCAGCTTGGGTTGCTAAACCTATTACAAATTTGCTAGGGTTATCTCCTGAAACCTTAAATCCTTGGTTATATTATCCTTTAAGAATTCTACTAGTTTTTCCTATTTATCAAACAACATTACCCTTAATTGGTTGGTTATTTGGACAATTTAAGTTTTTTTGGGAATTTGAAAAGAAGTTTTTAAGTAGGTTAGGACTAGGATTTATTTTTAAGGGATAAAAATTCTTTTTATACTACTTATAAAAATATACAAACTACTTACCTCCTCCCATAAAGAATATTTTTTTAGTTTACTCTTTTAATTATCTCATTTATATTGATTGGTATTGGTAAATGTACACCTTCTAATAGAAAGCGTTTATGCACAGCTTCTTTTAAAGCACATTTAGTTTTAAATTCTTGAAACGGTTCGTTTAACCATACATAAGCACGCATATGAATATGGTCTGGATATATATCAATAACACGAACATCTACTTGATGCACATCACTAATCACCTGGTCTGGTGTACGATAATCAATAACAGTTGGTAACTTAACAGCTTCTTCTTGTATAATTTTTCTTGCTAAATCAATATCTGCTTTTAATCCTATTTTAAAATTGTTAAAACTTAATACATGAGAGTCTTCTATGGTATGATTTAAAATAGAATCTGTACTAATTACCGAATTGGGTATAATTAACCGCTTATTCTCAAAGTTATTTATTACAGTATGTCTCAACGTTATGTCTTCAACAATACCAACTCTAGTTTCATCCAGTTTAATATAGTCTCCCACTCTAAAGGGGCGGAATATAACTATGAAAGCTCCTGCTATTAAGTTAGATAGTGCTGCTTGTGCAGCAAAACCTATAATAGCGGCTAAAATACCAGCTCCAGAAAAAATTAAAGTCGCTTTACTTCTAAAAGCAGGCACCGCCATAATTACATAAATGACACTTAAAAGTCCAATTACAAACGATACTGAATTACGTAAAAATTGAATACTTGTTCTACCAAAACGATCTTCTTTCTTGCTTTTAATAAGTTGCCAAATAATCGCTCTTACCAACCTAGAAATACCCCAAGACACTAAGAATACGACTATAATATACCCTAATGCTCCAAAAAAGGTATCTAGGTTAAAACGATATGGTAAAAACTTATCCATTAAAATAATGCTGTTTGACTTTCGTCGTCTTTATCTTTTTTCTTCTTTTGAAGTGCTCTTTCTAATGCTTTTTTTGCTTTATCTTCTTTAGACTCGACAAACGTTTTATCTTTAGGCGTAGTATCTTCTACATTCAAAGGTAACGCTTCTTCTTTAATTTCTTCTTCATCAGTTACCTCAATATCCTCTACTTTTTCCTCTTCTGGTTCTTCGTAAGGTAATGACTCTAATAAGTTTACTGTTCTTATTTTATCTGTTGTTAATTGATTTCCTTGAGCTTTAATTCCTTTAATTGCTATAAAGTCTTCAAAGTTCACTTCTATTTTTTCTAGGCTCCTTTTTGAGAAAATTACCTCTGCCATAGGACGATAATCTGTAGCTATGATTTCTAACTTCGATTTTTCATCTTCTGATATAAAAAGTTCTTCTTTATCTGGTGTTTCAACTAAGAATCGTTTTACAAAATAACGTTCTTTAACCCCGTCAAAATAAATTGCTGAAATTGGCTTATTAGGCTTCCATTTTTCTAACACAATCATATCATTTTCAAAATGCATCGCTAAATCTGGTGATACTGCTTTGATTTTTCCTGATTGAGTTGCTATTAATATTTTATCTTCTGCTTTAAACTCACCTAACAACTCTCCTCTCCCATCAACATTTAAACGTTGTACTGTATCGTCAAACCAAATTTTTCTAGGTTTTAACGTTGAAACTCCTGCTTCTTTAAACTCTACTTTTTTAATTGAGTACTTGGTTACTAAGTTTCCTCTAACACTACGTCCTTTTATGGCTAAATCTGCAAAATCAATATCCCATTTTAACTTTTTCACACTTCCTACTGCTCTAAGTAAAATAGTTACTACCTCAGCTTCTCCATTAGAGTTAGCTGTAAAATATAATACTTTTGATTTGGCATCACCGTTGGCTAATTTGTACTCTTTATCACGAGTAACTGATGTAACGTTAAAACGCTTCATATATGAAGGTCCTTTCGCTCCATCACGATATATCATGTTGTAAACTGTACGTTTATCTTTTTTCTTGAATATTGCAACATGAATAATTCCTTTTCCTACAAAGGTTTTAGAATCTACTTTCGTCACTACCATTGAACCATCTTCTCTAAACACTATAACATCATCAATATCCGCACAATCGGTAACGTACTCGTCTTTTCGTAGCGATGTTCCTATAAATCCTTCTTCTCTATTTACATAAAGTTTTGAATTACGCATAACTACTTTGGTAGCTACAATATCATCAAAAATGCGGATTTCTGTTTTACGCTCTTTTCCTTTTCCGTATTTTGCTTTTAACTCTTTAAAGTAGTCTATTGCAAAATCAATTAAATTATCTAAATGATGTTTAACCTCAGCTATTTTCTCTTCTAAACTTTCAATAAATTGTTTTGCTTTGTCAATATCGAATTTAGAGATTTTCTTAATTCTTATTTCTGTTAAACGAACAATATCTTCTTCGGTTACTTCTCTTTTTAAATGCTTAGTATGCGGTTTTAACCCTAGGTCTATTGCTTCTATTACTCCTTCCCAAGTTTCTACTTCTTCAATATCACGGTAAATTCTATTCTCAATAAAAATACGTTCTAAAGAAGCAAAATGCCATTGTTCTTCTAATTCATGTAATTGAATTTCTAATTCACGTTTAAGTAACTCTACTGTAAAGTCTGTTGATTTTTTTAGAACTTCTGTTACTCCAATAAACACAGGCTTATTATCCTCAATAATACAACACAGTGGAGAAATTGAATTTTCACAACTGGTAAAAGCGTATAAGGCATCAATTGTTTTATCTGGCGATACATTAGCTGGCAGGTGCACTAAAATTTCAACATTAGCCGCTGTATTATCTTCAATACGTTTGATCTTAATTTTACCTTTGTCGTTCGCTTTTAAAATGCTATCAATTAATGATGATGTGGTAGTGCCAAAAGGTACTTCAGTAATTACTAACGTTTTTTTATCAAGTGCCGATATTTTTGCGCGCACTCTTACCTTTCCTCCTCTTTTACCATCGTTATAATTGGTAACATCTGCTATTCCACCTGTTAAAAAGTCGGGTACAATCGTAAAACTTCTTCCTTTCAAGTATTTTACAGAGGCATCTATTAACTCGTTAAAGTTATGCGGTAATATTTTAGTTGATAATCCTACTGCAATACCTTCTGCTCCTTGAGCTAATAGTAATGGAAACTTTACAGGTAAGTTTACAGGTTCTTTTTTACGTCCGTCATACGAGGCTTGCCATTCAGTAGTTTTGGCATTGAAAACAACATCTAGTGCAAATTTAGACAAACGTGCTTCAATATAACGAGAAGCCGCTGCACGGTCTCCTGTTAAAATGTTACCCCAGTTACCTTGCATATCGATTAGCAACTCCTTTTGCCCCATTTGTACCATGGCATCGGCAATTGATGCATCTCCGTGAGGGTGATACTGCATTGTGTGACCTACAATGTTTGCTACTTTATTATAGCGTCCATCATCTAAGTCTTTCATTGAATGCATAATACGACGTTGCACGGGTTTAAACCCATCTTCCATTGATGGCACTGCACGTTCTAAAATTACATATGAAGCATAGTCTAAAAACCATTCTTTGTACATACCTGTTACCTTGGTAATGGTTTCTGTACTTTCAACAGGTTTATTTAGTTCTTCGTCATGTTCGTACTTATTGTTTTCTTCACTCATGTATGAATGTTTAAACGTTTATGTTTAGGGGTAATTTTATCTCTTCTTAATTAGTAAAAAAATAGCGATACAAACTAAGACTGCTGCTATCATATTAACATAAGACGACTTATTTGCTTCCCAGTTTAAATTGCTAAAGTCAACGTTAAATGTATTGACAACAAAAATTGAAAATGCTATTAATAAATATATTCTAGCTCTTCTATTTCTATCCATTATTTTTCTTGTACTTTAATTACTACAAGCTAATTTATTTATCTGATGTTTTTATTCTTTGTCGTTTTAATAGATAAACCCAATATTAAAGTCATAATTAACATTAATAATGTTTCTATATATGAATTTTGACTTGATGATCTACCAAAATAAATCATTAAAGCACACGCAATAATCATTATCAATGATACTATTATAATTACTTTCTTTAATTCTTTCATATTAATTTTCTTCTACTAAATCTAACTCAACCTTTAAGTTGTTAATAATAAACTTTTGTCTGTCTGGAGTATTTTTACCCATATAGAATTCTAACATTTGTTCTATCGACATTTCTTTGTCTAACATTACTGGGTCTAAACGAATATCATCTCCAATAAAATGGACAAATTCGTTAGGAGAAATCTCCCCTAACCCCTTAAATCGAGTTATTTCTGGTTTTCCTCTTAGTTTGTTTATCGCATCTTGCTTTTCTTCTTCTGAATAACAATAAATGGTTTCTTTTTTGTTTCGTACTCTAAATAACGGTGTTTCTAAAATATACAGGTGTCCTTCTTTGATTACTTCTGGAAAGAACTGTAAGAAAAAGGTTATTAATAACAAGCGAATATGCATACCATCAACATCGGCATCGGTAGCAATTACAATATTGTTATAACGTAAGTCCTCCAGTCCGTCTTCAATGTTTAAAGCTGCTTGTAGTAGGTTAAACTCTTCGTTTTCGTACACTATCTTTTTAGACAACCCATACGAGTTTAATGGCTTTCCTTTTAAACTAAATACTGCTTGTGTGTTTACGTTACGTGATTTTGTTATAGATCCACTTGCCGAATCTCCCTCCGTAATAAACAACGTAGTGTCTAAATATCCATCTTTTTTAGTGTCTCCAAAATGAATACGGCAATCACGTAATTTCTTGTTGTGTAAACTTGCTTTTTTGGCACGTTCACGAGCTAATTTTCGTATTCCTGATAATTCTTTACGCTCTTTTTCTGCCTGTAATATCTTCTTTTGAAGTTTGTCGGCTACTTCCGTATTCTTATGTAAGTAATTATCTAACTGTGTTTTTATAAAATCATTAATATACGTTCTAACGGTTGGCAAGTCTCCTCCCATTTCTGTAGAACCTAATTTTGTTTTTGTTTGACTTTCAAAAACTGGTTCCATTACCTTAATAGAAATAGCACCGATAATTGATTTACGTACATCAGAAGCATCAAAATTCTTTCCAAAAAACTCTCGAACTGTTTTTACTACTGCTTCTCTAAATGCGTTTAAGTGCGTTCCTCCTTGTGTAGTATTTTGTCCGTTTACAAACGAATGGTATTCTTCCGAATATTGTGTTCTACTGTGTGTAATTGCTACTTCAATATCACTGCCTCGTAAATGAATTATAGGATACAACATATCTTCTTTATTGTTGTTGTCTTCCAATAAATCTTTTAACCCGTTTTCTGAATAAAACTTTTCTCCGTTAAAAACAATGGTTAACCCTGGGTTTAGGTACACATAGTTTTTTAATAGTTTAGAAATATATTCAGGACGGTACTTGTAATTTTTAAAGATGGTTTCATCAGCTATAAAGGTTACTTTAGTACCTCTACGGCGTGATGTTTCATCTAATAATTCTTGATTGGTTAAGTTTCCTTTCTCAAACTCTGCTGAAGCTGATTTACCGTCACGGTTAGACTCTACCCTAAAATAGGTTGATAACGCATTTACTGCTTTCGTACCAACTCCATTTAATCCAACTGATTTTTTAAAGGCTTTGGAGTCGTACTTTCCTCCTGTGTTCATCTTCGAAACCACGTCCACTACTTTTCCTAACGGAATACCACGTCCGTAATCTCGCACAATTACTTTATTCCCTTGTACAGAAACTTCTATGGTTTTACCTCCTCCCATGACAAATTCGTCAATAGAGTTATCTAAAACCTCTTTAACCAAAATGTAAATTCCGTCGTCTGGAGATGATCCGTCTCCCAGTTTACCAATATACATCCCTGGTCGCATACGAATATGTTCCTTCCAATCGAGCGAGCGTATATTGTCTTCGGTATATTGTGTTTCTTGCGTCATAAAAAATTGTGTGAATTGAAGTCTGTGCTAAAATAGTATTTCGCCAGAAAAAATAAAAAACTCTGTTAATATAGTTATCAACAGAGTTTGTTTTTATTTCTTTTTTAATGCTTTCTTCTCCCATTTACAGAGCATTCTCCCATATCTCCTCACTTTTTTCTCTGTGCTTTCTTTTATCGTTGTTTTACATTGAGATAATCCTCTACAATTTTTTTTAAAGTGATACGTTGTGCTTGCTACACTACTACAGATATACACTTTTTTGTCTTCTACTTTTTGAAATGCCACTAACACACCTACTGATAGTAGCATTATTATGACTTTTTTCATTTGTTATTTAGTTTGGTTGTTTTCTATATTGCCAAGGTGTAGTTACATTGGGTAATGACCACATACCTATTTTAAGTTGTTTTGCTTTGTTTTCTAACAGGTCATATTCTTTACTTTTTGAATATTTTTTAAAGTGCATTGCCAACCCTTTTTTAACTAGGCTCTTATTAATGTTTTGATGGTTGTCAAAATATATTTCGGCGATTAAACGATTCCAATGCCACTTCCCTTTGTTCACTACTTTAACTATTTTTCCAAATATTTTGTTGGACACGAATTGTTTTGCTTTGGTACTGTATGGCTGCCCTTTTTCTGGACAATCAATATGTTCTAGCCTTATATGTATTGGTTTGTTTTGATATAACACCTTTACGGTATCTCCGTCTACTACCTCAATTACTCTTGCACTAAATTCTTTTGGTACTTTTGCTCCTGTTAATGTTATTAATAAAAATAATAGTATTGTTTTTAGGTACATAGTTTACTTGGTAAGAATAAAATCGTTGATAACGTCATTTATATGAATAGGCAGATCGGCTCTTTTTATTTGAAACTTCTTTACATTCATTTCTGTTAACCATTTTTTCCAATACTCTTTTATTACATCTTCTTCATAGGGATTTTTTTTGTTCGGATTTACTCCCAAAACTAATACTTCTACATTTTGTAAATTTTGATTTAATGGTAAAAAGCCATAATCTTTTGTTTGGAGTTTTTCTTTCCAGTTACTTGTATTTAATTTGAGATTCTTTATTGTTTTTGGGGTTAAATACGATGTTCTGTTTTGCTCTTTTGTTATGTTATCTTTATGGTACACATATCCATCTGTTAAAACTACCACCACATTCTTATACCCCTCTTCTACACAATAATCTTGTAATTTATTTTTAAAGAAGCCTCGTATATCTGACCCCACATAGGTATCGTCTGTAATTGCAGTTTCATAAATATTATTACATATTTCTGTATACTTCTTTGAGGTTTTCAGAATTTCGTCTTTGGTTGCATTGTTTTTATCAAACCGTGTTTTGAGTGTAGCTATCTTATCGTTTAACTCGCTATCTAATGGTGCTGGTTCAACAAACAACTGTATTTTATCATTAATTTTATTTGTTCTCTTCCCTCTAATATGATTTTCAAAAGTCTTCGCGACGGATTCGATGTAACCTAAATCTCTTTGATAAAACTCCATTGAAGGTTCTGGATACTTCTTTGGATTTATTCTATCTGATAAATCTAATACGATACTAATATTTAAATTTTCTTTGCTCTTTTTTTTACTTGTACTACTTATTTCTTTTGATACTTCTGCTACTGGGTCTTTTTCTTTTTTATTTGAACAAGAGTATGTAAGTATAATACATAGAATTACTATTATAAGTTTATATGCTTTCATTTTTCGTTATTTTAGTTGAGATTTATAAATTATTCCTTCCGTGTTTTCATCTGTTAAATCATATTTCGTTAGATGTTCTTTTTCTACTTCATCACATTTAGAAAGCAATTCATCTCTTCGTTTTAAATCTAAAAAATTGTCTGTAATTGCTAAATACCATCCTTTTACATATTCTGCGTGGTAGGTTAAGTAACGTTTATTAGGGAATACAAAGCCATCAATTGTTCTCTGTAAATTGGCTATTCTTGCTTCTATTCCTGATATTTCTTCTTTTACACCGTTTAATTTTTCTATGGCTTCAGCTATTGATTTTTGTAGGTTAACAATCGTTTCTCTTTTACTTCTTATAAAGGCTTTGATTTTATCAATGTTTTCATATTCTTTCATAATAAAATCAAACACCAACCCCCAAATTATATATACTACAAAGCCTGCAAAGATGATTCCCCAAAACTCTACTTTACTAAAGGCTATTGACAAATCGAACTCTGGTGAATCTGGTGTTTTATTATAATCATAAATCTTCATTTCTATCTGATACGCTAGTATAGCATCGAAGATAAAAGTGATGATAAATAGTGCTCCTATTTTTACATAAGATAGCCAGTTTTTATGTTTTTGAAACATATGTATTAAATACCCTAAACCCATAAAAGCAAATGGTATGGTAGCTACAAAAACCGCTTCTAAAACTCCATGTTCTAAGGCTTTAGAAAATGATTTCCCGTCAAAAATAGCTGCTGATAACTCGCTATTTTCAAAGTTTTTAAAAAAAGCTGAATATGAGGCTGATATGTAAAAAACTAATAGGTAGAATGTTATTGGAATAAGCACTATTAGCCCCAAATAAAATTGGGCTTTTGGTTTTTTATCTACTTCTTCTACATACTTCTCTGGATTCTCTCTAACTTCAACTATTTGATGCTTGCATTCTTCTATTTTTTCTTCATCAGTTTTTATACTTTCTTCTAAGATTGCTTTGGCTGTTTGCCTTTTTTTAAGTTCTATACCTTCTCTTCCTTTTTCTTGCGTATGAGGCTCTTTTAATTTTTCTTGTAACTCTCTATCTTCTGCACATTTTCTTTTATAGTCCATGTACACATTATTCAGACAAGCTCTGAACACTTTGTGATTTCCTGAGGCTTGTTTAGATGATCCGTAACCACTTTCGAAAAAAGTTAGTTTTATCTCTTTTGTTTCTTCCTTTACTACTATTTCTTCTACAGGGTCTTTCTCCCTAATAGTAAATATTGTTTTTAAAGCTTCCATATGTGTTAGTTGATTAGGTTAATTGTTTTAACAATGTTGTTTTAGGTATATGCTTTTTTGCATTTTCTATCAAAAAACTAGTTAATTCTTCTAGGTTCTCTTCTAAAAACCCGAACTTTAAACAATACTTTTTTAGAGTTATCAGTTCATCTTCTGTCACTTTTCCATCTGCCCAAATCATTACTGCTAAATCATATAAGTATTCAACTTTAAGCTCCAAGCTTTCGGGTACTAAGCTTTCTTGTTGGCTTGATAGTAAAATATTATCTAACTCTTGTTTAGATATATTTCTCTCTTCTGCAAATTTGTATAGCATTTGTGTTTCTAACACATCAAAATCATTGTCAGCAAAAGCTATTTCATATAGTCTTAAAAAGTGACTTTTAAGTTCGGTAGTTATTTCATTCATTTTTTTTAATATTTAACATTATGCATGTCTTTATTTTTAGACACTTGTTTTTTATTGTTCGTTGTTTTTTTATGCCTGAGCTATACCCATAAAATACGAGCAGTAGAAATAAGATTCCGTAGAGAACATCTAAAAGAACCCAATATGATTTTACATATAAATAGATGGAAAATATGAGGTTAAATAATAATGCTATTGGTATAAATAATAACCTCCAATACTTCTTTTATTTCCTGATTAAAAACTATCAATAAGCACCCTGTAAAAACCACTATTCTTAAAACATTGTAATATTCTATTGGTAGAGCTGTTACTGCTAAAAACAATGCAATGACACAAATAATATTTACTGTTTTTTGTATTCCTACTTTCATTTGATCATAGTTTAACTACGAGTATATTTACTTTCTTTTTATTAACAGTGCTACAAAAACACTAACTATAGCAAAGACAATTCCTAGGCAGCCTATTCCTTCTTTTTTAGAGTGTCTTTTTCTATACTGCAACCCTTTTACTCCAGTTCTTATAGAATACCCTTTAGAACTTACTGCTCCTATTTTAGTTCGTAAGCTTGGAGAAATGCCCGATTTACTAATATTCAGTCCAAAACTTTTTCCTAATTTTATTCGTCTGTAAAATTGAAATCCCATTAGTTCTTATCTATTCTTACCCCACAATTAGGGCAGTTACTACAATTACTCTTTTCTTCTTTTACTTTATCTATTAAAGCTGAACTTATAATTCCTGTAGGCAATGCCACAAAACCAATTCCTATAACTCCTATTAAAGCGCTAAAGAATTTTCCTAAGGGAGTTACAGGATACATATCTGCTACTCCTACAGTGGTAAGCGTTCCTAACGACCACCAAAAGGCTTCTATAATACTTGAAAACTTATCGGGCTGTGCTTCGTTTTCTGCATAAAAGATTAAAGTAGATGAGAGCATTACTAATATCAATGCTATAAATGCTGTTATTAAAAGTTCTGGCTTGGTTTCTTTTAGTATTAAATTAATCGTTTTAAAAGATTTTGAATACCTACCTAGTTTAAATATTCGTACTAACCTCAACAGCCTCAACACCCTTAATACTCGTAAATCAAACGGAAAAATTAGTGGTAAGTAAAAGGGTAATATTGACAATAAGTCTAAAACCCCATAGCCAGAAAACACGTAAGAACTCCACCCTTTATTATCTTGCTTTTCTGCAATTACAATTCTTGTTATAAATTCTATTGAAAAAACCAGAATAGAGAATCCTTCTATAAACTGAAAAAACTGTGTATAGTTAACTCTTAACGTTTTAAAAGACTCTAGTACTAAACAGATTATATTTATAATGATTAAACCATAAATAAACCTTGATAAAAACAGGTTGTAATTGAATACTTTTAATGCTCTTGTACTCATAGCTCATTTAACAATTACATTCCGATCTGTCTACATATGTTTTATTTCCATTGCTATTCTTATAATAGCATCCTCCTTTGGGTCCTGTCCATAATTGCTTTCCATTATGAACCCCACACTTCCATTCTGTTTTTGTTTCTTGCTCTTCTATTCCATCCGCATCAGTAGAACATTCTGTTAATAGTACTGAAATAAAAAAGAGACCTACAATTTGTAATCTTTTTATCATTATGTTTTAGTTTGGTTATACCCCAAAGCTAAACCTACTCAAAAACAAAACCTTACGGGTTTCCGTAAGGCTTCTAAATACTACAATATAGAATTTTAATCTCCTATAAATAATTATTTATATTAAATCAACTGTGTCTGCAGATGGAGCATTTTTTTGTACCGATTCAATGCCTTTATCTCTTGCTGAAGTTGTGGTATACATTTCGCTTTTACCTATGACTTCTCCATTTTGCGCCTTTAGTGTAAAGTAGTATTTACCATTTGAAGCTACTTTTCTTTCATAGTCATCATCATCATCAGGTGCATTCGTTTTTACAGAATCTATACCGTTTTTACATCCTTGTTTACTAGCGTAGCCTTCACTGGTTAAAATAACTTCTCCATTTCCTGCTTTCAGGTTAAACATGAATTCATTATCCTTTCTCTTTTTGATTTCAAATTTTGGGTTTCCCATTTTCTATGTTTTTTAATTAGTATTATATCAAAACTATACTTTCTAATACAGAAAACTCTACGGAAACCCACATCTAAGATTTCTTTTATTCCACCAAAAGTACACCGCTCACATGAACAAACCCTATTACTTTTGTTCGCTTTACCCTCACTTTAATCCATTTTGCTTGAGTGGCTAATATGGTTAGTTTTTCTCCAAAGTCTAATTGTTGAATTAAATGATAAGAAGTACTTGGGCCACTTCTTAAATTTAAAAGGTTTTTGTTTACCAATAATGTTTTTAGGTAATATGGCTCTTCTTTTAACAATATACTATTAGTCTTACGTCCGTCAAAAATAGTTTGTTTGGTTTGTGGTTTCTTTGAGTAGCTTTTATAAGAGTTTGTATAACTTTTTGTGCTACTTCTCTTTCTGCAAACACCGCAAGAGCCTCCACTGTTACAATATTTACAATACTTACAGTTTTTACATGCTCTACAGTTAACAGAACCTGTACACCTAGCTTTAGGTGGAACATAACAGCCTACTAAAGCTTTGTTATATAAATTTTCTTTAGAATTGTTTTTCTTCGTTACAACTACCGTAGCAACTATTACTATTAATAATGATGTAATTAGTAATACTTTTTCATATTTCTGATTCATAATATTGAAGGGATTAAGTTTATTATATCAAATCTAATTTCTATAAAACAGAAAACCCTACGGAAATCCGTAGGGTTTAATCAATATAATAATCGTTTTGCTATTTCCTCTTCTTCTAACACTTCTCCATTCTTTAGCAGCATCTGTTTTTTCTTACTAATCGGGTTTAAATACAGTTCATAACCATAAGTACAGTTTTTAAACCGATATTTTAATGCTTTTGCTCCTGCTAACAGTCCTTTTCTTTTTGTTTCTTCATATACGTAATGTGAACAGGATTTTCTAAATATACAGCGTGCTGGCTTATTCTTTGGTTTAAACTTCAAATACGCCTTTATAGAAAGAAGTAACAAATGTTTCATTATTCTTTACTAAAAACAATCATTTGCCTGTATGCTGTATATCCTGGTTGAGAACCTATTCCAAAACAACCTGAATCAGGGAGAACATGAGTTTCTACACTTTCTAATCGAACATATCGCCAACCTTGATCGTTGTAATTACTAATAATAACTTCTAATTGTTGTGCTACTTTTGCTGAGTTTCCTTTATTTCTATCAATAGACGGTGTAAAGGGTATTACTTTATATTCCATAATTTATAAATTAGCTTTTGTGACACTCTTCACTACAATGTTTACAGCCATCAGCTTTTGCATAATATTCTTTTGCTTTTAAAACTGCTGAATGGCAAGAAGAATGATAGCCTAAGTCTTTTTTGGAAAGAACAAAAGGCAACCAATTACATCCTTCTTTATGTACTTCATGATCTCCATTTGGTTGTGCTGTATTATTTACATAATATTTTGGCATTTTCTATATTTTTTTGGTTAATATCATTACAAACCTACCTTGATAAAAACACAAAACCCTACGGAAATCCGTAGGGTTTACTATTATGTTAGAGCTATATAAAAATAGCTTCCATAATTAGAACTTTGTTAGAGGTTATATTGATTTTCTTAAATTTTAAAAAGGGTAATAAGAAGATTATTGGTCAAGCTCCTACCCTTGCTACTGGTAATTATCGTGTTAGGGTTAAAACGCAGGTTACAGAAAACTCTAAACACTTTTTAAAGGATATTATGGTAGGTGATTCTACATTTAGTCTTGCTGTTGCTTAAGTAAAAACAGTACTGTTGTTTAACACCAAACACTACTGTTATGTAACAGGCAACAGTAGTGTTTGATGTTTCAAACAAAATTTTATAACATAAAAAGTACGAGCATATAGCTCGTACTTTTTATGTTATATACTCTTTTTATTATGGTTTTTAATGGGTATAGGATGTTCAATGATATGACTAACATTTTTTTATTGATTATTTTCTGTTTTAAAAAACAGCTTTTGCTATTTCTTGAATGTTGGTTGATTTTCCCATTGAATAATAATGTAAAATAGGCACTCCTTTTTGTTGTAATTCCTTACTTTGAGCAATGCACCACTCTACTCCTACTTGTCGTACTTCTGCATTACTCTTACAATTCACAACCTCTTTTACCAAAGCATCTGGTAAATCAACTTTAAAACGGTGCGGAATTAAATTCAATTGCTTTTTGGTTGAGATTGGTTTTAATCCCGGAATAATAGGAACCATAATTCCCTCTTCTCTACATTTTTTTACAAACTCAAAATACTTTTGATTATCAAAAAACATTTGTGTTATCACATAATTTGCTCCGTTTTTAATTTTCTTCTTTAAAAAGTGAATATCAGAATCTAAACTTGGTGCTTCCATATGTTTTTCAGGATATCCAGCTACTCCAATACAGAAATCGGTTTTTGATGAGTTTTGCAAATCATCATCCAAGTATCTTCCTTTATTTAAGTTCTCTATTTGTGTAACTAACTCACTTGCGTATGCATGTCCGTCTTTTTCAGGTTTAAAATAAGTTTCGCTTTTTACTGCATCACCACGTAATGCAACTACGTTATCAATTCCTAAAAAATCGAGATCAATTAAGAAGTTTTCAGTGTCTTCTTTGGTAAATCCTCCACATAAAATATGCGGAATAGCATCTACTTGGTATTTATTTTGAATCGCCGCACAAATACCTACTGTACCTGGACGTTTTTTTACTACTTGCTTTTTTAAGAGTCCGTCTCCTAACTCTTTATATACGTATTCCTCACGATGATAGGTTACGTCTATAAATGGCGGATTGAACTCCATTAACGGATTAATATTTTTGAATATTGACTCGATTGTATCTCCCTTTAACGGTGGAAGTATTTCAAACGAAAACAACGATCTTCCGTTAGCTTTTTCTAAGTGTTCTATTACCTTCATAAGTGTATCTTATAAAGGCGTATTTAACTATACCAATGAAGCTGCCAACAACGATACGACTGCCATTACCAGTAGCTTTATTGCAAATCGAATCTCTAAATTATACTTTTTCATTTGTCTAATTTTATTGATTTTTTATACGGCAATATTACTACTGTTTTGTAGTTTTCAGTTTACCTAACTTAAAACTTATTGTTAATTAAATACGCTCTTTTGTTTGTTTATTTTAAAGTTATTATTAATTATCTGATATGTTTGGATGTAACCATTTTCTGGCTTTTTCTAAGGGTATATTTTTTCGCTCTGCAAAATCTCTTACTTGATCGTCTGTTATTTTACCTAACCCGAAATACCTAGCTTCTTCATTGGCAAAATAATATCCTGAAACGGCCGCTGCTGGCCACATGGCTAAACTTTCTGTTAAACTTACTCCTATGTTCTCTTCTACCTGTAAAAGCTGCCAAATTGTTTCTTTTTCTAGATGATCTGGGCATGCAGGATATCCAGGTGCAGGACGAATTCCTTTGTACGCTTCTTTTATCAATTCATCATTCGTTAAGTTTTCTTCGGATGCATAGCCCCAGTGTTTCGTTCTTACTCTATGATGCAAATATTCTGCAAAAGCTTCTGCAAAACGATCGGCAATGGCTTGTGCCATAATTGCATTGTAATCGTCGTGATTTTCTTTGTATTGTAATGCTAATTCATCAGCTCCAAAAATGGCGGTACAGAAAGCTCCTATATAATCTGTTTTATCTGTTTCTTTGGGCGCAATAAAATCTGCTAAAGCAAAACTTGGTTTTCCTTCACGTTTTTTTAATTGCTGACGTAAGGTTCTAAATACTGCGACTTCTTTTCCTTTCTTTTGAACTGAAATATCGTCGTCGTTAATAGAGTTTGCCTCAAACAAACCAAAAATAGCTTTGGGCTTTAATGCTTGTTTTTCTATGATTTGTTGCAGCATCTTTTGAGCGTCTGCAAACAAATTGGTTGCCTCTACTCCTACTACTTCATCTTCTAAAATATCAGGAAACTTTCCATGTAAATCCCACGAGCGAAAAAACGGACTCCAGTCAAAATACGGTACCAAATCTTTTAAACTTACTTGCTCTAGCTTTTGTACTCCTAATTCTTTTGGTTTAGTAATGTTAGTAGTCTCCCAATCTATTCTGAATTTTCGCTCTCTAGCTTCCTCAATCGGTATGTAGTGCTTCTGTTTTCCTCGTTTTAAGAATTTATCTCGAAACTCTTCGTAATCTTTCTTCAACTTGGCAACATACTCGTTTGAGGTTTCTTTATTCAATAAATCTCCTACTACCGTTACTGCTCTTGACGCATCGTTTACGTGTACCACTGCATTTTTATACTGCGTATCGATTTTTACAGCGGTATGTGCTTTCGAGGTTGTTGCTCCACCAATCAATAAAGGAATTTCCAAATTTTGACGTTCCATTTCTTTGGCTAAATACACCATTTCATCCAACGAAGGTGTTATCAATCCGCTTAAACCAATAGCGTCCACCTTCTCCTTTTTAGCAGTTTCTATGATTTTTTCTGGTGGAACCATCACCCCTAAATCGACAATCTCGTAATTGTTACAACCTAATACTACGGATACAATGTTCTTACCAATATCATGCACATCTCCTTTTACCGTTGCCATCAATATCTTTCCGATAGCTTGTTGTTCCTCGCTTTTCTCTGCTTCAATAAACGGATTCAAATACGCTACGGCTTTCTTCATTACTCGGGCAGATTTTACTACTTGTGGTAAAAACATTTTTCCAGCACCAAACAAGTCTCCTACTACATTCATTCCCGTCATTAAATGTCCCTCAATTACATGTAGTGGTTTTGCTACACTCAAACGTGCTTCTTCAGCATCTTCTTCTATAAAAGCATCTATTCCTTTTACTAAAGAATGTGTAATACGGTCTTGTAGTGGTAAACTTCTCCATTCTAAAACTTGCTCACTGCTTTCTTTTTTAGTTCCTTTTACCGTTTCAGCAAATTCTAATAAACGTTCTGTAGCATCGTCTCTTCTATCTAAAACAACATCTTCAATATGTTCTAATAAATTCTTCGGAATATCATCGTAGACTTCTAACATCGTCGGATTCACAATTCCCATATTCATTCCTGCTTTGATAGCATAGTATAGGAATACCGAGTGCATAGCTTCACGTACGACATTATTTCCTCTAAAAGAAAATGATACGTTACTCACCCCACCACTCACACTTACATGGGGTAAATTTTCGCGTACCCAACGGGTAGCTTCAATAAAATCTAATGCGTTTTTTCGATGCTCTTCCATTCCAGTTGCCACTGGAAAAATATTTAAATCGAAAATGATATCTTCTGGCGGAAAACCGACAATGTCGGTTAATATATTATACGAACGCTCTGCAATTTCAATTCTTCGCTCGTAAGTATCTGCTTGTCCTACTTCATCAAAAGCCATGATAATTACAGCAGCTCCGTATCGTTTTATCTGAGTTGCTTCCCAAATAAATTTTTCTTCTCCTTCTTTTAAAGAAATAGAGTTTACGACTGATTTCCCTTGTACTACCTGTAATCCAGCTTCGATGATTTCCCATTTAGAACTATCAATCATAATAGGAACTCTGGCAATATCAGGTTCAGAAGCTATTAAGTTTAAGAAACGTACCATCGCTTCTTTCCCTTCAATTAAACCATCATCCATATTAATGTCGATGATTTGTGCTCCTCCATCCACTTGATGACGCGCAATCGCTAAGGCTTCGTCGAACTTTTCTTCTTTAATCAATCGAAGAAATTTACGTGATCCTGCTACGTTTGTGCGCTCCCCTACATTGATAAAATTACTTTCGGGTGTTATAATTAACGGTTCTAACCCCGATAATTTCATGTATCTTCTTTCCTCACTCATCTACTAACTATTTTGTACTGCTGTAACAAATTCAGCTTTTCGTGGTTTGTACTTCGCTGCTATTGCTGCGATAGCTGAAATATGTTTTGGCGTGGTACCACAGCATCCTCCTATAATGTTGATTAAGTTTTTCTTTAAATATTCTTCTATTTGCTCCGCTGTTTCTTCTGGAGTTTCGTCATACTCTCCAAAAGCATTCGGTAATCCGGCATTTGGATGTGCAGAAATGGCAAACTCTGTTTTAGAAGCAATCGCTTCTAAGTGTGGTTGTAATAAATTAGCCCCTAAAGCACAGTTGAATCCTATAGATAGCAACGGAATATGAGAGATAGAAATCAGAAAAGCTTCGGCTGTTTGTCCCGATAATGTTCTACCTGAAGCATCGGTAATGGTTCCAGAAACCATGATAGGAATTTCTATATTTCGTTCCGATTTTACCTCTTCAATAGCAAATAAAGCTGCCTTTGCATTTAAGGTATCAAATACGGTTTCTACCAATAAAATATCTGAACCACCATCAATTAAGGCTTTTACTTGTTGCTTGTAGGCAATACGTAACTCTTCGAAAGTAACTGCTCTGTATCCCGGATCGTTTACATCAGGTGACATACTTGCGGTACGGTTGGTAGGCCCGATAGAACCTGCTACAAAACGAGGTTTATGTGGTTCTTTCGCTGTGAATTCATCGGCCACCTCTTTGGCTATCTTAGCAGATTCGTAATTTAACTCATATACCAAATCTTCCATTTGGTAATCTGCCATGGCAATGGTAGTACCTGAAAAAGTGTTGGTTTCTACAATGTCTGCTCCTGCCTCAAAGTACTTTCTGTGTACTTCTTTTACGGCTTCGGGTTGCGTAATGGACAACAAGTCGTTGTTTCCTTGCAACGGTGTTGGGTAGTCTTTAAAACGTTCTCCACGAAAATCTTCTTCAGTAAATTTATATTCCTGAAGCATGGTTCCCATAGCGCCATCGAGCACAAGGATTCGTTTTTGTATTTCTTGATAAATGTTTGACATTCCTGATATTTAGTGTAATGTTATCAGGAAAAGAGGAAGTAAAATTCTTTTCGTTATCTCTCTGCCGAAGCAGTAGAATGTAGCACCTTCTTTGTTTGCACAAAGGGTTGCTAAGGTTTCAAAGGGTCTATTCCCTCCACCTTTCTTGATAACATCAATACGTTAATGAACGGGGCAAAGTTATAGTATTATTTTTTATTTACCCAATTTTTATTTTCATAATTAAATAACTAAATGAAAAAGACTGCTTTCACTACTAGGGTGCAACATAATTTTGTTTTATCTTGGATACTTGAAACAAGAAGAATAAAATTGCTGAAACTTCCGTTTATCACCTTCAATACTCCTGATAAAAGTAGTTTTTGTTCTCTTAACAAGTTGTGTGTAAAATTATAAATCAACTCTATGAAAATTGAAAAAATAAAGAATTATAATCAAAAGTTACTAGCCATTTTAGGAACAATTGCGGGAATATTTTTAATTATTGCATTAGTTTCATTTATATCTATAGTCATTCAGGAACATAGGAGATATAATTATGAAGAACCTGAAACTGGAGTTTTATCAAAGGAAAAAATTGAAAAACTTCAAAAAGAAAATAAAAGAGAACAAGTTATCTCATACGAAACTCCAATTTTAATTGACACTTTAAATTCACAATATATAATTCCAGTTTCTCACAAAACTTTAAACGAAAAAGAAGATATTGGATTAAATGGACTTTTAAATGCTTATTCAGATTCAGGTTCCGATTTTAGTGTAAAAGAAAAGAGAGATGAAAGATATTCTAGAGAATATTATGGAGAATACAATAACATAATCGTTTTTGACGAGCCTAATTCAATAAATAAGAAATTATTTAAAAAACGAATTAATTTTAACGAGATCAAATCTGAATATTTTAACAAAGAAATACTTATTCTACTTAAAGCTTCTGATAAGGACACTTTCAAAGATGGTGTGATAAATTTGAGAGACTTAACCTCTCTTTATATTTATTCAATTAAAGAAAATAAGATTCGAAAAATTGGAATTGAAGGAATGGATGTTTATAACTATAAATTCATAAATAAGAGTAAAAACTTAATTATTGAATTTGGAATAGATAAAAACAAAAATGGAGCTTTTGAAAGCTACAATGAACCAATAATTCTGAAAAAGTACAATTTTGAGAAAGAAAAACTTGTAGCAATAGTTGACGAGAAAATAAATTCTGAATTACAAAAGAAATTAGAAGGAACTGAAAAATAACTATACACAACAAAACCTAATTTGCCCTGAAATTGTTCTCTTAATAAAATAATTTTCTTAGAGTTTTTCAATATGTATGCCAAAGATTCATCTAACTAAGACTTTTGTATTCATTGTTAAATCATTTACCATTCTTTTAACAACTATGAAAAGTGATGTTAGAATACAAACACATTCTCTGCTCGTTTAAAACCTTATGCTAAATACTTAAATAATAGCTCTTTTGTCTTATTTGTTGCTATGGTTACCCTTTTAATGTAATTCCTATCAAAGAAAAAACACTTGTAATAACATATTATTTTTATTTCTCACTTTTTTACATGCCTTTATGAGTGGCTCGACTAAAATCATGTACGACGTCACCACTACGAACAGAAGATATGCTACTCCAATTAAGGTATAGAGAGTTTTCATGTAATCATTTTTAGCAACTTACATTAAAGCTACTAAATACCTAATAAAAAGTCTCTTACTAAAAAATTAATTTTTTTTCACCTTTTTAATAGAAAATTGTTTGTTTACATTCAAAACTTAGTTTATTTGTTCTTTGGAAGGTTCAACGTGACGCGCTGACGGTTCCGTTTACTTGTATTTTCAATCCAACTCCCTTGGGAAGGAAAAAATACGTTAAAAATTGTTTAATCAACATATGTAAAGGTGTTGTAGCTACTCCTCTTCTATTTTTGTCATATTCTTAAACAATTATAGTATGACTTTAATAGACAACCTAGAATGGCGATACGCCACTAAAAAATTTGATGCTTCTAAAAAAGTTTCAGCACAGCATATAGAACTTTTAAAGAGAGCGATTCAATTAGCTCCTTCTTCTTACGGTCTGCAATTGTATACCATTTTGATTATAGAAGACAGTGCAATAAAAGAACAGTTAAAAGCTGTTTCTTACGGACAGAGTCAAATTACTGATGCTTCGCATTTATTTGTTTTTTGCAATTATACAAAGGTTACCAATGACCATATAGATGCTTATTTTTCTTTAAAATCTGAAATAGAACAAGTAGACATTTCTAATTTTAAAGAGTATGCTGATTTTATTAAGTCTGACGTTACGAGCAGAACTTTGGTTGAAAAAAGCAGGTGGACTTCTAACCAAGTTTACATTGCTTTGGGGAATTTGCTAAATGCTTGCTCTGAACTTAAAATAGATGCTTGTCCTATGGAGGGTTTTGACGCCGAAGCTTATAACAAAATATTAGACTTGGATAAGTTAGGTTTAAATGCTGCTGTAGTTGCTCCTGTTGGTTATCGTTCTGACGAGGATTATTCTCAAAATACATATAAAGTCAGAAAACCTATAGAAAGTCTTTTTATAGAATATAAACAGCATAAAGCACAATCTGCAAAACATTTTCTTAAATCTGCTCTTTTATTTAGCTTTTATTAAAACTAAGAGGAGGGTATATTCATTTATCTTTTTTATATTTCATAAAATATTATAACCGTGCACGTTCCACGGTTTTTTATTTTGTTTATATTAGCTAGATAAAATAAAATTGCTAAAAATCTACCTATAAATGTTTTTATACTTCAAATAAATTAGACAAAATGCTGAAAAAAATTCTAAACTTAATTTTCTTTTTCTGTTATACTTTGGTTTTTGCACAAGAAACTGTAATAATTCCTAAGTTTTTATTTAATCCTATGGACTCCATTACAAAGCAAAGTTTTAATAAAAGTTTAGAATCCTTTTTTTTTGAGTTAACAAAAGGTAAAGTAAACGAAAATTTATTAACACCCAAAAGAAAAAAACTAACCTCTTCACAACTCCAAAAACTAGTAGATTATGAAATACGAAAAGATAGTTTGGCTTTGAAGTATAAAGACAAAAAACTAATAAATATTTATCCCTTATCCGATAAAAATAAATATTTCATCTCAATTTCATATAACTATCAGAAGCCTAATTCTGAAACAATTCTCTTATATATTGTTAATTTAATTGCAACAAAAGATAATGATAAATTTACTTTTTCAATTCCACTTGATTATTTAACTCGATACTGGAAAACACAAACTTTTGGTAATATTACTTATCATTTCAGAAATTTTATTAATACAGATAGAGCTAAGATATTTAATAAAAAAAACTCTGAAATTGCAAATAAATTAGGGGTACTACCAGAGAAGTTTGATTTTTATATGACTGAAAATTTTCAAGAAATTTCAAAGCTCTTAGGTTATGGTTATTCCCTTTTCTCTAACGGAAAATACAGAGACGGTTATGGCGTAGATTCAAAAACAATTTTTGCAATAATGAATAATGAAGACTTTTCACACGATATATTCCATTATTATTCAGGTAAAATAAACAAGCGTAGCAATCGAAATTGGATAACCGAAGAAGGTATTGCATATTTATGGGGCAATGCATATTACACTGACAAAAAAGGAGAAATGATTACGCATAAACGATTGGTAGTTGAATTAAAAAAATATCTTTCTAAAAACCCAAGCATAAGCCTTTATAAGCTTTTTAAAAGCAATAAAAAGATTTTTACAAATATAGCTCCTGAAAGTTCTGTACGCTCAACAATTTCTGGAATTATAGCTAAAGAAATTGAAATAAAAAAAGGAAATAAAGCTATTTTAAAATTAATTAATGCAGGGCGGAAAAACAAGTTGGAAAACTACTTAAAAACTATTAATCAGCTGATTGGAATTAATAAAGAAAACTTTAATGTAAGAGTGAAAAAACTCATTGAAAAATATTAAAATTAGAAATGATTGTTAC
The DNA here is from genome assembly GCF_022347665.1 of Tenacibaculum sp. Mcav3-52. Classification (NCBI taxonomy): domain Bacteria; kingdom Pseudomonadati; phylum Bacteroidota; class Flavobacteriia; order Flavobacteriales; family Flavobacteriaceae; genus Tenacibaculum; species Tenacibaculum sp. Mcav3-52. The sequence continues at coordinate 27,946 of NZ_JAKRGE010000003.1, read as the reverse complement.
CTATACCACCTTTTTACAAGTTTTTAGTAAGCCTCTCCTATCTTTAATTTGATTAATAAATAAAACTCTTAAGCATATATTTAATATATGTATTTAGCACCCTTTTTTATTTTACCTTAGCTAATAATAAAAGAGGATAAAATTGTTATTATTAACTTCTTTTTCTTATTTTAAAAACAAGCTTCTTTTAATTATAATGAGATACTACAACATAATATTTCTTTTATTACTTTTTCAAGGCTGTAATACAATTACACTTTCAGAAATAGAAGCTAATAACATTTCAAATATACAAGTTAAAATATTGATTGAGGATGGTACTAAAAAAACATCATTGAATAAAATTAATGTTTATATATCTAACGGTGAGAAGAGAATTATTAATGAAAACATAAAGGTTCTATTAAACGGACAACCTTTAAAATTGTTTATTAGAACTGGAAATTATTATGATAAATATCCTGTTTATCTAACAGATGATTTGGTACGAAGAGAATCTTATTACTTTGAAATAATTTTACCTGACAGTGCTAAATATCCAATAGCTTATATAAAGCCAAGTAAAATAACATCAAAATTCAATTTCCCTAAAAATATATCTCTAGATGAAGACTTCGTACTAAACTGGAAAACTAATAATACATTAGCAAACGTAGAGTTATGGAAACTAGTACATCAAAAAGATAAAACAAACATGCATTCAGGTGGAAGATATGCAAAATCAACAATTCATCATACTATAAATACTAAAAAAGGAAACTATAAAGTACCAAAATTGTTTTATGAAGATTCTTTAACAATTGCAGATTATTTAAAAATTAGAATTAGTAGTGAAGAAGGTGGATTGATAAACCCCAAATTAATAACAAATAGTAAAATTTCATATACGTACGCAATAGAACAAACAATTAGTTTAGAAAACTAAACAACCCTTTTTTGTTTTACAAAATAAAAAATATGGCAAGAATATATTACGATAAGAAAAAACTATACGGAAAACCGTTTAAATCAGCTACTCTTAATATTAATTCTTTCAAATACATATTTGAAAATACAATTATTGAAAAAAACTTTCCAAAAAAAATTGAGTTTACTAATTCAAAGAAAGAGATTTTTAAAACGTTACTTTTATATACAGACGATATTGAATATGATTCAAGTAAACGTAAAGTTTATATTCCAAATTCAATTATATTTTATGACTATGAAGATTATAACTTCCCTACAGAGTTTTATTTTATTGTTAGAATTGAAAACCAAATTGAAATAAGAAAATGCAATGGTGGTGAAGATATAAAATGGTTTCATATTCCAGATATGCATAAACCTGTGTCTGATTTAAGATTTATAACTAAAATAGAAGCTACTTTCTCAGAACTCATTAAACTCGTAGAAGAAAATTTAAAAAGAGAAAAAAACTCAAACAAAAAAGTAAACACAAAAAAAGAGCGTCCATCTATAAATAGTATTCAGCGAGAAGCATACAAAGAACTGACTGAAATATGTGTTTTAAACAAAAAAGAATGCGTTTTAAATCATATAAAAAACCTTAAAAACTATGATAATGACAGTGAATATTTTACAACACTTAACTATTTAATAGACCTTTTAGAAGAAGATGATATTTCGTTTATTATAAGATTAGACTGGAAAGCTGATATTAAAGATTTAGAATGGTTTTTAAAATCAACATTAAAAGATAATTTTAACTTATCTATTGACTTACCCAGTCCTAATAATTACAAAAAAAATGCATCTGTTTCTTTTGATAACGTTTTTGAGGATTTCGATAAACCTTTAAGACAAAATAATCTTCAATTAGGTTTTATAGATACTCAGTCAGACGAATATGTTTTTATTTTACATAAAATTACAGATAAAAAAAGAATACAAAAACTTATTAAACTTATTGGATACAACTATTACGAAAAATAAAAGTTATTTAAGTTACAAACACTAATTATATAGTTATTTAATGAACTTAATTACAAACTACCCTTATATATCAACAATCATAATTATACTTATTTTGAATTTTATAATTAAAAAAATTACACGAGCTAAACATTCTCCTCTTCTAAAGGCATTCTTATTTATAATGGCAATTATCTCTCAAGCTTGTAGTCCTTTTGCAGGTCCTGTAGATAAATCTATTTCAGATTCCTATTACTATTCAAAATCAAAAAGTAACATCTGTTATTCTCCTATGGGAAATTGGTTTGAATTGGGTAACACTAAAATAAATGCAGATGTTGAGAGCTTCAAAGTCTTAGGAAGAGATTTTGGAAAAGACAAAAATCACCTATATTTTAAAACTCATATTATAAATAATGAAGTAGATGTTCCTACCTTTTATGTCCACAAAGACAATTACATCTGTTTTGATAAAGACCATGTATATTTAGCTATAAACTACTTACCCCAAGATATTCAAGAGGAAAGTCAAGGAAAAAAGCACTTGTGGAAAATAGCTAAAGCTAATCCAAACACATTTCAAAAAATTGATAATGATTGGTCTAAAGACGACAAATTTTATTTTTACAACTATAAGCCTGTAAATGTAGATTATAATTCATTTACAATTATAAATAGCAACTTTGTTAAAGATAAAAATAATGTATACTCATTAAAAAGCTATAAATTACTAGCTTCTACAATAGATCCAGCTACAACTAAAAAAATCAACAATAGATATATTGCTGATAAAAACAATATTTATGATTTTCAGGAGTATCAAAATGGTAAAATGGTAGACTCTCTAATATCGATACCTTACCAAAACATCAACAATTTAACTGTTTTAAAAGATAAGTTTCTATTATTTGACAATAAGGTCGTTTATGATGGAGTAAAAATTGAGAATGCTGATGCTTCTTCTTTTGAAATAATTCAATTCCCGTATTCTAAAGATAAAAACTACGTGTTCTATCACGGAGATATAATTGAAAAAGCTGACCCAAATACGTTCAGTATATTTAAAACCTCTTTTTATTCAAAAGATAAAAACCATGTATTTGTCTATGGAAAACTATTAAAAGACGCTGATGTGGCTACTTTTGGACCTGTAAATAAAAAACATTCTTTACTGTATAAGGATAAAAATCATACTTATCGAGGAGACCAAATTGTAGAAAACAATTAAACCTACTAATAAGCTCACAAGGTATTTATAAGTAAAAGCTCTTAATTACTAAGGCAAGCTTTGAGGTGTTAATTTTTTTTAGTGGTACTATAAATATATGCCACTGTATCATAACATCATACAGTAGTATCGGATGATTTCATACACTACTGTATGAAGCTTAATACTAATTAATTATTATACGTCGTTCACCTATTATATGTAATAGAATTGGGGATATTATTGTTTAGTAAAAGCATACATTTTTTGTACGGTTTTTTATTTTGTATTGTACAGCGCTTACTTAAAAAGAATAAAAAATTGCTAAAATTATGCTTATATCAATACAATAAAGTACCCTCAACAGTTTTATTCCTTATTTAAATTAGTTAGACAATATAAATGTGCGAATAAAAATACCTGTTGCTAACAATGAATTAAAAGTAATTTAGAAAGTAAAAAACAAGAGTTTATATATTAAATTAACAGCTGCTTAAATTTAAAAATCCCCGCTTAGACGGGAATTTTTGTATTATAAAATAAGTAAAGACAGTCTATTGAAACAAATCAGAAGATAAATAGCGGTCTCCTCTGTCGCAAATAACTGCAACGATCACACCCTTATCAATCGTTTTAGCTATTTCTAAAGCTGCATGTACTGCTCCTCCACTACTCATTCCTGCAAAAACACCTTCTTCTTGTGCTAACTTTCTAGTCATGTTTTTAGCATCATTTTCATCTAACTCTACCACTTGATCTACCTTACTTTTATTAAAGAATTTTGGTTGGTATTCTGGCGACCACTTACGAATTCCTGGTATTCTAGCTCCGTCTTTAGGTTGTGCTCCTACAATTTGCACCTCTGGATTTTGTTCTTTTAAATAGGTAGAAACTCCCATAATGGTTCCTGTAGTTCCCATCGCTGAAACAAAATGAGTTACTTCTCCTTCGGTGTCGTTCCAAATTTCTGGACCTGTAGTTTTATAGTGTGCTTTCCAGTTATCGGTGTTTTCAAACTGATTCAGCATAAAATAGCCTTTTTTATAGCGTAACTCTAAGGCGACATCTCTAGAACCTTCAATACCTCTTTCTGCATCCGTTAAAATAACCTCAGCTCCGTATGCACGCATAGTCTTCACACGTTCTTCTGTAGAGTTCTCAGGCATCACCAATACCATGTTTACTCCTAACACTTTTGCCATGAGCGCTAACGCTATTCCTGTATTTCCACTAGTTGCTTCTACTAAATAATCTCCTGGACGGATATTTTTCCTTTTAATAGCTTCAGCAATCATATTAAAAGCTGCTCTATCTTTTACGCTTCCGCCAGGGTTATTTCCCTCTAGTTTTAATAATAGTTTTACGCCTTCTTTTTGAAGAATGTTTGAAACTTCTATGAGTGGCGTATTTCCTATACTATCTATAATTGTTTTAGTTTTCATGGTTAATTTGGTACCTACATCATTTAACGTAGGATTTTCTAGTGGTTATTTTATTTTCTGACTCATAGGTTACAATAGATCCTTCGGGTACAGAGGTGGTTACGCAAACATTAGCACCAATTATACTATCTCTTCCTATCACTACATCGCCTCCTAAGATAGTTGCGTTGGCATAAATGGTTACATTATTTTCAATGGTTGGGTGCCTTTTTGTAGAAGCTAATTCTTTTTTAACTTGAATTCCTCCTAGGGTAACTCCTTGATATATTTTTACGTTTTCTTTAATAATGGTAGTTTCTCCAATTACAATTCCTGTTGCATGATCTATAAAAAACGAATCGCCAATGGTTGCTCCTGGATGGATATCTGTTCCTGTTAATCCATGCGCATATTCACTCATCATTCTTGGTAAAATCGGTATTTTCATTTTGTACAATTCATGACTCAAACGATATACAGCAATCGCATGAAACCCTGGATAGGCTAGATACACTTCACCTAAGCTTTTACAGGCTGGGTCAGTCTTTTCAAATGCCTTGGCATCTAAATCTAACTTTTCTCGTATTCCACAAAATGTTTGTTGGTATGCAGCCCATGTTTCCGAAGCATTTTTAATAGCCAACCCGTTTAAAATTTTTTTAAACTTTTCTTTTAAATGATTTGCTTTTTCTTGACATACATCATTAAACAATGCGTAAAATAATTGTTTTGTAAAATTTGCTACATCATCTTTTAATGATAAATCGTATTGTTTAAATTGCATTTATTCTTTTTTTACAAAAATAACTAACTTTCAGGAGCTAACTCAACCTCTAATCCTTCTAATTCAAGTGTTATTTGAATCTGGCATCCTAATCGGCTATTTTCTTCTACATGAAATGCTTCTGCTAACATTGCATCTTCATCATCATTCATTTCTGGCAATTCATGATTTGATTTTACATAACATTGACACGAGGCACACATCGCCATTCCTCCACAGATTCCAATAGTTCCTTCTGGAGCAAGTTCATAAGAACGAACCACCTCCATTAAATTCATTGCCATATCTGTCGGAGCAACTACCTCGTGCATTACACCTTCTCGATCTGTTATTTTTATATTAATATCTTGATTATCCATCAGTAACAATTTATTATAGGAATCAGTAGTTAGGTAGGCTATTTTAGTTTTGCTGGTGAAGGGGCTTACTAAAAATTTGTAATTACAACAAACTTATTCGCTAAACTCCTAACTACTTTCATCCTAATCCCCAATTATTCAATTGCTTTTACTACCGCTTTTGGCGCTTCTTTTCTTGTTCCATCAAAACCGTCTACACCACCAACAGTGGTATATTTCATCACATATTTTTTATCTGGATATATACGTTTATAAGCACTTTGACACATGAGTGTTGCTTCGTGGAATCCACACAAAATCAATTTTAGCTTTCCTGGATAGGTATTTACATCTCCAATGGCATAGATACCTTCTACATTGGTTTGGTAATCTAGCGCATTGTTTACTTTAATAGCGTTCTTCTCAATTTCTAATCCCCAGTTGGCAATAGGACCTAACTTTGGCGCCAATCCAAATAATGGGATAAAATGATCGGTATCTATCATATAAGGTTCTTTCCCTTTTTCTTCTACTACAACACCTGTTACATGATTTTCTCCTAATACTGCTTTTACCTCAGCAGGTGTAATTAAGTTTATCTTTCCTAAATTCTTTAACTCTTGAACTTTTTCTACAGAGTCTAACGCTCCTCTAAACTCATTTCTTCGGTGAATTAAGGTTACCGATTTTGCTACATCTGTTAAGAAAATAGACCAATCTAAAGCAGAGTCTCCTCCTCCAGCGATTACCACATCTTTATCACGATACAGTTCTGGTTCTTTAATCATATACTCCACTCCCTTTTCTTCAAAATCAGCAATGTTAGGAATCGGTGGTTTACGAGGTTCAAAACTTCCCAGTCCTCCTGCAATAGCTACCACAGGTGCTTGGTGTTTTGTTCCTTTATTGGTAGTTACGATAAACGTTCCGTCATCTTGCTTTTCAATAGTATCAGCACGCTCACCTAAGGTAAACCCTGGTTCAAATTGCTTGATTTGTTCCATCAAGTTCTTAGTTAAATCTCCTGCTAAGATCTCTGGATATGCTGGAATATCGTAAATAGGTTTCTTTGGATAAATTTCTGAACACTGCCCTCCTGGTTGTGGTAAGGCGTCAATTAAATGACAACGTAATTTTAATAACCCTGCTTCAAAAACAGTGAATAGTCCTGTTGGACCCGCTCCAATAATTAATATATCTGTTTGTATCATGTTCTCTTTATTTTGTCACTTCGACTACGCTCAGTGACCTCTCTCTATTTTATAAGTTTATAGATTTCTTCATTTTAGCCTGTCTTGAGCCTTTTGACTTCCCTCAAGATAAACTTAGGCGAAAGATTACTTTACCAAACTCTCAGTTAGCTTATTTAATGTTTCTACTTTTTGTTCAAAGTTTCCTTTGATGGTTTTTCTATAACTATTTAAGTTTTGTACTAATTGATTGATGTCTTCTGGAATTACTTCTTCAAAAAACTGACGCAATCTTTTAGCAGTTGTTGGCGATTTTCCATTGGTTGAAATAGCTACTTTTACGTTTCCTTTGGTAACAATTCCGCCCATATAAAAATCACAACATGGTGGATTGTCTGCTACATTCACCAATTTATTTTGGCTCCTACAATCTTTATACACTTGTATATTTACTTCAGGAACATCAGTGGTTGCAATCACCAAATGTTTTCCTTGTAAATACGTGTCGTTATAGCTATCTATTATCATATTCACCTCACCTTTTTGAGCTACTTCAACAGTTTCTTCTCTAAAAAAAGAAGCTACCATAGTTACCTTAGCATCTGGACTCGATTTTAATAAAAATCGTAGTTTTTCCTCTGCTACGAACCCTCCACCTATAATTAGCACTTCCAATTCTTTAGTCTTTAAAAAGATTGGATATAGATTATTTCTTTCTTCCATTATACCACCTCTTTTAAAGCTACTTCTTGTTGTATTTGTAGTAATTGCTGTCTGTGATTTACCACATCTCCTAACAGAATAATAGCAGGATTACTCAAGTTGTTTTTAGCCACTACTTCTTCTATCGTATCTACAGTACCGATTCCTATTTTTTCTTCAGGAGTTGTTCCGTTTTGAATAATGGCTACTGGTAACTCGTTCTTTCCTTCTTGCTTAAAAAGCTGAATGATTTCTGAGAGTTTCCCCATTCCCATTAAAATAACAACCGTTGCATTTGATTTTGCAGCTAAAGCAACATCGTTTGACAATTGGTGCTGTTTAGTGGTCCCTGTAATTACCCAAAAGCTTTCTGAATTTCCTCTTTTTGTCAACGGAATATTCTGATACGCTGGTACCGCTAACGATGAAGAAATACCTGGCACTACAGCAACCTCTAATCCGTGTTTTGCAGCATACTCCATTTCTTCTGCTCCTCTACCAAAAATAAAAGGGTCACCTCCTTTTAAACGTACTACATGTCCGTGAGAAAATCCTCTCGCGACAATCAATTCATTGATTTGTTCTTGTTGATAACGGTAGCACCCTCTTCGTTTTCCCACAAAAATTAATTCTGCATTCGGATTCACATATCCTAACAGTTCGTTATTCACCAATGCATCATACAATACTACATCAGCTTGTTCTAATACTTTGATGGCTTTTAAGGTAATTAAATCAGCATCTCCTGGTCCTGCACCTACTACGGTTAATTTCGGTTGATTTTTCATTGGACTCTCCTTTTTTTAACTTTCTACGGCTGCCTTTCTATAAACATCTACTGTTTTATAAAATGCTGTTGCACTTTCTAAATATCCTTTTGCAAAAGCTTCCGTAGGTTCATTCTTATTAATTTGATAAATCAATTCTGAGAATGAACTTGATACTTCTATTTTATTTGTTGCTACAAACAATTCATCAAAATTGGTAATGATTCCTGCTTGTGTATTCGTTTTTGCTCCTTCTGCGGTTAACAGGGCTTTGGCAGTGTTAACCATAGCCGCATAAGCGTGGTAAATACTATCTGACCATTGTTGATTATTCAAGGCTTGTGAAGCATTTTCTAACTTTTCTTCACTTTCAAACAGTAAGGTTGCTACTAAGTCTATTACCACTCCTGCACATTCCCCTACCCCTATGGCTTTTACATAATTTTTATCGTGACCCCAATCAATAAAATCATCTTCCGTTAAATTGGTGGTGTCTGATAACTCTTTTAAAAGCTCATAGAAATATGTTTTTCCTTGTCTATCGTAATAGCTTAAGAAGTCTTCATTGGGTTGTTTATGGCTTTCAAAGTTGTTTAATAAGATTCGTAAAGATTCTGGTCCTCTTTTACTTGGTATTTTTATCAACTTATCAGCAAAACGACCATTTCCTTCTCCTAAAACTCCTCCTCCAACTAATACTTGTAAAGCTGGTGCTAATAACTTTCCTACTTTTATAGACATTCCTTGAAAACCAATGTGCGCCATGTTGTGTTGTCCACAAGCATTCATACACCCACTAATTTTAATGGTAATATCTTTGTTATTTACATACTGTGGATATTCAGCTTTTAACACATGTTCTAACTCTACTGCAATTCCTGTACTGCTAGCAATACCTAAATTACATGTATCGGTTCCGGGACATGCAGTGATATCATTCAAACTATTATATCCTGCGTCTGCAAAACCTAACTTTTTTAATTCTGTATAGAAAAATGGTAAAAACTCCTCTCTTACGTGACGAATCAAAATATTTTGACGTAGCGTAAAGCGTAACTCATTTGCACCATATTTCTTGATTAAATCAGCTAACAAACGTGCTTTATCGGTATAAAAATCTCCTAAATGTACTTTAATGCCTATCGCGTATAACCCCTCTTGCTTTTGCTTGAAAACATTCGTTGTTTTCCAGTTTTGATACGCTTCTTTATCTTCAATTACTACAGATGGAACTTCGTTGGTTTCAAAAACAATGTCTTGTTCAAAGTCGGTAGTATTTATCGGGTACGTTTTATATGCTAATGCATTTCTTTCAGCTGCAACCAGTTCTAAGAAAGCATCAACACCTAAATCTTTCACTAAGAATTTTAAACGAGCTTTGGCTCTTTTAGCACGTTCTCCGTAACGGTCGAACACACGTAACACTCCTTCAATAGTTGGTATCAATAAATCTGCTTCTAAAAACTCATAAATTACATCGGCATGACGTGGTTGTGACCCTAATCCTCCTGCCAATAATACCTTGAATCCTTTTACTTCTTTACCGTCAACTGTTTTCGTTTTTGCAATGAATCCTAAATCGTGAATAAAACTCAACGCGGTATCTTCTTCTGTTGCAGAGAAAGACATTTTGAATTTTCTTCCCATTTCTTGACAGATTGGATTACGCAAGAAAAATTGAAAGGTTGCATGTGCATACGGTGTTACATCAAACGGTTCTTTCGGATCGATTCCCGCAGTTTCTGAAGCTGTAACATTACGTACTGCATTACCACATGCTTCTCGTAACGTAATATCGTCTTTCTCTAACTGTGCCCATAATTCAGGGGTTCTGTCTAAACTTACGTGGTGAATTTGAATATCTTGACGTGTCGTAATGTGTAAACGACCACGAGAATATTCGTCAGAAACATCCGCTATTCTATGCAACTGTTCACTCGTAACTTTACCATACGGTAATTTTATACGAATCATTTGTACCCCAAACTGACGTTGCCCGTAAATTCCTCTGGCTAGACGTAAGCTTCTAAAACGTTCTTCATCTATTTTTCCTTCGTTAAACAAACGTATTTTACGTTCTAACTCTAGGATATCCTTTTCTACTAAAGGGTTTTCTATTTCTGATCTAAAACTTTGCATGTGGTTTTTTAATAGTTGTTTGCTTATAAAAGCGTTGTTATTCGTTATGTAAGAACTCTTGCTTTGCTAACAATTGTTCTTCTGTTTCTACATGTGCATCATCTGGCACACAACAATCTACTGGACATACTGCCGCACATTGTGGTTCTTCATGAAATCCTTTACACTCAGTACATTTATCGGGTACTATAAAATAGTACTCGTCTGATACTGGTTCATTCTCCTCGTCTGCATTTACAGAAGCTCCATCTAATAAGGTTACATTTCCTTGTAATGACGTTCCTTCGCTATATTTCCAGTCACTCGCTCCTTCATAAATGGCTGTATTTGGGCATTCTGGTTCGCAAGCTCCACAGTTAATGCACTCATCTGTAATGATTATTGCCATAACTTTTATTATTTACTTGATAAAACCAACTCCTGATGTGGTATTGGTTTTTGGATTGATGATTATAAAGGCTCCGTTAGCTTTGTTTTCCTCATATGAATCAACAAACAATGGTTTACTTACTTTTAAACTCACTTCTCCAATTTCGTTTAGTGATAATTGAGTTGGAGTTTCTTCTTTTCCAGAAAAATCGGTACGAATTAAAGATGTTAGTTCTGTTATTTTTACTTGCGCATCATTTACACCATGCTTGATGTAATATTTTTGAGAAGCTTGTAATGGTGCTTTATCCATCCAACAAATAGTAGCTTCTAACTGTTTTACCACAGATGGTTCTTCACCTGTTTTAACCAACATATCTCCTCTACTTACATTTACATCATCTTCTAAAGTGATGTTTACAGAGCTTCCTCTTTTTGCTCTTGCATATTCTTTATCAAAAAATTGAATGCTTTTTATGGTAGATTTTGTTGCTGATGGTAATACCGTTACACTATCTCCTACTGCTAAATCACCTCCATACAATTTCCCAGCATATCCTCTAAAATCATGATACTTATCCGTTTTAGGTCGAATAACTGTTTGCACTGGGAAACGTGCTTTTGATACTTCTTGCGTATCTTCAGATCCCAAGTTTTCAAGGTAATTCAGTAATGTTTCTCCTTTATACCAAGGGGTGTTTTCTGAAGACTTCACAACATTATCTCCTTTCAAAGCTGAAAGAGGTATGAACGTGATATTTTGATTTTGATAGTCGCTCTTCTTAGCTAGATATTCTATCTCACCTTTAATCTGATTGAATTTCTCTTCTGAAAAATCTACCAAATCCATTTTATTTACAGCTACTATCACGTCTTTTACTCTCAATAAATTATTGATAAAAAAGTGACGATAGGTTTGTTCTACCACTCCATTTCTGGCATCTACCAAAATGATAGAAGCTTGAGAATTTGATGCTCCAGTAACCATGTTTCTGGTATACTCAATATGACCTGGAGTGTCGGCTATGATAAAGCTTGTTTTTGGTGTTGAAAAATAAATATGAGCTACATCAATAGTAATTCCTTGTTCACGTTCTGCTACCAATCCGTCAGTGGCTAAAGAAAAGTCTAAGTAATCAAACCCACGTTGTTTACTTTTTTCTTCTATTGCTTCTAATTTATCTTGGGTTAATGATTTTGTATCGTATAAAATGCGCCCTATTAGTGTACTCTTTCCGTCATCTACACTTCCTGCTGTTGCTATTTTTACTACGTTCATATTTTATGTTGTTGGCGATTGGCTATTAGCCTTTAGCACTTGCCTAGTTTTATTTTGTTATTAATTTTCATATTGCTAACAGCCAAGAGCTAATAGCAAAAACCTTTTTTAAAAATATCCTTGTTGTTTACGTTTCTCCATTGCTGCTTCAGATCGTTTATCGTCAATCCTTGCTCCTCTTTCTGATATGGAAGATTCTCTAATTTCGTCTACTACTGTATCAATATCTATTGCATCTGATAAAACTGCTGCCGTACAACTCATATCTCCTACTGTTCTAAAACGAACCATACGCTCTTGTACTTCTTCTTCCTCTTCTCTATACACAACTTCATCATTTGCAGACCAGATTAACCCATCTCTAATAAAAGTGGCTCTTTTATGAGCGAAATAGATGGATGGAATTTCAATTTGTTCTTGTTGTATATACGACCATACATCTAACTCTGTCCAGTTAGAAATTGGAAAAACACGTACATTTTGACCTAAATCAATTCTTCCATTTAGCATGTCGAACAACTCTGGGCGCTGATTCTTTTCATCCCATTGTCCAAAATCATCTCGTACTGAAAAAATACGCTCTTTAGCTCTCGCTTTTTCTTCATCTCTACGCGCTCCACCGATACATGCGTCGAAACCAAATTCTTCAATGGCATCTAATAACGTTTCGGTTTGTAACATGTTTCGGCTAGCGTACTTTCCTGTTTCTTCTTTTACTTTACCAGCATCAATATTGTCTTGTACTTGACGAACAATTAACTCAACACCTAATTCTTCTACCAAACGGTCTCTAAATTCAATCGTTTCAGGAAAATTATGTCCTGTATCGATATGTAATAAAGGAAATGGAATTTTTGCTGGATAAAATGCTTTTTGAGCAAGTCGCACCAGTGTTATGCTATCTTTGCCCCCCGAAAACAATAACACCGGTTTTTCAAATTGCGCGACTACTTCTCTTAATATATATATGGCTTCACTTTCTAAAGCTCCTACTTGTATCGTTTCTGTATTCATAATCATGTTCTTTAAATATGTAAACCACATTCTCTGTTACTTTCTACTTTTGTGGGATCGAAGTACTTAAACTCGTTAGGTAATTGATGCTCTTCTAAATAAGCATCTAACTTCTCATCTGACCAATGGTAAAACGGACTCACTTTTAATATTCCATCTTTACTTCTTGAAACAATATCAATACTATCTCTAAAAGCTGTTTGTCCTTTTCTTAAGTTCGTAAACCAAACATCTGGCTTATGTTCTCCCATCGCTCTTTTAAAAGGCTCTAACTTCACTTGCTCAGTAAATACCGCATGTTTTGGGTCATCAACTGTTGGTAATCCTAAAGTGATGTTTCTGTGTGCTACCGTTTGTTTAGGTACATACAACTGAATGTTTAATTGTAATTTTTCAATTAACTCTTCAGCATGTTTATAGGTTTGTGGAGTATTATATCCTGTATCACACCAAATAACATCTATACTGTTTTTTACTGATGCTACTGCGTGTAAAATGGCTCCTTCATAGGGACGAAAGTTTGTAGTTACTACGGCTTTATTTGCTTGTAGTAATGCCCAAACAATAATCTCTTTTGGAGATTTGTTTTTTAACTCTGCGTTTACTGCTTCTAAATTCATTGTTTCTATACTCATTTTTTGCCCCATTTAATACTGTTCCAAACTCTTTCGTGAAAAAAATACAATAGCATTTTTGTTACTAATTCTACAGCTCCAATTGAAAAAGCTGTTTTTACTTGTCCTGTAATTACCCATGATATTAATATTGTATCTATGGTACCAACAACTCTCCAACTTATTGATTTTATAATGCTTCTTAGTGGCTTTTCAGAAAGCTTATCTTCTTTATAATTAGCTTTATTTTCTACTACTTGTTCTACAATCATTTTTAAAATACCATTACCCTATCGGAATACTAGGTTTTAAGTCGACAAATATACAGATGCTTTTTAATTTTCCAAGGGGAAATCAAAAAAATATTTGAATTTTACAATTTGTTAATACTACACTAAATCTGCAAGTGTGTTATTACGAAGTACTTGTAGCGTATTATCTCTTACTTGAATCATTAATTTGTGTACTGAGCATGCTTCTTCATCTGGACAGTCATCACATTTTTCATAATAATTCAAACTAACACAGGGTACCATAGCAATAGGTCCTTCTAGTGTTCTAATAACATCAGTCATTTTAATTTCGCTCGCAGGCTTTAGCAAATAATAGCCTCCACCCTTTCCTTTTTTTGCTCCTAAAATCCCTGATTTTCGTAAGGTAAGTAATATGCTTTCTAAAAACTTGTGTGAAATATTTTCGTTTTCTGAAATGGTAGCTATTTGTACCATAGTGCCCTTTTCTTGTTTTGCAATAAAAGTAAGCGCCTTAATTCCGTATTTTGTTTTCTTAGAAAGCATATCACAAATATATGCTTTACTTCTTAATTATTTAATGCTTGATTTAAATCGTTAATTATATCCTCTACATTTTCTAGTCCTACCGAGCATCGTACCAATCCATCTGTTATTCCTACTTCTAATCGATCCTCTTCACTTAACTTACTGTGAGTGGTTGATGCTGGATGTGTTACAATCGTTCGTGTGTCTCCTAAATTTGCTGATAATGAGCATACTTTTATACTATTTAAAAAGTTGCGTCCAGCTTCAATACCTCCTTTTACTTCAAAAGCGACAATGTTCCCTCCCAATCGCATTTGCTTTTTTGCAATTTCATGCTGTGGATGCGACTTTAAAAATGGATACTTTACCAAGTTCACCTTCGGGTGCTCTTCTAAAAACTGCGCCACCTTCAACGCATTCTCGCAATGTTTTTCCACTCGTATCGATAAAGTTTCTAAACTCTTAGACAGCACCCAAGCATTGAATGGCGACATTGCAGGTCCAGTGTTTCTTGAAAACAAATAAATTTCTCTTATCAGTTCCTCTTTTCCCACTACAACACCTCCTAAAACACGTCCTTGACCATCTATTAATTTTGTTGCTGAATGAATTACCAAATCTGCTCCAAATTTGATAGGATTCTGTAAGTACGGAGTTGCAAAACAATTATCTATCACTAACAATAAATTGTGCTTCTTTGCAATACTTCCTAACAACTCTAAATCTAAAATATCAACTGCTGGATTTGTTGGAGTTTCAGCATACAATATTTTTGTATTCGGCTGAATTAAACTTTCAATCCTATCTACCTCATTAATTTTAAAATAACTCGTTTCTATATTCCATTTAGGTAAATACTTTGTAAACAAACTATGAGTTGACCCAAAAACAGAGCGACACGATACTATATGATCCCCCGCATTTAACAGGGTGCCAAAAGTTGAAAACACGGCTGCCATACCGGTTGCAAACGCATATCCTGCCTCGGCACCTTCCATAGCCACTATTTTGTCGACAAACTCTGTAGTATTCGGGTTTGAAAATCGGCTATATAAGTTTCGTTGCTTTTCTTCAGCAAACGACGCTCTCATATCTTCAGCATCGTCAAATACAAAACTTGAGGTTAGGTATAAGGGTGTAGAATGCTCAGAAAATTGTGTACGTTCTGTTTGTGTTCGTATGGCTTGTGTTTCAAAATTTTTGCTCATGTTATTTTTTTAGATGTTTGACCGCTTTGCTTCTAGGTAAAAGAATCAAGATTTATGGGGCTTAGCTCTTATATCTTTTCTCTCTGCTCTATTTTCTTGGTTCTTGTTTTTAAGTTTTCTATTCCTTTTTTCTGATGTCACTTCGAGTAAAATTATTGAAATGAAATAAAAATAATTTTGTATCGAGAAGTATTCTAATAGTTCTCGATACAATTTTTACTTCGTTAACACTCCATAAAAATCACTCGAACTGACAAAGGCTTTAGTAAATCTTATCTCTATTTTCTTTGTTCTCTTTTCTAGTTATTATTCTTGGCTAATCGTAAAATGTCTCCAAACACTCCTCTGGCTGTAACTTTTGATCCTGCTCCTGCTCCTTGAATGACAATAGGTTGTTCTCCGTAAGACTCCGTATAAATTTCAAATATGGCATCTGAACCTTTTAGACTTCCTAAAGGTGAATTTTCTGGTACAGATACTAATTTTACATCTAACCCTCCTTTTGTTTGTTGTAAGTCTCCATGTAAATCTCCGATATATCTCAGTACATGTTTCTCTTCTTGCGCTTCTTTTTGCTGTTGAAATGTAGCATCTAGTTTTTCTAAGTTTCCTAAAAACTCATCAGAAGATATTTCTCTAAACTCCTCTGGAATCAAGTTTTCTATCTGAATATCCTCAAATTCATTTTCTAAATCTAATTCACGTGCCAAAATCAATAGTTTTCTAGCAACATCATTTCCACATAAATCTTCACGCGGATCCGGTTCTGTAAACCCTTTATCAATGGCTTCTTGTAACACCGTTGAAAATGTTACGTCTTCCGAAGAAAATTTATTGAATAAATAACTTAATGATCCTGAGAATACTCCTCGAATTCTGGTTATATTCTCTCCTGAATCGTGCAATAATTTAAT
The DNA here is from genome assembly GCF_022347665.1 of Tenacibaculum sp. Mcav3-52. Taxonomy (NCBI): domain Bacteria; kingdom Pseudomonadati; phylum Bacteroidota; class Flavobacteriia; order Flavobacteriales; family Flavobacteriaceae; genus Tenacibaculum; species Tenacibaculum sp. Mcav3-52. The sequence goes on along the minus strand of NZ_JAKRGE010000003.1, from coordinate 11,307 downwards.
CGTATCAATCAATGGTAAACCTGCACCAACATTGGTTTCATACAGGTAACTCTTCTTATTTTTATCTAAGGTTTTTCGTAACTCTTTATAAAAATCGTACGAAACAGTATTCGCTATTTTGTTAGAAGAAACCAAGTCGAATCCAGCATTGACTAAAGGAATGTAATTTTCTATAAAATCTACACTTGCTGTATTGTCTACTGCTATTAAATTTTCTAAGTGGTGTTCTTTTGCATAGTCAATTACAGTATCAACTGTATGCTTATCTTCTATTGCTTTTTCAAGCTCATTCGACCAATTAGTTCCAACTCCATTTTTAGTTAACAATACTTTTTTAGAATTGGCAATCGCAAAAATGTTCAGGTGAATTTTACGTCTTTCTAAAATTGATTTTGAGTTCTCTAGAATTTGTTCTATTAAGGTCCCTCCTACTAATCCCTTACCAAAAACAGCAATGTTAATCTTTTTAGCAACCCCAAATACTTGACCGTGAATCACATTCAACGCTTTATGCAATTGCTCTTTTTTAACTACCAAACTTACATTCTTACCTGTAATCGTATTATTAAACAACAACGGAACTATTTGGTTCTTAATCAACGCATTGTATGGCTGATGAAACTCACTTAAATCTTGACCTATAATTGAAATTACCGATACTTCTTCCTGTATCGAAATCTGGTTTACATCTTTTGTTTGTATGTCATTTTCAAACTCTTGCTCTAAAGCTTTTACAGCAGCAGTTGCATTCGATTTGTCGACCACTAAACCAATTCCTCTTTCTGAAGAACCTTGCGAAATAATGCTCACGCTAATTCCATGATTACTCAATGCTTTAAAAATACGTGCATCTACCCCTACTTTACCTAACAAACCTCTTCCTTCAAAATTGATTAAAGCAACCTTGTCTAAAACCGATAAGGATTTGATTCCTTTTAAGGTTGATTTTGCTGTAATCAATGTACCATTATCGTTAGGATTGAAGGTATTTAAAATTCGTAGATTGATATTCTTCTCTAACAACGGAATAATTGTTTTAGCATGTAAAATGTTCGCTCCAAAGTTTGCCAATTCATTTGCTTCGGAAAATGATAATACTTCTATCTTCTTAGCATCTGCCACCAAATCAGGATTTGCCGTGAAGATTCCATCAACATGGGTATAGTTTTGCAACTCTTCCGCATCTAAATAGTTTGCTAACAACGAGGCGGTATAATTACTTCCATTTCTACCCAACGTAGTAGTTTCGTTTTTTAGGTTTGAAGCTATAAACCCTGCTACCACATTCACAGTTGTTCCGTTATATTGTCTAAAGTGATTTAATACATTTTCTTTAGAAATTTCAACAATCGATTGCCCTTTGCCAACTATCTCATCCGTTTTTAACAACGTTCTTGAATCTGTAGCTAGGGCATTGATTCCTTTTTGTTGTAATAAATCTGTTACCGTTTTTATCGATAATAACTCACCTTGAGCTAACACTTCATCTTTTATCTTTTGGCTATAATCTCCTAACAAACTAACTCCCTCAAACAACTTTTCTAAGCGATTAAATTCCGTAGAAAAATCTACTAACGGAGTTAATTTCGTTTGCTCATATCGAAATGCTTCTAATTGTTCTTTAAAAGTTTTATTTTTAGCAGCTCTTTCTAAGAGTTCTTCCAGTTCATCTGTAGCATTTCCTCTTGCTGATACTACCAGTGCTATCTTCTCTCCATTATTAATTTTCTGTTCTATGATAGACACTACATTTTGTATCCCTTCATTCGACAAAGATTTTCCGCCAAACTTTAAAATTTTCATTCTTTTATTTGTTGATTTTTGATTGAATATAGGTTCAATAATTTTTTCTAATTGCTTGTATTCTATTAAGAAAGCGTCATGCCCATGATCTGAATTAATTTCATTATAGGTTACATTCGCATGGGCAGATGCCAGTTGTTTATGTGTTTCTCTGTTTTCTTCCGCAGTAAAAAACAAATCGGAATCTACGCCTACAATATGGATGTCTGCCTCGATTCTCTCTAATACATCTAGCTCTTCTCTTCCTTTTGTTACATCGATGGTTTTTAATAACTGATTCATCAATTTATAGGATGCTAACTGATAGCGTTCTTGTAATTTTTTTCCGTGATGTAGCAGCCAGCTTTCTACATTAAAAATCTGTAACTCTTCATTTTTTGAACGCTGAAAACGTTTTTTAAACGATTCTGGTGTTCTATAACACAACATTGCATGCATACGTGCATCATGCACAGGATTACTAGAATTGATTAAAAATTGCTCTTGTATTTGACAATTTGCTATCAACCAATCGGTCGATTTCCAATCAGTAGCTACAGGAATTAAATGTTCGGTAATTTTCGGGTTCAACACAGCCATTTCCCATGCTATTCCACCTCCTAAAGATCCTCCTATCAACGCAAATAATTGTGTTATGTTGAGTTGTTCTAGCCCTTGTAGAAAAATGTTTGCAATATCACGTGCTACGAAACTTTTGTAATCATCTATTAAGAAGTTATCATAACCGTTTCCAGGTATGTTAAAGCACAAAATGGTATATTCATTAGTATCTATAACCTTGGCTTCTCCTATTAAATCTTGCCACCAACCTTGGCTTCCTGCAACATTGCTATTTCCTGTGAGTGCGTGGTTAATAAGTACCACAGGAGCAGTACCCAATGCTTTTCCAAAAACTTGATAGCTTAACGGAATTGTATCGAATTGTGTACCGCTTAATGTGGTATAACTAAGAATATTAATATGCTGCAAATCACTTTTCATTATTGATGTCTTTATGGGCGTTCCCTTAAAGGGTCGGGCTTTCCGTTATATCTTTTGTTGGTTCTCGATACTTGCTTCGCAAACTCGAACTGACAACAAAACGATGCCACTTCAATCCCTAACGCAAGTTGTTTTAAACCAATACTTCTTTAGGAATTTGAGCAAATGCTTCTTGTAAATCGGTTTTTAAATCTTCAATATTTTCCAAACCAACTGATAAACGGATTAAGTCTTTTGTTACTCCCGTACTTTCTTGAGCTTCATCACTTAATTGTTGGTGCGTGGTACTTGCTGGATGGATAATTAAAGATTTGGTGTCTCCAATATTCGCTAATAATGAAAAGAGTTTTGTGTTGTCTGCAATAGTTTTAGCTGCTTCGTAACCTCCTTTTACTCCAAAAGTTACCAATCCGCTTTGACCTTTTGGTAGGTATTTATCTGCTAAAGTTTTGTACTTGTTTCCTTCCAACCCTGGATAGTTTACCCAAGCAACTTCTTCTTGTTTTTGTAACCATTTGGCAATAGACAACGCATTTTCACTGTGTTTTTGAATTCTTACTTCTAAGGTTTCTAATCCTTGAATGATGTTGAATGCGTTTGTCGGACTCAACGCGCCTCCAAAATCACGTAAGCCTTCTAAAATCAGTTTAAATGTATACGATGCTGCCCCTAAAGCTTCATGGTATACCAATCCGTGATATCCTGCTGAAGGTTCTGTAAATTCAGGAAACTTACCATTTGCCCAGTTAAAAGTTCCAGCATCAATAATAGCTCCTCCTAACGAGTTTCCTTGTCCGCCAATGTATTTTGTTAACGAGTGAATTACAATATTTGCTCCGTGTTCTATTGGGTTTAACAAAGCAGGTGTTGCTACTGTATTATCCACAATAAAAGGAACTTCCGCCTTTTTTGCATGTGCTGATATCGCTTGTAAGTCTAAAACATCTAATTTCGGATTTCCTAAAGACTCTACAAAGAAAGCTCTGGTGTTATCTTGTACCGCCTCTGCAAAACTATCTGGGTTTGATGCGTCTACAAACGTCGTCGTAATTCCTAGTCTTGGTAAGGTAACGTTTAGCAAGTTATAGGTTCCTCCATACAAACTACTCGAAGCTACAATATGATCTCCTGCTTTTAACAAGGTTAGTAAACCTGTTGAAATTGCTGCCGTACCCGAAGCAAACACTACAGCTCCAATACCGCCTTCTAAAGCTGCTAAACGATCTTGTAAAATTTGATTGGTGGGATTGTTTAATCGGGTGTAAATAAATCCCAACTCTTTTAACGAAAATAGGTTTGCTGCATGTTCTGAATCATTAAAAACATACGACGTAGTTTGATAAATAGGAACTGCTCTTGTTCCTCCGTTTTGTGTTACATCATGTCCTGCGTGCAACGCGTTTGTTGCAAATTTTTGTGTACTCATTTTTCTTGTTTTTGAGTTAATAAAAAATTAAACCAAAAGCCAAAACACATCTACTTTTAGATGTTGCTTACTAGAAAAATGTTATTAAGAAATTATAAGAAGATTCTTGTAGATATTAAAGAAACTTCTTTGGGTTATCTATCCACGAGTTTTTACGCTCTGGTAGAATTTAGCACCTTCTTTGTTTGCACAAAGGGTTGCTAAGGTTTCATAGGGTCTAATCCCTCCACCTTTCTTGATAACATCGTCAATAAGTGTTTGAACTTTTACGAGCACAAATATTCAATTATAAAAATGGATTTTCCAAATTTATTTTGATTTTTATTTAAAAAAGTGTTTTGAATTATTTTTAAAATAAACACATAAACAACTAAAAACCAATATTTTACAACACTTTATTTAAACTAAATTATAATGATTATTTTTATCTTAAGAACTACAAGATAACATAGAGCATCCTACTTTATTTCGAGCCCATTCTGGTCGTTTTGCGAACCATTTTTCATATTTTGGTTGCTCTTCGTAAGGATTTTTGAGCAGTAAATATAACTCATTTAACAATACAAAATCATTTTTATTTGCATTATCAATGGCTAATTGTGCCATGTAATTTCTGAGTACATATTTCGGATTTACAGCATTCATCTTCTCTTTTTTGTCTTCATCCAAAACAGTTTCGTTTTGTAATCTATCTATATAACTTTTGAACCAGTTCTCCCAAGATTTTTTTATTTCGTCTACAACTTCTGAAGGCGTATAAAATGCTTTTTCTATTTTTTTGATTGCCTCCTCTTTGGTATTATTTTTTGAAATACCTGACAACAATCGGAAAAAAATGGTCATATCAGTTTCTGTTTTTTGAAGTACTTCCTCAAGATCTGAAACTAATGTTCCATCTGATTCTTTTGACGAAAAAAGTCCTAATTTTTCTCGCATCATATGCATGTACTTTTCAGGAAATTTTTCTTGATAATTTTCTAAAACTGCTTCTAAAGGTTCTGCTTCTTCAATTAAAGGATATAAAGCATTTGCCAACTGGTATAAATTCCATAAAACCACCTCTGGTTGCGAACCATATCGGTAACGTTTATGGGTATTATCCGTTGTATTTGGTGTCCATCCGTGGTCATAACCTTCTAACCATCCGTAAGGCCCATAATCAATGGTTAAACCTAAAATCGACATATTATCGGTATTCATTACTCCATGTACAAAACCTACACGTTGCCAGTGAATCACCATTTCCAAACTACGCTCTGCTACCTCTTTAAAAAAGGAAACATACGTTTCTTTTGAAGGTTCACCTAAATGAGGATAATGATGTTTAATAGTATAATCAACTAGTGTTTTTAATGTTTTTAGATCTCCTCTAGCAGGAAATATTTGGTAACTACCAAAACGTAAAAAAGACTCGGCTGTTCTACATACGATTGCTCCTTTTTCATACGCAGCGTTTCCGTCGTATAGTACATCTCTTAGTACTTCATCTCCCGACAAAGCTAAAGACAGAGCTCTTGTTGTAGGTACACCTAAATGATGCATGGCTTCACTACACAAATACTCACGAATAGAGGAACGTAACACTGCTAATCCGTCTGCATTTCTCGAATATGGTGTCTCTCCCGCTCCTTTTAACTGCAATGCCCATTTTTTGTTATTATGAACTGCTTCAAATAAGTTAATCGCTCTACCGTCTCCTAGTTGTCCTGCCCAATGTCCAAACTGGTGTCCACCGTAGCACATCGCATACGGTTGTGTGTTTTTATATACATTATTCCCTGTAAAAACATTCTTGAATTCCTCTGAAGCTATTGCTGTTTCTGAAAGCCCCAACGTTTTTACCATTTCATCCGAAACATGAATTATTTTTGGATTGGACGTTTTTTTAGGTGTTACATACGAAAAACAAGCTTCTGTAACCTGTCTTCGAGTATTTTCTTGAATTGGGTCAGCAGGTAATTCTTTAGTAAAGGTATTTTGTATATTGAATTTCAACACGTTCTATTGTTCTTTTAATTTGCTTGCGTACAGTTTTTTCAGTTTTGCCAATTTAGGCGAAATAACTACTACACAATACATTTGATCTTTATTTTTTTCATAAAAATCTTGGTGACTCTCATCTGCTTTATGAAATGCGGATGCTTGGCTTATTTCTGTTACAATTTCATCTTCATAATAAGGAGATAACTTTTCTACTACTTTTTCCGCAATCTGATGTTGTTCTTCATTGTGATAAAAAATCACTGAACGGTATTGTGTTCCTACATCAGCTCCTTGCCTATTTAAAGTTGTTGGATCGTGACTTGTCATAAACATCACCAATAATTCTTCATAGCTTATTATTTCAGGATTAAATGTTGCTTGTACTACTTCTGCATGTCCTGTTAAACCTGAACAAATTTCTCTATAAGTTGGTGTTCCTGGTACGGTTCCTCCCATATAACCAGATACCACTCCTTCTACTCCTTTTATTTGATTTAAAATAGCTTCTACGCACCAAAAGCAACCGCCACCAACGGTAATTAGTTCTAAATTATTATTTGTCATTTATATACTTTCTTTTATTCAGTATCTAAAATCATTGATGCTGAGTTAATGCAATAACGTAATCCGCTAGGTTCTGGTCCGTCAGGGAATACATGCCCCAAATGCGCATCGCAAATGTTGCACATTACTTCTACGCGTACCATACCAAAAGTAGTATCTTTTTCATATTGAATAGCATTCTCTTTTATAGGTTGCGTAAAACTAGGCCACCCGGTACCTGAACTAAATTTAATCGTTGAATCGAACAAAGGTGTGCCACAGCATACACATTTATATTTGCCAGCATCATAAACACTACACAATGCTCCTGAATTTGGTCTTTCTGTTCCTTTTTGTCTCGTTATTCTAAACTGTTCTGGTGTTAAAAGTTCTTGCCATTCTGTTGCTGTTTTTTCCACTCTTTTATCAGGTGTTGGATTGCCATTAACTGCAAAATTAATTACGTTTTTCCAAGTTAAAATTTTGTCGCTCATCCTGCTCTTTCGTTTTATTTAACTTATTAGTAGTTTCTTTTCGTTGTTACTTACAAAGCTATGATTCTCTCTAAAACTTTAATCATAATTTAAAAGATAATTAAATAATTTTTTCAAGGATGATTTATATCATGTTTTAAATCATCTTTTACCTATTAATTTGTAATAAAAACCACTATACCTCTTACTTATAACATAATTTAAGTTAAAATAATTACAAATTACAAGCTTTTATCAGTATTTACTAAAATAAAAAAATAATGAATGTCTTAGATAATAGAACAGTCGCTGATTATGTAATAGAGAATATAAAAACAGCTCCTATTTTTAAGAAATATGGAATTGATTTTTGCTGCAAAGGAAATATAACAATAAATAAAGTCTGCCAAAAGAATAAAATAAACTTAAATACGTTAAAAAGTGAATTGGAAAATGTTGAAAGCGTTAGTGATGTACTTCAAGATTATAAAACTTGGAGTTTAAACTTTTTAACCCTTTATATTGAAAATGTACATCATTCTTATGTAAAAGAAAGTTTACCTATAATTTCTCAATATATAAATGAAGTTATAAAAACCTATGGTAATACACATCCTGAACTATTAAAAATTAATAAACTATTTAGAAAAGCTTCTTCTGAAGTTCTATCTCACCTTCAAAAAGAAGAGCAAATACTTTTCCCTTATATAAAACAGTTAATAGCAGCTGACAAAAGACACAAAAAAATAAGTATTCCTTCATTCATCACGATACATACTCCTATAAAAATGTTAGAATATGAACATGAAGAAATTAATAATCTTTTTAGAGAAATAGCTAAACTAACAGATAACTACTCTATTCCAGAAAGTGTCTCTAATACGTATAAAGATCTTTACATTAAACTTGAAGAGTTTGAACAAGATTTATATCATCATATACATTTAGAACACAACATACTGCATAGAAAAGCACTAGAATTAGAAAAAAAACAAATTATTTGAGTCGTCCTAAAATAGGTTGACAGTTTTTATAAAATATTAATTAAACCTTTGAAGCTAGCTTCAAAGGTTTTTTGTTGTGTATAAAGTTAGGTGTTTTCATATTCAAACTCAAGTGTGGTCTTAGATTATTATAAATATTTATTGATTGTTTAATGAGTTTTTCTAATTCCTTACCTGTATTGCATTTATAAATTAAAAATTCATGTTTCAAAATTCCATTAATTCTTTCTGCTAGAGCATTTTGATAACAGTCATATCCATCGGTCATTGATGATTTTATTCCTTTTTCGGCTAACTTGTTTTGATATATTGTTGAACAATATTGTAACCCTCTATCAGAATGATGAATCATTGATCCAGATGTAACTCTATTTTTAATTGCCATAGTTAAGGCTTTAACTACATTTTCTGCACTCATATCATTACTTAAATGGTATCCCATAATTTTTCTACTAAAAGCATCGGTTACCAAAGATAGATAATGGGTTCGTTCTCTACTTTTTACATAGGTAATATCACTAACAAAGTATTGTTCTGGACGCACTATCTTTGTTTCTTTGATTAGGTTGGGGTATTTGCGTAACCAATGTTTAGAGTTAGTGGTTTTAGTGTAATTCTTTTTAGGATTGATTAACATGGATTCTGAGCGTAAATAATCAAATAGGGCATCTCTACCTCTTTTTATTTCTTGATTATTAAACTCATCCTTTAGTAAATAATACAACTTTCGAGTACCTATTCTAGGCATTTGCATACGTATTTTTAGGACTAAAGGTTTAATTTTAGAACGTTCTGCTCTTCGAGTATTCTCTCGCTTAATGCTTTGATAGAATCCTTGTCTTGATATCTCAAACAATCGACAACAACGAGATAAACTTATCCTTTGTTCTTGTCTGATGCCTTGGATTGTTGAGATAAATACTTTTTTCTAATAGAAGTCCCATATTGACTATCAGAAATATCAATCATTTTATTGAGAATCATGTTCTTTAACTTCTGATCTTCTAATTCTCGTTCTAATCGCTTTATTTTTTGGGCAGGTGTTTCTTTGGATTTTGATTCAGGTTTGCTCCAGTCTAAGGTACCATGTTTTCTTAACCAAACCAAAACAGTACTCTTCCCTTGAATACCATACTTCTTTTGAGCTTGTTTATAGGTTAACTCGCTCTTTTCTACTTGAGAAACTACAGCTAATTTAAAGCCTAAATTGTAATCACATTGTGTGCGTTTCTTCTTGGATACATTGTTTTTCATAAAAATAAGTCTAAATTGTGTAAACTTATTTCAGGACGAGACAATTATAAAAAAAGGAGGAGTGTTTAAACACTCCCTTTTTTATAGCTTTTTAAATCGATTAAAAGCTTCTTTTTCTAACTCTTCTATAAAATTAGGATGCGCTATAGAAATTAGTGCTTTTGCCCTTTCTTTTAAACTTTTTCCAAACAAATTAACCACTCCATATTCCGTAGCAACATAATGTACATGAGCTCTGGTCGTAGTTACACTTGCTCCTTCTTTTAAAAATGGAGTAATTTTTGAAATTCCTTTTGTGGTAACAGAAGGCATTGCTATAATGGCTTTTCCTCCTTTTGATAATGAAGCTCCTCTAATAAAATCCATTTGACCACCAACTCCAGAATATTGGTATTGCCCAATAGTATCAGCACAAACTTGTCCTGTTAAATCTATTTCAATAGCACTGTTTATAGCTGTTACTTTAGGATTTTTCTTTATGATAGAAGTATCATTTGTATAACCGGCCTCTTTAAAATGTACTAGAGGATTATCATCTATAAAATCGTATAACTTTTGTGAACCTACGGCAAAACAAGTAACTATCTTTCCTGTTTTAATCTCTTTTTCTTCACCAGTAATTACACCTCTTTCTATTAATGGTAGTACTCCATCAGAAAACATTTCTGTATGAATTCCTAATCGTTGATGATTTTTTAAGTTATGTAATACAGCATTTGGTATATTACCTATTCCCATTTGTAATGTTGCACCATCCTCTATTAGTTCAGCTATATTTTGCCCAATTTTTTTTTCTATTTCTGAAGGTATTCCTATTTCAGAAGTATGTATTGGAACATCAACCTCTACAGCATAATCTATATTACTCATATGAATAATTCCATCCCCATGAGTTCTAGGTACATTAGGGTTAATTTGAGCTATAACTGTTTTTGCTGTTTGAATAGCTGGTAATGTAATATCAACTGAAGTCCCCAACGAACAATAGCCATGTTTATCTGGTGGAGAAACTTGAATAAAAGCTACATCCAATGAGTAAATATTTTGGCGGAATAACCAATGAATTTCGCTTAAAAAAATAGGAATATAATCTCCATTATTAGTATTTACTCCTTTTCTTACATTATCACCTACAAAACAGCTAACTAGTTTAAAGGATTTACAATATGGTTCTTCTAAATACTTTGCCTTACCATGTGTGTGGATTTGAATAATCTCTATATCATCTAACTCATGATATCTATTACACAAGCTATCAATTAATAAATTAGGAGTCATTGCTGCTCCTTGGAAGAAAATTTTATCATTTGATTTTACAATACTTACAGCTTCTGCAGCCGTAACAATACAAATCTCTTTTCTCATTATTCTAAAGTTTTACTCTGCAAATTTCCCCATAAACCTTATTTAAATAAATGATAAAAATCATACATAGACTTATTTTTAGACAAAAGTATATTTTATAGTTTTTCTAGGGCTTAATTTCATAGTTATTCTAAAGCCCATCTGTATAACTATTTCCTGTTGAATATTAAACATTAAAATACGGTTGTTTTTGAGGGTCTTTATCAAGATTGAAAGTAACAAGAAAAGGATTAAAAACTACGCGGTAGGCATTTCTATAGTGACATCTTCTTTAGTGAAGATTCAATAAGGTGAGTTGATTCAGTATAACGTGCTTTTACTACAATAATGCCCTCGAAAATAAAGATCAAAAAAAACCTCAATCTTTAAAAGATTGAGGTTTGATAAAGAAAGGCAACGACCTACTCTCCCACCTGTGGCAGTACCATCGGCGCTAATGGGCTTAACTTCTCTGTTCGGAATGGTAAGAGGTGAG
>NZ_JAKRGE010000002.1:0-685106 GCF_022347665.1 Tenacibaculum sp. Mcav3-52 | reverse complement strand
CGGTATCAGTGGTAAAGTTATCGGTAGAACTTTCCCAACGGATGATATTTCCTGTCTGTCCACTTAGGGTCAATGTTGTTGAATTGGTTCCGGTACACACATTGGTACTTCCCGCAATGCTTCCTCCTACCGAAGTAGGATCTACAGTAATGGTTGCTGTAGCAGAAGTCGCTTCTGCACAGGCACCACTTTGTACGATTGCACGGTATTGCGTGGTGGTGGTAAGGTTGGTTGCTGTTAAGGTCGTGGTGGTATTGGCAATATCGGTATCAGTGGTAAAGTTATCGGTAGAACTTTCCCAACGGATGATATTTCCTGTCTGTCCACTTAGGGTCAGTGTTGTTGAATTGGTTCCGGTACACACATTGGTACTTCCCGCAATGCTTCCTCCCACCGAAGTAGGGATAATTGTAAGGGATGCTTCATCTGAAGCTAAAGTCTGACAGGTGTTAAGTGTACTTGTTACTATTAACCTATATTTATTATTGGAAGCTGTTATTGGTGGATTGGTTAAGGTTAATGCAGGGGTAGTTGCATTGCTATATATTCCTCCATTAGATATACTATTCCAAGCTCCGACACCTCCTACTTGCTCTAGCCATTGATATACCAATCCAGTTGTAGTACTTGTACTACCACTGTAATCCGGATTTGTTCCTGGGGCGGTTCCTGTATAAGTAGTTGTACTTAAAGAGCTTGCTGCGGCTGTAAAAGTAACATTGCTCCCTAAACATATAGTACTATCACTTGGTTGTGTGTCCATTTGTATTTGAGTAGCAACAATTTCATTACCTGTGGTCTCTTGTCCTTGATCACCTCCTATATCTGATGCTCCAGAAGCATTTACAAGGTTAGGAACTCCATTGCTATCGATACTTCCTTGAGCTGCTATATCTATTCTTCCATTTCCGTCTAACTGACCAGAAGAAACATTTTCACTTGCTTCTACTGCATCAAAGCACCCATCATTATCACTATCTAAATCTAAATGATTCGGAATTCCATCATTGTCGGAATCTAAAAAACCGCCACATATTAGAGCTAAGTTGATAGGAGATTTTGTATTTCCAGATTTTAGATCAAGTTTTAGCGATGTTGTGGTTGTTTTAATTTCCCAAGCTTCAGATGCTGAAATAGCACCTAAGGCATCAAAGTTCAAAATGCCACCAGAGTTAGAATTAATCATTAAATCACCATTTGGGTCGGCTACAGTAAATTCTCCTGTTGAAGTTAATTCCCAAGTATCCCCTGTATCAAAATTTCCAGTTATACCAATTTCATGTTTTAGAGAAACTGTTACTGGGGATGAAAAAGTAAAAGTTGCTGTTCCTCCTTGAGTGATTAAGATATCTCCATTAGCATTACCTTCGTCTACTGTACCTGTTGTAGTAATTGTTACATCTATTATTTTTTCTGTATCTTGATCAAAATAACTTCCAGAGGTTAAGGTAGTTCCAATTCCTGTTAAATCTAATGGGGTTCCTGCGCAAGCTAATGATTCTTCTGTGTCTAATATTCCATCATTATCATCATCTAAATCTAGCCTATCGGCTATTCCATCACCATCAGGGTCTGTCCCTGATCCATTAATAGTAATTACTAAATTAGCTGTATCAGAAGACACTCCGTCGGAAATTTCATAAAAAAATGTATCTGTTAATGTTTGACCTACGAGTAAGCCTGCTACTGCTGGGTTTGATGTATCAACAATATATTCATAACTTCCATCTGGATTCATTATTATTGACCCGTAAGTTCCAGGGTATAAAATATTTAAATTTCCGGCATTTAGGTTACCTAATGTAGTACCAAGTCTTATGGTGGTAACAGAGCCAGAACCTTGCCAGTAAATATCTGAAACACCAGCAATTTGTCCAAGAGGGTCAGGATCTGTAACATTAGGTCCATAATTATAGCTTAATCTTAATTGATTAATTGGCTGTTCAAAAAAAACATTGATATTTCCTGTAGCATCACTAGGTATTGCGCTACCTATTCCATAAAAAGTATTACTTCCTGAGTTAATTACTCCACCTGTTGTAACAAATTTATAAGTTGAATTTATACCATCTAAATTACCTTCAATTTTTATTTGATCTTGCCAAGAACTTCCTTGTGAAAAATCAATATCTGTTAGTAAGAAACCTAAATTAAAAACAGGTTGATCAAAATCTATAACTAAAACAGTGTCATCAGTTGGGTTAGTTGTTCCGTCTATATTATATATTAAATAACCTGTATGACCTCCGTTGGTAGTATAATCTACTGTTTGGTTAAAGGATGTACCAAATCCTCCAGGGTCTAAAGTAGTAAAAGAAAGCCCCACGCCACCAATAGTTTTTGTTTTTCCATTTACTGTTTCTCCATTTGTAAAATTGCTTTCCCAAACTAAAGTAGATAAGCCTCGATCTACGGTATCAGAGCCCCCAGTTCCAGGATCGGTTATTACATTACCTGTGGCACTTGCATCGATAAAAGCAGTTAAAGAATCTGTGTTATCTATTGCGTCAGGGGCTTCATCTACTCCGTTAATTGTTATGGTTAATATACCATAATCTTTTATACCAATGGCATCAGCTACAGTATAAGAAATAATATCATCTAAACTCTCTCCGTTTCTTAAACCTGTAACAGAAGCATTTGTTTCATCTACATCATAAGTATAAGTACCATTTGCTTGTATTGTAATGTCTCCATATAAAGTAGTATAAGTGTTGTTAACAGCTGAAGGATAGACGTCTACTTCTGTTACCGATATGGCAGTAGAGCCAGAGTCATTAGTAAGAACATTACCTGTAATAGTTCCAGTAGAATTAGCAAGAATACTATCAGCTTCATCTACAACTGTTGGGGGAGTAGTGTAGATTCTTATAATGGTTTGTGCTGTGGTAGAATCTCCATTTGTATCAAAAATGGTAACATCCATTGTGCGTACCCCATCTGTATATGGGCTTTGCAAGTCTCCATAAAACAAGGTGGATAAAAACGTTTCAAACTCAGAATTAGAGATAGGATTTCCAGAGGTTTCTACAATATTAAATGTTGTGTTTGTTAGTTGTGTAATTTGTATTGTTGAACTCCCTATAGTATAGGTAAATGGACCAGATACCGGTAATTGTAACCATAATAAATCAAAACCACCGCCATTATTAATAGCTAACAATTCACCAAAAGGAGTATCAACAATTCCAGAAAAACTTATTGTTGCACTTAAAACACCTGTATCTGTTGTTACTTTTGGATCTACAGTTACAGGGAAAATGTTTGATGTTGTTGGCTGTAGTTGGAAATCATAATTATTTCCTGGTGTTATAGAGTTTAAATCTAAAGTTGGTGTAGCCATCATCATCATACTAAAAGTAGATGAAAAGGATCTTTGATTTAAATTACTATTAGTTATTTTTTTTGTTAAAAAAGAACTACTTATAGGGTTAACTATATTGTTTGATGAGGATAATTTTGTGTCTTGAGGTGGTTTATAGGATAAGGTTTTGTTGAGATTACTTCTTTTTAATTCTTCTTTTATGATTACTTGCGCACTGAGGCTAATAGTAAATGTTAAGAAAATTATATATAATATGCTTTTATATACACTATAGTGAGGGTGTTTATTTTTCATATAAAGCTTTTTTTGTTTAGATGGATTATAGTGCAAATACTTGTTTGTGTTTTTTGCGCTAGAATGTGTGATATTCTTTAATTTAAGACTAAAAAAATAGGATACACTTCATCAACTCGTTAGAGTTTGATAATCAAGTTAAAATTAAATGGGAAACTATAAAAGAACATCTTTAAATATAGTTAACCGTATTAATGATTATGTGGAAAGTGTTATAGTTCTTATATTATAAAACATACTCTTAAACCTGTAATTAAAAGTTTTAAGAAACTTAATTGAAGGAAATGCTCTCCACATTTTTGAGAGAGTGATGGATTGGAGTTTAACTACTCCTTTTTTTCTATTGATAGAAATATGTAGTTTGTTGAGAAGAATTATAAATTCTAATATAAAATCTACACTAAACTTTTTAAAATAAAAGTGTTTCATATTTGGGGGACTTAAATTTAGTTTATGATAAATACTGTTACTTCATCTACTTTTTTGTTTTTAATTGTAGAAAGAATTTAAAGGTGTGATTTTAAAAAATGACTCAAAAAATCACTATAAATATATAAAAAATAAATTAACATTTTTTTATGTTTTTTAAGATAATTTTATAATTAACAGTTCCTTGTCACGGATAGAAAATAAAATTGAATAAGAATGTTAATTATTATTTAATTATTCTTCTATGAATATAAAACACGTTATTTTTACGAGTTCAATACTTATTTAAAAATGAAAAAAATATATCTAATACTACTATTATTTACTTGCTCCTTTACGTTTTCCCAAGTGCACGATCCAGTAAAGTGGAGTACTTCAGTAAAAAAGATATCAGATAAAGAAGCAGAGTTAGTAGCTACCGCAACAATTCAAAAAGATTGGCATTTGTATTCGCAAGAGATTCCAAAAGGAGGGCCAATTCCAACCTTATTTACTTTTGAGGGAGATACTAAATACTTGAAAAAAGGAAATACTAAAGAAGAAGCAGGACATGTAGTGGACGATCCAATCTTTGATATGAAAATTAAATATTTCGATACTAAAGCTACTTTTACTCAGAGAATCCGTTTAAAAACTACAGAAAAGTTTACAGTTAAAGGAGTGGTAGAGTATATGGTGTGTACAGGAATGAACTGTTTACCTCCAAAAGAAGTAGAATTAACTTTTAATGTAAATTAATCCCTTTCCCCAAATAAGATGAAAAAAATACTAGCATTTTTGCTTTGTTTTACTGTTGGGTTTTCGGCAATGAGCCAAATTCACAATCCAATAGCATGGAAAACGAGTGTAGAGAAAATTTCTGAAACAACATATGACTTAGTAAGTACTGCGACAATACAAGGAAGTTGGCATTTGTATGCACAACAAGTTCCTAGTGGAGGGCCTATTCCAACAACTTTTACGTATGATGATGATGGAGGAAAAATTAAAATTGTAGGAAATACTACAGAACCAGAAGGAGAAATTAAGTTTACCACACTTTTTGGTGAAGAAGGAATGAATATTAAATCCTTTGCAGACAAAGCAGTTTTTAAGCAGAAAGTAGAGTTGATTGATGCTAGTTTAACTCAAATAAACGCATTTGTAGAGTTTATTGCCTGTACAGATGAGATGTGCTTGCCTCCAAAAGAAGTAGATTTGGTGTTTGATTTAACTAAAGCGACAGCAGTTAAAGTTTCTTCAGATAACGTTAAAGAAACAAAAACAACAGATAAAGAAGTTTCAAAAGAAAGTGAAAAGGAAGAAAAGAAAGGTTTATGGGGAATTTTCTTCATTGCTTTTTTATCTGGGTTTGCAGCATTGTTAACTCCGTGTGTATTTCCTATGATACCGATGACAGTAAGCTTTTTCACAAAACAAAGCAAAAGTAAATCAGCAGGAATTCGAAATGCAATTATCTACGGAATATCTATTATAGGGATTTATGTATTATTAGGGTCGGTAGTAACTGCTGTTTTTGGAGCTGATGCTTTGAACGCATTATCAACGAACGTATGGTTTAATATAGTTTTCTTCTTAATCTTAGTGATTTTTGCTGTGTCTTTCTTAGGAGCTTTTGAAATTACTTTACCAAGTTCATGGGCAACTAAGGTAGATTCTCAAGCTGATAGAGGAGGGTTAATTGGAATTTTTTTTATGGCGTTAGCCTTGGCAATTGTATCCTTTTCGTGTACAGGACCAATCGTAGGTACTTTGTTAGTAGAAGCAGCTTCTAAAGGAGGAATAGCTCCTATTGTTGGAATGTTAGGGTTCTCTTCAGCTATTGCACTACCATTTGCCTTATTTGCAGCTTTTCCAGGATGGTTAAATTCATTGCCAAAATCAGGAGGATGGTTAAATACGGTAAAAGTAGTTTTAGGGTTCTTGGAATTAGCCTTAGCATTTAAATTCTTATCAAATGCCGATTTAGTATTACAGTTACACTTATTAGAAAGAGAAGTATTTATTGCAATTTGGATAGCTATTTTTGGAGCTTTAGCTTTTTATCTATTTGGAAAAATACAATTACCACACGATAGTCCAATCAGTCATATTTCTGTAGGAAGATTAAGTTTAGGGTTGATTGTATTATCTTTTACCATTTATATGGTTCCAGGGTTATGGGGAGCACCGTTGAATTTAATCAGTGCATTTCCACCGCCACAACATTATAGTGAGTCACCTTACGGAGTAGGGTTTACAAAACAAGCAGTAGTAAGTTCAGGTAATCAGGGAAGTGGACATGAGAGTTTGCCAGAAGGAGCACATTTAATGCCACCACATGATATTATGTCGTTTCATGATTATGATAAAGGATTGGCTTATGCTAAAAAAGTAGGAAAGCCAGTAATGTTAGATTTTACAGGACATGCTTGTGTAAATTGTAGAAAAATGGAACAAAACGTTTGGGTGAAACCAAAGGTTTTAGACGTGTTGAAAAACAAAGTAGTTTTAATCTCTTTGTATGTAGATGATAAAAGACCATTAGAAGAAGACGAGGTGGTAGAATCAAAGTTAAACCCAGGAAAAAAATTAAAATATATTGGTCAAAAATGGAGTGAAATGCAAACTATTAAGTATAAAGCAAACTCACAACCATTTTATGTATTAATGAATCATGATGAATCAAATATAATAGACCCTATAGCATACACACCAGATGTAGATGAATATTATAACTGGCTTGAAAATGGGATTACTAATTTCAAAAAGTAATTAGAAATTATATCATAATTAAAAGGCACTTCAGATTTTTCTGAAGTGTTTTTTTGTTTAATTATATTGTGCTATAAACCTAGAAAACATTGTAAAGGGTTCTTTTACAGTAGCTGTTTTGAAATTATCTATAAAATTCGTACCTTTGTACGATATGGTAGATACTACACACGAGAAAAAAAATCAACGAGTTTTTACATTCAACTACCTTGTGTTCCGTAATCAATCGGACAAGTTTATCCCACCAGGGTTCTAATTTAAGTTTACAATAACTCCTCCTTTGTGAGAAGTTTCTCTAATATATTTAAAAACACTTTGTAGAACTATTTACCAGTTAAAAAATGGATTTATAAAATGTTTTTTTTGACCTTACGAGTATCTGTTTATAGATAATCGTACACTTTTCTAAAAAGTATTCTGCATTAAAAGACAAATACCAAAATAAATAGGTTTTGTATTTATTGCTATTTAAGTTTCAGTAGAAAAAACTAAAGAAACTTACAGTTATTACATACCTATTCTTTTTTATAAAAATCAAATTATGACAATAAAAACTTACGATGCATTTAATCGTATAACCCCTCTAGAAATAGAAAGAGTAACTAACTTTTTATATAAACATCTTGAAAAATATGGAGATGAAAAATCAGCAATTCGTAAAGCAATAGACTATGCAGCAAAAGAGCGAACAGGATTAGGTGGATATGTTTTTACGATAGAAGATAAAGGTGAAATTATAGGTGCAGTGGTAATAAATAAAACTGGAATGGATGAGTATATCCCAGAAAACATTTTAGTCTACATAGCCACTCATAATGAATATAGAGGGAAAGGAGTAGGAAGAAAAATAATGACACATGCTATAGAAAACTGTAAAGGAGATATTGCTTTACATGTAGAAAAAGATAATCCAGCAAAGTTTTTGTACGAAAAGCTAGGATTTACCACTCCGTATTTAGAAATGAGACTAAAGAGATAATATGAGACAGTTAAAAATAACAAAACAAGTTACCAATAGAGAATCAAAATCTATTGAGAAGTACTTACAAGAAATTGGTAAGATTGATTTGATTACTGCAGATGAAGAGGTTGAGTTAGCTCAAAAAATCAAAACAGGTGACCAAAGAGCATTAGAAACTTTGGTAAATGCTAACTTACGTTTTGTAGTGTCGGTGGCAAAACAATATCAAAATCAAGGATTACGCCTTTCTGACTTAATTAATGAAGGAAATATAGGTTTGGTTAAAGCAGCAAGACGTTTTGATGAAACGCGTGGATTTAAGTTTATATCGTATGCCGTTTGGTGGATACGCCAGTCTATTTTACAAGCTTTAGCAGAACAATCTCGTGTGGTTCGTTTACCGTTGAATAAAATAGGAAGCATTAGTAAAATTAATAAAGCAGTTTCTAAGCTTGAACAAAGTAATGAACGAATGCCAACTCCAGAAGAAATAGCTAAAGTTTTAGATATGACTGTTTCAGATGTAAAACAGTCAATGAAAAACTCTGGAAGACATATTTCTATGGATGCACCTTTAAAAGAAGGAGAAACATCAAATTTATACGATGTAATGAAAGCTTCAGAAGCTCCTAAACCAGATAAAGATTTAATGCAAGAATCTTTACAGTTGGAAATTAGTAGAAGTTTAGAAACATTATCTCCAAGAGAATCTGATATCATAAAGCTATTTTATGGTTTAGAAGATTACCGCCCTATGAGTTTAACTGAAATAGGAGAAACTTTTGACTTAACAAGGGAGCGCGTACGCCAAATTAAAGAAAAAGGACTTAGAAGACTCAAACAAAGATCGAGAACTAAAGTGTTACAAACTTATTTAGGCTAGTTTCGACTTTGTTTAATCCATAAAAAACAGAAATAATAATTTTAAAAAGATCTAAATATGTTAATAATACAAGTAAAAGAAGGTGAAAATATCGATAGAGCGATTAAACGCTACAGAAGAAAATATAGAAATACAAAAGTTTTACAAGAAATAAGAGATAGAAAAGAGTACACAAAACCATCTGTAAGCAGAAGGGAGCAATTAAAAAAGGCTCAGTATAAAGAGCAGTTTTTATTAGAGCAGGAAAAATAAGATATGGATATACATTTTATTGATCTATTAATATTTGTGTTATATCTAGTTTTTATGCTTGGAGTAGGAGTATACTTCATGAATAAAAACAAATCAAAAGACGATTACTATGTAGGGGGAAGAAACATGTCAGCAGGTCATATAGGGTTATCTGTTGTTGCAACTGATGTTGGAGGGGGGTTTTCTATTGGCTTAGGAGGTCTTGGTTTTTTAATGGGACTCTCCGGTAGCTGGATGCTTTTTACAGGGTTATTAGGTGCTTGGATAAGCGCCGTTTTTTTAATCCCTAAAGTATATCCAATAGCAAAAAAACATCATTTTCTAACGTTTCCAGAGTCATTAGCTTTTCACTACAATGCAAAAGTCGCTCTAATGGCAGGAATTATTTCGTTAATAGGGTACATAGGTTTTACAAGCTCACAAATTTTAGCAGGAGCAAAACTAGCATCCGCTACATTTCCTTCTATATCTATTACTAATGCAGTTTTAATTATGGGAGTCATTGCAGTGGTGTATACAGTTATTGGAGGAATAAAAGCTGTGATTTATACAGATACCATTCAGTGGATAATTCTAATGATAGGGCTAATAGGAATTGGAATTCCTATCGGTTATGCTGAAATAGGAGGATGGAGTGGAATTAAAGAAATATTACCAGCCAGTTTTTTATCACTAACCAATGTTTCGTTTATTGATATGTTTAACTGGATAATCACAATAGTACCCATTTGGTTTGTTGGAATGACTTTATACCAACGAATTTATGCATGTAAAGATGAAAAAACTGCAAAAAAAGCATGGAAAATAGCGGGACTTTTTGAATATCCAATAATGGCATTTATGGGGGTTGCCTTAGGGTTATTTTCAAGAGTAGCCTATGAGCAAGGAATGTTCGCTAGTATAGGATATGCCCCAGGAGTAGAATTGGATGCAGAATTGGGACTTCCATTGTTGCTAAGAAGTATTTTACCAGTGGGTTTAATGGGGTTAATGATGTCGGCTTATTTTTCGGCAATCATGTCTACAGCCGATAGTTGTTTAATGGCAGCTTCAGGAAACTTAACAACAGATATTTTTGGGTATTTCAAGAAAAGTATCAGTATAAAAAACTCACAATTAATAACTTTTTTAATAGGTGGCTTAGCTATTGTATTGGCAACAAAAATGCAAAATGTATTAGAGTTAATGCTGTATTCGTATGCCTTTATGGTATCAGGGTTGTTAGTTCCTGTTTTAGGAATATTATTACTGAGAAAACCATCACCAATTGCTGCTTTTTATGCAATGATTTCAGGAGGATTGACCACTTTACTATTAATTATTTTAGAGGTAAAATTACCTTTTGGTTTGGATGCAAATTTCTTCGGAATTACATTATCAGCTATTGTATTTTCAATAATTCAGTTAATTAATAATCCAAAATCATGGAAAGCCTAAAGGATACTTTAGAGAAGGTAAGAAAAGAATTACATAAGTTTCCTGAAGTTTCTGAAGAAGAATATGAAACTAAAAAAAGAATACAAACTTTTTTAGAGGAACACACATTTTGTGAGATACAACCAGTGGCTAAAACAGGTTTGTTAGCAATCTTCAATGGAAAAAAAGAAGGGAAAACAGTTATGCTAAGGGCTGATATTGATGCGTTGCCTATTCAAGAAATAAATAGTTTCGAACATAAATCTGTAAATGAAGGAGTCTCTCACAAATGCGGACATGATGGGCATACAACTATTTTACTTGGAGTAGCAAAGCTTCTTACGGAAAAACCGTTGTCTAAAGGAAAAGTAGTATTACTTTTTCAACCTTCAGAAGAAAATGGAAGAGGAGCGCAGTCTATTTTAGAAGATACTTATTTTAAACAACTTAATATAGATTATGTTTTTGCGCTACATAATTTACCAGGTTTTACCAAACAAGAAATAATTGTAAAAGAACATGAGTTTACTAGCAATGTAAAAAGTGCTATAATTACTTTGGAAGGAAAAACAGCACATGCAGCAGAGCCAGAAAAAGGCTACAACCCAGCTAATGCAATTGCTGAAATTCTTCATTTTGTAAGACAAGAAACAAAAAATATACCAGAAGATTCTGATTTCTTTTTAGCTACTCCCATATACGTAACAATGGGAGAAAAAGCCTATGGAGTATCAGCAGGATATGGAGAAGTACATCTTACATTAAGAAGTTGGAGTACGCGTTTAATGAAAGAAAAACAGAATAACCTCGAACAATTACTTCAAAAGCTTCAAGAAAAAGAAAAGTTAAGTATTAATACTTCTTGGTTTGAAGAGTTTTACGCAAATAAAAATAACAAAGAAGCTGTTGAGTATATAAAAAAGGCAGCGGAACAACTAAATTTATCAATTAACGAAATAAATACCCCATTTAAATGGGGCGAAGATTTCGGGTTGTTTACACAACAATATAAAGGAGCTATGTTTGGGATAGGAGCTGGGAAAAACACTCCTGCACTACATAATCCAGATTATGATTTTCCTGATGATGTAACAGTAACAGGAGCACAATTATTTTATAATATTTTAAAAGAAGTTCAACAATAATGACTCATACATCTTATTTAGAATTATCTGAATCAGCAATAAAAAATAACATCAATTTTATACGTGAAATAATAGGAGATACTACTATTTTTTCATCTGTAGTAAAAGGAAATGCTTACGGTCATGGAATTAAAACCTATTGTATGTTGGCATACAAATACGGAGTAAGACATTTTAGCGTTTCTGATGCGAATGAGGCTTTTGATATAAAAAAAACACTACCTTATGAAGATGTAACCATTATGATAATGGGAATGATTGAAAATAGCCAGTTACCATGGGCAATTGAAAATGAGATAGAGTTTTTTGTTTTTGAAGAAAATAGACTACAAAAAGCGATAGAAGCAGCAAAAAAAGTAAAAAGAAGAGCTAAAATTCATTTAGAAATCGAAACAGGAATGAACAGAACAGGCTTTGTTCCAAAAGAAACAACAAAAGTTCTTAAATATATTGAGACACATAAAGAGTTTGTTGATGTTAAAGGAATTTGTTCTCATTTAGCAGGAGCAGAAAGTATATCAAATTACAAGAGAATAACCGATCAAAAGAAAAAATTTAAAAATGTAAGAAAGAGAGTAAAAGAACTTGATTTATTCAATCCAAATTACCATTTAGCAAGTTCAGCAGCTACAATTAGATACCCAACAACAAGGTTAGATTTGGTAAGAGTTGGTATCTTACAGTTTGGATTTTTTCCAACAAAAGAGATATTGGTTCATTATTTAACCAAAGAAAAAATTGTAGAAAATCCGTTAAAAAGAATCATATCTTGGAAAACAGAAGTTATGGATGTTAAAACGATAAAGGCTGGTCAGTTTATTGGCTATGGTACATCATACTTTACAAACCAAGAAACCAAAATAGCAATTATACCAGTTGGATATTCTTCAGGATATAGCCGTTCTCTTAGTAATAAAGGAAAAGTTTTAATAAGAGGACAACGACATAAAATAGTAGGAACCATTAATATGAATATGATGGCAGTAGATATAACACATGCCGATACTATTGAAAAAGGAGATGAAGTTGTATTAATTGGAAGTCAAGGTGATGTTGAAATAACTGTTTCATCATTCAATGATTCAATACAAATAATTAATTATGAATTATTAACACGACTTCCTGAGAATTTACCAAGAATAATAACAAAATAATTATGGCAGAATTAATTATATATTCTGAAAGAATAAAAGATAACATAAAAAAACTAAGTAACTTCTTTGAAAAAAATCATATCGAATGGAGCTTGGTAACAAAAGTTTTCTCGGGAGATAAAACATTTTTAAAAGCAATTTTAACTCCGGATGTAACTGAAAAAATAAACTCGATTGGAGATTCTAGATTAACAAGCTTAAGAAACTTAAGAGAGGTGAATCCAGATTTACGTACTATTTACATAAAACCCCCAGCAAATATTTATGCAGATGATGTGGTAGAGTACGCAGATATTTCTTTAAACAGCTCTTTATCTACTATAGAGTCACTTAATGAAGCAGCGAAGAAGAAAAATAAAATTCATAAAATTATTATTATGATTGAAATGGGTGAGTTAAGAGAAGGAGTAAAAAGAGATGATATTTTAGGGTTTTATGAAAAAGTATTCAATCTACCGAATATTGAAGTAATAGGTATAGGTTCAAATTTAGGATGTATGTACGGAGTAGAGCCTACTTATGATAAGCTATTGCAATTATCATTATATAAAGAATTAATATCGGCTAAATTTAATAAGGATTTAAAATATGTGTCAGGCGGTACATCAATTACGTTACCATTGGTGGAAAATGGAGTCGCTCCTAAAGATATAAACCATTTTAGAATTGGAGAAGCTGCATTCTTTGGAGTAAGTCCGTTAGAGAATAAGCAGTTTAAAGATTTGCATACAGAAACATTTGAGTTTTATGCTAATGTAATAGAGTTGGAAAAGAAAAAAATAGTTCCCGATGGCATTATAAGTGAAGCAAGTATTGGACATACATCTACTTATGATGAAAACGATGTACAAGAAACATCGTACAAGGCAATTTTAGATTTTGGTTTATTAGATGTAGATAAAAATGATATTGAAGTTGAGGATAAAAGTATATCTTTTGTGGGAATTACTTCTGATATGTTAGTAATTGATGTTGGGTTGAATAAAAATGAAGCAGGAGATACAAAATATAAAGTAGGTGATAAAGTAAAGTTTACACTTAGCTATATGGGGGTAGCAAGATTGTTAAGTTCTAAATTTATAGATAAAGTTTATGTATAAAACAAAGATATCTACCCTCTACTTTTTTAGGGGGTAGATAGTAATGGTATTACCTAACCATGCTTGTAATTTATCATACATGATTTTTTGTTTTTCGTCAGAAAAATGTCTTATTCTAGTAGCATGATTTGCATTAGGTAATACCATTTTTAAGGCATCAACCTCTTTTTTAGGTATAGGAGCACAAGCGTACCAAGGATCATTTTCGCCGTAAATGTATAAAATTCGATTCCCTTTATTTTCTACATAATTGCGCACTTTTTTTATATAATTTGGGTTGTAGCTTATATCAATATTTTTAGGAGCGAAACGCTTATTAGAACTACTGGTAACCACTTGAAGCAAATCTTTAACAGGTGTTAAGTCATATCCATAATACCCTAATTCTGTCATATGTTGATAAAAGGAAGGAAGGTAATAGTTATATCCCCAATCACTATAAACAGTAATATCAGAGTTCTTTATTAAAAAGTTAAATAATACGTTGATATCATCATTGTTCTCAGGTATTTTATCACACTTGCCATCTCCCCATTGCCAAAAAGAAAAAGGAAATTCTAATACAGCATATTCTAAAACTTCATTAAAAGGAACTTCATTAAAAGTAATCTCATTAGTCGTAGCATATTCTTTTAGTAATGGAATTATATCGCTTCTTTTATGTAAAATAGCACGTTGAAATGTTTTAATTCTATCTCTACAAGTTTCATTCTTAATAGTATTTATGAAATCGTTAGTTCTAATATCTTCTGTACCGTTTATTAAAGGAGCTACGTAAGGCACAGTTACATCAATATCATTAGGAAAATTATATTTATAAATTAATGCAGTTTCTCCTCCTTTACTAATACCCGTAGAAATCCATTTATTCTTGTACAAAGATTTTAACTTCTCAACAATAAAGTGATAATCGTTTGTGGCATTATCATTTGTTAGATATTTCCAAGGAATTTCATCAGGTCTAGATTTTCCGTACATTCTGTATTCTACAATAACTTGATTACCCTTAAAAATCTTGCTTAATTCGGTAGTTCTATTATGGGAAGCATACCCATCTGTAACCAAAATAGTAGGGTTATTATAGTCACTATGTGATATGTAAATATATTGCTTAAAAGTACCTTCTTCCGGATGTTTATGATCCAAAAATTGATTTAAAATAACTTGATAAGACTCTATAAAATGATCTTCAGTTTTTATAGTATTAATTTTAGCATTAGGAAAAACTTCTTGTAGTTTACTTTTAAAAGATTTATTATTATTTGTGTTACATGAAAGTAAAACAGTAATAATAAAAGTAAAAAGAAAAGTAGGAATTAACTTCATAAAATAATTTTGTATAAAATTATAGGCTTTCATTTTTTTAAATTGATACTATTTTATCTAACAGTGTGCAAATATTAAGTAGTTTAAGGGTAGATTCTATCGCAAGATTTTAAAAAACGTACATTTAGCTATGGAACAAATTGTACAAATTAATAATCAGTTTATAGAAAGTAATACATCTTTTCAAGAGTTAATAAATGAACTTAAAAAAGCATTTTCGGACAACAAGGTACAAGTACCTTTAAGGCACCATCATGATTTTACAAATCCTAAAGCAACTCAAGATTCAACCTTACTTTTAATGCCTGCTTGGAACCCAGGAAAAACAGCAGGAATAAAAATAGTTACCGTTAGTCCAGAGAATCATCAATTTAACTTACCAGCTATTCATGGAACATATATTTTGTTAAATTCTGTAAACGGAACTATTAAAGCAATTTTAGATGCTAAAAGCTTAACAGCAAAAAGAACCGCGGCTGCTTCTGCTTTAGCATCTTCTTTTTTATCAAGAAAGAACGCAGATTCATTATTAATGATAGGTACAGGAGCTTTAGCTACTAATTTAATAAAAGCGCATTGTACAGTTAGACCAATAAAAAAGGTATATGTTTGGGGAAGAAACTATGAAAAAGCGAAAAAAATAGCAAAGCAGTGTAATAGTAATATTGTAAAAGTAGTACCAGTAGAGACAATAGAAGAAAAAATAAAGGAAGTAGCGATTATATCTTCAGCAACATTATCTAAAATGCCATTAATTAATGGTGATTTATTACAAAAAGGGCAACATATAGATCTTGTAGGAGCTTACAAAAAAGACATGAGAGAAGCTGACAACTCAGCTATACTTAAATCAACAGTTTTTGTGGATACTTTTCAAGGAGGGCTTAAAGAGAGTGGAGATATTGTAATTCCATTAAACCAAGGGATAATAGAAGAAAAAGATATTAAAGCAGATTTATTTAGGCTGTGTGCTAATAACATTTTAGCTAGGACATCAGAAGAAGAAATTACACTTTTTAAATCAGTAGGTCATGCTTTAGAAGATTTAATAGCGGCAAATTATTATTATAAACAATACATATAATGAATAGGAGTAAAACATATAAAAATATTATACAAAAAACAACATTTACTATTCCCAAAGATTGGATACAGATAGAAACTATCGACATGCATACTGGGGGAGAACCGTTACGAGTAATAATAAAAGGATTTCCAGACTTAGAAGGGAAATCAGTTTTAGATTATAGACGATTTTGTAAAGAAAATTATGATTATTTACGAACAGCTTTAATGTTTGAACCAAGAGGACATGCAGATATGTATGGATGTATTTTATTGCCTCCAAATGATGATGAAGGAGATTTTGGTATTATTTTTTTGCATAATGAAGGGTACTCAACTATGTGTGGTCATGCCATTATTGCAATCTCTACTCTTGCAATACACATGAAATGGATAGAGGTTGTAGAAGGAGAGAATATATTGAAAATAGATGCCCCTTGTGGTAGAATTGTTTCTTATACAGAGGTGAAAAACAATGAAGTAATAGGTGTAAAATTTCATTGTGTACCTAGTTTTGTTGTTGGCTTAGACCGTACAGTAAATGTAAAAGGGCTAGGAGAAGTTACATATGATTTAGCTTATGGTGGAGCTTTTTATGCATATGTAGACATGTGTAAAAATAATTTTGATTTTGATTTATCTGCAAAAAACTATAGAAATTTAATAAACGCAGGAATGGCTATTAAAAATGAAGTAATGTTGCAAGACAAAGAAATTTTACATCCTTTTGAGGATGATTTAAGCTTTTTATACGGAACTATATTTATTGATAATACTAAACAAATGTCTGGTAATGATAGTAAAAATGTATGTGTTTTTGCAGAAGGAGAAGTAGATAGATGCCCTACAGGATCAGGTGTTTCAGGGCGAATGGCAATTCACAAAGCAAGAAAAGAAATAGATTTTAATCAAGTAATGAGTATTGAAAGTATTACAGGTTCTACTTTCAAAGGTTCTGTAATCTCCGAAGAAAATTATGGAGCATTTAAAGCTGTAATTCCTCAAGTTGAGGGAACCGCATATATAACAGCCGTACAAACTTTTATAATAGACCCAAAAGATCCAATGAAAAAAGGGTTTATACTTCGATAAACCCCAAAATATTAATTAATTTTTGTGCATTTTTTAGCTAGCCAAATATTTTCTTCTTTAGTTAAGAAAGGAGAAAGTGTTTGGTAAACTTTACTATGGTAAGCATTTAACCAGTTTTTTTCATCAATAGTAAGTAAGTTTGCATTAATTAATGTGGTATCAATATAGCATAGTGTTAGTGGTTCAAACTCTAAAAAAATACCAAAACTAGAAGTCTTTTGTATTTTTGAAAGAACTATATTTTCTATCCTAATACCGAATTCTCCAGAAATATATAATCCTGGTTCAATAGTTGTTAGTTGGTTTTCAAAATGTGAACTTGTACCTCTTTCAGTTACTGTAGTGCTAGCAAATCCTTGGTCAGGTTCGTGTACCATACCAAAACTACCAATACCATGTCCTGTTCCATGTGGGTAATCTAATCCATTTTTCCATAATGGAGCTCTAGCAAAAGCATCTAATTGTACTCCTGTTGTTCCTCTAGGAAAAACAAGTTGTTCAAGTCCAATATAACCTTTTAGAACAGCTGTGTATGCTGTTGTTATTTTTTTACAAGGTGTGCCTCCAAGCCAAATAGTTCTGGTAATATCAGTAGTTCCATCTTCATATTGGGCACCACTATCTAATAATAAAATATTTTCATTTTTTACAAGCAAACAATTGTCTTTAGTAGGAGTGTAGTGAATGATGGCTCCATTTTTTTTATAGCCTACAATTGTAGCAAATGACTCACCTTTATATAAATTTTGTTGTTGCCTAAAATAATTAAGTTTTTGTCCTATTTCATATTCAGAAACAACATTTTTACAGAGTTTTTTTTCAAGCCAAATAAAAAACTTAGTTAAAGCAACTCCATCTTTAATCATACACTTTTTGGAACCTTCAATCTCAGTAATATTTTTAACTGATTTAAGAGTTTTAGCATAAGATTTTTCAGAAATAAGGGTTCCTTTTAAATTAACAAAAGACTCATAATTTAAAGTAGAAAAGTCAACAATGGTTTTTTTATTATAAGTTATTTCAGACAGATAAGTTATGACTTCATCATAGTTTTTTATAAAAACATTATTAGCGTCAAAATCATTAATAACTGGGGGTGTAAATCTCTTTTTATCACAAAAAAAATAAATATCTTGTTTACCTATAAGAGCATAAGCTGTAACCAAAGGGGTATAGTCGACATCACTAGAACGAATGTTAAATAACCAGGCAATCTCATCTAATGATGAGAAGAAATAAAAATCTACATTTTTATCTTTTAACCTTTCCTGAATTTTTCTAATTTTAGATAAAGTTGAAGCTCCACTGTATTTAATTGAATGATGGTAAATAGGTGTATTAGGTAAACTAGGCCTATTTATCCATATATTTTTTGCAAAATTAGGTTGATTTTTAAGTTGTATGTTTTTTAAAGTTGTATGTGATGTTAAATAATTTATTTGTGATATGGAAAACAACCTAAAGTCTAAGCCAATACAAGTTTCTGTATTCAGTAAATTACATAACCAAGCTACATGTTCTGGAGCATGAGGAATAGATTGTTTATGTAGTTGTACTTCAGAAGTTTTGCACTCTTCTTCAAACTGTAAAAAATATCGAGAATCAGTCCATAAAGCAGCTCTATCTTTTGTGACAATTAGAGTTCCAGCAGACCCTGTGAAACCAGAAAAGTATTCACGAAGTTTCCAATGATCAGCCACATATTCCGATTGATGAGGGTCAGTTGATGGAATTATAAAAGCATCAATCTTTTGAATAGACATGAAGTCACGTAAAGCTTTTAATCTTTCATTAACCATAATAGCTTTTTTAAGAAAAACGTTCAATGTTAAACGGTTTTATATCTAAACTTGTTTTTTTATTACTTATGATTTCAGAAACTAATTTACCCGTTGCTGGACCTAGACTCCATCCCATCATCGCATGACCAGTAGCTACTGTCACATTTTTAATTTTTGAGAGTTTACCAATATATGGTAACCCATCTGGAGAGCAAGGTCTGAGTCCGCTCTCTACATTATTAATGTCTTTTTTTGTAATTTGTAAATTGTCGTAATATTGTTTAGCGGCTTGAGTAATTGTATGTACTCTTTTTAGGTTTATTTTATTGTTAATACCAGCAATTTCCATGGTGCCACCAAAACGAGTAAAACCATTCATAGGTGTTACAGCTACTTTTGCCTCAGTTAATATAGCAGGAATTGTAATACCCGTATTCTCTTTTACATTAACCCGATAGCCTTTACCTGCTTGAATAGGAATATTAATACCAAGTTTTTTAGCTATTCTTTGTGTCCATGAGCCAGTTGCTAATATAAATTCATCTGCAGTAATTGTATCATTAAGAGTATTGATATATTGTATTTTATTGTTTTTGATATGAAAATCAGTAACCTGTTCGTTAGCTAAAAAAGTTACATTATTTTGTGTTAAATATAGCTTTAACTGGTTCATGTACTCATTAGGTGTCATGTGAGCATCTGAATGATAGTAGATAGAACCTTTAATATTTAGTTTAATATTAGGCTCTAATTTTTGAGTTTGTTCTTTAGTTAAATGTTCTACTTTTAACCCTTCTTTTATGCCTAATTTTCCTATATTCCACTCTTCTTCCCCCATTTTATCAGTTTTATAATGCATTAATAAACCTTTATGTTGATAATGAAAATCAAAATCATTAGAAGTTTTAATTTCCTCATAAAGCTCTTTACTAAATACATTAATATTTTTGATAATAGGAATAGAAGTTGCAACTTTTTTATGTGTAGCAGATTTTTTAAATAACCATGCCCATTGAAAAAAGTCATGATCTAACTGAGGTTTAATAGAAAAAGGACTTGTAGAGCTAAACATCCATTTAATACCTTTATTAATAATGCCTGGTGCGGCTAGTGAAATAATATGACTAGGTGTTATAATACCTGCATTAACATAGGAAGCACCCGAAGAAAAGTTAGATTTATCTATAACAGTTACCTTATGACCTTCTTTTAGAAGGAAATACGCAGTAGATAAACCTATAATTCCTCCACCAATTATAATACAATCTTTCAATAATGTAACGTTTTAATTGTTTATTAATTGTTTTTTACCAATAACCTAAAATTAATGATTTAAATAACTTGAAAACCATAAGCATATGGGTCATCTTTATCATCTATTATAATGTTATTATACCCATATACTTTTGCCCATCCTTGTATACTGGGAATAATAGCTGGTTTACCGTTTAAAGTTGTTTCTTTTTCTACACGACCAATAAACTTACTACCTATAAAGCTCTCATGTATAAAGTCTTCTTCAATTTGTAATTTTCCCTTTGTAAATAATTGAGCTAATCTAGCAGATGTACCAGTACCACAAGGGCTTCTGTCAATTGCTTTATCACCATAAAATACAGCATTTCTTCCTGATGAGCTTGGGTTTATTGGATCACCTGTCCATAGCATATGTGTAACGTCTCTAATAGTTTTATTCTCTGGATGAATAAACATGTCAGGATATTTTTCATTTATTCGATTTCGAACAACTTGAGAGTATTGAATAATTTTAGATGCTGTAAAATTGTGTACACCCGAAAAGTTTTTTTGAGGATCTACAATTGCATAATAATTTCCACCATAAGCTACATCGAAAGTAATTTCTCCTAAATCTGGACAATCTACTGTGAGTTCTTCAGCTGCTAAATAACTTTTTACATTTGTCAAACGAACCCAATCTACTTTTTTTCCGGTTTGCTGATATTCAATTTCAATTAAGCCAGCAGGAGCTTCCATTCTAATCTTTCCTGGAACTTTAGGTGTAACTAAGCCTTCTTCAATTGCTATAGTGATTGTTCCAATTGTTCCGTGACCACACATGGGTAAACATCCAGAAGTTTCAATAAATAAAATAGCAAAATCATTTTTTGGGTTGTGAGGAGGGAACAAGATTGAGCCACTCATCATATCATGACCACGAGGTTCAAACATTAAACCTTTACGAATCCAATCATACTCTCTAAGGAAGTGTTGACGTTTTTCGCTCATGTTGGCTCCTATTAAGTTAGGACCACCTCCTGCAACAACTCTCACAGGATTACCACAAGTGTGTGCATCTACACAAAAAAAAGTTTTTTTCATCTTAAATTGAATTGCCAGCTTGTATTCTGTAGTAGAAAAAACCCTTCAAATTTTTCTATTTTGGAAAGACGAAGCTGGCTTTATTTCAATTTCTTTAGATGCTCCAAAAGTAAGGTTTTGAACTTACAGGTTTTCTAAAGAAATTATTAAATTTTATTATACTATTTTCTCTTTTGTTAGTGTACCGTTAACAGAACGTAAAATATATAAAGGGTTTTCGTTTTTTAGTTCTTGAGGAAGCAGATAATTAGGCCAGTCTTGATAGCTAAATGGACGTACCCAACGTTTAATAGAGTTTATTCCTACTGCTGTGAATCTGCTGTCTGTTGATGCTGGGTATGGACCTCCATGAACCATTGATGGACAAACTTCTACACCAGTAGGAACACCGTTAAAAATAATTCTTCCAACCCTGTTTTGTAAAGCTGAAACTATAGTAGGGTAGTCAGCTACTTCATTATCATCTGAAATAACTGTTCCTGTAAGTTGCCCTTCTAAGCTCAAAATTATTTCTTCTAACTGTTTTTCGTTTTTACATTGAACCACAATAGAATATGGGCCAAATACTTCTTGGTGTAAAGTAGGATTGTCTAAAAATGTTTTTCCTTTAACAGTTGTAACTATTTGAGAAGCATAGTTGGCTTGTGTTTCCTCTTTATAGTTAGTAACTACAGTTAATCCTTCTTGAGCAATAGCTTTAGATTTGTTACTCTCGTATGCTCCAACAATGTTTGGATGTAGCATACAAGTTGGATTGATTTCTACAATTTTTTTAGCTAAAGAATTAATAAAATGATCTAAACCATCGCTTTCTATTCCTAAGATCAATCCAGGATTCGTACAAAATTGTCCTGTACCTAACGTAATAGAATTAGCATAAGTACTTGCTATGCTTTTACTTCTATTTTGTAATGCTTTTGGAAGCATAATAACTGGGTTAATACTTCCCATTTCAGCAAATACAGGAATCGGCTCCTCTCGTTTTGCAGCTAAATCTAATAAAGCTCTTCCTCCGCGGATACTACCTGTAAAGCCAACAGCTTTTACTTTAGGGTGAGCTACTAATTGCTGACCTACTTCAATACCACTAGAGTTTAAGTTAGAAAAAACACCATTAGGCATTTCAGTTTTTTCAGCAGCTTTAATAATTGCTGAAGCTATAAGTTCACCCGTACCTGCATGCATTGGGTGCGACTTAACTATCACAGGACAACCAGCGGCTAAAGCAGCTGCAGTATCTCCACCTGCTGTAGAATAGGCAAGAGGAAAATTACTTGCGCCAAAAACAACTACAGGACCTAAAGGAATATTCATTTTACGTAAATCTGATTTAGGACTTGGTTCTCTATCAGGAATTGCAGTGTCGATAGTAGCCTCTACCCATGAGCCCTCTTCAACTAAATCAGCGAAAGAGCGTAATTGAAATACAGTTCTTCCTCGTTCTCCTTTTGCACGACCTTCTGGTAATCCAGATTCAGCACAATATGTTTGTATCAATTTAGTACCTAAGGCTAAAATTTCATCAGCAATAGCATTTAAAAATTCAGCTTTTCTATTACCAGAAATAGTTTGGTATTCTTTAAACGCTGTTGTAGCTAAATCGACAGCATTATTAATCTCTTCTGGAGTCGCTTCGGTAAAAATATATTCATTTTCCTGGTTTAATTCAGGGTTAAATGTTTTGTAAGTTGTACTTCCTAAATTCGATAACTGATTTCCTATATAGTTTTTTCCTGTAATCATATTTAAATTGACAAAGAGTTAATTAGTGAGTAGCTAAAGTTTTATAATTGGGTAAAGTTGGTCTGTTTTTTAAGCCTGTTTCTATTACGCTTAAAACGTGTTTACGCTCTTCACCAATTAATGGTAGCCTTGGTGCTCTTACGTTTTCACTACCGATACCTGTAGCTACTTCTGCTAGTTTAATGTTTTGCACTAATTTAGGGTTTATATCTAATTCCAACAACGGTAAAAACCAACGATAAATTTCTAAAGCTTCTTGTATACGCCCCGCTTTTTGTAGTTCATAAATAGCTACTGTTTCTTTAGGAAAAGCACAAACAAGACCAGCAATCCAACCATCTGCACCCATTAATAAACTTTCCAAAGCTATTGTGTCTACACCAGTCATTATCTTTAATCGATTACCAAAACGGTTCTTAATTCTAGTTACATTAGAAATGTCTCTTGTAGACTCTTTTACAGCTTCAATATTATCATGTTTTAATAATTCTTCAAACATATCTAGTGTAACCTCAATCTTATAATCAACAGGATTGTTATAAACCATAATTGGAAGTGAAGTGTTTTTTGCTACAGCTTTAAAGTATTCTACTGTTTCTCTGTCTCCAGACTTGTATCTCATGGGAGGAAGCATCATTAAACCCTTTGCCCCATCTTCTTCAGCTTTTTGAGCTGCTTCTATGGCTGCTTTTGTAGTTTGTTCAGCTATGTTAATTAATACAGGCACTTTATTATTAACAAGCTTTACGGTAGTTTGGGTTAATATCCTTTTTTCATCATCAGATAAAGTACTAGCTTCTCCTAGCGTACCGCCTAATACTATGCCGTGTACACCAGCATCTAATTGTGCTTTTATGTTCACTTCAAACATGTTTAAGTCTAGGGCATCATCATTTGTAAACTTTGTAGTTACTGCTGGCATTACACCGTTCCAATTTATACTCATTTTAGTATTGTTTTTTTGGCAAAGTTATAAGTGAAGAAGTGACTGTCTTAGCTTCAAATTACCTAATACTGGTATAATATTACCTTATTAATTATTTTGATTAGTATTTGTTAGTAGTATTTGCATATTTTTGAATACTAATAGTAGTTTTATTAATGAAAGTTTTACCCTTTAAAATACCAAAAACTCATAATATTGGTTTGATCTATCAGGAGGATAAAGAACAATTCTTTTATGATAAATTCCATCAGCATGAGGAAATACAATTATGTGTAATAGTGAAGGGAGAGGGAACTTTAATTGTTGGTGATACTGTTAATAAATATTCATCTGGAGATGTCTTAGTTATAGGAGGTAATTTACCACATGTTTTTAAAAGTGATGCTTCCGTTATTAAAGAGTCTTTTATGATTTCCCTTTTTTTTACAAAAGAATCTTTTGGGAAGAGTTTCTTCCAGTTAGATGACTTTAAAGAATTAATTCCTTTTTTTGAAAAATCTATATCAGGATTTAAACTCTTAAATAACAAAAAAAAAGTTATAAGAATTTTATTAAGTTTACAAAAATCAAGTAATCTTAATCGTTTCATAGGTTTACTAAGAGTTTTAAAAATTTTAGTTGATTCTGATACAATAGAGCTTGCTAGCTTTATCTACCCTAAAAGATATACAGATAATGAAGGAAAAAGAATGCGTGATGTAATGGATTTTACAATAAATAATTTTGAAAAAAATATAGATTTATATGAAATAGCAGAAAAAGCAAATATGACTCCCAATGCTTTCTGCAGATATTTCAAACAAAGAACAAATAAAACGTACTTTACTTTTTTAAATGAATTGCGTGTAGAGAATGCTTGTAAATTATTAGTGTCAGACAAAAGCCTTCCAATTAGCTCAATAGCATATAAATCAGGATTCAATAATTTATCTAATTTTAATAGAAAATTTAAAGAAGTTAAAGGAATAAGCCCTTCAATTTTTAGACATAAAAACATATAAATAGTTTTTTGAATAATAGTTATTTTGTTTCTTAAAATTTAACAAAAAAAGCAATATTTCTTAGTTATATTTGTCTTTTTGTTTTTTAAAAAATTATGAAGAAGATAATTGTTTCTGTTTTTTTTTTATTATTAAATTTAGTTTATAATGTTTCAGCACAGGAAACATTACCAATTTATGCTGATTATTTGTCAGATAATGTATATTTATTACATCCTGCAGCTGCAGGTATAGGAGATTGTGGGAAAATAAGATTAACAGCACGTCAACAATGGTTAGGGGTAGATGATGCTCCTGCTTTACAAACAGCAAGTTTTCATACAAAGTTAGGAGAATACTCTAACACAGGAGTTGGAGTAATTCTTTTTAATGATAAAAATGGATATCATTCACAAAAGGGAGTTCAAGGTACCTATGCTTATCATATAGATATGGGAAATGAAAACCTTTTTAATCAGTTATCTTTTGGATTGTCTTTTTCTGTGGTTCAGAATGAAAGAGATCAAAGGGCTTTTATAAACGATCCTACAGTAAGTCAGGTTATAGAAAGTGATTTTTATTTTAATGCTGATTTCGGAATGGCATATCATAAAAATGGGCTGTCATCTTATTTTACCATAAAAAATATTTTCTTATCAGCAAAAAACAATTTAAACCCAGATTTTGAATCATATAATCTTAGAAATTATATTCTTGGAGGAGGATACTTTTTTGGTGATAAAGAAAAGTTACAATTTGAGCCCTCATTAATGTTTCAATACAAAGAACAGACTAAAGAAAAAATAGCAGACATAAATTTTAAAGTATACAAAACACTAAATACAACTCAAATATGGGCTGCCTTATCTTATAGAAAGAGCTTTGGAGGAAATGTCTTTGGAGACTCACAATACGTAACTCCAATAGTTGGAGTTAATTATAAAAAATGGATGTTTGCTTATACTTATACACAGCAAACAGGTGATGTAGTATTTTCAAATGGAGGTTTTCATCAATTATCATTAGGTGTAAATCTATTCTGTACTAAAAGAAGAGCAGCTGCGTGTCCTAATATTAATGGAAGTTTTACGTATTAAAAATTTAAGAATTTTATTGTACTATTTTTATAGTCTTTCAACATTGATTTTAAAACATCAGCCTCTTTGTTAATATAAAATGTGTTTTCGGTAACTTCATTACTATTATTTAGTAAATTTTGTTGAAGTAAAACATTTTTAACTTGTCTGGCTACAGCTTCGCCAGAGTCAATAATCTTTACATTTTTACCCGTAATTTTTTGTATTTGAGGTAATAAATAAGGATAGTGAGTACAGCCTAAAACAATATAGTCACATTTTTTATCTAGCATTGGTGTTAGGTACTTTTTTAATAATAAAGTCATTTTATTAGAATAGATGTTTCCATTTTCTATAAGTTCAACTAATCCTTCTCCTACTTGTTCAATAATATTAATTTGATCATTTAAACTTGAGGTTGTTTTTTCAAACAAAGCACTATTTAAGGTTCCCTTAGTAGCCAATATACCAATAGTACCCGTTTGAGTTTGTAATGAAGCTGGTTTTATAGCAGGTTCTATACCAATAAAAGGTATTTTATAATTAGCTCTTAGATATTCAATGGCATTAGTAGTAGCTGTATTACAAGCAACAACTATAATTTTGGCTCCTTTATCAATTAAAAATTCAGTATTTTTTATTGATAAATTAACTATTTCTTGTGTTGATTTTTGACCATATGGAGCATTTTTACTATCTGATAAATAAATAGTGTTTTCTTTTGGCAGTAGCTGATGGGTTTCTTTCCAAATAGATGTACCTCCAATACCAGAATCAAAAATACCAATAGGTTGTTGTGTAATCATTTTCATACGTATAACAAAAATAAAAATCCTGCTGTTTAAACAGCAGGATTTTTATATAAATATATGTATTCTTTTTAGAATCCTAATTTAGCTCTTACAGCATCATAAATATCTTCTCCTTTGTCGTAAACGATTAAACCTTTACCTGGTGCAGCATCGAAAACGTATATAATTCCTTTTTCAGAAGCAACAGCTTTAATAGCATCTTCAGCTTTCTTTAAAATAGGAATAGTTTTTTCTTGATATTTCTTTTGCATTTCTTTACCAGCAGCTTGTTCAGCTTGGCTAATTCTTAATCTTTCTTGTTGAACTTCAACAGCTCTTTTTTGGTTTACCTCTTGTGTTTGACTTTTACCTTCAGCTTCATATTTCTTCATTTTAGCCTCAAGTTTCTTATACATTGTTTCAATGTCATCACGGTATGTTTTGTTTAGCTTTTCTAGTTCTGCTTTCATAGCTTTTGTAGCAGGCATTTCAGCTAATAATTTATCAGTGTTAATATGTGCAGTTTTCTGTGCATTCGCCACACCACCTAATCCAACCGTAAAAATTGCAACTAATAATAACGTTTTTAAATGTTTCATCTTTGTTTAATTTAATTAATGTTATTTTATTCTTGATTTATTTGTTCTGTTTTGTTTCCTCTTCTTTTTTCTTTCTAGCTTCTTCTTGTGCTTTTAATAAGGCTTTCCTCTTTTCTTGTAAAAGTTTTCTTTTATTAGCTCTTTCTTCTAAACGTTGTTTTCTTTTTTCTTCTATTTGTTTAATTTTAGCAAGTCTATCAGCTTCTTTTTTCTTTTTTAATTCTTCTCTTTTAGCTATTTTTTCTTTTTGTTCGTCACTTAAATTATCATTTTTAAGTAATGACTTTTTAGCTTCAATTTTATCCTTTTTAGCTTGCCTTCTTTGATCGATATTAATCATTTGTACAACAAGGTCGCTAATATCGTGTTTTTTGTTGGAATATAGCATAACTAAATCGCTAGATTTATCAAAAACAAAATCGTATTTTTTTCTAGAAGCAATCGTTTGTACAGCATTGTATACTTGGTCTTGCACGGGTTTTACTAATTGCTTTCTTAAATTGTACATGTCACCGTTTGGACCAAAATATAAAGACTCTAACCTTCTTAAAGATTCTTGTTTAATGGTGATGTCTTCTTCACGCTCTTCAATTAAATCTTTAGTTAAAATGGCTTTTTCGTTAGTTAAATCAACTTTCAAAACTTCAATAGCACGAGCCTCTTTATCTAGTTTAGATTTCCATTTTTCTACTTTAGCATCTAAAGAGTTTTGTGCTTCTAAATATGCTGGGATACTTTGAAGAATATACTCCATATCAATGTAAGCTATACGTTGATTTTTTTGGGCAGCGGTTATACTTGCTATAAGTAAAAGAACGATTGATAAAATACTTTTTTTCATCTTTGATATAATGTGTTTAGAAAAAACCGTGCCAAAACCTAGACGCATTATGAATGCATGATTTTAGAACTGTCTTCC
Source organism: Tenacibaculum sp. Mcav3-52 (assembly GCF_022347665.1). Classification (NCBI taxonomy): domain Bacteria; kingdom Pseudomonadati; phylum Bacteroidota; class Flavobacteriia; order Flavobacteriales; family Flavobacteriaceae; genus Tenacibaculum; species Tenacibaculum sp. Mcav3-52. The sequence continues at coordinate 656,735 of NZ_JAKRGE010000002.1, read as the reverse complement.
AATTATAAAATGGGTTTGCCAACCAGATTTTTCGGTTAAGCCAGGTAAAGGATCAAAACCATGAGCGAAATCAATACCTAATAATCCAAATGCAGGCATAAATATACGAACACCTACTCCAGCTGAACGCTTTAACTTAAACGGATTAAATTCGCTAAAATTGTCATAAGAATTACCTGCTTCTAAAAAGCCTACAGTGTAAATCGATGCAGTAGGCTTATCTGTAATAGAATAACGCAGTTCTAATTGAAATTTGTTATAAATAGCCCCACCATCAATAGAAGAGATACGGTTGTTCTCATATCCTCTTAATCCAATTGTTTCACGACCATCTAATTGACCTTGTGCAATACCGTCTCCTCCCACAAAGTATCTTTCAACTGGCGTTAAGCCTAATTCATCATTGTAAGAACCTAAATAACCTACTTCGAAATTAGACATTAATACTAACTTGTTAGCTAAGGCTGTATACCACTTACCTTTAGCAGAAATTTTATAGTATTCTAACCATCTGTATTTATCAGCTAAATAAGCTTGTCTTTCATCAGAAGTTGGGTTCGTAGGCTCAGTGTAGTCTTTTCCATTAACTAATGAATAAGGGAAAGTAGCTTTAGCTTTTAAAGTAAATTCAGAACCGTAAGTAGGGAAAATTAAACTAGGACCTGCAGAATTACGGCTAAGTGCTACTGTATATGCTAAGTTGTTTAAATCTCCTTGGCTAAGAATATTATTAGAAGAACCTACACGATAACCATAGTTTTGTAATTCTATTCTTTGATAACTAATGTTTTGAGAAAGAGTAAAATAATCATCAGGCCATTTTAAACGTTTACCTAAACCTATAGATGCACCAATTATACTAAGACTTTCATCTTTATTTACATCGTTCGTAGTAAAATCATAACGATATTGATTTGAAAAATATACAGAGAAAGATAAAGATTGAGGTGTTTTACCGCCTAACCATGGCTCTGTAAAAGAAAAACTATAGGTATTGTAAGTTCTACTTGCTTGTAAACGAAGAGAAAGTTTTTGACCATCTCCCATAGGTAGTGGCTTATAAGCATCTTTATTAAAGATGTTTCTAACTGAGAAATTGTTAAAAGAAAGACCTAAAGTACCTATAAAGGAACCACCACCATAACCTCCTTGTAACTCAATTTGACTTCCTCCTTTTTCAACAACAGAAAAATCAATATCAGCAGTTTTATTCTGATAATCAGGTTTAACATCTGGTGTTACATTAGTGTCGAAGAAACCTAATTGCCCAATTTCACGAATAGACCTAATAATATTTTCACGGCTAAATAAATCTCCCGGCTTAACACGTAATTCTCTATAAATTACATGGTCGTTTGTTTTATCGTTACCCGTTACTGTTACCTTTTTTATTGTTGCAGGTTCATCTTCTCTAATACGAACTTCAACAGTAATGGAGTCATTTTCTACTTTAGTTTCTACAGCGTTTACTTGAGAGAATAAGAAACCATTATTATGATAGAGAGTTTGTATGTCTTGAGAAGTAGGTGTACCATCTCCAGAGATACGCTCTTTTAAAACCTTTCCATTGTAAATATCTCCTTTGTCTATTCGGAGGATGTTACTTAACTGTTCATCTGTATATTGTTTATTACCAATAAAAACAATTTCATCAAAACGGTATTGACGGCCTTCTTCAACTTCAATTTCAAGATTAATGGTATTGTCATCATTCCAAACAACTTTGTCAGATAAAATCCTAGCATCACGATATCCGTTTTCGCTGTATTTTTCAAGAATACTTTTTAAATCTTCTTTATAATCATCTAAAATATATTTAGAAGCTTTCCAAAAACGACCAAAAATTTTACGTTTGGTGTTTTTCATGGCACCACGCAAAGTAGCGTTAGACATGGCTTTATTGCCAGTAAAATTAATTTCTTTAATCTTTATACGATTACCCCTATCGATAAAAATAGACATGCTAACAGTGTTAACATCAGAAGTGTCTTTTTTAGTATCTAATGAAACCTTTGTTTTTAAGAAACCTTTATCTGTATATTTCTTTTTAATAAAGTTGCGAGTGGTAACAATAAGGTTGTCTGTGACCATTACCCCTTTTTTTAATTCTGTTTCTTTTTTTATCTCTTTAATTTGTGATTTTTTTATCCCAGAAATGGTAACTCCAGTTAATTGAGGTAACTCAGTTACATCAAATTGAAGATATACTGTTTCACCATCGCGTTTAGATAAATAAACATCTACTTCACTAAATTGTTTACTTTCATATAGCTTTTTAATGGCACTTGTAAGTTTGTCTCCTGGTAATTTAATTGGTTGTCCTTCAACTAAACCAGTATATACTCTTACTGTTTGTTCGCTAAATTTTTGTAAGCCAGTTACAGTTATACCTCCTAAAATATACTCTTTTCCTTTTTCGTAGGAAATAATATTTGTGACAGTACTGTCTTTAGGAGTTGTGTCTTGCGCTTGAGTACTCACCACAAATAGGGTGATAAAAAATACTAGTAAATACGAATATTTATTCATTTGTTTCAATCTGTTCACTGGTTTTTCCAAATCTTCTTTCTCTATTTTGATAATCAATTATTGCGTTATAAAGATGTTGTTTTCTGTAATCAGGCCATAGTACATCAGTAAAATATAACTCAGCATAAGCCATTTGCCACAGTAAATAATTGCTTATTCTTTGTTCCCCACTTGTACGTATCATTAAATCAACATCGGGCAAATTAAACGTATATAAATGATTATTTATAATTTTCTCGTTAATTTTTTCAATTTCTATCTCGTTATTAACAACTTTTTTTGATATGTTTTTGATAGCATTAACAATTTCCTCTCTTGAACCGTAGCTTAAAGCAAAGGTTAAAGTAATTTTAGTATTGTTTTTAGTTGCATCAATAACCTTACTCAATACTTTTTGGGCATTGCTTGGTAAATTTGTTAAGTTACCAATAGCATTGACTTTTACATTTTTACGTTGAAATTCGGGGAGTTCTTTTTTTAGAGTAGTTACCAATAAACTCATTAAAGCATCTACTTCTAGTTTTGGGCGATTCCAGTTCTCGGTTGAAAAGGCATACAGGGTTAAAAATTTAACACCAAGCTCAGAAGCAGTATCAGCTGTTTCTCTAATAGCTGTTAAAGCATTTCTATGTCCAAAAACACGTTGCATACCTTTACCTTTTGCCCATCTACCGTTACCATCCATAATAATGGCTATATGGTTTGGTACTTTTTGTAAATTAATACGCTGTAGTTTTTCTTCCATAATTATTGTGCTATTCCACCAAAGCAAGGTGGTCTTCCAAAGGTATATACAATAGAAACTCCTGAGAATACATACCAGTCATTTCCATTACCCCCAAAATCTAGTGAGTTTATTTTATCTGTTGTAAAGTCTAAATCGTCTACGAATGTGAATCGTATACCTGTTTCAAAAGCAATGGCAAAATTATCGGTTAATCTTCCTTTTAATCCAATACCTACAGGAATAGTATATGAAAATTTGTTTTTTAAGAGAACTGTATTACTTGATGAAGTTGGTTCTGGACTTTTGTAATTAAAAGCAGCAATTTCAGCTAATATATAAGGTGTAAATGAAGTTCTGTAATCGCTGATGTTATAATCAAAGAAATTAAATTCTACTCCAGCTGCAAATTCATGAATGGTGTTTGAAAAGCTAATACCTCTGTTTTGGCGAAAAGCATTATCAGCATTGTTATCATTACCAGAAATAGGCATGTAAGTATATGTTCCTCTTAAGGCAATTCTTGGGTTTAGGTTATACTTGTATATAAGACCACCAGCAAACTCATTAGGGTGTATGTAATTGGTACTACCAATATCACCAACATAGTTAGAACCACCGGCAAAGAAACCAATTTCGTGTGTTTGTGATTGTAAAGGTGTTACTACACAAGCCAATAATATTAATAAAATAAGTCCTCTCATTGTAAAATAGCGTGCAAATATAGGGAATTGAATTTGCTTTAAAAAGTTAATAATCTGTCTTTTTGATTAACTTTTTTTTTATGGTTTTATTGTAATCATTATCGTTATAAGGATTCATTTCGTATGTCTTCTCCCCATAAAAGTTTTCCGCGCAAGGTATTTAAATAAGATTGATTCTTTGGTAAAATACTTTTTATGGTAAATGGTGCTTTTTGTATTTTTATTTCAGTTTCTAAGGAAACAGTGGTAATGCGTGAATCTAGAGAGATTAAAAAATCTTTTTCTCTAGCACTTACTTCTAAAAGAATATCAGTATTATCTGGAATAACCATTGGACGCGCATTTAAATTATGTGGTGCAATGGGAGTAATAACAAAGCTTTTTGAATTAGGTAAAATAACAGGACCATCACAACTAAGTGAATATCCTGTAGAACCTGTTGGTGTTGCTATAATTAATCCATCAGCCCAATAATTTGTTAAATATTCTTCGTTCAATGAGGTTTTAATTCCAATCATAGAAGTTGTGTTTCTTCTAGCAATAGTAACCTCATTAAGAGCAAAGTTAAGTTCAGAAAAATCTTCAGTTGTAGGAGAAGTTTCTATTTGTAATAAAGATCGTTCTTGAAGTGTATATTCTTTTTTAAGCATTAAGTTAATTGCTTCTTCAATTTGATCTTTTTGTATGGTGGCCAAAAAACCTAAACGCCCCGTATTAATACCCATAATAGGAATATCTAAATCTCTAATGTAGGTTACAGCTCTCAAAATAGTACCATCTCCACCTATGGTAAACATTACATCAAAAGTGTTTGATAAGTCATTAAAATGTGCGTAGGTAGGATACTTTTTATTTAGTGAATTCTTTTCAAGAAATAAATTATAGAATTGTTGTTCAAAAAAAACAACAATATTATGTTTTTCTAAGATAGTTAAAAGAATTTTAACCTCTTTATCTGCAAGTGTAGTATATGCTTGACCGTAAATAGCGACTTTTTTCACTGTTAAAATTTTGTGTTGGTTATTGAAAAAATTACATATCCAAGTACTTTCTTAAATAAGCAGCTCTATCTTTAAGTTCTTCTAAATAAAAATCATCTTCGTGTTGTGTAATAACGTTGTAACCGTACCTACGAAATGTTTGAATAATTTCATTTATTTCTTCTGAAACAACTTTAAGGGTTACTTCAATGCTATTTATGTTTTCTGAAGAAATATATGCACCTAATAATTTACCGTTATTGGCTTCAACTATTTGAGCTACTTGCCCCATAGAATAATCTGTTTTGTTCTTGTCAATAATTAAAGTATCACTTTCATTATGTAAAAAAGGGCTGTTAGCAAAAGCATCTAAAATATCACTCAATTCATAATAGCCTACATAATGCAGGTTTTTATCTATAACAGGAATTAAATTCGAGTCGTTATCAGCAAATAAAGTAATTAAATCGAGTAGTGTAGCATTTTCATTTGTGTAAAAATGATCTAGTAAATAAGAGTATTCACTCAGTGTACGATTTTTATTTTCAATAGTTTGAATATCACTTTCAGGTAAACAACCTATTAATCTGTCGTTTTCAACAACAGGAATATGAGTTATAGGTAAATCATTACACAGCTTTTGAGCACTTTTCACTGTGTCGTTTAGCGTAAGTGCTTTAATTTCTTTTAATATAAAATCATTGATTTTCATTACTACGAATATAGTTTAAAATGTTTGAATGCGTTACCTTTGTCCTATAATTTTACAACATGACAAAGTTAAGTGTTAATATTAATAAAATAGCTACACTTCGTAATTCTAGAGGTGGCAATGTGCCTAATTTACTAAAAGTAGCAACTGACATACAAAGTTTTGGGGCCGAAGGAATCACAATTCATCCAAGGCCAGATGAACGTCATATTCGTTACCAAGATGCTTATGATTTAAAATCAATTGTAACAACTGAATATAATATTGAAGGAAATCCAATTGATAAATTTAAACAAATGGTGTTAGAAATTAAACCAACACAAGTAACGTTGGTGCCTGATAGCGTTGATCAACTTACATCTAACGCTGGTTGGGATACTATAACACATCAATCGTATTTAAAAGATGTGATTGCTGAGTTTAAAGAAGCAGGAATTAGAGCATCAATTTTTATTGATACAAATTTAAAGTTAATTGAAGCTGCTGCTAAAACAGGAGCCGATAGAGTTGAGTTGTATACAGAGGAGTTTGCCACGCAGTACGAAAAAGGAAACAAAGAAGCGGTAAAACCATACGCGGAAGCTGCAATTTTAGCAAATGAATTAGGTTTAGGGGTTAATGCAGGTCATGATTTAAGCTTAGATAATATTCAATTTTTTAAACAAAATATTCCTCATTTGGCTGAAGTGTCTATAGGGCATGCGTTAATATCTGAAAGTTTATATTTAGGCTTAGAAAATGTTGTGAATATGTATTTACATCGTTTGCAATAATTATGGAAGTATTACATTCAAAAATCATTGGAGAAGGATTCCCGTTACTTATTTTGCATGGATACTTTGGTATGGGAGACAATTGGAAGTCGCATGCCAATAAATTTGCAGAAGATGGTTTTGAGGTGCACTTAATAGATCAGCGTAATCATGGGCGAAGTTTTCATTCGGACGCTTTTGATTATGAGTTAATGGTAGGAGATTTGTATAATTACATTCAATATCATAATCTTAAAAAAGTAGATTTGTTAGGGCATTCTATGGGAGGAAAAACAGTAATGTTATTTGCAACCGAATACCCTGAGTTAGTAAATAAACTAATTGTAGCTGATATTTCTCCAAGAATGTATCCGCCACATCATCACGAAATTTTAGCGGCGTTAAACTCCGTAGATTTTTCGGTGCAAACTTCACGTAAGTTAGTAGATGAAAAATTAGCTGAGTTAATTCCAGAAAAAGGAATCCGTCAATTTTTAGCAAAGAATGTGTACAGAAAAACGAAAGACGAATTAGGGTTTCGTTTTAATTTAAAGTCGTTAACAGAAAATAATAGTGAAGTAGGTGTTGCGTTGCCGTCTTTTACAGTTTTTGAAGGAAAAACGTTGTTTTTGCGTGGATCGAATTCAGGATATATATCAAAAGAAGATGAGCCATTAATTCAGGCACATTTTCCAAAAGCAGTGATAAAAACAATACCCAATGCTGGACACTGGCTGCATGCTGAAAATCCAGAATATTTTTATAAAGAAGCTGTAACTTTTTTAAAATAAAAAGCGAGGAGGAATTTATTAATCCCTAGTCCCTCGCTTAAAATAATCGCCCCCCGGCGAAAAACAAAAAAATTATTAAGGGAAATCACTGTTTATCTCGTCAATTAAATAGTTGATATTGTCATCAATTATTTGTTGGTTTTTCATGTAGTTGTAAAAAACATTTACTATAGCTTTTTCAACAATTAAGTTTTTCCTTTTACCTGAGTATACTTTTTGTATGGTTTCTAAAGAGAAATCATGACCGTTTTTACTCAAGTAGTTTTTTACCTTGTCGCGGTATTTAGGTGGCTTAATTTTTTCTAATTCTTTTCGTTGTGTAGCAGTTATCATAAAAACTCAAGTTGTTTTTTAGAAGTTGATAGCACTTTTTAATTTATATTTGTACGTATTGTGTACTTATTACGAAGTAAAAATACAAACAAAAATCTAAACACGAAAACAAAATTAAATAAATTTTAGAAAAAAGTTATTTTTAATGAGCGACTTTGTAGATGAAACATATAAAAGGGTAGAGGAGGTGATTAACTATAAAAGGTTAAATATAAGGTCTTTTGAAGAAATCATTGATGTTTCTAACAACTCTATTGGAACGGCAATACGAAGAAAATCATCATTTAAAAGTAATGTTTTAAACAAAATTCTACATTCTTTTCCTGAAATAAACCCAACTTGGTTATTAACAGGTAAAGAAGAAATGCTTTTGTCAGTAACAAACGAACCTTCTTCAATATATAAAATCAAAGATATTAATAGTCGTTTAAAAGATAGTTTGTTGTATTTGTTACAAGAAGATAAAGAAGTTAAAGAGGCAATAGCCAGTCAAGTAGCGAAGGTGTTAAAAGAATAACTAGCTAATCTAATTACTTGTTTTGGTTAAACTTTCTAAGGCGTAATATAATCTATTTTGAGCATTATCTTGCGATCCAAAGATAGATCTATACACTTCACCATTAGGGGTCATTAGTACCCATTGAGGTGTTCCTTCCGAATTAAAAAAATCATACATTTTGTGGTTGTTATCTATATAAATAGGGAACGGGAGTTCGTTTATAGTAAAAATACTCAAGATATCATCCCTAGTAACATTGTTATTGCTAAAGTTACTATGAATACCAATAACTTCAATATACTTGTATGTTTGTTTAAACTTATAGGCTAGTGGAATGGCTCTACCAGTGCAACCTAAACAAGCATTGTTGTAAAACAACAATAATAGAATTTTGTTAGCATACTTTTCAAGTAAGTTAACTTCGTTTTGATTAAAATCGGTTACTTTTATTGAGGTTATAGGTTTAATAGAGTTATTTTTTAATAGCTCAAAAGTACAAAAAGTTAATTGTTTAATTTATAAGCATTTTTAACCATTCTCTTAACAACTAACCTATGAAAAGGTTTTATAAGCTTCATGTATACTTCACCTTTTTTATTATTGTATTCAACTAACGTAATAACTTTGATGTTATAAAAAGGATCGTGATTGTTGTGTACGATTGCTCTAAAATTTAAATGAGTGTCATTAGCACCTAATACAACTTCATTACTTGATATAGAAAAAATTTTAAAGAAACTTACATATCCGCCAACATCAAACCGCTCGTTATAATCATCAGGGTAGTTGTTTTTTAAATTAAAAAAAGCAGCAATTTTATTACGTAATTTAAATAAAAAGTCTACCCAAACTGGAGGTTTATTAAAAATTAAATTTACAATTTCTTCTATTGTGTTTGTATGATTAGTGGTAGAGAATGTGTCATGAAAATTTATTGTAGGAAGTAGTTTTTTAATGTCTTTATTTAAAAGAGTTTTATCTTCTTTAACTTTTTTCATATTACTAATCTCATAAAAATATGAATGTAAATATATAAATAGAAATTGTAGAATTTTAGTATATAGCTATTTAAATTTTAACATAAACTAGTATTTTTTTAACCAAAAAAAAGAAAGTTGAGTTATTGTTTGTTTTTACCTAAAGTATATACTTTACGTAACCATAAGTTTCTTTGTTTAGGAGTTGAATCTTTTATTACTGAAAAGAAAGTAGTTTTTACAGGAGTTATACCGCAAAATTCTAAGGTTCCCTTTTTAAACTGTCTAATAGCGGGTCTTTTCATAAAAAGATAATCATACCAGCTTGGGGTGTCAGAAGTAATGATAAGTCGAGCAGTTTTACCTTTTAAAAGTTTTTTAGGAAAAGGTTTTCCTTCAATAGGTTGAAAAGTTATTCCAGGTAAAAAAGCTCTATCAATAAAACCTTTCATTATAGCAGGGTAACCAGCCCACCAAATAGGAAAAAACCATACAATATGATCTGCTTTTTTAATTTTAGTTAAAGCTTCTTGTAAATCAAGTTCAAGTTCCGTTCTTTTTCGGTAACCAAATTTAAGGTTGGGATTAAAGTTTAAGTCAGTGATGGTAATTTCTTCAATAATAGCATCGGTTTCCAAAACGCCTCTTTTATAAGAAGCTGCCAGTGCATGGTTAAAACTTTCTTTATCAGGATGTCCGTTTATTAATAAAATATGCTTCATAATATAGTTAAGATTATAAAGCAAAGTACGGGTGGTTTTATAAGCTTAAAAAGGACAATTGTCTAATAAAAAACCGATTTTCTAATTCGGCTTAAATGTCGTTGTGTAATTCCTAAATAAGAAGCTAGGTACTGTAATGGAATGGTTTTTAGGTAGTTTGGGTGCGTTTCTAACAGTTTTTTGTAACGGTTTTCAGCGCTTTCATTTTGCAAAACAAATATTCTGTTTTCAAGATTTATATATTCTTGTTCAGCAAATATTTTAAAAAGGCGTAGCCAATTGGTACTTGAGTTTTCTAGTGCTACAAATTGTTCTTTGGTAATGATGTATAGTTCAGCGTTGGTTAACGCTTGAATATTTTCATTAGTTTTTGTTTGAGAAATAAAAGACGAGTAAGCAGTAACAAATGAGTTTTCTGATAAAAAACAATAAGTAGCTTCTTTTTCGTCAGACGAATGATAAAACGACCTAAAAATACCAGAAGTTATAAAAGCTACTTCTTTGCAAGTGTTACCTTCTTGAATAAAAAAATCACCTTTGTTAAGTTTTTTATACCTAACTAAATTTACAAAGTTGTCTATTTCTTCTTCGGAAAGAATATTATAAGAGGCCAAGTGTTTTTTGAGCATTTTATTGTTTTAATTAAAAATAAGACGAAGTTAAAATAAAAATCCATCAAAAATTAAAACAAAGCTTTAAACCTGTCAAAACAGCAGGTTTCTGTTTTGGTATGGTTATGGTAAAGTATATGAAGTGTTACGAATTAATAGTTTCAGTGAAAAAGAGTAAATTTATAATTCATAACCAATTAAATAAAAAAGAAATATGAAAACATTTTTAAAAGTATTGTTAACGGCATTAGCAGTAATAGTATTGGCAAATATTTTACCAGGAGTAACGGTAGCTAGTTATACAACTGCAGTAATTGTAGCAGTAGTAATTGCGTTGTTAAACCTATTTGTACGTCCGTTGTTAGTATTTTTTACACTACCAGCAACCATCGTTACATTAGGGTTATTCTTATTTGTGATTAATGCAGTAATTATATTATTGGCAGATAAATTAGTGTCAGGGTTTGCAGTTAGCGGATTTTTTACAGCACTCTTGTTCAGTGTGTTGCTGTCAATTTTCAGATCGTTAATGTTTTCACTATTAAAAGAAGGAGACGAATAAGTAACCTAAAACATTAAAAACTAGAAAATAAGGGAGGTAAAAAAGATAATATTCTTATAGCTAAAAGTCTTGGTTATCAATAAATAAAGTAGTAATTTTGCACCCGATTTTTTAAGAAACAGATTTTTAAGATGAATATAACAAAAGAAAACGTAGATGCATTAAATGCAGTTGTAAAAGTTGATATTGTTGCAGAAGATTATCAAGATAAAGTAACAAAAGTATTAAACGATTACCGTAAAACAGCTAACATTCCTGGTTTTAGAAAAGGTCATGTACCAATGGGAATGGTAAAGAAGCAGTACGGAAAATCAGTAATGATTGATGAGGTAAACAAGCTTTTACAAGAGTCGTTAAACAAATTCTTAGTTGAAGAGAAGTTAGATATCTTAGGTAACCCATTACCAAGAGTTCAAGAAGATTTCAATTGGGATGCAGATAAATTCTCTTTTGAATTCGAATTAGGATTAGCTCCTGAGTTCGACGTAAACTTACAACCAAAAAACAAAGTAACTCAATATAACATTGTTGCTACAGACGAGTTAATCGAAAAAGAAGTTGAAAACATCCAATCTCGTTACGGTAAAATGTCTGCTAAAGACGAAGTTGCTGAACAAACTAATGTAACTGGTACTTTTGTAAACGAAGAGAAAGAAATCAACAAAAAATCTACAATTTCTGTAAAAGATATTAAAGGAAAAACAAACTTAAAGAAGTTTGTAGGTGCTAAAGTTGGAGACGTTTTAGAATTAAAAACTAAAAACTTATTTGAAGACGAGCACAAGTTACAAGGGGCTTTAGGAGTATCTCACGAAGAGGTTCATGACTTAGATATTCCTGTAACATTTACTATTGAAGAAATTACTGAGATAGAACCAGCAGAATTAGATCAAGAGTTATTTGATAAGTTATTTGCTGATGGAAGTGTAAAAACTGTAACTGAATTAAAAGATAAAATTAAAGAAGACGCAGAAAAGCAATTCCAACAACAAGCAGATCAACAATTGTTAAACGCAATTACCGAGAACTTAGTGGATAACACAAAGTTTGATTTACCAGTTGAATTCTTACAAAAGTGGTTACAAACTGCAGGAGAAAAAGAATTAACTGCTGAAGAAGCTGTTGAAGAATATAACAAGTCTGAAAAAGGATTACGTTACCAATTAATCGAAGGAAAGATTATGAAAGATAACGACATCAAATTAGACTATGCAGAGTTAGTAGACTATGCAAAAGGATTTATTAGAGCTCAAATGGCTCAATTTGGAAACATGAATCCAGAAGAAAAAGAGTTAGATGATATCGCAGGAAGAATCTTACAAAATCAAGACGAAGCTCAAAAATTACAATCTCAATTAATAAGCCAAAAATTATTAGCTTTTTATAAAGAAAACATGAGCTTTGATACAAAAGAAGTTTCTTACGAAGATTTCATTAAAGAAGTATACAAGTAATAGTTAATTACTAAAATTATAAATAAAAACCTGAATGTACATTCAGGTTTTTTTAGCCATTAACAGTAACAAAATACTAAAGAAATAGTTCTTATATTTACATCTTTATAACCCAAAAACATTTTAAAAATGGATTACGGAAAAGAGTTCGAAAAATACGCAACAAAACACCACGGAATAAATAGTAATTACTTAGGAAAAATAACAAGTAGCTTAACTCCATATATTATGGAAGAACGCCAAATGAACATTACTCAAATGGATGTTTTTTCTCGTTTAATGATGGATAGAATTATTTTTTTAGGTACTGGAATTAATGACCAAGTAGCCAATGTAATTCAAGCACAATTATTGTTTTTAGAAAGTGTAGATGCATCAAAAGATATTTCAATCTATATTAATTCACCAGGAGGTGGTGTATATGCTGGTTTGGGTATTTACGATACTATGCAATTTATTAAACCAGATGTAGCAACAATTTGTACAGGTATGGCTGCTTCAATGGGAGCTGTATTAATGTGTGCAGGAGAAAAAGGAAAGCGTTCAGCGTTACCACACTCTCGTATTATGATTCATCAGCCACTAGGTGGAGCACAAGGACAAGCATCGGATATTGAAATCACAGCTCGTGAAATTTTAAAATTAAAAGATGAGTTGTACGAAATCATAGCTAAGCACTCAGGTCAAACAGTAGAAAAAGTAAACAAAGATTCTGATAGAGATTATTGGATGAAGGCCGACGAAGCAAAAGCATACGGTATGGTAGACGAAATTTTAACTAGAAAATAATAAACAAGCTAATAGCACTGAGCTATTGGCAATAAGCTGATAAGATGTCGAAAGAAGAAAATTTACAATGTTCCTTTTGCGGGCGTAAAAAACCAGAAACCGATTTATTAATTGCTGGTTTAGATGCACATATATGTGATAAATGTATAGAGCAAGCTTATGGAATTGTAGAAGAGGAAATAGCTGAAGCTAAAACAAGCGATTTATCAAAAGATTTAACCTTGAAAAAGCCAAGAGAAATCAAAGCTTTTTTAGATGAATATATTATAGGGCAAGATCAAACTAAAAGAGCTATGTCTGTAGCTGTATACAATCATTATAAAAGATTGTTACAAACTAGAGATGATGAAGATGAGGTAGAGATAGAAAAATCGAACATTGTTTTAGTAGGAGAAACTGGAACAGGAAAAACCTTAGTGGCTCGTACAATTGCTAAAATGCTAAATGTACCATTTTCTATAGTAGATGCAACTGTATTAACACAAGCAGGTTATGTAGGAGAAGACGTAGAAAGTATTTTAAGTCGTTTGTTACAAGCAGCAGATTACGATGTTGAAAAAGCAGAAAGAGGTATAGTATTTATTGATGAAATAGATAAAATAGCTCGTAAAGGAGACAATCCATCAATTACACGTGATGTTTCTGGAGAAGGTGTGCAGCAAGCTTTATTAAAGTTATTAGAAGGAGCAGTTGTAAATGTGGCTCCTAAAGGAGGAAGAAAGCATCCAGAACAAAAGTTTATTGAAGTAAATACTAAAGATATTTTATTTATTGCAGGAGGAGCATTTTCTGGAATCGATAGATTTATTAGTAAGCGTTTAAATATGCAAGCAGTTGGTTATAGTGCTTCGGTAGAAGAAGATAAAATTGACCACGATAACTTATTGCAATACATTACACCTCTAGATTTAAAGTCTTTTGGTTTAATACCAGAAATCATTGGTCGTTTACCAGTATTGAGTTATATGAATCCGTTAGATGAAAAAACACTTAGAGCTATTTTAACAGAGCCTAAGAACTCAATAATCAAACAGTATACAAAACTGTTTGCAATGGATGATGTAACGTTTGAAATGACTGAAGATGCATTGCAATTTATTGTTGATAAAGCAGTAGAGTATAAACTAGGAGCTCGAGGATTACGTTCGTTATGTGAAGCTATTTTAACCGATGCGATGTTCGATATGCCAAGTTCTGAAGAAAAAGAATTTAAGGTAACAAAAGAATATGCTGAATCTAAACTAACAAAATCGGCATTAAAAAAATTAAGAGCAGCATCTTAAAAATATTAACTGAAAGAAATAAAAAAAGCCATCAAATTTGATGGCTTTTTTAGTACGTTTGAAACTAAATATGTTATTCTGTTTTATGAAGCTTACTATATTGCTGTATCCATTTAGTAATCTCTTCGTCTTTAATATCATATTTGTACATAAGATCTTCTCTTATCTGCTTTAAGTATGTTTCGTTTAATACGCTTTTTTCATATTCAGAAACAACCAATTTTATAAAGCTTTTGGCATACTTTTGTACAGGTTTTTTTATTTCTTTAGGTTTGTTTTCAGTAGTTTCTACTTTATCTTCTTGTTCTACAACAATCTCTTCTTTTGCTACCTTGTTGTTATCAGAAACAGTACCATTACTGGTTGTATATGTAGTTTTTTCGTCTTTATACCATCCTTGAGGAATGTTAGCTAATTGCTTTTCACTAACAATTATAGTTTTAATTTTATTACCAGTAACATCCATACTTTCTAAGTTAGGGCAGTTTGAAACGTCTAACGTAGTAAGTTGATTGTAACTAGCGTATAAACTTTGAATGTTTGGGTTTTCACCAAGTATTAAAGATGTTAATTTGTTATAATCACAACTTATATAAGTTAAATTATGATTTTTGCTAACATCCAAACGTTCAATTTTATTTTCACTACAGTTTAAAAAACTAATAGAAGAGCTTTGTGATAAATCAATTTTAGTAATTTCATTGCCAAAACAATCTAAACGTCTTAAATTAGGAAAACTTTCTAAGCCTGTTAAGTCTTTAATTTTAGAATATACATTAGGTAAATCTTTATTAGTAACAGGATCATTAACATTTAAGTTGGTAACATACTCAGCATCACTAATTGTAATACTACCGTTCAAACCATTCGAGTCAATTTTTAAGTTAATTAAACATTCTTCTAAGCCAATATCAGGAATACGAATTGTTTCTTGTGAATATATGTTAAATGCAAAAAAAGTTGCAAAACAAGCTGAAGTAATTATTTTCATTAATTTGTATTTGGGGAAATTTTTGTCAAAATTATGTAATTATATGTTTTTAGCAAATTAAATTTGCCTAGAGTTTTGTAACAATAAAATAACTTTTAAAACTAGTAGTATATTTGTTTGCTGTATTTCTGTAGTATATGATAACCCAACAAACCATTGATAAAGTTTTTGAGAACGCTCGAGTAGAAGAGGTGATAGGAGAATTCGTTCAGTTAAAAAAATCAGGAAGTAACTTTAAAGGGTTAAGTCCGTTTACAGACGAACGTACTCCTTCGTTTATGGTATCACCTGTAAAACAAATATGGAAAGATTTTAGTACGGGAAAAGGAGGGAATGCAATTTCATTTTTAATGGAACACGAGCATTATACCTATCCAGAAGCAATAAGGTGGTTAGCTAAAAAATACAATATTGAAATTGAAGAAACCGAGCAGTCTGATGAACAAAAACAGCAGATGAATGAGCGAGAAAGTATGTTCCTGGTTTCAAAATTTGCCAAAGACTACTTTCATGATGTATTAATGAATACACAAAACGGAAGAGCAATTGGGCTGTCTTATTTCAAAGAGAGAGGATTTAGAGAAGATACTATTGAAAAGTTTGATTTAGGGTATTGTAAAGACGAATGGGATAATTTTACCAAAGCAGCGCTGGACAAAGGGTATGATTTAAAGTATCTAAAATCTACGGGGTTAACAATTGTAAAAGAAGGAGGAGCAGAAGATAGGAAGTTCGACCGATTCAAAGGGCGTGTGATGTTTCCTATTCACAGTATGTCTGGTCGTATTTTAGGTTTTGGAGGTAGAATACTTACCAACGATAAAAAGGCCGCAAAATACCTCAATTCTCCTGAGAGTGATATCTATCATAAAAGTAAAATTCTTTACGGTCTATACCAAGCTAAAAAAGAAATAGCGAAAGAAGATAACTGCTTTTTAGTAGAAGGATATACTGATGTAATTTCATTTCATCAATCAGGAATTGAAAATGTCGTAGCCTCTTCTGGTACAGCATTAACACCCGATCAAATTCGTTTGGTAAATCGATTAACACAGAATATAACTGTGCTTTTTGATGGTGATGCAGCTGGAATTAGAGCCTCAATTCGTGGAATAGATTTAATTCTTGAGCAAGGAATGAACGTTAGGGTAGTAGCTTTTCCAGAAGGTGAAGACCCTGATAGTTTTGCTAAAGCGCATTCGAATGCTGAATTAAAACAATATTTAGAAGAAAAATCACAAGACTTTATAGAGTTCAAAGTTTCTTTATTAATGAAAGAAGCAGCGAATGATCCTGTAAAAAAAGCAGGTTTAATTCGAGATATAGTTACAAGTATTTCTAAAATTCCTGATGGTATTCAACGGGAAGTGTATGTGCAAGAGTGTGCACGTATTATGGACATTTCCGAGAGAGTATTATTTAGTGAGTTAGCCCAGTTGTTAAAAAAAGGAGCAACAGCAACGAGAAAGAGTAGTGCAGGGCAAGACCCTAACCAACCACCTTCAGAATACTTTCAAGAGCAAGGACAAGCTTCAATGGAAGCAATAAAAGGAGGAAAAGGGAAGTTGCAACACAATATCAACCAATTAAATATTCTTGAAAAAGAGGTTATTAGAATATTGTTGTTATACGGAAATGAAGTTGTTGATTTTGTAAACTGGGTAGATGCAGTTGATGAAAGAGGGCGTCCATTTTTAGAAAAAGAAGAATATCAAAATACGGTTTCAAATGAGTTGTACTTGAACTTACAAGAAGATGAAATAGAGTTTACCAACGAAATATTTCGATTAACCTACTATGAGTTAATTCATCAATTAAATCAAGATGAAAAAATTAAAGTAGATCATTTGGTAATGCACGAAAATCCACAAATATCTAGTTTAGTAACTAATATTTTGATGGATGAAGAAAAATATAATCTAAGTGATTGGGAACGCAAAGAGGTTTTTGTAACAGAAACCGTTAAAATTCTTCCAAAGTTGGTAACTGATGCTATTTTAAACTTGCGTAGAGTCTTAATTGAAGAAAAAATTAAAGAAATCCTACAAGAAAGCCAAGAGCAAAAAGCAGTGCCTAATCTAGAAGAAATAGGTAATTATACAGGGTTGAAAAAACGTCTTTTTGAAAAATTAAACCGTGTAATCTAAATATCACTTACTAAGAATAAAATTAATAGAAAAGTAAAATTATTTTATTATTTAAATTCTTTAGGAATTTCACATATAGGAATTGGAATCATTTTATGCTGATTAATTCGGTTGAGACGTGTATAAATTTTATATACTTCTAACTCTCTACCAGAAAAGTCATCCACAGTTTTACCAGCATCTTGCATTTCCATTGCCCATTCTAACTCGTCGTATGAAGCTCCTATTTGGTCTTCGTCTGTTCTACTATCACCAAATAAACCATCAGTAGGTTGTGCTTTTTGAATAGAAGAAGGAACATCTAAATATGCGGCCAATTCATATACTTCTGATTTTACTAAGTCAGCAATAGGACTTAAATCTACACCGCCATCACCGTATTTGGTATAAAACCCAACACCAAAATCCTCCACTTTGTTTCCAGTTCCTGCAACTAATAAACCGTGCAACCCAGCAAAATAGTATAAGGTTGTCATACGTAAACGAGCACGAGTGTTTGCTAAAGCTAAATCAACTTTAGGAGAAGACTCTATTGGAGGAACCACCGTTTTAAAATCTTCAAAAGTAGAGGTTAAGTTTACCTCTGCTTCACTCACATTGCTAAAACGTTCTTTTAATTGTTTTATGTGTTCATTAGCTCTGTTTACCTGACTTTTAGCTTGATGAATAGGTAACTCAACACACAACGTAGGTAAACCAGTTTTAGCACACAAAGTAGAGGTAACTGCACTATCAATACCACCAGAAATTCCTACAACAAAACCATTCACTTTTGCATTAGTAGCGTAATCTTTTAACCAATTTATAATGTGTTCAGCAACCTTAGGAGTATTCATTTTTGTGATATTTTAAGAGTTTACAGTTAAGAGGTAAAAACTAATTTAGTAATTTCGACGTTGTAATTTAGAATGTAAATATACTAAAGTTCATGAGAAAAATTTTAGCACTAGTTGCCTTAGTTTTTATAAGTTTTTCATGTAAAAACGAAGAAAGTAATAAGTTAGATGTTGATGTATCTAATATTAGTGTAAATGTCAATTTAGAACGTTTTGATGTTGACTTTTATACAACTAAAACAAACGAGCTTACTAAGACAAAAGAAAAGTACTCGATGCTTTTCCCTCCACAACCTGATAGTGTTTGGATAAATAAGATTAATAATAAAGATGAGCAAGAATTATTTACTGAAACTCAAAAGGTTTTTTCTGATGTCGAAGAAGAAAAGGAGCAGTTAATATCATTATTTAAACATGTAAAATATTATAATCCAAGGTTTGTTAGTCCGAAAGTGATTACCATGCTAACAAATATTGATTATAATAACAGAATTGTATATACAGATAGTTTGTTGTTGGTTTCTTTAGATGCTTATTTAGGTGAAAAACATGAGTTTTATAATGATTATCCAGCTTATGTAAAACAAAATAATACTAAAAAGCACATCGTAGTTGACGTTGCCAAGGCTATAGTAGGTAAACAAATGCTACCTAGTATGGCAAGGAGTTTCATAGATAAAATGATTTATCGAGGAAAAAAAATGTATTTGCTAGATGCTTATTTACCTAACGTAGCCGATGCTGTAAAAATAGGGTATTCACAAAAAAAACTAGAGTGGGCAGAGAGTAATGAAGAACAAATATGGATGTATTTTATAGAAAAAGATTTGTTGTACAGTACTAGTAAAGATGTAGATAAACGCTTTTTAGATTTAGCTCCTTTTTCTAAGTTTTATATGGAAGAAGATAGTCAATCTCCAGGGAGAATAGGAGAGTGGATTGGTTGGCAAATCGTACGTTCGTACATGCAAAAGAATGATGTATCTTTGCATCAATTATTACAAACGAGTGAAGAGGAGATTTTCAAAAACTCAAGATATAAACCAAAAAGATAATGGCGATAGAACATACATCAAAAATAACATTTAAAGTAGGGTTAGACGAAAATAGAATTCCAGAAGAAATTACTTGGAATGCAGAAGACGGAGGTATAAAAGATGAAGCTTCAAAAGCAATTATGCTATCTGTTTGGGACCATAAACAAAAAGATACGTTACGTATGGATTTATGGACTAAAGATATGCCTGTAGATGAAATGAAGCAGTTTTTTCATCAAACCTTAGTGTCTATGGCAAACTCTTTTGAAAGAGCTACAAATGATGAAAAAATGAGTGCTACCATGCGCGATTTTTGCGACTACTTTGCTGAAAAGCTAGAGTTAATTCAGAAATAAAAAAAGCAGCTTTAAAAGCTGCTTTTTTTTATGCGTTGTAATTTTTTATCTTATTAATAATTGTTTCATAATCATTAGAGTCGTTTACAAAATCTAAATCAGAAACATCAACAATTAGAATATTTAAATCAGGTTGTGTTTTAATGAAATTACTGTAACCATCATGGATTTTTTGTAAATAACTTGCTTCTATATTTTGTTCGTAATCGCGCCCGCGTTTTTTAATGTTTTCTAATAAACGCTCAGTATTTTGATATAAGTACACATATAAATCAGGCTTTGTGATTTCTTTGTACATTAAATCAAACATTTTTCTGTACAATTTATACTCATCACTATGTAAAGTAATTTGAGCAAAAATAAGTGATTTAAAAATGTAGTAATCTGAAACAATAAAATTTTTAAATAAATCGAACTGTGCTAAATCATCAGAAAGCTGTTGGTAACGATCTGCTAAAAAACTCATTTCTAAAGGAAAAGCATAGCGTTCATTGTCGTTATAAAACTTTGGTAAAAACGGATTGTCCGCAAAACGTTCTAAGACAATTTTTGCATTAAATTCATCAGACATCATATTGGCTAATGATGTTTTTCCGGCACCAATATTACCTTCAATAGCTATATAATTATACTTTTCGGTAATAGGAATTGGCCTTTCTAATTTTACATCTAACTTGATAATTTCAGAAGTGTCTGCGCAGTTTTCTAAACAAATGTATAAATGCTTTTTTTCAATTGGATGAATAACATTACGAGCAATTTGAACCAAAGGAACTAAAGCAAATTTACGATCTAACATTCTTGGATGTGGCACGATTAAGGTTTTAGAGAAGATAATCTCATCATCAAATAATAAAATATCTAAATCTATTAACCTATCAGAATATCCTTCGGTATTTTTTCGAGTTCTTCCAAGCTCTTTTTCTATAGAAAGTAATCTAAGTATTAACTGTTCTGGAGGTAAATACGTTGAAACTTTAATACAAGTATTGTAAAAATTATTACTGTCAAATCCCCATGAAGTCGTTTCGTATACAGATGCTACTTTTAATACAGCACCTACTTTATCTGCAATTAAGTTAATTGCTTTCTGAATGTTAGTTAGCTTATCTCCTTGGTTGGTTCCTATAGAAATGTATGTGATTCGTTGTATTTTCATGAATGGGATGCAAAGAAAACTAAAACTAAAAAAAGAAAGGCTAAAAAAAGATTTTATTTAAATAAATTTTTCAAAAAAAAAGTAGGGTATTTTATTTTTCACCTGTTGTAGTAATGGATTTCTTTATAGAGTAAGATTTTTATATGATTATTGGGGAATGATCTGAAATAACTCTAAAGTTAAAGGCTGCTAATTTTAGCAGCCTTTCTTTATTTAAAGAGGTGTATAAAAACAAAAAGCAACCTTATAAGGTTGCTTTTTTATATCTAAAGAATTTTATGATTCTTTTTTATCCTGTCTAGGTTTTCTATCGTCACGACGATTATCGCGATTACGATTATCTCTTCCTTTGTTGTTATCTCTAGGTGGTCTTGCTACATAACCTTCTGGTTTAGGTAATAAGGCTTTACGAGATACTTTTTCTTTACGTGTTTTTGGGTCAATTCCGAAGTATTTTACATCTAAAATATCTCCTAAATTAACAACGTCAGTTACATTGTTTGTACGTTCCCAAGCTAATTCGCTAACGTGTAGTAAAACTTCATTTCCTGGAGCTTCAGTATATTCTACAACAGCACCAAAATCTAGTAACTTCACTACTTTTACTTCATATACAGAACCTTTTTCGGGTTTAAACATCATTGAATCGATGCGAGCGATAACCTTATCAATTCCTTCTTGGTTTGTTCCTAAAATCTCAACGATTCCTTCTTCAGTAACAGGGTCTTCGTTAATAACAATCGTAGTTTCTGTTTCTTTTTGTAACTCTTGGATGTGTTTTCCACCCGGACCAATGAATGCTCCAATTAAGTCGTTAGGAATTACTCTATTTACCATTTTAGGTGCATGAGATTTAACATCGTCATTTGGAGTAGCGATAGTATCCGTTAATTTTTCTAAGATATGTAAACGACCATCACGAGCTTGTTTTAAAGCTTTTACTAAGATTTCATATGACAATCCTTTAATCTTAATATCCATTTGACAAGCTGTAATACCATCAGCAGTACCAGTTACTTTAAAGTCCATGTCTCCTAAGTGATCTTCATCTCCTAAAATATCAGATAAAACTGCATAACGATCACCATCAGAAATTAACCCCATTGCAATACCAGAAACTGGTTTTTTCATTTGAACCCCTGCGTCCATCAGTGCCATTGTACCCGAACAAACAGTAGCCATTGAAGAAGAACCATTAGATTCTAATACTTCAGATACTATACGAACTGTATAAGGGCAATCTTCAGGAATCATTCCTTTTAAAGCTCTTTGAGCTAGGTTACCATGACCAATTTCACGGCGAGAAGTTCCTCTTAAAGGGCGTGCTTCTCCAGTTGAAAAAGGAGGGAAGTTATAGTGTAAGTAGAATTTCTCTTCTCCTTGCATTGTTGGAGAATCTACCATGTTTGCATCTCTAGAAGTACCTAAAGTTACTGTAGCTAATGCTTGAGTTTCTCCACGTGTAAAGATTGATGAACCATGAGTTCTTGGTAAGTAATCTACCTCACACCAAATAGGTCTAATATCAGTAGTGGTACGTCCGTCTAAACGTAAACCTTCATTTAAAGTTAAATCTCTAACAGCTGCTTTGTGTGCTTTACTAAAATATTTTCCTACTAAATCACCGTATTCTTCTAATTCTTCTTCGGTGAACATTGCAATAACCTCTTCTTTAACTTCAGAAAAAGCTAATCCTCTTTCTTGTTTAGAAGTTCCTTTTTTAGCAATGTCATAACATTTTTGGTAAGCTGCATCATGAATTTTTTGTGCTAACTCTTCGTCTTCAGCTTCTCCTTCAT
Source organism: Tenacibaculum sp. Mcav3-52 (assembly GCF_022347665.1). Lineage (NCBI taxonomy): Bacteria > Pseudomonadati > Bacteroidota > Flavobacteriia > Flavobacteriales > Flavobacteriaceae > Tenacibaculum > Tenacibaculum sp. Mcav3-52. The sequence continues at coordinate 633,988 of NZ_JAKRGE010000002.1, read as the reverse complement.
ACTCACGAGTTTCTTTTTTACCAAAAGCTTCCGCCAATGCTACTTGAGCATCACATTGTACTTTAATAGCCTCGTGTGCCACACGGATTGCTTCTGCCATTTCTTCTTCAGAAACTTCATCCATTTCTCCTTCAACCATTGCAACAAAGTCATTAGAAGCTCCAACCATTAAGTCGATATCCGCTTCAGCTAATTGAGTAGCACTAGGGTTGATAATGAATTCACCATTAATACGCGCAACACGTACTTCTGAAATCGGTGCTTCAAATGGGATGTCTGATAATTGAATTGCAGCAGAGGCGGCTAAACCAGCTAAGGCATCTGGCATTACCTCTTCGTCATGAGACATTAATTGAATCATTACCTGAGTTTCTGCGTGGTAATCTTTTGGGAATAGTGGACGCAATACACGGTCTACTAAACGCATTGTTAAAATCTCCTCATTTGAAGGACGTGCTTCACGCTTCATAAATCCACCAGGGTAACGACCTGCAGCTGCAAATTTTTCACGGTAATCTACCGTTAATGGTAAAAAGTCAATACCTGGATTTGCAGTTCTTGCTGATACAACTGTTGCTAATAACATTGTATCTCCCATTCTTACAACAACAGAACCATCTGCTTGTTTTGCTAATTTTCCTGTTTCTAATGTGATGGTTCTTCCATCTCCAAGTTCTATTACTTGGTTAAATACTTTTGGAATCATAAATTAATTCTTCTAAATTTTAATTCGTTTTTGTTTGTTGTTGTGTTGTTGTTGCTCCAATGGAAAATCAAAATTGTTGTTAGTAATTTTGAGCTTTTTATATATAAATTTCTGTTTGTTAGTCAGAAATAAACTTCATGTAAAAATAAAAAAGAGGCACGTTTATAGAGCCTCTTTTCTTGTAGAATTATTTTCTAATTCCTAATTCTTTAATAATCGCACGATATCTATTAATCTCTTTTTTCTTTAGATAATCTAATAAGCTTCTACGCTTACCTACCATACGTACTAACGAGCGTTCTGTGTTAAAATCTTTACGATTTTTCTTTAAATGCTCAGTTAAGTGGTTAATTCTGTGCGTAAATAACGCGATTTGACCTTCTGCAGTACCAGTATCATTTGCTCCTTTACCGTGTTTTGCGAAGATTTGTTCTTTAACTTCTTTTGTTAAATACATGCCAATATTATTTAAATGATTATTATGTACTCAATGCATTTACATTGAAGATGCAAATGTACGATTATTTTTTTGAATGGTAACGAAAAAGTTAGAAAGCAAAAAAGCTAGCAATCGCTAGCTTTTTTGTTATGCTCTTACAGGTTGATTTTGTATTAAATCTAAATACAAGTTTACCTGTTTTTTTAAGTCTTTTCGTTCGTAAATACCATCTAAGAAACCGTGTTCTAATAAAAATTCAGAACGTTGGAAGCCTTCTGGTAAATCTTTACCAGTAGTGTCTTTTACTACACGAGGTCCTGCAAATCCAATTAAAGCATTTGGTTCAGCAATGTTTATATCTCCTAACATGGCAAATGAAGCTGTAGTTCCTCCAGTAGTTGGATCGGTACATAAAGATATATATGGAATTTTAGCCTCTGCTAATTGCGCTAGCTTTGCAGAAGTTTTAGCTAATTGCATTAAAGAAAGTAAAGCCTCTTGCATACGAGCTCCTCCTGATTTAGAAATCATTAAGAAAGGAATATTGTTTTTGATAGAATGATCAATAGCTCTTGCTATTTTTTCACCAACAACACTTCCCATAGATCCACCAATAAAAGCAAAATCCATTGAAGCAATTACTAAATCTTTTCCCATTGATTTACCAACAGCAGCACGAGCAGCATCTTTTAATCCTGTTTTCTTCTGAGCAGCTTTTAGTTTTTCAGGGTACTTTTTAGTATCCTCAAATTTTAATGGGTCTTTAGCAGATAATTTTGGATCAAGTTCTGTGAACTTATTATCGTCAAAAAATATTTCAAAATATTCTTTACTCCCTATACGCACATGATATCCATCTTCTGGACTTACGTATAAATTTTTTTTAAGTTCGTCTGTGTCAATTATCTTTCCGCTTGGGGTTTTATACCACAAGCCTTTTGGTGTGTCTTTTTTTTCTTCTGTTGGGGTTTGAATCCCTTTGTCTGTACGTTTAAACCAAGCCATAATTTAGTTTTTTAATCTTTAGTTGTTTGGTTTTTCTTTTTTCAAAGAATTTTATAATGTGTTTACATTATTTAGGTCTTCAAAAGCTTTCTTTAATCTAGCTTTAAAAGTTTGTTCTCCTTCACGTAACCATTTACGAGGGTCATAATGTTTTTTGTTAGGAATATCATCTCCTTCAGGGTTACCGATTTGAGATTGCAAATATGCAGATTTTTCTTTCATATAATCACGAACACCTTCGGTAAATGCATATTGCAAATCAGTATCGATATTCATTTTTATAACTCCGTAACTAATTGCTTCACGAATTTCTTCTAAAGTAGAACCAGATCCTCCGTGGAAAACAAAGTCGATTGTGTTATGAGGAACGTTATATTTTTCTGAAATGTGTTCTTGTGAGTTCTTTAAAATTTTTGGAGTTAATTTTACGTTTCCTGGTTTATATACTCCGTGAACATTTCCGAAGGCAGCAGCAATAGTAAATTGCGGACTAACTTTCATTAATTCTTCATAAGCATAGGCTACTTCTTCTGGTTGTGTGTATAATTTAGAGCTATCAACATCTGTATTATCAACCCCGTCTTCTTCACCTCCAGTAATTCCTAATTCAATTTCTAAAGTCATTCCCATTTTACTCATACGAGCAAGATATTCTTTACAAATTTCAATATTTTCTTCTATTGGTTCTTCACTTAAATCAATCATGTGAGAACTGTATAGAGGTTTTCCTGTTTCTTTATAAAATTGCTCACTAGCATCTAGTAAACCATCAATCCAAGGTAATAATTTTTTTGCAGCATGATCGGTATGTAAAATAACAGGAATACCATATGCCTCTGCTAATAAGTGTATATGTTTAGCACCAGCTACTGCACCAGCAATAGCAGCTTTTTCATTATCATTTGATAAGCCTTTACCTGCATTGAATTGAGCACCTCCATTAGAGAACTGGATTATTACAGGCGAGTTAAGTTCTTTAGCTGTTTCTAAAACCGTATTAATAGTGTTTGATCCTACAACATTAACAGCTGGTAAAGCAAAACCTTTTTGTTTTGCTAATTTAAAAATTGCTTGAACTTCTTTTCCGGTGGCAACTCCAGGTTTAATCATTTTTTATTTTGTTTAGTAGTGTGTTACTTAGTTTAAGGAACAAATCTACACTTTTTTATACAAGTTGCGATAAATTTTTATTAGAAAGTACTTTGTTAAAAGGGGTAATTAATACCTATATTTAGCACAGAGTTAGAGAAATTGAAGTTTTGGAACCACTTATTATTAGTTAAATATGGTTCATGTGCTTTGAATCCTAAATCCAATCTTGCAATTAAAAATTTAAAGTCGTAACGAAGCCCGAAACCAGCACCAACAGCCATATCTTTTAACGATTTAAAACCATTAAATTTAGCTGGATCATCAACAAATTCTGTGTTGGTTATATCCCAAATGTTTCCTGCATCAATAAATAAAGCAGACTTTAAAGAACCAAAAACGTTAAAACGGTATTCAAAGCTAGTTAAAAATTTTAAGCTACCAATGTTGTATTCAAGAAGAGGTGCTCTAGTACCAGGACCCAAATCGTAGGTTCTCCATGCACGTATGTCGTTAGAACCTCCTGCAAAATAACTACGAGAAAAAGGAACGCCAGAATTATCATAAGTAAAAATAGCTCCAAGAAAAGTTCTGTGCGCTAAAACATTGTTATCACCTAAATCCCAATATTTTTTATACTCAATATCTGTTTTAAAATATTGAGCAATAGGAATTTTAAAAACAGTTTTTTGTCCAGAACTATTGGTCTTATTTGATAAAAGTCCCATAATATTTCCTGAGTTAGCAACTCTAAACTTAAAAAAAGAAAAGCTAGCATCTTTAATACTTTCTTGATTATTATAGGTATAACTATAGGCAATTTCTGGAATTAAAAAGTCGGATGTTACAATATTATATCTGTTAGCAAGGTTTAAGACGTTTTGAAACTCAATTGGGTTTGATGCTGCAAAATTAGCATCGGTAAGAACGCCTGAAATGAAATTAATTATTTCACCTGAGTTACTAGGGGTATTGTCTGGAAACGTATATGAAGGATCATAAATTTCAGCGACTTCAGATAATTTTCGATATTCAGAATTATATATAGAAAAATAATTATCAACATTTAGATTTCTAATATATTGAGTGTTTAATAGTTCTAATTGAATGGATTTTCTTTTGTTATAGTCCCATTTGTAATCTATACCAATAGATATATTTTGTTTATCCAATCCTATGTTTTTTTGAATTCCTATTCCTGAGTAAAACTTAGTTCTAGGAAACATTCTTTTTGGAACCAATTTATGCAATCCGAAAGGAGCCATAAATCGAGGAACTTCTAGTGAAATATCCGAACCAATTTCCCAACCGGGTCCATTATTGGAGTTAAAATAAGAACCAAAAGTAGAGAGTTTAAAAAGCTCAGCACCTTTAAATGTATTTCTATTAGTTAATGAAAACTTTAAAGAAACATCAAAGTTACGAATGTTGGAACGTGATAATTCTGTTTCAAAACCTAAAGTGTATTTTTCTATAGGGGTTAAATATACATTGGCTTCCAGTTCGTTTTCGCTTAATTCATTATATCGAATAGAGGTTGCTTTGAAGTTTTTTAATCCTCTTAAATGTGTGCGTGTTAAATTTCTTAGTGAGTCACTATAAACGGTATTTGGTTTTATGAATAAAGATTGAGATAAGTACTTAGGATTGTATTTTAGTTTTCGAAGTGCGTAAAAATTAATTCCATTATAACTTACACTGTCTTTATGCTTAGAGTTTCTAGTGCTATAATTATAGTCGGTATAAACGTTTACTTTTCTTAATTTCTGAATTTGAAAAGGAATAGTTTTATCAGAAATATTGATATCTACATCGGTTTTTTCATAATTTTTTAAAGTGTCATTTTCAAAGGAGATATAATTTTCATTAAATTGATATATTCCTTTATTCCTAAAAAGTTTTACAAGTCGATTCGCTTCCTTTATAAAGTTGTCATTCTTATAATGATCTCCAGGTTTTAGGTAGCTTTTCTTTTTTGTAAGTTGATATAAAGAATCAAGAACTGGAGATGTAATAAAAGTTTTAATACTATCTAAATAAGAAGGATTCCCTTTGGTAATATGGTAGCTAATTTCTCCTTTTTTCTTACCAATAGTATCTTTTTTAGAGAAAACTTTAGCTCTAAAATATCCTTCAGTTTGAAAGTAAGCTTTTAAGTTATCTACAGTTTTATCTGTTTTTTTATCGTCAATAATAATTGGGGGTTCCCCACTAGTTAAAAACCAATTATTAAAACCAATAAGTGTTTTAGCTACAGCTATACTTTGCTTTTCTGAAAATACATCTTTGTAAAAATTATAGGTTTTTGGATTTTTTTTAGCCCATTCACTAGGTGTTTTTGGAGCTTCGGGATTTCCTAAATTATAAAAATGTAATGATAATGGTATACCCAAAGCCTTAGCGTTAGGGCGTTGTAATAATAATTCAGCAATATTATCACTAGAGTTTTTCACACTATCAATATATACTGTGTTTTTAGCTAGTAATAACTCATTTTTTTTAACATATTTAATTGTGCTACATGAGCTGAATAAGCCTACTAATAAAAAGAAGAAAGAAAGTTTTTTCATTAACTTTACGCCTCGTATTAAGAATCAAAAATACTATTTTTTAGTGGTTTTAGAGTGTTAAAAATAATTTAATGAATTTATCTAAAAACAACATAAAGTTAATAACTAGTTTACAGCAAAAAAAGTATAGACAAAAGCATCAATTATTTGTAGGAGAAGGTGTAAAGGTGGTTAATGAATTACTAGCGTCTTCTTTGGTAGTAGAACAATTATATACTACAGAAGAGTCATTTATTTCTTCAAAAAATGTAGAGGTTATTTTGATTTCTGAAAACGAGTTAAAAAAGATTAGTACTTTAAAAACACCAAACAAAGTTTTAGGAATTTTTAAAATTCCAAACAAAAAAGAAGTTAATAAGGGCAATTTTATAGTTGCTTTAGATGGTATTAATGACCCAGGAAATCTAGGAACAATTATTCGTTTGTGTGATTGGTTTGGGATTTCTGAGTTGGTATGTTCTAAAAATACGGTTGATTGTTATAATCAAAAAGTGGTACAGTCTACCATGGGATCGTTAACTAGAGTTCAGGTTTCATATGTTGATTTGCCTAAGTTTTTAAAGAGTACTCCATTGCCTGTTTATACAGCAGATATGTATGGTGATAATGTTTATACTACTCCATTACCTCAAAAAGCAGTTTTAGTAATGGGAAATGAGGCAAATGGAATTTCTCCTGAAGTTGCTGATATTGTAAAAAATACTGTAACCATTCCAAGGTTTGGCGATTTACAAAAAACTGAGAGTTTAAATGTTGCTACTGCTACAGCTATATTATTAAGTGAGTTTAAAAGAAATTTGATTTAATACGATTGGATAGCTAATGCTTTATTTTTCTTAGAGAAAGCTTCCAATTCTTCTTTGTAAGGAGTATAAGTACTTTGAGCAAAAGTTGAAAGGTAATTTGTAATTTCAATAGGTTTTATTGGTTCAATATTCTCTTTTTTATGTAGCTCTGGATAACATGATATGAAGAACTTTTGTATGTGAGCAATAAGCTTAATTAAATCATTACAGTAAACAGAAGGATTATTGAAACCATTTTTTTTGCTATAACGATGAACCAATCTGCCACCTTTACAAATTTCATTTAATGGGCATTCTAAGCATTGTGTACAAAGCTTTGTGTTAAAATCATTAAAATATAATTTACCTAAAGAGGTGTGTTGTATGTCTTGAAAATTGTTCTTTTTAATATTAAGACCTGTTTTAGTAAAACCGTGACCACAAGCTTTAAGAGAATCAATAGCCTCGATTTCTCCATTCGTTTCGATAACTAAAACGGTTGATTCATTTTTTGCTTTTTCGTTAACTCTCATTAGAGAGTTTAACAAGCCTAAAAATAATGGGATTTTAAATCGCTTCGTATCTTTAATCCAAATGTCAAATAAATTAATTAACCAATCGGCCATTAAGGTTTTGTCTTTATCGAAGGGAAAATTGTCATGTGTGTAATCAGGAATTAAAAAGTTTACATAACTAACATTCATTTTTTTAAAACTATCGTAAATTTCTTTTGGGCTTTCTTCAATATTAATAACACAAGCTATGTCAGCAAAATTCATTTCATTTTTTAATAACTTGACACTTTCAAAAACTGTGTCGTAGCTGCCATTTCCTTTATGGTCTACTCTATACATATCGTGTGCCTTTTTAGTTCCGTCAACGCTTACACTAGGGCAAATGTTCAAGCTTTTGAATAGCTGTATCCAACTTTTATCTAAAAGAACACCGTTTGTTTGCAAGTCAAAAGAAAAAGATACATCGGTTAATTCTTGTTGTATTTTGTGCACTTTATTTATAAAATTAATATAAAAATCTTTAGAAGCGAGTAGAGGTTCGCCTCCATGGAAAATAAAGGAAAAATCTTTTTTATTATACTTTTTTATATAATTTTTAGTCTTTTCAATAATATTATCAACAACTTCTGAAGACATGAATTTAGGTTGGTTTTTATAGGTAGTGTCTCCAAGATTATACATAAAACAGTATGAACAATTAAGATTACATCTACTAGCAATTTTTATAGCTAAAGAATTAAAATTCATAATTAGAAAAGGTGTTGGTTAAAACAAGGAAACTATACAGTGTATAATTTCCTTGAGAAGATTTTAAAATTCTGTGTTATAATCTGAAGTGCTCTTTTTCAGCTTCAACTTCTATTAATTTCACACATTTTTGTAGCTTGTTACTCCAAACTAATCCGTCAGGACATACTCTTCCTCCTCCACTAGTAGGGTAATAAATTTCTTCTTCCACATAAATAGCTCCTCCTTTAACAAGATCTAGATTGTCAGCTTGTAAGTTTGTGAACTTTTCTAATCCCTTTGGTAAAAAAAATGTTTTCTTCATAATTATTAATTTTAAGTTAATTGCTTACTCTATTTCTTTTTAAGTTTAAAAGATTACATTTTCAGCTACCTGTAAATCATTAAACTAATAGAAGTTAATAGGCTTGTTTTTAAACAAGTTTCTTAAATGAATTGCAGCAAATATTAATGATTTGAGATGAAAAAGTAAGGTGACTAGGTGACTATTTATAAAAAATGGATGCATAATTTAAAAATTATAACACCCTTTTAGAGGGGTAATTAACTTGTTTTTGAAGAGAAGAGATTTGAGAGTAAGATTTCTGTTTGAAGGTAGATTTTATTTTTAGGATAGCGAATACGCTATAAAGATATAGATTGATAAAAGAAAACCTCTTTGTTTTTACTAAAAAACAAAGAGGTTGTTATTGTAGGCTTAAATTCTTTAAAACTTAAAATAATCCATTTATTTGAGCATCTATTCTATCGATAATAAAACCTAAGTCTTCTTGGTTATCAACAAAATCTAAATTATCAACATCTATAATTAATAATTTACCTTTATTGTATTGACTAATCCAAGCTTCATAGCGTTCATTTAACCTACTTAAATAATCGATACTGATAGAGTTTTCATATTCTCTACCACGCTTATGAATTTGACCTACGAGTGTAGAAATATCTGCACGTAAATAAATTAATAAATCAGGTGGAGTTACCAAGTTTTCCATTAATTCAAATAGAGAAGAATAGTTGCTATAATCTCTATTTGTCATTAAGCCCATTGCATGTAGGTTTGGAGCAAAAATATGAGCATCTTCATAAATAGTTCTATCTTGAATTATTTTTTTACCAGATTTACGAAGTTCTAAAACTTGACGAAAACGGCTATTTAAAAAGTATACTTGCAAATTAAAAGACCAACGCTCCATTTCTCCATAAAAATCATCTAAGTATGGATTTTCATCAACCGATTCAAAATGAGCTTCCCAATCGTAGTGTTTTGCTAATAATTTAGTTAAAGTGGTTTTTCCCGCGCCTATGTTTCCGGCAATTGCTACGTGCATAATTGTTTGTGTAAAAATGTTTTTAATATTGCTGGCACAGCCAGATTAGGGGGTGGTAAAATTACATAAAAAAAGGAATTAAGAAACAAGTTTAATAAATGAATATTAGATAAAAATAAAAAGCAAGCCAATTAGCTTGCTTTTTACTTTTCTGACATAGTTTATAACCTACTTAACAACTATTTTTCTTGTCACTTGTTTACCCGCATTTTCAACTTGTAATAAATAAAGTCCGCTTGCAGCTTTGGTTAATTGTATTTCTTCATTAAACTGACTAGAAATAGTTGAAAATTTTTGTGTTTCAAGTAATCTTCCCCTAAAATCAAAAAGTCTAATAATTGTTGATTTTTTATCTTTTACCTTGAAGTTTATTGTTAGCTTTTTATTTAATAGCGTGGGTGTTGGGCCTATTTTTAAATCATTAAACAACGTATTGTCTGTAGCAAAGCTTTCTTCAACGGTAATAGTATAGTCTTCTACCTCACCATTAAAATTTAATCCACAAGAATTAGGATTACTATTTACTTTTGTAGAAATTCTCATAGTTGTAGAATCTAATAAAGCATCTTCAGGAACGATAATAGAAAGAGTATTAGAAGTTAAGTCATAAGTTTCATTAGCATCAAATGCACAGTTTTGGTTCCAGTCTATCCAAGCAAATGTGTTTGTATTACTGTTTCCTGCTGTATTGATAGTGGTTGTTAAATCATAAGTTTCTCCTCTAACTACTTGGGTTGTTACTGATTTAAAATCTGAATACCCATTTGTTTTATCAGAATTATTGTTGATACCATTAAAAGTAACATTAGTAATACTTAATTGAGACTCAGTGTTACCTGAAGAATTACAAAGGCTGTTGTTTACGTTTAAAAGGATATTTACTGATTTAGCCATTGAACCTGATGCTGCAGTAACAGTAATTGTGTAATCTCCTGTATCTACTTCTTTGGCGGTTAAATTACTTATTGTTAAGGTAAATTTTCCACTAGCACTCATACTAGTAGGGGTTAATGTTATAGTAGAATTAGTTGGTGCTCCTGAATAAGAAAGATTAACAGTTTCATTAAACCCATACAAAGCTGTATAATCCAAATCAAAGGTTACTTCATTTGTAGCTTGTTTACATACAGATAGATCTCCTGTACTATTAGAAATAGAAAAAGTAGGTTCTAAAACTGTAATAGTATAATCTTCAACTTCACCATTAAAGCCCAAGTTACAAGAATTTGGGTCAGCGTCTGACCTTGTAGAAACTCTCATAATAGTTTCTCCTGTTGGGATGCCTTCAGGAACCGTGATTAAAATAGCGCTAGTAGAGGTTAAGTCGTAAGTTTCATTAGTATCAAAAACACAATTTTGGTTCCAGTCAATCCAAGCAAATGTTTTTACATTATCATTTCCAGCTGTATTAATAGTAGTTGTTAAATTATAGTTGTTACCTCTAACTACCTCAGTGTTTTGACTGGTGAAGTTAGAATAACCAGTTGTTTTAGTAGAGTTATTGTTAATACTATTAAAGGTAACATTCGTAATGCTTAATTGCGATGCAATATTTCCAGAAGAATTACAAAGATTGTCATTTACGTTTAAAAGTATATCAACAGATTTAGTTATTGAACCTGACGTAGCTGTAACAGTAATTGTATAATCTCCTTTTGAAATATTTGTAAGGTTAGTTACGGTTAAGGTAAACTTACCGCTACTACTTATTGAAGAATTACTTAACGTAACAGTAGAGTTAGCAGGAGCTCCTGAGTAAGACAAATTTACTGTTTCATTAAATCCGTATAAAGCATTGTAGTCAAAATCAAAAACAAGCTCATTTGTAGCTATATTACATACAGATAAATCTCCTGTATTATTAGCTATTGAATACGTTGGAGCTGTAGGGAAAATGGTTAAATTGCTATTGTTTATGTTATAAAAAATATTATCTGAAGCTTCTACTAATATTCGTGCATTTGTAGTAGGGGTATCAGGTATAATAATATCTTCTGAACCGTCATTTGGTGTATTGTTTTTTAGAGTGATAGGGTAAGTAAGGCCTCCATCTGTTGAAAGTTTTATGTTTACATTAGCACAGTTAATAGGTGATTGGTCTGTAGTTCCTTTATTCCATATAATGGTTTGGGTTGAACCAACTCCCCAAGATACCGCAGAATTAGGAGATGTTACAGTAAAAGCTTCAGCGTTTGTAACAGTTATTTTTATATCATCTCTAGCTGAGCTACCTCCTCCTATATGATTATCTCTAACTGTAAAGGCGAAATCTAATTCTCTTGCCACAGAAGGTAAAACTTCCCATTCAGTAGAATTGTTACCACTTAATACGGTAGATAGTGCAGGTATGTATCTATCAGCTGATGAAGAAGGAAGTAATGATCTGAACATAGGACCTCCTGTATTTGTAGATAATGGAGACATGGTTGCTACTTCATTATCAATTTGTTCCCAAGTATAAGATAAAGATTCTGTTCCATCAACATCTGTAGCGGTTCCTTTTAAAACAAATGGTGTCGATTTAGGAATACTAACATTATTTCCCGCATTAGCTGTAGGAGCAGTATTACCTGTGTTTGAAGTGCTGGCACAATTCCCTGAACCTTGAATATGATTCCACATTTGAGCAATGCTAACCGCATGAAAATAGTCATCACTTACATTTTGTACATTTGGACCGCAAATACCAGCATATCCCATAATTGTTGAACCACTACCTGGTTCAACAGCAGTACTAGAGCTTCTATTCCCCTCACATGAATTATTAAATGTATGAGTAGCTCCGAATTGGTGTCCAATTTCATGAGCAACATAATCTATATCGTAAGTATCTCCTATAGGTCGGCTTCTTCCTGTAACTCCTTGAGCCTTATAGTTTGTAGCACAAACAGAGTTTAGCTGAGCTAGTCCTCCTGCTCCAGTACTAAACGTATGTCCAATATCATAATTAGCATCACCAATAATTTCATCACATTTTTCTTGACTTTCATCAATCAAGGTTCTGGCACTATCATTTGTTAAGCCATCTGTATCAGCATCTAAAAAGATTAAAGCATCATTATTGTCCACGATAACCATTCTTACTGCTAAATCTCTTTCATAAACCTCATTAACACGAGTAATTGTAGTATTCATAGCAGATAGTACAGCTGCTTTTTTTTCTGCATCACTAGCTGTAGATGGTACCCTTTGGTTGTTTATGTGAAATTGAGCATATTCACCTGTACAAGCAATGGCCATTCTATAGGTTCTTAAATTGCCATCATCAGCATTTCTTCGTTGATGTGGTGATATGTTATTTTTTTGTACAGTGTCTTCTACCTTACACGAAAATTCATCTTTGCTTGGAGGTAGACTACTTTTCTTATAAACAATATATTCTTTATAGTCTTTGGTGTATGGATTTATGTAGGAAGTACCTTCATTTGCTGAAGAAATAATTACGTGAACTCCATCTTTTCCAATACTTATCTTAGCCGAAGAAGAAGGATTGTCAATTCCTTGAGCTGAAAAAGATTTAATCATAGGGTATTTTTCAGCTAGGGAAGGAGCTAAATAAGAAGTTTCTTTTATAGAAAATCTTTCTAGTTGTCCGTTAGCATTAGGAAGCTGGATAATTTTTGAATTAGGTGTATTTTTAGATAATGAGCTAGGCAATGTATTTTTAAAGCCTTCTAAGTTTAAACTCATTAAAATGTATTCTTTAGGTAAAGTGTTATTTGTATTAAAAATTTCTTTCTTTTGTTGAGTAATGGCGTCTTTATGACTCCTTGTCCATAGTTGTTGTGAAAACAAGCTAGCTATTGATAAATAGAAAGCAAATAAAAAAGGAAGGGTACTTTTTTTAAACATGATTTTTGTTATTGATATACGTTTAGTTTATAACAGTAAAACTCTAAATTTCCCTACCTTTGTAGGGTAGTTTAGCGCCACAATTTATGAATAAAAAAATAAGAATTAGTGATCTAGGAAGAAAAGATTACAAGGAAACATGGGATTATCAAACGAACCTTTTAGATGAAATAGTCTCATTAAAAAGAGAAAGAAGAAATGGAGATAGTGAAATAGAAACTCCTAATTACTTTTTGTTTGTAGAACACCCGCATGTGTACACCTTAGGAAAATCAGGAGATATAAAAAATCTTTTGTTGAATGAAGAAAAATTAAAAGAGAAAGAAGCAACTTTTTATAAGATTAATAGAGGAGGGGATATAACTTATCATGGACCAGGACAAATTGTTGGTTATCCAATTTTAGATTTAGAAAATTTTTTTACAGACATCCATAAATATTTACGTTTGTTGGAGGAGTCAATCATTTTAACAATAGCAGAGTATGGGTTGGAAGGAGAAAGAAGTGAAGGAGAAACAGGTGTATGGCTTGGAGTAGGTACGCCGTTTGCTAGAAAAATTTGTGCCATGGGAATTAGAGCCAGTAGATGGGTAACTATGCACGGTTTTGCTTTAAATGTGAATGCTAACTTAGGCTATTTTGATAATATTATTCCTTGTGGAATACGTGGAAAAGCTGTTACTTCAATGGAAGTTGAATTAGGTAGAAAGGTCTCGGAAGAAGAGGTAAAAGAGAAAATTATAAAACATTTTAAAGAACTGTTTGAAGTGGAAGAGCTTATAAAAGCATAAAAAAAGGTTGACAATTGTCAACCTTTTTTTATGCTTTAGAACTAAAAATTATTTTTTAGCTTTGATTTCAAAAGAAATTTCCATTAAATCATTGATGAATTTGTCTTTTAAAGCAGCGTCAATTTTTTTAGACTTGTAAGTAACACCAAAGTCAGTTCTATCAATACTAAAAGTATCACTTTTAAAAGTTACCATATCATCAGCTTCTGTAATAGTAGCAGGTATAGTAATACTTTTAGTAACGTCTTTAAGAGTTAAGTTCCCTGTAACGTGTACTTTTCCACCTTTTACTTCAGAGCTAGCTACTTGAAATTTAGCAGTAGGGAATTTTTCAACATCAAAGAAATCAGCATTTTTTAAGTGTCCCTCTAAATCTTCTTTACCGTCTCCAGCTTTTAAATCTTCACAAGAAATAGTAGTCATGTCAATAATGAACTCACCAGATTTTACGTTTCCGTTTTCGATTTCTAACGTTCCTTTACTTAAACTTACGACACCATTATGAGAACCAGTAGGTTTGCTACCTTTCCAAGCAACAGCAGATTCAGCGATGTTAGCCTTATAAGTATTAATAACATTCTCTGTTTTTGCAACTTCTTTAATTTCGTCACTAACAGTAGCCTTGTTTTTATCTGTTTTACAAGAAACAGCTCCAATTGCAACAAATGCAATAGCTAAAATTGTTTTTTTCATTTTTGTGTTTTTAATAATGATACTTAATCAGATACAAATATAATTAAAAATAATTCCCATGGAAATTATTTTTTATCTTTGGAATCAATAGTGATAGTTACAGGTCCATCGTTTAGCAACTCTACCTTCATATCCGCACCAAATTGACCTGTTTGTACTTTTTTACCTAAATCAACCTCAATTTGTTGAACAAACTTTTCATATAAAGGAATAGCAACATCAGGTTTGGCAGCTTTAATATAACTAGGACGATTTCCTTTTTTGGTAGAAGCGTGTAAAGTAAATTGACTTACTATAATAGCATCTCCATTTATATCTTTAATCGATTTATTCATAACACCTTCTTCGTCATTAAAAACACGAAGGTTTGTTATTTTGTTTGAGAGCCATTTAATATCATCAGGTGTATCTTCAGTAACAATTCCAAGTAAAATTAAAAGCCCCTGTTGTATTTTAGCTACTCTTTCACCTTCAATAGTAACGCTAGCTTTTGAAACACGTTGAATGACAATTTTCATTTTATATAAATTGTTGAATTTTTAAATATTTGAATGTTTTGAACCTTAGTGGAGATTAGACTAAAAAATTATATTACTCCCAAATGTCGGTTCTGTAGTGTTCTTCTTCGCCTTCTAAAATTTGTAGATAACTTTTATAACGAGACCAAGCTATTTCTTCATTTTCTAAGGCTTCTTTAACTGCGCACTGTGGTTCGTTAATATGAATGCAATTGTTGAATTTGCAGTTTTGTTTTAAAGCAAAAAACTCAGGAAAATAATCGCCTAATTCATCTTTGTCCATATCAACTACACCAAAACCTTTAATTCCGGGAGTGTCAATAATACGAGCATTAAAACTTAAATCAAACATTTCGGCAAATGTAGTAGTGTGTTGTCCTTGTTTGTGTTGTTCAGAAATTTCTTTCGTTTTTAAGTCTAAAGATGGTTCAATAGCGTTAACTAAGGTTGTTTTTCCAACTCCTGAATGACCTGCAAACATACTTACTTTGTCTGTCATCATCTCTTTTATTTTATCAATATTGATGTTTTTAGTCGCGGAAACTTCAATGCATTCGTAACCGATGGCTTCATAAATATCTTTTAAATACAAAATTTCGGCACGCTGCTCAATTTCGTAAGAATCAATTTTATTGAAAACTAATATAGTTTTAATTGAATAGGCTTCGGAAGTAACTAAAAAGCGATCAATGAAAGTCGTAAATGTAGGAGGGTTGTCAATAGTAATCAATAAAAACACCTGATCAATATTAGAAGCAATAACATGAGTTTGTTTTGAAAGATTAACAGACTTGCGAACGATATAGTTTTCTCGTTCGTGAATATTAGTAATCAATCCTGTTTCTTCATCATTTTTAGTTTCTAACGAAAAATCAACAATATCACCTACAGAGATGGGATTGGTACTTTTAATTCCTTTGATACGAAACTTTCCTTTAATGCGACACTTATATAGCTCGCCTTCAGATTTTACCCAATACCAACTTCCTGTAGATTTATAAACCGTTCCTATCATAAAACAAAGATGCGGATTATTCATAAAAATATAATATATTCGTTGCTTAAATTTTAAAAACATTATGAAAAAATTATTATTAGCAATTGCTTTTGCTGTATCATCGTTTTCGGTTGTAGCTCAGTCTTATGAGTACAAAGTGATTACAAGTGTTGAGTCAACGGTTCCAAATGGAATGGGGAGGTCAAGGTTATTATCTTCTAATGAAAGTAGAGATTTTAAAGATTTCACCTCAACAAGATCTGATGATAAAGAAAAAGATAAAAGAAACAAATCTGATCGTTCAGAAATTAGAGTTAAAAATTTTGAAGAAACAAAATTATTAAACTTCTTTAACTTAGGAGGAATAAGGTTCCAAAACATTGTAGCTAATGATGCTGTTATTTCTTCGAAAATTAACACTATGACAGAAGAAGGATGGGACTTAGCTTTTGTTAATACAGGAGTAGAAAGTTATGGAGGTAAAGGAGATAAAAATGGATTATTTATAACAAGATATATCTTTAAAAGATTAAAGAAATAAAAAAAGCGCCATTTGGCGCTTTTTTTATTTATTAATTATTTTCTCTTGATGATTGATACTTTCTTGATGTATTGCTTTGAACATTTTAAGTACAAACTCTTCACTTAAACCACGTTCATCACCTTCTAAAATCATTTTGCCTAGTATCTCATTCCACCGTTTAGTTTGTAAAATAGCGACGTTTTTCTCTTTTTTTAACTGACCAATAGAGTCTGCTATTTTCATACGCTTTCCTAACATTTCAATGAGTTGATGATCTACTACGTCAATTTGAGTACGTAGCGTATTTAAAGCATTTCTGTACTCAGTTTCTGTATCTGTGGCTTTTCTAACTTTTAAATCAATCATCATTTGAATTAATGATTTAGGAGTAATTTGCTGAGCTGCATCGCTCCATGCATTATCTGGATCGTAATGAGTTTCAACCATTAAACCATCAAAATTTAAGTCTAATGCAGTTTGACAAACATCGAAAATAATATCACGACGACCAGCGATGTGTGACGGATCACAAATCAGTGGTAAATCAGGGAAACGGTTTTGTAATTCAATAGGAATTTGCCATTCAGGATTGTTACGGTATCTTGTTTTTTCGTAAGTAGAGAAACCTCTATGGATAACCCCTAGTTTTTTAATATTTTTAGCGTACAAGCGTTCTATGGCACCTAACCACAATGGTAAATCGGGGTTTACAGGGTTTTTTACTAAAACAATTTTATCTGTACCCTCTAAAGCATCTGCTATTTCTTGAACAATAAAAGGACTTACGGTAGTGCGAGCACCAATCCATAAGATGTCTACGTCGTGCTCAATTGCAAGTTTTACGTGATCTTTGTTGGCTACTTCAGTAGCAATTAACATTCCTGTTTCTTGCTTTGCTTTTTGTAACCATTTTAGCCCTAAAGCCCCCACACCTTCAAAATTACCTGGTCTTGTACGAGGTTTCCAAATTCCAGCTCTTAAAACAGTAGCATCTGTATCTTTTAATTCGTGTGCAATTTGTAGTACTTGTTCTTCTGTTTCGGCGCTACAAGGTCCTGCAATTACTAGTGGATGCCCTAACCCGAAAGCATCTAACCATTTTTTTAACTCTTTTGTATTCTCCATTTTTGATATTCTTATTGTTGAGGTATTCCCTCTAAAATTCCATTTAATATTTGTTTTATATGATTGGTGTTTTCCATTTCTATATAGATTTCTGGAAAATCGTTGTTTTCTAATAAAGTTTTGAATTGTTGTAAGTTATGAATATATTCATTCAGAGACTCAATAACATTTTCTTTATTTTGCTCAAAAATAGGTGTCCACATTGCTGGTGAGCTTTTTGCTAAACGTACAGTAGAAGCAAACCCACTACCAGCCATATCAAAAATATCACGCTCGTTTTTCTCTTTTTCAATGACTGTTTTACCTAACATGAAAGAGCTGATATGTGATAAATGTGATACATAGGCTATATGCTTATCGTGTGACTTTGGATCCATGTATCGAATACGCATCCCTAATTTTGAGAATATGTCTAATGCTTTTTCCTGTAATTTGAATGCTGTTTTTTCTACTTCACAAATAATATTAGTTTTATTTCTAAATAAGTTTGTCAATGCAGCATTGGGTCCTGAAAACTCGGTTCCTGCAATGGGGTGTGCTGCTAAAAAATTTCTTCTTTTCGGATGGTTTTTAACAGCATCACAAATTAGTTCTTTAGTCGAACCTACATCGAAAACCAAACAGGTATCAGAGATATTATCCAATGTTTTCAAAATAACCTCTCGTGAAACATCAACAGGAATAGCAATAATGACTATATCTGCATTTTTTAACTCTGAAAAAGTTGCTTTTTGATGGATAATCCTTTTCTCTAAAGCAAGGTCTCCATGCTCTTCGTTGGAATCTATTCCGTAGATAGTAGCATTTTTAAATCTTAGCTGAATATCTAAGGCAAAACTTCCGCCGATTAATCCTAGTCCTATGATAAATACGTTCATTATATTCTGTTGATTGCTTCGTTAATTTTTTCTTCTGGAACGCATAATGAGAAACGAATATAGCCTTCTCCTTGATTACCAAAAATGGTTCCTGGAGCAGCGAAGATGTGTTTATTATATAGTAAATCATCAATCATTTCTTCAGATGTTTTTCCATCAGGAAGTTTGCACCAAACAAACATTCCAGACACGTTTTTATCGTAGGTACATCCTAATTTTTCTGCTAACTCAAATACTAGTTTTTGCCTTTTTTTATAGGTGTTGTTTAGCTGAGTAAACCAATCTTTGTCTAACTCTAATGCTTTAGTGGCTCCTTTCTGAATTCCATAAAACATACCTGAATCCATTTGAGTTTTTACTTTTAAAATTTCAGTTAAAAATTCAGGTTTACCTAATAACATTCCAACACGCCATCCAGCCATGTTAAAAGACTTACTCACTGAGTTTAATTCTAAAGCAACATCTTTTGCGCCTTCAATTTGTAAAATACTTTGAGGGTGTTCATTCAATATAAAGCTATACGGATTGTCATTTACAATAACTATGTTATGTTTTTTTCCAAAGTCAATCAACTTTTGAAAAGTTTCTTTGGTAGCATCAGCACCTGTTGGCATGTGTGGATAATTTACCCACATCAACTTTATTTTTGAAGTATCGAGTTTTTCCAAAGCTTCAAAGTTAGGTTGCCAGTTAGTTGCTTCTTCTAACTCGTAAAAAATAGGTTCTCCTCCTAATAAATTGGTCACAGAACTATAGGTCGGGTATCCTGGATTAGTAATTAATACCTGATCCCCTTCGTTTAAAAAAGCCAATGAAATATGCATAATTCCCTCTTTACTTCCCATTAAAGGAAGTACTTCGTTAGCAGGATTAATACTAACTTGATAGTTTTTATGATAAAAACTTGAAACAGCTTGTCTAAATTCAGGTAAGCCTTGATAACTCTGATAACTATGTGCTCCAGTATCTTGTAAACTATCTTGAATAGCTTTCAATACTGATGTTGGAGGTTGTAAATCAGGGCTCCCAATTCCAATATTTATGATTGGTTTACCTTCTGAAATTAATTGACGTACTTCTTGTAATTTTTTAGAGAAGTAGTATTCCTGTACGGTTTGTAGTCTGTTAGCAAACTGTATCATAATCTTCCGTTTTTGTATTCGCCTAATATTTTAAATTCTTCTGCCATAATTTGTATGATGGCTTTTGCTTTTTCGTAATCTTTATATTTTTCAAAAGTTACATCTACGAAAAAAGAGTACTTCCAAGGTGTCTCGATTTTGGGTAGCGATTGTATTTTAGTAAGGTTTAATTTACAGTCGCTCATTACATTTAGTACTGTAGCTAAACTTCCTCTTTTGTGATCTAGTTCAAATTTTAATGAAGCTTTATTGATTTCACTTTTACCATTTTTTGGGAGACTTGTTTGAAGAAATACAAATCGAGTTGCGTTATTTTTAATCGTTTGAATTTCATCTTCAATAACTGATAAATTAAAAATATCAGCAGCCATTTTTGGTGCAATTGCTGCAACTCCTTTTAATTGTTGATCCGCGATTCTTTTTGCAACAGCGGAAGTGTCAACATCTTCAACTAACTTGATGTGCTTATGTTGTTTGAAAAATTCTTTACATTGTAGTAATGCCATCGGATGTGAACAAACCTCAGTAATGTCTTCAATTCGTTGGTCAGGTAACGCCATTAAATGATGATGTATAGACAAGTAATACTCACCAGAAATATGCAAATTGTACTTGTCAATTAGGGCATAGTTGGGTATGATTGAGCCTGCTATGGTGTTTTCTAAAGCCATAATTGCTTGCTCACTTCTTGAATTAATAAGGCTATCAACCAATACGTCAAAAGATAAGCACTCGTGTAAGTCGATGTTTTCTCCGTAGTAGTTGTTTGCAACAATATGGTGGTTGCTTCCTTGTATTCCTTGAATGGCTATTTTTTTCATTTTACATCAAAAAAAAAGCCTCGATAAATTCGAGACTTTGATTGGGTATATATTTTTTGTTAGGTTAACAATATGATACAAAGTCTCGTCTCTTACTAAAAAAGTAAAAGTAAAAATAGAAACCTTGCCATACGTTTTGTAACATCATTGTATTTGTGTTTTTTGTACGGAACAAATCTTAGAAATAAATTTAACTAAACCAAATTTTTTTAAAAAAAAGTGTAAAAAATAAAAAAGCTTCTCATTTTGAGAAGCTTTTTGCGGTCTGGACGGGACTCGAACCCGCGACCCCATGCGTGACAGGCATGTATTCTAACCAGCTGAACTACCAGACCGTTGCTTTAAGCAATATGTTATATGTTTTTAGAGAAACTTTAGCGGTCTGGACGGGACTCGAACCCGCGACCCCATGCGTGACAGGCATGTATTCTAACCAGCTGAACTACCAGACCGTTGCTCTAAGCGGATGCAAATATATAACCTTTTTTTAAATAAAAAAGAGTTATTTATAAAAAATTCTGTCTAGTGATAAGATAAGCTATAAGCACTTTATCATAACCTTCACTAATATCTACAGGAATGTAATCTATTTTATATTGTAAGCATTTGTTTTTTAGGTTTTTGAAAAAAAAGGAGCTCAATTCTTGATATTTTTGCTGTACATTTTCTGCGTATAAATTTATTTCTTCTCCAGTTTCAACATCCACAAATTTTTTTGGTGAGTTATCAAAATCAAACAAAAATTCTGTTTTTTTATCATATGTATGAAACAATACTACTTCATGTTTATTAAATTTTAGATGTCTTAAAGCATTAAAAAGTTCTTCTTCATTCTTTGAAGTTTGAAACATATCGGTAAATAAGAAAATTAAAGACCTTCTATGAATCTTCTCTGCTATTTCATGTAAGTATTGATAGGTTTTTGTATTTGAAGTAGAATTAGATGATAATAAATGCTCTAATTGATGTAATAACATTTTACGATGACGTTCACTACCTTTTTCTGGAGCATAGTATTCATAAGTGTCAGAGTAAATACTTAAACCAACAGCATCACGTTGTCGCTTTAAGATATCCATTAAAGAGGCAGCTGCTACTGCAGAGAAACCAATCTTATTTAAATCATTTATTGATTCATTATTGCTTGGAGGATAATGCATCGACGCAGAATTATCAATGATTATATGACACCTAAGATTCGTTTCTTCTTCGTACTTTTTAGTGTACAATTTTTCAGTTTTGGCAAATAGCTTCCAATCTATATGTCGAGTACTTTCTCCTTTGTTGTAGAGTTTGTGTTCAGAAAATTCAACTGAAAATCCGTGAAATGGACTTTTATGCATTCCTGTAATAAAACCTTCTACCACTTGTTTAGCAAGTAGCTCAAGGTTGTTAATTTTTGAAGCAGTACTGTTTAAATCAATCATAGATTACCGAAAATAACAAAAGGTTTGGCGATAGCCAAACCTTTTTTATAATATCAAATAATATCTTTACTTATAAAGCAGCATCAATTTTATCTGTATATGCTTTTTTTGGAGCAGCACCAACTTGTTTGTCTACAACTTCTCCGTTTTTGAAGATTAATACAGTTGGTATGTTTCTTACACCATACTTAGCGGCAAATTCTTGGTTTGCATCTACATCTACTTTTCCAACTACAGCCTTACCATCGTATTCATTACTAATTTCATCAACGATAGGAGATACCATTCTACAAGGTCCACACCAAGCTGCCCAAAAATCTACTAATACTGGTTTGTCAGATTTTAATACTACTTCTTCGAAAGAAGCATCTGTAATTTCTAATGCCATTTTATTTATGTTTTATCTAAAGTTATTTTCTTATTTATTTACGTACAAATGTAAACAAATATTTTACCAATACAATTTTACAAAAATTACTTTTTATTATCATAATATCAATACTTTCTATTTATTTACGTGTAAGTTTGTTTTTGTGTATGTAAAATAATCTATAACTTTGTCAAATATATTTGAGGAAAAATTTGACTGATTGCAACCTCATTGAACAATGATTCAAAATAAAAATGCTAAAGCAGTAATATCTACTCCTTTTAGCGACTCAGCAATCCAAGTTTTTTCTTTTAGTTAAATTTTAAAAAAAAGTATTTATGTCATATTTTTTTACTTCAGAAAGTGTTTCTGAAGGACATCCAGATAAAGTAGCAGATCAAATATCTGATGCTCTAATAGATAATTTTTTAGCTTTTGATTCAAATTCAAAAGTAGCATGTGAAACATTAGTAACAACTGGTCAAGTAGTATTAGCAGGAGAAGTTAAGTCTTCTACTTACTTAGATGTTCAAAAAATTGCTCGTGAGGTAATTAATAAAATTGGATATACCAAAGGTGAGTATATGTTTGACGGTAATTCTTGTGGAGTGTTATCAGCAATTCATGAACAGTCAGATGATATTAACCGTGGAGTAGATAGAGCTTCAAAAGAAGAGCAAGGAGCAGGTGATCAAGGAATGATGTTTGGTTATGCGACAAACGAAACTGAGCATTATATGCCGTTAGCGTTAGATTTATCACATATAATTTTAAAGGAATTAGCAGCAATCCGTAGAGAGAATAAGGAAATTACTTATTTACGTCCAGATGCTAAAAGTCAGGTAACTATTGAGTATTCTGACGATAACGTACCGCAACGCATTGAGGCAATTGTAGTTTCTACTCAACATGATGATTTTGCTGATGATGAAACAATGTTAGCTAAAATTAGAAAA
Organism: Tenacibaculum sp. Mcav3-52; assembly: GCF_022347665.1. NCBI lineage: Bacteria > Pseudomonadati > Bacteroidota > Flavobacteriia > Flavobacteriales > Flavobacteriaceae > Tenacibaculum > Tenacibaculum sp. Mcav3-52. Next base: position 610,711 of record NZ_JAKRGE010000002.1, on the reverse strand, counting down.
GATATTGTTGAGATTTTAATTCCTAGAGTAAAAGTACAATTAACTCCAGAAATTCAAGCGTTATTTAATGATGATATTAAATATCATATTAATCCAACAGGAAAGTTTGTAATTGGTGGACCTCATGGAGATACAGGGTTAACAGGTCGTAAGATTATTGTTGATACTTATGGAGGAAAAGGAGCACATGGTGGCGGAGCATTTTCTGGAAAAGATCCAAGTAAAGTAGATCGCTCTGCAGCGTATGCAACACGTCATATAGCTAAGAATTTAGTAGCTGCTGGAGTAGCTGATGAGGTCTTAGTACAAGTATCGTATGCTATTGGAGTAGTAGAACCGATGGGTATTTTTGTAGATACTTACGGAACTTCAAGAGTGGATTTAACTGATGGAGAAATTGCTCAAAAAGTTTCTGAAATTTTTGACATGCGTCCACACGCTATTGAAGATCGTTTAAAGTTACGTAATCCAATGTATAGTGAAACAGCAGCTTACGGGCATATGGGAAGAAAAAATGAAGTAGTTTCTAAAACATTTACACAACCTAATGGAGAAAGTAAAACAATGGAAGTTGAATTGTTTACTTGGGAAAAATTAGATTATGTGTCTAAAGTAAAAGAGAGTTTCAGTTTGTAATAAACGAAATAAAAACATAGTGAAAAATACCTGTAATTTTATTGCAGGTATTTTTTTATACAGCTATTTTTGTATAAAATTTAAAAACAATATAAACCGAACTTGTTTTTTATATTTTTCAAATTGCTAAAAATTGCTGTTCTCTTCTTTTACTCATTTCTATTAATTGTCTTAAAGATTTTATGTAGGGGGAAATACTTAGTTTTTGCTTGAACAATAAAAATGAGTTCATTAAAAATCACAAAAAATGAAAAAATTAAAGTATGTTTTTGCTATTGGATTAGGAGTAGCATTATTAACCTCATGTAGTAGCTCTGCTTCAGACGATTTTGATGAAGTTAACGGAGAAGCTAAAAAGAAAAGATTAAAAACTGTTGCAGCGACAAATCAAGAAAATGAAACAATTACTACTCAGTTTATGTATAATGCTGAAAAAGAATTGGTAAGTGTTTCTGGAACAAATGGAACAGACGCTACTTTAATAAACTATAGCAATGACGGGAGTACTATTAAGGTGACAGAAGACAGCGATCTTTCAGAAAGCCTTTCAATAGAAGAGTTGTATCAATCACCATATAATATTTATGAAACAGGAATGGCATTAGAATATGATTCTAACAAAAATCCTAGTAAAGTTTTATTTCAAGTTGAGGTTTATGATTGGGAAACTGAAATGAATGTTGTTGAAAATTATACAGCAGAAATATTTTATGACAATAAGCCAAATATGTATTTTTCTACTTTAGAATCTGCTGGGCTTATTGAAATTTTAGATGGAGTTGATGTTAGTTTTGGTGTAAGTCCTCAAGCATCAGAAGTAATTAAAGCTAGAAGATTATTACCATTAAATAACGTAACGAAGATTATCTATAAAGACGGAGGTGATAACGTTATAGGTACTTTAACTGTAGATTATACTTATGATTCGGATGGGTACCCTTTAATAGGAAAAGGAGTAGCTGTTGCTGGTGAAGAATCAATTGCTATAAATACTACTTATAGTTACGAATAAACTAGATTATAATAAAAAAAGCCTCGACATTGTCGAGGCTTTTCTTTTTTACTTCACTTGAAATACAAAGGGTATTCTAGCTTGAATTCCTTTTAGGTTTTTCATTTTGTGAATATTATGGTATAATTGGTAATTTTCATCACCTAAAGTTTCTTTAAGTATTTCTTCTTTTGAAGCTTTCATAAATGGAGAGAATTTTAGAGCCTCTTTTAAGTCAGTTTTATAATTAGGGTAATTACGAACTCTAAAATTTTGAACTTCTGCCAATTCAGCTGCAACTTTAATGGCGTCATTTAATCCTCCTAATTGATCTACTAAGCCATTTTCAATAGCTTCTTTACCAGTCCAAACTCTACCTTGTGCAATTTCGTTTACTTGCTCAAAAGTCATGTTACGCCCTGCAGAAACACGGTTAACAAAAGTAGTGTAGATTTGTTCAACACCTTCTTTAGTTACATCGTAGAATTTCTTGTTCATTGGCTCAAAAACACTATAAGAAGCACTGTTGTTAGTAGAGACTTGTTCTGCATTGATACCAATATTATCGGTAAACTGACTAAAGTTAGGAATGGCTCCAAAAACTCCAATAGATCCTGTAATTGTAGTAGGTTCTGCAATAATTTTGTTAGCATTACAAGCAATATAGTAACCTCCAGAAGCTGCATAGTTACCCATAGAAACTACTAAAGGTTTTTCTTTTTTTGTTAATTCTAGTTCACGCCAAATTAATTCAGAGGCTAAAGCACTACCTCCAGGTGAATTTACGCGAAGTACGATAGCTTTTACATTATCATCTTTTCGGGCTTTTCTGATAGCTTTGTTTATAATTCCTTGTCCGATATAGTCTTCGCTTCCTTCTCCATACACAATATCACCTTGTGCATAAATCACGGCGATTTTATTTTTAGCAGTAGAAGAAATTCTTCCTTTTCCAGAGTTTATGTAGTCTTCAATAGAAATAGTATTTACTTTCTTATCAGAACCCATAGCTAACTTCTTTTCGTATTCATCTTCATAAATAGAAGCATCTATTAAATTATTTTCTTTTGCTACAGTAATATTTCTTCCATTAGAATTATCAGCAATAAGGTTTAGTTTTTTTATAGAAATGTTTCTACTCTTACTAATATCATCTATGATTTCTGACCAAATTGATTTTAAAAATGAAGAGGTTTGTTCGCGGTTAGCTTCGCTCATTTCATTTTCCAAGAAAGGTTCAACTGCACTTTTATATTTTCCGTGACGAATAACCTCCATTTTAATACCATATTTGTCTTCAAAGTCTTTGAAATATAAAATTTCGGTAGATAAACCTCTAAAGTCAATAGCTCCAACTGGGTTTAAGAATAAACTGTCAGCAACAGAGCTTAGGTAGTAATTTTTTTGAGTATAAATGTCATTATATGCATATACAAACTTACCACTTTCTTTAAACTCTTCAATTTTGTTTCGTATGGCTTGTGTTTGGGCAATACCAGCATTAACAAAAGGTGTTTTAATACTTATTCCTTTTATTTTATCATCAGTTTTTGCATTTTCAATAGCGTTGATAATTTTGTTTAAAGCCAATTTTTCATCTGTTAGTTCTAGAGCTTCAGCAATAGGGTTGTCTTCTTTTGGAGCATAATCTTTAATAGGGGTTGATAAGTCTAATTCTAAAACTGAGTTTGATTTTACAACAATTTTTTCTTCAGCTCCTACAATAGCAGCTATAGCAAAAAAGAATACAAACAGTAAAAATAAGGCAATGAAAAAGCCTAGAACAGAGGCAAGTAAATTTCTTAAAAACTTCATGTTATATGATTAATTTTTTGAGCAAATATACAGTTTTTCGAAAGACGTCTTTTACTAAGGTTTTACTAGTTCCAACGATTTATTCCTACATCCAAATTCATGCGGTATTTTCGTTGGGCGAACTCAAAATAATTAAAAAGTTTATAGTTTACTTCATAGCCATAATCAACGTGTGGACTATAATCAATTACATTTTCATAAATGTTTGAATTAAATTGTAAAGGATTCCTAGCTCGATAATTCCATGTGTTTACATACAAACGGTTTTTATTTTCGAGGTATTGTTGTGAATAAAATCCTTCGGGTTTAGCAATGCTGTTTAAATAGGTAGTAAAACCAGGGTCTATAATTATAATTTCATATTCTAAACTATCATTAGCAATTACAACTGGTTCCTCTTTAGAAGTATTCTTTATAGGCGAGGAACTGCAAGCCCATATCATAATTCCAATAATACTAAGAAAAAGAATGCGTTGTAAGGTTTCCATAATCAGTATGATTTGTAATTATAAAGTTGCAAAAATTATTCCATTTTTCATTGATTTTTAATTTGTTTAACAGTAATTTTAAGCATTAAATAATAGAAAATGAAGAAAAGATGTTTTTGGGTTAGTAATGACCCACTATATATTGAGTATCACGATAATGAATGGGGAGTGCCTGTATATGATGACGATAAGCTGTTTGAGTTTTTAATATTAGAAACTTTCCAAGCAGGTTTGAGTTGGATTACAGTTTTGAAGAAAAGAGAAAACTTTAGAAAGGCATTTGATAATTTCGACTATAAAAAAATAGCAAAATACTCTGAAGACAAATATGAAGAATTGCTTCAAGATGCTGGAATTATAAGAAATAAATTAAAGATAAAAGCGACTATAACCAATGCTCAGGCTTTTATGAAAGTACAAGAAGAGTTTGGTACGTTTTCAAAATATATTTGGGCTTTTACTAATGGACAACCGATAGTGAATAAGTTTGAAAAGAGAGAAGAGGTACCAGCAACAACAGAGCTTTCTGACGCGATTTCAAAAGATTTAAAAAAACGAGGATTTAAGTTTGTAGGTTCAACAGTAATTTATGCACATATGCAGGCGACAGGAATGGTTAACGACCATACAACCGACTGTTTCCGATATCATGAAGTTTAAATTTCGTAATTTTAGCGTTCAAAAAATAAATTTAAAAATATATAAATGAAACTAAAACAAATGCTTTTTGTGTTTGCAGCAGCAGGAGTGTTAACTTCTTGTGGTGTAGACGCAAAAAAAGAGCCTAAAGTAGTAGAAAAAAAGGCAAAAGAATTTGAATATGTTGTTGAGCAATTTGCTGATATAAAAGTGTTACGTTATCAAATTCCTGGGTTTGATGAGTTAACACTAAAAGAAAAAAAATTAGTGTACTATTTAACACAAGCTGGTTTATCTGGACGTGATATTATGTGGGATCAAAACTACCGTCATAATCTAGAAATTAGAGCTGCTTTAGAAAACATTCATAATAACTTTAAAGGAGATAAGGAAAGTGAAGATTTTAAAGCATTCACTACTTATTTAAAAAGAGTATGGTTTTCAAACGGAATCCACCACCATTATTCTAACGATAAGTTAAAACCTACCTTTTCTAAGGAGTATTTAGAAACGTTGTTAAAAGAAACTAATACTGAGTTATCTACGGAAGCATTAGACGTTATTTTTAATGATAAAGATGCTAAAAAAGTAAACAAAAAAGCTGGGGTAGATAATGTATTAGCATCAGCAGTAAACTTTTACGGAGCAGATATTACAAGTAAAGATGTAGAAGATTTTTATGCAAAAGCTGATAAAGGCCCAGAAGGACAACCAATTGAGGCTGGATTAAACTCGAAGTTAGTTCGTGAGGAAGGAAAATTAGTGGAGAAAGTTTGGAAGTCTGGTGGAATGTACGGACAAGCAATCGATAAAATTGTTTATTGGTTAGAAAAAGCTAAAGAAGTAGCAGAAAACGAAAAGCAAGCAAAAACATTAGAGCTGTTAATCGAATACTATAAAACAGGAGATTTACATACTTGGGACGAATATGCAATTGCTTGGGTAGAATCTACCGAAGGAAATATTGATTGGATTAATGGTTTTATTGAAGTATATAATGATCCTAAAGGGTACAGAGGTTCGTACGAAACAATTGTACAGATCAAAGACTTCGATATGTCTAAAAAGATGAAAGTATTATCAGACAACGCTCAATGGTTTGAAGATAATTCTCCATTAGATCCAACTCACAAAAAGAAAGATGTGGTAGGAGTTTCGTATAAAACAGTAAATGTCGCTGGTGAAGCAGGAGATGCATCTCCAAGTACACCAATTGGAGTGAACTTACCGAACAATAACTGGATTCGTCAACAACACGGTTCTAAATCGGTATCGTTAGGAAATATTATAGGTTCTTATAACAATGCTGGAGGAACTGGACGTTTAAAAGAATTTGCGAATGATCAAGAAGAAATCGATTTAGAGATTAAATATGGTAAGCTAGCTGATAAATTACACACAGCATTACACGAGGTAATTGGCCATGCTTCTGGGGTTATTAATGACGGTATAGGGCAACCAAAAGAAACTTTGAAAAACTACGCTTCTACAATGGAAGAGGGTAGAGCAGATTTAGTTGGACTGTATTACTTAATGGATCCTAAATTACAAGAGTTAGGTTTAGTTGATGACTGGCAAAAAGTAGGAAAAGCTGCTTATGACGGATATATCAGAAACGGGTTAATGACACAGTTAATTAGAATTAACTTAGGAGACGATATTGAAGAAGATCACATGGTAAACCGTCAATGGGTTTCAGCATGGGCTTTTGAGCAAGGAGCGAAAGATAATGTAATTGAAAAAGTTACCAGAGATGGAAAAACTTTTTATAATATTAACGATTATGAGAAGCTTCGTGAGATTTTTGGTCGTTTATTAAAAGAAGCACAGAGAATAAAATCTGAAGGAGATTTTGAAGCTGCAAAAGCATTAGTAGAAGGTTACGGAGTAAAAGTAGATCAAGATATTCATAAAGAAGTTTTAGATCGTAATGCTCAGTTTACATCTGCTCCTTATAGCGGATTTGTAAATCCAGTATTAGAGCCAGTAACTGATACTGAAGGAAATATTACTGATATTAAGATTAAGCAACCAGAAACGTTTGAAGAGCAAATGAAGTTCTACGCTAAAAACTATAACTTCTTACCAATAAAAAATTAAAAAGTTATAAGCTTGAATAAAAAAACCGATTCTGAAAAGAATCGGTTTTTTGCTTTTATAAGAAACTCTTAAGAGTTTTATTATTTAGTTAATAATTTTGATAAAAACAATAACGCAATTACTACCGCTATTGCTATGGCAACGTATAAAGCTCCATTTTGATAATGCTTTTTATTGTTTTTAGCATCTTTTTTATAACTAAAATACATTAAAAGAATAAAAGCTATAACAAATAAACTCGCAAAAATAATTCTACCTGTAGTAAACATTTTAGCAGCAATAAGTATAAACATAAAATTGTATTTTTAGCAAAGTTAAAGAATGATTTTAGAATGGAGAAAACTAAAACAGCAATTATTTTTGGAGGCACTTCTGGTATTGGAAAAGGACTTGTAGAAAAACTAATACAAGAAAATTATATCGTAGCGGTAACCGGGAGAAGGCTTGAAAAATTGGAAGAGTTAAAGAATAAGTATTCTAACCAAATACTTATTAAGCAAAATGATATCCAACAAGTTGATGAGGTAGAAAAAGTGTTTAATGAGTTAGTAAATGAATTAGGAGAAGTTCATTTGGTGATACAATCTTCAGGAGTTGGATTTGTAAACCCAAAGTTAGACTGGGATAAACAAGAGCAAACTATAAACACGAATGTTTTAGGTGTAACAAAACTATATGCATTAGCTTATAAATTGTTTAAAAAACAAGGTTTTGGTCATTTAGTCGGTATTTCTTCTATCGCTTCACTACGTGGAAATAGAGCAGCACCAGATTATTTCTCTTCTAAAGCATATCAAAAAGCGTATTTAGAGAGTTTGTATATCAAAACAAAATCTATTAAAACAAAAAAAGTTTTTATTACAGATATCCGTCCGGGGTTTGTTGATACAGCAATGGCTTTAGGTGATGGTATTTTTTGGATGGTTCCTCTAGAAAAAGCAGTTAATCAAATTTATTCAGCAATAAAACGAAAAAAGCGAGTAGCTTATATCTCAAAAAGATGGAGGTTAATAGCTTGGGTATTAAAAATAGTACCAGCAAGAATTTTAAAAATGGCAACATAATGAAAAAGGAAAATTTAATAATATTTGATATTGATGATACATTAACTAAAAGTGAAAATCAACATCAAGAAGCGTATGTAGAAGCTATGAAAAGTTTCGGAATAAGTAAAGTAAACCAAGACTGGAAAAGTTATAAAAACATGACAGATAGTTATATTTTAAAAAGAAACTATGAAGTCAATTTTAATACAACTTTTAGTTTTTCTTTTATTCCTGAATTTGAAGAAAAAATGATGGAACTACTATTGTCTTTAACAAAAACAGAAGAAATACAAGGAGCAAGAGAAATAGTTGATTTTTTTATGAAAGAAACCGATTATGCTATTTGTTTTGCAACAGGGTCATTATTAAAACCAGCATTAATTAAATTAGAACAAGCAGGTATAAACTTTGTTCCGAATTTAGTAGAAGCATCAAATAATTTATTCACAAGAGAAGAAATTGTAAACTCAGCAATTCAAAAAGCAAAAAGTTATTTTCAAGTAGAAGAATTCAAAAATATTATTTCGGTAGGAGACGGAATATGGGATTTAAGAACTGCAAAAAACTTAGGAGTAAACTTTTTAGGTATTAGAAATAAAAATTTATCAGATTTTAAAGAAGAAGGAATTAAGAGTCATATTGAAGATTGGACAAGATTTAATTTTCAAAAAGTAAAAACAGAATTACAAATCATATAAGTTATATAGAATGAAAAAAAGAATTGAAGCAGTACATGAATTTCATAGTGCATTTGGGTTAGGAATTAAAAATGAACCCACCGCTAATATAGGTGAAGAAAGAAACTTACTTCGCTATAATTTAATGAAAGAAGAAAATGAAGAGTATTTAGAAGCAGCACAAAATAACGATTTGGTTGAGGTAGCAGACGCTTTAGGCGATATGTTGTATATTTTATGTGGAACTATAATAGAACACGGTATGCAACATAAAATAGAAGAAGTATTCAATGAAATACAACGAAGCAACATGAGTAAGTTAGGAGAAGACGGTAAGCCTATTTATCGTGAAGATGGTAAAGTACTGAAAGGACCAAATTACTTTAAACCAAACATTAAAAAAATTTTAGATAAATAAAAAAGCTCCTTAATAAGGAGCTTTTTTACATTTTGTTTTTCTATTTATTTACCCATAATTCTTTCTAATTCTGATGTTAATGTTTTTACATTATTAACCATTTTAATAATAATACCATTAGCATCTACAATTAAATGTGTAGGATATTGTTTAACCTTTAGTTTCTTAGCCATATAATCCTTTTGTTCAGGAATAGTAGGGTATTTAAATTCTTTAGTTTCTAAAAATTTAATCAATTCATCTTTTTTATCAAAAGCCAAACTAACAAATTCTATTTTATCATCCTTGTATTTATCAACCAGTTCATTTAATTCAGGAAACTCTTCTACACATACCTTACATGTAATAAACCAGCACTTTAGCACTAATAATTTTCCTTTTGTATCCGCTTTATTGTGAGCGTTACCATTTAAATCAACAAAATTGTAATCAGGAAGTTTTTTGCCTTCCATCTTAAAATATTGATGTGCTATTGAAGCCTTACTAACGATTGATTTTTTTATTTTTTCATCAGAAGAAGCATCAATACCAGTAAGCTGGTATTGTACTTTACCTTTTTTTTCCGATTTAATCGGAATATAAGCGCCTGTGCGTAGTAAGGTTAAAAAGATACCTTTTTCCATAGCTGCACCTTCATCATCTAGAGGAATAAAGGTAGACATTAAATCAATGTTTTCCTTTGCATAAGCTTCCCAGTTATCAAAGTTCTTTTGAATGTCTTCGATGTCAACGGAAAAAGAACCTGTTGAGGAATTATCAACAGATAAGGGCTCTTCAGGAGTGTCTTCTTTAGAAGAAGTAATTTTATTACTTTGGGCTATGATATTATTTTCATTTTCTAATGAATTAGAATAGAAATCCAATCCAAAAAATGAAATAACAAAACCAACTCCTATTGATAATAAAGCAGGTATAATATTTCTCATTTCTTTAGAATTTTTTATTAAAATAACTTAATTCCGTTTACTAATATAGCTTTTTTAAATGAAATGATTAAATTTTAACTCTCCAGTTGTGCTTGTCTTCTAATTTGTTATACTGAATGTTGAGTAGTTTTTCTTTAAAGAAAGAGGCATAAGAATCATTTGTTTCAGGTAATTCAAAAGTTTCGTTTTGGTGTTTAAATCCTTTTATAGGATTTATAACAGCAGCAGTACCAGAACCAAAAATTTCCAACAGTTCACCTTGTCTAGCAGCTTCTTTAATTTCAGCAACTGAAACTCTTTTAACTTCAATATCTATATTATAATCTTTTGCAAGTTGAATAATTGATTTACGAGTAACACCATCTAAAATTCTATCATTAGTAGGAGCAGTTATAAGTTTATTACCTATTCTAAAAAAGATATTCATTGTACCTGCTTCTTCAAGGTATTCGTGGGTGTTTGCATCAGTCCAAATAATTTGTTGATACCCTTCCTTATGTGCTAAACTAGTAGGGTAAAATTGCGCAGCATAGTTACCAGCGGCTTTGGCAAAACCAACACCACCGTCAGCAGAACGACTATATTCTTCAGCAAATAGTACTCTAACTTCACCAGCATAATATGATTGAGCAGGTGAGCAAATAATTATGAATTTATATTCTTCAGCAGGTGAAGCAGCAATAGCTCCTTCTGAAGCAATAATAAACGGACGAATATATAACGAGTTTCCTATTCCTTTATTAATCCATGCATCATCTATCTCAAGAAGTTTTTTTAACCCTTCAAAAAATACATTTTCAGGAACTGGAGGCATTGCTAAACGAGCCCCAGATTTATTAATTCTATGAAAATTTTCATCTGGACGGAATAAAAAGACATCATTATTTTCATCTTTATAAGCCTTCATTCCTTCAAAAACAGCTTGCCCGTAATGAAAAACCCTAGCAGAAGGCTCAAAAGTTAAAGGTCCATAAGGTAAAATTTTAGGTGTTTTCCATTCTCCATTAGCAAAGTCACAAACTAGCATATGGTCAGTAAAAGTGCGACCGAACGCTAAGTTGTTAAAATCTACCGTATTTATTTTAGACTCTTGTATAAGCTCAATATCAATATTCATTATGTGATTGTTTTAGAAGTGCTACGAAGATACGAAATCTAGTGGTATGTTTTGAGGTTAACTACCAGCTTGAAGAAATATGAGTATATTTGTAGATATGTTAATTTTAATTTTTTGAAAATGAAAAGACTACTAGTTTTTGCTACGCTTTTAAGCGTAATGTTTAGTGCTTGTAAAACTGAAAAGAAAGATGCAGCTCCTGCTGCGAATGGTATTAAAGAACAAAAGATTGCCTATGCGTCTTTTGGAGATGAGATTACAGATAGCAATGCTATTTCTGCTGAAGAAATGCGAATAAAATTCAAAAACTTAAAAAAAGGGGATACTCTAAACATAAAATTTACTTCAACGATAAATGAAGTGTGTAAGAAAAAAGGGTGTTGGATGAAGTTAGATTTAGGGGAAGAACAAGAGTCAATGGTGCGTTTTAAAGATTATGGTTTTTTCATGCCTTTAAATGCAGATAATAAAGAAGTGGTAGTAAACGGTAAAGCTTTTGTTACTGAGATTTCTGTTAATGAATTACAACATTATGCTAAAGATGCAGGAAAATCAGAAGAAGAAATAGCAAAAATTATAGAACCAAAATACACCTATGCTTTTGAAGCAGATGGAGTGTTAATGAAAAAATAATGAAACAATTAATTATTGTTTTATTGATGTCTTTGGTGCTTTTTTCTTGCAAAGCGGAAAAGGAACAACCAAAAGAGGAACTTATAATGTATCAGTCTTCTGAAATGGCAGCTTTAATGAATGCTATGTACGAAGGGAATATGACTGTTAAAAATAAGATTTTAGAAGGAGAGTCAATAGGTGACTTTCCTGAAACTTACTTGAATATTCATAGTGCTGTTTTAACTGATCCTGCAGATAGAAATGCAAGTTTTGAAGCTTTTTCAAAATTATATATTCAAAATATACAGCAAGTATATTTGGGTTCAAAAGATTCTATAAAGCAAAATTTCAACAAAGCTGTAAATAGTTGTATTGCCTGCCATAAAACAACTTGCACTGGACCAATACCTAGGATTAAAAAATTACTAATTAAATAGTTTAGTTATAAAACGAGAAATTATCATAACGTCAGATGGTTCTACAACCATTCATTTACCAGAATGGAATGAACAATATCATTCTAAACACGGAGCAATACAAGAAGCATATCATGTATTCATTAGAAATGGATTAAAGTATGTAGATGCTAAAAATGTTTCTATTCTAGAAATAGGCTTTGGTACAGGACTTAATTCTTTTATCACGTTATTGGAAGCTAAAAAGGAGATTGATTATGTTGGAGTAGAGGCATATCCTGTAGCTAAAGAAGAAGTAGCAAAATTAAATTATGTTGCGGAGTTGGACGCCGATGATAAAAGAGAATTTTTTGAAAAAATTCACGAAGTTTCTTGGGAAGAAAAACACAACATTACTCCCAATTTTTCATTAACTAAACGCAAACAATTTTTTGCTGAAATTACCGATGAGAATAGTTTTGATTTGATTTATTTTGATGCTTTTGGAGCAAGAGTACAACCCGATTTGTGGACTGAGGATATTTTTAGAATTATGTTTGCTGCGTTAAAACCAGAGGGTGTTTTAGTAACTTATTCAGCAAAGGGAAGTGTACGACGAGCAATGCAAGCAGTAGGTTTTGATGTTGAGCGTTTACCCGGGCCTCCAGGTAAAAGAGAAATGTTACGAGGAACAAAAATTATAACGTGATATTTTACGTGATTAATGTAGAAATTAGAAAATAAAGAAATGGAGTTTAAAAGACGTTTCGGTAATCGAAAAAGAGGGAATCCTAAAAGAGGGTTGTTTTTAGTAGTTTTATTAATTGTTGTGTTGTACTTATTTTTCAACGCAGAAAAAATTCTTGGAAAATTTTTATAAATGAAACCATTTCAGTTTAAAGAATTTACAGTGCATCAAGATAAAACAGCGATGAAAATAGGTACTGATGCTGTATTATTAGGAGCATGGTGTAATTTAGGAGAGTTTCCAGACACAATATTAGATGTTGGCTCTGGTACAGGAATCATTTCGTTAATGTTAGCACAACGAAGTGATGCGATGACTATTGATGCAGTTGAGATTGATACAAACGCTTATGAGCAAACGGTTGAGAATTTTGAGCAGTCTGATTGGGGAGATAGACTCTTTTGTTACAATGCTTCTTTTGTGGAATTTGCAGAAGAAATGTCTGAAGATGAAGAAGAGTATGATATAATTGTATCCAATCCTCCATTTTATACTGATAACTACGAAACAGAGGATGTAGCGCGAAACAAAGCACGGTTTACGAGTTCTTTGTCTTTTGAAGAGTTATTAAAAGGAGTTAGTGAAATATTGTCCGAAAACGGAAGGTTTTCAACCATTGTACCATTCAAAGAAGAAGAAAATTTTATAGAACTAGCTAAAAATCATAATTTATACCTACACAGAGTTTGTCGAGTAAAAGGAGCTCCTACTACTGAAATCAAACGTAGTTTATTAGAAATGTCCTTTGTAGAGACTACAATCCAAGAAGAAGAGTTGATAATAGAAACAAAAAGGCACCAGTACACTGATGCCTATATTAACCTTACGAAAGATTTTTATTTGAAGATGTAATCTTTTATGAGGTTGTGTTTTCAAAATTTCTGTTTAGTTTTAGTTATGTTCTTGTGAGTAATGTAGTTCTTCAGTGCCAGTTTTTATGACAGCAATAGGGGTTTTATTTTCATCAATAGCAACAAAGGTGAATTCACCTTCAATGGCTTTTTCTCTATGTTGAGAGTACATCTGTTCAGTAAAAATTTTAACAGTAACTTTTAAACTTTTGTTACCTATATAACTTACTTTTCCTACTAATTCAATAATAGTTCCAGCAGGGATAGGCTTTTTAAAATCAATTTTATCACTACTTACGGTTACAACTTTTTGCCTGCAGAATCGTGTTGCTGTAATAAAAGCAACTTCGTCCATTAGTTGCATAGCGGTTCCTCCAAAAAGGGTGTCATAATGATTGGTTGTATTTGGAAATACGGCTTTGAAAATACGTGTTTCCGACTTTGTTATTTTTTCTTCTGTGGTCATTTTATATATGTTAGTATAATTAGTGCCTGAAATATTCTTTTCAGGCACTTTATTATTAATTTACAGTTTCTAAGGTGTTAGCATTATAGCTTAAAGAGGCTTCTTTTGAAGCTGAAACCATAGCTATTAAAGCTTTTTCAGTTTCATCCCAATGTCTAGTTTTAAGACCACAATCAGGATTTACCCAAAGACGAGAAGCTGGAATAACTTTTTGTGCTTTTTGTAGTAATTCAACCATTTCTTCTTTTGAAGGAACTCTTGGTGAGTGGATGTCATAAACCCCAGGTCCAATTTCATTCGGATATTTGAAATCTGCAAAAGCGTTTAACAACTCCATTTGAGAGCGAGAACATTCAATAGTAATTACATCGGCATCCATCTCAGCAATGCTTTGAATAATGTCGTTAAACTCTGAATAACACATATGTGTATGTATTTGTGTAGCGTCATTTACACCACAAGAAGAAATTTTAAAAGCTTCAATAGCCCATTTTAGATAATCATTCCACCCTGATTTTCGTAATGGTAAACCTTCTCTTATAGCAGGCTCATCAATTTGAATAATTCTAATACCAGCATTTTCTAGGTCTCTAACTTCATCACGTATAGCCAGTGCAATTTGTTGGCAAGTAATGCTCCGAGGTTGATCGTCACGCACAAACGACCATTGTAAAATAGTAACAGGGCCTGTAAGCATTCCTTTAACCCATTTGTCAGTTAAAGATTGTGCGTATTGTGACCAATAAACAGTCATTGGGTGTGGTCTGTATACATCCCCATAAATAATAGGAGGTTTTACACAACGACTACCATAACTTTGAACCCAGCCTTTTTTAGTAAATGTAACTCCGGCAAGTTGTTCACCAAAATACTCTACCATATCGTTTCGCTCATACTCACCATGAACTAATACATCTAAACCTATTTTTTCTTGCCATTGAATGGTTTTTTGAGTTTCTTCTTTTAGCAAATACTTGTAATCTTCACTACTTAAGATACCTTTTTTAAATTGAGCTCTCCAGCTTCTTACTTCTTTAGTTTGAGGAAAGGAACCAATGGTTGTAGTAGGGAATAGCGGTAAATTCAATACTTTTTCTTGTGCTTCTTTACGAATTAAAAAACTATTATTTCTTCTAGAATCTGTTTCGTTAATGGAATCAACACGTAGTTTTACATCGTTATGATGGATTAATGCTGAAGATTTTCTATTGGCAATAGCTTTTTTATTTTCTTCATAAGCATTTAAAATATTTTCATCACTAGTGTTTTCAGATAACTCTTTTAATAAGCTTACTTCGGTAAGTTTTTGTTTAGCAAAAGAAAGCCATTGTTTAATGTCAGTGTCAAGAGAGATCTCTAAATCTAAATCACAAGGAGAATGCAACAAAGAACAAGAAGAAGCAATAAAGGTTTTTTCAGAACCTAACTTATCAGTGACTTTTTTTATTAGCTGTAATGACTTTTCAAAGTCATTTTTCCAAATGTTTCTTCCATCTACAACACCTAACGATAAGATTCTATTTTTAGGAAGAGTGTTCAATACATCATCTAGCTGTTCTTCGCAGCGAACTAAGTCGATATGCAATGCGTCTAAAGGAAGTATGTTAGCTAATGAAAGATTGTCTTTTAAACCTTCAAAATAAGTAGTAACTATAAACTTTAGTTTAGGAAACTTTTTTCTAATCTCATTATAGATAAATTGATAGGTTTCTTTAGCTTTTTCACTTAAGTCTAATGCTAAAAAAGGTTCGTCAAATTGAATCCATTCTGCACCTTGTGTTTGAAGTTCTTGTAGAATTTCAATATATACAGGGAGTAGTTTTGGGGCTAAATCTAATTTATCAAAACCTTCTTCTTTTTCTTTACCTAAAAGAAGGTAGCTAACCAAACCAATAATTACAGGCTTAGCATTAATCCCTGCTTGTTTAGCTCCGACAAACTCATTAACAATTTTGTTAGAAAATAGTTTGAATTCCTGATTTTTATAAAATTCAGGAACGATATAATGGTAATTGGTGTCAAACCATTTAGTCATTTCCATAGCAGTGATATCAAGATCATCTTTTTGATATCCTCTTGCCATAGCAAAGTAAAGGTCAAGTTCAGAATTTGAAGTTTTTAGCATTACTTCATTGTAACGTTTAGGAATAGCTCCAACAGTAAGTGTCATGTCTAACACCTGATCATAATAAGAAAAATCATTACAAGGAATAAGATCTATGCCTGCTTCTTGTTGTGTTTTCCAATTTTGTTGACAGATATTTCTTCCTGTTTCAAGAAGTTCCTGTAAACTAGTTTTGCCTGACCAATATTGCTCGCAGGCTTTTTTGAGTTCTCTGTTGCTACCAATACGCGGATAGCCAAGAATGTGCGTTTGCATTTTCTTTTAAACTTTTATAATTAAACATTAATTTTAAAAGCTCTTTTAGATGCTTCGCAATGCTAAAAACGATAAGATGTTTGAGGAAAAATAATGACATACCAAAAAAGCACAGCATTTCATAAAGAAAGTGTGCGTTAAAAATATATCATCGGTATGACCCAAAAGCTTCAAATCGCGAAAGCATTGTCAATATCCGAATAGGCAGGTCTCCTGACTTATAACAGCTTTTATCATCCTTCCCGCTTTTGGCAGTGGATATACTAGGATAAAAACTTTTGGTGTGTTACTTACAGTTGCGCGACAGTTCGTGATTTGCACACGATTCCCTATTAATCTACAGTTAAGTAAAACCTTTTCGGTTGATGAAGTATGTAAAGAACTTATCGGGGTAAATGTATGTATTATTTTTTTAGAACTGGTAATAAAAAAAAGCACCAATAAATTGATGCTTATGTTTGAAAAAGAAAATTTATAACTAATGTTTATTTTTTCCAGTTTTTAAGTTGGTCCAAGTATAGATAGCTTTCAACAAATTTTCTATGTTCAGTATTTGTCATAATTTCGAGAAGTTCTAACGCTGAAATATAACTTGCTAAATTTCCGTTTGAAGATAAAAACTTACCGTCTTTAACAAAAGTTACCAAGCTGTCGTTTTGCACTTTTAAATTTGGGTAGTCTTTTTGTAGTTGCTCACCGCCGCCAATCCATGTTACAATTTTATGACCATCTGCTATACCAGATTTACCAATTAAATTAGCTCCAGCACAATTACTAACAGTGTATTGGGTTTCTTGATTTTTTGTTTTTATAAAATCTACAACTTTATTATTATGTACCTGTGCGTACATGTCGTAAGCGCTTGGTACAAACAAGGCTGTTAGTTTAGGGCAGTTTTCAAAAGTATAGTCGGGAACAAAATGCATTCCTTCTTCAGTAGTAATGGGTTTAGCTGTTTCAGCAATAGCTACTACATTAAAAAGTTGTTTGCCATCTTTATCTGCTTTTCCAAATACATCTGACGTTGCTATAACTTCTCCTTGTAAAACCCCATTAAACATTAAAAGTCCAATAGTTGGTAAATTAGGATTAAATGGTTTTAGGTGTTTAGTTAGTGTGTCAGATGGAGATACAACTTGTTCAACTTCTTCTGTTTTTTTATTGGTTTTCGATTTTTCTGAATTACAACTAACAGTAATAATTGTAAAAAGTAGTATTACTACAATGCTTAAATTTTTCATGCGTATTTTATTTAGTATCTCTTTGAGTAGGTTTAATAATCATTCTAAAATATTGGTCTTTGTATATGTAATAGCCTAACCAGTTGTATAGAGTTCTTACTTTATTTTTGAAGTTTACAAGCCCCATAATATGTACAAAAATCCAAATTAACCATGCAACAAAACCTTTTAATGATTGTTTTTGTCCTGGGAAATCTAATACAGCCTTATTTCTTCCAATAATAGCTAATGAACCTTTATCATTATATTGAAAAGTTTTCCAGTTTGTATCTTTTCTAGAAAGGTTTTTAGCTAAGTTTCTAGCTTGTTGTAATGCAGGTTGTGCTAATTGAGGATGCCCTTTAGGATAGTTTTTATCTCCTAAAATCAAAGCACAGTCACCCAAAGCATAAATGTTATCATATGAGTGTACTAGGTTGAACTGATTTGTTTTCAATCTTCTACCAGCACCAAAGCTTTCTTTTGAAAAACCATCAAATGTTTTAGCAGATACACCGGCAGCCCATATAAGGTTTTTAGTATGTATTTCTTCTCCGTTTGATAAATATACAGTTTCACCATCAAAATCATTAACCATGGTGTTCATCGTTAATGTTACTCCGAGTTCACTTAACTTTTTAGAGGTATATTCTTGTGCTCTTTTAGACATTGGAGCTAATACAGAGCTTTGACCATCAATAAGATGAATTTCTCCAAAGTCATTTTTATCTAGTTCGGGGTAGTCTTTTATGATGATAGATGTTTTAATTTCAGATAAAATACCAGAAAGTTCAACCCCAGTAGGACCAGCACCAGCGATAACAAAAGTTAAACACTTCTTTCTTTCTTCAGGATTGTGAATTCTAGTAGCACGGTCAAATCGAGTTAAAATAACATTTCTAAGTGACAAGGCGTCACTAATAGTTTTCATTGGTAAACTGTACTTTTCAATGTTTTTGTTTCCGAAAAAATTACTTTCTGTACCAGTAGCCATTACTAAGATATCATATGCTATTTCTCCATTACTTACCACTATTTTATTTTCTTCTGGAACAACTTTTTCAAGAGTACCCAGACGAAAACGAGCATTTTTAAATTTTCTTAAAATTTTTCTGAATGGATAACTAATTGCAGAAGGTTCCATAAAACCTGTGGATACTTGGTAGATTAAAGGAGGAAAGAAATTATAGTTATTACTATCTACTAAAATAATTTGATAATTTTCAGAATTTCCTAACCCTTTTATAAGTTCTAACCCAGCAAAACCGCCGCCAACAACGACAATTTTTTTCATGTTTTTCATAATGCTATTATGCCCTTAAATTAATATAAATGCAAAGGTAGTTAAGTATGTTTTAGTAAAAAATAAACTAACTTAAGAATAGCTATTTTCTTTTAATTTCACTTAAGTATTCAGGAGTTAATCCTAAAAAACTAGCTAATAAATATTGGGGTACTCGTTGTACAAAATCAGGGAAGTCTTTTCTAAATCTAAAAAAGATATCTTCTTTAGAGTAACTGTTAATGTATTTTAAACGCATTAAAGCAGCTCCGTATGCGGTTTCATATATACTTCTAAAATATTTTTCTAATAAGGGAAACTTATTTAATAACTCGTTATATTTTGAAAAGGAGATTGACAAAATTTCAGAGTTTTCAACTGTTTCTATGGTAAAGTTAGCATGTTTTTGGTTCTGAAAAGCTAAAAAGTCAGTTAACCACCAATTTTCTAGAGCAAACTGTGTAGTTTTTTTGTAGCCCAAACTATCAATAAAATATAAATGTAAACAACCTTTGGTAACAAAAAATAGTTTATTACAACGTTTATTTGTGAGTAATAAAATTTCTTTTTTTTTATAGGATTGACAATCAAAAAAAGAAAGTATTTCCGTTAATTTTTCTTCAGAAAGATTTGTGTAATTTTTAATATGATTTTTTAAAATGCTTTTACCCATATCTTAGTTTAGTATTTAAAGGTAAAAATACCAACTTTATAGAGATTCCTTTTATTTTTAAAAGAAAAAGGCACCAAATAAATTGATGCCTTTTGTGTTCATTTTGGAAGACTTTATCCTTTTATACTCTCAGGGTTATAGCCTAAATACGGAACTTCTTTTTCAACAAAAGTAATTCCGTAATCTTCTAATTCTTTTAAAATTGGTTCGTACACCTCTTTGTTAATCGGTAATTGAACTCCAGGAGTTGTGATGTCACCGTTTAAAATACGTACCGTAGCCATAGCTACAGGTAAGCCAACAGTTTTTGCCATAGCAGTATAGGTTTGATCATCACCTTTAATAACCATACTACTTTCTATTTGATGATTTTCCTCCTTGTATTGATACCCAAAAATATGATGCATTACAATCATATCTTTATCCTCAGCTTCAAGAGTCCAAGAATCCATCAATATTTTTTGTAAAATTTCAGCAGGGGTAGCGTTTTTCAAGCCTACTTTTTTGTTCGGATTGAAGATGTCTAACTCTACAAATTTATCCCACATTAAATCATCTTGATCAATCTTTGCATACGAACGGAATTTTAATTCAACAGAATCTGAAGGAGAATAGGCTAGGAAAAGATTTGTAAAATCACGATAGCTCATGTTTTCAGAATCTTCAATAGTGTATGTATCATCAGTCATTCCTAACTGGACAAAAACATTCCAAGCACGAGAAAAACCAACTTTACGAATAGTTCCACGATACATGGTTTTAATATCTTCTAAACCATAAATACTTCTATACTTTAAAGAATCACGGTTTGCATACGCTTCAAATCTTCCACTGCCATTAATAGTTAAAAATTCAGTTCTTCTAAATAATTTTTGATATGGAATATACTTATAGGTTCCTTCTTGAATAAACATTGAAGCTCCACCTTGACCAGCTAATACTACATTTCTTGGGTTCCAAGTAAATTTATAATTCCATAAGTTGGTATCGCTTTCAGGAGCTACTAATCCACCACAAAAAGATTCAAATAATAGCATTTTTCCTCCTTGTTCTTTTATACGATCAATAACTTGCATAGCACTCATGTGGTCAATTCCTGGATCCAGACCAATTTCGTTCATAAATACTAAACCTTTAGCTTTAGCTTCTTCATCTAAAGCTTTCATTTCATCAGAAATATAAGACGCAGTAACCATGTGTTTTCCATAAGTAATACAATCTTTAGCTACTTCAATATGAAAACGAGCAGGTAACATTGAAATAACAATGTCAGCTTTTTGAATTGCATTTGAGCGCTCTTCAGCATTAAAAACATCTAGCTGTATTGCTGTAGCACTTGAATGATTGTGAATTTTAGATTGAGCGCTTTCTAACGAAACATCACCAATAGTTATATGTAGGTTTTCTTGTGAAGATTTATCTAATAAATATTTTATAAGTGAAGAGCTCGATCTACCAGCACCAATAATCAATATATTTCTCATTTATAATTATTTTTGTTGTGTATAAAATTTGAGGCGACAATATCGCTAAAAAAGTTTAAATTTAAACAAAAATCAAAATAATGTATAAAAATTTAACAATAGCTGCAGTCTTGGGAATGATTGCTGTGATTTTAGGTGCCTTCGGAGCTCATGCTTTAAAAACAAAATTAACACTAGAAGCCCTCGAGAGTTTTGAAACTGCTGTACGTTATCAGTTTTTTCATGTGTTTTTATTACTTTTTGTAAATATGTTTACTGAGCTTACTAACAAAGAAAAAAACAGAATTAGTTATTTTTTAATAGCTGGGATTTTATTGTTTTCTGGGTCTATATATTTAATTTACTTAGCGAATGTTCCTGCAAAAGCAATTTGGTTTGTAACGCCGTTAGGAGGAGTGTTATTAATCGTTGGTTGGAGCCTTTTAGCATATAGCTTTTTTAAAAAAGTTATTAAAGGTTAAAGTTGATAAAATCATTTAATGATATAGCTGTTTAATCAAAAAGAACTATTTTTGTCCAAAATTAAACACAACTAAAATCTTTTAAGATGACAAATCTTGATACGAAAACGATATCGTTAGATAACTTAGGCATAAAAGACGCTACGGTTCGTTATCAATTAACTTCAGACGAGTTACACGACATCACTATTGAAAAAGAACAAGGAGTAGAAACCAGTTTTGGAGCATTAGCTGTTAAAACAGGTGAGTTCACAGGACGTTCTCCAATGGATCGTTTTATTGTTAAAGACGATATAACTAAAGACCAAGTTTGGTGGGGAGATATTAATATTCCTTTCGATTCAGAAAAATTTGACAAGCTATACGATAAAGTAACTAATTATTTATCTAACAAAGAAGTATTTGTACGTGATAGTTATGCATGTGCAGACGAAGATTATAAATTAAATATTCGTGTTGTAAATGAATACCCTTGGAGTAACATGTTTGCGCACAATATGTTTTTACGTCCTACCGCAGAGGAGTTAAAAAACTTTTCTCCAGAGTGGACAGTAGTAAACGCTCCAGGTTTTATGGCAGATCCTGAAGTGGATGGAACACGCCAACACAACTTTGCTATTTTAAACTTTACTAGAAAAGTAGCGTTAATTGGTGGTACAGGATACACAGGGGAAATTAAAAAAGGAATTTTCTCTGCATTAAACTTTATTTTACCTGTATTCAAAAACACGTTACCAATGCATTGTTCTGCAAACGTTGGTAAAGATGGTGATACAGCTATTTTCTTTGGATTATCAGGAACAGGTAAAACGACCTTATCTACGGATCCAAATCGTAGTTTAATTGGTGATGATGAGCATGGTTGGACTGCTGAAAACACAATCTTCAACTTTGAAGGTGGTTGTTATGCAAAAGTAATCGACTTGTCTCAAGAGAAAGAACCAGAGATTTACGGAGCAATTAAAAGAGGAGCAATCCTTGAAAATATCGTGATGGACGATAAAGGAAAGGTAGATTTTGCTGATACATCAATTACACAAAATACACGTGTAAGTTACCCTATTTATCACATTGAAAATATTCAAACACCGTCAAAAGGTGCAAACCCAAAGAACATCTTCTTTTTAACAGCAGATGCTTTTGGAGTACTGCCTCCAATTTCTAAGTTAACACCAGGACAAGCAGCTTATCACTTTATTTCTGGATATACTGCTAAAGTAGCAGGTACAGAGGCAGGAATTAACGAGCCATTACCAAGTTTTTCAGCTTGTTTTGGAGCTCCATTTATGCCATTACACCCAACGCGTTACGCTGAAATGTTAAGCAAGAAAATGCAAGAAGCAGGCGTGAATGTTTGGTTAATTAATACAGGATGGACAGGTGGTGCTTATGGTACTGGTAGCAGAATGAAATTAAAGTACACTCGTGCTATGATTACAGAAGCTTTAGAAGGTAATTTAGAAAATGTTGAATTTGTACAACACCCAATTTTTGGATTATCAATGCCAACTACTTGTGAAAATGTTCCTGATGAAGTATTAAATCCAAAGCAAACATGGGCAGACAAAGATGCTTATGATGCAAAAGCTATGGAATTAGCGAATTCATTTAGAAAGAACTTTGCTCAGTTTGAAGAAATGGCAAGCGAGGAAATTATTAAAGGTGGGCCAATAGCGTAACCTTTAAAACATAAATACTAAGAAAGCATCCATAACGGATGCTTTTTTTGTGAAAAATACTCAGTATTTTAGCAATAAATAAATTTTAGCATGATTGTACAAGGAAATATAGTCGACATACAAAATAAACGAATCTTTAAAGGAGAAGTTGAGGTTAAAGAAGGAAAGATTACACAAATTAGAGCAGTAGAACATACTGTAGAAAACTATATTTTACCCGGATTTATAGATGCGCATATTCATATTGAAAGTTCAATGTTAGTGCCTTCAGAATTTGCTAAAATAGCCGTAACACACGGTACGGTAGCAACGGTGTCTGATCCGCATGAAATAGCCAATGTGCTAGGGGTAAAAGGGGTTGATTTTATGATTGAAAACGGAAAGAAAGTCCCGTTGAAATTCAATTTTGGAGCACCATCATGCGTGCCAGCGACTTCTTTTGAAAGTGCAGGAGCAGTAATTGATTCAGAAGACATAAAAAAAATGATGGAGAATCCTGATATCAAATATTTAGCAGAAATGATGAATTATCCGGGGGTTATTTATCAAGATGAAGAAGTGTTGCAAAAAATAGCTTGGGCAAAACATTACAACAAACCTGTAGATGGTCATGCACCTGGACTACGTGGAGAAGATTTAGATAAATACATAGCGGCAGGAATTTATACCGACCACGAATGCTTTACCTATGAAGAAGGATTGGAGAAGTTAGAAAAAGGGATGAAAGTCATTATCCGTGAAGGAAGTGCTGCAAAAAACTTTGAAGCATTAATTGATTTACTACCTGAGCATTATGAGAACATGATGTTCTGTTCCGATGATAAACATCCCGATGATTTGTTATTAGGACATATTAACCAATTATGTGAGCGCGCAGTAGCGAAAGAAATAGATGTTTTTAAAGTATTGCAAGCAGCCTGTATAAACCCAGTAGAGCATTACAATTTGGATGTTGGGATTTTAAACGAAGGAGATGATGCTGATTTTATTGTGGTGAAAGATTTACAAAAGTTTGAAGTACTACAAACGTATATTAATGGTGAATTAGTAGCTGAGAAAGGAAAATCATTTGTAGAGCATGTAGATTTTGAAGTGTTGAATAATTTTGACACTGATGCAAAAAACGTTTCCGATTTTGAATTCCATTCAGCATCTGAAAAGATTCGAGTGATAGAAGCTCTAGATGGAGAATTAGTGACGAATGAAATTGAAGCAGATTCGTTGATAAAAGATGGAAATTTAGTTTCAGATGTAGCAAACGATGTGCTAAAAATGACGGTAGTAAATCGTTATCAAAATGCGGAGCCTTCGATTGCGTTTATCAAAAACTTCGGATTAAAAGAAGGAGCAATAGCAAGTTCTGTAGGGCATGATTCTCATAATATTATCGCTGTCGGTGTATCGGATGAATTGATTTGTAAGGCAGTAAATTTATTGATTGAAAATAAAGGAGGGGTTTGTGCTGTAACATCTTCTGAAGAAAAAGTTGTTCCGCTTCCTGTGGCAGGAATCATGTCAGATAAACCAGCTGTTGAAATAGGAAAAGCCTATGCAGAATTGGATGCGATGGCAAAACAACTAGGTAGCAAATTACGAGCTCCGTACATGACCTTATCTTTTATGGCGTTGTTGGTAATTCCATCCTTAAAACTATCAGACAAAGGCTTGTTTGATGGGAACACATTTAAATTTACTTCTTTAGAAGTTAAATAAACGAGAGTTTGAAGACAGAAAAAATTATATTAGGGATTGACCCAGGAACTTCCATTATGGGGTTTGGAATTATAAAAGTGGTAGGGAAAAAGATGGAATTTGTTCAAATGAATGAACTGCTCTTAAAAAAATATGATGATCATTATTTAAAACTCAAAATTATTTTTGAACGTACCATTGAATTGATTGACACTTATCATCCAGATGAAATAGCCTTAGAAGCTCCTTTTTATGGAAAGAATGTACAATCCATGTTGAAATTAGGACGTGCACAAGGAGTAGCAATGGCGGCAGGATTGTCAAGACAAATACCAGTAACGGAGTATGCACCTAAGAAAATAAAAATGGCCATAACAGGGAAAGGTACCTCTAGTAAAGAACAGGTAGCGTTAATGCTAAAGTCACTGTTGAACTTAAAGGAATTACCAAAAAACCTAGATGCGACTGATGGTTTAGCAGCTGCGGTGTGTCATTTCTATAATTCAGGAACTAAAGTAGGAGGTAAGAACTATACAGGTTGGGCAGCGTTTGTAAAACAAAACCCGAAAAAAATCAAAAACTGATTTTTTCAATGCTTAATGAACAGTAAACAATTTTTGAAAAAAGCCGATGAAATAGCAAAAATTCTTTTTTCAATATTAAAAACGACAAGGATTTATAAGTAATCTTAATAACTAATAACTAATAACTAATAACTGATAACTGATAACTGATTTGGCAGGAATTTATCTACACATCCCATTTTGTAAGCAAGCGTGTTATTATTGCGATTTTCACTTTTCTACCTCTTTAAAAAAGAAAGAGGAGTTAGTTTCTTGTTTGGTGAAAGAGTTAGAATTTCGAAAGGAAGAACTACAACAAGAAGAAATAGAAACCATCTATTTTGGAGGAGGAACACCGAGTTTATTGTCGGTTGAAGAATTAAGGTTGTTGATAGATACTATTTATCAGAACTATACAGTAGTATCAAATCCAGAAATTACCTTAGAAGCAAATCCAGATGATTTATCAGAAGAAAAAATAATTGAATTATCTGAAACCCCTGTTAATCGCTTAAGCATAGGAATACAATCTTTTTTTGAAGAAGATTTACAATTGATGAATCGAGCTCATAATGCACAAGAAGCAAAAAACTGCTTGTCTGTCGCGACACGCTACTTTGATAATATTACTATTGATTTGATTTACGGAGTTCCGAATATGAGTAATGAACGTTGGAGAGAAAATTTGAAAATAGCTTTTAATTTCGGAATCAATCATATTTCATCATATGCGTTAACGGTAGAACCTAAAACAGCATTAGATTCATTTATCAAGCAAGGAAAATATCCTGATGTTGACGAAACGGTAGCCAAAGAACATTTTGATGTTTTGGTAGCAGAAACCACTAAAAACGGATTTGTACATTACGAAATTTCCAATTTTGGAAAACCAAATTATTTTTCAAAACACAATACAAGTTATTGGTTAGGTAAAAAATATATAGGAATTGGTCCTTCTGCACATTCGTTTAATAAAACACATCGTAGTTGGAATGTAGCTAACAATGCAAAATATATAAAAGCAATTCAAGAAGGAAAGCTCCCTTTAGAAGAAGAAAAACTCACTATAAAAGATCAGTTTAATGAATATTTAATGACAGGATTAAGAACCATTTGGGGAGTGTCGCTAGAGAAAATTGAGGAGGATTTCGGGGAAGAATTTAGAAAAAATCTCCTTAAAAATGCTGAGAAGTTTATCAATCAAGGGCTACTAGTCATTATAAATGAAGTTTTGAAGACTACAGAAAAGGGAAAGTTCTTAGCAGATGGATTGGCTTCCGAATTATTTATTATTTAAGTATATTTGAGTATGACTGCAACAATTGAATACAACTCAAGAAAATACAAAATAGATTTATCAAAACCACTAGACATTTCAATAGCAATTGATACCTCAAAAGAAAATATAAATGCATGGTATCTTGATGATCCTAAAATTTTTCCTGTTTCAGATGGGAATTGGATCGGAAGTGTACAACAAGGAGCTGATGTAAATTTTAATAACATACAGTTTAATCCGCACTCACATATTACACATACTGAATGTGTGGGGCATATAACAGAAGAAGTTTATTCAGTAAACAAAGAACTATCAAAATTTTTCTTCTTAGCAGAAGTAGTGACTATTGCTCCAGAGCAGTTAAAAAATAAGGATTTTGTAATTTCAAAAAAACAATTACAAAATGTTTTAGGAAACAAAAAGCGCGATGCAATTGTAATCAGAACCTTACCAAACCTTTCAGACAAAAAATCGATGCGGTATTCAAACACAAATCCAACCTATTTGTTAGAAGAAGGTGCTATATACTTAAAAGAAAAAGGAATAGAACATTTACTAATTGATTTACCATCGGTAGACAAAGAAAAAGACGAAGGAAAATTGTTAGCACATAATGCTTTTTGGGATACACAAGGAGAAATTAGAATGCAGGCAACAATAACAGAATTTATATATGTACCTAATAAAATAGAGGATGGAACTTACTTTTTGAACCTTATGATAGCACCATTTGAAAATGATGCTACTCCAAGTAAGCCAATTCTTTATAAATTGTGTTAATTGTTATGATAAAAACAAACTACTGAAAAGTTTTAGATAAGCATGCTTTTCTGAATATTTAAAATAGAATAGTTTATTGATGTTACTTAGTAAATGTTTCTTTTTAGGGATCTCTATCTGTTCGGCGAGATTTACTTTATGTTTCACTTACACTTCAAAGATAATGTAGATATTAAAGTGAAAATAAAAAATAAGATTAAAAGAGTGTTACTGTAGACGAATGGTTAAAAGTAAACTTTTAAGCGTGTAAAAACTATTAAAAAAAATAAAAAATAAAATTTTTGTAGAAACAATTTGTTTTTTTATAAATTTACAGCCGTAGAATTAAAGTAATGACAATTTTTAATACATATAAGCAATGTAAATCGACTGTGGTAAGACACAAAGACGATCGGGCAATGTATGTATTATAATTATGTTTACATAAAATATAACGATAATAAAAAGTCCGACTTCATAGTCGGACTTTTTATTTTTATATCAACATCAACACTAAAACCAAACCACATGAAAAAACTCTATTTTAATTATTTAGATACCTTTAAAGGTTTATCAATCGAAGTATGGTGGCTCGCTTTAATAACTCTAATAAACAGGGCAGGTACAATGGTAATTCCGTTTATGTCTTTGTATTTAAGAGAAAGTTTACAGTTTACTTTAAAAGATGTAGGTTGGATTATGACTTGCTTTGGATTAGGTTCTGTTGTAGGCTCTTGGTTGGGAGGAAAATTAGCAGATAAAATAGGTTTTTACAAGGTAATGAAAACCAGTTTGTTTTTAACAGGATTACTCTTTGTATCCTTACAATTTGTAGAAACTTTCTGGGGGTTTTGTATTGGTATCTTTTTGGTGATGCTAGTAGCAGATACTTTTAGACCCGCTATGTTTGTAGCCTTAAATACTTATAGTAAACCAGAAAATAAAACACGTTCAGTAACCTTAATCCGTCTGGCAATTAACTTGGGGTTTTCTGCAGGTCCAGCAGTTGGAGGATTAATAATTACCTCAATGGGGTATAGCGGGCTGTTTTGGGTAGATGGAGTTACTTGTGTTTTAGCAACTTTATTATTGATAAATGTATTACATCCTAAAAAAGCAAGAGTGTTAGATGAAGTAAAGGTAGAAAATCCAAAGTCGATTTTTTCAGATAAGGCTTTTTGGATATTTTTTGTAGGAATGTTTGTGTTCGGGTTTATTTTTTTACAATATTTCTCTACCATGCCATTATATTATAAAGATATACATCATTTAACAGAGTTAGAAATAGGACTGTTAATGGGCATGAACGGTTTTTTCATTTTCCTATTAGAAATGCCGCTGATTACTTGGTTAGAAAAAAGTAAGTATACTAAAGAATTCTTAATGTTTTTTGGCTTATCACTTACAGGATTAAGTTTTGTAGTAATCAATTTAACAGGTTGGGCTGGAATTTTAATTGTAGGAATGTTGTTAATGACTATTGGAGAAATGATAGCTTTCCCTTTTTCAAACGCCTTTGTAATGGAACGAGCCAAAAAAGGAAATCAAGGAGAATATATGGCGTATTATAGTATTGCATTTTCTATGTCGCATATTTTCGGACACAATTCTGGAATGCAATTAATTGATAATATTGGATTTGATAATACATGGAATTTTATGATTGTATTATCGGGAATAGGAGTATTATTTTTATTAATGTTAATACGAATTGTAAAAAGAGAGAAAGTAATCGCATGGACTTAAATCAAGTAACAATTCCGTCTATAGATGTAAATGAATCTGTAATATTTTATAAAAAACTAGGCTTGCTTCTCATTGTAGATGCAAGCCCTAGATATGTCCGATTTGAAGTGCCAGATGGTAATACAACTTTCTCAATTCATCAAGTAGAGAAGCTGCCTAAAGGAGAGGGTGTTACATTGTATTTTGAAGATGAAAATTTAGATGAATTAGTAGAGAAACTACAAGAAAAGGGAGTTCAATTTACCCAATTACCCAAAGATCAAACATGGTTATGGAGAGAAGCCCATTTGTTAGATCCAGATGGTAATAAATTAATTCTGTTTAAAGCAGGAGAACACAGAAAAAATCCGCCTTGGCGAATCGATTAAGAAATAGAAGTTTTTATCTTTGAATGTTTAATAAGAAAGCAGAAAATATGAATATACAAGACGCACAAAAACAGGTAGATGATTGGATTAAAAATCACGGAGTACGTTACTTTAACGAGTTAACAAATATGGCGCAACTAACAGAAGAAGTTGGAGAGGTTGCTCGAATTATTGCGCGTCGTTATGGAGAGCAAAGTGAAAAAGAAAGTGATAAAAACAAAGATTTAGGAGAAGAATTGGCCGATGTAATGTTTGTAGTGTTGTGTTTAGCAAATCAAACAGGCGTAAATTTGCAAGAAGCCTTTGATAAGAAGTTGGATATTAAAACTAAAAGAGATCACGATCGTCATCACAATAACAAAAAACTACAATAAATGAGTCTCATTAATAATATACAAAAAGGAAGTTTTTGGATTAATGTTTTAAAAGTAGGAACTCCTTTTTTAATAATCGTAGCGGTATTTTCTTTATTATTTAAAACAGGAGGGGCTATTTTTTCAGGAGACTTTGAAACTGTGTACAATGTACATTTCGCAAATAAACAGTGGATTCGTTTTTGGTTGAGCAAAATAGTAATCGCACTTATTTATAGTGTATACATTGTAAATAAAAAAACGAAATAGTTTTTTATGGATTTAAGATTAAAAACTGAAGAATTTAATTCAGGTACTCACATAACCATTTCAGGTTCAAAAAGTGAATCAAATCGATTGTTGATTTTACAACAGTTATATCCAGATTTACAGATAGAAAATTTATCAGATTCTGACGATACACACCATTTACAAGGAGCGTTAACCTCTGATGATATAGTTGCAGATATTGGACATGCAGGAACTGCGATGCGCTTTTTAACTGCTTTTTTTGCAACACAAGAAGGCGTTACAAAAATATTGCAAGGATCAGACCGCATGCATAATCGACCGATTGAAATTTTGGTTAATGCGCTCCGTGATTTAGGAGCAACTATAGAGTACGTTGAAAAAGAAGGATACCCGCCACTTAAAATATCAGGGAAAAAACTAGCAAAGGATAAGGTTTCGATTAATGGAAATGTAAGTAGTCAATATATTTCAGCATTAATGTTAATTGCTCCAGGTTTACAAAACGGATTAGAGATTGAGTTAATAGGTGAAATAACGTCTGTCCCATACATCAATATGACCTTACAGCTATTACATCAATTGAAGGTTGAAGCTGAGTTTAAAGGACAGGTTATTAAAATAAAACCTAAATTAACTTTAGAGAAACAAACAGTTGTAGTTGAGTCTGATTGGAGTTCAGCGTCTTATTTTTATTCGATTATAGCGTTGAGTAAAGTAGGTTCCTTTGTGAAATTATCAGCGTATAAAAAAGATAGTTTGCAAGGAGATAGTTGCTTGGAAAAAATTTATAAACACTTTGGAGTAACGACTACTTTTAAAGACAACTCAATTCTTTTAACCAAAGAAAAAGAACATAGTTCAGCTGTATTGAAAGAAAATTTAAAAAATGCACCAGATATAGCCCAAACTATTGCAGTTACATGTTTCGGATTAGGTGTTGCTTGTGATTTAACAGGGCTACATACCTTAAAAATTAAAGAGACTGATCGTTTAGAAGCATTACGTGAAGAGTTAACAAAATTAGGAGCAGATATTTCTGTTACTAATGAAAGTTTACACTTAAAATCATCTATAAAAATTAAAGAGAATATTCAAATAGCCACTTATAATGATCACCGTATGGCAATGGCATTTGCTCCGTTAGCATTAAAAGTTTCCTTAGAAATTTTAGAAGCAGAAGTAGTAACTAAATCGTATAGAAGTTTTTGGAAAGATATGCTGAGTGTAGGAATTCAGAATGTTATCATAAAATAATAGGGCAATAGCTTGACAACCCCTATGTTGAAATTGTATATTTGCCACCGTTAAGAAAATTTTACAAATGAAATTATCAAATTTTAATTTTGAATTGCCAAAAGAATTATTGGCAGAATATCCTTCAGAGCATAGAGATGAAGCACGATTAATGGTATTGCACCGTGACACACAAAAAATCGAGCATAAACTATTTAAAGATTTAATCGATTATTTTGATGAAGGAGATGTAATGATGTTGAACAATACGAAAGTTTTTCCAGCTCGTATGTACGGGAACAAGGAAAAAACAGGAGCCCGTATTGAAGTATTTTTATTACGTGAATTAAATGCTGAAAATCGTTTGTGGGATGTATTAGTAGATCCAGCAAGAAAAATAAGAATAGGTAATAAATTATTCTTTGGAGACGATGAAAGTTTAGTAGCTGAAGTTATTGACAATACTACTTCACGAGGTAGAACATTACGTTTCTTATTTGATGGACCTTACGATGAATTTAGAAAAAAATTAATTGAGTTAGGAGAAACTCCATTACCAAAATACATAAAACGTGAGGTAGAGCCAGAAGATGAAGATCGTTACCAAACTATTTTTGCTAAGCACGAAGGAGCAGTAGCAGCACCAACAGCAGGATTGCACTTCTCTAAGCACTTAATGAAACGATTAGAAATTAAGGGAGTAGATTTTGCTGAAACAACATTGCATGTAGGTTTAGGTACATTTAATCCAGTTGAGGTTGAAGATTTATCTAAGCATAAAATGGATTCTGAGCAAATTATTATCCCACAAGCTAGTGCAGATATTGTAAATAATGCTATAGCTAACAAAAAAAGAGTATGTGCAATTGGAACTACTGTAATGAGAACTATAGAATCATCTGTTTCTTCAAGCAATCAATTAAACGCTTTTGAAGGATGGACGAATAAGTTTATTTTTCCTCCTTATGATTTTAGTATAGCTAACTCTATGGTAACGAATTTTCATACGCCTAAATCTACATTGTTAATGATGGTTTCTGCATTTGCAGGGCACGATTTTATTATGGAAGCATACCATGAAGCAATTAAAGAAAAATATAAATTTTACTCGTACGGAGATGCGATGTTAATTTTATAAAACAGTTTTTAAACCATTTACAAAACCTCACAAGTTACTTGTGAGGTTTTGTGTATTTTTGTACCTGATGATAGTAAAGAAAAAAGACATACGTGCATTAACCAAAGAACAACTCCGTGACTTTTTTGTTGAAAACGGAGATAAAGCCTTTCGAGGTAACCAAGTATATGAATGGTTATGGCATAAAGCAGCACATTCGTTTGATGATATGACAAGTTTATCTAAAGTAACAAGAAAAATGCTTGATGAGAACTTTGTAATCAATCATATTGAAGTTGATACAATGCAGCGTAGTAATGATGGTACTATAAAAAATGCAATTAAACTTCATGACGGATTAATTGTAGAGTCAGTTTTAATTCCTACAGAAAAACGTACTACAGCTTGTGTATCTAGTCAAGTAGGATGTAGTTTAGATTGTAAATTTTGTGCAACAGCTCGTTTAAAACGTATGCGTAATTTAAATGCGGATGAAATTTACGATCAAGTTGTAGCAATTGATAAACAAAGTAGGTTATACCATAATCATAAATTGTCAAATATTGTTTTTATGGGAATGGGAGAACCTTTAATGAATTACAACAACGTAATTAAAGCTATTGATAAAATAACTTCAGAAGAAGGCTTGGGAATGGCAGCTCGAAGAATTACCGTATCAACTTCTGGTGTGCCTAAAATGATTAAAAAAATGGCAGATGATGAAGTACGTTTTAATTTAGCAGTTTCATTACACTCCGCTATTGATGAGGTTCGAACATCTATTATGCCATTTAATGCTACTTTTCCATTAAAAGATCTAAGGGAATCTTTGGAGTATTGGTATGAAAAGACTAAACGAAAAATAACGTATGAGTACGTTGTTTGGAATGGAATTAACGATCGAAAAGAAGATATTGATGCCTTGGTGCAATTCTGCAAATATGTTCCGTGTAAGGTTAATTTAATTGAGTACAATCCAATAGATGACGGAGAGTTTCAACAAGCATCAGATAGAGCTTTAAACAATTATATTTCTAATCTTGAAATGAACGATATTGTGGTAAATGTGCGTCGTTCTAGAGGAAAAGATATTGATGCTGCTTGTGGGCAATTAGCTAATAAATCTTAGTACTCTATAAATAGAAAAGCAATGAGAAAAGAAACTAGAATTAAACTTAAGTTAATAATAATTTTATAAAGTCTTAGTTTCTTTAAAAAAGTTAAAACGATAATATCCAGTATACCTAACAAAAATACAAAAGGGAGACCTAAAAAAATGTATGGTAAAATAACTGGATTACCTAAACAAGAGCGTTGATTACCGTCAGAAATGTAGCTTCCTAATAATATTAAACAGGTGCAGATTATAAGAAAAACAATCGCTCTTGTCTTTAAGTGTTTCATATTTTGTTTTTAATCAAAAGTAAACATTTTTTATTCTTATTTTTGTTCACTATATGAAGCCAGTTGAGCAAATAAAACTTCCGATTGCTAAAGAAATGGAACTCTTTGAAACAAAGTTCAAAGATTCGATGTTGTCTAAAGTTCCATTATTAAACAGAATTACCTATTATATCGTCCGCAGAAAAGGAAAGCAAATGCGACCAATGTTTGTGTTTTTGGTAGCAAAAATGGTTTCTAATGGTGGTTTTGATGAACGTACATATCGAGGAGCTTCAGTAGTAGAATTAATCCACACAGCAACATTAGTACATGATGATGTAGTTGACGATAGTAATAGACGTAGAGGTTTTTTCTCAATTAATGCACTTTGGAAGAATAAAATAGCTGTTTTAGTAGGTGATTATTTACTATCCAAAGGATTATTACTCTCTATAGATAATGAAGATTTTGATTTGTTAAAACTGATTTCTATTGCGGTTAGAGAAATGAGTGAAGGGGAGTTATTACAAATTGAAAAAGCTCGCAAACTAGATATTACTGAAGAAGTTTATTTTGAAATTATCCGTCAAAAGACAGCTACGCTAATAGCTGCTTGTTGTGGTATTGGTGCTGCCTCGGTAGGAGCAAATAATAAAACAGTGCAACAGATGCGTAAGTTTGGAGAGTATATTGGTATTGCTTTTCAAATTAAAGATGATTTATTTGATTACACTGAAGACAAAATAGGTAAACCAACAGGAATAGATATCAAAGAACAAAAGATGACACTTCCGTTAATTTATACCTTGAATACTTGTTCTCCAAAAGAAAAATCGTGGTTAATAAATTCCGTTAAGAAGCATAACAAAAACAAAAAACGGGTAAAAGAAGTTATTGCTTTTGTCAAAGAAAATGGGGGATTGGAGTATACTACTGCTAAAATGCACGACTATAAAAATAAGGCATTAGCCATTTTAGACAATTATCCAGACTCAGATTATAAAAATTCCCTACTGCAAATGATTGATTATGTTGTGGAAAGGAAAATATAGGAAGTTAACTTATTTATTACAATTACAAATCTCATTAAACCTCATAATTAAATAACCGTATCCACCACATTTTGACTGAATGTTTATTTTACTAGTTGTTCCATTGTATAAATTGTTTTTAATTAAAAGGCTTAATGCACATGTGTTTTCTAAATCATTTCTTGAGAATATATTAATATCAACTATTTTCTCTACATAACTTAGGTTCTCAAATCCTTCTAGCGTTTTTAATTTAGGGTTGTTTTCAAGCTGTAAACTAAAGTCTCCGCTAGAGGAATAAATAGAATTAAGAGTTTTTAATCCTTTTAAACTGTTTAGATTAGGGTTGTCTCCAATATTTAAATATCCTATTCTAAATATCTTAGGAGCGTTTATATATTCTATACTTTCACAATAGCTTATAACTAAACTTTTTATTTGCATTGTATCATAAAACCCATCAAAAGCTTTTAAAGACTTACAAAAAGAAATATAAATATCACTAGTATTAATTATATTATCGAAATTACCAAGACTAGTTAATTTGGGACATTGAGTGATAAATAAGGAAGAATGCAAGTTTCCATAAATATTATCTAGACCACTGAGTGATTCTAAATTATTGTTTTGAGCAATATAAAATCTATTTGATTTTGAACCAAAGTTATCATTAGTATGATTTCTTTTAAGGGAGTATAATCCTTCGAAATTCCTTAAATTATTGTTTTCATATATGTTTAGAGAAGATATACTTTTTAGTGATTCTAATCCTTCAAAATTTTGTATTTTTGAATTATACTCTAAGGTTAAATGATTTATTTTTTTTACTTTATTAAGACCCGTAAAATTTTGTAAAGAAGAATTATTCTCAATAATTATTTCAGATACATTCTCTAAATTATTCAATCCATTTAGTGTTTTTAAATTGTTGCACCCAATGATATGAAGTGTTTCAATTTCTTTTATACGGTCTAGTCCATTAAGGTTTTCAAATGTATTTTGATTTAATCTTAAGGTTTTTATATATTCTAAACACTTTAATGAGGATAAATCATCAGATTTACTAATACTTAAAGTGTTATTTATTTTAGTATATCCTAGAGTTGAAAAATTCTCTAGATCTATTTGGTTTTCAATGTAAAAACTTTCTTCAGTAGAAGAATTGGTGTTCGATGAACAAACATCTTTTGTTATTTCATCAGTGTTATTAGATGAGCATTTTGAAAATAAGAAAATTAGAATAGTTAGATTTAGGATCTTTTTCATTTGAAAAAAGTAAAAATTAAATATAATTTTTAATACTACAAAAATAGTAAAAAACCTCGAGAAAAATTCTCGAGGTTTTTTACTATTTAGGTGTCGAGCTTCTCGACTTACATCATTCCTGGCATTCCACCACCCATTGGAGGCATTCCACCACCTGCAGGAGCATCTTCTTTAATGTCAACCAAAGCACACTCAGTAGTTAATATCATTCCAGCAACAGAAGCAGCGTTTTCTAAAGCTACACGAGTTACTTTCTTAGGATCGATAATACCAGCCTCTAACATATCTACATATTGTTCAGATTTAGCATCATATCCAAAGTCTTTTTTACCTTCTAATACCTTGTTAATTACAACAGAACCTTCACCACCAGCATTTTCAACAATCGTACGTAATGGAGATTCAATAGCTCTATTCACAATTTGAATACCTGTAGTTTCGTCTAAATTTTCTGTAGTAATAGTTTCTAATACCTTTTTAGCACGTACTAAAGCAACACCACCACCGGCAACAATTCCTTCTTCTACAGCGGCTCTTGTAGCATGTAAAGCATCATCAACACGGTCTTTCTTTTCTTTCATTTCTACTTCAGAAGCAGCACCAACATATAATACAGCAACACCACCAGCTAACTTCGCTAAACGTTCTTGTAATTTCTCACGATCGTAGTCAGAAGTAGTCGTCTCAATTTGTGTTTTAATTTGGTTTACACGAGCCTTAATTTGTTCTTCATCACCAGATCCGTTTACGATAGTTGTATTGTCTTTATCAATAGTTACTGTCTCAGCAGTTCCTAATAAATCTAAAGTAGCATTTTCTAAAGAGAAACCTCTTTCTTCAGAAATTACAGTACCACCAGTTAAAATAGCGATATCTTCTAACATTGCTTTTCTTCTGTCTCCGAATCCTGGAGCCTTAACAGCAGCAATTTTTAATCCACCACGTAGTTTGTTCACAACTAAAGTAGCCAATGCTTGTCCATCAACATCTTCAGCAATGATTAATAAAGGTCTTCCTGATTGAGCAACTGGCTCTAAAATAGGTAAGATTTCTTGTAAGTTAGAAATCTTTTTATCAAATAATAAAATATATGGATTTTCTAAATCAGCAATCATTTTATCAGCATCTGTAACGAAGTATGGAGATAAGTATCCACGGTCAAACTGCATTCCTTCAACAACATCAACATAAGTGTCAGTCCCTTTAGCTTCTTCTACAGTAATTACTCCTTCTTTACCAACTTTTTCAAAAGCTTCAGCAATTAAGTTACCAATTATAGCATCGTTGTTAGAAGAGATTGCAGCTACTTGCTTGATTTTCTCTGATGAATCACCAACCTCTTTAGATTGTTTAGCTAAATCTTCAGTAATAGCAGCTACAGCTTTATCAATACCACGTTTTAAATCCATGGGATTAGCACCCGCTGCTACGTTTTTTAAACCTTCTTTTACGATTGCTTGAGCTAATACGGTTGCAGTAGTAGTACCATCACCTGCTAAATCGTTAGTTTTAGAAGCTACTTCTTTTACCATTTGAGCTCCCATGTTTTCTAACTCATTTTCTAACTCTACTTCTTTAGCTACAGAAACACCATCTTTAGTTACATGAGGAGCTCCGAAAGATTTAGAAATAATAACGTTACGTCCTTTAGGACCTAAAGTTACTTTTACTGCATTTGCTAATGCATCTACTCCACGTTTTAATCCGTCGCGAGCGTCTACATCAAATTTTATATCTTTTGCCATGTTTGTTTAAGTTTTTTGCCGTTAGCATATAGCTGTTGGCTTGGTTTTAAATTTTTTGTTTAATAGGCTAATAGCGAAAAGCTAATAGCAAAGAAATTTTAGATAATAGCGAAAATGTCGCTTTCTCTCATAATTAAATAATCTTTTCCTTCTAATTTAAGCTCTGTACCAGCGTACTTTCCGTATAAAACAGTATCACCAACTTTTACAGTTAAAGGCTCATCTTTTGTTCCGTTTCCTACGGCTACGACAGTACCTTTTTGTGGTTTTTCCTTTGCATTGTCAGGGATGATGATTCCTGATGCTGTAGTAGTTTCTGCTGCAGCTGGTTCAACAAGAACTCTGTCTGCTAAAGGTTTAATGTTTAATCCCATTTTATATATTTTGATTGATTAAATTAATTTTACTGGTAGTATTTTGTCAGAAATTATGCCATTAGATTTTTGCTGACAATTTTTCTAATACATTAGATTAATAAATAAAAAAAATGCCAACGTGTCATTTACGTTGGCATTTTATATTCTATTTTTTGAAAAACTACTGAGCGCTGTCTTTAGCTGTATCTGTTGCTGCTGGTGTAGCAGGAGTTGTTGTAGTTTCAATATTGTTTAAGGTTTCATTTAATTGAGGAGCGTCAGCTGCATTTCCTCTTGGAATAGCGAAGTTTGCTAATAAAATTAAAGCAAACATAGTAATAGCTAATGTCCAAGTAGTTCTGTCTAAAAAGCTATTTGTATTTTGTACACCTCCAATATTTTGAGCTCCACCGCCTCCAAATGATGAAGATAATCCTCCACCTTTAGGATTTTGAACCATTACAATTAAGATTAATGCTATTGCAACAATCAATATTAAAACTAAAAGTAAAGTATACGTTGTCATCTATTTATTGTTTTGTAAAATTTGTATTCTTTTAATTTGGTCTGCAAAGAAACCACTTTTTTCTGGATATTTCAAACTTAATATTTTATATGCTTGAATAGCACTGTCATATTTCTTTTGTTCTAAATATACTTTAGCTAAAGTTTCAGTAGCTAATTGATTATTTTGTTGATTTTCGGATATTTTTATATCCGAAGTATTTGTTTTATTAGGACGAGAAATTTTTGGAGCAGTTTCAATAAAACGATCAATAATAGCTTCATGTTCAGACTTAACAGGCACTTCTTTAGCTTGTTTTTCTGAAATTTTATTATCTAAAGTTCTAACAATAGTTTTTTTAGATGATAGTTGCAACCATTGATTAAAAGAAAAGGTTTCGTTTTGTGTGAAAGAAAGAGGTTTGCCAATAGCTAAATCTTCTTCTATTGCTGAAACTTTTACTTGTTTCCTTTTAGGAAGAATTTTGTCTTTTAAACTAATCTTTTCTTCTTTTATAGGAGCTTCTTTGAAAGCTTCAGAGGTAATAAAATCAAATAAAACAGATCTATCACTGGTGTGAGCTGCCGTTATTTTTAACTCGTTGTTGTATTTATAACTTTCTTGATTTTTTAAAATTTTTAAACGAAGCGCTCTAGCAGATTGAAAAAAAGGATATTCTTGAATAATATCAGTGATGTCTGAAAGATGTTCTTGCGAAATTAATTCAGGCTTTTTTAATAATTGTATGTACGTGTTTTTTTTCAAAATTATCTATCCCCAGTCTCCAACAGAAGCATTAAATATATCTTGTGTAATTCGTTCTAAAATTTCATCTAATGCAGCTTCTAAGACAGTACCAGTTAACTGTTGGTTGGCTCCATAATCGTAGTAAAAAGAAAAACGCTTTTCAAAATTTTTCTTTTCATTTAAGTTGTTAATAAAGTTTACGTTTACAGTAATTGTTAATCGGTTTTGAGCAGCTGTTTGTTGAGCTGTGGCACTCATTGGTGTAATTCGATAATCAACAATTTCACCATAAAAATGTAAATCACCACTAGTGCTAACCAAGGTTAAATTAGTTTGACGTGTAAATAAGTCTTGTAAATCTTGTGTGAATTTTTGACTAAGTATTGGTTCAACTAAAGGTGCTTGGTTAGGAAAAAAATCAACCTGAATTGTTTTTGCATTTCCTGTATCTCCACCAGTAAAAGAGTATGCTCCACAACCAATAATGGTTGTAAAAGTAATAAGTAACGATACTATATAAAGAGTTTTTTTCATTTAAAGTTGAATAATTTTTAAAAGTAAACAATATAACTATTATAAGTCGTATTGTTTTATTTTTCTGTATAAGGTTCTCTCAGATATTCCTAATTCTTTGGCAGCTAATTTACGCTTACCATTGTTTTTTTCGAGAGACTTTTTTATCATTTCTATTTCTTTTTCTTGTAACGATAAACTTTCATCTTCCTCAATGGTTTCCGCATAATCATAATCATTTTGATGAGAAGTTGATTTTGGAATTTGTACTACCTCAATGTTTGAAGCTTCTGATAAATCTTGATCTTGATAAATACGTTCAATTAAACGATGATTGTCTTCTTGTACCTGTTCAGAGTCTCCGTTTTGCATTAAATCTAGCGTTAGCTTTTTTAGATCATTAATGTCATTACGCATATCAAACAAGATTTTATACATGATATCTCGTTCATTAGCAAAATCTGATTGACTTGTAGTTCTGTCACTTACAACAGCAGGTAGATTACTACGGTTTTCAGGCAAATATTGAATTAGTTTTTCAGGGGTAATTAGCCTATCTTCCTCAACTATTGATACTTGTTCGGCAATGTTTTTTAATTGACGAATATTACCAGGGAAATGATAGTTCAATAAAACCTTTACAGCATTCTCATTTAACCTGATGGTAGGCATTCGGTATTTTTGTGCAAAATCGGCAGCAAACTTTCTAAATAATAAATGAATGTCTTCACCACGTTCTCTCAAAGGAGGTAGTGAAATTTCTATAGTACTTAAACGGTAATATAAATCTTCACGAAATTTCTCTTTAGAAATGGCTTCGTGCATATTAACGTTGGTTGCAGCTACAATACGAACATTTGTTTTTTGTACTTGTGAAGATCCTACTTTTATAAATTCTCCATTTTCTAAAACACGTAATAAACGTACTTGCGTGGTTAACGGCAGTTCACCAACTTCATCTAAAAAAATAGTTCCGCCATCAGCCACTTCAAAATAGCCTTTTCGGGTTTGTGTAGCTCCTGTAAAAGCTCCTTTTTCATGTCCAAATAATTCGCTGTCAATTGTTCCTTCAGGAATCGCTCCACAGTTAACTGCAATGTATTTTGCATGTTTTCTGTGTGATAATTGATGAATTATTTTTGGTATACTTTCTTTTCCAACACCACTTTCACCAGTAACTAATACCGAAATATCAGTGGGAGCAACACGAATCGATTTTTCAATAGCACGATTTAGTTGCATATCGTTACCGATAATGCCAAAGCGTTGTTTTATAGCTTGTAAATTTTCCATTTCTTTTTTAGAATAAAGAAAAAAGAGCAGAGAGAAAAGCTTATACCTTTTTCTTTTCTCTTTACACTCTTTTCTATAAATTAATTATTGTCAGAATATCCAACAGCCGTACCTTTTAAGGTAGTAGAAGTACAATCTTCAATTTTTACATTTACAAAATCACCCATTTTGTAGTTTTCTTTAGGGAAAACTACAACAGTGTTTTGTGTATTACGACCTTTCCATTCGTTTTCATTTCTTTTAGAAGTTCCCTCGATTAAAACTTCCTGAATTTTACCCACATGCTCTTTAGCTCTGTATAAACTATGTTCTTGTTGTAGATTAATTATTTCTTGTAAACGACGTTTTTTAATAGTCAAAGGAACATTGTCTTCCATTTTCTTAGCAGCCAAGGTTCCTGGTCTTTCTGAATAAGCAAACATAAACCCGAAGCTATATTTTACATAGTTCATCATGTGTAAAGTGTCAAGATGGTCTTCTTCGGTTTCTCCACAGAACCCCGCAATCATATCTTGACTTAAAGCCATTTCAGGAACAATTTTATAAATATTATCAACTAACTCCATGTACTCTTCACGAGTGTGTTGACGATTCATAGCTTTTAACATATTGTTACTCCCGCTTTGAACAGGTAAATGAATGTACTTACAAATATTTTGGTGTTTTGCCATTACATGAATCACATCTAGCGTCATATCCTGTGGGTTAGACGTAGAAAAACGGAAACGCATTTTTGGGAACTCAGTAGCACACATGTCTAATAATTGAGCAAAATCTACTGCAGAAGCTTGTGCTAATTCAGATGCTTTTTTGAAATCTTTTTTCAATCCACCGCCATACCATAAATAAGAATCAACATTTTGACCTAATAAAGTAATTTCTTTGAAGTTCTTTTCTTGCATACTGCGAATTTCTTCAATAATACTCTTAGGATCACGACTACGTTCACGACCACGAGTAAAAGGAACTACGCAGAATGTACACATATTATCACAACCACGAGTAATTGATACAAATGCAGAAACTCCGTTAGAGTTTAAACGAACAGGAGAAACATCAGCGTACGTTTCTTCCTTTGATAATATTACATTTACAGCATCACGACCTGCGTCAACTTCTTCAATTAAATTAGGTAAGTCACGATAAGCATCAGGACCAACGACTAAATCAACGATTTTTTCTTCCTCTAAAAACTTTTCTTTCAATCGTTCTGCCATACAACCCAGTACACCAACTTTCATCGTTGGATTTACCTTTTTAACAGCATTGTATTTTTGGAGTCTGTTACGAACAGTGGTTTCTGCTTTTTCACGAATAGAGCACGTATTTACCAATACTAAATCAGCATCTTCTAAATTTTGAGTGGTATTAAAACCCTGCTCTGCTAAAATTGACGCCACAATTTCGCTATCGTTCATATTCATTTGGCAACCATAACTTTCTATAAAAAGT
Source organism: Tenacibaculum sp. Mcav3-52 (assembly GCF_022347665.1). Lineage (NCBI taxonomy): Bacteria > Pseudomonadati > Bacteroidota > Flavobacteriia > Flavobacteriales > Flavobacteriaceae > Tenacibaculum > Tenacibaculum sp. Mcav3-52. The sequence goes on along the minus strand of NZ_JAKRGE010000002.1, from coordinate 567,951 downwards.
TTTTTGTTGTTTCCTTCTTTGTGTTCTGTAACAAGGGCTTTTCCTTGTTTTTTTTCATCAATTACTTTCTCTACGTGTTCCATAAATCCTTAAATCGTACTAAAATAGGCTGCAAAGATACAACCAAAAAGTGTAATTTGTGACAAATTGACATGGATTGTTTTTTTAAGAAAAAGTAAAATTTTGTTAAAAAAGACCCATTAAAAAAAAACTATATACTTTTGCAAACTGAATTACACTTATATTACAAAAGTGTAAAATGAGATAAGAGATATAAGACGTATGGCAAAAAATTTAGTAATAGTTGAGTCACCTGCTAAGGCGAAAACAATAGAAAAGTTTTTAGGAAAGGACTTTCAGGTTGAATCGAGTTTTGGACACATTGCAGACTTACCATCTAAGGAGTTGGGAGTAAATGTAGAAGGAGATTTCAAACCGAAGTATATAGTTTCTACCGATAAAAAAGCGGTAGTAAAAAAACTGAAAGACTTAGCAAAGAAAGCAGAAACTGTTTGGTTAGCATCCGATGAAGACCGCGAGGGAGAAGCTATAGCATGGCACTTAGCGGAACAATTGAAGTTGAAAAATGAAAACACTAAGCGTATTGTTTTTAACTCTATTACTAAAAATGCAATTTTAAAAGCAATTGAAAACCCACGCACAATTAATTACAATCTTGTTGATGCTCAACAAGCAAGACGTGTGTTAGATAGAATTGTAGGATATGAATTATCTCCTGTATTATGGAGAAAAGTAAAACCAGGATTGTCAGCAGGTAGAGTACAATCGGTTGCTGTCCGTTTAATAGTGGAGCGTGAAAGAGAGATAGAAGGTTTTACACCAGTAGCTTCTTATCGTGTTGACGCGGAGTTTGTAAATGAAGAAGGAAAAAAGTTTAAAGCAAAATTAGCAAAGAACTTTTCAACAAAAAAAGAAGCTGAAAATTTCTTAAATTCTTGTTTAGGAGCAGAATTTTCTGTTGCTGATTTACAAAAAAAACCAGCAAAAAAATCTCCAGCACCGCCATTTACTACATCGACGTTGCAACAGGAAGCGTCAAGAAAATTAGGTTTTCCAGTTGCCAAAACTATGATGGTAGCACAACGTTTGTATGAAGCAGGGTTAATAACCTACATGAGAACAGACAGTGTAAACTTATCTGATGATGCAAAAAAAGCTGCTCAAGCAGAAATTATAGCTTCTTATGGTGAAGAATATAGCAAGCCACGTAATTATGCAACTAAGTCTAAAGGAGCACAAGAAGCGCATGAGGCAATTCGTCCGACTAACATGGAGAATCATGAAATTACAGGTGAGTATGATCAAACAAGATTGTATAGCTTAATTTGGAAACGCACATTAGCTTCACAAATGAGTGAAGCTAAGCTAGAACGTACCGTCGTAAAAATAGATAACAATAAGAATAAAAAGCAGTTTACTGCAAATGGAGAGGTAATTACTTTTGAAGGATTTTTAAAAGTATATTTAGAAGGTACAGACAACGAAGAGGAAGAACAGGCAGGAATGTTACCTAAAATGGAAGTAAATGAAGAATTAATAAACGAGTTGATAACAGCAACTGAGCGTTACACACGTCCGCCAGCAAGGTTTTCTGAAGCATCTTTGGTAAAACAATTAGAAGAGTTAGGTATTGGTCGCCCTTCTACGTATGCACCAACCATTTCAACTATTCAAAGAAGGGAGTATATTGAAAAAGGAACTGTAGAAGGAAAAGAAAGAAATTACACTCAATTAAGTTTAGCCAATCAAGAAGTGTCAGAGCAAATTTTAACTGAAAGAGTAGGTTCAGATAAAGGAAAGCTCGTGCCAACAGATATAGGAAATATAGTAAATGATTTCTTAGTAGAAAATTTTGATGCAATTTTAGATTATGGTTTTACAGCTAAAGTAGAAAATGAATTTGATGAAATTGCAGAAGGAAAAGAAGATTGGATAGCAATGATTAAAGACTTTTATAAAAACTTTCATGTTGTTGTAGAAGATGTTGCTGCAAATGCAGAAAGAGCAAAAGGGGAACGTTTATTAGGTGTAGATCCTGAAAGTGGAAAGAATGTGTATGTGCGTTTAGGGCGTTACGGAGCAATGGTGCAGATAGGAGAGGCAACTGATGAAGAGAAACCTCGTTTTGCAAGTTTACAAGGTGACCAAACAATGAATTCAATTACCTATGAAGAGGCAATGGATTTATTTAAGTTGCCAAAAACATTGGGAGACTATGAAGAGAAAGAAGTAGTTGTAGCTAATGGAAGATTTGGTCCTTATATTAAATTTGATGGTAAATATGTATCGTTAGATAAAGGAGAAAATCCAATGTCTGTAGATATGGATAGAGCTATTGAATTGATTGAAGCAAAAAGAAAAGCAGATGCTCCTATTGGAGAATATGAAGGAATGCCAATTCAAAAGGGAGTAGGGCGTTTTGGCCCTTTTATTAAATGGAACTCTATTTTTATCAACGTAAATAAAAAATACGACTTTGATAATTTAAGTCAAACAGATTTAGAAGAATTAATAGAAGATAAAAAAAGAAAAGAGCGTGAAAAGCTAATCCACAATTTTGAAGAGGTTGGTATTCGTGTAGAAAAAGCACGCTGGGGACGTTTTAATGTAATAAAAGGAAAGATAAAGGTAGAACTGCCAAAGACAACAGAGATAGAAAAACTAACACAAGAAGAGGCTGTTAAAATGATTGAAGCAAAAACACCTAAGAAAAAAACAGCTAAAAAGAAAGCAACCAAAAAAAAATAAAGAAGCTTTCAGAAAAAAAATAGTTTAGTATATTGCGACTCCAAAAATTCCCCTAATAAATGAATATAGACTTCTTTTCCCCTATTGAAGATTCTGTAGCTACTCGTGTAGTTTTACAGCCTTCTTCTGTATTAGGAAGAACTATTCAACTACATACTGTTCAAGATGGTTTTCCAGATTTAACAGAAGTAACTATCGCAATTTTAGGGGTTAAAGATGATAGAGGAGCAGCAGGTAATTTAGGGAGTGGTAAAGAATTACACGAAATTCGTAAACATTTGTATCAATTATTTCCTGGTAACTGGCATACTCGTATAGCAGATCTCGGAAACATAGAGAAAGGAAATACATTAGAAGATACCTACTTTGCTGTTAAATCATCAGTAGCATTTTTACTAAAAAAAAATATACTTCCTGTAATAATTGGGGGAGGACAAGATTTAACTTACGCAAATTATAGAGCTTACGACGAACTAGAGCAAACAGTTAACTTAGTAGTTGTTGATAGTCGGTTTGATCTAGGCTCATTAGAAGAAGAATTAAGCTCTCAATCTTATTTAAGTAGAATTGTAATGGAGGAGCCTAATAATCTGTTTAACTTCAGTAATATAGGGTACCAAACCTACTTTAATTCTCAAGAAGAAATAAATCTATTAGATAAATTATATTTTGAAGCCTACAGATTAGGAGAAGTTAAAAACATAACATTGGTAGAACCAATAATGCGTGACGCAGATGTTGTAAGCGTAGATATAGGCAGTGTACGTCAAAGCGATGCTCCTGCAAATAAAAATGCTTCGCCAAATGGATTTTATGGAGAAGAGTTATGTGCTGTTGCACGTTATGCAGGGATAAGTGATAAGGTAACATCTTTTGGAATATACGAGTACAATAGCCTTTTAGATTTAAATCATCAAACAGCAAAATTAATAGCTCAAGTAATTTGGTATTTCATAGAAGGAGTAAATTCAAGAGCTAAAGATTACCCATTTGTAACCAAAGAAAGTTACCAAAAGTTTACGGTACTTTTAAATGATGATGATCCAATAAACTTTTATAAGAGTGATAAAAGCGGTCGTTGGTGGATGGAAATAAATTTAATATCAAATAATAAACACAAAAGACATGCGTTAATACCATGTAACTATCGAGATTATGAACAAGCATTACAACAAAAAATACCAGAAAGGTGGTATAAGGCTTTGCAAAAGCTTGTTTAAAAGAAAGTTGTATGTTCTGTAAAAAATAATAATTCGTAATTGTTTTTTAATAAAAAAAATAATAGGTTTACGCCTCTTTTATAAGAAAGATTTAATATGAAAAAAATAACAGTACTTGCATTGTTAGCATCTATCATTTACTCTTGTGGTTCAAGTGGTGATAGGGGAGAGTTAGTAGGAGTGAAATCTAAAAGGAAATGGTTTGCTGAAAAACCATATGGTATGGCTAAAATCCCAGGAGGATCTTTCACTATGGGAAAACAAGATGAAGACCCTATGGGGGCTATGAATGCTCCAACTAAAACAGTTACGGTACAACCATTTTACATGGATGAGACTGAAATAACAAACAGTGAGTATAAAGCTTTTGTTCATTGGGTAAGAGATTCCATAACAAGAACTAAATTAGCTTATCAAGCAGAATTTGCTTCTTTAGGAGGAGAGGATGCAGCTAATACAGGTAAAAATGCACAAGGAATACAATTATATGCTTTTGCATCAAAAGATACTGTTAATGAAACTCCGTATGATAAGTACATGCGTGAAAATTATTACGAATTAGGAGAAGGGTTAGATTCACTAAAACCATTAAACTGGGAAGAAGAGTTAATTTGGGATTCACAAGAATATCCTGATGCTGATTATGTAGAGGTGATGGACTCTTTATATATTAGAAAAGATGAGGCTTTAAATGGAATTAGAACATTTAATACAAAATTATTAAACTATAGGTATTATTGGTTTGATAATGAGGCTGCAGCAAGAACAGGTAAGAATAGAAGAGATTTCTTAAAAGACGAAGTTATAAATGTGTATCCAGATACAACAGTATGGATAAAAGACTTTAATTATTCATACAATGATCCAATGCATCAAGAGTATTTTGGGCACAAAGCGTATGAGAATTACCCAGTAGTAGGGGTAACATGGAATCAAGCAAAAGCATTCTGTCATTGGAGAACCCAAACAAAAAATAATTTTCAAAGATCTAGAAAGAAGTTAGGTTTAGTGCCTGCTTTCAGATTGCCTACAGAAGCAGAGTGGGAATATGCAGCACGTGGAGGATTAGATTATGGTAAATATCCTTGGGGAGGACCTAGTACAACGAGTGATAGAGGATGTTTTTTAGCAAACTTTAAACCAGTTCGTGGAGATTATGCAGCTGATGGAGCCCTTTACACAGTTGAAGCAATGTCTTATAATCCTAATGAGTATGGATTGTTTAATATGGCAGGTAATGTTTCAGAATGGACAAATACAGCTTACAATCAAATGTCTTATTATATGGGATCTACCATGAACCCTAATGTTGAAATAAAAGAAAATAGAAGAAAAATAATACGTGGAGGATCTTGGAAAGATGTAGCATATTTCTTAGAGGTAAGTTCTCGTGATTGGGAATACGCTGACACCGCAAGAAGTTATATCGGATTTAGAACCGTACAAGATTATTTAGGTACCAATAAAAGTAATTAAACAAGAAAACAAGAATAAATATTAATCCCCAAATTTTAAAAATCAAGAATTATGGCACAATCAAAATCAACTAAAAAAATGTTCAACATGGCTTACGGTTTAGGAGCCGCAGTAGTTATTATTGGAGCATTATTTAAAATTTTACACTGGCCTTTTGGAAATGAAGTATTAATGGTAGGTATGATTGTTGAAGCAGCAGTTTTCGCATTGTCAGCGTTTGAAGCAGTTGAAGACGATTTAGATTGGACAAAAGTATACCCAGAGTTAGCAGATGGACAATCATCAGGTAGCAAAAGAGATAAAAAAGTTTCTGCTTCACCAGAAGAAGCACAAAGCATGTTATCTCAAAAATTAGACAATATACTAAGTGAAGCTAAATTAGATGCTCAATTAGTATCTCGTTTAGGAGACAGTATTAAAAGCTTCCAAGGAGCAGTAGAGCCATTAGCTTCAGCTTCTCAATCAATTTCAGCTACTAACAGTTACAATGAACAAATGTCTAGAGCAGCAGCTCAAATGGAATCATTAAATAGTTTATACCAAACTCAAGTAGAAAATGCTAGTAAACAAGCCGATTTAAACTCAGCTATGGTAGAAAACTCTCAACGTTTACAAGAGCAAATGCAATCGTTAGCAACAAACCTATCTTCATTAAATGGAGTATATGGAGGAATGTTAACTGCAATGTCTAACAAATAATTAATTAGTTTAATCTAATTTATTAACTAAACAAACTAATTAATATGGCAGGAGGACAACTATCACCAAGGCAGAAGATGATTAACCTTATGTACTTAGTGTTTATTGCAATGTTAGCAATGAACATGAGTAAGGAAGTATTATCTGCCTTTGGATTAATGAATGAAAAGTTAACAGTAGCTAACCAAAAAGCAACAGAGAAAAATAAAACAGCTTACGAAACGTTAGCTCAAAAGGCAGCAGAACAAGCTAAGCAATACGGTGAAGCTAAGGAGAAAACAGATAAGTTAAAAGTAGCAGCTGATGAATTATATGCTTACGTAGGAGATTTAAAGAGCCAAATGACTGGTGATTTAGAAGATAAAAAAGCATATGAAACAATGGATAAGTCTAAATTTTTAGATGAATTGTTCTTTAAAGGAGGTAAAATATCAAAAAAAGGACAAGAATTTGTTGCTAAGATAGATGCTTTCAGAAATGATGCTGTTGCTGCTTTAGAAGGTACAGAAGTAGCAGATGTAATAGCCGCTCGTTTTAATACAAGTAAAGTAGAAAATAAAGACGGTAAAAAAATTGACTGGTTAAAATATCATTTTGAAGGTTTCCCTTTAATTGCATCTTTAACTAAGTTAACTCAAATCCAAGCAGACATTAAAGCTACAGAATCTGATGCTTTAACAGCTTTATTACAAGGAGAATTACAAAGTGCTGTATCTATGACCAAATATGAAGCAATGGTTGTTTTTGATAAGAGTGCTTATTATCCTGGAGAAAACTTATCAGGTAGAATTGTATTAGGAAAAAAAGATCCTAATTTAACTGCAGAGAAAGTTATTATTAATGATAAAGAAGTTGAGCAAGAAAAAATTCAAGCAGGACAAGTTATTCTAGACGGTCCAGCAGGTAATGTAGGAGATAAGGAATTAAAAGGAGAGTTCCAATTTAAAGAAGGAGATTCTATTGTAAAAATAGATATTAAAGGAGCTTATGCTGTTATTCCTAGACCAAATGAAGCTCTAGTTTCTGCAGATAAAATGAATGTAGTATACCGTGGTTTAGCTAACCCGTTAACTATTTCTATTCCAGGAGTACCAGGAAATAAAGTTTCTGCAAAAGCTCCAGGATTGAAAAGAGTTAGAGGAGACAAGTATACTATGTATCCAGGTAAAGGTAGTGAGGTAAACATCGTAGTTACAGGAACTCCAACGGGTGCATCAAAAGGTGTGCGTTCTGTTAAGAAATTTAGAATTAAAGACATACCACCAGCAGTAGGTATGGTTAGAGGTCAATATGGTACCGTAAAAATGCCAAAAGCTAGTTTAGGAAGAATAAGCGTAGCTGCAGGATTACCAGACTTCTTATTTGATTTAAAACTAAACGTATCTAGCTTTAAGGTTAAAGTACCAGGACAAGTAGCGATACCTGTAAGTGGTAGAGGTTTAAACTCTAGAGCTAAAGCAGCTATTAGTAAGGCTAGAAGAAATGATGTAATTACAATTTTTGATATCAAAGCATCAGTATCAGGTTCTAACTATAAAATTAAAAAAGTATTACCTGTTAGCGTAGAAATTACAAATTAATAAGTAAAAAATAAGAAAGTATGAATTGGAAGCGTTTTTATATGGTTTTATTCGCATTTGCTGCGACAAGCTATGCAAGTGCACAAGCTAACCTTTTAAATGCTAAAAAGGTAGATGAAATTGGATTTAAATCTGAAGCTCAAATAGCTTCAGAAGATGACAAACCACTTCCTTATGGCTACATTAGTGATAGAGATGTGTTATGGTCTAAGGTGGTGTGGGAATATGTAGATTTAAACCAGAAAATAAATCTACCTTATTATTACCCAATTGATACTATGAATGCAGGTCTTACAAGACGTTCTTTATTTGATACCTTATTAAAAGGTATTAAAAATGGTGAAATAACAGAGGTCTATAACGACTCTTATTTTACCACTAAAATAGGAATGGAAGAAGTTAATATGATGACGTTTAATGAACGTCAAAATGGAGACTATGTGGATCCTTATTATGTACAGTCTCAAGATATTAAGGGGTTTAAGTTAAAAGGTATTTGGTATTTTGACAAACGCCAAGGTGAGTTAAAATATCGTTTATTAGCCTTAGCACCTATGGGACCAGATGTACAGGTAATGGGAGTTGAAGAAATTGACGACAGTGAAAATGTGTATGAACTATTTTGGGTGTTTTTCCCAGATGCTCGTGAAACATTACACAATTCAAAAGTATTCAACCCAGAAAATTCAGCACAACCACTTTCTTATGACAACTTGTTAAATGCAAGACGTTTTAACTCAACCATTTTAAGAGAAGAAAACATTTATGGAGATAGATCTATAAAAGATTATGTTCGTGGTAATTCTTTATTTCAATTGTTAGAAGCAAATAGAATTAAAGAAGGTATTCGTAATAGAGAAATGGATATGTGGAATTATTAATATTCCTTTTCAGTATAAACAAAAAAGAGCTTGCATTGCAAGCTCTTTTTTATTACAATAGTAGTACTTTTGAATTATGAATAAAGAGGTAGATTATATCATAGTTGGCTTAGGGTTATCAGGAATAGCCTTTACAGAACAATTAATTAAAAACAATAAAAGTTTTATTGTTTTTGAAAATACTTCACAAGTATCTTCAGTAGTTGCTGGTGGAGTATACAATCCTGTAATCTTAAAACGATTTACGCCAGTTTGGAATGGACATGAACAACTAGAAAAGGCAATCCCTTTTTATGAAGAACTAGAAGAAAAGTTACAACTTAACTTAGATTATAAATTTACTACTAAAAAAGTATTTTCAAGTGTAGGAGATGAAAACAATTGGTTCATTGCATCAGATAAACCAATGTTGTCTTACTATATGAATCCAAAAATATCAAAAAAAAAAATAAAAGGAATTATAGGTAATTATGGATTTGGAGAATTAAAAGGAACAGGAAGAATTGATACCCCTTTATTAGTAAAAGCTTACAAAGAATATATTAAATCATTAAAAAGTCTTGTAGAAGAAGCTTTTGATTATTCAAAAGTAAATATAGAAGAAGACAAAGTTAGTTATGATAATATTACTGCTAAACGAATTGTGTTTAGTGAAGGATTTGGTTTAAAGAAAAATCCATTTTTTAATTATTTGCCTTTAAATGGGACTAAAGGAGAAACGATAACAATTCATGCTCCCGAATTAAAAATAGATTTTTTATTAAAAGGAAGTGTTTTTGTTATGCCATTAGGTAATGATAATTACAAAGTAGGAGCTACTTTTAATTGGACAGATAAAACATCAGTTCCAACAGAAGAAGGAAGAAAAGAGTTGGAAGAAAAATTACAAAAGATAATATCAGTTCCATATACAGTAATTGAACAATCAGCAGGAATACGTCCTACAGTAAAAGATAGAAGGCCTTTAGTAGGAAAACATCCAGAATATCAAAAATTAGCTATTTTAAACGGCTTAGGAACACGTGGTGTAATGATTGCCCCAACTGTTGCAGAAAACTTATATAATCATCTCGAGAAGGGGGAAGAGTTGGATAAAGAAATAAATATAAAAAGGTTCGTTGAATAACGAACCTTTTTATATTGTTATATTTTAAGAAATAATAAACTTATTCCTAGTAGAGTTACTTTTCTGATTGTAATTCTTTGGCGTTCTTTTTATAACCCACAAATAGGTTAATCCAAATAATTCTTGAAAGTCTTAATGTAATAGGTGTTAATATTAAAGAAACAACTATTATAGCTATGAAACTATGTAAAATAGATAAGCCAATAAAAACTTTAGCAATAATAAAAATAGCGACAAAAAGAGCTACTGCAAGCGCGTAATTTACATACATCGCACCAAAGAAAAAAGAAGGCTCCATCATATACTTAAAATTACATTGAGGACAATTTTCATGTAAAGTAGTTACTTTTTTAGGGTTGAAGTTAAGTTTGTATTTAAAGAAGTCTCCTTCATGACATCGAGGACATTTACTATTAAAAATACTATACAATTTACTTCCTTTTCCAAACATTTCTTATGGGTATTAAGTTCGATTAACTATTTGCTTTTTGTAAGTTTGTACAAATTTCAACAAAAATAAAACTATCGTTTGTAACTCTAGTTACAAAACCAAAGTAATTTGCTAAAAATATGTTAAACGTACACGATGTATCAGTTTCATTTATGGGAACAGATTTGTTTTCTGGAATCACTTTTAAATTAATAAAAGGAGACAGAATTGGATTGATTGGAAAAAATGGAGCAGGAAAATCTACCTTATTAAAAGTTTTATCAAAAGATATTGAAAGTAGTGGCGGAACACTGGCATTTGATAAAGATGTACGTATAGGGTTTTTACGACAGGATATTGATTTTGTCCATGGAAGAACTATTTTAGAAGAAGCATACCAAGCATTTACTGAAATTAAAGAAATTGAACTAGAGCTTGATGAAATTAATCGTCAACTAGCAGAAAGAACTGATTATGAAAGTGAAGCGTATAATCAATTAATTATTGATTTAAACGAGAAAACTGAACGTTACGAGTTACTTGGTGGATATAACTATCAAGGAGAAACCGAAAAGATTTTACAAGGATTAGGTTTTCAACGAGAAGATTTTGATAAGTTAACCGATACTTTTTCTGGAGGTTGGCGTATGCGTATTGAACTTGCAAAACTCCTTCTTCAGAATAATGATATTTTATTACTCGATGAGCCCACAAACCACTTAGATATTGAGTCGATTATTTGGTTAGAAAACTTTTTAAAAAACTATGCAGGAGCTATCGTTTTAGTATCGCACGATAAGATGTTTTTAGATAATGTAACCAATCGTACTATAGAAATTTCGTTAGGTCAAATCTACGATTATAAAAAACCGTACTCTGAGTTCCTAAAACTGCGAGCAGAGATTAAAGAAAAGCAGCTGCAAACACAGAAAAATCAACAGAAGGAAATAGAACATACCGAAAAATTAATAGAGAAATTCCGTGCAAAAGCTAGCAAAGCTTCCATGGCACAATCGTTAATTAAAAAGTTAGAAAAAGTAGAACGTATTGAAGTAGACCAAGATGATAATGCGGTAATGAATGTGCGTTTTGCTATATCAAAAGAACCAGGCAAAATTATTGTAGAGGCTGAAAATTTAGCAAAAAGCTATGGAGAAAAAGAGGTGTTAAAAGATGTAAACTTATTAATTGAACGTAATAGTAGAATTGCCTTTGTAGGACAAAACGGACAGGGAAAATCTACCTTGGCCAAAATGATGGTAGGGGAAATTCCGTTTGAAGGAAACTTAAAACTAGGACACAATGTAGAAATAGGTTACTTTGCACAAAATCAGTCAGAAGAATTACCACCAGAGAAAACAGTGTTAGAAATTATGGAAGACGCTGCTACCGATAGTAATAGAATGCGTGTGCGAGATATGTTAGGTTCGTTTTTATTTGGAGGAGAGGCAGTAGATAAAAAAGCAAAAGTACTATCAGGAGGTGAGCGAAATCGTTTGGCATTATGTAAGTTGTTGCTATCGCCATTTAATGTCTTAATAATGGATGAGCCTACCAACCACTTAGATATTGCTTCTAAAAATGTATTAAAAAAAGCATTACAAAACTTTGATGGTACGCTAATTGTCGTATCTCACGACCGTGATTTTTTACAAGGATTAACCACAACGGTTTACGGATTTAAAGACCGTGAAATAAAAGAATATTTAGGAGATATTGATTATTTCTTAGAGCAACATAAAATGGAAAGTTTGCGCGATGCTGAGAAAAGAACCGTAGTTACTAAAGAAAAAGATACTTCTAAAAAAGAAGCCTATCAATTATCAAGAGAGCAAGAAAAAGAATTAAAAAAGTTAAAAAATAAGCTAAATAAAATTGAAACACAAATAGCAAATTTAGAGGCTGAAATAGAAAAAATAGATTTAGAATTAGCACAGAACTACGATGAAGTATCTTCACGTCCTAACTTCTTCGAAAACTACAAAGCAAAAAAGGCGAAAGTTGATGCACTAATGGAAGAATGGGAACAAGTTGAGGAGCAGTTAGTTGATTTTTAATATTAAGAATAAAAGTAAAAACTTGTTTTAATAACGATGTACAAAAGTTACTAAAACAAGTTTTTACAACAATAAAAAGTAGTAAGTATAAAAGCACTTTAGTTTAAAAAAATATGAAATATACTTGTCTTGAGTTCAAACCATCTTAAATTAGCAGTCCATTATTTTATTTCATTAAGTAAAGTTTTCCAAATTGTAGCTTTAAACTTATTTTTAAACACTCCAAAATGGCCAATTTTCTCAACTCCAAAATCACTAGGTTTTAAAATAGTTGATTTAATATTTGAGTTTTGATACTGACTAGTCATCCATTCTACTGCTTTTTGAGGGGCAAAATCATCATCTTCAATACAAAAAGCACTTATATCAAATTTAATTTTATCATAGTATTTTAAAACTATCGATTTATCACCTTGCATATAATCTGATTTTTTACCCCAATTTTTCCATTGGTTAGCTACATTCTTAGGTAGGTTTTCCATACCGCTTAGCTTTTTAGATTTGAGGTATCCAAATAAATTTAGGATGGAGGGAAATAAAATGTACCAATTAAACCACATTTTAAATTTGTTAATTCCTTCCCAAAATCTCCAATAACCAGACTGCGCAGCAAGGAGTATTATTTTATCAAATTTAGGAGAGGATTTAGCCAACCCTATAAGTTGCCCACCAATACTATGTCCAAGAATTACTTTTTTTGAGTTCGGATAATTTTTTAAAACATATTGCAGAACAGATTCAATATCATTTTTCCCCCAATCAGCAGCATTATTACTTAACTCTAAAATAGGTTTTCTTAAGGAGCGACCAATTCCGCAGTAATCAAAAGTAAGAACTGAAATTCCGTTTTCAGACAGATATTTTGAAAAGTTTTGATAATACTCTTGTTTCACTCCTGTTGCAGAAGCAATAATAAGTACAGTTTCATTTTTTTCGTCTTCATAAAGAGTGGCTGATAGTACTTCGCAATTTGATAATATTTCTATTTGTTTCATTTACTTTTTTTAGTTACCTCTTACGACTTGTATATAATGCGTTGCCGTCCCGTAGGGCGGCTATGCATTATATACCTTGTTGTACGCAGGTTTTATTCGTTTAACTTTAATTCAAATATTTTAGAGTTTCTGTCAGGAAACGTGTAGTTAGATGGGATTTGAGACCTGTCCAAATCCAAAAAACCATTCTTTTCGTAAAAACGATGCGATGCTTTGGCAACTGATGGTGTGTCCAGTAGAATACTTTTAAATGCGAGTTTTTGGGATTCAGACTTTAATTTATCGAACAGCTTTTGAGCAATTTTTAAGTCCGTTCCGCGTAGTTCTTTTTTAACGAACATCTTTCTTAAAACCCCGATATTCTCATTTAATTTTTGAAGTCCGATACATCCAACAATTTCACCTTCCAACTCAGCAACCCAAAACCCGCCACCTTTATAAAATTCTGCCGTATTAATTAAGTCCAATTGTTCATTTTTCTTAAATCCGAGTCCAAATTCTCCGTTTTGAACTCCAAGAACAAAATTGTTCAATTCGATTTGGTGTTGAGAAGTAAAATTATTTATCGTCATATTTTGATCAATTTACGTATTATCGGTCTAGCCCGTTACGGCATTAAAGTTAGTATTTTTCTGTTAAGCAAAGGTTTTAGCAATTACGAATGGATTCAGGCATAGTCGAACCCACCGTAATTGTGGTTATACATCTTAAGTAAGTCGTTTTTTAATTCAGTTTTTATACATCACAACTTATTATTATCCCAGTAGTAATAATTATGTTCATCATCTAAAATAAAGTCAGTTGTTGGATACAATTTATTTCCGATAGAATTACTTTTTTCTGTTTCTAATGTTAATAAACTAGCCTTTGTTTCAATTACAAGTTTTTTTGCTCTTTCAATAAGTGCTTTAGAAAATTCTAAACCTCTATAATTTATACTAACATACAAATCATTTAACAACCATAATCGTTTCATATTTGTAGGAAAAAAAGAGGAAATAATTGAACGAATCCAGTCATTACATTTTTATTGTTAAATGAAATATAAATCACAGATTCATTGTTTTGCATACGTGCTGTTAAAAAGACAATGCTTGTTCAATATCACTTTCTTTTCTATAAAATACTCTGTACTCATCAAAAAGCTGAGCCAAACCTCTTAAATCTGATGTTTGTGCTTTTTTTATTATCATTATTCCGTTGTATTTATCTTATTTAGTGATTTATTATTTCTGCAAAATCATTGATATTATTTTATCATTTGTCTAAATGTTAGATTTACTCTTGGTGTGTGGATTTTCTTTGTAGTTGGAATATTGTGAATCCAATGCGATTGTGTTTGATCTTTCATTTCTAATAAATCGCCACTTTCAAGCTCAAATATTTGTTTGTGCTTGGTCTGTTTATGTTTTATAGCAAATTTTCTTTTTGCTCCAAAATTTAGAGAAGCTATAGAACCATTAGTTTTTAAATCTCTTTCGTCATCACTATGCCAAGCCATTCCTTCTGCTCCTGTATGGTACAGATTTAATAAAACTGAATTATATTCTTGTTGTGTTTTTTCTTGCACAATTTCTTTTAATTCAAGCAATAAAGGAGTCCATAAAAGTGCAGTTCTACTAATTTTTGAATAGGTGTATTCATACGGCTTATCAGCATACCAGGCTACTTTACGTTTAGTAATTATGTGCTTTCCAAAAATAATAGCTTCGTCATTTTTCCAAGCTATTTGTTCCATTAAGCTCTTATAATATGCATCACTTTGTTTTTGACTAAATATTTTACCCCAGTAATGTACGGTGCCATCATAAGGTAACCAGTTTTTTGTTGAATCTACTTGTTCTTGAAATAATTCCATCTTTTACTTTCTTAAAAAACAATCTAAGGTGTGGTCGTTAATCATACCAATAGATTGCATATAAGAATATATAATTATTGGACCAATGAAACTCATTCCTTTCTTTTTTAATTCTTTAGAAATCTGTTCTGCTAAAGAAGATGTAACCGGCAATACTGTTGCATCTTTGTAATGATTAATTATGGGTGTATCATTTATTTTACTCCAAATATATTTACTAAAAGAACCAAATTCTTTTTGAACTTCAATAAACACTTTTGCATTTTTAATAGCAGAGTTTATTTTTAATTTATTGCGTATAATTCCTTTATCATTAACCAGTCTGTCAATATCTTTTTCTGAATATTTGGCTACTTTATTAACATCAAAATTATCGAATGCTTTCCTGTAATTTTCTCTTCTTTTTAAAATGGTAATCCACGATAAACCTGCTTGAGCACCTTCCAAAATTAACATTTCAAATAAGGTTTTATCATCATATTTTGGTACTCCCCATTCGTTATCGTGATATTCTTGATAAACAAGGTCGTTGTTACACCATTTACACCTTGTTAGTTCTGCTTTGCCTTCTATAATTTATATTTATCAGTCATACAATGACCACAAGGTCTATAGTCATTTTCTATAGCTTCTTTTTTGCTTTTAAAAAACACTCGATTTTGGGTTTTCATTCGCTTGCCTGATTTACATTGAAGTGTGCCGTATATTTTCAATCGTCTATTTCCACCAAGAGTAATTTCTTTATTTTTAATTTTAAGAAACAGCTCTTTTTTATTTATGTCTGAATGTTTAATCATTAGCAGTTTTTACAGCTTCCCAACCCAAAATAGCCTTCTTTCTAATTGGATTCCAACGATAGCCACCCGTTTTTCCAGAAGATTGAATTACTCTATGACAAGGAATTAAATAAGCAATAGGATTACTTCCAATTGCTGTTCCTACAGCTCTTGAAGCTTTTGGTTTTTCAATTTTTTTTGCAATTTCTCCATAGGTAGCTAATTTTCCTTTAGGAATAGTCAATAAAGCCTCCCAAACTTTTAATTGAAAATCAGTGCCTTTTAAATGTAATTTTATTTTACTAAGTTTATTCCAATCATTTAAGAATACCATCAATATTTTTTGTTGAATTTTATCAACCTTTTGTTGGTAATTTGCATTTGGAAAACTATTTATCAAAACCTGTAAAGCCTCTTCTTTATTATCTACAAAAGCAATATGACATATTCCTTTTTTAGTAGTGGCAATCAAAATATCACCAAACGGAGTTTCGGCATAGCTATAGTTTATATTTAAGCATTTACCTCCATTTTTATATTCTCCTGGTGTCATTCCTTCTATGTTTATAAATAAATCGTGTAAACGACTAGTACCTGAAAGCCCTGTATCTAAAGCAGTATCAAACAATGTATTTTTATCTTTTTTAAGTTTGCTTTTAGCATAATTTACACTCAAAAATTGAATGTATTTTTTTGGTGTAACACCAACCCAATCTTTAAACAATCTTTGAAAATGAAAAGAACTCATATTTAAATGTTCAGCAATATCATCTAGAGTAGGTTGCTCTTTAAAATGTTCATCTAAATATTCAATAGCTTCTGCTATTTTATCATAATGATATGTGTTTGTATTATTTGACATAATTAATCTTGATATGCTTTTCTTTCCTTATTTAATTCTTCAATTAATTCGTCTATTTCTGTTTCGGTTGTATTGTAATTTGTAATACAAGCTCTAAATGTTGGAACGTTTTTTATAGGGTAAACCGATATCCAAGAATTTCCTTTAGCCAAAATGTTGTCTAAAATGGTTTTTGTGAAATTAGCATCCGATTCAAATTCTTGGTATGTAAAACAGATTACTGGTAATTCGGTACTGTTCTTAATAATCCAATTATTTTCTGTTAGTTTAGTTCTTAAATATTCTCCCATTTTAGCTTGATGATTGATTACTTTTTCATAACCATTCCAACCGTAAAATAATAAAGATGAATAGACTTTTAAACCTATAAATCGTCTTGACCATTGAATGGAATGTGAGAATGGTTCAACAATTTCTAATTCATTTGCCTCTTTAGGCATATATTCTGTGGTAATTCTAAATGTTTTGTTTAGAATTTCTTGATGAGAAGTCAAGAATACGCTTGTTCCCATAGGAACAGACATCCATTTATGTGCGTCAAAAGTTATTGAATCCGAAGCAGAAATACCTTTCAGTATATGTATTAGATTTGAACTTAAAACAGCTCCTCCACCATAAGCGGCATCAACGTGAAACCAAATATTATGTGTTTTGCATATTTTTGAAATTTCTTCTAAGTCGTCTATTGTTCCTGTTCCTGTTGTTCCTGCTGTACCAATAACCATTAATGGGCTATGTGTTGAATTATTTAGGTTTTTGATTTCTTTTTCTAATAAATCAGTGTCTATTTTTAAATCTTTAGTCGTTGGAATTGTTTTTACAAATTCATATCCTAAGCCTACAATTTTCGCTGCTTTTTGCACAGAATGATGTGCTTCTTGAGAACAAAAAATAACAGGTTTTTTATCTAAACCAAACATTCCGTTTTTAGCGAAATCAGGATATTTATTATTTAATGCAGATAATACAGCAGTTAAATTTGCTTCAGCTCCGCCAGTTGTAAAAACTCCGTCTGATTTTTTTGGATTTAAGCCAAATTTTTCAATAAACTGATTAATTATGTGAGCTTCTACTTCAACGGCAAAAGGAGCGTGACTCCAAGCTGCTAATTGAGGATTATAAGAAGCGGTTATAAAATCTGCAATAATTCCCGCAAAATTTGCTCGAGGATTAAATAAACCAAAATATTTTGGATGTGGTGTGTGAACAGAATAATTTTCAAGTCCGTTTATTATATGCTCTATAGCTTTGTTTGGTTCGGTTCCAGAAACTAAATTTTCAGATTCTATAATATTTCTAATGTCTTGTAAGTTAAGTTCTGGTGTAGTACTGTAATCTTTAGTATTAGTGTAAAAATGCTCTATTTTTTGTGAAACAGTATTTAGTATCTCTTTGCGTTGTTTTTCGTCAAAATCAAAATTCATTTTAAGTATTGTTTTATTTTTAGACAAAATTCTAAAATGTTTTTTTGCTATAAAACCCGATTCTTGCGGTTTTCTTCTAAATGACTTACAACGGTCTCGCATAACCGTCAGTTACGGTAAAATCAGCAGGATTTTTCCGCTGACGGTTAAAGTTAGTAAATAGGCGAGAATTTTCCAGTGGAAAATTCCGCCGTAATTGCGGTTATACATCTTAAGTTAGCTAGTGTTTTTTTAATATTCATTTTCGTTTTCTTCCAGTTTCATAGTTATCGGACTAAAAATTCCCTGATAGATAAGTCCCAGTTGAAGTCCGATGAATGGAATTATAAGTAATATTGTTTTCAGCCACGATTGATTCCATAATGCTTTTAACATTGGTGTCGATTCATTTCCACTAACCATTGTTGGTGGATTTTGGTAAATGAAATAATAGAAGTAGATAATTCCCAAAAGCCCAGCAATTGAGTGAGCAATAATACTAAACCAATTCAGTCGATAGAATTTCAAAATCAGGAAGTTGATTAGTGCTGGCAGAGAATTTACAAGAAAAGAAATTATTCCGATTAAGAATGTGTATCCGATTATTAACCAAATCCAGCTCAAAGAAAACATCCATAACATTAGAACCATTCCATAGTAAAGTCCTAAATAGGTCAGTAAATACCAAATAAACATTGTTATTGGTGTTAGTAAATATCTCATATTGGTTGGTTTTACATTATTAACTACAACTTGTTTATATAGATGGATAATACATCTTTATACACCTGTTTTGGTAGGTTTATAGTTGTACTTTATGTTTGTTTATACTTTATGAACTTACTAATAATAATTTAATTTCCTTACGGAAACCCATAATCGTAGCTATTTATATACTAAAAGTAGCTTTGGGTCGCTGATATCACCGCATGCTCCGAAGACACCGCGGCATGGGTCGCTGATATCAAGGCATGCTCCGAAGACACTACGGCACGGGGCGCTGATATCAAGGCATGCTCCGAAGACACTACGGCACGGGTCGCTAATATCACGGCATGCTCCGTTGACACTGCGGCATGGGTCGCTGATATCACGGCACGCTCCGAAGACACCACGGCATGGGTCGCTGATATCACGGCATGCTCCGTTGACACTGCGGCATGGGTCGCTGATATCACGGCACGCTCCGAAGACACCACGGCATGGGTCGCTGATATCACGGCATGCTCCGAAGACACCGCGGCATGGGTCGTTGATATCACGGCGTGCTCCGAAGACATCGCGGCACGATTAGTTAATATTTTTCACTACTATGTTGTTATTTTTTTTAATAATTACTATTGGTATAGTAGGGGATAAGCTAAAAATAGATTAAAGGCTTATTTTTGCATTGATAACTTTTTAAAATGCTGTTTAAACTAGAAATTCCCATACCAGAAAACCAACAAATTTACTTACCTATTTTAACAACAAAAGAGGTTGAACTTTTTATAAAAAGAGAAGATACTATTCATCCATTCGTTTCAGGCAATAAATTTAGAAAACTGAAGTATAATATTGCAGAAGCAAAACAACAAAAAAAAGAAACCTTATTAACTTTTGGAGGCGCTTTTTCAAACCATATTGCAGCTACTGCTGCTGCAGGAAAAATGGCAGGTTTTAAAACAATAGGAATTATTAGAGGTGATGAACTTGGAAAGGATGTAGCCAAAACACTTTTACAAAACGAAACCTTGAGAAAAGCTTACGAAAGTGGTATGCAATTTAAGTTTATTACTAGAGAAGCCTACCGAAGTAAAACATCTGAAGAATTTATTAATCAGTTAAAAAAAGAATTTGGTAATTTTTACCTAATTCCTGAAGGAGGAACAAATGCTTTAGCTGTAAAAGGTTGCGAGGAGATTTTAACAAATGAAGATGAAAAATTCAATTATATTTGCTGCGCAGTAGGTACTGGAGGAACGATTTCTGGATTGATAAATTCGGCCAAAAAGAATCAAAAGGTAATTGGGTTTCCTGCACTAAAAGGTGATTTCTTAGCAGAAGAAATAACACCTTATGCAAAAGAAAGTAAAAATTGGAACTTGCAAACCAACTATCATTTTGGAGGCTACGGAAAATATACTGAAGAGTTAATCCGTTTTATAAATGAATTTAAAGGGCAAACAGGTATTTTATTAGATCCAGTTTATACAGCGAAAATGTTATTTGGAATACTAGATTTAGTAGCAAAAGATATGTTTTCGAAAAACAGTAAAATACTAGTAATTCATACAGGAGGTTTACAAGGAATAGCAGGAGTAAACCAGAAATTAAAGGATAAAAATAAAGAGTTAATAAAGGTTTAATGAAAATAAAGGTAGTTTTTTTAGTAGTTTGTGCGGCAATATTTACAAGTTGCGGGTCGGGTAAAAATGTGGTGAAAAATACACCAAAAGAGGTGGTTTTAGAACCTAGAGAAGAAAAAATGCCTGAGTTACCACAGTTAGAGCAAATACAAAAGCCAATATCAACAACTACAAACCATACCGAGGCCTATATTCAAAAATTTGCACCAATTGCAGTGAAGAAAATGCACGAACATGGTATTCCTGCTAGTATTACCTTAGCGCAAGGAGTATTAGAATCGGGGAGTGGAAGAAGCCCTTTAGCTCGAAGATCAAACAATCACTTTGGCATTAAATGTCATAGAGGTTGGCAAGGTAATAGTGTAACTCATGATGATGATGAAAAAGGAGAATGTTTTAGAAAATATAAATACCCTGAAACTTCGTATGAAGATCACTCACAGTTTT
Source organism: Tenacibaculum sp. Mcav3-52 (assembly GCF_022347665.1). Taxonomy (NCBI): domain Bacteria; kingdom Pseudomonadati; phylum Bacteroidota; class Flavobacteriia; order Flavobacteriales; family Flavobacteriaceae; genus Tenacibaculum; species Tenacibaculum sp. Mcav3-52. The sequence goes on along the minus strand of NZ_JAKRGE010000002.1, from coordinate 547,024 downwards.
TACTAACTCGTAAACGATATGCAAGTTTATTTAGATTAAGGCATACAGACTATAAAGGTTGGGCATACGGGTTAAAAAGAGCAGGATATGCAACGGACAGAAAATATCCTCAAAAATTAATTTCTATTATTACAAAGTATAACTTAGATAAATACGATCGAGTTAGAAGAGATGGTTCTTTAGCAGTAAAAACGCCAACGTATAAAACAACTTCACATAAAGTTCAAAAAGGAGATACGCTATACTCTATATCAAGAAGATATAATGTTTCGGTACAACAATTGAAAAAGATGAACGGTTTAAGTGATAATAACATTAGTATTGGGCAAGATCTATTGGTAAAATAAAAAAAGCGGAGTTTTACTCCGCTTTAACTAACCAAACCCCAATTAAAACTACCAAGAGTAATTTTTCTTTTCTGCTTGTTTTTTAATAGCTTTAATCATAACACTTTCTAACTCATTTTTTTTAGAACTTTCCCTTTGTTTTTTAGCTACATACTTTTTTCTTTTTTTATTTAATTCTTGAATTTTTTGTTGAATTTCAGTACGCTCTTTACGTTTTTTCTCCACATACATTTTAATTTCTTTGGCAGATTTGTTTTGTAACTGTTTAGGAAGCTGCTTCTTTTTTAAAGAACCATAATCAATTTCTTTTTCTTTTGAAGCATCCACCAAATCCCATTCAGCATTTTTATATAGTTTAGAGCTTTTAGTTACGGCACGTTTTACAACTACAGCTTCATCTAAACTCTCAGCATTCATGTCTTGCTTCGCTTGGTTACTATATTTAGAATATCCATAAGAACCATAGTGAATGTAGGTGGCATTTAAACGTTTGTTTAAAATAATAATATCGTTGTCATAAGGTGTTACAATATGTACAATGTGTTTGTTTTGATTAATAGTCATATAATCACCATCTCCATAAATAGCTCCGTCTTGCCATCTTCCAGTAATCCCTTGGTTATAATCACCGCAGAATATTGTGTTAACTATAATATCTTTTTCTTTAGCATTAGTAATAGCATCTTTATAGTTTACTTTTCCTTGAGTAAAAGGCTCGTTTCCGGCGATAAAAATCATTTTTAAATCACGTTTATTAGTTCCCCAATCCAATTCGTTTAAAGAAGTTTGTATTACTTGACCACAATATTCACTTCCGCCATTAGTGCTTAAAGAAAAAAGATGTTCAGAAATCTCATCTAAATCACTCGTAAATTGTAAAACCTGTTGGATATATCCTTCTTTAGGAGATAAACTTGAATTTCCGTATTCGTATAAAGCAATTTCTAAATTAGGAGTAATACCGTTGTATTTAGCATACGATAATTCATTAACAATTTCCCATAGTTGTGCTTTTGCTTGGTTAATGAGTCCGTCCATACTATTACTGGTATCCAGTAACAAAGCAACTTTAACAGTTTGTTTTTTTACCTTTCTTATAGGGGGGTTTTTGTTGGCAAACGTAGTTGTTGTTAGTAGTATTAAGCAAAAGAAAAATACTTTTAATGTGTGCGTTTTCATAATTTTTATTTTTAGTTATTAATTGGGTATAAGTTTGATTGGTGTTAATTTCTATTCAAAATTACTTCCAACTTTCTTCTTAAAAAATACAGAATGAGTGAATAGGTTGTTTCATTTAGGGAAATAACGAGTTAAATGAGCAACATCTATTTTTTGACTGTTTTTTGTGGAGTTTTAATGGTTTAGGTGTTTTTTTGTATGGCTTTTTGTGAGTATGTTTACACAAATAAAAAATTAATAAACATGAGAAAAGAAGTAATTTTAATATTCCTTTTTTTAGGAATTATATGTTTGAGTTGTGAGCCGAAAACCAGAAATGAAACTAATGAAATAACTGTTTTAGATAAAACTAAAAAAGAAATTAAAGTCGATACTTCTTTAATTAAAATAGCTGATTTACCTATACATATTGATAGTACAAATTATCTTATACACCCTGTAGGATATGGAAATAATAAGGAAGTAAATAAAAGCTATTTTTCATTAAGTAAAGGAGGAAAAACATATCATTTGACAGATTTCTATGATAATGAAATTAATGGAATGATGATTAACCTTAAATTTCAAAAATTAGGGTCAGATAAGTTTACATCATTAACGAAAGAAAATATCCATATATCTTCTGTAAGCTTTTTAAGAGAGATATTTAATGTTACAAAACAGCAAATATTAATGTATAAAGTTATTGATAGCGATACTAATGATGATAAAAAACTCGGTTATGAGGATGATATAAGTTTGTACTTAAGTAAAATTGATGGTACAAATTTTATTAAAATTTCACCTCAAAAACAAAAAGTAATAAATGTTAAGGAGTTAGTTGAAAATAAAAGACTGTATTTTAAAACAACAGAAAAAATAAAATCAGAAGAAGATAAATTACAAATACATTATTTTTATGTTGATTTAACTAATGAAAATTTTAATGTGGTTGAATATTTTCCAGTAAATGATTAAAAAAATATACATAGTATTTCTTTTCCTTTCATTCGCTGCTTTTTCTCAAACAAAGGAAAATACAGCTAAAGAGTTTTTAGTAAAAGTTCAAGTAGTTAGTAAAGAGACGCGTCAGCCTATAAAAGATGCGAGTGTAGAAGTAAATGGAAGAACATATCGATTTTCTGAAATAACGGGAAGCTATACTGTAAAAGCCACAGCGGGAAGTCAACTAGAAGTATCACATCCTAGTTTTAATCGTGTTTTTTATACAATTAGAGATGATGAAGATATAAAGGTGGAAGTAGAAGATTTTACGCCCCAAAAAAAATCAAAACTAAGCTCTTATAGTACAAGAAAACAAACAGGTTTATATTCACAATATTTAGATTCTGTTCAGTTTTATAAAAAGAAAAATATTGATAAGAGCTTGTCTTTTGTTGAAAAGACGTTGTTGATAGACCCAAATAAAAGCCAAAGAGCTACTGTGTTTAAAGAATTAGCTGAGGTGTACTTTTATTGGAAACAGTACGATTTAGCGGTTGAGAATTATCAAATTGCCTTACAAGAAGTAAACTCGCCTAGGCTTCGTTTGAAACTGGCAAAAGCAGCATTTTTATCGGAAGATTATAACAGTAGTGAACAAAACTATATACAAAGCCTACAAAGCGGGGTGCTTAATAATTACTTACGTTTAACTGCATACCAAGGATTGGGAGATGTGTACTTAGCTCAAAAAAACTATAACAAGGCTAAAGCAAACTACGAAAAAGGATTAGAAATTGCGAAAAAGAATTTAATCACACCTAAAATAACAGACTTAAACTCTAAGCTAGCAGAAGTTTTTGCAGCCCAAGGAAACACACAAAAAGCAGATGGCTATTTTAAAAACTCATTAAAATTAGCATCCGAAGAAAACAAAAAACGTTCGTTAAAAGAACAGCAAAAAGTAGCCGATTTTTATAATAAATCTCAACGATACGACGAAGAAATTCAGTTGCGAAAAGAAAGCCTAAAAGAAGCAGATAATATAGTTGTAGAAGCGGAAAGCAACGAATCTTTGGTAGATTCAATTACCTCACAAAAAATCAACTATAAAATAGGAAATGCCTACATGCAAAAATCTGAATATGAAGAGGCAATCCCGTATTTAAAAAAGAGTATTGCAGATGCGGATAAAAACAAAGACTTAATTATTCAAAAAGACGCGACTAAGCGTTTATCGGAAGTATATGCTACGGTTGGAGATTACACAGAAGCTCTAAAAACGTATCAAGATTATGTAAAATTGGTAGATACTTTATATTCACGAAAAGAACAGGAAATTCAACAAGTAAAACGTTTTAGTAAACGAATTTCAGATAGCCAAAACAGAATAGTAAGTTTAGAAAAAGACAAAGAATTAACAGATAGTAAAATAAGTTTAGCATACAAAGACCAGCAATTGGTAGAGGAGAGTAATAGACGTCAAAAATGGATTATTTATTCATTAATTGGAGGTTTTTTATTAATGGTTTTATTGGTGTATTTTATGTTTAGAACGAATAAACAACAAAAGTTAGCCAATAATTTATTGGCTTTAAAATCGATGCGGTCACAGATGAATCCGCACTTTATTTTCAATGCATTGAATTCAGTTAACAGTTTTATTGCAGTAAGTGACGAGCGAAGCGCAAATAGATATTTGTCAGAGTTTTCGGTATTAATGCGTTCGGTATTAGAAAATTCAGATGAAGATTTCATACCGTTAACCAAAGAAATTGAGTTGTTAGAATTGTATGTGAAGTTAGAGCACAACCGGTTTAAAGATAAGTTTGATTATACTATTAATATAGACAAAAGTATACCTTTAGATGAATATTCGATTCCACCAATGTTATTGCAACCGTATATAGAAAATGCAATTTGGCATGGACTTCGATACAAACAAGAAAAGGGAAAACTTCAAATTTCAATGCTTCCAAAAAACAATGATTCTATTACTATTTTAATTGAAGATGATGGGGTTGGAAGAGAGAAATCAATAGAAATGAAGACGAAGAACCAACTCAAACAAAAATCAAAAGGAATGAGTACAATAAAAAATAGAATTGCTATTTTAAATAATATGTATCAGGATAAAATATCTGTGGTGGTTTTAAATGCTTTTGAAGATGGAAGCGGAACTAAAGTAGCATTGACACTAAAAAAGGATAAAAATTAGCAATGAAAATAAAAGCAATTATAGTTGAAGATGAGCAAATAAGTAGAGATATTTTACGAAACTATATTACTAAATACAGTCCTAATGTAACCTTGTTAGGAGAAGCAAGTAATATTGAAGAAGCACTAAAACTAATTGAAAAACACGAATTGGACTTGGTGTTTTTAGATGTAGAAATGCCTTTTGGAAATGCTTTTGACTTGTTAGAAAAAGTAGAAAATCAAACTTTTGAAACAGTTTTTGTAACTGCTTACGATCATTACGCGATTGAGGCATTAAATAATCAAGCAACTTATTATTTGTTAAAACCAATTTCAATCGACGAGTTGATTAAAGCAGTAGGTATTGTAACTGAAATTAAAGAGAAAGAAAATGAGTTAGAAACTAATGTGTTAACTCCCAAAATGACTCATCAAGTAAATGGGAAAATTACGATTCCGCAACAAGATGGATTTGAAGTAGTAGCTGTTGAGGAAATTTTATTTTGCAAAGCAGATGATAACTACACGGAAATCTATTTTGATAATTCTAAAAAAGTGGTAAGTAAAACACTTAAATATTTTGAAGAAGCTTTAAAAGACAGTTCTTTTGTTAGGGTACACAAATCGTATTTAGTCAACGTTAATGAAATAGTAAAGTATAAAAAAGGAAAAGGAGGAAGTGTTGTGCTGTCAAACGAGAAAGAAATTATGGTTTCAGCATCCAAAAAAGCAAATTTATTATCATATTTTAAATAAAAATTTATGCCAATTATAAAACCAGTAAGAGGAAAACACCCACAAATTCCAAATGATTGTTACATTGCGGAAAACGCAACTATTGTAGGCGATGTGCAAATGGGGGAGTCGTGTAGTGTATGGTTTAATGCGGTGATTCGCGGAGATGTACACTATATAAAAATGGGAGATAAAGTAAATGTACAAGATGGTGCAGTAATACATGCAACATATCAAAAATCACCAACAACTATTGGAAATAATGTGTCTATTGGTCATAATGCCTTAGTACATGGGTGCACTATTCATGATAATGTGTTGGTAGGTATGGGAAGTATTATCATGGATGATTGTGTAGTAGAGTCAAATTCTATTATTGCAGCAGGTGCTGTAGTAACTAAAAATACACATATTGAAAGTGGAAGTGTGTACGCTGGGGTTCCAGCAAAAAAAGTAAAAGATATTTCCAAAGAACTTATTTCAGATGAAATTGATCGAATTGCCAATAATTATGTGAAATATTCAAGTTGGTTTAAAGAATAATGAAAAAATAAAAAAGCCTGGTTCTGTTTCCAAAACCGAGCTTTTTTTTCAATCAAAAACTAATCTACTATAAATCGATATTACTTATCGCTTTTATTTTCTTTATGATGCTTTCTTTTTTTGTGTATTTTGCGATCACCTTTCTTGCTATGTCTCTTTATTTTTCGAGCAGCCATTTTTTCATAACGTTCATATTGTTGCTCATTTAAAATACGTTTCATTTCAGTTTTGTAAGCAATTTGTTTGTCAAGCATTTTACTTTTCATAGCATATTTTTGATCAGCAGTAGGTTTAGTACCACTTTTTTTCATAGCTTTTCTTTTAGCCCACATTTCCTGTCTTTCAGAAATTTGCTCTGCTACTAAAGGCTTCACTTGTTTTTGTTGAGACTCTGTTAAATCAAGCTGTAAGGTCATTTTTTTTACAGCTAATTCTGTTTTTTGCTCTACAGTTAATTTTTCATGTTTAGTTTTATCTCTCTTTTGAGCTTGAGTAGTAACAGTAAAACCAACTGCTAAAATCAAGAGTGTTAGTGCTTTCTTCATGTTGTTAAATTTTAAGGTTTATTAATTATTTACGCTTCTAAGACCGTTGCAGATTAAAAAAGTTTAAATTTGAAACTATATTTAACATTTTTTTATTTTTTATGAAGTTAATTTTCAGAATTGCTGTAAGGTTTTTATTGGTGGTTATAGGAGTGTTTGTAATCTTCTTTTTTTGGGCGTCTTCACCAACAATTGATGAAGCAGAATATGCTAAAATTATTACGCATGAGTATGCGAGTACAACTGATAATGATTCAATCTATAGCATAGTAACCTACAATATTGGGTACTTAAGTGGGATGACAAATAACCGAGCAGTAGCAAAACCTAAGCAATTGTTTGAAGGAAATATGAAAAAGGTATTAACTGAAATAAAAAAAGTAAATCCAGATATTATAGCGCTTCAAGAAGTTGATTACAATGCAGCTAGATCTTATAAAGTAAACCAAGAAGAAAAATTAGCAGAAATAGGTTATAATTATGTAGCAAGAGGTGTAAACTGGGATGAGAATTATGTGCCTTTTCCATACTGGCCACCAAGTATGCACTTTGGTAAAATAGTTTCAGGTCAATCAATTTTAAGTAAATATGAGTTAAAAGATTATGAGCGTATCGTTTTAGAACGAGTAGCTGATAACCCTTTTTATAGAGACGCTTTGTATTTAGACAGGTTGGTACAAGTGGTAAAAGTTAAGGTAGAAGGAAAAGAAGTGGTAGTAATAAATTTACATTTAGAAGCATTTGATAAAGCAACGAGAGTAAGACAGTTTGAGTACGTATTGAATCTTTTTAATAAGTATAAGAGTCAATACCCTACAATTTTATTAGGAGATTTTAACTCAAAAGCTAGAGACAGTGAAGCCGTTATTCAAAAAATATTTGCAATGGATGGAGTAGGAAATGCTGCTTTCTCAACTGAAAATCCTGAGAATACTTTTGATACAAAAAATCCAGAAGAACGTATTGATTATATTTTTTATACCAAGGATTTTATAGAGTATGTAGAGGGAAGTGTATTAAAAAAGTTCGGACAGGCATCAGATCATTTGCCTATTGAAATGAAGTTTAAATTAAAAAAATAAAGAAGCTTGGTAAAGCTCCAAGCTTCTTTATTTAAATATAGAGTTGTTTTCAAAGCTACCTTACAATAAGATACTGTCTATAGTGGTATGTAGTTATACATATTTTTGTATTGAATTTAAACATTTTTTCTTTTCTTGGATTGATTTTCTCTTTTTACATAATCATTACCTAGAGCAATTTCTTTCATTTTTACTGCACCTGCTTCTTCTGCTTTATCCACAACAATAGATAAATTTTGGCTTTCTAAAATAGTTTTAATATCGTAAAATTCATCACACCAAATTTCTTCCTGATTTTTGTCTAGATTTGGACTGCGTTCATTATTTCTATTTTTATCGGCAACAACTCGTGCTTGAATGCGGCTTAGGTTTTTGGGACTCATAAACTCTACACCATATAACGAATTTTTAGCTTTTTTTACCACTAAGCTCCCATTTTCAACCCATGCAGTTTCCATTGTGTCATTAACTTCATAACCTGCATTTTGTAATGCCTTTTTAATAGCCTTTCGTCGAGTTTCAATAATGATTTTCTCCGAAACTTCAGTATACAAGTATTTGGCTTTTTCTAAGGCATCTTTTACATCATTTAGATTATCTGAATTAAGTAAGGCTATCCATTTATCAATAAAACTCAGATTCAATTCTAAAGATTCTAATTGGCCAATGGCTGTTTTGAGCTTTTCTTTAGCTTCCCGTAATGCCAATTGATTTTTACTGAACTCGGCTACCTGAATAGTTAATGAATCCAATAACAAATCGTAATTAGGAGCTTCTTCTTCTAATTCGGCACAACGATTCATAAATTCGTGTATTTTGTTCTGAGGAATTTCAGAAATATACATTTCCTTTAACGCGTTTTCTAACTTTTTTAGTCTGGAAATTACTTTAGGACGATTGGAACGCCATTTTTGTACAGACAGCAAACTGTCACCAGAAGATAATCGTTCTTGAATTGCTTTTTGTTCATTTGTCAGTGTTTGAGAATTAAAAGAAGCTTCTTTTAAAAGGCTGTACAAATAATCTACTTTTTCACGATATTCTTCTATTTCATTTATATTTGAAGGAGTGTCGAAGTCTTGGAAATCAATGCTTTTGTTTTTAAGTAAAAAGCGTAATTCGTTATGTGTACTCTTTAGGTTCTTAAATGATTCCCATTTAGAAGTCCTAATTTTAACTACTTTTTTCACCAAATTCTTTTTTTCCTTATCTAGAAACTCGATTTGTCCCGAAACTTCTCGCTCTATTTTTCTATAATCATCTTCTGAAATATTTTGGTAATACTCCAATGTTTCATCCAAAGCACCTTGAAGTTCTTCTGTAAACATATTATGTTTGATGGCATAAGCCTTCACGTGTTCTATTTTGTTTTTTAATCTAGTTAACCACCTTTTCTTTATCAATTTTCGCTCAGCTGGGGTAACGATTCGTACAACTTTTGGTCCGCTCATGGTGTGTTGTTTAAAGCATTTTGTATGGCGTGTTTCAGCCTTAATTTTTCATTATCTGTATCTTGTAACCACTTATAAGAGGTAGTTCTATGTATATGAGGAATCGATTTTTTTAAAATCAATGGGCGCCATATTTCACGATGTCTTGCATCTTTAAGTAATGAGTTTTGAGGTACATCACATTCAATTCCAATAACAAATCGTCCTGTGTTTTTATCTTCAATGGCTAAATCTAAATAAAAAACATTGTTATCATTATTTTCCACGGTTTCATAACCCAAGCTGTGAATGTAATTTCTAACAGTATTTTTAAAACCATCGTTATTTAGTGTTTTACTTTCTTCTATTTTTCTTGATGAAAGCCTTTTTAACGATTGATTAGCAACCTCTATTTGATTACTAAAATGTGTTTCGGTATATTTCAAATAGCCCTGAATATAATCCCTTGGTTTTGATGGAGATCGTCCTGTAGAAAGCATATCAGAAATATCTTTGATGGGCATTGAGGTGGCAATAACTACTTTATGTCTTGCTCTTGTAATAGCTACATTGAGTCTTCTTTCTCCACCACGATGCCCTAAAGCTCCAAAATTGCGGCGGAAAACTCCTTGTTTATTAAAACCAAATGTAGTGCTAAATAAAATCATATCACGTTCATCTCCTTGAACATTCTCTACATTTTTAACAAAAAAGCCCATGGCTTCTCCTTCTTGTTGTTTGTTACGTTCACGATTTAAAACTTCCATAAAAGCATCATCTGAAAGCGCTTTTTCTTCAATTTTATCTTCAATAAGATCTGCTTGTTTTTTATTGAAGGTTACAATACCTGTACTTAAAATTTCATTTTCAGGTAATTGCCAGTGGTTAAATAAGTATTCAATTAGCACTTCAGCTTCAGTTTCGTTGGTTTGTTCATTATAAACACCATTTACTCGAATGACTTCTAGAGGTTTTATTTTCTTAATTTCGTTTTTAGGGTGATAAGCAGGAATGTGTAATTGACCAGCATAAAAGGCATGGTTAGAAAAGTTGATAAGTGCTTTGTATTGAGAACGGTAATGAATTTGAAGTGTAGTGGTGGGAAGAACCGTTTTGGCTAATGTTAATAAATCTGGACAATCTTTGACTTCTTTTTTATTCCAAGCCTCTTCATATAGAGTTAATTCTTCTTCGGAATTATCCTCACTGAGTTCGATATTTATGCCTTCACTTTCGTCATCATCCATTTTATGACCAAAGAAGTTTGCCGGAGGCATTTGCTTTTCATCACCACTTACAATTACACGTTTTGCACGATAAAGTGAAGGGATTGAATGATCAATTAACATTTGAGAAGCTTCATCAAAAATTACTACATCAAACAATCCTGCTTGTAAAGGTAAAGCTTGTGAAACTACCTCTGGGCTCATCAACCAAATTGGACGAATATTCATTAAACCTAAATTGTCACCTAAATGAATAAATTCTCGTAGTTTTTTATAGTTCTGCCCTCGTAGACGTGTAATACCATGCCATTGTGACTTTGAGCCAATTTTTTCAAAGTCATAGTTTAAGTTAAGTAGTTCTTTGTTTAATGTTTTTATTTCAGCTAAACTATTTTCTAACAATCGTACATTTTGGTCAATTTCACTATCAGCCATTAGTAAGGCTGGTGTTTCTTTTTCAATACGTTGTTTCCAACCCAATAAACCTTCTCGTCGTATTGTTTTTTGGATAATTTTAGGCCAACGTTCAGAGGTGTATTGAGTAATTTTATTTTCGTAATTCCTAAAAATTGCTAAAAGTTGTAATGTTTTGTCTTCTTGAAGTTTATCTCCTAGTCTTATCCTAAATTTTTGATATGGAATAAAGTGGTTTATGTCTTGGGACATTTTTTGAATGACAGATAAATCGGTATTGTTATTTTTTATGTTTGAATGGAAAAAAATAAAACTAGAATCTATTAACCATTGTTTTAAGTCAGTTAGTTTTTTGTAGGATTCTTGTCTTTTTTCAAAACGATTACTAGCACTGCTTAATTCTTTTATGAAATTTTGAAATTCAGATTCTTTTCCGGATTTTAAAACTTTTTTAGCTTCATCTTTTAAAGGGCATTTTTTTAATGCTTTTACTAAAACAATCGTGTCTAATAGTTCGCTGATTTTATCACTAATTTTCACAGCAAGAAACTTAGGGTTTGTAATGGTTTCTACTGTATTGTTTAACTTTATTAATATATCATTAAAGTGATTTCGGTAAGCTCTAAAAGTAATTTCGTACTCAGAATTTGTTTTTAATAGTTTTATATTTTCTTTATTGGAGTGAAGTTCAAGTTCTTTTAAAACTTTCTTCAATAGAAATTGATGTTTCCATGTTAAAGGATTAAGAAACTTAAAAATGGATGTATTTAGATAGCTGTCACAAGCTCGAATTACTTCTTCTAGGATTTCATTATCAGTTTGTATTAACCAACTCGAAAAATAGATTTTTTTGTATTTGAAAATCAGTATTTTGAGGTCTGATAGTAATTGTTTTAGTTCATCAAGAATATCGTCACCAATGGACTTTTCATTGAATTCATCCCAAATAAAATCAAGCCAAATTTTAGCATTTTTAGCTTCTGTATCAGTAATATTTAGGAGTTTTTGTTCGTTTTTATACAGCCATGCTTTATAAAATTGAGCGTGTTCATTATCATAGACTCCTGTGGTTTGTTTTATACAATCTACTCTTTTTTCTTCAATCTCATTAAAAAGCTCTATATCTTGCTTAATTGCTTTTTTTGTTGCGTCATCATATTGTGTTATTTTTAAATTGGAAAGCGCATTATTTTCATATTTTGAAGGCACCCATTCACGCATTAACATACTGATTTCCGTTTCAAGAATGTTTAAATCATCTGCTGAAGTATTTTCTAGAAAATTTCGGGCTTCAGGAATATCAATATAATCACTATGTTGAATTTCAATAAGTTCAGATAAAATGTTTCGATAACTTGCACCTGCTTGCTCGTCCAGCATATGAATCTCTTTAGAAATTATATTCAATTTCGATTCGATTCTATCAATTTGTTTTGCCAAGTTATTTCGCTTGAATGTGATTTTTTCAAGAATATTTTGTTGCTCAGATTTGTTTAAATCGAAAGAAACCTGTTCACGAATACTTCGAATAATTTCTTGTCTATCTTTAGCAATATCAGTGATAGAAAGAGCTCTTTTTTCTAGACCTACAGCCTCTAGCCGTTTCATAATTACCTGAATTGCTGCTCTTTTTTGAGAGACTACTAATACTTTTTCCTTTCTACCAATACAATCGGAAATGATATTAACAATCGTCTGGCTTTTCCCTGTTCCAGGTGGACCTTCAATGACAATACCTGGTTTTATTCGACTATGCATTACTGCGTGTTCTTGTGAAGGATCTACATTAACGACAGTAAATCGATTATTTTCTGATTGTATGGGCTTATATTCGGGTGTTTGTGGCGTGCTTATTTTTAAAATTGGTTCCATAGCTGTTCCCGAATGTGGTAATTTTTGAAGTAAACGCAAATCTTCACTAATTGATTGACCTGTAAAATTGGCATTAAAAATTACTCCAGAGCTATGTAGTTCAAGACCTATATCTTCCATCATGTAAGTAACTTCAGGATGAGTAACAAGTTTTGAAGTTTTGTGTTTTACAAATGAACCGAAGGCATCGATAACCTCAGAAACACTTAGAGATTGCCTACTTAAAACCTCATTATAAATTTGTGTTATTCTTTTGTAATTTTCAGGTTCTAAGGAGCTTGAAAGAGCTGGGTTTAGTCGAATTTCTTCACGAACTTTGTCGAAACCAATTTTTAGTGTAGGGTTTGATCGGTATTTAAATTCCAGTGTAATTGGCCATAAAATAATAGGTAATATTCGGGGACGATTATTTTTTTTGAACTGACTAATTAGGAATGGAAACCCTAAATACAAAGAGTCTAAACCGGTATCGCGTTTAAAGTTTGCTGTTCTTAAAACTAACCTCCTTGTTCGGTAACTAAGTAATGGGTTTTGGCTGAAACTTAATGGATCTATTTTTTCCGTACTAGATGAGCGATTAATAATACTATTGAGTATTTTTTCTGAAGGTTTTAATGAGGTTCCTAATGTCTTTAAATCTAAACGAGGAGAATGTTTAGAAATAACTAATCTAACTAAAGGACCTCTAGAGGAAGTATGAATAATCTTTTTTTCAAAAAAGTTTAATAAACTAGAAGCATATTCATGCTTTGGTGGTGTAATCCATTTGTCTTTGGGAATAGATAAACATAAAATTGATTGCAATATGGGTAATCGTCTTTCTATCCTGAAACGATCTGCCCAACGATTTAAGTTATTGTTATCACTTAGTGAAAACCCTTCTAAAAGCTCGTGTAGAGATTCGTAAATTTCTAGTCTGGATTTTATTAGAGTTTCTCTAAAAAAACTTTCATTAGATTCAATTTTTATTTCTCTTGCCAAATTAGTAGCTTCTTTTACTAATTGATTTAAGGAGATAAATTGATCTTGTTGAGCGCTTAAAATAAGTATCAAATCTTCTTCACTAAGTCGGATGTCTCCCATTAAATCAGATAAACTGATGTTTTTGGCATCAGGATAAATTTGACGTAAAAGATTCAATTCAGATTTTAATCGTACCCTAGAAGTACTTAGTGTATTAATCTTGAGCTTGTCATTATCCAATTCAATACCTAAACTCTTTGCTTTTTGCAAAACATTTTGTTTTCTACTCTTGAGGTTAACCAACCATTTTTCACGTGAAAGTGTGTTTAAATAATCAGGAATGTTTCCTTCTATAAGCTCTGAAGCTAGTGTTGGGTTGCCAAGTAACCATGCAGGAATAATAATTTGTCCTCGCCAAGTAAGTGGTAAAGCTTCATTGAGGTGCATTAAAGCTAAGGAAAACCTCCACTCCAAATCGATATCTTCTTTAGAGCGTAAGTTTCTAATAGTAGCAGCTATTTTTCCTTCTCCAAGGATTTCTTTTACCCAATTTGAAATTTCACCAGAAGTAAATAAGGTCAAACCTTTTTCCCAATTATTTTCCTCTGCTGCCGCAAGTGCAAAATAGCTTACATTGGTGTAAGTTGTATCTCCAAGTTGGATGGTTTTTTCCTTTTTTTGATCAGTCCCCGAAGTAGCTTCTATAGGAGGAGCAACATATTCTTTATTCAGCCATTTTTCTACTTGTTCCCAGTGCCAACGTTTAAGAGGGTCTCTACATAACAAGCCTTTTAGCAATAAAAGTATACGTTCATCAATACCTTCTGGAATTTGAACGCCTCTGGTTACCAAATGGATCATGAAGGCCTTGTCATTAATGTTTTCAAAGAACGCTCCTTTGGTAATTTGCTCTAAAACTATCATTCCTAAACTCCACCAATCCGAGGCAGGACTTACTCCGCCAATGATAGCTTCCGGAGCTGTATACCGAGTTAATTGTATAGGGGTATCGGTATCAAGATCATAATCTGATAACCTTGCAGAACTGTAATCGATAATTACCAAATCGAAGGTTTCATTATCACGGATTAGAATGTTTTTAGGACATAAATTACGATGTCTAAAACCAGCTTCTGAGAAATCTCGTAGTGCTCGACCGATTTCGTTTACTAAAGTTTCGAGTCTGTTTTCTTTTATATATCCTAAATCATTGAGTGATCCTCCTTGGATATGTTCAGAAACTTCAAAAAATCGATTGTTCCAATAACCTGTTTTTACTAATCTAGCAATATGATCAACATCTGCTCGGTGCAGTACATCATAAATTGTTTTATCAGGCTCAGAATTTTCATGATAATAAGTTAAAAAAAAGTGTTTTTCATTAGTGTCTTTAACTAAAAAACATTCTTTGGTAGCTCCTGAAATCTCGATAGGTTCAATAATGGTGTATGCATCAATTTTCTTGAGGGCTTCTTCTTTAATTGTTAATTCTTGAATGTCAGCACCACATTCCATGCACATAAAATCGTCTTCTCCAACTTCATGTCCGTTTTCACAAAGGCGTTTGATTGATTCTTCAGCTTCAGGATGAATTTCGATTCGACCGCCTACTGGAGTTTGGGGTACATTCATTAATAACCAACTACATGTTGAATTACTGATTATGTTTTGGCAATACATTTCGGTTACTGGTCGTTCAGTATTACATGCAGGACAAAGTCGTATGTGTTTCATTTCTTATGTTGCTTTATCACCGCTTGAGTATTGGTTATTTCAACGTTGTTTTGTCGAAAACTTTCAGTTATTTTATTCATTCCATTAATAGGTATGCCTGCCATCCAAAGAGTCTCATTATTAAACTGAATGTCTAATTTACTTTCGGGTTTTTTGTTTAAATATTTAGCAAAGCTTTGCGCTCCTAAATTAGTAAGAAAATGAATTTGTTGATTGTCACTTCCTAATAAAGCTCGAGTTTGGGCTTTTGTATAGTCATAAGGTTCAGAAATTAACACATCGATTAATTTCTCCTGAACAACTTTTTTATATTTTAATTCTTGGAAAGAGTATCCACTGTAAACTAACAAGGAAAGTTTATAAGGTTTAAGAAATTTTAGCAAATTTTGTAAAGCAGGTTCTTGATCAAAGGGTTCTCCGCCGGAAATAGTAATTCCATCGCATGTTGGAAGCCACTTTTTTAATAGATTTTTTACTTCTTCTATATTTATTGAATTGGTTTTGAATTGCCAGGTATCTGCTGAGATACATCCTTCACAATGTAGAGAGCAGCCTTGAAACCAAATGCCAACTCTTTGCCCTGGACCAAGTGTAGTTACTGGAAAGTGTAAACGAGAGATTCCTATTTTCATTCAATTATTTTTTAGTTAGATGAATGGTAGTACTTCGGTTTTCAAAAGAAATAGAAGTTGCTTCTACCGTTTCTCCCTTGTCTGGATTTAAAGAGAACAAAGCTCTAGAGAAAGGTGAGATAAAATGGTACTCAATTTTATTTCTAATGCCTCTACCACCATTGTTTAAATCAGCAACAGATAATTCTTTTAATGTTTGCATCACTGTGGGGTGAATATTTAGTGTAATATTTAATTGTTTTTGAATCCCCTTTATATTATTTTTCATCATCATATCAAAAATCATTTCACCAACATCTTTACGTATATAATCAAAAATAATAATGTTGTCTCCAATTCTATTGAGGAGTTCAGGTCGATTGAGTTCAAACTTAAAATAGCGCTCAATTTCATGTCGTACTTTCTTTTCAACAGTTTCAAAACTATCTTTATAAGTCACATTTGGTAATCGTTCACCAGTAGTTGAATTTTTATAAATTCCAAGGTTTGATGTAAAAATTATTAGTGTCTCAGAGAAATAAACGGTGTCTCCTCGTCCACTCGTAAGAACCCCATCATCTAGAATCTGAAGAAATTTATCTAATATTCTAGGGTGTGCCTTTTCAATTTCGTCAAATAAGACTACACTAAATGGTTTTTCTCTTATAGCATTGGTGAGTTCGCCACCAACATCGTAACCCACATATCCTGGAGGAGCACCGATTAACCGTTGATCGGAATGTTCAGCGCTGAACTCAGACATGTCAAACCGAATATAGGCACTTTCATCACCAAATAATAAACTGGTTAAGGTTTTAGCTAATTCAGTTTTTCCAACACCAGTAGGCCCTGCTAAGAAAACTACACCTCTTGGGCGATTATTTCTTTTAGAATTCCCCACTCCAGTGATGGCTCGCTTTACAATATCCATGATATGTTGTACAGAATGATCTTGTCCAATAACACGTTCTTTGATAAAAGCTTCTCCGTTTTCAATTTTGCTACGTTGAATTTTCATCCAAGGGTCTTCAGTTACACCTACTTTGTATCGCCGTACTGCATCTGCTATCATAGATATTGGTATGTTTTCTGACCTTGCTAGTTCTATAATCGCCACTAAGTCTAACAATAAAAGACCTTCAGTTTCTTCCACAAATTCAGTAACTATAGTATCTACATTAGTTTTATCTTTACTTAGGCTCTCCACAATCGGGTGAACCAATCTTCTACGAGCAATGTGATTAGGTTTTCCAATAGGTATATGTCTTATTTTAGGGTTGTTAACCACCATCCAATCGGGTAAGTCTCCCTCTTTATCAACTAACCATATTACAATGTTGTAATACGGATTAGGAGGGTTACCGTAAGGTTTAGTTTCTGTAGTTTGAGATAAGATATGAGCTATACTAAAAGAATCGTGTTCTGCTTTTACCAAATTTTCAACATTTATTAAAAACTGAGAAGCGAAATCGACAATTAACCCAATGGGTTCATCAGGATAGTGAATAATCTTTTGTAATACCGTATTAAAGGTTTGTAAATCGTTATAGACACCTTCTTGCTGAAGAGGAATTTGAAGTTTTTGAAAAAACACTTTTTTTTCATCTGAATTTCCTGTAAAAAAGGGAATGTCAAAACCACTTAACGGGTTATAGTAAACCACATGTGTATACCCTATGTTTTTTAATTCAGAATCTATTACATTTTCTAATCGATGCCAACTGTAGCTGCCAAAATCGTTCTCCAGTAACTGAAAATCCTTAATATTACCCGAAAGAAAAAATTGACTTTTTAAAGGAACAAACCTTCTAAAGTCTTGTAGCCATCGAGGTTTGGTGTTATTCATTCTTGTTTTTGTTTTAACTCATTTATTACAATTTTTGAAGCGTTTAATACTTAATCTAAATTAACTGTTATATATCGCTTAATTTGTTAATTAAAGTATCATAGCGTTTACTGTATTTAGATTGGAAACTTAATGAGCTGATTAATATTTTTATGTCTTGCAATTTTTTCTTCTTCCTTAACCTTACTCATTAACACACTTTCAATACTCTACTACCTGAGAAGTATCTCAAGAGTATGACTCATTGTTCTTTTCATACGATAAGGTTCCTAAGTATTTATTGGTCTTGTTTTAACATGACCAATTTAAAAATAAACAAATATATAATTACAAAAACGATTAAAGAAAATTAAAGAATATATAAGTTTTTTAAAAAAGTAAGTATTTATAAATCATGTTTAGTGAGGTGTTCAGCGGTAGATGCATAGTCTTACTTATATATCCTGATTTTTTGAAACTGAAATAAACCTTAATGCCTCTTAGATGATAGAATTTTGCAAGAATTTGTATTAAAAATCAAAATGTATGAGAACATTTTGATTTATTGTTAAAACTAAAAAACCCGAACAATTTTGTTCGGGTTTTTATCGTGGTGCCTCCAGGAATCGAACCAGGGACACAAGGATTTTCAGTCCTTTGCTCTACCAACTGAGCTAAGGCACCAGTCATAACTTAAAAAGTAACATCTTTAAAATAAAACTCGCAACTAATTTTACTAGTTTTATTGTGGTGCCTCCAGGAATCGAACCAGGGACACAAGGATTTTCAGTCCTTTGCTCTACCAACTGAGCTAAGGCACCAGTTGCTACTTTCGTTAAGCGGATGCAAATATACAATCGTTTTTTAATTATACAAAGTAAAAACTTTAAAAAAATGTAACGTAAATTTACAAGCTCTAAGAAATGAAATATGTACCTAATTATAGATGTAGGAAATACAAGAGTTAAAGTAGCTGTTTTTGAAATAGATACTATTAAAGAAGTCTTTACTTTTGAAAAAACAAATATAATTTCAGAGCTAAAAAAAATAATTTCAAATTTTTCAATTTCGAATAGTATTATATCGTCTGTAGCTAATTTTACAGATGAGGAAACGAAAAAAATAGCTGAACTTTTGAATCCGTTTTTTTTAGACTCAAATACCAAAGTTCCATTTAAGAACTTATATAAAACGCCAAAAACATTAGGAGTAGACAGGGTAGCATTGGCATCAGCAGCGATAAAAAAATATCCAAATAAAAATGTATTGGTACTAGATGCTGGTACTTGTATAACATATGAGTTTATCACAGATGAAGGAAATTATCTTGGAGGGGCTATTTCACCGGGGATAACTATGAGGTATAAGGCACTACATACTTTTACTTCTAAATTACCGTTATTAAAAGCAAAAGAATTAGAAAACTTTATTGGTACAGATACAGAAAGTTCAATTCATTCAGGGATTATCAATGGAGTTTGTAATGAAATAGACGGGGTTATAGTACAATATCAAAAAAAATATCCACATTTAACAGTAGTTTTAACAGGAGGAGATACATATTTTTTGTCAAAACAATTAAAAAGTGTCATATTTGCCCATCCAAATTTTGTTTTGGAGGGGTTACATACTATTTTGATACACAATTTAGCGAATGATTAAGAGATTTATATTAGGAGTTTTTGTACTTACTTCATCAGTAATAATAGCACAAAGAAATAGTGCATCACCTTATTCTTATTTTGGTATTGGTGAGAGTTTTGAGGCAGTAACAGTAGAACAAGCTTCTATGGGAGGTATAGGTGTTGCAATGAAAGATTATCATCACCTAAATTTTACAAACCCAGCTTCAAATGCTGATTTAAAAGCAGCAACCTACGCAATAGGTGGTAGTTTGACTTTTTTAACAGTTAAAGAACAAAATGCTTCTCAAACAGGTAACTCAACAAACTTAAGATATATATCGTTAGGTTTTCCTGTAGGAAAAAATGCAGGTTTATCTATTGGTTTGCAACCTTTTTCATCTGTAGGCTACTCTTTGCTAAATGATGAAAATGCTGATAATGTTACTTTATTCACAGGTGAAGGAGGAGCCAATAAGATATATGCTAGTTATGGTATGTATGTTTATAAAGGCTTGTCTATTGGTGCTGAAGCGGGATTTATTTTTGGAAGCATAGATAATAGCGTTTTAAATCAAAGAGCAGATGTAGCATTAGCAACTAAACATGAAGAGTCTTTCAATTTAAGAGGAGGACAGTTTAAGTTAGGTATACAATATAAAACAGAACTTAAAAATAAACTACAACTATCTACAGGAGCATCATTTATTTTGTCTACAGATTTATCTGCTAAAGGATCTGAGAAAATGTATTCATTGTCATTTAATGGATCAGGGCAAGAAGTTCCTAGAAATGAACTATTCAATAGAACTTTAAATGGTAATATCAACATGCCTTTAAAAAGTATTTATGGTTTTGGTTTAGGAAAAGAAAATAAATGGTATGTAGGAATTAATCAAGAATTTCAAACAGCTTTAGAAAGTAATAGTGTTTTTATAGCAGATGGATCATCTCATAAATATGAAGATTCAAATAAATTTGCAATAGGAGGATATTTTATACCGAAAATAAATTCTATTTCAAGTTATTGGGATAGAGTTGCTTATAGGGCAGGTTTGCGTTTTGAAGATACAGGATTGCTAGTTAAAACTACCGATAATTTTACTTCTGTGAAAGACTTTGGCATAAATGTTGGACTAGGATTACCGTTGCCAAGACAACTATCAAACGTTAATATAGGGTTTGAGTATGGGCAAAGAGGTACTACTAACAATAACTTAATAAAAGAAGACTACTTTAATGTAAGATTAAGTTTATCTTTAAATAGTATTAAGTGGTTCCAAAAAACACGAATAGATTAACATAAACTGAGAACGATGAAAAAAATTACGTATTTACTAACAGGATTATTTTTGTTTGTAGCCGTAAGTGGAGCGAAAGCGCAAGCAAGTCAAGAGTGTCATATTAAATACAATCTTTTTAAAGGAGATGCTACAACTAAAAAATATGACCAAGCAAAACCTAATTTAGAATACTTATTAGATAACTGTGCTACATTGTCTATTAACATATACAAGTATGGAGCAAAAGTTGCAGAGAACTTAAAAGATCCTGTTTTAGCTAAAAAAGTATATGAAACAAGATTAGCTAATTATCCAAAGAAAGGGGCAGCAAAAGCGCATAGTGATTACGCTGAGTTTTTAATAGATAATAAATTAGCTTCTGATGATGAAGTTTTTGAAATCTTAAAAAAGGCTTATGATATTTCTCCTAAAGATATGGGGGTAAAAAATATCTTCAGATACTTCCAAATGATAGCTGATAAGTATCAAGATACAAATCCACAAAAAGTATTTGATACTTATGATGATGTAATGGAATCGGTTGATGAAAAGCTGGAAGATTACAGTAAGAAGATAGCAAAGTTACAAGAGAAAGATTCTGTGGGTACTATTACATCAAGAGAAAAGAGTCTTTTAAGAGCATATACTATTAACTCTTCTTCATTAGGTCAAGTAGAAGGTGGTTTAGACGCTAAAATATCTAAGATAGCAACTTGCGAGAGATTAATACCTATTTATTCTAGAGATTTTGAAGAAAATAAAACTGATGGTGTTTGGTTAAAAAGAGCAGTATCAAGAATGTATAACAAAGAGTGTCAAACAGATCCTTTATTTGAAAAATTAGCAAACGAGTATGCTAAAGTAACACAGTCTGCAGATGCATATAACTTCTTAGCAGGAGTTTTGGCTAAAAATGGAGATAAAGGTGGAGCTGCTGAGATGAGAAAAAAAGCATTCGACTTAGAAACAGATCCATTTAAAAAAGCCAAGTATAAATTAAGAGAAGCCCAAAATGCTGGTGGAAGTAGAGGAAGAGCTTTAGCTTACGAAGCTTTGAAATACAATCCTAATATGGGTAAAGCATATTTGTTTATTGCAAGTTTATACCAAAGAAGCGCAAATTCATGTGGTAGCGACGAGTTTGAAAAAAGAATGGTATATGTAGCAGCCTTAAATAAAGCTTTAAAAGCACAAAAAGTTGATCCAGGATGTGGAGCAGGAAGATATATTTCTAGTTACAAAAAAAATGTACCATCTAAAAAGTTAATTTTCCAAAAAGGAATGTCTTCAGGTGCAAGTTATAGAGTAGGATGTTGGATTGGAGAAACTGTTCGTGTACCTTAATAGAAGTTAATGCTTAAAAGAGCAAAACATATATACAATAGCATTGCTACCATTTATTTGGTAGCAATGTTTTTTTCTTGTACTAATTCTAAAAAGGAGGTGCGAGATTTTCTTGCTGATAAAAATTTACCAGTAGGTTCGGCAGTAAATATTTATCATGTTCACAAAGATTCTGGAAGAATAAGTTCAAAAACAAAAGCACCTATTTTTTATGACTATTCAAATAGAAAAGAACACCCTTACAGTGAGTTTCCAAAAGGAATAGAAATAGTAACAATAGAAAAAAAAGGAGCAGATTCAACAACAATTTCTGGTAATTATGCATTAACCTATAATAAAACAAAAATATCTGAAATTAGAGGTAATGTTGTTATCACTAACCATAGCAATCAAACAAAATTAGAAACTAACCAGTTGTTTTGGGATCAAAAGGAGCATTATTTTTTTACAGAAGACGGTTTTCGATTTACAACACCTGAATCTGTAATTAATGGTTTTGGATTTGAGTCGAGCGAAGACTTAACTAAATGGATAGCTAAAGATATTACTGGAGATGTAGAAACTACACAAAAAGATATATAATGAACGCACTTTGGAAATATTTACAATACGGATACTTGATTATAGGAGTAATCTTTTTTGTTGAAGGAATCTTTAAATGGAATTCAGACAGACAAGAAGCATTTATTATGTTTGGATTTGCTATCTTTATCATATTAATTTTCTTCTTCAAACGACACTTTAGAAGAAAAGTAGAAAAAAGAAACAAAGAACGTTAATGCAACCCGAACTCTTAATAATTCTTACTTCTATTTTATTTTCAGCCTTTTTTTCTGGGATGGAAATAGCCTTTATATCTGCAAATAAACTTCACATAGAGTTAGAAAAAAAGGGAGACGGTTTGCTCTCTAAAATTCTAACTAAGCTAACTGAAAAATCCTCAAAGTTTATTACGACTATGTTAGTTGGTAATAACGTAGCTTTAGTAATTTATAGTTACTTTATGGGGGAGTTGTTAATGAGATGGTTTCAATCTTTTTTACCTTCTGATTATACGGTTGTAAATTATGTATTGTCAGATATAAGCTTACTAACACAAACACTTATTTCAACAGTAATTATCTTGGTAACAGCAGAATTTTTACCAAAAGCTATCTTTAGAATTTATGCAAATGAAATGCTAAAGTTTTTTGCTATACCTGCTTATGTTTTTTATGTTATTTTTTATGGAGTTACATGGGTAATTACCAGGATATCAGATTTTTTTCTACATGTATTTTTTAGAACAAAAGAAGATGAAATTCAGACCGAATTTAGTAAAGAAGAATTAGGAAATTATATTTTAGAACAATTAGATTCAGGAAACGATGAAGAAGAAGTTGATTCAGAAATTCAAATATTTCAAAATGCATTAGAGTTTCATAAGGTTAAATCTCGTGAAATTATGGTGCCTAGGACAGAAATTGTTGCGGTTGATTTACACGAAACGGTAAGTAATCTCAAAAAAATGTTCATTACAACTGGGTTATCGAAAATCTTGGTTTATAAAAATTCATTAGATGATATTTTAGGGTATGTAAATGCCTTTGAGCTTTTTAAAAAACCACGTACTATTAAGTCGATTTTGTTACCAGTAGAGTTTGTTCCTGAGTCAATGATTATTAATGATGTACTTAATAATTTAATAAAAAAGCGTAAAAGTATTGCAGTTGTAGTTGACGAGTATGGAGGAACTTCAGGTATTATTACAGTTGAAGATATTGTAGAGGAGTTATTTGGAGAAATAGAAGATGAACATGATACGCAACAATTATTAGAAGAACGAATTAGTGAGTATGAATTTAATTTTTCAGCTCGTTTAGAGGTAGATTATTTAAATGAAGAATATGGTTTAGGAATTCCTAAAGAAGAAGCTTATGAAACCTTAGGAGGTTTTATTTTAAACCATACAGAAACAATACCATTACAAGATGAGGTATTAGATATAGAAAACTTCCAAATCAAAATTTTAAAAGTAAGTGCAACTAAGATTGATGAAATTTATTTTAAAGTAATTTACAAAGAAGATTAAGCTAGCCTCTTTTACTTAGAACTCCCTCAAAAACAGCGTAAAAAAACATTGCATTATTTAATGTGAAATTGTATTTTCGCACACTGTTAATAAAATAAATTACGTATGGCAATTTTATCGAAAATTAGAGAACGTTCAATGTTCTTAATTCTTGTAATTGGTTTAGCACTTTTTGCTTTTGTATTAGACCCTTCTACAATATCAGATTTTTTCAGCGCAAGTAAAGTAAACGAAATAGGTGAAGTAAATGGAGAAGCCATTTCTCGTCAAGAGTTTGCAGAAGCACTAGAAGCTTACAAAGCGCAAACAGGAAATAGTATGTCTGAGATGCAAGCAGCAAAGGCAGTATGGAATAATTTAATCCGTCAAAAAATATACAAAAAACAATTAGAAGAAGCTGGAATTACTGTAGGAGATGTAGACATTTTAAATGCCTTATATGAAACTCCTGTAGTTCAAAATGATGCTAGATTCCAAACTTCAGGTATTTTCGATAAAAACAAGTTAAAAGAACATTTAGCTACTATAAAAGAAGAAAATGGACAAGAATGGGCTGCATGGCAAAATTACATGGCTTCTATTAAAAGTAACATAGAAAAAACAACATACGACAACTTAGTAGCTGCTGGTTTAGGAGCTTCTTTAAAAGAAGGGGAGTCTAGATATTTAACTGAAAACACAAAAGTATCTGGTAGGTATGTATATGTACCTTATACAACAATTGCAGATAGCTTAGTAACTTTAAAGAAAAGCGATATTCAAAATTATATAAACCAACATCAAGATGCTTTTCAAGTAGAAGCTTCAAGAGACATTAACTTTGTAAAATTTAATATCGAACCTTCAGCAAAAGATGAAGAAGCTATTAAAGCTAATGTGGCCAAATTAATTGATGATTCTGTAGTAAATAACACTCCAGTTAAAGGGTTAAAAAATACTACTAACTACAATGAATTTTTAGAAGAAAATGATTCTGATTTAAGATTAGATAATAGTTATAAATTTAAAATACAAGTTCCTCAAGTAATTGCAGAAGAGGTTTTCAATGGAAATGAAGGTGATGTATTCGGACCATACAAAGATGCAGGATTCTTTAAGTTATCTAAAATTACTGAGGTAAAACAATTACCAGACTCTGCGAAAGCAAGTCATATTTTAATTCCTTTTGTTGGTTCTGCTAGTGCTGATGCTACTGTTGTTCAAACGGAAGAGGAAGCTAAGAAAACAGCAGATAGCTTATTAGCTGTTGTTAAAGCAGATAAATCTAAGTTTGCAGATTTAGCTAAAAAAATGTCATCTGATCAAGGTTCTGCTGAAAAAGGAGGATTTTACGATTGGTTTGCTTACAATAGAATGGTACCATCATTCAGAGATTTTGTTTTTGAAGGTAAAGAAGGAGATATGGGAGTTGTAAAGACTCAATTTGGGTTCCATGTAATTAAAATTGATGGGCAAAAGAATTTCCAACCAGTAGTGAAGTTAGCTACTTTTGGACGTAAGATAGAAGCTTCAGAAGAAACGGAGAATGCAGTATTCCAAAATGCAGAAACATTTGCTTTAGAATTAGCTAATGGAAAAGCTTTTGAAGAAGCTGTAAAAGAAAAAAACTTAACTTCACTACCAGCAGTAGGATTAAAATCTTTAGATGAAAACGTACCAGGAGTTGGTAACGAAAGACAAATTATTACTTGGGCTTTTGAACCAGAGACTGAAAAAGGAAGTTACAAGCGTTTTGATGTTGAAGGAGGATATATTGTAGCGGTACTAACAGCAAAAACAGCTAAAGGTTTAATGCCTGTTGATAAGGCAATTACTTCTGTTCGTCCTATATTAACAAACGAAAGAAAAGCCAAAATGATTGAAGATAAGATGAGCGGAGCTACTTTAGAAGAAATCGCAAAATCTGTGAGTCAGTCAGTGAGAGCAGCAACCGATGTAAACTTACAATCACCAACAATTTCTGGTGTAGGATTTGAGCCTAAAGTAGTAGGAGCAATGATGAACGCTAAAGAAAACAAGATGGTTAAAAATGTTGCAGGAGATAAAGGTGTATTTGCTTTTGTAGTAGAAAAGAGAGAAGAGCCAACAGCATTACCTAACTATGACACATATAGAAAGCGTATTGTTGCTGAAAGACAGAATAAGACATTTCAAATGTATGAGGCGGTTAAAAAAGCGTCTGAAATTGAAGATAACATGAGTTCTTTTTACGGAATTCAATAAGAAATAACGTCATACCAATAAAAAAATCCCGAACTATTCAGTTCGGGATTTTTTATATGGTAATTTTGATAAAGTTTACCCAAATCCGTTTATAATCCATATTCTCTTTAAAATTTTCTATCATGAACTCTCTTTCATATATAATTCTTTTTTTTAAGTAAGACTTGCCATTAACATAAATTGTTATTTTCTTACTTAAGTCAACCATTTCTGGAGAAAGATTAATTCTAAAAGATTTGATTCGAGAAGTTTTAATGGTGAAGGTATTGTTTTGGTATGAAGCAATTATTTTTCCTG
Source organism: Tenacibaculum sp. Mcav3-52 (assembly GCF_022347665.1). Lineage (NCBI taxonomy): Bacteria > Pseudomonadati > Bacteroidota > Flavobacteriia > Flavobacteriales > Flavobacteriaceae > Tenacibaculum > Tenacibaculum sp. Mcav3-52. The sequence continues at coordinate 520,558 of NZ_JAKRGE010000002.1, read as the reverse complement.
ATTTTTTTGGAAAGTCAAAGGCTTTTTTATCTACAATTTTTTCTATTAAGCTATCTTTTTCATTATATGTAAGCCACTTTTTAATGTCAAAATTTAAATTATTATGCCAAGAGGTTTTCTTTTGTAAAGTGTCAAGTTGTATGTTAGTTAACCAATCAATACTTCCATAATTATTATCATCAAACTCCCAAGTTATTTTTCTTGGATGAGGATTTCTTTTCCTTTTCATTAAATCTGAAAAAAGAATTTTATAAGCAGACTCAGAAGCATCAAATTGAGGAAACCAATGAGGATAACCATTATATCGATAATCCTTATAATCTGCGGCTATACTTTTCATTAACTTAACTAAATTATCATTAGCGTTTGGAGGATAATAGTAATCTTGGTCGGTAGAAAAATTAATGAATGAACGATTTAATATGTTTTCAATATAAGTTCCACCCGTATACACTTTTGGTTCAGTATTAAAACCATAAAATCCAGCAAATATATTAGGCTGTTTCATTAAATATGAAAATGCCCCAGTAGCTCCATTCGAATGTCCAGAAATAAAAATTTTATCATCGTTTATATTGATAGCTTTTTTTAATTGTCTTACAATTGAAGGAACCATAAAAAAACCAGCATCAGAGGTCATCCAATTATACTTTTTGTTTCCTTTAGGAAAAATTAAAATAACATTATTTTTATCTGCATACTTTGTATAATATCTGTTCCAATACTTTAGGTTTTTCTTTGTTTCAAAGTCAGAAAGTTTAGTATGTCTTACAGCTCCATGTAAAAAAATAAGGACAGGATATTCTTTTTTAGGAGTATAGTTTTGGGGCAAATGAACGTAATAAGATGTTTTTAAAGAATCGTTTATTTTAAAGCTTATAGAATAACTTTGTTGTTGTTTTGTTATATAGGGATTAAATTCTTTTAAATATTTAAAAAGTGTTTCGCTCTTTAAGGTTTCAGGAATACTTATTTTTAAAGTATTGAAAAACTCTACTTCTGATTTTTTTAGATTACTAAAGAATTTAGTTTTTCTTTTTAAAGCCTTAGTTTTTAATTTTGTCCATCTTTTGTCGTTTTGAATATTTTTGTAATCTTCATCTGCATATTCACCAACAACATAGTCCCAACCAGGATAACCGTCTTCATCTTCTATTAATTCAGATAGAGGAGTTAAGTATTTGAAAGCTTTATTATTTTGTTTTAAATCAGCAGCAATAATAGAAGAATAGTATAATTCAGTATCGGTAATACTATCAGGAAACTTTTCAAAAGCTTTTTCAAATAAGCTTAATGCTTTTTTGTAAGAGGTAGTGTCTTTTGAAGTATTCATTGTTTTCATAGCTTTTTTTACTAGTTCAGAATATGTGGTCTGAGCATTAGTTGATATAAAAGCTAAAAAGAAGAAGGTGTAAAATAGTAATTTCATTATTGTTTTTTTTACAAATGTAATTGCAAAAAAGAAATGAAACTTGTAAAAATGGGACGGTAGCTATTTTAAATGCCAAAAAGTATCTTCATTACCAAGTTGTGTTCCTTTTTTTATAAGGTTTTTAGGGGAACTTAAAGTAAGGCTCTTGAAAAGTTTAGTAAGGTGTGATTGATCAAAATAATTGAACTCATGTGCCAAAGAAGTAAAACTTTGTTCCGAATCGATTAAGAGTTTTTTTTCTAAAGTTTTTCTAAAAAGTACAATTTTGTTGAACTTTTTGACTGAAACACCAAAATGAGAATTAAAAAGTCTATTTAAGTGCCTTCTACTCACGTTTAATTTAGAAGCTAAACATTCAATAGTTATAGTATCAAAATTGTTAAAAATTACCTCGATAGCATTATTTAAAATAGTATTGTTATAGGCTACATATCTACGAAATAAAAATTGGTCTAATAATCCTGCAATAGTGTTAATATTTTGTGAGCTAAACAGAGCGTTAAGTTCAAGTTCAGAAAAGAAATTGAATTTTGTTATAAAATATGTAAAAGATAACCCCCTATAAAATTGATGAATACCCAAAGGGTTGAAAATTATTACAATTCTATGTACTTTACCAATTTGTGTGACATTAAAAATATTTTCTCTTAAAGGAGTGAAAATTTGAAGAGGATTAGTATCATTTTTAAAAACTATTTTTCCAATTTCAGGACTAAAATGTGAGTTGTAAAGAGAGATGGAATTATTGAAATGTGGATAGCAATCAAACTCTATTTTTTTATTTTGTGGTTTTACATCCAAATAATAATAATGGACATGTTGTGCTATTATAGGGTTTTTTGGTCTAAAAGTTTCAAAGACATTATTCATTAATTATAAGTTAGGTGTTTTCTGTCTATATTTTTATAAAAAAGACGAATTTAGTAAAACTTAGAAAAGTTAGCCAATTGAAGTAAAGTAAAAAAGCAACCTCATACGAGATTGCTTTTTAAAGTATGTTTAAAGTTTTTTTATTAAGCGTTTAGTGGTTTACCATCCCAAGCTTCTTTCGCTGCTTCTTTTACAGCTTCAGAGTAGGTTGGATGTCCATGACAAATACGAGCTAAATCTTCCGCAGAAGCTCTGTATTCCATTGCTACAGCTGCTTCCATAATCAAGTCAGCAACACGAGCACCTACCATGTGAACTCCTAATACTTCATCAGTGTTTTTATCAGCCAATACTTTTACAAATCCGTCTAAATCTCCACTTGCACGAGAACGTCCTAATGCACGCATTGAGAATTTTCCAGACTTATAATCAACACCAGCATCTTTTAATTCTTGTTCAGTTTTACCAACAGCCGCTACTTCTGGCCATGTGTAAACAATACCAGGAATTAAGTTATAGTCAATATGAGGTTTTTGTCCAGCTAAATATTCAGCAACCACAACACCTTCTTCTTCTGCTTTATGCGCTAACATAGCTCCACGAACTACATCACCAATTGCATAAATGTTAGAAACATTAGTTTGTAAATGATCATTTACTTCAACCATTCCTCTTTCAGTAACTTTTACACCCGCTTTTTCTAAAGCTAATCCTTCAGTATACGGACGACGACCTACAGAAACTAAACAGTAATCTCCGGTGAAAGTAACCTCTTCACCTTTTTTATTAGTAGCTTTTACTACAACCTCGTCACCATTTCTTTCAACAGAAGTAACTCCGTGGCTAGCATTAATTTTCATTCCTTGTTTCTTTAAAACTTTAGTCAGTTCTTTAGAAACATCTTTATCCATGGTTGGAGTAATTGTTGGAGCGTACTCGATAACAGTTACCTCAGCACCTAAACGCTTGTAAACAGAACCTAACTCTAAACCAATAACACCACCACCAATAACTAATAAGTGCTTAGGAACTTCAGGAAGTTTTAAAGCTTCTGTAGAAGTAATTACACGCTCTTTATCAATAGTAATAAATGGTAAAGAAGATGGTTTAGAACCAGTAGCTATAATAATGTTAGTACCTTCAATTACTTCTTCAGTACCATCATTTTTAGTGATTTTTACGTGCGTAGCATCTTCAAAAGATCCTAAACCTTCGTAAACTTCAATATTATTTTTGTCCATTAAATATTTGATACCTCCTGTAGTAGTTTCTACTACATTTGCTTTACGAGCTACCATTTTTCCGAAGTCAAAAGAAGGTTTCTCTACAGAGATACCGTGCTCTTCGAAATGATTTACTGCATCATAGTAATGGTGCGAAGAATCTAATAAAGCTTTTGAAGGAATACATCCAACATTTAAACAAGTTCCACCTAAAGTTGAGTATTTTTCAATGATAGCAACTTTAGAACCTAATTGAGCGGCTCTGATAGCAGCGATATATCCTCCTGGACCAGAACCAATAACGATTAAATCGTATTTCATGAGTTGTGTTTTATAATTTCATCTATTTATATTGCACAATGTCCATTACTAATAGTTCAACTATTTGTGTTTATGTTAACCATTGTTTGCAATTGCCCATTTTGGGCTTTCGTAAAAATGAAGTACAAAAGTACAATTATTTGTCGATAAAATTAGTTTTCATATCTTTAAAACTTAAACGCATTGTATGAAAATTTTTAAAAAAATAATCATAGTTTTATTACTATTGTTAGTAATAGTACAATTTTTTCAACCAGAAAAAAATGAAGGAGAAATTACTTCTGTTCAGTATTTTATAGAAGAAACCAAGCCAAATGATGTAGTGCATAAAATTTTAAAAACGGCTTGCTTTGATTGTCATAGTAACTTAACACGTTATCCTTGGTATAGCAGTATTACGCCTGTGAATTATTGGTTGGCAGATCATGTAAATCACGGAAAAGAAGAATTGAATTTTTCTGAATGGGCTACCTATTCTTTAAAAAGAAAGGAACACAAAATGAAAGAGGTTTGGGAAGAAGTTGAAAAAGGAAAAATGCCATTAGATTCATATACTTGGATGCATGCCGATGCTCGTTTGTCTAAAGAAGAAGTACAACAAATCACTGAGTGGGCAAAAAGCGTTCAAAATAACTACCAAACGCAATTAGCGAACTAAATTAATGCAACAACTTTTAATTATTGGGTATGTTTGGGTAGAAAAAACAACAGGAGCTGGTAACCGAATGCTACAGCTAATCAATGTTTTTAAAAACCATAATTATACCATTACTTTTGCCACACCAGCTCAAAAAACTGAAAACTCTTTAAACTTAGCTGAATTAGGAATTGAAGAAAAATCTATCGAATTGAATTCAAGTTCTTTTGATAATTTTATTACGGAACTTCAACCTGATGTTGTGTTGTTCGATCGTTTTATGATGGAAGAACAATTTGGTTGGCGTGTAGCAGAATATTGCCCGAAAGCTTTACGAGTTTTAGATACAGAAGATTTACATTTTTTACGTAAAACACGTCATCAACAATTAAAAAAAGGAAAACAATTTTCTACAGAAGCATTATTGAAGTCGGATGAAGCAAAACGAGAAATCGCTGCTATTTTACGTTGTGATATGAGTTTGATTATTTCAACCTACGAAATGCAGTTATTGAAAGACGTTTTTAAAGTTGATGAATCTTTACTATATCATTTACCTTTTTTATTGAATTCAATTGACGAAAAAGTAGTAAAAAGATGGAAGTCATTTGAAGAACGACAACATTTTGTGTTTATAGGTAACTTTTTTCATGCTCCAAATGTAGATGCTGTTTTACAATTAAAAACATTTTGGAAAACGATAAGAAAGCAATTACCAGAGGCAGAATTACATATTTACGGAGCCTATGCTACGCAGCAAATTCAGCAATTGCATAAACCAAAAGAAGGATTTATTATAAAAGGTTTTGCAGAAGATGCGCTCGAAGTAGTTAAAAATGCTAGAGTCGTGTTAGCTCCCATTCGTTTTGGTGCGGGAATTAAAGGAAAGTTAACCGAAGCAATGGAATGTGGAACTCCAAGTGTTACTACTTCGATAGGAGCAGAAGGAATGTATGACAACTTACCTTGGAACGGATTTATAGAAGATAATTTTGAGAAGTTTGCTAATAAAGCTATAGAGCTATATACTTATGATATTCTTTGGAAAAAGTCTCAACAAAAAGGTATAGAAATAATTAATTCACTATATGATAAAGACAAGTTAGGTGTTTCTTTTATTAGGGGGATTAAAAAAATCCAAGAAAATTTTGAAATACATCGTACACAAAATTTTCTTGGAAGTTTGTTGCAACATCAAACCTTACAGACTACTAAGTTTATGAGCAAGTGGATTGAAGAGAAGAATAAAAAATAGAACTTATTTAATTTTAATATCTACAGAGGTTCTACTTTGCCATCCAGTAACATCAATTACAGAAATTTGACAATGGTAATCACCAGAATCAATATCAGTAGGAATTGTAATGTTTTGTGCTATTTCATATTCTTTAAGATTATTATCAATTGTGTAATTTTCCATAAAAATTAAAGGAGAAACAGGATCTTTTATAGGAGATAATTCACAATTAGAACCTTGGTCATCGTGCGTGTGATGATCAAAATTATGGTGGATATCAATAGCATAAGTGGCCAAAGCTATGTTGTCAGACACTTTTACACGTATTGTGTACTCTTTTCCTTTTTCTAATACAGCACACGATTTAGGAAACCCTTCGTTGTAATTTATGGTAATAGTTGGTTTTTCAGTATCTGGTTCTTCAGAATCACTACTACAACCAAAGTTTACCAAAGTTAAGAAGAGTAAAGCGCTTGTTATTTTTAATAATTTCATGGTAGTTTATTATTTATAAAAGACTACTTGAGAAAATCAAGTAGTCTTTAATTAGTTATAATTATTTTATTTCAAGAGGAATAGACAGCTTTACTGTTTCACTTTCACCACTTTCTTTAGCGTAAATGTTTAACCAGTAGTTTCCTACAGGAGCTCCAGGAATTAAATCGTAGTGATAATGTATGTGTGGGTTTTTAACTCCTTCATATAAATTTTTAGGTAAAACAGTAATTACTTTGTCCCACTTTCCAACTTCAACATTCTGTCCTTCTCTCCATTCTTCGAACCAAAACTCATATTTAATTTCAGTAACAGTATTATTACCAGAAACATATTCAAATTCTGTGTGTAACTCATCTTTTCCAAAAGCGATTGAGTTGTTCTCCCCAATTTCTAAGTCTTTAAATTTTTGAATGATATGTAACTTTTTAGTAATAGCACTTTTAGTTCCGTCTTCATGTTCAACAGTAATTTTGAATTTATAAATCCCTTCAGCAGGTGTAAAAGAAGGAGTGTACTTGTTCTCTTCATCAAAATATACATGGTAATGTATATGAGGGTTTAATTGGCCTTCATATCGGTCAACAGGTACTAAATGGTTTTTTAACTCCCAAATTAGTTCACCGTTTTTAACTTTTGGAACATCGTAAGCTTCTACGTCAAAATAAATTTTAGAAACTTTGCTAGTACCCTCATAGCCAAATTCAATATGAACATCTATGTTCGATTGTGGTAAAACAAAATCAGAATTACCTAACTCCAAGCCTTTGAAATTTTCTGTATTAATATTTTCATCAAAAGTATCTGGGATGTTATCTTCATCACTACAAGAAATGATTAAAAGACTTACGAAAAATAAGATTGCTGATTTAAATGTGTTTTTCATGATTAAAAAAATTAAATAATTAAAATGTTTGTATAATTGTTATTGAAAAGTTTCTTCCAGGTTCAGGAACCTCTATCAGTCTGTAGAAGCTTGTATGGTCGAATACTTTGTTGTTTAAAATATTATTTAGCCTACCTTGAATTTTAAGAGGCTGCTTTTTTGAGAAAAGATCTACACTAGTATGTAAACCGATGTTAAATAAAGAATACCCTCCTGTAGTTTTTTCAGGAGGAACAATATTGTTTTGATCCGAAACTAATCGTACACTATAGAATATTTTAGTTTCTCCAAAAGTAGACCAAGGATTCAATGTGTATTCAAGCGAAACAACTCCTGTTAATGGAGGAGAAAAAGGAAGTGTGAAGTTTTTCTTTTTTCCACTTAACTGTCTTGCTTTTACATATTCTAAAGAACCTGTAATAGATAATTTATCAATAGGTTCATATTGCGCCATAATTTCGCCACCATATCTAAAAACACGACTTTGATTGTATTGATATTTCTGAAGTGTTTCGTAATACTCTGACGTTGGACTTAAATAAATATAATTATCAAAATAATTGACAAATGGCGTGATTTGAATAGATCCTCTACTAAAGTTAGTTTTAAACTCTCCATCTATTTGATAAGAACTTTCAGGTTCTAAGTCAAGACTTCCTTCTTCGTATCGATACATGTGATAGTTTACTCCGTCTGAAGCCAATTCGTTTGCCAGTGGAATTCTAAAACTCTTACCTATATTTATTTTATACGATGTATTTTTAAGTCCATAACTTAATCCAGCTGAAGCACTAAAACTTCCAAAAGTTAAGCTCTTTCTTTTTGAACGCTGTAGTTGTTGCTGAGTAGTGTTTCCGTTTTCGTCAGTAACAGGAGATAAAAACCACTCGTAATATGGCTGTGTTTTTATTATACCATAATCGTAACGTACACCACCATCTAAATATAATTTGTCGTTGAGTTTTATTTGATCGTACACAAAAGCCCCAGCTGTAAAACGAGTATATTCAGGAATAAGAAACCCCCAACCATCAATAGTATTATCTTGATACTCTAAATTAACACCTGTAGTAACTTTATGTTTATTAAAGTTATGTAATTGACTTTTTACATTAAGACTATAGGTATTCTTTTTAAATAAGCGTTCCATTGTAGATGACGGCTTGGGCATATAACCATGTGGAACAGGTTCTGAGTGTTCTTCGCGATGATTATTTTGAAACCCAAGCTCAACATCTAACGTATAATTGGGGAATAGAAAACTGGTATTATTTGTTATTTTAAAATGATTGACCTTATGATATGGTAAATCAATATCTCTATTGTCAACATCGTAGTCTATTTTAGAAGTTCTCACTTCCAGACCATGAGCATTAGCAAAAAAACCGTTTTTAGAATTAACATTACTAAAAGAAGTTATAGAGCTTATATTATCAGATACATAACCTATAGAAACTCCAACATTATGATTAAATCCTGCTGTATTACGTAAGTAATTTTTATGCAAATCAAAAATGTAATTATCGTACGTTATTTTTTTGGTAGGAACTTTATAATCGCCATAATCTTCATGAGTTATTCTAGCTTTGTAATACCAATGATTATAACGTTGTTTAACACCTAAAGAAACTCCATAAAAATCGTTGTTACTTCTATTGGTAAGGTTTAGTTCACCAGCAAAGGAATTAACATCAGGTAGTAAATTGTTTTTCAGGCTAATTACACCCGATATTGCATCTGAACCATAGAGTAGAGAAGCGGCTCCTTTAGTAACTTCTATATTGTCAATATTATATTGGTCTATTTCCAAACCATGATCGGCTCCCCATTGTTGTGCTTCGTGTTTTATACCGTTTTCAACAACAACAACTCTATTAAAACCTAAACCTCTAATGGTAGGTTTGGATTGACCAGAACCTATAGTTATTGTACTAACTCCTGGTATGTCTTTAAGAGTTTGCATTAAACTATTATCCCTGTTTTTCTCTAAAAAATCAACATCAATCCTTTGTGTGTTGCTAGAGAACTTTGTTAGTGTTTTTTTAGGGTTTTGTGCAATAACCACCTCATTTAATACTGAATTGTCTTGTATTAGAGGAATAACTATTACTGAATTAGTAGGAGAAATACTTTCTTTATAAGTAACATACCCAACATGAGTAACAGTTAAGAGGTATTCTTTGTTTAAAAGTTTAAAAAAAGTACTACTTCCTCTAGTGTTTGTGTATGCGTGCTTTGAACCGATACTCACGTGAGCATTGGGTAACTCACTTTGTGTTGTTGCATCAATAACCTTAATAGTAACAGAATTAGTGTTCTGACCAAAAAGAATAGTATGAAACAATACACAAAATAAAGCACCTAAGCTTTGTTTTGTCATTGTAAATAGAATTAAACGAATTGTAGTAGTTGAACTGTAAGCGCTCAACTATTGATTAAATAATATAGAACAGATAGTTAACTAATAGAAAAAGTAAATGGTAAATACACTACAGACTTAGTAGGTTTATATGCATATATATTTACAACAATTCTTAATACAAGAAAGTTAAGTATGTTCTAAATTTAGTATGTTATGAGTAAGTTGGAGGTCCTCTAAGCTTTCTATTCAGACATTGGTAAGAAGGTAAGATAATTGACTTGTAATTATCTACTATCGTCTTGCTAGGAAGAATAGCTAAAGCTGGTGAGAAATTTTGTGTAGGTACATCAAAAGAAGCAAAAGAAAAATAACAAATATCACAATGGTCGTTTACCGATTCGTGTAAGTGAGTAGATTTTTCTTTACAGTTATGGTGGTGTGCTTCATTATCATGATGATGAGTAGCTTTTATAAGAATAGGAAGCATAAGAAGAACCACCAATGATAAAGAGGTGATTTTACGAAATATGCTATTTTTATATAAGCTCATTTTTTATAACTGATAAATGGCAAAAATAAATGCTTGTTGTATTTTTTTATATTAAATTATGTTAATTTTTATTAAAAAAACAGCTTCTTCTTCCTAATAAGAGGAAGCTGTTTTTGTTAGATAAAGTAATAAAGAGATTTAGCTCATTAATCCAGCACGCCTTAATAAAGCATCAGGTTTTGGTTCTCTACCTCTAAAACGTTTGTATAACTCCATAGGTTCTTCTGTTCCTCCTTTAGATAATACATTATTCTTGAATTTATCGGCAATTTCTTTATTAAAAATACCTTCTTCTTTAAAATATTCAAAAGCATCGGCATCTAAAACCTCTGCCCATTTATATGAATAATATCCAGCTGAGTACCCTCCTTGAAAAATATGAGAAAAGGAAGTACTCATACAATTTTCTGCTACATCAGGGTATAATTTAGTCTCAGCAAAAGCATTCGTTTCAAACTCTTTTACATCAGCAATAGTTTCAGGAGAATTCCCAGAGTGCCAAGACATATCTAATAATCCGAAGCTTAATTGACGTAAGGTTTGCATTCCTTCGTGGAAACTTGCAGATTCTTTAATTTTCTCAACATATTCCATAGGAATAATTGCTCCAGTTTCGTAATGTTTCGCAAACAATTCCAACGCTTCTTTTTCGTAACACCAGTTTTCTAAAACCTGACTAGGTAATTCCACGAAATCCCAAGAAACAGAAGTTCCTGATAAGCTTTTATAAGTAGTGTTAGCCAACATTCCGTGTAAAGCATGACCAAATTCGTGGAAAAGGGTAGTAACCTCGTTAAAAGTTAATAAAGAAGGTTTGGTTTGTGTTGGTTTGGTAAAGTTACAAACGATAGAGACTTGAGGTCTTTCATTTGTACTATTACTTCTATATTGTGATTTGTAAGAAGTCATCCACGCACCGTTACGTTTTCCTGGTCTTGGATGAAAATCAGCATAAAAATACGAAACAAAATTACCATCAGTATCAGTTACAGCATATGTCTTAACATCTTCATGATACTTATCAATAGTGTCAATTTCTTCAAACTGTAAGTTGTACAATTTGTTAGCTACAGTAAACACACCGTCAATTACATTTTCTAACTTAAAGTAAGGCTTTAATAACTCTTGATCTAAGTTAAATAACTCTTTTTTTAACTTTTCAGAATAGTAAGCACCATCCCATTTTTGTAACTGGTCTATTCCGTCTAGTTTTTTAGCATAGGCCTCTAAATTATCAAATTCACGTTGTGCGGCAGGTTTCGCTTTTTCTAACAATTCATTTAAAAACTCCATAACCTTTTCAGGAGTTTCAGCCATACGCTCTTCTAATACAAAATGAGCGTGGGTTTTATAACCTAATAGGTTGGCACGTTTGTGGCGTAAGGTTACAATATCTTTTACAATTTGCTCATTGTTGTATTCATTTTGTTGGAAACCTTTTTTACCAAAAGCTATTGCTAACTTTTTTCTCAATTCTCTATTATCAGCATAGGTCATAAAAGGAATATAGCTTGGATAATCTAAGGTAATCATCCAACCCTCTTTACCTTTTGAGTTCGCAAGTTCTTTAGCAGCTTCTTTAGCGCTTTCAGGTAAGCCTGCTAAATCATCTTCATTGGTAATTAATAATTCAAAAGCATTGGTTTCAGCCAATACATGCTCACCAAACTGTAACGATAATTTTGCTAACTCAGCATCAATTTTGCGAAGCTCAGCTTTGTCAGTTTCATTTAAATTTGCTCCGTTACGTGCAAAACTTTTGTATTGTTTATCTAACAACATTTCTTGTTCAGGAGTCAAGTTTAAATCAGACAATTGATCGTATACAGTTTTTACACGTTTAAATAACCCCTCATTTAAAATCATGTCGTTTCTAAACTCACTTAACCAAGGAGAAATATCTTTCGCTATTTTTTGAATTTCTTCATTTGTTTCAGCAGAGTTTAAGTTGAAAAAGATAGAAGTAGCTCTATCTAATTTATTACCTGTGTTGTCCAAAGCAACTGTAGTATTTTCAAAAGTTGGAGCTTCAGAATTTTCTACAATAGCATCAATTTCGTCTTTAGCTATTTGTATAGCTTCTTTTATAGCGGGTTTATAATCTTCTTCTTTAATTTGAGAAAAAGGGGGCGTATTAAAATCTTGTAAAAGTGGATTTTTAGTCATGAAAATTTAGTTTAAAAAATTGAAGAAACCTCACAAATAAAAAAATCTGTGAGGCCTTCAAGTTAATATTGTACTAAGGTACTTATTTTTTTACGCTTTCAGAAGCTTTTTCAACTTTCAGTTTTAAGCCTTCTTTATAAGCGATAATTTTGTCTAACACACATTTGTCTGAAGCTCCAATAATTTGTGCAGCTAAGATTCCTGCATTTTTTGCTCCGTCTAAAGCAACTGTAGCTACAGGAACACCCCCTGGCATTTGAAGAATAGATAAAACAGAATCCCAACCATCAATAGAGTTTCTACTTTTTACAGGAACTCCAATTACTGGTAACGGACTCATACTTGCTACCATTCCAGGTAAATGAGCAGCACCACCAGCACCAGCAACAATAACTTGTACACCACGCTTGTGTGCATTGTTAGCATAATCGAATAATTTTTCAGGAGTTCTATGTGCAGATACGATATCTACTTCAACTTGAATATCAAAACTCTCTAAAATATCAATTGCTTCTTGCATAATTGGAAGATCTGAATCGCTTCCCATGATAATTCCTACCATAAATTTATGTTTTTGTCATCTCGAGTGTAGTCGAGAGGTTATTTTGCTATTACCTTAATGGTTTCTTTTACTTGTTGAGCGACTTTTCTCGCTTCATTTATATCTTCATTCACAATAGTTACATGTCCCATTTTACGGAAAGGTTTGGTTGTCTTTTTTCCGTAGATGTGAGGAGTAACGCCGTCAATCTTTAAAATCTCTTCAATATTTTCGTATACGACATCTCCAGTATAGCCTTCTGCACCAACTAAGTTCACCATGATTCCGGCTACTTTACTTTCGGTATTTCCTAATGGAAGGTTTAAAATACTTCGTAAATGTTGTTCAAATTGATTAGTATAACTTGCTTCAATAGAATAATGCCCTGAATTGTGAGTTCTTGGAGCAGCTTCATTAACTAAAATTTCGTCATTTTCAGTTTGAAACATTTCCACAGCTAACAGTCCAACGAAATCAAATGCATCCGCAACTTTTAAAGCAACCTCGCGCGCTTTTTCAGCAACTGCATCGTCAATTCTTGCAGGACAAATTACATATTCTACCTGATTTGCTTCTGGGTGAAATTCCATTTCAACTACTGGGTAAGTTTTAGTTTCTCCGCTTGCATTTCTAGCAACAATAACAGCTAATTCATTTTTAAAAGGAATTAACTTTTCAGCAATACACTCACCTGTAGGAAGGTTTTCTAAATCACTGATAGCACGAACTATTTTTACTCCATTACCATCATATCCAAATCGAGCAGATTTCCATACAAAAGGATACGTAACCGCTTCATTACTTATGGCATGTTTTAATTCTTCTAAAGAAGTAAATCTAGAAAAATCAGCAGTAGGAATGTTATTATCGTGATAAAACACCTTTTGATGTGCTTTATTTTGAATAGTTCTTAAGTTTTTAGGCTTCGGAAAAATAGTTAATCCCTCAGCTTCTAAAGCATCTAAAGCATCAATATTTACGTTTTCAATTTCTATGGTTAACAAATCTACTTGTTTTCCAAAATTGTAAACAGTATCATAATCTAATAAATCTCCTTGATGGAATTCGTTACATATCTGAGCGCAAGGAGCGTCAGCATTTCCGTCTAAAATAACAGTGTAAATGTCGAATTTTTGCGTTTCGGTAAGCAACATTCTTCCTAATTGGCCGCCCCCTAGAACACCCAATTTAAAGTTTGAAGAAAAGTAGTTTTTCACGATAAATGTGTTAATTGTGTTGTTGTTGCTGCAAAAATAAGAATCTAATTGTTAGTACAAATAGTATTAACGAGATATTCTTAACTGATTGTTACTAATAGAAGTCACAAAATACATTAAAGCATTGCAACCTTCACCATCTAGTGGGGCACCACCTGAAAGGTAGTTATACTTTTTATTGTCGCAAGGACAGCTTATTTCCACTCCGTTGAAAGTCATTAAAGAGTTACAGTTTTGTTCAGGACATTGTTGGTCAAAAGCTCTGTAACCAGAAGTTCCTGTTCTAAAAATAAAAACATTTCGCCCTTGTATCACGTTTTGTGATTCTCCTCCAGGAACTAACAAACCACTAAACTCTGGAAGTGATAAATCAATAATAGCGTTCATTTTTATTCCAGAAAAACAGTTGTTAATAGGAGTGTTATCACTACAGCTAAAACAAATTATAACAAGAAATAAATAAAATATTTTTTTCATTTTTTAGTATAGAAGTTGTTATTGTAACGCAACGAAGTTACAAATATTTTGTACATTTGTAAGACAATCTCATTCCTAACGGCGTGAGATTTTTAAATTTAACCCACAGGGTTATAGGAAGAAAAGTTATATGCTTCTTACAAAACGTTAAAGAAAGTGTATAAAAGTTTGTTGATTTTAAAAAGAGAGAAGAGATGAGTAATGTATCATATTATACGGAAGAAGGATTAAAGAAACTTAAAGAAGAATTAGCGCATTTAGAGCAAGTAGAAAGACCACGTGTTTCTCAAGAGATTGCAGATGCTCGTGATAAAGGAGACTTGAGTGAGAATGCAGAATACCACGCTGCAAAAGAAGAGCAATCGTTGCTAGAAACAAAAATAGCAAAGCTTAAAAATGTAGTGGCTAATGCCCGTGTTATTGATGAAAGTCAGTTAGACACCTCTAAAATTTTAATCCACTCGATAGTGAAGATTAAAAATACGGTAAACGGAATGGAGTTTACGTATACGCTAGTAGCAGATAGCGAAAGTGATGTAAGAAACGGAAAGTTATCTGTAAACTCACCAATAGGTAAAGGATTGTTAGGTAAAAAAGTAGGTGATGTCGCCGAAATACAAGTGCCTAACGGAATTATGAAGTTTGAAGTAATGGAGATTTCTCGATAAGAGAAAAAAACAAATACAAAAGAGTAAAGATTTATTCGGGTTTTAGCTTCGCTAGAACCCGATTTCTTTTTTACTTTTACTGTAAAATTAAATTAAAAAAACATGGCAAGTATTTTTACAAAGATTATAAACGGAGAAATTCCATCGTATAAAATAGCTGAAGATGACAACTATTTTGCTTTTTTAGATATCAATCCAAATGCAAAAGGACATACATTAGTAATTCCTAAACGAGAGGAAAATAAATTATTTGACTTATCGAAAGAAGAGTATGACGGATTAATGTCTTTTTCTTACAGAGTAGCCAAAGCGATTGAGAAAACAATTCCGTGTGAACGTGTGGGAATGAGTGTAATTGGCTTAGAAGTACCTCATGTACATGTACACTTAATTCCGTTGCAAACCATGGAGGACATTCGATTTGTAAAGAAAGAAAAATTGACAAACGAAGAGTTTGTAGCAGTAGCAGAAGAGATTGCTAAGAATTTTGAATAAATAAAAAAGAGCTATGAAAAAGTGGATAAAAGAAGGGATAGCCTGGGGAGTAATTATGTTTATAATGATGATGATTATTTTTCCATGGATTGAAGGAGAAGAAATAACTTTAAAAAGAATGCTTGTAGGGGCACTTATATGGGGAGCAGGAGGCTTCTTTTACGGTTTTTTAATGAACAAACTAAAGAGAGACAGTTAAACCTTATTCAATAAGATTTCAAAAGTAGTTCCTTTTCCTAGTTCAGATTTTAACACATGCATTCTTCCGTTATGGTAATCTTCAATAATACGTTTAGAGAGCGATAAACCCAGACCCCAGCCACGTTTTTTTGTGGTAAATCCTGGGTTGAATATTTGTGAAAATTGTGTTTTAGGAATCCCTTTACCAGTATCTGAAATTAAGATTTTTACATTTTTAGAACTTTCACTAATGCTAACAGATAGACTTCCTTTGCCTTGCATAGCATCAATAGCGTTTTTAATTAAGTTCTCTATTACCCAACCATATAATTCGGTATTTATATTGATTCGGATTTCTTCAGTTTCGGTAGTAAAAGAAAAAGAAATTTGTTTAGAACTTCTATTTTCTAAGTAGTCATAAGCAGTTTTAGTAATCGATACAACGTTATTGGGTTTTAACTCAGGAAGAGATCCTATTTTAGAAAAACGATTTGCGATGGTATTTAAGCGTCGCACATCTTTTTCAATTTCATCAACATAATCGTTACTTACATTTTCAGCACGTAAAATAGCTATCCAGCCTAATAATGAAGAAAGTGGCGTTCCTATTTGGTGTGCCGTTTCTTTAGCCATTCCTGTCCACAACTTATTTTGTTCAGCTACTTTGTTAGACTTGTACACCATGTAAATGATGGTAAGAAACAACCCTAAAATTAGTACTAAGGCAAGTGGATAGTATTTGAGCTTGTATAAAAGGTCAGAATTTCTATAGTAGATATGTTCTTTAATTCCTAAGTATTCTATCGCAATTGGCTCATTTTGATTTTTCATGATGCTCAATTGCTTTTGAAGGTATTTAGGATCCGTAGACTTTATAGAGTCTAAGTTATGAAACTGTTTTATTTCGCCATCTTTACCAACCAAAATAGAAGGAATGTTCTCTATGGTTTCGTAAACTTTGTTTACTAAATTAAAGCTACCATTAGAGTCAGGGTTTGAAGCTACCTCCTTAATTGCAGTAGCATAAATCTCCATTTTAGCGCGTTCATCTTTTTTAAATTTTTGAAAAAACACATAGGTATTCCATAAAATAAATAAAACGATAAGTAAGGAAATACTAATCGCTATTCGCTTAATCCAATAAGTGTTTGTAAAAAAAGCCATCAATCAAATATAAACTATTCTCTAGAATAACTAAATTTATAAATAGGTAGTATATTTACACTAAAATTATATAGAATGTTATCAATAAATCCTAAAGATATACCAACTTCTAAACTGCATGGATATTTATTAGGAGCTGTAGCTCCAAGACCTATTGCTTTTGCAAGTACTGTAGATGCAGATGGAAATCCAAATTTATCACCATTTAGTTTTTTTAATGTATTTGGGGCAAACCCACCAATTATGATTTTTTCTCCAGCACGTAGTGTAAGAGGAAATAAAACCAAACATACGTTAGACAATGCTGAAGCAACCAGAGAAGTGGTTATTAATATTGTAAATTACGATATTGTTCAGCAAATGTCGTTGAGTAGTACGATGTATCCTAAAGGAGTTAATGAATTTATAAAAGCTGGTTTTACAATGTTACCTTCAGATGAGGTAAAGCCGTTTAGAGTAGCAGAGTCTCCTGTACAATTTGAGTGTAAAGTAAAAGACATTATTTATACAGGTGAAGAAGGCGGAGCAGGAAACTTAATTGTGTGTGAAGTAGTAAAACTACACGTAAACGAAAATGTGTTAGCAGAAGATGGTAGTATAGATCAACATAAAATAGATTTAGTAGCCAGAGCAGGAGGGAGTTATTACAGTAGAGCCAGAGATGGCTTTTTTGAAATACCAAAACCACTAACTACCTTAGGAGTTGGAGTAGACCAAATACCTGCTGAAATAAGAAATAGTAGTGTGTTAACAGGAAATAATTTAGGTATGTTAGGTAATGTAGAACAGCTACCTACAGAAGAAGCTGTTAATAACTTTGCAAAAGAACATTCACAATTTGTGGGTATTTCAACTGAAAAAAAACATACTTTTGCACAAGAGTATTTACAAAACAATGATGTAGAAAGTGCTTGGAAGGTACTTTTAATTAAATAGATAAGAAATGGAAGTAATAGGGAAAATCAAATTAATTAACGAAACGCAAACATTTGGATCTAACGGATTTAGAAAGCGTGAAATGGTTGTAACTACTGATGAGCAGTACCCACAAATGATAATGATTGAGTTTATTCAAGATAAATGTGATTTATTAAATAATTATCAAGTAGGGCAAGATGTAAAGGTTTCTATTAATTTAAGAGGAAGAGAATGGATTAACCCACAAGGAGAAGCAAAATACTTTAATTCTGTTCAAGGATGGAGAATTGAAAACTTAGCACAAGCAGCTCCTCAAAACATTCCACCTGCTGATCAATTTGAACCAGCTCCAGATTTATCTGCAAACGAACCAGATGACCTACCTTTCTAAGAATACTTAGAAAAAATATGAATACAACAAAAAAGAGCGCAAATTTTGCGCTCTTTTTATGTTTTGCGGAAAACTACATATTTACTTACGGTTATCCCTTTTAATAAGTTAAAAATCAGTCATATATTTGTAGTATAATCATTCAATAAATAATTATTGATTGAAAAATTTAAGGGGAAAATAAAAACCTTCTGATATTAAATCAGAAGGTTTTTTAATTATAAGTGTTAGTGGTGTGGTTACTTTTTTGTTGGCTTTTTTTCAGGCATCGGACCTCTTAAATGAATGATTAATCCGTTTAAAAAGTTACGTAAAAACTGATCGCCACATTCCATATACTTAGGGTGATCTTCTTTTCTAAAAATAGCGTTGATTTCCGATTTAGAAACTTTAAAATCTACCAAAGCGCAGATGTCAATAATATCAGTATCTCTTAATTTATGTGCTACTCGTAGCTTTTTAAAAATATCGTTGTTAGTTAGTCCCATAATTATTTTAAGTTAATTTACTACTGAAAAAATAGCCCATGCATAAATAGCAAAACGAGCAAAACGAAATAAGCCTACAAAAACTACATTTTTAAAAGGATATTTAATCATACCAGCAGTTAAACAGCTAATGGCAAAGGGTAGTGGTAATAGTGCACCTACCAAAATTAAAAAACCTCCCCATTTACTTGTGTTTTTAAGGTTTTTAGCCATTTTAACCTCTAAATAATTTCTTACAGAGTCAATCTTTAAAGAAGCTCTTCCTATAAAATAAGCACACAAACCTCCTAAATAAGATAGTGTCGCTAACAAAGAAATATTTACAATAGGATCTTCAGTTTTCTTAGACCAAGCGATGAAAATCTCTGGCGGAATTAAACCTAAAATTGTTTCAGAGATAAAAAAAGTAATTAAAACTCCTGTTCTAGAAAAGGTTTCGGTCATGGTTTGTAAACCATCGTTAATATTATAAACATACTTGTTAAATAATAATAACCCTACAATAACGCCTACAATTGGCCAGAAAGCTTTTTTTAAGCTTACCCATATAAACATATAAAAACCAGTGCGATTATAATAGTTGTGTAAACGTTTATAATGCGGTTTATCTATTTTCTTTTTGTTATTTTTTTTATTCTTTTTACTCATCGCTAAAAAAAGCATCTAATTTTTAGGAATAGCAAAAGTACGAGGTAATTAGAAATTACACTAACAAATAGTTGTTAATTATTACAGGTTTGTAATAGCAGCCTCAGCACAACGTTCACCGTCCATAGCAGCTGAAATAATACCACCGGCATAACCACCACCTTCACCACAAGGAAAAAGCCCTTCAATTTGTGGGTGCTCAAGGTTTTCTTTTCTAGGAATATTTACAGGCGATGAGGTTCTAGATTCCACCCCAACAATGTTTGCTTCCGCAGTATAATACCCGTGCATCTTTTGTCCGAAAGCCGCAAAACCTTTACGCAATCTGCTTCCAATTAATTTAGGAAGTAACGAATGTAGCGGAGAAGAATTTAATCCGGGTTGATACGAACAGTCATTTAAAGAAGAAGACAATCTACCTTCCACAAAATCGGTTAAACGTTGCGCTGGAGCAACCTGACTTTTCCCTCCTGCATTAAAGGCTAACTTTTCTAAATCTTTTTGATATTGTAAGCCTTTTAAAACTCCGTATTTTTCATACTTAGGTAAATCTTTATCAACATTAATTTCAACGACAATACCCGAGTTGGCAAACTTGTTATTACGACGCGATGGTGACATTCCGTTTACCACCACTTCACCATTAGCAGTTGCCGCAGGAACAATGAATCCACCAGGACACATACAGAATGAATACACTCCACGGTTTCCTACTTGGTGTACTAAACTATACGCAGCAGCAGGCAATAACTCATCACGTTTACCTGAACAACTATATTGAATTTGATCGATAATTTCTTGCGGATGTTCTACACGAACTCCCATAGCAAACGATTTCGCTTTTAGCAAAATGTCTTTTTTATGCAATAGTTCGTATATATCTCTTGCAGAATGCCCAGTAGCCAAAACAACAGCATTTACAGACATTTCAGTCCCGTTTTGTAACTGTATAGCTTGTAGTTTATTGTTTTTAACGATAAAATCGGTCACACGGGTTTCAAAATGAACTTCACCCCCATGTTTTAAAATCGTTTCGCGAATATTTTGAATAATCTTCGGAAGTTTGTTCGTTCCTATGTGCGGATGTGCATCTACTAAAATTTGATCGGTAGCACCGTGATATACTAAATTTTCAAATATTTTACGAACATCACCACGCTTTAAACTACGGGTGTATAACTTTCCGTCCGAATACGTTCCTGCACCACCTTCACCAAAACAATAGTTAGAGTCTGGGTTTACTTCATGAAATTGATTAATAGCACGTAAATCTCTACGACGATCTTGTACATTTTTACCACGTTCAAGTACAATAGGTTTATAGCCTAACTCAATACAGCGAAGTGCTGCATACATTCCCGCAGGACCAAAACCTACAATATGAATTTCTTTCGCATTTGATACGTCTTGATATTCAAAAATATAATCAGGAGTATCAGGTTGCGGTTCGTTAATGTACACCGCTACTTTATAATTAAAGATAACTTCCTTTTTACGTGCATCAATCGATTTACGTAACACCTTTACGCTAGTAATATCAGCAATGCTAATACCTAGCTTTTTAGCAGCTTTTAGCTGTAAAATATTGTCTTTGCGTTCTTCTACTAAATTAACACGTAATTGAAGTTCTTTTACCATATTGCAAAACTAGGTAAAAAACTATTTATTCTATTTGATTATTTTTAGCAAATCAAACTTTAAACAATGAAGATTACGCAGGTTATAGAAAATGTTTTTAAAAAATATTTACCCTCACCTTTTACCATCGCTATATTATTAACACTGTTAACTCTTTTATTAGCACTGTTTTTTACAAAACCAGAAGAAAGTTCTGTGGTTAATTATTCTTTAGAGGTGTTACAATTTTGGGAAAACGGAATTTGGTCTAACGGATTACTTGTTTTTGCCTATCAAATGATGTTGATTTTGGTATTAGGGCATGTGTTGGTGTTGAGTAAGCCTGTGAGTAATTTAATTTTAAAAGTAACAAAATTCTGTACCAACACAGCAAACAGCGCAGCTATTGTAAGTTGTACTACCATGTTGGTAGCTTTTTTTAATTGGGGGCTAGGACTCATTTTTGGTGCTTTGTTGGCGCGTAAAGTAGCAGAACATGCGCAACAACACAATATCAAACTAAATTATCCAATTATTGGAGCGGCGGGTTATATGGGATTGATGGTTTGGCATGGTGGAATTTCAGGTTCTGCACCCATAAAAATTAACGAAAGCGGACATATTAAAAGTATTATGCAATCGGTTTCTTCGGATGAGGTTTTAGCTCAAATACCTGATGTGATTGATTATTCTCAAACGATTTTTAGTTGGTGGAATTTGCTAATTTTTTTCGTGGTAGTAGCGGCGGTATCGGCAACCTTTTATTTTTTAGGAAAGAAAGCAGCTCCTACAGCGATTAATTTACCAGAATATCAGATGCATACCGATGAAAAGGTTAGTACACAAGCAGAAAGATTGGATAGTTCTCAATGGTTAGCCATTGCTTTTGGTGTGTTGATTTTAGTGGCGTTTGGTTATCGTTATTGGGCAGACATTCAGCAGTTAAAAATTACGCCTAACCTAATTAACTTTTTTATGTTAGGATTAGGAATTATACTACACGGAAGTTTTAAAAAGTTTACCAATGCTGTGGGAGAATCGATTAGTGATGTATCTGGAATTTTAATTCAGTTTCCGTTGTATTTTGGTATTATGGGCGTGATGAAAAGTACGGGAATGGTTACTTTAATTTCTGACTTTTTCGTGTCGATAGCAACTGCAACGACCTTACCCATATTTACGTTTTTTAGTGCAGGTTTGGTTAATGTTTTTGTGCCGAGTGGGGGAGGACAGTGGATTGTACAAGGACCTATTGTGGTAGAAAGTGCATTAAAATTAGGGGTTCCGTTGCCTAAAGCAATTATGGCACTAGCATACGGAGACCAAATAACTAACATGTTACAGCCTTTTTGGGCATTACCTTTATTAGGAATTACGAAACTAAAAGCAAAAGAAATTTTACCCTACACGTTAATTGCAATGGTGGTAGGTAGCGTAATTTATTTATTAGGACTTACCTTGTTTTAAGAGTTTATTGAGGAAACGTCAACGCGTCACGCTGATGGTTTTGTTGTGTTGAGGAAACGTCAGCGCGTCACGCTGATGGTTTCGTTGTGTTGAGGAAACGCCAGCGCGTCACGCTGATGATTCCGTTGTGTTGAGGAAACGCCAGCACGTCACGCTGATGGCTCCGTTATGTTGAGGAAACGTCAGCGATCTTCGCTGATGGTGACTATACTTTGTTTTATTAATAAAACGTTGATGTTGAATTCACGGATATAGTATTTTTGTAAAAAAGAATATAACGAATGATTTGGCTTTCTGAAAAAATAGAGTTTCCTCCGTATGAGTTGGCTACTGATGATGGTTTACTAGCTTTGGGCGGTGATTTATCGGCTGAACGATTGGTGTATGCCTACCAACATGGAATTTTTCCGTGGTTTAATGAAGGGGAGCCGATTGTTTGGTATTCTCCATGGGAGCGTATGGTGTTGTTTCCTGAGGAAGTGAAGATTTCCAAATCAATGAAACAGGTATTACGAAAAGGTGGTTTTACGATAACGGAAAACAAGGCTTTTGACGAGGTGATTTTTAATTGCCGACACATCAATCGTTTTGATCAATTAGGTACTTGGATTACCGATGAAATGGAAGATGCTTATATTAATTTACACGATAAAGGCTATGCAAAATCTATTGAAGTATGGATAGATGACAAACTAGTTGCAGGTTTGTACGGAGTAGATTTAGGAAATGGGGTGTTTTGTGGCGAAAGTATGTTTAGCAAAGTAAGTAATATGAGTAAAGTAGCTTTTATCCATTTAGCACAAAAGGGAGGTTACAAACTCATCGATTGTCAAGTATATAATGACCATTTAGCAAGTTTAGGCGCGAGAGAAATTTCCAGAGAGGAGTTTTTGAGGTGGTTGTGAACGGTTTTGTGTATGAGTAGTAGCGGGTTTTACGCAACTACTTTTCGGAATGTAATATATCTTTTTAAAATGAAATAGCGATTCGAGTTGTCACCCGAACCGCTATTGCTTATACGTTTTGTTGGCGGTAGTTTTTTTCGCCTATTAATTTAGTTCATATACTTATCCAAGAACGAAAGAACTTTTTCGGGATTTCTACCAAAGTAATTGTAACCATCTTTAAATCTAAAAGGCGTATTTTCAATCCAATGGATTTCCTTTTCTTTACTACCAAGAAGGTCAAAAGTTTTTTGTCCATCTTCAGGATTTTTAGTCCAAGCATCGTCTTTTACTTGTATCATAAATACTGGCATTTTTACATTTGGTGCTGCTGTATGTGGTGTCATTTCGTCCATTAACCATCCTCCCATTTTTAATAGTTCGAAGTCAACCAAATCTAAATATTGACTTACACCTTGTAGTCCAGAAAAAGCTTCGTAGATAGCTCTCATAGATACCACCATTGGGCTTACCATACATTTTACATTTTCAAATAATTCAGGGTAGCGACTAATTGCCTCGTACTGTGAATTTCCTCCCATACATTGGCTATAAAGAGCAACTTTCATTTTGCTTAATCTTGGATGATTGTCTACATATTGTTTTACACCAACGCAATCTCTCCATTCTAATTGACCTATTCCACTTATTCCATTGTTAGATGAGCCACTCCTTCCGTGATTTCTTATGTCATAAGCCAATACGTTATAACCAGCATCTGTTAAATGTTTCATTTGTACTACAAAGTCAATCTCAACATTATCGTATCCACTAAAAGGTAAACCAAAATGCCCTTGAAATCCTGAACGACACATAGGTAATGCGTGGTTGAAGATTACTAATTTGTTACTTTCTCCGCCTTTTGCAGGAATGTACCAACCATCTAAAGGCACACCATCAACACCTTTAAGGAAAACATCTTCCCAATCTGTCATTCCATAGTCGTCTGGTGTTTTATGAATTACACTTCTAAAGGGTTTACAAACATTAGCCAATCCTATTACTTTCTCATAATCTGCTTCTGAAATTTCATTTAACTGTTTAATAGCATTTTCTATTCTTTCTTTAGACATTCTTGATTTATGAGTTGAAGCTCTTTCGCTTCCTGCAAAATTTACTTGATTTTCCATTGTATTTTAATTTTAAATTAATAATACAACAAAATTACAGTGAGATATCTGTTTAGTACTAAAACAGATTACTTGAAGACTGAAACAAATTACTGATTGCGAAAAATAGTAGGTGTTACACCGACTTCTTTTTTAAAAAATCGAGTGAAATAAGTTGGATAACCGAAACCTAAACTGTAAGCAATTTCACTTATTGAAAGTGTTGTTTGTTTTAATTTTGATTTGGCAATCTGTAAAATGTATTGCTGAATATAGTTTTGAGCTGATTTTCCTGTGAAATGTTTAATTAAATCCCCAAAATAATTTGAAGAGAGATTAGATTTGTTTGCAAAATAACTTACAGTTGGTAGTTTTTTGATTTCTGTAGCATCATTAAAATACGCATCTAAATTTTTGTGAAAATCGGCTACTACTTTGTTGTATAATGAACTTCTTGTATCAAACTGTCGTTTATAATACTTTTCAATATACGTTAAAATTAAATTAGCATACGATGTTATAATCTCTTTTGAAAACTGTGTTTTATTGTATTCAGAGTATGCTTTTTCAAATAAATCTAATAAAATTTTTTTCTCTTCATCTCTTACAAACAAAGCTTCGTGATTATTGTAGTGCATAAAACTATATCGCTTTGCATATTTGTCGAAAAAATTAGAGCTGATTAAGATGTTATAACCAGTCATAGGTTTTTCCAAATCCCATTCTATATTATTATTTGGTGCATCAAAATAAAGAAGTGAGTCTGTTTTGTCAAAGTTTGTTTGTCCGTAATTAATACTTTCGTCAAAATCCAATTTTATAGCCAAAAGGTAAAAGTCTATTTTTATTGGTTCAGACTTAAGAGGAACTTTACTTTTATCATCATAGAGAACCATTAAAATATCTTCGTCTTTTGGGCTATCTATATTTAGATATTTAGCAAAATCTGGTATGTTATATTTTTGGTTCAATAGTTTTTTGTTAATAAGGATTTGTCTTTTTTTGAAGAAAAATACTAAATTTTAGATGTTTTCCGAAATTACCGCAAGCTTGTTTATATATATACGTGCTATTTTATCCAAATATAAAGATAAAAGAGAAGAAGAATCTAAAAAAGTGTTGAAGAAATAAGCGTCTGTTTTAAAGACGCTTATTTAGTATTATAAATTTTATACTGCACTCACAGGACCAGCAAGCGGAGTTTGAGCAGGTTTGGCTATTCCGTAAACTACTACGACACCAGAGCCACCACCCCAAGTAGAATAAGCAGGGTCAGGTTTTGCTTCCATCACCGTTTGAGGTAGGTTCCAGTTATACATCGGTCAGCATTTGTATACTGCCCGAATGAATGGTGTGAATCACCTCTCCTGTAGTAGCGTTAAAAAGTTCTAACAGGAGGGATTATCACCTAGTATTTTAAATTAAACTCAAAGATCAATTTTTGTGTCTAGATTTATATAAGATTGTTTTATCGTTTAAAAGTCTTCAACTTTAATTTCAATTTTTTTATTGGTATTGTAGTCTTTTCCGTAAAGAATAACCGATTTTATTTCAGTACTTAAACCAGTTCCATTAATATTTAAGAACATTCTGTCTAGGTATATTTTTGTTGTATTATGGTTTACAAAAATTTTGTAATGATTGTTTTTTTTCTCTAAATTAAAAACAAGTTTTGAAGAAGCAGCTAGCCTAAATTTAAAAGAATTATCATCTGCATTAAGCAATACCATACCATAAGCAAGCCTTTTTTGTGTTGGAGTTAGAGGCTTAACTTCAGCATTTTTGGTATATAGTATTCTGTATTCTTTGATAGGCTTTTTGGTGTTTAACTTAGAGTTTTTAAGATTAACATCGTATACATATGTGTTAAAATTATTGCTGTGTTGTATGTAAAAAAGGCTATTAGAGTTTTTAGGAGGAAAAGGGTAATTCTCTTGTCCGTATGTTATAAAATGAATGTTTAAAAAAAGAAGGAAAAAATATTTTTTAGGCACAGTTAGTTTTTTTTGAGAATAAAATAATAATTTAATTGGCTAGTTTTAGTCCTACTATTCCAAATACAATTAATGATGCAGAAATAAGACGCCAAATGTTGGCTGAGTCTCCTAAAAATATAATACCAACAAGTAAAGTGCCTACAGCGCCTATACCTGTCCAAACAGCATAAGCTGTTCCCATAGGAATTGTTTTTTGAGCTAACCATAAAAAATATCCACTGGTAGCCATACAAATAATAGCCATACAAATGCCTAAGAATTTATATTGAACGTTTTGAGAAAGCTTTAAGCCTAAAGGCCATCCTATTTCAAAAATACCAGCTATAATTAAATAAATCCAGTTCATAAAATACATTATTATTTAAAGATAAAGGTACGTATTGTTATTTAGAGTTATAAATTCTAAAATAAAAAAAACTCACAATACTTAAGTGTTGTGAGTTTTTAAATAGAAAAAAGTTTGTTGTTATTTTAACACTGTAAATTCTATACTAGAATCGGTAAATACTGAGTGTGTTTGTGTTTTAAAATCTTTTTCGTCTGCTTTGTAAATATTATCTACATAGGTTTGCGGATTCAAATCAATTAAAGGAAACCAAGAACTTTGTACTTGTATTTGCACTTTATGTCCTTTTTTAAACGTATGGAAAACATCTTGTAGTTTAATATTTACGGCTGTTTTCTTATTTGGTGTAAAAGGTTCTGGATTTGAAAAACTATTTCTAAAACGTCCACGCATTACTTCGCTACGTACCATTAAGTGGTAGTTGCTTAGTTTTAAATGTGATTGCATTTCTTTGTTGTCGTTTTTTAAATCAGCAGGATGTACATCAACAATCTTCACAATCCAATCGGCTGCTGAACCTGTAGTAGCTACTTGTAGCTTTGCTAAAATATCACCAGCAAGGGTAAAATCTTCTGTTAATACCTCTGTTTCAAATACCAATACATCAGGTCTTCGAGCAGCAAAACGCTGATCATCTGTCATATATTTACGCGGAGTAAATACCGTTTTGATATCTTCTGAATAAGGCACAGGACGTTTAATATCACTGATAAAACTAATTTTATTGTTTCCTTTTTGCTCTGCTGTTAATTCTTGATCATCAGATAAGAAAAAAGTTTGTTTTTGAGCATTTTTTGGTGGCCATACATCGTATGATTTCCACGTTTTTTTACCTGTATCAAAAACATAGGCTTCTGGTAATCCTGAGTTTTTAGAACCATCACCTTTTAAGAAGTGGTTAAAGAATTTTGTTTCTACTTCTTTTTGGAATTTTAAAGAGATGGAATCTCCAAAGTAGTAGTTACCAACTTTGTTAGCTACTTTATTTCTAGACCATCCGCCATGATCCCAAGGTCCAAAAACAATTGTATTATAGTTGTTTGGTTGATTTTTTTCAATGTTTTTATAAGTTTCTAAAGGCCCGTACAAATCTTCTGCATCAAATTCACCTCCAACAATCATTGTTGCTACTGTAGAAGGAACTTTATCTAAATGTTGAATGATTCCTTTGCTTTGCCATACCGAGTCGTAATTAGGGTGTTCTACAATTTCCTTCCAAAAGAAATCATCAATACGCTCTTTGTTATCGGCAACTTTGGTATCTAATTTATCGTATTGAAAATATTCGTTTAAGTTTTTAAGAGGTCCTTTATCTAAGAAAAACTGATATTGGTCTTGAGTTTTCATATCAGGGAATGAGTACCAAGCAGAATCAGTTGGTTGATCTTTGTAAGTTCCGAATAAAGAAATAGCTTTGAAATAGCTTAATAAAAAAGCTCCGTTATGATGAAAATCGTCAAAAAAGAAATCTCCAATACACGCTTGTGGTGAAGCAGCTTTTAAAGCAGGATGTGCATCAATGGTTGAAACTGTAGCATAATGACCTGGATATGAAATTCCCCATGTACCAACTTTACCGTTATTGTTTGCTACATTGTTAACTAACCAATCAATAGTATCATAGGTATCGGTAGTTTCATCGGTTTGTTTTTCTGTTTTATTCGGAATATAAGCACGCATATTGTCATACACTCCTTCACTCATCCAACGTCCGCGAACATCTTGATATACTATGATGTTTCCTTCTTTCATTAAAACTGGGTTTGGACCAATTTTTTTTCTGAATTTATCTTCTCCATAAGGTTGGCAACTATACGGAGTACGTTGTAGTAAAATAGGATAGGTTTTACTAGTGTCTTTTGGTGAATAAATAGTGGCGTGTAGTTTTACACCATCTCTCATTGTAATTTTCACCTCTTTTTTAGTGTAATGGTCTTTAACGTAAGTGTTTTCTTTCTTTTCAGTTTTCTTTACTGTTGTTTTTTTAGTACAACTAGCAAATGAAATTGCAACTATAAAGAATAGAATTAAGTTTTTTTTCATTTGGTTTTGTTGATGTATAATAAAAGTATAAAAATAACAGCAATCTACTAGATTGCTGTTATGTAAGAAAAATTAGTTGTTTGGGTTTAGAATAGTGTCTATTCTATCTGCTGCATCTTGTAAGTGGTAACGGGTTATTGTGTTACGAACTGAAGGAATACTACGTTTAATATCTTTTTGTAAACGTTTTAGCTCTCCTCTTACCACAGGTTTAATATCTGATTGATTGATAGTAACCGCTGTTTGTTTAAAATAGCCTCTATCACTTCTTGGTGCTTTTTGGTCTTTTGCTTTGTTTAGTAAAAAGTCCAATCTGTCTAAATGTGCACGTTGTAAGTTTCTACGATACGGATCTATAGTTTTGTTAGCATATACTTCACTCCAAATACCTTTGCGTAAATCTCCCATCATTTCAATAAGAGAATATGCTTTAGTTCCGTTTAAAGTTTCATTCTCAATCATACGTGTTAATCTTCCAGTTTTTAAAACTCTGTTTAACGTTCGTACTTGTAAACTTCTTATGCGCTCAATAATTCCGGAGTGTTGTGTTTTACTGATGATGTTTTCATCAATTAACCAAGTAGGAGTTTTAAACAATTCGTTATTTACAAATTGTAAAGCTCTTTTTTGATGCTCTTTAGGTACGTGTACATAAACAGCCCCATCTTGATCGGCAGTTTTAAAATACTCATATACACCACCAATATTAGAACTTACGTGCCCCATATATCTGTTAAACTGTCCAACTACTTGTCCGTACATAGTTTTTAACTCTTCGTAAGTTTCACCATCTTCAGTAGTCCACTCTTCTAAACGAGGTAAAATACGTTGTAAGTTTTTAATACCATAAGCACTTGCTTTCATGGCATCGTCACCTAAATCTTCTGTTTGTGAGCTAGGGTCAATAATATTACGAACTTGTTGGTGTCCGAATCTATACACAGGGTTTCCTGCTTTTTCTTTAATCCACTGATTTAAGGTAGGTTTTTCTTCCTTTGCAGATTTATCTAAGATTGGTCTGTATCCCCAGTTGATAGCATATTTATCGTAAGGTCCAATATTAGGCATTAAAGCAACTCCTTTGTCTTCTGGTTGTGCTACATAGTTAAAACGAGCATAATCCATGATTGAAGGAGCTGTTCCGTTCTTTTTAGTAAATTCAGCAGAACGTAAAGAATCTACAGGATATGCAACAGAACTTCCCATGTTGTGAGGCAATCCTAAAGTGTGTCCAACTTCATGAGAAGAAACAAAACGGATTAAGCGTCCCATAACTTCATCTTTAAATTGATTTCCTCTTGCATCTGGATTGATTGCAGCTGTTTGTACAAAAAACCAGTTGTGTAATAAAGTCATTACATTATGATACCAGTTAATGTCAGATTCTAAAATTTCTCCTGAACGAGGGTCACTAACGTGAGGACCATTTGCATTTGGGATTGGAGATGCTAAATAACGAACTACAGAGTAACGTACATCTTCGGGGCTCCAATCAGGATCTTCTTCTTTAGTAGGAGCATCTTTAGCGATGATAGCATTTTTAAATCCAGCTGCTTCAAAAGCAATTTGCCAATCTTCAATACCTTGTTTGATGTACTTACGCCATTTTTTTGGTGTAGCCCTGTCAATGTAGTATACGATTTGTTTCTTAGGCTCTACTAATTCACCTCTTTTAAACTTTTCTAAATCTTCGTCTTTTACTTCTAAACGCCATCTGTCTAAATAGGTAACCGATTTACTTTTTTGAACATCTAAACCGTAATCTGTTTGAGAACTCGTAAACCATCCTACACGTTCGTCAAAATAACGTCTTTTCATAGGTGTTTTAGGAAGTAAAATCATAGAGTTACTCAATTCCATAGTTACAGAACCTACACTTGAGTTTGATGGAGGATTCCCAGCAATGTAAGTTTTTACATTTCTAACTTCTATGTTTTGAGGATAACTACTAATTCTGTCAATATAAGATCTTGTTTTATCCATTTTAGAAATCTTATAACGTTTTCTGCTTCTTTGTGGAAAAGTAATTGCTTTTACATCACCTTCAAAAAGAGGGCTAGCATCAATTACAGTAGCTGTAGAGTCTTTGCTAAATGCTTTGATTGGAAAAGCAAATAGGATAGGCTCAAAATTAGAGTTTACAACGGCTTCGTGTACCGGTAAAATGGTGTCTGCTACAACATTGTGAGAAACTACTTTTAGTAAAATTTGTTTCTTGTTTTTTACCCAACGCAACACTTGTGTATTTTGTTTTCCACCACCAAAACCAATACCGCTAGCTGTTTTGGCAATTCTAGTCACCATAAGCATTTCACGATTAAGAAGAGAATCTGGAATTTCAAATAAATAGTTAGCGTCTTTTGAGTGCACCTTAAACAAACCTTCGTCTGTTTTGTGTTTTTTGGTAACTACCTTTTCATAAGGTTGTATACCGCCTTTTTTAGGTTTGTCTTTTTTAGCGGGAGTCTCTTTTTTTGTGTTTTTTTTCTTCTTTCGTTGTGCTTCTGCATTCAAAGAAACTCCTAAAGCAAGAAATACCACTAAAATAGTTGAAAGTATTTTTTTAGTCATTGTAAAAATTAATTGAATAAATAAGTGCGGAATTTAGCAAAACTACTACCAGAATTATCTTAATTAATTGTTAAAGAGATGTTTTAATGTATAGTTTTTTCTTTATTTATGGCTAGTTTTCAGTTTTTTACTGTATTGTAGTGTAAATAAAACCCCGTACCTTTGCAGCGGCATGAGAATTAGACGACTTTCAGATTGGTTACCGACTACGAAAAAGGAGGTGAAGTTAAGAGGATGGGATGAATTAGACGTAATCCTATTCAGTGGAGATGCATATGTAGATCATCCATCATTTGGTCCTGCAGTAATTGGACGTATTTTAGAGAGTTACGGTTTGCGTGTGGCAATTGTTCCGCAACCAAGTGTACACGATAATTTACAAGATTTTGAAAAGCTAGGAACTCCAAGGTTATTTTTTGCAGTTACCGGTGGTTGTATGGATCCCATGGTTAGTAATTACACGGCTAGTAAACGTCGCCGTGATAAAGATGCTTACACTCCTAATGGAGATAAAGGGTTCAGACCTGATTATGCGACTTCAGTATATTCTAAAATTTTAAAGGAAAAGTTTCCAGATGTTCCTGTATTAATTGGAGGAATTGAGGCTTCGTTACGTCGTGTTACGCATTACGATTATTGGTCTGATAAATTATTACCAACGATTTTAGAAACTTCTAAAGCAGATATGTTGGTATACGGAATGGGAGAGCAGCCACTAAGAGAAATTGTTGAGTTGTTGCAAAAAGGTGTACCATTTTCGAGCTTAAAAACGATTAAGCAGACAGCTGTTTTATTAGAAGAAGGTGAGAAAACTCCGAAAAATAAGAACTGGGACGATGTAGAAATTAGTTCGCATGAAACTTGTTTGAAGGATAAGAAAGCCTATGCTTCTAATTTTAAAGTGATAGAGCAGGAGTCAAACAAACTATATGCACGTCGTATTTTTCAAAAGGTTGGGAATAAAAAGCTAATGATTAATCCACCGTTTCCAACAATGACGGAGGAAGAAATTGATGCTTCATTCGATTTACCTTTTACACGTTTACCGCATCCAAAGTATAACAAACGTGGGCCAATACCTGCGTTTGAAATGATTAAGTTTTCTATTAATATTCACCGTGGATGTTTTGGAGGATGTAGTTTTTGTACTATTTCTGCACATCAAGGAAAATTTATTGCGAGTAGAAGTCAAGAATCTGTTTTAAAGGAAGTAGATCAAGTTGCCCAAATGGATGATTTTAAAGGCTACTTATCTGATATTGGAGGACCTTCTGCGAATATGTATAAAATGAAAGGTAAAGTACAGTCGATTTGTGACAAATGTGTTGCTCCGTCGTGTATTTCACCCGTAATTTGTAGTAATTTAGATACTTCGCATAAACCGTTAACAAAATTGTACCAAGCTGTTGATGCACATCCGAAGGTGAAAAAATCATTTATTGGTAGTGGTATTCGACATGATATGTTAGTGCCTGAATTCAATAAAAATGCAGATCCTAAAGAGTTAGATGCATATACAGAAGAGGTGATGACAAAACACGTTTCTGGGCGATTAAAAGTTGCACCGGAACACACTTCTGATCCTGTACTAAAGTTAATGCGTAAACCGTCGTTTAAATACTTCCATTTATTTAAAGAACGTTTTGATCGTATTAACATCAAAAAGAAATTAAAACTTCAATTAATACCATATTTTATTTCGAGTCACCCAGCTTGTGAGGCAGAAGATATGGCAAACTTAGCTGCGGAGACTAAAGATATGGGGTTTCAGCTAGAACAGGTACAAGGCTTTACGCCAACACCTATGACGGTGGCTACGGTAATTTATTACAGTGGATATCATCCGTATACTTTAAAAGAGGTAAAAACTCCGAAAACAAAAAAGGAGAAAGAAGATCAGCACAAGTTTTTCTTTTGGTATAAAAAGGAAAATAAGCAATGGATTAAAGATACGTTAAACAAAGTTGGACGTACAGATTTGCTTAAAAAACTACTTCCAGAAGATACTTCGTGGCGTAAAAATAAAGCAGGAAAAGCTAAAAATACCTTTGATGATACCGTAACGTATAAACCATCAAAACCTTCTAGGAGAAAGAATAAAGGTTTTAAAAAGAAGAGACGATAAAGTAAAAATCCGCTGTTAGGCGGATTTTTTATTTATGCTTCGTTTTCTAAACGGTTTCGTTTCATTTCAAAAGCTTCGGTAGCTTGTTTTATAATGTTTAAGGTATCAGAAGCTCTTACCATTACTTTTTCGAGTTCTTTGTCTAAGTCTTTTGACTGGATATCGAATAGTTGAACTTCAACCACACCAATTTTTTCAATTAAACTTTTTTGCGTGTTTTTAATGTCTTCCATTTTAACTAAAACAGAGTTCATTGTATCGAGTCTTTTCTGTTCTTGATCTGTCATAAGTTTCTTTTTTAGTTGCAATTAAGATATGAAAAAATCAAGAATTAAGCAAATTAAGTAGTTTGTAAGGTGTTGGTATTTAGTGTTTTTAGTAGGTTTTTAAATAGCAAAAAAGCAGGAGTAAAATTCCTGCTTTTTGTTATTCTGAAAATTCTAATACGCTGTTTTTAGTACGGAGTCTTATTTCACTTAGTTTTTCATCAACTAACAATTTTCCGTCTTTAAAAACTTCTCGTAATTCGCCTTTTTGTTCTTCTTCCCAACTTATTTGATCGTGTAATTTATATTTTCCATCTTCTAGCGTTATTTTTAATAATCCTTTAGCAGATTTTTTAGTTCCGTCATCGGTAATTGGGTCTTTAAAAATTTCTCTTCCTTCTCCATCTACTTCTCCGTAAGTAGCTTTCATGGCAAATCCAAAGGTATCTCTGGTGTTGTATTGATAGGTAAAAGAACCAATTCCTAAGACTACGTTGGTAGAGGCAAACCCTTTTTGTTTTAAACGTTCACAAATTTGTGTGGCTCTTTCAAGGGTAATGCTATCGCCATAGATAGCTCCAATATGACTATCTAGTTCTTTATATCCTTTTGTGTTGGTTGTTCCTCCAAAAACTTCCCAAAGCAGTTGTATGACTCCTTTTTGTTCTTCTACTGTTTTACCGTTTTGATTTCCGCAAATAATATCTACTGGATCCCCGCTGTCTGGTCTTATGACTACTTTTCCATCTCTGGCTAAGACTTCTTCTTTTAGATTAGGTAAGTATTCGGTAAGAACTTTCCATAAATCCCACGTATCAGAAACAATAGAAACGATACCGTTTGGATATACCTCAGTAATTAATCTCTTAAAAGTATCTTCTTCACCACTATTGGTTCCCATACACATTACAGAGTGTTCAGTTGCTGCAACAGAACCACCAATCAATTCATTATCAGAATCAGCATTGTAATACTTTTCTAAAAAATCTACAGCAGGAATTGTATCTGTACCAGTAAAACTTAATAAGTGACCAGCAGCACTCATTTCAGCAGCTTCTAAACCAGCCATTCCTCTCATAGAAAAGTCGTGTCCTTGCCAATCTACCATTTCAGGAACAGATGAGGTTTCTTGTGCGTATTTGTCTAATATTTTTCTGTACTGTTTTGCAATGGTTGCAGAATTACATGGTAACCAAACAGTGGTAGATAATAAAGTTTCAAAGTAATTGGTTAACCAAAAGAATTCTGGCAATGTATTATACATGGTAAACATTGGTACTCTGATTGGAACCTCAACACCCTCTGGTAATGCTTTAAAAACCATAGGAATGTATCCTAAATCGTGTAATGCAGCAATATGTTCTATACCTACAGAGTTTTCACCTAAATAATTATTGATTCTTCTACTGTATTGTTTGCAAATTTCTTCTTTTGGTTTGTTAAAGAAGTTGGTTTGAAATTCTTCAATAATATATTTTTTAATGAAGTATTGTAGTCCGAAAAAGACTACCTTTTCAACTCCTTGAATCCTACTTTTTCTTGGTGTCCAGTTTGAATATACTAAGGTAGTATTGTTAGGGTATTGTCTTCTGTGGTCTACTTTGTAACCGTCTGTATATAATAATGGATTCATAGTATGTTATTTTGTTTGTGTCAAAATTACGCAAATTAAAATTAACTGACAATTAAATCTTTTGAAATTTTAGTTTATTTCCTCTAAATATTGATTAAAACGAGAAGATATTTCTTTTATATATTGTTTCCCTTCAACATTCTCAATCATAAAGTCAGGAAGGCTTCCAATTCCATACAATCCTGAGTTAATTCCTGTTGTTATAGATGCTACAGAGTCAACATCACCTCCAAGAAAAATAGATTTCTTAAGAGCATCAAAAGCACTTGTACTATTTTTTAAGATATATAGAACACTGCCTGTGGTATATTTTGAATCTGATGGCATACCGTTAATCCCATTTAAAAAATATGGTTTTCTTATCGGTTGATGTCCGCACAATGTTTCGTAATTACCCTTAGTTAATATCTCATTTGATTTTATCTTATTAACGGAGGTAAGGTAATTTTTATATTCATCATTTAGATTTACTTTTTCTATACAGTATTTTATGAGGTTTTCTTTATTTCCTTTTTTTACAAGTAAGTACTCAGTAGCTCTTGCAATGCATTGACTACTAAGTATGGCATTTATATTAGGATGTGTTGCGTTAGCATTAATCTTTGCATATTTATTAATGAGATTCGAAGGAATGAAACCTAATGGGACTGATCTCATGGCTGGAGCATTTCCTGGAGTTGACCTATTTCTTTGAAAGTTTTTAATTTCTTCAATTGTCATTTCTCCAGAGAAAAACCATCTCATTGACCCATGGCCATTTCTGCCGTGGCCTTTTTCATGTTTCCCTTTGTTGTATTCATCTTTCCATTTTTCTACTAATAAACTCTCATTAAACTCTTCTTTTGAATAGAGAGCTTTTATAAGTCCAATAGTCATTTCTGTATCATCTGTGTATTGCCAATCGTAATAATTTTCTGTAAAAGCACTTAACTTATCAGTTGAGATCTTAATTAAGTGGCGTACGTTGATGAACTTGGTAAAGTCTACATTTTTTTGAATCCAATTTCTATCTTGAAATTCTAAACCGGCACCAAAAGCGTCTCCTATAGCTATACCCAGTAAAACATTGTATAAATTCACAATTTTATGTTTAATTATATCCAAAATTTTGTAATCAAATGCTTATGAATTTTTGTTTAATAAATCTCTAACTTCCATTAAGGCATACCCTAATAAATTGTGCCCTTTCCATAACTCTGGATTAGTAACATTAGGGTTATCAGCAGCCATTCCAATTCCCCATATAGAATCAACAGGGCTTGCTTCTACTATAATTCTATCTTTTGTATTTAATAAAAATTCTTTTAAGTCTTTATTTTGAGAAAATTTAGCATGATTGGCTTTTACGACG
The DNA here is from genome assembly GCF_022347665.1 of Tenacibaculum sp. Mcav3-52. Lineage (NCBI taxonomy): Bacteria > Pseudomonadati > Bacteroidota > Flavobacteriia > Flavobacteriales > Flavobacteriaceae > Tenacibaculum > Tenacibaculum sp. Mcav3-52. The sequence goes on along the minus strand of NZ_JAKRGE010000002.1, from coordinate 483,723 downwards.
ATTTCGAATTTGTGTTGATCCCATGCTTCTGGAGAAAAGTTCTTAACCTTCCTCCCTAGTTTTTTTACTTGATGAGGTGTACTAACAGAAAGGATTTCTTGTAAAGTTTCTTCATCATTAAACACTTTCGCTTTACTAGCCATCATATAATGCTCAGCAGTAGGGTAGGTAATACCATCGATTTCAAAAGAAGCTTTCCACCACTGGCTGAAACAGCTTTTACCGACGCTTCCATCCTTGTTGGGTTGATGCCCCCAAAAAAATAAGAAACTTAAGTTTTCATTATTGTTGTAACGTGCTATTATTGTTTTATTATTATATTTCAAAGTATTATTATTTAGATGAGTTTATAGAGAATTTTAATTTCTCCCTTTTTCATTTGGATACAAATTTTTTACTTGGTCACTTTGCCAAAACTCTTTGTTGTTGATATCCATAATTGTTAAACATCCTGTAAATGCAGCTCCTGTATCAATATTCCATAAGTTTAAAGCGTTTATAGGATTTGATGAGTTATAGCGTATAGTTGGGGTGTGACCAATGTATATTTCTGAGTAGTGTGTAAACCTCTCAGGATATAGTTCAGATTTTTCAGATAAGTTTTTATCAGTAGCTAAAGCAGTTTCCCATAAGGTTCTATCAAAATGATAATTTAATTTGAAAGTCTCTTTTTCTACTCCGTGCATAGAGGTAAATCCAGCATGGATAAACAAACGATTTTTACTATCGATATAATAAGGTTTCATTTCTTGAAAAAATGCCAGATGTTCATGTTTCTGTTCTTCTGAATAAGATTCGTAGCTTTTTTTGGTTTCTTCGCCACCATGTGCTAACCAAATAGCTTCACCTTGACCAGTTCTCAGCCAATCTTCACACCACAAATCATGATTTCCTTTAATGAAAATACATTCATGCTTTTTGTTTAACTCTATTAAAAAATCAATGACTTGTGCAGATTCACTCCAACCGTCCACATAATCACCAAGAAAAATTAAGGTATCTTCTATAGTGATTTTGGCTTTTTTAAAAACTTGGGGTAAGGCTTTTAAGCCTCCATGAATATCACCAATGACAAATGTTTTCATACTATTATAAATCTTCAAAATTAATGAACTCAGTAGGAACAAGATTAGTTAGCCAAACTCCATTTTCAGATAAAAAGAACTCATAATTTTTTTTATGCATAACACCTGATTGAACAGTCAAAATTATAGGTTTACCTCTTCTACTGCCTACTTTTTTAGCAGTTTCTACATCGGAACTCAAATGAACATGTTGTCTACTCATTTTTTGTAATCCGTTTTCTTTTATTGAAGGAATAAATTTAGCTACTGTTCCGTGATATAAAAATGGAGGGGGAGTTTTTGTTTCAGTTACTATGGTTACATTTTTTAAAGAGTGTCCTTGATTGGCTCTTATTTTTGTTTTGTCTTCGTTAAATGAAAATCGTTGTTTATCGTTTGTTTTTACAACTAAATCCAATTCTTCTTTAGTAAATGAAACTCCGTTGTTACTTGATTTGTTCAAAAGTTCTTCTACTGAAGTCCATCCGTTGATGTCTAATTTTAGCCCAATTTTTTCAGGCTGATGCCTTAATATCAGGCTTAAAAACTTACTTATTCTTTTTGTGTTCTTCTCATTCATTTTTTTCAATTTTATTCAAAAACGTAAGCAATGTTTGTTACGTTTTTATTGGTTAATTTTCATAACGATATTTTTTTGCGAATTGTTGACTTAAGAGAATAATATCATCTTTTCTTACTAATGAATCTATCCATTTTTGAGGTATATTATCAATTCCATAATACATACCAGCAATAGCTCCAACTACAGTAGCTGTGGTATCAGTATCATCCCCTAAATTTACAGCTTTTAAAACTGCCTCACTATAATTAGTAGTGTTGAGCAAACACCAAAGTGAAGCTTCTAATGTATCTATAACATAGCCACTGGAATTGATATCTTTTTCTTTTAAGTTAGATATATCTTGCTTTAAAATTCTAGAGAAATGATTTTGCTCGTAAGAAGAAATACTTCTTTCTGAAAAATAGACAGTAATTTCCTTTTGCATCTTTTTATATGAATCTACAATTGAAAATCCATTTAAAATATGTTCAGCTAATTTTAAATATATTAAACAAGAAATTGCCGACCTTATGTGTGGATGTGTTAGTGATGAAACATGCCAAATAATATTAAATTGGTCATTTATTCTCTTACCCTTTATGTAAAAGAGTAAAGGAATAATTCTCATTAATGAACCGTTACCATTGGTATATTCATCATCAGAATATTTTAAAATTTCTAGTTCTTTATAGTCTTCTTTATTTATGATTTTTGAAAGTTGTTCAATCGCTTTTCTTGTTTGGATTCCAATATCAAAAACATTACCGTGTGGAGTCCATATCTCAGCATTCATCCATTGGATAAATTTATATGAAATATCCACTAAATCGTACCCTTGACATAAACTTTCAGCTAAACAAAATGTAAGAGAACTGTCATCAGACCAAGTTCCTTTTGGCTGGTGATGTGTTCCAAACTCTCTCATGTCTATTACAGGATTTTGTTTTAACTCTTGCCTGTTTTTAAACTCCACAGGTACCCCTAGAGCATCAGCTACAGCTAATCCAATAAATGTTGACTTTATAATGTTATTTTTCATAGTAGTTTTTTATGATTTTTATAGCAATTTTCCCAATTCAATCTGTATGCAATTATCGTTTTCTATAGTTTTAAAACTATCTGTTGTGAAAATTTTGGTGAAGTGCTTTTCAAGTTCATCAAAACCTTTACTAAATATTCCATGACTTACAGCTAAATATAAATTCCCCGCATTTTTAGCTTTTAGTTCTTTAGCTAGTCCTAGAAAAGTACCTCCACCATCACAAATATCATCTACTATCAAGCAATCTTTTCCTTGTAAGTCATCAGTATATACTTTAAAACCTGTCAACTGACCTGTTTTTACGTTTCGGCTTTTAGAGCATTCAATAACTTCATAGTTTTGAAGGTAAGCAGCAACCTTGTATATCTTTTTTAACGCACCACCATCAGGAGAAATTAGTAGTAAATCGTCTGATAATTGTTGAGTAACGCGTTCTATGAATGTGTGGTTATCTATAACTCTACAGTTATTTAATAGGGCAGGAGTTACTTCTGAGTGTGGATCGAAAACAGTTACTGACTCAAAGTTTTGTGCATTTATAATATCTGCATATACTTTTACCGATAAAGGTTCACCTGATACCATCAATCTGTCTTGACGAGCTGCTGGAAAATAAGGAAGAACAACATGTAACTTTGCAATTCCCATGTTTTTGAGCGCATTGGTAGCTAATAATAGTGTGCCCATATCATTAAAAGACTGAATACGATGTGTAATGGTAACTTCTGACACATTTTCAAGTTCAGAAATGATTTTAATATGTGGTTCCCCTCCTGAAAAAGTAAAGAAATTATAGTCTACATTGTTTTCTGTTCCGTAAGGAGTAAAGCTTTTATCTAAGTTTAAAATCATATTGCGTAATTTTTACACAAATATAATGCGGTTTTTTAAAATAAAAAATGTTTTAGTGTTTTTTTTACGCAAACTTAATTTCGAAGTGGAATCCTTTCTTTTCTAGTTCTTTATACTTCTTAGCATTAAACTTAAAAAGTTTTGCAGGTCTACCACTAGAAGGCTGGTGTATTTTATCGGTTTCGGTAAGTATTCCAAAGCTCATAATTTTTTTTCTGAAATTACGTCTATCAATTTTTTGATTAAGGATTGTTTGATATAAATTTTCTAAATCAGAAAAAGGAAATTCTTTTTTTAATAATTCAAAACCAATAGGTTGGTAGTTTATTTTGTTTTGAAGTCTTTGTAAAGCTGTGGTTAAAATACGATTGTGATCAAATGCTAGTTTGGGGAGCTCATGAATAGGAAACCATTGTACTTCAGCGGCATCAGTATCAGCACTAATTTTAAAATGATTGGGACTTACCAAACCAAAATAGGTAACAGAAATAACTCTGTTTCTTGGGTCTCTTTTGGGAGTTCCGAATGTATATAGTTGTTCAAGATAATCGATAGTAACTCCTGTTTCTTCTAATAATTCTCTTTCAACTGCATGTTCTAGTGATTCGTTTTCTAAAACCAATCCACCAGGCAATGCCCAAGCTCCTTTAAAAGGTTCGATGCCTCTTTTTATTAATAAGACAGAAAGTTCTTTTTGTTGGTAGCCAAAAACAACAGCATCTACAGCAACTTTTATATTTTGTGATATCTTCATTTAGTGTTGAATTTACACAAAGTTACGAAAGTTTTAAAAATTATAGATTCATATTTTAAACAAGGTACTTTTTAATTGTTTTTTTAATGTAGCTTGTGCAATTTGAATAATAAAATCTACTTACAAACTTTACAATCTTCTTTGTCTTGAATTTCACCTACTAATTTTCCTTCTTCGTTAAGTGAAAATCCACAGCAATCCATAAAACCTTGTGCAATTAGTTTACGAGCGCGTTGAATTTGAGATTTAGTGGTTGGTAAATTTTGTTTTAAAATGTCTGCAACTTCTTGCTGTTTTAAGCCTTTTATATCTGATAAAAATAGTGGATCTCTATACTTTTTAGGCAAGCTTTGTAAGATTCCACGTAAGCAATCTTTCTCAGTATGTTCGTGTTCTTTTATATCTGTTTGGGCTTCAAAACTTTTAAATTCAACTGTTTGATTAGTGTTCTTGAAGTAATCCATCATCGTATTCCGAGCAATCGTAAAAATCCAAGGTTTTAGTTTGGTAATATCGTTTAATGTATGAAGTTTAGTGTGAACTTTTATAAATGTTTCTTGTACGATATCATCAGTCACAGAAGAGTCTTTCACTTTACTTAAAATAAAGTGTTTTACATCGTCTGCGTATTTTTTCCAAACTTGTTGCGTTGTCATAGTATAAATTTACGAAAAATGCCACGTTGAATAAAAAAACATTTGTTTTCATTTTATTCAGCGTGACAAAATATTAAAAAGTTGATTTAATTAACAGTTACAGTTATTACATGTGCAGTTTTCACATGTACAATTTGAGCAGTCACTTGTTTTACATCCTTCGCAAGTGCAAGTGCATTGATTGCTATTTTTCATGATATTATATGTTTTGTGTTTGTATAGTAGACTGGAAAAAGCGTAAAAAGATGCATTTATTGTTAAAAATATTTTTGAAGTTCTTTTCTAACAGGAATAGGTTTAACTGCTGAAATATTTGTACCTCCTGTATTTCCCGTAGGAACCCAAATTAAAGTAAATAAAATTGAAGCTATAATTCTAAAAAGTTGCCCAATAATTTCTTTACTGCTGTTTGTTTTTATTCCGTAAACTAGCATGTAATAATGAGATATAGAGTGTCTATAAACATGTTTTTGTCCTAATACATGAGCGTTTTCTAAATGATAAAAAGACACCTGAAAGCTTTTGCTTTTAAGTGCCTTTTTAGCTAAAGTTAACTGCTTGTAAAACTCCTGTTTTCGTTGTAGTTGTGTCATGATTTGCTGATTTTGTAAATCAGACTATAACGAATAGAAAAAGATGCATTTTTAATTTACTTTTTCACCATTAATATAGGTTGCTAAAACTTTTGTATTCGGAATTTCTTTTCCGTCGATTTTCACGATGTCTTTGTCTAAAATGATAAAATCAGCTACTTTACCAACTTCTATACTTCCTTTTTCTTTTTCTTCAAAGTTTGCATAAGCATTCCAAATGGTCATTCCTTTTAAAGTGTTTTCTCTAGATAAAGAGTTTTCCATTTGATAACCTTTTTCGGGATATCCTTTTAAATCTTTTCTGATGGTTGCTGCGTAAAATGTATATAATGGACTAACATGCTCAATAGGGAAATCGGTTCCTAAAGCAACTTTTCCGTATTCTTTTAATAAGTCATTATAAGCATAAGCACCTTTAACTCTATCTGATCCTATACGGTCTTCTGCCCAATACATATCAGAAGTGGCATGGGTAGGTTGTATAGATGGAAGTACATTTTTGAATAGATTAAAATCTTTCACATCTACAATTTGAGCGTGTTCAATACGCCAACGTCTGTCAGTTTTATTTTTTAATACTTCGTTGTATGTTTTTAACATCACATAATTGGCAGAGTCACCAATTGCATGTGTGTTCATTTGATAGTCGGAAGCAGCGATTTTCTTAGCTACTTTTTGTAAGTTCTCATACGAGTTAACCAAAGCTCCAAAATGCCCTTTTTTGTCAGAATATTCATCTTTAAGAGCAGCTCCTCGTGATCCTAAAGCACCATCGGCATAGACTTTTACAGAACGAACATTTAGTCTGTCAGTTTTTATAACTCCTTTGTTGAGAAAGTAATTAAGGTTTTTTTGATTGTTAGAAATCATTGCATATACACGCATCTTTAAATCACCCGATTGTTGTAAGCTGTCAATTAATTCAATAACTTCTTTATCTAAACCAGCATCGTCAACGGTAGTTAATCCTAAATCAAAACAGATTTTTTCAGCATCTTTTAAAGCTTGAATTTGCTCGTTTTTTGATGGTTTTGGATTATTGATAAAATTCATTGCATTGTCAATCAGTACTCCTGTTAGCTTACCATCTTTTTTTATGAATTCTCCTCCGTCAACTTTTGAGTCAAGAGTTATTCCAGCTAAATCAATAGCAGCTTGATTTACTAACATTGCATGACCATCAATCCTGCGAATAGCAACTGGAGTATTAGGGAAAATACTGTCTAATTTTTCTTTGGTAGGAAATTCTTTTACTTCCCAATCATTTTGATCCCAACCACGGCCTGTGATGTAGGTTGTATTCTTTTCTTTTTGAAAATCAATTAATCGTTGTAATACTTCATCATAACTCTCAGTTCCAACTAAGTCTACTTTCTGTTGTTGTAAACCTAATCCGTAAAAATGACAATGTGCATCGATAAACCCGGGGTAAACAGGTTTGTTTTTAGCATCGATAAGATTAGTTGCTGTGTATTTTTTTTGTATTTCTTTATTGTTTCCTATGGCTATAAATTTTCCATCTTTAATAGCGAAACTTTCAGCGGTGTCAAAGTTAGAGTTTACCGTGTATGTATAGGAATTAATAACAATAGTATCTACTTTTTCTTTTTGTTTACAAGAAAGTAGGAAACTAAAAAAGAGCAGAGGGAGTAGTGTTTTTTTCATAATTGCTGTTATGTTAAAAGTATAGATATTCAAATGTATTTAAACTTAAACAAAAAAGGAAAACTAAAACTAGTTTTCCTTTTATAAAAAATACATAATAGAAAAAGGTTCTATTTACTAACGGCTTTTAAAGCAGCGTCAAAAGCAGGGTCAATATTCGTGGTTGTTAATTCATCAACTTGCTCTTGTGTAGGAATAGTTTTCATATCTGGTGTAACACCAATAGCTTCAATAACTTTCCCTTCATTGTTTTTAAAAGCCATTAAAGGCATGTAAAATTCTAAAAATCCGTTACTTAGTCTATTACCACCATTAAATGAATCTTGACCTCCTAAACCTGCAGTGCCACCACCACTATTGTCTCCAACGATAGTTACATGATCTCCTTGAGATTTAATCATCATAGTACTAATTTCGGCCATACTAAAAGAGTTTTCATCAATTAAGACTGCGATAGGGGTATTTTGTTGAAGGGCGAATTTGTGAGGCTTTGTTTCTACTGGTGTCCATGGACTATAGTTGAAACGACCATTTCCTTCTTTGGTTCTTTGGTACCCCCAAACTTTTTGCTCTGTTATAAATCTTTCGGTAAAAATTCGGGCGTCAATTACATAACCACCACCATTACCGCGTAAATCTAAAATTATTTTTTTTGCTTTACCATTGGTTATAGGGTTGTATAGTTTTCGGTAAAGATCAAAGTTATAATTAGAGGTAATAGAGTTTAATAACGCGTCAAATTCATCGGTAAAAGTAAAACCGAAAAAAGAAACAGTAGTAGCAAAACTAGAAACTTTTTGATATGTTTCTATTCGTTTGTTATAAATTCCGTATAGTATGTTAACGGCTTCTTTTTGTGCTTCAGTTGTACTAGAAGCATTATAATAGGCGCCTAATGTAGGTAGTACAGTTTCATGTTTAGTTTTAAAGTCATTTTTAGCGATTTGTGTGAAATTAGCTAGAGGAGTTAAACTATTTTCAAAGCTTTCAATTAATTCTGTGTTTTTAAAATTATCAAGAGCTGTTATATAAGTCTTATATTCGTTGGAATTAATAACTGTGCTTACTAATGTTTTAAAAGAATTTAAATTTTCTTTCATTAAGGTTTCAAAAAGAGTACCTGCATCGTTATCTAATTTCTTCAAGTCATCAAAATATGATTGATTGATTCCTTCAATATTACTGATATCTTCTAACAAAGGGAATGCTCCATCTATTATTGCATTTGGATAAACTTCAAATCCAGTTAACTGGATATACATCGTTTCTGGATCACTTTTTAAGAAACCTGCTAAAATAGGTCCATCTTGAACAATTGTAGTAGGGTCTAGTTTATCATTAACCATTACGGAACCTACATCTTCATTGTCAATTTTTGGGTTTCTTTGATTTCTTCCAAAATTAACAAAACCATCTTCTTCAGTGTACTTATATCTCATGTTGCTAGAGAAACTAGCTGATACAGAAGCGCTTCTTCCTGGTAGCTTAACACTAGGTAAAGGAATAGTTACACTTAAGCCGAAATGTTGGTCTAAAGTTTTTCCTGTAATAATTTCAGCAAAATATTTAAAAGCTAAATTAGCTTCTTTTTCAGCTTCAATAGGATTTGTATCCGCCTTATTAAAAGTTGTTAGTTTTTTAAATTTTGGATTGTATTTTTTGTATACGTTGTCCCAACTTTCTTCTTGTTCATTAAAGTAGTTATAATCGTTATTCATTGTATCCCAAAAAGCATTGAAAAGATCAGAATAACTAGCTACATCAGTTCTGTTTAACTCAGCTACCTCTAAAGCATCTTCTCTACAAGATTGAAGAGTTTGTAATGATAGAACTACTATAAATATTTGTAATATGTATTTAAGTTTTTTCATAATAATTTAGTTTTTAAAAGTTGTAAGATATTCCTATACCATAATTAGAGGTGGTATAATAATAGTTAGAAGTTTTTCTTAATTGTTCTTTTTGGTTGTCAGACAAACCATACATAAAAGAATACTCAACAAATAGGCTGAAGTTTTTGTAAAAGTTATAGCCTAATCTGGTTTCAGCTTGTAAGCCATAATCAACCCTGTTAAAATGATTTTCATTTTTGTCAAAGTCATAAGTCTCAGTTACTGTTTTCTTAGGGAAACCATCAAGATCAAGTTCTCCAAAAACTTCAACTGTACTTTCTCTTTTAAGTGAATTCCACCAACCTACGTAAGTTCCTGCAAAAACTTCAAAATTAAACTTGGTGTCTTTTAAGGCTTGATGTAGTGGTTGTATCCCTACCATTACTGGAATGTTGAAATACCTTGATTTATGAAGGGTAGAAACACCTTCACGTGTTCCTGTTCTTTGAAATCTATAGTTTTTATTAAGATATGTTAACCCTGTTTGTATACTAATGTGTTTATAAACTTTAAAGTTGAATCCAGCTTTAAAGTAGTTTCCATCCTCATCTACATACTCAGTATCTACTCTATTACTTGCGCTATAAGTAATATCATTATTGTTTAATCCCCCTGAAAAGCTTACTCTAAATTTATTTTGGGCTGATAGAGAAGAGTTGATTAATAAGGCAACAAAAAGAAGTAAGACTACTTTAGGGGTAAAAGAAGACTTTCTCCCATGAGTTTTTTTATTTTTCATGCGTGTTATGTTAAAATTAATAAATAATAAAAGGTATCCTAATATGGATATAGCGTAATTTTTTCTAGAATAAAATTGCGGTACTAAAACAAGTGAATCGCTAAAAACCCTAATATTTTATTTTAATTAATGTTAAAAAGAGGTGAATTTTATGTTTTTTTTTATGTGAAAAATAAGAAAGTAATATTTGTTAGTGGTTTGGTTTGTAGTATTGTAGGTTGTTGTGTTTTTTGATGAGAGTTTTTTAAAATATTTTTATTTTTTTTAAGAGTATTGAGGTTGTGTTATGAATGAAATGAAAAGCTACATTTAAAACTAAGTTTTAAATGTAGCTTTAAACAAATAATTTATCTCAAAGAAATATGTTCTCTGTTTCTTAATTAAGAAAAGATTTTCATTAGTGTGTATAAATTAAATAGGCGATATATAATAGTAAAAACTGAAGAGGCACTCTTATGATGGCTATTTTCCTAGATCCAATTGCAGGTTTTTCTCTAAAAACATCCCAAATGTGAATAGGTAAGAAAATTAACATTAATAAAAACATTGTTAAGGCTGCTTGTTTGGTAGTTTGATTAATTAGTAATCCAATGCCAATAAGCAGTTCTAATAAACCAGCTATGTAGTTTACAACTAATTTGGGAAGGAAATTAGGAATAAAGCGATTGAAAATCTTAGGTTTCACAATGTGCATAATACCTGCAAAGGCGAAAAATATTCCGAAAATAATTCTTAATGCTAATATTAATATATTCATTAACTGAGTTTATTACTGGATTAATATATAAGATGAAGAGTTTTCTTTTTTATTCTGTTCAGCCTTCTTAGATAAATAGTTGTTAAAAATATTATATAAGGTAATTATAATAAAGGTGATAATTAAATTAAAAATGACTTTTTTTAAAGTAAATTTCTTTTTTCCATAACCTTCTTTGTGTTTTCTTTTAGTTTCAAAGTATTCTTTATTTAATCTAGTGCTCATCTTATACTTTTTAAGGTTTTAAAGCTTCTTCGTTATATAAATATTTATCCATTAAATATACAATACTAGCCATAGAAGCACTTCCTAACTCAAGTTCACGTTTATTTACTTTATCAAATGTATCAGTAGCTGCATGATGATAATCAAAATAGCGTTGTGAATCTGGTCGGTAGCCTACTAAGGTAACATGGTCGTCTTTTAAAGGTCCGATGTCAGCACCGCCACCTCCAGCAGTAATATCATGTAATCCGTAAGGTGCTAAAAGCTTTTTCCAGCTTTGAACTAGTTGCAAGTTTCTTTCATTAGCATCGATAGAGAAACCTCTTGGAGTATGCCCACCGGCATCAGATTCTAAAGCTCCAATATGTAGTTCATTATTTTCCTTAGCTAAACGAGCATATTCCGTTGCACCACGTAAGCCATTTTCCTCATTCATAAAAAATACAATACGGATTGTGTTTTTAGGTTTAATATTGTTCTTTTTAAACAAATAAGCAACTTCTAACGATTGTACAATTCCGGTTCCGTCATCGTGCGCGCCTTCCCCTAAATCCCAAGAATCTAAATGTCCTCCAACAACCATAATTTTATTAGGGTATTCACTTCCTTTAATTTCTCCTACGACATTGTGTGAAGGGGCATCAGGTAAGTTCTCGCAACTTTGTTTAAAATAAAACTGTAAGCTAGGGTTTTCTTTTAAATGCTTGCTTAAGTTTTCAGCAGCACGAGAACTAATAGCAGCTGCAGGAATGTATTCTTCTTTTGGAATATCACCGTACCCCATAGAACCTGTGTGTGGATAATCATCAATTCCATTAGTCATAGAACGAACAATGACTGCTTTTGCTCCAAATTTTCCAACTATGGCAGCTCCTCCATAGCGTTGTCCTACACAACCTCCATAAGCTTGAAAGGTATTAATAAGAGTGTTGTCAAAAGCACCATTGAAAAATACAATTTTACCATTGGCTTTATCACCTAAGTTTTTAGCTTCTTCAATATTTTTTACTTCGATAACTTCTGCTGTAATTCCGTTAGAAGGTGTTGCAATTGAGCCTCCTAAAGCACAAATAGGGACATTTATTTTTTCTCCGTTAAATTCATAATTAGCAACTTCTTTTTCTCCACGAACCCAATGAGGCACCATAATGGGTTGTAGCCAAACAGAATCTAAACCAACTCCTTTCATGAGTTTTTCTCCCCAAATAACTGATTTAGCTGCCCCTTCTGAACCAGATAAACGGCTTCCAATATTTTGTGTTAAATCACGTAGCCATTCATATGATTTACCTTGGGTAAGCGCGGTGCTGAACAGTTTTTTTATTTGTGTTGAGTCTTGTTTGTAGTTTGCTTCAGTATAAGTGTTTGAAGCAGTAGTAGGTTGTTTTTGCTCTGTTTTACAAGCAAAGAAAACCATGTTTGTAAGAAGTAAAAAGGTTAGTTTTTTCATTTAGGGTATTAGTTTTAACACCCTAAATGTAAGTTTTATATTTTAAATGCTAGAACAGTGTATCAAACTTCCAGGTTAAGCCGCCCATTGCTTGAAATCCTTGTACATTAAAGTTGTTGAATCGCTGATAGCTGTTATTTAAAACATTGTTTAAGTTTAAGAAAACAGAGAACGAATCATCAAAATGATACCCCCCATTAAAGTTTACATCAAAATAACTTTTTAAGTCTATTGGAGTATAGGTCTCAGCAGGTAAAGTATCATAAATTCTTCCTTTACGATTTCCTACGAAGTATAAGTTAGCACCAGCAAACCATTTATTGGTTTTGTAGGTTCCAAAAACTTCTCCTTTTATTTTAGGCGTGTTCCAAGCTTCTTCTTCATTGGTTAAGGTAAATTTATTAAACTGAGCATTCGCTCCAATAGTAAGATTTTTAATGCCATCAAAGGCAACTTCACCAAAGAAGGTCATTAACTTAATATCATCATAAATTACTTTAAAAGAGTTCCCATATTCATATCCATAGAATGTAAATCCATTAGTTCCAGCAATGTTATCACCCTCCGATTTTGATTGATTCAGTACAAAAAATGGATTATTTTCTATGTCAGCATAACTTACTTTTGCATTATAACTGAATTGATGATTTAGTTTACCTCTAATTCCTCCGAAAGCATCAAACTTTTTATTAGTTTGTCTCATGTCAAGAGTAGGAGACAAATATGGGTTATCATCTGTAAAAGATTGATACATATTTGTGGTTAAATCACCGGAAGCACCAAGAAATACATTTGCTAGTTCTTTAACTATAGGATAAGAAATCTCCACATCAGGGTAGATAAAAAAGTTATTTTCGCTATTCTCTGTATCCATTGAAAAGTAACTTTTTGCTCCTAATTGAATTGCTAAATCTTGTACATTGAATTTGTAAGTAGGATGTACTCCAAGTGTAATGAAGTTATAATCTATCGGAGTAATTGCATCGTATGCGTAAGCATAAGAACCTCCTAAGTAATTAATAGTGGTATTTATATACAAATCGTTTAATTGGCGATGAAAATTATCTAAAGGAAAACGAAATTGTGCATTACCATCAACTAAAAATTCAGCACTTTCAAACGAGTCAGAGAAAAAAGCGATTGACCCATTAGCTTCATCTAAAAAAGAGTCATCTGGTTTTATTTGACCAAATATTTTTATGTGATTGTAACTTTGTGCTTCTTCAATAGCACTTAAAGTAGTTTCTGTAAACGTAATATTTGTAGGTAAACCGTACCAGTTGTATTTGTCTTTTTCAGCACTGATACCTGCTGACCATTGAAAATAACGTTCTTGTTGGGTGTAGTTTATGTTTAGGTCAATATTATAAAAAGTACTGCTTAATTCTGTGTTAGCTACAGGGTCAGATGATAATAGGAACTTTAGATGTGCTGTTAATTCACTATTATAACTTTCATTTCGTCTTACATATGCTTCTAAAAAAGGTGAAAGGACGTTTCCAAATCCAACCGATACATAGTTAGGATATAACTTTTCTCTTTTACCCAAGTCAACTTTTTTCATTGTTCCGCTTTTGGGGATAAAGGTAGAGGCAACAGGGACTGAAAATATTTGATATTCTAAAGCTTTTTTCTGAGTTTCTTTTGTGTGTTTAATTACAGGTTTTTGCTTTATTTTAAAAGCATCAGTAATTTTAGGAACATATGAAGTTACTACATTTACAACTTCGGTTTTTATAATAGTGTCTTTAGCTTTATTAGTGGTGTTTTTTTCTTGTGCATTTGTGTATGCTACTACAAATAAAACAAGTAAACTTAAGTGCTTTTTCATCGATCTAGTCATTTAACTTTCGTTTGTTATTAACAAATTTTAGTTTTGGGTAGTTACTGATTCGTTTGTTTTTGCTTCTTTATTCTTAATGGTACGAAGCTCATTTTTTGCTTCTTCAATTACATCTTTATACTGTGTGAAGTTTTTGATGATGTTCTCCAAGATATATGTTGCCTGATAAGCATCTTTTAAAGCATAATAGTTTTTAGCCATAATTATATAACTTTTAACTCCCCAGTACTTATATGATGAGTAGTTAGCAATTAAATCTTGTACAGCTTTGGTAGAGGCTTCATATTCTTTGTTTTCATGTAAAAAGAAAGCATTGTAATATAAACACTCTGCTTTTAACTCTCCAGTAGCTTTTTTACTAGCTTCGTTAAAATATTCTTCAGCAGTTAAAAAGTCATTGTTTTTGAAAGAAGAGCGGGCTAAAATGATTTTAGCATCCTCAGCAATATTAGTATCTACCTTTCCTTTGAGTAACACTTTTTCAGCATAAGTAATAGCATTGGTGTAATCACCTTTCTTATAGTATCCTTTCATTAAATTACTTTGAGCAAAAATGATGTTTTGCGGATAGTTAGCTTCTTTTTCTAGTTGTTGGAGCACTACAATACCGTTGCTCCAATCTTCTTTTTGTAAATAAATATTAGCTAACTTGGTTAAAGATTCTTCTGTAAACTCGCTTTTTGTTTGTTTGTTTACATAGGTGTAGTGAGGGATAGCTTTATCAAATAACTTTGTGTTGTTATACGCTTGAGCTAAGTAAAAATGAGCTTTTAAGACATTAATCCCGTTAGGAAATTGTTGTAAGTATTTATTGAATCCTTCAATAGCCTTAGTGTTGTCGTTCTCTAGGAATTTATTTTCAGCAGATTGATAGGTTGCGTTATCTAATTCTGCATTGCTAACATTAGCAAAAGGTATGTTTTTAACCCAAGTAGCATATTCATCTACTTTACCTATATCGATATATACATTTTTAACGTTGGTTACTGCTTGTTTTGCTTCGTTTGAATTAGGATGCTTCGCAACAACTTCTTTATATTTTTCGATAGCTTTTCTGTTGTTGTTGTTGCTATAATATAATAATCCTTGGCGTAATAATACATTTGGAACGTAGTTGCTTTTTGGATGATTCTTTAATAAACGTTCGTAAGTTTTTTGCGCTTTTGAAACGTTATTCATGGTTGTGTAAGTGGTTGCTAATTGAAATAAAGCATCATCTTTTAATTGAGAACCATCGTAATCACTAATTAAAGTTTCTAGATCTTGGACTTTAGCATCATTTTTTCCCAAAAAGCCATTACTCATAGCGGTTTGATATTGTGCATAATCAGATCCTACACCGCCTTCTTGAATTACCTTATTATATGCCTTAATAGCATTTGTGTAGCTTTTTGAAGCATAAAAAGAATCTCCTAGGCGATTGGAAGCATCATCGTTTAAATCGTTATCATCAAGATTCTGTTCTAAAAATTGCTGAAAGTATTTTGCAGCATTTGGATAACTTTTTAATTTGAAGTTTGTGTACCCAATTTGGTAATTAAGCATCTTAGCCTCGTTAATATCCTTATCAGTAACAGATAAGAAGTGTTTAAGGGCACTTTGATAATTTCCTAAAGAATATTCGGTTTCAGCCAACCAGTAAGCTGCTTTGTTACTCACAGTAGCGTTCTCTGACTGAGTTGCATTTACAAAGTATGGTTTGGCTTCTGTTATTTTAGTTTCGTTATATAATTGAATTCCCCTGTATAAAGAAACTTCATTAATAATACTTTTACTTTCTGGAGTCTCTGAAGTATTTAAAAAGTCCAAAGCACCTTGATAATCTTGTTGATGCAAGTATGAAGTCACTAACAAATTGCTAATTTCAGCAGCGTATGGAGATGTTGGGTATTTAGCTAAAAAGCCTTTTAAAACATCAGGAACACTTTCATACGGATTTCCTTCTTCGTAACTTAACTTCGCATAATTTAAAGAAGAACTTTGAGTAATTTGAGCATCAAAATCCATTTCACTTGCATTTTTAAATGCGTTTAAAGCTTCCGTTTTTTTATCTAATTCTAAATAACACTCTCCTAAATGATAGTAAGCATTTTGCGCTACTTTGTTATTTCCACCAATAATTTTATTAAAATTACTAACAGCAGTTTCATAATCTTTTTGTTGATAATAAGCATAGCCTAAATAATAGTAATCGGTATTTGTCCAACGACCATTTTTTCCTTTGTAGGCTTTTAAAAACGGAATAGCTTTTTCGTATTTTTTAAGGTTGAAATAACTTTCACCAACAATTTTAGAAATTTCAGAAATCTCTTTTTGATCTTTCGTAGTTTCTAGTAATTGTTCTCCAATTTGAATTGATTTATCGAACCTTCCAGCTTTAAAACTGATGTCTAATATATAGTAATTTGCTTTTGCTTGGTAAGTAGCATCGTTTGCTAATTGACTTAAATTGTCTTCAGCTTCTCCGAAATTTTCTTGCTTATAGGCAATGTATCCGTAATAGTAACGAGCGTCGTTACCATAAATAGGGTTTCCTAACAAGGTTTGAAAACGAGATTTAGCATCTTTTAAGTAATTAGAAACTAATAGCGCATAGCCCATTTTATAATTGAGTTCATTTTTTTCTTTTGGACTCAATAGTTTTTCATTTACTTTTTGATACCATTTTAGGGCATGAGCAGCTTTTCTGTTGGCGAAATAATAATTACCAACATTTAAAAATGCCTTTTCTTTTTTATTGTTGTAAGGGTAGTTTTCAACAAACTGATTAACTCTATAATCAGCATCATCTTGTTGTAATTTTATTGCACACATAGCATCATAATAGTCAGCATCAGCTTTTAAGTTATGATGTTTTTCAGAGTTTATAGAAACTTCGCGAAAAACTTCTTGAGAAGCAGAGTAAGCTTTATTATTATACAGGCGCATTGCTTTATGAAAATTGGCATTTACATCAGTATTTATAGCTGATTCTTGCGCTATTACCGCTGTTGTAATGGTTAAAAAAAGAAATAAGTAGCAGCTTTTTTTGAAACAGTTAAATCTCATATTTTTTAGTTATCTAGAAACTATAACGTTAGTTTTTTATTTTTGTTGGGAGACTTTTTATCAAAAGTAAGAAATGTTAGAGAATTACGTTATAAAATTTTAGATTTGTAAAAAACTACACTCCATGGAAAATCCTGTTTTACACCTAGAAAACGCAGATATTTATCAACAAGACAATTTAGTGTTATCAAAAGTAAACTTTACCTTAAATAAAGGTGATTTTTATTATTTAATTGGTAAAACTGGAAGTGGGAAAAGTAGCTTGTTAAAAACCTTGTATGGTGATTTACGTTTGCAACGTGGTTTAGGAAGCATCGTTGATTTTGATTTAAAGAAAATGAAAGAAAAAGATATTCCTTTTTTAAGAAGAAAATTAGGTATCGTTTTTCAGGATTTTAAACTATTAAACGATAGAAACGTATTTGAAAATTTAGAGTTTGTATTAAAGGCAACTGGGTGGAAAGATAAAACTGAAATGAAAGATAAAATTCATGAAGTTTTAGATAAGGTAGGAATGAAGGAAAAGTACTATAAAAAAACTTTTGAATTGTCTGGAGGAGAGCAACAACGCGTAGCAATTGCAAGAGCATTATTAAATAATCCTGAATTAATTTTAGCAGATGAGCCTACGGGAAACTTAGACCCAAAAACTTCACTAGAGGTGATGGAGTTATTGAATGAAATTCACCAAAGCGGAAAGACAATTTTAATGGCTACGCACGATTATCAATTGATTGTAAAGTTTAAACAAAAAGTGATTAAATGTGAGGGTGGTGAATTGTTTGAAGTAGTACAACAAGCAGTTTAATATTGTAAAAAATAAACCCACTTCAAGGATGAAGTGGGAAAATTGCTATGAAAAACTATGAAAAGAAACACTACTAATGCTTCTCTACTATAAAGACGTTTAGATTAGCAAAATCTTACACAGTAATTGGAATTTTAACAAAAGTTTATAAAAAAAACCTGAGTAATAAAATTACTCAGGTTTTTAAATATTTCAGACTGTTAACCTCTTAGAAAGTTAATGCAGTGTTGTTATTTTTAACAGCTTCAGCTGAAGAAGTTAAAGCAGCTTTTTCTTCCTCGCTTAAGTTAATTTCAACGATTTTTTCAATTCCGTTTTTACCTAATACTACTGGTACACCAATACATAAATCAGATAAACCATATTCTCCCTCTAATAAAGCAGAACAAGGGAATATTTTCTTTTGGTCACAAGCAATTGCTTGTACTAAACCAGATACAGCAGCACCTGGAGCATACCAAGCAGAAGTACCTAATAATCCTGTTAAGGTAGCACCACCAACTTTAGTATCTTGTTTTACTTGCTCTAATCTTTCTTCTGATAAGAACTCAGATACAGGAACAGAGTTACGAGTAGCTAAACGAGTTAACGGTACCATTCCTTTGTCAGAGTGACCTCCGATAACCATTCCGTCAACATCAGAAATAGGAGCTTCTAAAGCTTCAGCTAAACGATACTTGAAACGAGCAGAGTCTAATGCTCCACCCATACCAATAATTCTATTTTTAGGTAATCCAGTCGCTTTGTGTACTAAATATGTCATAGTATCCATTGGGTTAGATACTACAATGATAATTGTGTTAGGAGATTGCTCAACTAAGCTAGCAGCTACTGATTTTACGATACCAGCATTAATTCCTAATAACTCATCACGAGACATTCCTGGTTTACGAGCAATACCTGAAGTAATTACACAGATGTCTGATCCTGCAGTTTTGCTATAATCTCCTGTTGTTCCAGTAATTTTTGTGTCAAAACCATTTAAAGAAGCAGTTTGCATTAAGTCCATTGCTTTACCTTCAGCAAAACCTTCTTTAATATCAACTAAAACAACTTCAGAAGCGAAATTTTTAATAGCAATGTACTCAGCACAACTAGCACCTACAGCACCTGCTCCTACAACCGTTACTTTCATTTTATATATGTTTTTTGTAATTAATTATGTTTATAAGTGCGGAATCCGCACAAGATGCACAAAAATAGCGATTTGGCTATGGATATAAAAGAAAAACCCGTTGATATTTCAACGGGTTTGTTCTAGAGTTTATTTTTGGTAAAAATTATCTAAAACTAAAAGCAATACCTGCATTAACAGAGTTATACTCTTGTAAGGTATAACTTCCGAAGATTTTAAAGAAACCTAAACTTAAACGAGCACCTAATGTGGTGTTAAAGCTACCCGTATTAGTCTTTAAAGATAAAGGGTCAGTAACTCTTTCTTCATCTACTGGAATATTATTGAATTCGTATCTAAGAATGTAGGTTCCAAGCATATTTAGTCTGGTATTACCTCCATTATACCCTACACCTCCGTAAATATTAATAACAGGAAAGTTTAAAGATGCGATTGCTTGTACAGTATATGAATTTAGTTTAAATTCTGCAGAAGCATTTTCGGTTGATACATCACCAGAAACATCACCTATTGTATAATCAACATTCATATTGGTGTAGGCAGCTAGTAAAGAAACATGCAATGGTGTTTTATCCATAGGACCAAACCAATTGGTAATTTCTTTTTTTACTCCTATTCCAAACAATCCTCCTTTTACATCATCAGAGCCTACTTTTGGTACATATCTAACCATTGCTTCAAATTTATAAGGAAGTCCTAATCCAATTTGAACAGAAGGAGCTGGTACGGCATTAGCAGGTAGATCATCTTTAACGCCTTCAGGCATTGTAAAGTTAGCTTCAACTTCTTGTCCATTAACGGTTGTTCTATATGTTAATTCTGCAGGAGTTAGGGAATTGCTTCCAGTAACTGTTGGTGTAGTATTTTGGTTATAGGTAGTATTACTAGATAATCCTATTTTTGTTAGATTAAATATTTCATCTTCAGAAGGTACAAAAGAAGCATTAGCACCAATAGTGATATCAAAGCCAAATTTTTTGTGAACTTTAGCAGTATGATACCAGCCATTGTTCATACTATAAATAAAACCTTTCATAGCAGGATCTAAATAAGCATTTGTTAGTTTGCTAGCGTCTTCTTTTGCTAATAAAATAGTTTCTAATTCCTGAGCTTTAACACTAAAGCTTACCATTAGAGTTAAAAGTGGTAAAAGAATTTTTTTCATAATTATGAGGATGTTGTTTTAAGCGGTAAAAATATAAAATAAAAAAAAGCTCAATAATTTTATTGAGCTTTTTTGTCGTTAAGAAATTGTTTTATGCATCAATATTCGCATATTTTGCATTCTTTTCTATGAAATCTCTACGTGGAGGAACTTCATCACCCATTAGCATAGAGAATATTCTATCAGCTTCAGTTAAGTTGTCAATAGTAACTTGTCGTAATGTTCTAAACTCAGGATTCATGGTAGTGTCCCATAATTGTTCTGCATTCATCTCTCCAAGACCCTTATAACGCTGAATAGTTACTGAACCACCCATTTTTTGAGCAATTAAATCACGTTGATTGTCATCCCATGCATACTCGCGTTTTTGCCCTTTTTTAACTAAATATAAAGGAGGAGTAGCAATGTAAATATATCCTTGTTCAACCATTTCACGCATGTAACGGAAGAAGAATGTTAAAATTAAAGTAGCAATGTGGGAACCATCCACATCGGCATCACACATAATAACTACTTTATGGTAACGTAATTTGGTTAAGTTTAATTCACGAGGGTCGTCTTCTGTTCCAATAGTAACTCCTAATGCAGTAAACATGTTTTTGATTTCTTCATTTTCAAAAACTTTATGTTGCATAGCTTTTTCTACATTTAAGATTTTACCTCTTAAAGGAAGAATAGCTTGGAAGTTACGGTCACGACCTTGTTTTGCAGTACCACCTGCCGAGTCTCCCTCAACAAGAAATATTTCACATTGAGCAGGGTCAGTTTCAGAACAGTCTGATAATTTACCAGGTAAACCACCAATACTCATTACTGTTTTACGCTGTACCATTTCACGAGCTTTGCGTGCTGCGTGACGTGCTTGTGCAGCTAAAATAACCTTTTGAACAATGGTTTTAGCGTCATTTGGATTTTCCTCTAGGTAATCCGTTAACATTTCAGATACCGCTTGTGATACAGCAGCGCTTACTTCACGGTTACCTAATTTTGTTTTTGTTTGACCCTCAAATTGAGGTTCTGCTACTTTTACAGATACAATTGCTGTCAATCCTTCACGGAAGTCATCACCAGCAATTTCGAATTTTACATTTTTAAGTAAACCAGACTCATCAGCATACTTTTTTAATGTGTGCGTTAAACCACGACGGAAACCTGATAGGTGTGTACCACCTTCGTGTGTATTAATGTTATTTACGTATGAGTGTAAATTCTCAGCATACGAATCATTGTACACCATAGCAACTTCTACAGGAATTCCATTCTTTTCACCTTCCATAGAAATTACATCTTGAATAATCTGTGTTCTTGTCCCGTCTAAGAATTTCACAAATTCAGATAAACCTTCCTCAGAATGAAATGTTTCAGAAATATTATTCCCTTCATCATCCTGATTACGTTTGTCAGTTAACGTAATGGTGATACCTTTATTTAAGTATGCCAATTCGCGCATACGTGTAGCTAAGGTATCGTAGTTGTATTCTGTTGTTTGTTGAAAGATTGATTTATCTGGCAAGAAGCTAACAATAGTTCCAGTAAAATCTGTATCTCCAATAGTTTTTACAGGGTATAAAGTTTTACCTCTTTCATATTCTTGTTGCCAAATTTTACCTTCTTTATGTACAGTTGCAGTTAAATGATCAGAAAGTGCATTCACACACGAGACCCCAACACCATGTAGTCCACCAGATACCTTGTATGAATCTTTATCAAATTTACCACCAGCACCAATCTTGGTCATCACAACCTGTAGGGCAGAAACTCCTTCTTTTTTATGAATTCCAACAGGAATACCACGACCATTATCTTTTACTGTAATAGAGTTATCTTCATTAATATCTACTGATATTTCATCACAGTGACCAGCTAAGGCTTCGTCAATAGAGTTATCTACAACCTCATATACTAAATGGTGTAATCCTCGTACTCCAACATCTCCAATATACATGGAAGGACGCATGCGTACATGCTCCATTCCTTCTAGCGCCTGGATACTATCGGCAGAATAATTATGTTTTTTTTCTTCGCTCATTATAAAGAGAATTAAATTAAAGTCTTTATCATAAAAAAATCGCTCGGGAGCGATTATTGTTACATTACAAATTTACGATTTTATAAACTTTAAATAAAGTTTTTAAGAGGTTTTTGTGATGTTTTATCAACAATTGCTTAAGAAATAAAAAAACCCTTAAAACGGCTAAAAACACTTTTAAATTAGAATTTGAAGATAAATGGATAGTTTGGTTTAATCTTTTTTTATAAAAATAGCTTATTTGGCTTTAAAAATGTTTTATAAAAGTAAAGTTATAAAATTGTTTGTTTGGTGTTAAATAAATGAATTTAAATTAGTGTTTAGTATTATTTTTTTTATGTTTTTGTAAAAAATTAACATTTTTTAAGGTTTTTATTGTGTTTTTTGTTAATATTGAAGCTAGTATTAATAAATTAAATTTTTTTAAAATGAAAACCCCCCGAATTTTATTAGGAGCTTTATTGGCTTCGATGTTGTTTATTGGCTGTAACAATTCTGAAGAATTAGTTACTGGTTCAGAAAGTTTGACAGAAGAGCAAATTTCTAGTTTAACAAATAAGAAAGAAGCTACTTTTCAATTTATTGATTTGATGAAGAATCAAAGCTTTAAAGAAAAGACTCTTGAGTTGTTGAATAATCAGCAACCAAGTGTAGCGATGTCTAAAATTTTAAACCAAACTTCTGAGTTTGTAAGTGATGAAGAGTCATATAAAATGTTAATGTCTAAAACCACTATGTTAGAAGGTAAGGCGTCTAAAGAAGCCGCTCCTGAAAAGATAGAGATTTTGGAAGTTTGGATGCACAATGGAGAGAGAATAGAAGATTTTTCTAATGTATTATTTTCTTTTGCTCCTGAAGGAGATGAGAAAACTTGGGAGAGAGTTGAAGCGTATACAATAGATAAAGAAGTTGTTTATCTTGATCCTAAAGAAGCACCAAGTCAAACAGTTATTGTTATTGAAACTGATGGTTTTGAAGCCTTGAAGAGAGAGGTAATTTATATGAATGAGTATCTTCAAGAAAATGGAGTTCAAAACAACAGGTTTTTAAAGTCTTCATTAGATTTAAGTACTAAATCTGCAAGAAACACTGGATTAGAAACTACGAAGTTAGATAAAATAAGATTAAATGACGATGAAGAGCCTTGGATAAGTGGTGCTGCTGAGGTATATGCAATAACATCTGGTATTAAAGATGATAAAAATAACCCTGAAATTAAGATAATACCTATGTATTATTTAGATCATGACGATACTGATTATTACCCGAATCAAATATTATTGTTTTGGGATGATTATCAATATCAAGCAGCAAATATTCAGTTATTTGAAAAAGATGACAATACAAATTATAAAGACTTAGTTTCTGCTATTGTAAATGGAGTTTTTCAAATTATAGGAACAGTTTCAACACAACCTTGGGTTAATGTTTTGGGTCAGGTTGCTGGAGCAATAATTCAAGCGATGCCTGATAGCTGGTATGCCAATAATGATGATTATGTAGATTCGTTTTATACAATTGAAAAAAATAAGAGTTACTATAATTATTATGGAGCTAGAAGAAATGCAAAGGTGAACTTATCTCCTTTTTATGTAGCTCCAAATTAAAAAATAAATTTAAAGGAATAACAAAAACCTCGCCAATAAGCGAGGTTTTCTTTACAACTAAAATTTGAAAAAAAACTAAGAATTTTTCTTAGTAAGCGTCTTCATGTACAGCTTTGATAGCTCTACCAGAAGGTTCGTTTTGGTTTTGAAAACTTTTATCCCAAGCCAGTGCAGTAGGAGTGCTACAAGCAATTGAAGGCACAGACGGAACTGTTAAAGCAGCAGTTTCACTTGGAAAATGCTCTTCAAATATTGAACGATAATAGTATTCTTCTTTAGCTCTTGGTGTTTGTGTAGGAAAGCGATGTGGAGCATTTGCCATCATTTCGTCAGTAATAGCAGCTTCTACAACTTCCTTTAAGGTGTCAATCCAGTTGTAGCCAACTCCGTCAGAAAATTGTTCTTTTTGTCTCCAAGCTACTTCTTTTGGTAAACAGCTCTCAAAAGCTTTACGTAACACCCATTTTTCCATACGTTCACCATTAATCATTTTGTCTTCTGGGTTAATACGCATTGCTACATCCATAAATTCTTTATCTAAAAATGGTACACGACCTTCAATTCCCCAAGCCATTAAGCTTTTATTGGCGCGTAAACAATCGTATTGATACAATTTATCTAATTTTCGTACAGTTTCTTTATGGAATTCTTCTGCATTAGGCGCTTTATGGAAGTATAAATATCCTCCAAAAAGTTCATCAGCACCTTCGCCAGATAAGACCATTTTTATTCCCATAGATTTAATAACACGTGCCATTAAATACATTGGAGTAGAGGCACGAACTGTTGTAATATCGTAAGTTTCCAGGTTGTAAATAACATCTTTTATTGCGTCTAAGCCTTCTTGAATAGTAAAGGTTATTTCATGATGAATAGTATCAATATATTCCGATACTTTTTTAGCTGCAACTAAATCAGGTGAACCTTCTAAACCAATAGAAAATGAATGTAATTGAGGATACCAAGCAGCATCTTTATCACCAGATTCTACGCGTTTAGCAGCATATTTTTTTGCAATAGCAGAGGTGATGGAAGAATCCAATCCACCTGAAAGTAATACTCCATAAGGTACATCACTCATTAGTTGCCTATGAACAGCGGCTTCTAAAGCATCGCGAACTTCATCTATGGAGGTCTTATTGTCTTTCACAGCTTCGTATTCCATCCAATCACGAGAATACCATTTTTGTAATCCGTCTTCACGCGTATAATAGTGTCCTGGAGGAAAAATTTCGATTTTGTTACAAACTCCTTCTAGCGCTTTTAACTCAGAGGCCACATAAAAAGTTCCGTGTTTATCCCATCCCATGTATAAAGGAATAATTCCCATATGGTCACGAGCTACTAAATATTCATCTGTAATTGAATCGTACACAGCAAAACCAAAAATCCCGTTTAAATCATCTAAAAACTCAACTCCCTTTTCTTTGTATAAAGCTAAGATAACCTCACAATCAGATTTAGTTAAAAACTCATGTTGTTCCTTAAGTTGTTTTCTTATTTCTTTATGATTATATATTTCTCCATTAGCAGCTAAGACAAATCTACGGTCATGGCTAAATAGAGGTTGTTGTCCAGAGGCAGGATCAACAATTGCTAGTCGCTCATGTGCCATAATTGTTTTTTCATCGCTATAAATTCCACTCCAGTCTGGACCTCTATGGCGAACTTTCTTAGCCATTTCTAATAATTGAGGTCTTAATTTATCTGAAGGTTGTTTTAAATCAAACGCACATACAATTCCACACATAATTTTAATTTTATTGTTTATTATAATGCAAATAACTGAATGATGTTTTTATTTTTAAACAATTATGCTTTTTTTGGTTATATATTGTAACTTTAAAAGTTGAAAAACATATTTTAATTAACTTTAATTTGCGTTTTAAGCTATTATTATTCTACTTTTTAATTATTCCTATAACAATTATGAGAGTTTACTTTTATCGAAAAAGAAGGAAGTGTAATTTTAACAGTAAAATTAGTGTTTCTTTCCTACGACTAAAATATATTTGCCGCGGTTTTTCTTTATTGTAAAGAAAATTAAAAGGGAATTAGGTGAGAATCCTAAACTGTACCCGCAACTGTAAACTTAGTCTATTAAAACTATAGATACTTGTTATTTCTTACGCCACTGTTTTTACGGGAAGGTAGTAGCAAGATGTTAGTCAGGAGACCTGCCAAAATTTAATTCATTGCTTTTCTTTCGGGTTAAAAGAAGAAGCAGTAAAGAACATTTGAAATATAATGTTTGTATTTTTTTGTTTTCAGAAACTTTAAATTTAATTATAATAATGATACGTAATTATAGTATTGTATTGGTATGTTTAATATCAGTTTTTTTTTCATGTTCAAGTGATTCAACGAAACAAGAACCAACTCCAATTTATGATAATTCTTTTATACTAAGTTATGAGGGGGACAAAACAGTGGTAGGGCATTTAGATGAAAGTCAAGTTTTTACCCCAAATGTATATGAGTCTCTAAATAAAAATTCAATATCTTTTACAAACTTTGAAAATAGTTTATTCATAGTGTCTCAAGACGGACCTAATTTTGTTACAAAATTAAACTTAAAAGATCTTGCAGAAGAAGTAACAGTGACTACATCTAAGGTAAGTAGCCCTTCGTACTTGGCCATGTACTCAGAAACTGATGGAGTAATCATTTCTACTGGTGGAAGAGGAAGACGAAGAACATATGATTTATCGTTTTTTAATGTAAGTGAAGGAGTTAAAGATAAAATTGATGGAGTTTCTTCAAAAGTATTGTTTTCAAAATCAGGAGTATTGGTAGATGGAGAAAACATATTGATTGCTGACGATAAAGAGTTGAAAGTATTAAATATCAAAGATAAGTCAATAAAAACCACAGTAATATTTGATGATGTAATTTCAGGAATCTTAAAAGATAAAAACAATAAAATTTGGATAGGAACTGAGAAAAGAATTGGAGATGCTAAGTTTGTAAGTTTGACAACTGATTATGGTATTGATGAAATGGTTACATTAACAGGAGTGAATTTATATAAGAATAGTATGCTTTCTGTAAGTGAGTCAGGTAGTTATGTTTATTGGTCAGAAGTGTCAACAGGAGTGATTCACCGTTTTAACACAGAAACAAAAAAAGCAGAAGAATTTATTAATCCAACTACAGAAGGAATAATGCTTACAACTGTTATAAGAGAGCATCCTATTACAGAAAAAGTATATGTTTTAGGCGCAGAAGATTTTTTTGATACGGAAAAAAGTATACTTACTATATATAATGAAGATAAATCTGTTTTTAAAACTGTAAAAGGAATAGGTAACTCGCCAATAGATATTTTCTTCTCTAAAGAAGATTTTTCTGTAAATTAAGTATTGTTTATTTATTTTTAATACAAAAAAGTTTGTAAAATCAAAATCACTTTATACATTTGTAGCATAATGATAAAACAACAATTAAATAACTGGTGGTGGAAAACTCATAACTTACGTTAGTGAGACCATCTTGTTATATCTATAATACAACGAAAAGGCTTATCTCATGATAAGCCTTTTTTGTTTTTTACATATTAAATAAAATGAAAAAAATTACCTTTAAAACAATAGCAAAAAAACAATTGGCAGATATGATAACGCCAGTTAGCTTGTATTTAAGAACAAGAGACAAGTATGCGAATAGTTTGCTGTTAGAAAGTTCAGATTATCATAGTAAAGAAAATAGTTATTCGTTTTTGTGTATAGAACCTTTGATAACCATCAAGGCAGAAAATGATGAATTGTTATTGTCGTATCGAAAAGAAGAATTAGAAAGAGAGCCTATTCAAAGAAATTTTTATAAGAAGTTTGATGCGTATAGCAATGTTATTTCGATAAATTGTTCAGAGGAAATAAAATCATTTAATGGATTGTATGGTTATACAACTTTTGATGCGGTTCAATACTTTGAAACAATTCAGTTAAAATCAGATAAAGCACCTTCTGAAATTCCAGTATTACAGTATAGCTTTTTCCGATTTATTGTAGCAATCAATCATTTTAAAAATGAAATGATTTTGATAGAAAATATACCAGAAGGAGAAGAATCTCGATTATCAGAAATAGAAAACTTAGTAAACTCTCAATCTTTTGCTAAATATGACTTCGTTTTTGAAGGAGAAGAAACTTCGAATATCACGGATGAGGAATTTAAGCAAAGTGTAACAAAAGCAAAAGAACACTGTAAAAGAGGAGATGTTTTTCAGTTGGTTTTATCACGTCAATTTCAACAAAAATTTAAAGGAGATGAATTTAATGTGTACAGAGCATTACGCTCTATAAACCCTTCTCCATATTTATTCTATTTTGATTATGGAAGTTTTAAGTTAATGGGATCTTCGCCAGAAGCACAAATTAAGATAAATGAAGGTCAGGCTATTATTAATCCAATTGCAGGAACCTTTAGAAGAACAGGTGATGATGAAAAAGATAGGGAGTTGGCGAAAGAGTTAGCAAATGACCCGAAAGAAAATGCAGAACATGTAATGTTGGTTGATTTAGCGAGAAATGATTTAAGTAAACATGCAACCAATGTAACAGTTGAAACCTACAAAGAGGTTCAATATTTTAGTCATGTAATTCACTTGGTATCAACAGTAACAGGTAAAATTACAGGAAACCCAATAGAAATTGTTGGAGATACATTTCCAGCAGGAACATTAAGTGGAGCACCAAAATACAAAGCCATGGAATTGATAGATACATACGAAAATCAAACTCGTGGATTTTATGGAGGATGTGTTGGTTTTATTGGACTGAACGGAAATGTAAATCAAGCCATAGCAATTCGTTCTTTTGTAAGTAAAAATAATACTTTGTTTTACCAAGCAGGTGCAGGAATTGTAATTAATTCTAAAGAAGAAAACGAACTACAAGAAGTAAATAATAAGTTAGCAGCACTTAAAAAAGCATTGGTGTTAGCAGAAGAAATATAAAATTAGAATTGAGATGTTTGTATTTACATGTAGGATATACATGTTTTATTATTACTCAAACCTCAATACTCAATACTATAAATATGAAGATATTAATATTAGATAATTACGACTCATTTACCTATAATTTGGTACATTATGTGGAGGATATAACAGGAAAGTTGCCAGATGTGTATCGTAACGATGAAATTTCAGTAGATGAAATTAAAAAATACGATGCTATTATTCTGTCACCAGGACCAGGTATTCCTGATGAAGCAGGTATTTTAAAGGAAACTATAAAAACCTATGCAGGTAAAATTCCAATTTTTGGAGTGTGTTTGGGTTTGCAAGCAATAACGGAAGTTTTTGGAGGTAAGTTAGAAAACTTGAACGATGTATTTCATGGAGTAGCTACTGAAATGAAAGTGACTAAAAATAATGCAATTACCTTTAAAGATATTTCAGAAACTTTTGAAGCTGCACGTTATCACTCTTGGATTGCTTCACACAACAACTTTCCTGAGGAACTAGAAATAACAGCAGTTGATGAAGAAGGAAGCATTATGGCATTACGCCATAAAGAATTTGCTATTGAAGCAGTACAGTTTCACCCAGAAAGTATTTTAACTCCAGACGGAAAAAAAATGATTCAGAATTTTATTGCTTTTGCCGAAAGCCAAAAGCCAAAAGCTTAAAGCTATTGATATGAAAAAAATACTAAACACCCTATTTGAACAAAAACGATTGACCAAGGAACAATCGAAAGAAGTTTTGATAAATATTGCACAAGAAAAATACAATGCTTCACAAATAGCTGCATTCATTACCGTGTTTTTAATGCGACCAGTTTCGGTTGATGAATTATCAGGGTTTAGAGAAGCTTTATTAGAATTAGCGATAAAGGTAGATTTATCAGACTTTAATACGATTGATTTATGCGGAACAGGGGGAGATGGGAAAAATACGTTCAACATTTCAACATTAACCTCATTTATTGTGGCGGGAACAGGACATAAAGTTGCAAAACATGGAAATTATGGTGTGTCTTCTGCATCAGGTTCTTCTAATATGTTAGAGTTTTTAGGATACAATTTCACAAATGATGAGACTACGTTAAAGCGTCAGTTAGAAGAAGCAAATATTTGTTTTTTACACGCACCACTATTTCATCCGGCGATGAAAGTTGTAGCACCTATTCGAAGAGAATTAGGAGTAAAAACATTTTTTAACATGTTGGGGCCATTGGTAAATCCAAGTCGTCCACAAAACCAATTAGTGGGCGTATTTAATCTAGAAGTAGCTAGAGTGTACAATTATATGTTGCAACAATCTAATGTAAATTATGGCGTGGTACATGCATTAGATGGGTACGACGAAATATCGTTAACAGGAGATTTTAAGTTATTCACAAAAGAGGCCGAGAAACAAGTCTCTCCATCTGACTTAGGACAAAAACAAATTTCTCCATCAGCTATTTTTGGAGGGAATACCGTTAAAGAAGCTGCTGAAATATTCGTAAATATTATTAATGGAAAAGGAACAGAAGAGCAAAATAATGTGGTATTAACTAACGCAGCATTTGCCTTAAAAACGTTTAATAAAAATAAGAGTTTTGAAATCGCATTTGAAGAAGCTAAAGATTCGTTATTAGGGTTAAGAGCGAAAGAATGTTTAAATAAATTAATTACGAATTAGTAATTACGAATTATAAGTTGTTAATTATGAAGAAGGGTAATATTATTCAGGAAAAGAGCTATGATTTTGCTGTGAGAATTGTGAACTTGTACAAACATTTATCACAAGAGAAAAAGGAGTTTGTTTTAAGTAAACAATTATTACGTTCAGGTACATCAATTGGAGCGAATATAGAAGAAGCAATTGGTGGTCAGAGCAGAAAAGATTTTTATGCTAAACTAACCATAGCATATAAAGAAGCAAGAGAAACACATTATTGGATTCGTTTGTTAAAAGACACTAGTTTTCTTTCAAAAGATACAACACAATCATTTTTAAATGATACAGAGGAAATACTTAGAATCATAGGAAGTATCCAAAAGACAATTCGTAATTCATAATTAAAAAATCATAATTTATAATTGAAATGACTATACTAGATAAAATAATAGCCTTTAAAAAACAGGAAGTAGCAAAAATAAAAGCTGAAGTTGCTGTTAAAAAGCTGGTTGAAAGTCCGAATTTTAAAAGACAACCAATTTCTTTGAAAAAATCATTGTTGGAGCCTTATTCAACAGGAATTATAGCAGAGTTTAAACGTCAATCGCCTTCTAAAGGAATTATCAATGACAAAGCAACGATTACTGAAGTAACGAATGGATATTTAGATGCTAATGTAGCAGCACAATCAATCTTAACCGATACTTCTTTTTTTGGAGGTACCATGGCAGATTTGATGGAAGCACGAGTAATTAATCAACAAAAACCCATTTTAAGAAAAGATTTTATTGTTGATGGGTTTCAAATAGTAGAAGCTAAAGCAATTGGTGCTGATGTGGTGTTGTTAATAGCTACTTGTTTGACAGCTGAACAATTGAAGAATTACGGTCAGTTAGCAACAGATTTAGGATTAGAAGTCTTATATGAAATCCATACCCAAGAAGATTTAGATAAAATTGGAGATCTGGATAATAAAATTATAGGAATTAACAACAGAAACTTAAAGACGTTTGAAGTTGATTTAGAACATTCAATAAATTTAGCAAGTCAAATTCCAGATACAGTTGTAAAAGTTTCAGAAAGTGGAATTTCAGATCCAAGGATTATAACAGGATTAAAAGAACATGGTTTTCATGGTTTTTTAATAGGGGAAAACTTTATGAAAACAGAAAATCCAGGTCAAGCATGTCAAGAGTTTATCGATCAAATTAGATAATGTCAGTTCGAGTGAATTTATGAGGAACGAATAAATTAGTATCGAGAACAAGTACTTCTCGATACAATTTTCTCACAAAGTCGAAAATTACTCGAAGTGACGAAATATAAATAATATGAAACTAAAAGTTTGTGGAATGAAGTTTATAGAAAATATTCAGCAAGTAGCTGAATTACAACCTGATTATTTAGGGTTTATTTTCTATGAAAAATCATCAAGAAATTTTGAAGGCATCATTCCGAAACTACCTAAAGGAATCAAAAAAGTAGGTGTTTTTGTAAATGAGTATTTGGAGATTGTAGTTTCTTTAGTTGAAGAATATCAGCTGGATTCGGTTCAGTTGCATGGAGATGAACCTGTTGAATATATTCAAAAATTAAAGGAACATTTACCAAAACTAGAAATTATTAAGGTGTTTGGAATCAAAGACAAATTTAATTTTGAGATATTAAAACCTTATGAAGAGGTAATAGATTATTTTTTGTTTGATACCAAAGGTAAAGAGCGCGGAGGAAACGGAGTAACATTTAATTGGCAAATTTTACAAAACTATAACTCAACCAAACCTTACTTTTTAAGCGGAGGAATAGGCTTAGAAGAAGTAGGAGAATTACAATCCTTTCTTAAAAGAAAAGAATCACAATACTGCTTTGCCATTGATGTGAATAGCAAGTTTGAAATCAAGCCAGGAATAAAATCAGTAGAAAAAATAAAAAAGTTTAAAAAGCTAACGGCTAACAGCTAAAACAAATTATATGAAATTTCAACCAGACAATAACGGATATTACGGACAATTTGGAGGAGCATTTATACCAGAATTGTTATACCCAAACGTAAAAGAATTAGAAGATAATTATATAAAAATTATAGAATCTGAAGAATTTCAAGAGGAATATAAAGATTTATTAAAACACTATGTTGGTCGTCCAAGTCCTCTGTATTTAGCAAAAAGGTTATCAGAAAAGTATGGAGCAACTATTTATTTAAAAAGAGAAGATTTAAATCATACAGGGGCGCATAAAGTAAACAATACCATTGGTCAAATTCTAATCGCAAAACATTTAGGAAAAACTAAAATTTTAGCAGAAACAGGTGCAGGGCAACATGGAGTGGCTACAGCTACAGTATGTGCCTTAATGGGATTAGAATGCGTTGTTTTCATGGGAGAAACTGATATTCAACGTCAAGCGCCGAATGTAGCCCGTATGAAAATGTTGGGGGCTAAAGTAATACCAGCAACTAGTGGAAGCAAAACCTTGAAAGATGCTACGAATGAAGCCATCCGTTATTGGATTCAACACCCAGATACCTATTATTTAATAGGCTCTGTGGTAGGTCCGCATCCGTATCCAGATATGGTAGCGCGATTGCAAGCAGTGATTTCAGAAGAAATGAAAGTGCAATTGAAAGAACAAACAGGGAAAGAAAATCCTGATATTATTATAGCTTGTGTAGGTGGAGGAAGTAATGCAGCAGGTGCTTTTTATCATTATTTAGAAGATAAAGAAGTAGAACTAATCGCAGTTGAAGCGGCAGGATTAGGAGTGAGTTCTGGAGAAAGTGCAGCAACGTCACAATTAGGAGAAGTAGGAGTTATTCATGGGAGTAAAACCATTTTAATGCAAGATGAATACGGACAAATTGTAGAACCATATTCTATTTCTGCAGGATTAGATTATCCAGGAGTGGGACCGTTACATGCTTATTTACATGAAACAAAACGAGCAACATTTATGAATGCTACGGATAAAGAAGCACTAGATGCTGCTTACGAACTAACAAAAATAGAAGGAATTATTCCGGCATTAGAAAGTGCACACGCATTAGCAGTATTACCAAAAATGTATTTACAAAAAGATCAGGTGATTGTGGTGAATTTATCAGGTAGAGGTGATAAAGATTTAGAAACGTATATAAAACATTTAAGCTAATAGTTAAAAAGAATGTCACATCGAGTGAATTTGAGAGGAACGAATAAATTTGTATCGAGATGTAATAAGTTCTCGATACGATTTTCTCCTAAAGTCGAAAATCACTCGAACTGACAAAACCATAGAAAATGAACTCAATTCAACATATATTCAATAAAAAGGAAAACAATTTATTATCAATTTTTTTTACCGCAGGTTTTCCAAAACTAGAAGATACTACAAAAGTTATTGCTAAGTTAAGTAATAGTGGAGTAGATTTTATAGAAGTAGGTTTACCATATTCTGACCCACTTGCAGATGGACCAACTATTCAGCATAGTAGTGATGTAGCGTTGAGAAACGGTATGAATCTCGACGTGGTTTTTGAACAGTTGTCTTCTATAAAAGAAACGAATAAAACGCCATTAGTAGTGATGGGATACTTGAATCAGATTATTAAATACGGGGAAGATAGGTTCTGTAAAGAAGTAAGAGATTGCGGAATAGATACTGTAATTATTCCCGACTTACCTATGGTTGAATACGAGAACCATTATCAACAGTTGTTTGAAAAATACGGAATTACAAATGTATTTTTAATTACACCACATACGTCTGAAGAACGCATTCGTAAGATAGACTCTTTAACAAATGCTTTTATTTATGTAGTTGCTTCGGCATCTATTACGGGAGCCAAAGGTGAAGTTTCATCAGCACAAATAAATTACTTTAAAAGAATTCAAGCGATGAATTTGCAAAGTAAGTTAATTGTTGGTTTTGGTATTTCAGATAACAAAACTTTTACTACAGCTTGCGAGTACATGAATGGAGCTATTATAGGTTCAGCTTTTATTAAAGAATTAGAAAAAAATGGGATTGAAGAGATAAGTAATTTTGTGAGAACTGTTAAGAACTGTTAATATATTCCTAATTTTAAGAGAATTTTAGTCATAATAAAGTAATTTGGTGATTTAAAATCAAATAACATGACTAAAAAGATATTCTTAGGGGTGGCCTTATTAGCAAGTAATCTTTTATTTGCACAGCATACGTTAATTCGTAAGCCTATGATAAGCCCTGATGCTTCTCAAATGGCATTTAGTTATTATGGCGATATTTGGCTATATAACTTTAACAATCAGCAAACAAAAAGATTGACCATTCATAAAGGTTACGAAAGTAACCCTGTTTGGAGCACAGATGGAACTGAAATTGCATTTTCATCCAATAGAAAAGGAAATGATAATGTATTTGTAACTTCTATAAAAGGAGGAGTTCCTAAACAGTTAACATACTACCCTACAGCCAATATTCCTACAGATTGGACAAAAGAAGGAGATATTGTTTTTACGACTGGTCGTGTGTTAAGAGGTCCAGAGTGGGATAAACAAATGTATGTAGTTAATGAAAAGGGAGAAACACCTCGTCGATTATTAACTGCTTATGGTGAAATGGCCTCGGTATCTCCTAACGGAAAATTAATCGCTTTTACCAAAGGGGCATGTCGTATTGCACGTGAAGATTATTCAGGTTCTGCGCAGCGTGATATTTGGGTTTATAATACTGGAACAAGTGAGTATCATCAAATAACGACGAGCAACAAGAATGATCACTCTCCTGTTTGGGATGCAGCGGGGAATTTATATTATATCGGAGCAAAAAGTGGACGTTATAATATTTATAAACAAGCAATTTCTGCAAATGGAACCGCCAATGGTACAGCTACTCAATTAACAAATCAAACAAAAGACGGTGTACAAACGTTTTCAGTAAGTAATAATGGAACGATTGTATATACTAGTGGAGCAGATACTTTCAAGTTAGAAAATGGAAAAACTCAAAAAATTAACTTAGATATTGTTTCAGATAATCGTTTTGAAGAAGAAGAAACTAAAACAGTTTCAGGAGACATTGGTAATTATGCAGTTTCACCTAACGGAAAAAACGTAGCACTAGAAATTAATGGAGAAATCTTTGTAAAGGAGAATAATAAAGAAAAGAAGCGCTCAAACAATGTGAGTAAGCATCCGTATAGAGATATTAATCCACAGTGGTTAGACGATAAAACAGTTGTTTTTTCTTCAGATAGAGACGGAGTTTATCAATTGTACAGTGCAGTTTCTACAGATACTTTGGTGGGGTTGCACCGTAGTTTAAAAACAAAAGTTTCTAAACTAACAAATAGCAAAGAAGATATTGAATATTCCTTAGTTTCTCCTGATGGAAAGAAGATAGCTTATCAGGTAGGAAGAGGAATTTTAATGATTGCTGATATTAAAAAAGGAAAAATAACAAATGCTAAAGAATACTCTAATTCTTGGGCAGCTGCTGAAGGAGTTTCATGGAGTCCAGATAGTAAATACATAGCCTATTCTCAAGAAGACTTAAATTTTGATAGCGAAATTTTTATTCAATCTGTAGAGAATCCTTCTACTAAAATGAATGTGTCTATGCATCCTAGAAGTGACCGTAATCCAGTTTGGAGTGCTGACGGAAAAAAGTTAGCATTTTTATCAAACAGAAGCGGAATCAATTACGATGTTTGGATGGTTTGGTTGGAAAAATCAGATTGGGAAAAGTCAAAACTAGATCACGAAGAAGGAGCTTATTATCCTGAGAAGAAAGAAGAGCCTTCTAAAGATAAAGACGCAAAAAAAGGCAAAAAAAAGAAGAAAAAGGTAGTTGTAAAAATAGATGAAGATAAAATTTACGACCGTTTAGTACAGGTTACTTCTTTACAAGATGATGAGTATAGTCCTGTGTTTAGTGCAGATAGTGATTTCATTTATTTTTCAGCAACCAACCCTGCTACAGAAAAAAGAAGTACATATAAAGTTAAATGGGACGGTAGCAAACCAAAATTAGTAAAAGGAGTTACTAACGCACGAAACTTCACTGAAAACAAAGGGAAAATTTATTTTACTTCAAGAGGAAAATTAGCTGAATTAAATACAAAATCAGATAAAGTAACGAAGTTACCACACAGTGCAACTTATACTACCAATAGAGAGAAAGTATATCAACAAGTTTTTGAAGAAGGAATTCGTGCATTAACAGCTGGTTTTTACGATCCAGAATTTCACGGGTACAATTGGAATGCTTTAGTAAAGAAGTACAAGCCTTGGGTATTGTCAGCAACCACACACGAAGATTATACCTATATGTTTAATTTGTTGTTAGGACAGTTGAATGCTAGTCATATGGGATACCGTGGAAGTGCGCCAAGAAGTACAAGTGATAAAGTTGGAGTATTAGGTTTAGAAGTAGAGAACACTAAAAAAGGTGTAAAGGTTTCTTATGTGTTACCAAATTCAGTAGCAGATAAATCAACGAGTAAGTTAAAAGTGGGGGATATTATTACTGCTGTTAACGGACAAGAAATTAAAAAGAATACGAATTTTTATAGTTTACTAAAGAATACTCAAACTAAGGAGATTTTGTTGAGTTTAGGTAACGGTAAAGAGGTAGTATTACGCCCAGAAAGGTCGTTAAGAAGTTTACAATATGAGGAATGGGTAAACTCTAGAAAGAAATTGGTAGATGAATATTCTAACGGTCAGTTAGGGTATATTCATATTCAAGGAATGAACATGCCAAGTTTCGAGCGTTTTGAACGTGAACTAAAAGCAAGTGGTTATGGTAAAAAAGGAATCGTAATTGATGTTCGTTACAATGGTGGTGGATGGACTACTGATAGATTAATGGCAGTGTTAAATGTAGATCAACATGCATATACAATTCCAAGAGGAGCAGCAAAGAGTTTAAAAAATCATCAAAAATTTGCAGATAACTATCCGTTTAATGAGCGTGCTATTTTATCGGTAAACACAAAACCAGTGGTAGCATTATGTAATGAAAATAGTTATTCAAATGCTGAAATTTTCTCACATGCCTTCAAGAGCTTAGGGTTAGGGAAGTTAGTTGGTCAGCCAACTTTTGGAGCTGTTGTATCTACAGGAGGTAAACGATTAGCTAACGGAATGATTCGTATGCCTTTTAGAGCATGGTTTGTAAAGAAAACAGGAGAGAACATGGAGAACGAAGCACCGGCAGTACCAGATTACTTAGTGAAAAATGCACCAGGATGGAAGGATAGAGGAGAAGATGCTCAGTTAAAAAAAGCAGTGGAGGTGCTGTTACAAGATATTAAGTAGTAAGAACTAAAAATAAGATCAAGCGTAGAGTTTAAACTCTGCGCTTTTTTTATTCCTATTTTTGCCAAATGATGCAGATTACAGAACAAGAATTGTTAGAAAAATTAAAGGTAAATTTTGGATACGATAGTTTTCGTTTAGAGCAACAAGCTATTATTGAAAATATAGTAGCAAAAAAAGATACCTTGGTTATTATGCCAACAGGTGGAGGAAAATCTATTTGTTATCAATTACCAGCCTTGTTTTTTGAAGGCGTTACGTTGGTGATTTCTCCATTAATTGCTTTGATGAAAGATCAAGTAGATAGCTTAAAAGCAAACGGAATTTCTGCAACTTTTTTTAACAGTAGTCAATCAACTGAAGAGCAGCAACAAGTATTTGATGCGATAGCTTCAAAAAGTATAAAACTATTATATGTTGCTCCTGAAAGTTTATCATTGCTTCAAAATGTATTGAACCAATCTTATATAAGTTGCATAGCGGTTGATGAGGCGCACTGTATTTCTGCATGGGGGCACGATTTTCGTCCTTCTTATAAACAACTAGCATTTTTGAAAAAATCGTTACCAGATGTTCCTATTGTAGCGTTAACGGCTACGGCTGACAAAGCAACGCAACAAGATATTTTAGAACAACTAACAATACCTAATGCTACACAATTTATAAGTTCTTTTAACAGAGAAAATATTGCTTTAGAAGTGCGTCCTGCAAATGATAGAGTACAACAAATTATTAAGTTTATTCAAAGAAGGCCTAATGAAGCGGGAATTATTTATTGTTTAAGTAGAAAGGCTACAGAACAATTAGCTAGTAAACTGCAACAAAACAATATTGATGCAAAGGCATATCACGCAGGATTATCTTTTGAAGAAAGAGCTAAAACTCAAGAGGCTTTTATTAAAGATGATTGTGAAGTAATTTGCGCGACTATTGCATTTGGAATGGGAATTGACAAATCGAACGTTCGTTGGGTAATACACTATAACATGCCTAAAAACATTGAAGGCTATTATCAAGAAATTGGACGTTCTGGTCGTGATGGATTACCTGCAAAGGCTTTATTATTTCATAGTTATGCAGATGTTATTCAACTACGTCAGTTTATAGAGAATACCGGAAATAAGGAAGTTCAAGAGGCAAAATTAGAACGTATGAAGCAATTTGCTGAAGCCACCGTTTGCCGAAGAAAAATATTACTCAGTTATTTTGGAGAACTGATTGAAGAAAACTGTGGAAATTGCGATGTGTGTAAGAATCCACCCCAATTTTTTGATGGAACTGTTATTGCGCAAAAAGGACTCTCAGCTATTTATCGATTGCAAGGAAAAGAAGCTATGGGAACGGTGATTGATGTGTTAAGAGGAGCAAAAAATGCCACGGTTTTAGATAGAAACTATGATAAGCTAAAAACTTATGGTGTTGGTAACGATATTTCTTGGAGAGATTGGCAACATTATTTAATTCAGTTAACTAATCAAGGATATTGTCAAATAGCTTTTCATTTAAACAACAGTTTACAGCTTACCGAGTTTTCGAATAAAGTGCTTTTTGAAGGAGAAAAAGTACAATTAACAACTCCAGTAGCGTTTACAAAGGAAGTAAAAACGGTAACAAAAGAGAAAAAGAAAAAAGCAGTTAAAGACACGTTATTTGAGCGTTTGAGAAAACTGCGTTATCGTATTGCCCAAGAAGAAGATATTGCAGCATATTTAGTTTTTAATGATGCTACACTTAAAGAAATAGAGAATGAAAGACCACAATCTGACGAAGAATTTCTAGCAATAAGTGGAGTGGGACAGCGAAAATTAGAAGTGTATGGAGCTGAGTTTATGGAAGAAATCAAAACTTTTTTAAACGAAAAGAAGAAAACTTAAAAAGATACCACTTTAGAAACGTTTAAGTTATATAAAGAAGGATTTACGGTTGAAGAAATAGCAGAGAGCCGAGGGTTAAAACCTACCACTATTTTTTCTCATTTATCTAAGTTATACCTAGAAGGAAAAGATGTGAGTTTGGATGAGTTTATAGAGGCAGATACTTTAGCTTTGGTAGCTAATGCAAAAAAAGTATTGAAAAATGAGACAGCTTTAAAACCTTATTTTGAGTTTTTAGGAGAGAAAGTTCCGTATGAAAAAATACGAGTAGGATTGACCATTTTACAAAGGAAAGGATAGTGTATTATGAACGAGAACCATTTTCCTATTGATGCTAATTCAGACGCTATTTTAAACTTAGAAGAGAAAATCAAAGCGTTAAAAGGTAAGATTGAAGCAATTAAAACCAAGCTGCTTCCTTTTGAACAATCGTTACGAAATTCAATTGCTGATTTGTTAATAGAAGAACGAGAGCTAACCATCTTATATAAAGCACAAAAGAAAGCTAAAAAGGAAAAAAGGTTAGCACAAAAGCGAAAAGGTAAAAATTACAAAGAACCTACAGGTATTGTATCTGTTTCGAAAAAAGAAGAAGTAGAGAAAGTCAATCAAAAAGAGAAGAAGAGGTTGTATAAAGAAGCAATGTTGTATGTGCATCCTGATAAATTTTCGATGCAAGAAAATGAGCAACAAAAAGCATTAGAAACAACAACAAAGCTGATTGAAATATATCAAAACGGAAGCTTGGAAGAGTTAGAGGCTTTTCATGCACATATTTTTGGAGGTAATACAGCGTTGAATTTTAATAAAGATATAACAATAGTTAAGAAAGTAACTAGCAATACTACGTATTTAATAAATCAGGTAGAACGTTTAGAAAAACAATTAACGGATTTGTTAGATAGTTATACTTACAAAGTTTTAACAACTTATAAAAATCCGATGTCATTTGTTGACGAACTAAAAGCCTATTACGATGATCGGATTTTTAAACTTCGTAAACGAACCAGAACAAAAAAATAAACCAGAATTATAAAAGAACAATTCTGGTTTATGATTAATTAAGAAGTTTTTAATTCTTCCATTTCTTTAATAATATCGTCTAGTTTTGATATAAGACTATGATATAAAATTCTAGTTGAGATATTATACACTACGAAACCAATAACTCCAGTCACAATTGCTACGATGAGTCCAACTCCTATAATATGTAAGAATGAAGAGTCGCTGGAAATATAGTTAGATAAAAAACTTTTCTCTTTCACACCGTAAGCCAGAGCAAAAATTGATACAATAGCTAGTGGAATTGCAAAAACAAATAACTTTTTTGTGGCTTTAGATACCGAGTTAATTACACTTCTATAATTTTTTAAATATGTTAAGTTGTCAGATTTAACATCAATCGTCTTAAATCTTTTTAATAACCTCGTATTAAAAAAGTATAAACTTAAGATTAAAAAAGCACCGTATGCCCCAATAATAGTTTCAGATAAAAGAATCCCACCAATAACTACAATTCCTGCCATAGGAAGTAATCCTTTATTGTCAAATTCATAGGTTCTTTGGATTTTATTAATGACCGATTTAGATTTCTGGTTGTATATATCGTTGATTTTTGGAGCTATTAATGATTGTTCATTTATAAAAGCTTCATTCCATCTTTTTTCAATTGATTTTTCCATCTAATACTATTTTTAATTGTTTTTTAATTCTGTTAATACGTACTGCAATATTGTTAGCGCTAGTTCCAATAATCGCAGCAATTTCTTTGTAAGGATTTTCTTCTAAATGCAGTAAAATTATCGCTCTGTCGACTTCAGATAATTTTTTAATGGCATCGTATAACAAGTTTAAATCTTCGTTTTGAAAAGCTTTATTATCCTCAGATAAATTGGGAGTTTTCTCTAAAGAATATTCTTTTTTAGCATTTCTCTTCGCTAAGGTTAAACAAACATTTAGCGTAATTCTGTAAATCCAAGTAGACCATTTTGACTTATTCTGAAAAGCATCTCTACTTTTCCATATTTGTAAACAAGCCTCTTGATAAAAGTCTTCAAAATCTTCTTGAGAGTCCGTATAAGCTCTACATATTTTAATAATAATACCAGCATGTGGTAAAATGGATGTTATATAAAAATCGTTACTCAAAATTTGGTTTTCTTGATAGGTATTCTGAAAAGTAAAATTATTACAAGAAAGTTTCATTTTTTTTGAAAATAAAAAACCTTACAAAATTAATTGTAAGGATGGATTTTGACAATGAGGTAATAGAAAATACTATTTTTATGGGTTATCTGCTAATCACATCAGAAGTAATTAGTGTTTTTCTTCTTTCTGCATGTTCAAGTACATATCTCATTCGTTTAATTTGTCCTTTGGTAAATACATTCATACATCTATCATCAGTAAGATTCATATAGTTGTTTACAGGAGCAGGTTGTCCGTCACAGGCTTTAGGAATTGTCCCATCACAACCATCAATAGAACTACTTACAGGTGGTGTGTCTTCAATAAAATCGTCATGGTCAGAACAAGGTTTTCCTTCAAGAGCAGCTCCCCAAATATGTAATAAACCTAAGAAATGTCCCATTTCGTGGGTTAATGTTTTACCAAGATTGAGACCTCCAGAAACATCGGATTTTCCAAAGTGATGAACGTTAATTAGAATACCATCACCTATGGTTTTTAACTCATCTTCTATTCCAGGTAAGTTAGTGGTAGGAAAAGAAGCTGCGCCAGCAAATGTATTAGGGGCATACCCGCCATATACCCAAATGTTGATATATTTATTAGGGTTCCAATATTCAAACTCAGGAAGCCAATCAAATCTGTCTTTATCACCTCTTACAGGAGTGTTGTCGTAATAATTAATATGGTTAATTCCGTTAGTTGGGTTTCCGTTAGGGTCTATTTCTGCAAGTTTAAATTGAATAAAAGAGTCACTACTAAGCGGGGAATTGTTTTCTCCTAAAGTGCCTGCTACTCTTCTAAAGTCGTGATTTAAAGATTGAATTTGTTCTTTAATACGTTCGGTAGCTAGGTTAAAGCCTTCGCCTATACTTTCTCCGCCATGTATTATGTGTACGACTACGGGTAAGGTGTAGACTTCTAAGTTATCTAAAGGAGGTTCTGGATTTTCTGGTAAATCAATTTTAGTTTCGTTACTGCAAGCAAATAGTAAAGAGAAAAGAGTAGTTATTAAAAAGGTTTTTTTCATAGAATTAATGGAGTTGTATCAAATTATTATTGACTAGACGCTATAGAAAGTGAAAGGTTGCGTGTAATTTTTTTATTTAACATTTTATTATTTTAAAACAAAAGTTTAAGGAATAGAAACTCTTTAATAAAGAAGGTATTTAAAAGTATAAAAAGCCTCACTTAAATTTAAGTGAGGCTTTAAATATTTATTTAAAGGCATTGCCTTTTACATGTTTCGTCTGTATTGACCACCAACTTCAAATAAAGCAGAAGTAATCTGACCTAACGAACAAACTTTAGTAGCATCCATTAATTTTTCAAAAATATTCTCATTTTGAATGGCTGCTTCTTGAATGATAGCTAATTCTTGAGCTACTTTTTCTTTGTTAGCCTCATTAAGACTCTCTTTGGTTTTGATTTGGAATTGTTTTTCCTCTTCGGTAGCACGAATCACCTCTTGTGGAGTAACCGTTGGAGAACCTTTAGAACTTAAGAAGGTGTTTACCCCAATAATTGGGAACTCACCTGTGTGTTTTAAGGTTTCGTAGTATAAGCTCTCTTCTTGAATTTTAGAACGTTGGTACA
This sequence comes from Tenacibaculum sp. Mcav3-52, assembly GCF_022347665.1. Taxonomy (NCBI): domain Bacteria; kingdom Pseudomonadati; phylum Bacteroidota; class Flavobacteriia; order Flavobacteriales; family Flavobacteriaceae; genus Tenacibaculum; species Tenacibaculum sp. Mcav3-52. The sequence goes on along the minus strand of NZ_JAKRGE010000002.1, from coordinate 440,287 downwards.
TTGTTTCCATAGCACCTAATACACCACCACGTTCCGTAATTCTGTCAAACTCAGTTAACACAGCTTCCTCTACTAAATCGGTCAATTCTTCAATAATAAATGAACCTTGAATTGGATTTTCGTTTTTAGCCAATCCTAATTCTTTATTGATGATTAACTGAATTGCCATCGCACGACGTACAGATTCTTCTGTAGGCGTTGTAATTGCCTCATCATAAGCATTTGTATGTAACGAGTTACAGTTGTCGTAAATCGCATATAACGCTTGTAGTGTTGTACGAATATCATTAAAATCAATTTCTTGAGCGTGTAATGAACGTCCAGAAGTTTGAATATGATATTTTAGCATTTGAGCTCTAGGGTTCGCTCCGTATTTATGTTTTAAAGCTTTTGCCCATATTTTACGTGCCACACGACCAATCACGGCATATTCAGGATCAATACCATTAGAGAAGAAGAATGATAAGTTTGGTCCAAACTTATTGATATCCATTCCTCTTGATAAGTAGTATTCTACGTAAGTGAATCCATTCGCTAAGGTTAAGGCTAACTGTGTAATTGGATTCGCACCAGCTTCTGCAATATGATACCCTGAGATAGATACTGAGTAGAAATTACGAACATTTTTCTCAATAAAATATTCTTGTACATCACCCATTAAACGTAATGCAAATTCCGTAGAGAAAATACAAGTATTCTGTGCTTGGTCTTCTTTTAAAATATCTGCTTGAACCGTACCACGTACTTGTGCTAAAGTGTTTGCTTTAATTTCAGCGTATACATCCGCAGGTAAAATTTGATCACCTGTAACGCCTAAAAGTAGTAATCCTAATCCGTTATTACCTTCAGGAAGTTCTCCATTATATTTAGGACGTTCTATACCTTTATCGTCATATAATTCTTTAAGTTTTGTTTCAACCTTTTTCTCTAGTTTATGCTCTTTGATGTATTTCTCACAGTTCTGATCAATAGCTGCATTCATAAAGAATCCTAATAACATAGGAGCAGGACCATTAATGGTCATAGAAACCGAAGTCATAGCATGACTTAAATCGAAACCAGAGTATAATTTTTTAGCATCGTCTAAACAACAAATAGATACTCCTGCATTTCCAATTTTACCGTAAATATCAGGTCTGTGTCCTGGATCGTTTCCATATAACGTAACTGAGTCAAATGCTGTAGATAAACGCTTTGCAGGCATACCTAAACTTACATAATGGAAACGACGGTTGGTACGTTCAGGTCCACCTTCACCAGCAAACATACGTGTTGGATCTTCCCCAGTACGTTTAAATGGATATAATCCTGATGCATATGGGAATTCTCCTGGAACATTTTCTTGTAAATTCCAACGTAATAAATCTCCCCAAGCTTGGTATTTTGGTAACGCTACTTTCGGAATTTGTGTGTGCGAAAGTGACTCTGTATGCGTTTCTATTTTAATTTCCTTATCACGTACTTTAAACGAGTAAATAGGATCTTTGTATTTTTTTACTTTTTCTTGCCAGTTTAAAATGATCTCCCAGTTATGTGGGTCAAGATTTAGTTTTACTTTATCGAATTGAGCAAATAATAATTTTATAAATGGTTGCTCTTCCTCCTGAACTTGTTTCTGAATTTCATCTTGGTCAATTCCGTTTTTGGTAAGGAAAGATTCCATTACTTCGTTCGGAATGACAGATAAGATGGTTTGATAGATTCCATATAATTTCTGAGCTACTTTTTCTTGCTCATCAACTTTTTTGTCGTAAGCGCGGTTGTTTTCTGAAATTTCAGATAAATAACGTGTTCTACTAGGTGGAATTACAAATATCTTTTCTGACATTTCTTTCGTAATTTCAAAAGTAGACTGTAAATCAGCTCCCGCCTTTTCAACCAATTTATCCATAATCGCTTTGTACAACGAATTCATTCCCGGATCATTGAATTGAGATGCAATTGTTCCAAATACAGGCATATCATCCATGTGAACATCCCATAAATTGTTGTTACGCATGTATTGTTTTTTTACATCTCGTAAAGCATCTAAAGCTCCTCTTTTATCAAATTTATTGATGGCTACTAAATCAGCAAAATCAAGCATGTCGATTTTTTCTAACTGTGTTGCAGCACCAAATTCAGGAGTCATTACATACAAAGAAGTATCAGAATGTTCGATAATCTCTGTATCTGATTGTCCAATACCAGAAGTCTCTAAAATGATTAAGTCAAATTCGGCAGCTTTTAAAACTTCTACCGCTTCGTTTACGTATTTAGATAAGGCTAAGTTAGATTGACGTGTAGCTAATGAACGCATATATACACGTTCATTGTTGATAGCATTCATACGAATACGGTCTCCTAGCAAAGCTCCACCTGTTTTTCTTTTTGATGGATCAACAGAAATTAATCCGATAGTTTTGTTTGGAAAATCAATTAAGAAACGACGAACTAATTCGTCAACTAAACTCGATTTACCAGCACCACCCGTACCCGTGATACCTAATACTGGAGTTTTGGAGTTTTTATTTTTTTTATGAATGGTTTCTAAAGCTTCTTTAGCAACTTCGGGGAAGTTCTCCGCAGCAGAAATTACACGAGCAATACTGCCAACTTCTTTATCGGCTAATTTATCTACTTCTCCATTTAATGCATCTCCAATGGCAAAGTCTGATTGTTGAACTAAATCATTAATCATTCCTTGTAATCCCAATTCACGACCATCATCAGGAGAGTAAATACGAGTAATTCCATAGTCCATCAATTCTTTGATTTCCTCTGGTAGAATTACTCCGCCACCACCTCCGAATATTTTAATATGTCCAGCTCCTTTTTCTTGCAATAAATCGTACATGTACTTAAAGTACTCGTTGTGTCCACCTTGGTACGAAGTCATAGCAATTGCATTTGCGTCTTCTTGAATAGCACAGTTTACTACTTCTTCAACGCTTCTATCATGTCCTAAGTGAATTACTTCAACCCCAGTAGATTGAATAATTCGGCGCATAATATTAATGGCAGCGTCGTGTCCATCAAATAAAGAAGCCGCAGTTACAATTCGTACTTTGTGTTTAGGTTTATAGGGAGTTATTTGTTCCATTCGTAAATTGTCTTAATTTTCGGGTACGCAATTTACGGAAATCTTAAAAAATAGACGGATGTTTTAACAATTATAAATAAGAAAGGAATGCCCATCTCTTTCGAGTAGAGATATATTCTAAATTATGTTCATTTTGATAGGCCTCTCGTTCAAAACTTAGGTTTTTATAAGCTAATGATGTTTTTCGATAAATTAATAGCTTAATAAGCCATTCTAAAAAATAGAAAAGATAAAAGAAGACAATTAGTAACTCTAATTGCTGTTTTAAGTGTATTTTTTCATGATTTATTAAAACAGGATCACCTTTTAAATCTTCTCTTTTTAAGAATATAAAAGGGTATAATGTCATTCCAGAAAATCCTTTTGGTATTATATGTTTTGAAATAAATATCATAAACTTGTTCATGCAATAAACTTACCAAAGGTACAATTTATTGTTAGGACAAGAGTAAAAATACAAGAAGAAGAAAAATTTATACTTTTTAAAGATGCTGTTTTTAACTGTATAGACTTATATTTGTGCAAACTTCAAAGAAATGGATTTTTTAACTCTAAAATATAAAAAGAGGATTGAAGCTCAGTATCACAGAGCAGATATCCGTTATCCATAGTTTCTTCATTTTTACGATTATAAACAGATTTAAAATTAATAAGTTTTCATTTTTTAATTGGAAACTATAAACCGTATAAAATGACTTTTAAAGAACAAATAAAACAAGGAATACCTACTACATTACCTCCAAAAAAGGAGTATGACACCACCATAAATCATGCACCAAAACGTAAAGAAATTTTAACTGATGAAGAGAAGAAGTTGGCTTTACGTAATGCATTGCGTTATTTTGATAAAAAACATCATTCAGCTTTATTACCAGAATTTGCTGAAGAATTAGAGAGGTACGGACGAATTTATATGTATCGTTTCCGTCCTGATTATAAGATGTACGCGCGTCCTATTGAAGAGTATCCAGGGAAATCAGAGCAAGCAAAAGCGATTATGGTAATGATTCAAAATAATTTGGATTATGCAGTAGCACAGCATCCTCACGAATTAATTACTTATGGTGGTAATGGAGCAGTATTTTCTAATTGGGCACAGTATTTATTAACCATGAAGTACTTATCTGAAATGACCAATAAACAAACTTTGGTAATGTATTCAGGACACCCAATGGGATTATTCCCATCACATAAAGATGCGCCAAGGGTAGTGGTGACGAACGGAATGATGATTCCTAATTATTCTAAACCAGATGATTGGGAAAAGTTTAATGCTTTAGGTGTAACTCAATATGGGCAAATGACTGCAGGAAGTTACATGTATATTGGTCCGCAAGGAATTGTGCATGGAACAACAATTACTGTGTTAAACGGATTTAGAAAGATAGGAAAATCACCAAAAGGTAATTTATTTGTTACTGCTGGTTTAGGAGGAATGAGTGGTGCGCAACCAAAAGCTGGAAACATTGCAGGTTGTATTACAGTTTGTGCTGAGGTAAATCCAAAAATAACTCAGGTTCGTTTAGATCAAGGTTGGATTGATGAAAAAATCACCGATTTAGATGAATTAGTAGCACGTGTTCGTAAAGCAAAAGAAAATAAAGAAGTTGTTTCGTTGGCTTACTTAGGAAATGTGGTTGATGTTTGGGAGAAGTTTGCTGAAGAAGATGTGTATATCGATTTAGGTTCAGATCAAACATCGTTGCACAATCCATGGGCAGGAGGATATTATCCTGTAGATATGTCGTTTGAAGAATCAAATGAGATGATGGCGAATAATCCTGAGTTGTTTAAAGAAAAGGTGCAAGAAACGTTACGTCGTCACGCAAAAGCGATTAATAAGCATACAGAAAAAGGAACTTATTTCTTTGATTACGGGAATGCCTTTTTATTAGAAGCAAGTAGAGCAGGTGCGGATGTAATGAATCCAAATCCGACGTTGGGAAGAGAGTTCAAGTACCCTAGTTATGTACAAGATATTATGGGGCCTATGTGTTTTGATTATGGTTTTGGTCCTTTCCGTTGGGTATGTACTTCAGGAAAACCAGAAGATTTAGCCAAAACGGATGCGATTGCTTGTAAGGTATTGGAGAAAATTATGAAAAAATCTCCAGAAGAAATCCAACAACAAATGGCAGATAACATTCAGTGGATAAAAGGAGCACAAGAAAATAAATTAGTAGTAGGTTCGCAAGCACGTATTTTATACGCAGATGCTGAAGGACGTATGAAAATAGCAGAAGCGTTTAACAAAGCAATTAAGAAAGGAAAAATTGGTCCAGTAGTTTTAGGTCGTGATCACCACGATGTTTCAGGAACCGATTCACCTTACCGTGAAACTTCTAATATTTATGATGGTTCACGCTTTACAGCAGATATGGCAATTCATAATGTAATTGGAGATAGTTTTAGAGGAGCTACTTGGGTTTCTATCCACAATGGAGGTGGAGTAGGCTGGGGAGAAGTGATTAATGGAGGATTTGGCATGCTTCTTGATGGTTCTAAAGATGCATCAAGGCGCTTAAAATCAATGCTTTTCTGGGATGTGAATAACGGAATTGCAAGACGTAGTTGGGCACGAAATGACGAAGCTGTTTTTGCTATTAAACGTGCAATGGAAGTTGAAAAGAAGCTGAAAGTTACACTTCCAAACTTAGTGGACGATGCGTTATTAGAAAACATGTAAACCCTAAGAAAATGAAAAATTTGAAATTACTTTTTTTACCAATTGTAGCCTTACTAATTACTTCATGTAGTTCAGTAAGAGTAGTAACGGATTATGATACTCAAACTGATTTTAATCAGTATAAAACATTTGCATTTTATAAAACAGGAATAGACAAAGCTCCGATCTCTGATTTAGATAAAAAACGTATTATGCGTGCTATTGAAGCAGAGTTGACGGCGAAAGGGATGACAAAGTCAGCTACACCAGATGTTTTAGTGAGTTTGTTTACTAAGTCTCGTGAACGTATTAATGTGAATGATAATTTCTATGGAGGATTTTACTATCCATGGTATTATGGACCAAGTCCAGTAACTGTTTCTCAATATACCGAAGGTACGTTGTTTATTGATTTGTTAGATGCTGACAAAAAAGAGTTAGTATGGCAAGGGATAGGAACGGGAGCTTTGAGTACAAGTAGTGTAGAAAGAAAGGAAGCTCGTATTAAAGAATTTGTGGCTGAGATTATGGCGGAGTATCCACCTAACGCTAAAAAGTAAGATTTAAATTTTTTAAGATATACAAATACGTTAAGCAGAGCTATAAAGTCTGTTTAACGTATTTTTTTATGATATTTGTAGTATGAGAAATAAGATATTAAAACCCACTCCTGATGAGTATTATACTAATGAGCAAGGGTATAGGGTTTTTAAAGAAGCGTATCATTTACGACGAGGATATTGTTGTAAAAGTGGTTGTAAACACTGTCCGTATGGATATGATAAAAATACCGATAGTTTCAAATAAATGTGACAATAATTAGTTTATTGTTTCTAATAGATAAAATCAAACAAGTAGACATGAAAAAAATTACAGTATTCTTTATTGCACTTACTTTTATGGGATGTGCAGAATTACAAAAAGTAGTAAATCAATTACCACAAGGAGGGGTGTTAACACAAGAACAGATTGGTAATGGTTTGCGTCAAGCTTTAGATAACGGAATTCAGCATCAAGTAACTAAATTAACTTCAAAAGATGGTTTTTATAAAAATGACTTGGTAAAAATTTTATTACCAGAGGAATTACAAGCAGTAGACAAGGGTTTGAGAAAGATAGGTTTAGGTAATTTAGCTGATGAAGGATTAAAAGCAATTAATAGAACTGCTGAGGATGCTGTAAAAACAGCAACTCCAATTTTTGTAAATGCTGTTAAAGAAATTACATTTAATGATGCAAAGAATATATTATTAGGAGCAGATAATGCTGCAACTTCTTATTTAGAAGGAAAAACAACTTCTGCGTTATATGCTGAGTTTAATCCAGTTATTAAAAACTCATTTTCGAAAGTAGGAGCTGATAAAATTTGGTCAAACTTAATCACGAAATACAATAGTATTCCGTTTGTTAAAAAAGTGAATCCAGACTTAACAGACTATGTAACAACTGAAGCGTTAGATGGTGTGTTTACTATGATTGCGGTTGAAGAAAAAGGTATACGTAATAAAGTAGGATTACGTAATACAGCATTATTACGTCAGGTATTTGCGTTACAGGATAATAGATAAATTATAACTGCTTACTAGCAATTTTTTCAAAAAAGGACTTTCTGTAGGTGTTACCAATAGGAAGTTCTTTTTTTTGTATCCATAATGAATCGTTTTCAATTTTATCAATAGCCTTAATTGAAATAATGTATGACCTGTGTGTTTGGATAAAATTATCTTCAGGTAAACTGCTTACTAGGCTTTTTAAGGTGCTGTAAGTAATAATTCGCTCATTTTTTAAGTAAACTGAAACGTAGTTTTTTAAGCCTTCAATAAATAGAATATCATCTAAAAAAACTTTTGAAAACTTGTTTTTTCCATCTGTTTTTAGAAAGAAATAATCATTTTCAGTATTCTGGTTTATTTTTTGGTTTGACTTGGTAATTTTTTTATGAACTTTTAAAACAGCTTTGTAGAAGCGATCAAAATCAAAAGGCTTTAGTAAATAATCAATAGCAGCAATATCGTAGCTTTCTAGGGCAAATTGAGGATAAGCGGTCGTAAAAATAATATTAGTTTTACGGCTAATAATTTTAGATAATTGTATGCCCGTAATTTCAGGCATTTGTATGTCTAAAAAAACTAGATCAATAGTCCCTTTTTCTATTTCTATTAAGGCTTCTAACGGATTTGTGTAAGTACTGTTTACTGAAAGAAAAGGAACTTTATCTACATACTTTTCTAACAAGCGAATAGCTGGCGGTTCATCATCAATGATAATACAAATTAGTTGTTTGCTCATAATGGAAATTGTAGGTATGCGTTAAAAATATTATTACTTTGCTGAAAAGTTAGTAAAAAATTGTCATTATATAGAACTTCTAATCTTTTTCGAATGTTTTCGGTTCCAATACCAGTTTCCATATATTTTTCAGAAGTGTTTGTGTGGTTTTCAGTGGTAACTACCAAGCTAATATCATCAATAGTTATGTTTATATTGGCAGGTTTATTCGGGTTGTTTATAACTCCATGCTTACAAACATTTTCAATAAAATTGATTAAAATTAACGATGGTATTTTATGGCTTTTAGGATTTCCGTGAATAGTTAAACTAACATAAAGATTACTTTCATATCTACGTTTAAAGAAGTGTAGATAGTCATTAAGAAACTGTATTTCATTTTCTAACAAAACAAAATTTTCAGATGTTTCATAAGTAACATAACGTAGTAGATGTGAGAGTTTTAAAATGTCGTTAGCAGTTTCTGGTTGTTCATCATATAATTCTATGTAAAAACCATTAAGTACATTAAATAAAAAATGTGGGCTTATTTGAGATTTTAAAGTGGTTAATTGTGCTTGTTGATGTTTTATTTCTAATAAATGAAGTTTGTTTTTGTTTTCTCTATATCTAAAAAATAAATATACCAGAGTACTATATAAAGAAGCTTTAAAGCTGAAAATGAAGCTATCGAAAAAATAAGTAAAAACTATACTTTGATTGTTAATGTTGTAATTATTAATATTGAATAATATGGGAGATAGAATTTCTTCTAGTAAAAAACGAATTCCTGCAAAAACAAAAACCATAAAAATAACCGAAGCTCCAAATAGTATATACTTTTTCGTATTAAAAAGTCTAGGGAGTAAATAGTAGTAGTTAAGAAAATATACCGTAAAAAAACTAATACTAAATGTTAGTGTAAAAAGGAGGGAGTAATTTATAGGTAACCTGTTAGATGAGGTAAAAAAATTCCAACCAAAATCTAATAAAATTAGTAGGGCTATAATGAGTAAGTTGTATTTTAATTCTTTTGAAAACTTCATTATTCAAAAATAAGTGGAATATTCTTTAAGAGATTAAAAATAGGACAAATCAATGTTTTGTTATTACAAAAGCATGTTTTTGTAAAACTAACATGAGTTTTTTGTTAAAAGAAACTACTTGTGTAAAAGAAATCGGAGTTGGTGTAATAAAAACTAATAGGCTGAATTAACGATGTATTCTTGTGTAGAATTTTAAAAACAAAAGAATGAAAAAATATTTAGTATTGTTATTTGGGGTATTGTTACAATTTTCTTGTCAAAATAAAGAAAAAAAACTATTAGATAAAGACCAGACAATTTTGAAGCCTTATGCATCTTATTATCCAAGTAGTAAAACCAAAGTGTTGGTGGTTGGAACCTTTCATTTTTCTTATCCAGGGTTAGATTATACTAAAACAAAAGAAAATGATAAGATAGATGTGCTAAGGGAACCAAAAAAATCAGAAGTAACAGAATTAGTAGAATATATCAAAAAGTTTAAACCAACTAAAGTAGCTATTGAAGCAAAACCAAGTTGGAATATGAATAAAAGATATAAAGAATATAAAAAAGGGGAGCACAGAAACGAAAGAGGTGAAGATTATCAGTTAGGGATGCGTATAGCAAATGATTTTAATTTAGATACTATTTACTCTATAGATGCAAATACATTAAGTAATGATTTGTCTAAATTAAACCCTGAGTTCATGAAAGAGTTATCGAAAGATTATGACTTTAAATCAGATGATCCTTATAGTAAAATGGTTCAAAAATCATTTGATGAGGACGCTAAAATTCCTTCTAAAGTGAATTTACTAGAATATTTTAAACACATGAATTCTATTGAGGGGCACAAAAATAACTACGGTGCTTATTTGGTTGGAGATTTTAAATTGGATAATAATAGAGGTGCAGATTTTTTATCTATTTGGTGGTATAACCGTAATCTTCGAATTTTTAGAAATATTCAGAAGATAGACCATACAAAAGAAGATAGGATTTTAGTAGTTATAGGTAATGGACATGCGTCTGTATTAAGGCATGTGATAGAATATTCCCCAGAATATGACTTTGTAGAATTCAGTAGTTTACTATAAAATAGAAGAAGTTTTATAGAGATAGTTTAGATAAAAAATAATTTTTGGAAGGTATATGATATTTTTTGAAGATTTTAAGAGTAGAAATATGATTTATAAATTACAGAATAAGGATTGTTAATTATAATAAAAGAGGGTTTTCCCCTTTTTTATTATTTGTGGGTTTTTATGTTTTTGTAAATCAAATAATTATGTATATTTATAATCCGTGTTAACCCAATTATAAATGTCAAGAATTAATCAATTACGTAGATACAGAAAACATCTTGAAGAGAGATATCTAAGGTTGGTTGAGACAGCTAATGATTATAAATATGAAGATGAGTGCAAAAGTGATCGCTCAGCATTCAAAGCGATGAAGATATTGGAAAAACTAAATAGAATAAAATATTTAGATGAAGATATGTCAAGCCCTGTTGTGTAACTCCTTAAAGTAATCAAAAGCTTTTAACAGTCTACTACCGTACCAAGAAAAGTATTCTCCGTCAACCAATATAGGAGTCAGGTTGTTAGTGTGTTCTATAATCTCAAGAATGTGTTTTTCTTTGAAAGGAAAAGGTTCAGAAGAAAGTAAAATTAATTCTGGTTTTTTCTTATTGATATTTTTTATGTCAACTTCTGGATACCTTTTTTTGTTAGCATAAACATTTTCAAATTTATTTAATTCTAGCAGGTGATTTATAAACGTATTACTTGCTGCAACCATCCAAGGATTTCTCCAAATAAAATAAGCAACTTTTCTACTTTTTTTATTTTCAATAAACTTTTTAAAATCAATTATTTTTGACTCTAATTTATTAGTTATTTTTTTAGCTTCAATTTGCTTCTCAAAAAAACTTCCGTACAAAGAAATTAACTCTATGGAGTCTGTAAGTGTAAAAATATCAGAAACATGGGTAAATGCTACTTGCTGGCAGGCTTCTACTATTTCTTTGGTGTTTTCTTCTCTGTTACAAAGAATAATGTCTGGTTGAAGCTCTTTAATTTTATCTATTTTTATGTTTTTGGTGCCACCAACAATAGTTTTTGTTTTAGTTAAGTGTGTTGGGTGAACGCAAAATTTTGTTATTCCTAATATATTGTCTTCGAGACCTAAATCAACTAAAAGTTCTGTTTGACTAGGAACTAAAGAAATAATTCTTTTATATTTTTTGTTAGTGTTCATTAAACAAAATTAATGATTCAAAAGAAAGGATTGTTATTTAACTCCCATAAGTTCTTGAAAATCTTTTTTATAGCTTTTACTTACTCTAAAGGTTTTGTTATCGTTAATTTTTACATCTGTCTCACCATAATTGGAAGTGATGATCTCATCAATAAAATTAGAGTTGATTATAGTAGATCTGTGAATTCTAACAAAAAAATTAGAGTTTAACCTTTTAATTATGCTTGATAAAGATTCACGTAGTAGATACTTTTTATTATCAGTAGTGAAAATTTCTACATAATAACCTGAAGCGGATATATACTTAATAGCGTTTCGTTCTAAGAAAATTATTTTGTTTCCTGATTTAATATTAATCTTGGTTCCTTTTACAGGCATTTCAATAGGAGTCTTCTCTTTTACTAGATCTATGATGTTATCTAAATCTGAAAGTTTTTCTATTTTCTTATAATCAATAACCTTTTTAATAGAAGCATAAAAACGATCTTCTTTTAATGGTTTTAAAAGATAATCAAAAGCAAAGTAGTCAAAAGCTTTCACAGCATGTTCGTTAGAAGAAGCTGTGAAAATAAAAATAGGCTTTTTAGGTAGAGTTATTTTTTCGATAATATCAAACCCAGTCATATCGTTTATTTTGGTGTCAAGATATACAACATCTGGGTTTAAAGTGTTGATTTTCTTTATAGCGTCTAAGCCATTAGAACATTCATCAATAATTTCTATAAAATTATAATTACTTAGTAATTTTTTAAACCTTAATCTAGCAGCTTTTTCGTTATCAACGATTAGAATAGATAATTTCATTTACATTTTGTTTTCTTAACAGATATAACATTCGAACCTAATGAGAGCCTTAAATTTAAGCTAGTTAAAAATTAGTTAAAATAAAAGTCAAAATTTAAGAATGTCAAATTAGCTCTATAGACATTGAAGGGGACCAATATTTAATTATAATATTAAGACGCTGCAAAAATAAAGAAGAATCTTTTTCTAATTGAACTAAAATAAGTTTTTTTAAAAAAATTAACATTATTTAGTATTTGGTTGTTTTATTCTTTTTAAGTCTCACTTCTTAAAATTGTTTTTTCGCATCAAAATAAAAGGTGTTAACTTCAAATAGCTGTTAACAAAAACTTATAGCCTTTAGATTTACAACTGTTAATTAATAAAAATTTAATAATTTATGAATCTACATTTAAAAAATGTGATCTGTGTTTTATTCTTTTTCAGCTTTATGCTGAATGTGAATGCACAGGAGAAAAAAATCACAGGAGTTGTATCCGATAGTGCTGGGCCTTTACCGGGCGTTAGCATTGTGATTAAAGGTACGATAAAAGGTGCTGAAACAGATTTTGATGGAAATTATACCATCAGTGCTAAAACAGGAGATACCCTTGTTTACATGTTTTTAGGTTATGCTAAGGTAGAAAAAATTGTAGGGGAGTCATCTACAATTGACATAACTATGCAAGAAGATGCTAACATCTTAGATGAAGTAGTTGTGTCTGTAGCTTATGCGGCTAAAAAGAAGAAGGATATTATTGGAGCGGTGAGCGTTGTTTCTGCTAAAGACTTAGGGGATTTAAAAGTAACAACAGTAACTGAAGCTTTACAAGGGACTTCAGGTTTGTCTTTGGTTAATACTTCAGGACAACCAGGATCTAGTCCAACAATCAGGATTAGAGGTGTTGGGTCGTTACAAGGTAACATTGACCCTCTTATTATTGTTGATGGAGCTCAGTTCGCTGGTAACTTAAATTCTATTAATTTTAATGATGTTGAATCTTATTCCGTTTTAAAGGATGCAGATGCTGTGTCTCTTTATGGTAACAGAGGAGCTAATGGTGTTATAATCATTAAAACGAAATCAGGTGTTAACACAGATGGTGAAGGAATAATAGAGATTAATACAAGTTATGGGTTTTCAGATAAGGCTACAGATGACTACTCTTATTTAAATTCAGAACAAATTCTTGCTACATCTTGGCAAGCTATTAGGAATGAAAGGTTAGATCAAGGAGATACTGCAGAACAAGCAGCTGCTTTTGCTACATCTAATTTAATAGGTGATCTTAAAGCTAACCCATACAACATTGCAGAGCCTATAGGTGTTGATGGAAAACTTAAGTCTAATGCAAGATTATTATATAACACTAACTACTATGATATTTTAACTCAAAATGCTACTAGAAGAGATGTGTCTTTAGTCTTAAGAGGAGGAAATGATAAAACTAAATACTTTGTATCTGGTGCTTTTTTAGATAGCGATGGGTTTAGTTTGAATTCAAAATTTAGGAGATATACAGGAAGGGTAAATGTATCATCAGAAGTTAAACCTTGGTTAACTGTAGGTGCTAATTCTTTTGTAACTATAAGTGAATCAAACTCACCGACACAAGATGGTAGTACTTTCGCAAATAATATTCAATATGCTAGATCAGTTTCCTCTATCTATCCATTGTATCAGAGAAATCCAGATGGAAGTTTTATTTTAGATCCATTAGGAAATAAACAATATGATTTTGCAGAATCAAGAGGTTTCTTTGGAGCATATAACCCTGTAGCAGAAACTTATGGAAGCCCAAACTTATTTGAAAGAAATACGTTCAATTTTTCTCCATATATTACAGTGAAGTTTAACGATAAGCTAAACTTTAAGTCTCAATTCAATTATACAAATTATTTATATGAGACTAATTCGTTTAATAATCATTTTACAGATGGTGAGGATGCCATAGTAAATAACCGTTCTAGTAGTAAAGAACGAAATACTACAAAAACATGGAATGTTATTAACACATTATCTTATAAAAATACTTTTAACGATAAGCACACATTAACTGCTTTATTAGGTCAAGAAATGTATGATAGAACCTATAATCGTGTTAATGCTACTTCTACAGGTTTTATTTTTGAAGACTTACCAGAATTAGATAACGGTGCTACACCGACTACTGTAGGTTCTATTATAGAAAAAAATAGGTTATATAGTTTCTTTGGAAGATTAGATTATAACTTTGATGAAAAGTATTATTTCGGTACAGGTGTTCGTAGAGATGCGTCATCAATTTTTGCACCAGATAACAGATGGGGTACTTTCTGGTCTATTGCTGCAGGATGGAGTATTTATGATGAATTTTTAAAAGGAAGCGAAACTGTAAATTCGTTAAAATTAAGAGCTAGTTATGGTACAGTTGGTAACCAAAATATTAATCAACAGTTTACTTATATTAACGAATATGGTTTAGGGTTTAACTTATTAACTAACCCAGGTTTTACACCTATTTCTTTAGGTAATCCAGATTTAAAGTGGGAAACTCATAACAAATTAAACGTTGGTTTAGATTTTGGTTTCTTTAATAATAGACTTTATGGTAGTGTAGAATATTACGATAACCGTGTATCAGATTTATTATACTTACAAGTACTTGCTCCATCATTAGGTTCAGAAGGTGCTGGTATAGATGGAAATGGTGATCCAAGACAATTAGCTGAATGGAAGAACTTTGGAGAGTTAAGTAACAAAGGTTTTGAATTAAGCTTAAATTCTGTAAATATTAGTAATGATAAATTTAGATGGACAAGTTCATTCTCTATATCAACTAATAAAAATAAAATTGAAGATATAGCACAAACAGAACCAAGAGGATCTTTCCGTTGGGAAAAAGGGAGAGATCGTTATGAGTTCTTTATGAGAGAATGGGCTGGAGTAGACCCAGCAACAGGTAATCCACAATGGTATAAAGATGTTACCGCTAATGATGGTACCGTAACAAGAGAGAAAACGTCTACTTATGCAGATGCTACCAGATACTACACAGGTAAATCAGCTTTACCAGATTTTGAAGGAGCATTAGGAACTAAATTTGAATACAACGGTATTGATTTAGCTTTAAACTTCACTTATAAGTTTGGAAACTATGTTTACAATACAGACTATGCTTCTTTAATGAAGGCTAGAAATATAGGAGAACAATTAAGCTCAAGTGTTTTAGACGCATGGCAAGAGCCAGGGGATGTAACAGATGTTCCTAGGTTAACTACAGAAAATGATAATTTTGGTTCAAGATCTACCAGATGGTTACAGAAAGGTGATTTTATCAGATTAAGAAACATTTCATTAGGTTATAACTTAGATCAAGAAATGTTAGATAAATTAAACATCAGAAGATTAAGAATCTATTTATCTGCAGACAATTATTGGACATGGACCAAAGAAGATAATATAGATGATCCTGAACAAGCATTTAACGGTATTACAGATAATAGATCGACCGTTTTAAAAACAATTAGTTTAGGAGTTAATATTTCATTATAAAAAAGTAAAGAAATGAATAAAATACTTAAATACACACTTATATGCTCTCTTTTTATAGGACTTTCGTCTTGTAGTGATGAGTTTTTAGAGGAGCCAGTACCAACAGGTTCGGTGACTGGTGATGTAGCGTATACTACAGAGGCTGGTGTAAATGCTGCAATGACAGGGATGTTTAACGTCTTAAGAGATTACAGGGCAAGTCATGATACTTGGGGATCTAAAGCATACTACTTAGGAGCAGATGTAATGGGGACTGATCTTACTGTGCCTGATTTTAACTGGTATATTTTCGAACACAGATGGAATGTAACAGAAAATGCTAATGGAAGAAGAAACAATTGGGCATGGGAATTATACTATTCTGTAGCTAATATCGCACGTACTCATATTCAAGGAATATCTAAATCTTCATTAGCAGATGATTTTAAAAAGAGTACTATTGCTGAGTTACAGGCAGTTGAAGCTTATTGTTATTTTAACTTAGTGAGATATTATTCAGGATCATATCTTTTAGGAGCCGATAAACCAGGTATTCCTTTATATGATGCGCCTATAGTAGATGGAATTACACCGGCTGCTAGAGGAACTATTCAAGATGTTTATGATAGAATTATATCTCAATTAGAAGCAGCAATTCCTAGTATTAATGAAGGGAAATTGAAGTACCGTTTTAATAAACCTGTTGCAGAAGGAGTATTAGCTAGAGTATATCTTGAAGTAGGTAATTGGGCAAAAGCAGCAGAATATGCAGCAAAGGCTAAAACGGCTTACCCGTTGATGGATGCAGAAGATTATAAAGCAGGATTTAATTCTTATGATAATGGAGAATGGATGTGGGGATTACCATTTAACGCAGATCAACAACAAGGTTTTGCTAGGTATTATTCTTTTATAGATCATTCTAGTCCAGGATATAACGTAATATACGTGAGTAAAGACTTTGAAGCTTTGTTTACTAGTGATACAGATGTAAGAAAAGAATTAATAGTTTCTACAGGTCGTACTGAAGATACACATTTATTTAGAACTTCAAAATTTAGAGATTTAACAGATAGATCTGGAGACTTAGTGTTTATGAGAGCGTCTGAAATGTATTTAATAGAGGCAGAGGCTAGAGCTGAAATGAATGATTTACCTGGAGCAAAAAATGTTCTATTACAATTATTAAAAGTTAGAGATCCTAATGCAACTTTATCTACAGCAGCAACAAAAGAAGACTTAGTAGAAGAAATCCTTATAGAAAGAAGAAAGGAGCTTTACGGAGAATTAGGTGTTTCTTGGTTCGATCTTAAGAGAAGAAATAAAGGAATTTCTAGAAAAGGAAGTGCTTATAGGTTTGAAGTTGAATTCCCTGCTGGTAGTCCAAGATGGACATTTAAAATTCCTCAAGCTGAAATAGATAAGAATCCAAATATTTCAGAAGCAGATCAAAATTAAAAAATAAGTGCTAAAGAAATTATGATTTGACTTATTAAAGTTAAATATTCATTCCCCTAAAAAGAAAGGGCTGAGTTTAAACTCAGCCCTTTTCATATTAAAGTAGTAGTTTTTCAGTTCAAAAAAGGGGTGATTCAAATCAAAATAATAACAATAAAGAGTTAAGCTTAATACATTTGTGCTAACTTATACCAACTTTGTTTTCATTGGTGTAATTATTTGAATTAATTATATAAGTCAAGGAGTCATTAACCTTGGCTTTTTTTATTTTAAAATATTTTCCATTTGTTGTTG
Source organism: Tenacibaculum sp. Mcav3-52 (assembly GCF_022347665.1). Taxonomy (NCBI): domain Bacteria; kingdom Pseudomonadati; phylum Bacteroidota; class Flavobacteriia; order Flavobacteriales; family Flavobacteriaceae; genus Tenacibaculum; species Tenacibaculum sp. Mcav3-52. The sequence continues at coordinate 422,936 of NZ_JAKRGE010000002.1, read as the reverse complement.
TAACTCTTTAGCTTTAGCAGCAGCAGCCTCAGCAAAATCACTCTCGTTAGAAGCATAAATAACTCCACGAGAAGAATTAATTAATAAGCCTATAGTATCCTTAGTCATCCCGTATTTACAAACTTCTTCTAAACTACCTCCTTGGGCACCAACCCCAGGAACTAATAAAAAGCTTTCAGGAATAATTTTTCTGATATCAGCTAAATATTCAGCCTTCGTAGCGCCAACTACGTACATTAAATTCTGTGAGTTTTTCCAAGATTTAGAAGTTTCAATTACTTGTTTGTATAACTCTTTACCATCAACAGTTTTTGTTTGGAAGTCAAAAGCGCCTTGGTTAGAAGTCAAAGCCAACATAATGGTATGTTTATCTTCAAAAGCTAAAAAAGGTTCAACAGAATCTTTTCCCATGTATGGAGCAACCGTTACCGAGTCAAAAGCTAAGTCTTCAAAAAAAGCTTTTGCATACATGGTACTAGTATTACCAATATCACCACGCTTAGCATCAGCAATGGTAAAAATTTCAGGGTGTTTTTCGTTTAAGTAATTAATCGTTCTTTCAAGAGATTTCCAGCCTTTAATTCCATAAGCTTCATAAAAAGCAGTATTAGGTTTGTAAGCTACACAAAGATGGTGAGTAGCATCAATAATAGCTTTATTAAAGGCAAAAATAGGATCTTCCTCTTGAAGTAAATGTGCTGGAATTTTGTTTAAATCAACATCTAATCCAATACATAAAAATGATTTCTTTTTTTGAATTTCAGATACAAGTTGTTGTGTTGTCATGTGTTGTTGTAAAAGTTAGGCAAAAGTACATAAATTTAGCAGTTTCTGTTATCTTTGTTATATATGTTTCAATATATCGTTAACAAAATTTTTTACGGATTCTTAACACTGTTTGGGGTAGTTACTGTAATATTCTTACTGTTTAATATCTTACCCGGTGATCCAGCTCGTATGATGTTAGATCAGAGAGAAGACACCGAACAACTACAAAATATTCGAAAAAAATACGGATTTGATAAACCTGTATTCACACAATATTTGTATTATTTGAATGATGTTTCTCCGTTGTCGTTTCATAGTAAAAACACAGATGATTATACCTTTTTATTAGAAGAAAAATACAATGCGCAACACTTATTTTCTATAGGAAATACAGAGGTGGTTGTAAAAACGCCGTATTTACGTCAATCATTTCAAAAAAACGGAAAAAATGTTTCCGAAGTAATTAAAGAAACGTTACCCAATACAGCAATTCTAGCGGTGGTAGCCATAACCATTGCTTTAATTTTAGGAATTATTTTAGGAGTCTTTTCGGCCTTATTTAAAGATACATTTTTTGATAGAATCATAGCAGTCATTAGTACTTTAGGAATGAGTGTTCCTTCTTTCTTTTCGGCAATTTTATTTGCTTGGTTATTCGGTTTTGTATTACACAAGTACACAAGTTTAGAAATGACTGGAAGTTTGTACGAAGTAGATGATTTTGGAGAAGGAATGCATATTCAATGGAAAAATTTAATGCTACCAGCAATAGTGTTAGGTATTCGCCCGTTAGCAGTAGTAATTCAGTTAATGCGAAACTCGTTGTTAGAAACGCTGAGTCAAGATTACATACGAACTGCAAAATCAAAAGGGTTAACGATGTATCAAGTAATAAAAAAGCACGCCTTAAAAAACTCATTAAACCCAGTAATAACAGCAATTTCTGGATGGTTTTCATCTATGTTAGCAGGCGCGGTTTTTGTAGAGTATATTTTTAACTGGAACGGATTAGGAAAAGAAATAGTAAACTCGCTAAATACTCTTGATTTACCCGTAATTATGGGAGCTGTTTTAGTAGTGGCTACGTTATTTATAATCATAAATATTATAGTAGATATTTTATATAGCTGGTTAGACCCTCGAATAAGATTACAATAAATGAGAACATTTTTTTTATTAACAATCATAGTTTTTTTATCAAGTTGCGCTGTTTTTCAGCCAAAACATTTTACTGAAACATCTTTGAATGAAGAATTACTAACTTTAGAAAGAGAGTCAATTTCATTTAAGGAAGTCTTAAAGCGAAATAAAGGCAAAAAGATATTTGTACAAATATTTGCAACCTATTGTCCCTATAGTCAAAAGAGCTTTAAAGATGTGCTTTCATTTCAAAAGAAAAACTCACAATTTGAATATGTGTTTTTATCGGTAGACCATTCGTACCATGATTGGAAAAGAGGTTTAGAAAGTATTCCTGTTAAAGGACAGCACTATTACATTCAGAAGAAAGGTAAAGGTGAACTTGGAAAGTTTTTAAAACTAAAAACAATTCCACGATTTTTAATTGTTGATGAAGAAGGAAGTATTGAGATATTTAAATCGTCAAAGGTGTCGGATAAATTAATTCGTTAAAGCCTAGAAAAAATGTAATTTTGCAAACATAAAATCAATAACCAGAAAAAATAACACACGTGAGACAAAAAATAGTTGCAGGTAACTGGAAGATGAATAAAAACCTTGATGAAGCAAAAGAATTAATTGAGGGAATAAAGGAAGAAGTAAAAACTGGTTTAGAAGAAGGTACTAGAGTGATAGTTGCTCCTAGTTTTGTAAACCTAGAGTCAGCGGTAAAAAACACTGAAGAATCACTTGTAGAAGTTGCCGCACAAAACATGCATCAATCTAAAAGTGGAGCGTTCACAGGAGAGGTTTCAGCAGATATGCTAACAAATTTAGGTGTTAGCATAGTAATTTTGGGGCATTCTGAACGTAGAGAATACTTTGGTGAAACGGATGAGTTATTAGCTCAAAAGGTAGATGCTGCTTTGGTGAACGGATTAGAAGTAATTTTTTGTTTTGGAGAATTATTAGAAGATAGAAAGTCAGGAAATCATTTTGGGGTGGTTGAAAGTCAGGTTAAAAAAGCATTGTTCCACTTAAAAGAAGAAGCTTTTAAGAATATTATTTTAGCCTATGAGCCAGTTTGGGCTATTGGAACAGGAGAAACAGCTTCACCAGAGCAAGCACAAGAAATGCACGCTTTTGTAAGAGAAATTTTTGCTAAAGAGTATGGAAAAGAAATAGCAGATACCATTTCAATTTTGTATGGAGGAAGTGTAAAACCAGCCAATGCTAAAGAAATTTTTTCTAAGCCAGATGTTGATGGAGGTTTAATAGGTGGAGCGGCATTAAAAGTTGAAGATTTTGCAGCAATAATTAAATCAATTTAATGGACAATATTTATATAGAATATACTTTTGAAGTAACACCAAAAGAACCAACTACAGAAATTCTAATCGCTGAGTTAGGTGCCTTAGGGTTTGAAAGTTTTGTTGAAAATGAAAATGGAGTTATAGCATATATCCAAAAAGAAGATTGGAATAAAGATATTTTAAATGATGTTTTTGTTTTAAACTCAGAAGAGTTTTCAATTGACTATAAACACAAAGAGATAGAACAAACGAATTGGAATGAAGAATGGGAAAAGAATTTTAATCCTATTCAAGTAGACGATTTGGTTAGTATCCGAGCTCCATTTCATGAAAACCCTAACTTGAAGTACGATATCGTTATTGAGCCAAAAATGAGTTTTGGTACGGGACATCATGAAACTACACACATGATGGTACAACATTTGATTAATTTAGATGTAGCGAGTAAAAAAGTACTAGATATGGGGTGTGGTACAGGGATTTTAGCAATTTTTGCAGAAATGAAAGGAGCACAACCTATTGATGCTATAGATATTGATGCTTGGTGTTATGAGAATTCATTAGAGAATGTAGAAAGAAATAACTGTAAACATATTTCGGTTTATGAAGGAGATGCATCTTTATTAAAAGGGAAAAAATATGATGTTATTATAGCGAATATCAACCGAAATATTTTGTTAAATGATATGGAAACCTACACGAGTTGCTTAACTGAAAAAGGAGTTTTATTATTAAGTGGATTTTATAGTGAAGATATTCCAGTGATTGATAATGAGGTTTCTAAGTACAGTTTAACATTAAAAGATACCATAAAAAGAAATAATTGGGTAGCTTTGCAGTATCAAAAATAAAACAAATGAGTACGATAGAAAAAATTCAAGAAGAGCTTGATGTTTTATTAAATGAAACAAGAAAGCATGAAATTGTTTTGCATAACGATGATGTAAATACTTTTGATTTTGTAATTGATAGCCTTGTAACTGTATGTGATCATACATTAGAGCAGGCAGAACAATGTACTATCTTAGTACATTATAAAGGTAAGTGTTCGGTTAAAACAGGAGAGTATAAAGATTTAGAACCAAGATGCTCTAAATTATTAGAATTAGGTTTATCAGCAGAGATAATATAAGAATGGAGAACATTTTTAGGTATTACGAATTTTCAGGTTTTTTAAAAGATAACTCAGGAACGTTTCAAGAAAACGAAATAAGTTTTTCGGAACTGAACAAAGAACATTTTTTAATTTTTGAAAAAAAAGATTCACAATATAACTTGTACGTATCAAAATACAGCTCAAAAAAGAGTATAGGGAAGGAGCCACCAGAAATACTGGAGCTATTGATAGAAAATTACGATAAGTCTATACCAGAGCACAGAATAGTACTTAGAAAATATTTATATTAAAAACTCAAAATTTATTTTGAGTTTTTTTATGTTTTTAGGTGACCAAATTAAAAATATAGTGTCATAATAATGTAAGCAAAATAAAAGAATATAATTTTTTAAAAGATATTACCTCTTAAATGCATAACTTCTCTTTTTTGCCTAAAGCTTGTAAAGGGAAGTTATTTAATTTTTAAAAATAGTAGTAGTTAGTTTTTATACTAAGTTTGGTTAGACGAAGAGGCCTTAAACTATAAGTTTAAGGTCTTTTTATTATTGTTTTTTTAACTAAAAAAAAATAAAGATAAAGTAAAAAAGAATGAAAAATAATGTATCTTTATATAGATAAATAAACGCTTATGTAATATCATTTTCTTTAACACCACGAGCAAAGCTAAAGAGTAGCTTTTGCTAAAAGAAGCTTGGACTTGTTGTGGTTAATATCCAAGGAAAAAGTTTAATAACTATAATTTTAAAGAAAATGAGAAACATTATAATAAAAACAGTTTTTATTTTATTTGTGGGAGCAAGTTTATCTTTTACTACAAAACAATATAAATTTACAAACCCTATTAAAACTTTAGCAACTTTTCAAGGCTATGATGAATATGGTTTTACTTTTTCGTTTATAAACGAAGAAGGAGATGAAGATGTAGTAACTTTTGAAACTATATCAGATAAAATATTAAAAATGTATAATTTAAAAGATAATAAGTTTTTAGAGGAAGAATTTGAAATCATATATGAGTATAAAAAATCAGATGATGATATTGAAGAACCTATATTACAATCAATAAAAAAAGTAAAATAATTATGAGTATTGTAGATTTATATGAATCAAGCAAACATAGAAATAATGTAGCGCATTTTAATGCTATTTTTAATTTAGCCATTGTTGATGGAGATTTAAATGAAGATGAAGAAAAATTAATAAATCGTTTTGCTAGGAAACTAGATATAACAGAAGATGAGTATAATGAAATAATAAAAAACTCACAAAAACACCCTGTAATGCCCCAAGCAAAAACTGATGATAGGTTAGAACGTTTGTTAGATTTATTTAAAATAATTTACTCAGACCATCAAATTGATGAAGCAGAATTAAAATTAATTTTACGATATGCTATTCAACTCGGTTTTTCACAAGAAAAAGCAGAAGAAATTATTTCTAAAACTATAAAAATTTTTAGTGGTAAAATTGATTTAGATCAGTATAAATTGATATTAAACATTCTATAAAAAGTAAAATCCCATTCTAAACAGAATGGGATTTGTTTTTTAAAGTAACTGTAATTTTTCTAACTTAAAAATTACAAGATCTTCATCGTCTACATCATCAAAAATTTCTTTGTACGTAATTTCAAAACTTTTGTTTTTATAATTAGATGATTTCAAGTCTAAATGTTCAAGATTCTTTTTGTTGATTTGTTCAAAATCAATAATATCTCCATTTTCTAATTCAAAAACATAATAGCCGTTTGTATATCCTTGATAAACGCCGACTAATGTAACTGTTTGTTGTGAGTTATAATAAGCCATGGTTTAAATACAGTTTACTATTTATTCATTATCAAAGTCATCAGCTATTTCAATTTCATCAAAGGTATCGTCATTTTCTTCATCGTCGGTTTCATGGTCCTCCATTGACTGTTGTAACTGAGAACTTATTTTTACTAAAAAAAGAGTATCTTCGGTATTTACTTCTACCGCTTTTATTGTTTCTCCTTTACTATTTTTAAAGGAAATAATATCTGAATGATCATATCCATCAGGATATCTTTCTACCAATAAATCTAGAATATCAGTAGTTAACTTGGCATAGTCTACAATAACTCTCTTCATAAGGTTACATTTTTAATAAATAGGCAAATATTAATGGAGCAACAATAGTTGCATCACTTTCTATAATAAACTTAGGTGTATCGATGTCTAATTTCCCCCAAGTAATCTTTTCGTTAGGAACAGCTCCTGAGTAAGAACCATAGCTAGTCGTTGAATCTGAAATTTGACAGAAATAACTCCAGAAAGGAGTGTCTTCTCTTTCTAAATCTTGATATAGCATTGGTACTACACAAATAGGGAAATCTCCAGCGATTCCACCACCAATTTGGAAAAACCCGATACCGTTTTCTGAGTTTTCAGTATACCAATCAGCTAAGAAGGTCATATATTCAATACCAGACTTCATAGTTGATGCTTTTAGCTCTCCTTTTACTACATAAGAGGCAAAAATATTTCCCATAGTACTGTCTTCCCATCCAGGAACAACAATTGGTAAGTTCTTTTCTGCTGCTGCATACATCCACGAATCTTTTAAATCGATTTCATAATATTCCTCTAAAACTCCAGATAATAATAGTTTATACATATATTCATGAGGAAGATAACGTTCGCCAGCTTCTTCTGCATCTTTCCAGATTTTAAAAATATGTTTTTGTAGGCGTCTAAAAGCTTCTTCTTCAGGAATACAAGTGTCTGTAACACGATTTAATCCTTTTAATAATAAATCCCACTCATCTTGTGGAGTTAAATCACGGTAGTTAGGAACTCTTTTATAATGAGAGTGCGCTACTAAATTCATGATGTCTTCTTCAAGGTTGGCTCCTGTACAAGAAATGATGTGTACTTTGTCTTGACGAATCATTTCTGCAAAAATTTTTCCTAATTCTGCAGTACTCATGGCTCCTGCTAGAGATACTAACATTTTAGAGCCTTGTTCTAATTGTGCTTCGTACCCTTTGGCAGCATCTACTAGTGCAGCTGCATTAAAGTGTAAAAAGTATTTTTCTATAAAATTTGTTATAGGTTTGTTCATTTTATTATTTTTTTAAGCTTATAAAATTGCTTCTTTAATGCTAGAAGTGATAACTTTATAAGCCCTTGTGTTTTTTAAATTAGCTTTTCAATAATTACCTGTACTACTTCAAAAAGAATTAGAAGAATGATGATCCATTCTAGCATGCTACTGTACTTATGTTGTAGTATATCGTTAAATAAATCTAAATTTTCTTTAATTACGTTTAAACTATTTTCTATTCCTTGATGACGTTTTAAAATATCTAATTCATCTTTTAGTTTATAATCTAAATCAGACAAGTCTTTGTTATTCCAAGCAACATCTGGTGAGTCAAAAACAAATAAATTTTCAGCAATATTATTTTTTAAATTTAAGGTTTTACCAATAAATTTTCGCATTTGAATTTTAGAAAGTTTAAAACTTCCTGTCTTTTCTAATTGCTTTGAATACACTAATGTTTTATCGTGCAAATCAGATGTTTTGTTTACATAGTTCATCAATGCTACCGATTGTGCTAGGTTAAGCATAATGATATGTGCTACATCATCATTTAATTCTTTAATTTGAATAGTTCCGAAATCAACTTCTATAGTATCAGAAAAAGTGATGTTGTATTTTTCTGAGGGCAAGTTGTTGATATTTGAATTTTCTTTATTAATTAAAAAACTAACAATTTGATTAATTAAATCATTTGTACAGTTCATAAAAACAACACTTCCATAATCTTTTATATAGATGTATGAATTGTTTGTGATTTTATATAGTAAAAAAGAATGTTCTCTTTTTACTAACTCATACGATTCAAACTGAGAGCGAATAGCACTAAGTGCTATTCGTCTTTCAAGGTGATATGCAATTGTTTGTAAGTGCATTTTAGTAATCGTCGTCGTCGTTTTTAAACTTCGCTAATTTGTTAAATGGAGAGCTTTCGTCATCATCGTAATCTTCTTCATCTTCCATAGTAGAAGAAAACTTATAGCTCAACATTTTATAATATAACTTAGCCGCTAAAAAGTCTGATGATTTTTCATTTTCGTTAGGGCATAACTCCACAATATCAAAGCCAACAACGTTTCTTTCAGTAAACACTCTTTTTAAAAACTCTAAGGTTTCATAGTAAAATAACCCTCCTGGTTCTGGTGTTCCTGTACTTGGTAATAGCGACGGATCAATAGCATCTAAATCAAAAGTGATAAAAACATTACCTGTTAATTGATCAATAACTTCATCCATCCAGTATTCATTTACAGCCATATCGTGTGCAAAAAAGACTTTATCCATATTCATAGATGACTTTTCTGATATGTCCATACTGCGAATACCTACTTGTACTAAGTTAGTTGTTTGACTCGCTTCGTATACAGCGCAAGCGTGATTACAAGAACTACCTTCATATTCCTTACGTAAATCGGCATGTGCATCAATATGTAAAACGGTAAGATTGTTAAAACATTCGTTAAAAGCACGGATTGTTCCTATAGAAATTGAATGTTCTCCACCAAAAAGTGTTACAAACTTATTTTTATTAATAAATTTTTTAGTCGTTGCATGCACAGCTTCCACCATAGCTTCTGGAGAAGAATTTTCTGTAACAGCATCCGCTAAATAAACACCTTCTTTATATACTTCACTATCAGTTTCTATATCGTATAATTCCATGTTTTCTGAAGCATCTAAAAAAGCTTCAGGACCTTTGTCAGCTCCTTTTTGCCAAGTACTAGTTCCGTCATAAGGAACAGGGATAAGTACAATCTTAGCGTTCTCTAATTTTGCGTATTGATCAGGTATTCCTGCGTAATTTCTTTTTTTCATCTTAATATTTTTACTAGTATCCTAAAATTGATAATAGTTCTTCACTCTTTTGTTGTTCTTTAAATAGTTTGGTGGTTAAATCACCGTTTTCGTTTCTATTAATTAATATATGTTTTGGAGTTGGGATTAAACAGTGTTGTAATCCTCCAAAACCACCAATAGTTTCTTGGTATGCTCCCGTATTGAAAAAGCCTACGTACAGAGGACTTTCTTTTTCATATACAGGTAGGTATATTCCGTTTACGTGTTGTTCAGAGTTGTAATAATCATCGCTGTCACAAGTTAAACCACCTAATAAAACACGTTCGTATCTATGATTCCATTTATTTAAGGGAAGCATGATAAAACGTTTATTAATGGCCCAAGAATCTGGTAAAGTAGTAATGAAAGATGAGTTAATCATATTCCATTTTTCACGATCGTTTTGTTTCTTTTGGTATAATACTTCGTAAATAGCACCTCCAGCTTCTCCAACAGTAAAACTTCCAAATTCTGTAAAAATATTAGGAACATTTACACCTGCCTCTATACAAGCGACATTAATTTGGTTTATAATTTCGTCTACCATATACTCATAGTCGTAATCAAAAGCCAATGAGTTTTTTATAGGGAAACCTCCACCTATATTTAAACTGTCTAAGGTTGGGCAAACTTTTTTAAGCTTGATGTACACATTTAAACATTTCATTAATTCGTTCCAATAGTATGCGTTGTCTCTAATACCTGTGTTGATAAAGAAGTGTAACATCTTTAATTCAACTTGAGGGTTATTAGCGATTTCACGCTCGTAAAAAGATACGATATTTTTGTATCCAATACCTAAACGGCTAGTATAAAATTCAAACTTGGGTTCTTCTTCAGAAGCTATACGAATTCCTACTTTAAATTTACTTTTAGTTTCTTCTAAAAGTAAATTTAGCTCTTCATAGTTATCTATGATTGGAATACAGTTTGTATGCCCTCCATCAATTAGACTAACAATATTAGCGATGTATTGATCGCGTTTAAAACCATTACACAACACAAAAGCATCATCACTTAGCTTTCCTTCTTTTTTTAATGACTTTACAATGTCAATATCAAAAGCAGATGATGTTTCGATGTGAATATTATTTTTTAAAGCTTCATCTAATACGTATTTAAAGTGAGAACTCTTAGTACAGTAGCTGTAATTGTAGTTTCCTTTGTAATTGTGTTTTTCAATAGCATTATGAAACCAAGCTTTAGCTTTATTTATATTTTCTGATATTTTTGGTAAATAAGTGAACTTTAAGGGCGCACCATATTGCTTGACTAATTGCATTAAGTCAATACCATGAAAAAATAAGTTGTTGTTTTCTGTGTGAAACTCCTCTTGAGGAAAATCAAACGTTTGTTCTATTAAGTCTTTATATTTAGTATTCATTATTATTTTTAGTTGTATCTGTTTTTTGAGTACAGATAGATAATTCAAAAAGCAGTTAAGGCATGCGCCAAAACTTTTTTAAATAAATTGTATAACAAGTATCATTGTTGTTGTTATAACAAACAAGATTGTTAAACTAAAATAATATGAATAGTTAGACTCTTAAAGCTAAGCAATCACCGCACTGTTTATAAAAATTCAGTGGTAGAGAGTATTCAGGAATGGAAGAATCCTTAATTTTTTCGTTGTGTTTCCAAAACACTAAATAACCCTTAATCTTCCCGTAAAAGTTATTACCGAAATAAGTAAAACGTAACATTCGACTTATATAATAAGATGCCGTAAATGTAAACTATTTTTTAATACAACAAACTTTTTTTTATTTTTTTTAAATATATGTTGTGTAGTGTGTTAAGTGTTGTTTTGCCTTTTTATTAACTCAATTCCTTTGTAAAGAATAATAGTATTAGGGATAGTTATTTCTCTCTTTTCTTCTGGCATGTATAAAAGAACGTAAAAACCTGTAATGTTTTTTACCACACCTTGTAAATCGAAGTCTTTATCAATAATTTTTATAGTATCACCTATACGCATTGGATGATAAAAAAATAAGATGATACTAGCTGTTAGGTTTGATAAGATAGACCATTGGGCAAAGAAACCAACCCCAAGTACAGCAAGTATTGAAGATGCAAAAACAATTACTTCTTTAAAATTAATGCCAAAAATAATTAAAGAAATAAAGAGAGCTAATGTGTAATATAAAAAGTAACTTAGGTTTAGTATCAGTTTTCTCCTATGAGGTTCAATAGCATTTTTTACAATGTAAGATCTAGTTAACTTTTTTGTTACATGAATTAAAAAAAATAATGAAGCTGTCAAAAGCAAGAATTGTAAAAAAGGATTGTATATAGATAACTCTAGAAAGCGATTTTTCATTATTATATTTTTATACAAATATACTTCTGGTTTTTTAAATATAATCTCAAAATAAAAAATTATATTTGATTGAAAACCATAATTATATATCGTTATGAAGAATGTTTTAATACCCTATAATTTTTCAGAAGCAGCTATTAATGCTTTAAATTACACAAAACAACTGTTTAAAGGTGTTGAGGTAACTATTTATTTATTAGATGTGTATGTAAGTCAACCATCAGAATTATTGAGCGACGAAGAAAATGAAAAATGGTTTAATGAAATGGATAATGAAATTGAAGATGAATTAAAATACCTAATTGAAGTCTTAAGAAGAGAGAATACCAGTTTTAATTATGAGTATGTTGTAGCATCAAACTCATTAACAAAAGCGGTTACTAAAACAATTGAAGAGAGGAATATTGATGTAGTAATTACTGGTACAAAAGGAGCAAAAAGTTTAGCAGAAACATTTATTGGTACAAATACCATGAAAATGATTAATGTAGTTAACAAATGTCCAATACTTGTGGTTCCTATGAATTATAAGTATAAACCATTACATCAAATTGTATTTTCAACAAACTACAAAAGGTTGTTTACAGTGAAAGAATTACAATTTTTAATTAATTTAATCACAATTAAAAAATGTATGTTAGAAGTTGTGAATCTTTCAGAGGAAAGTTTTTTATCAGAAAATCAGCAAAGGAATAAAGTGAAATTGAGAGAATTATTCCATGAATTAAATGTTGAATATAAAAAAATAGATTGGAAAGACTCTGAGACATTAACTTTAGAAAATCATATAGAAGAAACAGAAAGCGAGTTATTGGTTTTAATAAACCATAAGTATAATTTTTTTAACCGATTGTTAGAAGAAAATGTAATAAAAAAATCAGCATTCAATAGTAAAATTCCTATATTAATACTACCAGAAATAACTTAATTATGAAATTTACGGAAGAGTTTTATAAATGTATAGCTAACCTGTTCTATGCAGTTTCTATGGCCGATAAGAATATGACTGTAGAAGAAAAAAGAAGCATTGTTAAAAGAGTAGAAATAAATTGGTCTACTTCAGAAAATAAATCCGATAGCGAACTAATTTATGAGACTATAAGAGGATTAATTAAAGAAAAAATAACTTCTGAAGAAGCCTATGAAAACTTTAAGGCTTACTATTTGGCACATAAAAAAGAATTTTCAAAAAAAGTAATTCATGATCTTTTAGCGGCGTCACACGAAATTTCTGATGCCTATGCTGGAAAAAATAAGTCAGAACTCATAATTTTGGCAAAGTTGCATAAACTATTAAAACTTGCTTAAAAATAAATTATGACTCGATTTATAATAAAACAAAAAAACACAAAACATGTAATTCCTGGAAGTCCAGTTTTTGTAGGCAGTCAAAAAGAAGAAAATACAAGAATACGATTAATAGGGTATGATGAAACTGAGTTTATAGAAGTTGAGTTAAAAACAATAAATGAATTAGAAAATTATATAAATAAATACAAGAGACTTTGGATTAATATAGATGGCTTACATGACGTGGATTTAATAGGAGAGGTTGGGGAGTTGTTTGACATCCATACACTTGTTTTGGAAGATGTAGTAAATACCGATCAAAGACCAAGAGTAGATATAGAGGATTATTATATTTTTACGAGCATCAAAATGATGTTTTTGAATAAAGAGAAGCATCAGTTAGAGGCAGAACAGGTTTCTATGTATTTATTGAAAAATATACTTATTACTTTTCAAGAGCGAAAGGGAGATGTTTTTGAGCCGGTAAGAGAAAGGTTGCGTAATAAAAAAGGAAGAGTTAGAAGTTATAACGTAACATATTTAAAGTATTGTTTATTAGATGTAATTGTAGATAATTATAATTTCTTAATGGAAACCTTTGGAGAAAAAGTAGAAGATTTAGAAGATAAAATCTTACTTCAACCTAATAAAAATATATTACAAGAAATTAATAAATATAAAATAGAACTTAATTACTTTAGAAAAGCAATAAGACCAGCCCGAGAAGCAATAAATAACTTTAAAGCTTTAAAAACAGAATTAATTACTAAAAAGGAACAACCTTTTTTTAATGACTTACATGATTTAGTACAACGAAGTTATGACTCAGTTGAAAATTATAAAAACATGTTAAGTGAGCAATTAACGGTATATTCAACGAATGTAAATAATCGTTTGAATGATATTATGAAAATACTAACCATATTTTCAGTAATATTTATTCCTATTACTTTTATAGCGGGTATATATGGGACAAACTTTGAGTATATACCAGAACTTAGTTACCGTAGTGGGTATTTTGTAATGTGGGGAGTTATCTTGCTTACAGTGTTGATTATGTTAGGGTATTTTAAATACAAAAAGTGGTTTTAAGGATTGTTTAAGTTTTTGAAATTTAATTTTTTGTACTTTTGTGTTGTAAAATGAAAAAAGTATTTCATAAAATAGCATCTATTGTAATAGCTTTTGTAGTGTTGTTATCTACAATGTCATTTACCGTTAATAGTCACTTTTGTGGAGACATGTTAGTGGGTACAAGCTATTTTGTAAAGGCTGAATCTTGTGGAATGGATATGAAGCAAGAAACAAGATCTGAAGACTGTTCAGTGATGAAAAAGAACTGTTGTCAAGATGTGGCTTCAGTAGTTGAAGGTCAAGATACTTTAAAGATTACATCTTTTGATCAACTATCTTTTGATCAACAAGTCTTTATAGCTTCATTTTACTATAGCTATATTAATTTATTTGAAGGAATTCACAATAAAGTAATTCCTTTTAAAGATTATACACCTCCACTGGTCATCAAGGACATTCATGTACTTGATGAAGTATATTTAATATGATTTTTAAACAATAACTAGTTATCCTTTAGAGAAACTCATTAGGATGATTTTGTCGTATTCGATGTTTTTTTAACATCAATGTTTAATTGTTTAAAATCATTTTTTATGCTAAATAAAAGCATTAAATTTTTAATAGAAAATAAACTGGTAGCAGTTATATTACTCGTTTTATTTGTAGGATGGGGAACTGTAAATGCACCATTTAATTTAGATACAGACTTTTTACCAAGTAATCCTGTAGCGGTTGATGCCATACCAGATATTGGGGAAAATCAACAAATTGTTTTCACAAAGTGGGATGGACAATCACCACAAGATATAGAAGACCAAATAACCTATCCATTAACAACATCTTTGTTAGGGATTTCAGGAGTAAAAACCATTCGAAGTTCTTCTATGTTTGGATTATCTAGTATTTATGTCATTTTCGACGAAGATGTTGATTTTTACTGGAGTCGCTCAAGAATTCTAGAAAAACTAAATTCATTACCAAGTAATTTATTGCCAGAAGGAGTAAGTCCGTCTTTAGGACCAGATGCAACAGGATTAGGTCAAATTTTTTGGTATACATTAGAAGGACGAGATGAAAAGGGAAATGTAACTGGAGGTTGGGATTTGCATGAATTACGTAGTGTACAAGATTACTATGTGAAATATGCGCTTTCATCGGCTAATGGAGTTTCTGAGGTAGCTTCAATAGGAGGTTATGTGCAAGAATATCAAATTGATGTAAAACCAGAGTTGATGCGTCAATACAACATTAGTTTACAGCAAATTGTAGCGGCAGTAAAACAAAGTAACCAAGATATTGGAGCGCAAACGATAGAAATAAATCAAGCAGAATATTTAGTTCGTGGTTTAGGATACGTAAAGTCTATAGCAGATATTGAAAATGCTGTAGTAACTGCTAAAGATTATACTTCAATAAGAATAAAAGACATCGCAAAAGTATCGTTAGGAGCTGAACCCCGTAGAGGGATTTTAGATAAAGAAGGTGCTGAAGTAGTAGGGGGTGTAGTGGTAGCTCGTTACGGAGCAAATCCTTTAGAAGTAATTACCAATGTAAAGGCAAAGATTAAAGAGTTAAGTGCAGGTTTACCAAGTAAAGAGTTAAAAGATGGTAAAACTTCTCAATTAACCATTGTTCCGTTTTATGACCGTACGGAGTTGATTCATGAAACGTTAGATACGTTGAATGAAGCATTAACATTGGAAATACTAATTACCATTTTGGTAATTGTTGTAATGGTCTTCAATTTAAGAGCCTCTGTATTAATATCAGGATTATTACCTGTGGCGGTATTGATGGTTTTTATTGCAATGAAAGCCTTTGGAGTAGATGCAAACATTGTAGCCTTATCAGGTATTGCTATTGCTATTGGAACCATGGTTGATGTTGGAGTCATACTCTCCGAAAACATCATAAGTCATTTAGAGAGAAAAGAAAAGAGAGAAGAGAATAGTGTCATTCCAACAGAACGAGGTATGAGTGACGAGGAATCTCTATCCATTAACCAAATTGTTTACAATGCAACAGCAGAAGTTTCAGGAGCAATTGTAACTGCAGTAATGACAACTATTATTAGTTTTATTCCAGTATTTACCATGATTGGTGCTGAGGGAAAACTATTCCGTCCACTAGCATTTACCAAAACTTTCGCTTTAATAGCAGCTATTATAGTGGCATTGTTTTTAATACCACCATTTGCAGCTATTTTATTTAAGAAAAAAGAGTTGACAAAAAACTTTAAGTATTTTATAAATGGAGTTTTAATAGCATTAGGTATTACAGCTGTTTTTTATGGAAGTTGGCTAGGAATTGTATTAGTAGCTTTTGGAGCTGTACAATTTTGGAGTAACTATTTAGGAAAAACAAAGGTTAGTTTTTCACTTTTCATTTTTCATTTTTCATTTTCAGTGAATACCATCAATATCGTTATATCTGCATTAGCAATTGTAGGTTTGTTAGCAGAATATTGGAGACCTTTAGGGGTTGATAAAAGTATTGTAACCAACCTTTTATTTGTAGCTCTGATTTGTTTCGGGTTGTTAGGTTTTTTCAGTCTACTTCAAAAATATTACAACCAGATATTACGATGGGCATTGAATAATAAATTACTGTTTTTAACCATTCCGCTAACAGTATTAACTTGTGGGTTCTTTATTTTTAAAAATACAGGAAAAGAATTTATGCCTTCATTAAATGAAGGATCATTTTTATTGATGCCAACTTCAATGCCGCATTCGGGGACAGAAGAAAATAAGCGAGTATTACAGCAATTAGATATGGCGGTTGCCAATATTCCAGAAATAGCAACGGTAGTTGGTAAGGCAGGAAGAACAGATTCAGCGTTAGACCCCGCGCCTTTATCAATGTATGAAAATGTGATTAACTATAAGCCTGAGTATGCATTAAATTCTGATGGAGAACGCCAGCGATTTAAGGTTGATGAAAATGGTGATTTTATACTGAAAGAAGGAATGTCATTACGAGCGAAATATGGTGAAGCGTGGCAATCTATTGATGCAAATAAGGAACTTATTCCCGATGAAGATGGAGAGTTTTATCGTAACTGGCGTCCGCACATCAAATCACCTAATGATATTTGGAACGAGATCGTAAAAGTAACCAAGTTGCCAGGAGTAACATCGGCACCTAAATTACAACCTATTGAAACTCGATTGGTAATGTTACAAACAGGAATGCGAGCTCCAATGGGGATCAAAGTAAAAGGACAAGATTTAAAACAAATTGAAGCTTTTGGAGTAGAACTTGAAGGAGTTTTAAAAGAGGTTGAAGGTGTTAAAAAAGAAGCTGTTTTTGCTGATAGAATTGTAGGAAAACCTTATTTGTTAATTGATATTGATAGAGAAAAATTAGCTCGCTACGGAGTTGCTATTCAAACGGTACAAGATGTGTTGAAAGTAGCGGTAGGAGGTATGCAATTATCACAAACGGTAGAAGGAAGAGAGCGTTACGGAATTCGAGTTCGTTATCCAAGAGAATTACGTTCCGATCCAACGGATTTAGAAAATATTTATGTGCCAGTAGCCAAAGGAGCTCCAATTCCGTTAAGTGAATTAGCAACGATTCGTTATGAGCAAGGACCGCAGATGATTAAGAGCGAAGATACTTTCTTAATCGGGTATGTGTTGTTTGATAAGTTAGATGGTTTTGCTGAGGTAAATGTTGTAGAAACTGCTCAAAATGTAATTCAACAAAAAATAGATTCAGGAGAATTAGTTGTTCCGAAAGGAATATCCTATCAATTTACAGGAACTTATGAAAATCAGTTAAGAGCAGAAAAAACACTGTCGATTGTGGTGCCATTAGCATTGATGATTATCTTTTTAATACTGTATTTTCAATTTCGTTCATTAGCTACTTCGTTAATGGTATTTACTGCAATTACTATTGCTTTTGCAGGAGGATTTATCATGATGTGGTTATACGGACAAGACTGGTTCTTGAATTTTAGTGTATTTGGAGAAAACCTACGAGAACTATTTCAAATGCATCCAATAAACTTAAGTGTTGCTGTATGGGTAGGGTTTATTGCATTGTTCGGAATTGCAACCGATGACGGAGTAGTAATGGCAACCTACTTAAAACAAACATTTACTATAGACAAGCCCCAAACTATTGAAGCTATACGAGCATCTGCTTTGCATGGTGGTAGTAAGCGTATTAGAGCTTGTTTAATGACAACAGCAACGACCATTTTAGCATTATTACCTGTATTAACTTCAACAGGAAGAGGTAGTGATATTATGATTCCGATGGCTATTCCAGCTTTTGGAGGAATGATTATAGATGTAACGTCATACTTTATAGTACCAGTACTGTACAGTTGGAGAGAAGAATTTTTATTAAAACGAAAAACGAAAAGAGATGAGTTTTAAAATGAAAAATAAAAAAGTAGTCTTGTTTCTTGTTTCGATAATCTTTGCATTTAAAATGCAAGGACAAGATCTACAGGAATATATAAACATTGCCTTAGAAAATAATCCAGAAGTACAGCAGTTCGATACAAAGTACAAGCGTATTTCAGAAAAGAAGGAGGAGGTAAATACACTACCCAATACTGAATTTGGAGCGGGTTATTTCGTAAGTACACCAGAAACACGTACAGGTCCGCAGCAATTTAAACTTTCTGTAAAGCAAATGATTCCTTTTTTCGGAACCATAACAGCACGAGAAAACTATGTGTCTTCATTGGCTGAAGCAGCTTATCAGGATATCGTAGTTGTAAAACGTAAACTAGCAACATCAGTAGCACAGTCGTATTACAGGCTTTATGAGGTTAAAGCAAAACAAAAAGTATTAGACGAAAATATTGCGTTACTTGAAACGTATGAAAAGTTAGCGTTAACTTCTGTTGAAGTGGGAAAAGCTTCCGCAGTAGATGTGTTAAGGTTACAAATAAGACAAAACGAGTTAGCACAACAAAAAGAAGTGTTACAAGAAACTTTTTTAGGAATGCAAAAAGCATTTAATAAACTACTGAATCAAGATGTTAATACATCAATTTCAGTGGTTGATAGTTTGCATATTTCTAAAGAAACGGATAAAATACAACCAAGTACTTTAAAGTTGCATCCAGAGTTGGTGAAGTTTGACAAGTTGTATACTTCTGTAGAAAAGTCTGAATTCTTAAACCAAAAAGATAAACAACCAATGATTGGTTTTGGACTTGATTATGTGAATGTTGGTAAGCGTACCGATATGAATGTGATAGATAATGGAAAAGATATTGTAATGCCAATGGTATCGTTGTCAATTCCTATTTTTAATAAGAAAAATAAATCTATCAGTAAGCAAAATAAGTTACAACAAGAGGAAATTTTATCGCAAAAGGAACAGCGATATAATATGCTAGAGTCTGTATTATACAGAGCAGTTTCAGATAGAAAAGCATCTGTAATAAGTTATCAAACACAACTTAAAAATTTAGAGCAAGCTAAAAATGCAGAGCAAATTTTGATAAAAAGTTACGAGACAGGAACCATAGATTTTAACGATGTGTTAGATATTCAAGAATTACAATTGAAGTTTCAAACGAATATGATAACATCAGAAGTAGCTTATTATACGCAAAGTGCCACTATTAATTATTTAATAAAGTAAACAGATGAAAAAATATATAATATATATAGTAATTTTAATTGCTGGGGTATTCTTAGGATGGCTACTTTTTGGTGGAGGTTCTTCAAAAAGTGAGGCACCTCATGACCATACTGCAGCAGAAAAAGGTAAAATGTGGACATGCTCTATGCACCCACAAATTATGCAACCAGAACCAGGAGACTGTCCTATTTGTGGAATGGATTTAATCCCTGCGGAAGCAGGAGCTGAAGGACTAGCTGCAAATCAGTTTAAATTGACTAAAAATGCATTGGCATTAGCAAATGTACAGACAACTATAATTGGTAATGCTATGAGTGCTGATAATACAATTACATTATCCGGAAAAATAGCAGAAAACGAAAAGTCAAATGCAGTACAAGTAAGTTATTTTGCAGGAAGAATAGAACGTTTAAATGTGAACTTTACAGGAGAAGAAATAAGAAAAGGCCAGTTGTTGGCAACAGTATACTCTCCTGAATTGGTAAAAGCACAGCAAGAATTATTAACAGCAGCGTCAGTAAAAGAAAATCAGCCAGCATTGTATAAAGCAGTTAGAAATAAGCTAAAATTGTGGAAGCTGTCTGAAAACCAAATTAATCAAATTGAAAAAACAGGGGAAGTCAAAGAAAACTTTCCTGTGTATGCTACAGTTTCTGGTACAGTATCAGAAAAACTAGTAGAACAAGGAGATTATGTAAGTCAAGGACAGGTCTTATTGAAAATAGCTAATTTGAATTCAGTATGGGCAAACTTTGATGTATATGAGAATCAAATCAGTAATTTTAAAGTAGGTCAAAATATATCAATAACTACAAATGCATATCCTAACGAAACTTTTAAAGCAAAAGTTTCGTTTATTGACCCTGTGTTAAATCAAGAAACTCGTACGGTAACTATGCGTACTGTTCTTAATAATAGTAAAGGAAGGTTTAAGCCAGCTATGTTTGTTACAGGAAAGGTGGAAGCTACAGGAAAGCAAACAGAACAACAATTAAGTATTCCGGTTACAGCAGTTTTATGGACAGGAAAACGTTCAGTTGTATACATAAAGCCTGACGCAAGTAAACCAGTTTTTGAAATGCGAGAAGTGGTATTAGGAAGAAGAGCAGGAGAGAGCTATTTAGTAGAGAAAGGGTTGAAGTCAGGAGAAGAGATTGTTACGAATGGTGTGTTCACAATTGATGCATCAGCGCAGTTACAAGGGAAGAAGTCAATGATGAATCATACAAAAGAGATTATGGAATCTTTTAGTACATCAAAAAAGTTTAAAGAGCAATTGCAAAAAGCTTATGAAGCCTACATTGTCTTAAAAGATGCTTTGGTAAAAACTGATGCAAATGCAGCAAAAATAAGTGCAGGCAACCTACAAAAAGCCTTAACATCGGTTGATATGAAGTTGTTAACGAATGAAGAAGCTCATAAACAGTGGATGCAATTAGTTCCTGCGCTAAAGTCAAGCAATGCAGAAATTGGAAAAACTACTGATGTAAGTGCTCAGCGAAAGTATTTTAAAGTATTATCAGAGCATTTTATTATAGCAGTTCAATCTTTTGGAATAAATGAGGTTACCTATAAACAATACTGTCCTATGGCAGATAGTGATAAAGGAGCTTATTGGTTAAGTAAAGAAAAACAAGTGTTAAATCCGTATTTTGGTGAGGGTATGCTAAAATGTGGTGAAGTAAAAGAAATAATTAATAATTAAATATCAAATCAAAATGAAAAAAGTAATCTTAGGAGTAGCTATGTTGGCTACAATTGGTTTAGTAAGTTGTAAAAATGAAGCTAAAAACGAAGCCGAAACAAAAAAAGTGCAAACAGAGCAAACAACTACTCAGGAAGTAGCAATGACTACTACAACTTTTGGAGTAAGAGGTAACTGCGGAATGTGTAAAAGTACTATCGAAAGAGCTGTAAATGGTATAGATGGAGTAGCGTCAGCAGATTGGGATAAAGTAAGAAAGCAAATCAACGTATCGTTTGATGACTCTAAAACAAATGTAGATGCTATTCATAACGCAATTGCAGGGTCTGGTTACGATACTGATAAAGTAGCAAGTAATGAAGATGCTTATGGTAACTTACCAGGTTGTTGTCAATACGATCACAATATGGAAATGAGTTTAAAAGGTGATGTAAAAGCAGACGAAACGTCTAATCACTAATTATAAAAAAGTGTAACGAAGTTTATATCGTTACACTTTTTTAAGTTATACTTAAAAAATCAATAACTTTAAGCAAAGTTTTTGTTGAAGCTGCATATTAAAAAAGAACACAAAAAGTTGTAATGGAGAAAGTAGATAAATACATAGAAAAAATAAAAAACTGGAAAGAAGAAACAAAGCTGTTACGACAAATTTGCTTGGACTGTGGTCTTGAAGAAGATTTTAAATGGATGCATCCTTGTTACACCTTTCAAGGAAAAAATATTGTATTGATTCATGGTTTTAAAGATTATTGTGCACTACTTTTTCATAAAGGCGCATTGTTAAAAGATACAAACGAGGTTTTAATTCAACAAACAGAAAATGTACAATCTGCTCGTCAAATTAGGTTTACAAAGCCAGAAGAAATAGTTGTTATAGCAAAAACGATTAAAGAATATATTTTTGAAGCGATAGCAGTTGAAAAAGCAGGTTTAAAGGTGGGAACTAAGAAAACTTCAGAATTTGAAATGGTAAGTGAGTTTAAAGAAACCCTAAAAGAAAACTCAGATTTACAAAAAGCTTTCGAAGGCTTAACACCAGGAAGACAAAGAAGTTATTTACTGTATTTCTCTAAAGCTAAACAATCAAAAACACGTTTGTCAAGAATAGAAAAGTCCATACCTAAAATGTTTCAAGGTAAAGGATATAATGAAAGGTAATAAAGCTACTCAAAAAGAATAGCTTTATTGAAAATTTAGATAAGACTTTATTTATTAATCTTATAACAAACCATTATGATGATTGATGAAACATTAGTGTAGATACTGCAATACGATTCCAAATATTAATTTCTCCTATTTGTATAATAATTTGTGCTATTTCATTATCGGTAAAGTGTTCCTTAAGTTCCTGAAAGGTGTTTTCTGATAATCCATTATTACTTACTTGTGTTATTTCATCAGTAGCAGCTAACAAGGCTTTTTCTTTTTTAGAAAATAAAGGAGATTCTTTCCAAGCGCTTAAAGCAAAAATTCTGTTTTGTTTTTCTCCATTTTTTAGAGCCTCCGAAGTATGCATTTCTATACAATAAGCACAAGAATTAATTTGAGAACTTCTTATTTTTATAAGATTTTTAATGTCTTTTGAGAGGGATGTTGTTTCAAGATATTTAAAAATTTCTAAAATAGCTTTGTAAGAATTTGGTTCTAATTCTTGAATGTTTAGTCTTTGTTTCATGATTTTTATTTTATAAAATCAAAGGTATTATTATGACTATTGTTACAACTTAAGCTGGTTTAAGAAAGAATAATACTTTTCTATTAGAAGTAATTTAAAAAAATCAATTTGATTTTTATGTAGTATGTTTTGAGTAGGAAATATTATAAAAAATAAAACCCTGTTAGAAATCTAACAGGGTTTTTGTGACCTCGGCAGGATCACAAAATAGTTTTTATAATAATTTTTTAAGATTTGATGAATAAAGCTTAAAACTCATATGGTTGTTGGTTTTTTAATGATTACGTCGATTTTTTAAATAACTTTAAGCAAACTTATATAAAAATAAGTAAACTTTAAAGTGACACAAAAAATGACAATTTTTGAAAATTGTGTCATTTTTTAAGTTATATTTGTTAAAAGCAATTAACTCTATGGCAAAAGTCACATTTGTAGCTAGGAAAGGAAGTAAAAAACAAGCATCTATTCAATTATATTTCAATTATGGGGCTAATAAAAGATTAAGATATTCAACAGGGCTTAAAGTATCTGATGTGAAAAATTGGGATACAAAAAAAATGAGAATAAAGAATGTTGTTGCTGAGATTCATAAAAATGCTATTAATAACAAGTTAACAGATATACAACGTTTTGTTGAGGAGGTTTATACTGATTTTTCTGTAAGACAAAATATTGTTGTTACTAATGATGTTTTAAAGAATGAGTTGGATGTTTATTTCAATAAAGTAAAATTCAAGAACAATGAATCTCAGCATTTAGAGTTGTTGCCATTTTACAAATGGTACATAGAGTATTATCAAAAAAATCCGCTGATAAAAACAGGGAAACCGATGGGGAAAGGGACTGCTAAGACTTACAAAAACGCCTTTAATATTTTGCAGAAATTTAATGATACTGTTTATGAACTTAATTATGAAAAAGTGAATGTTGAATTTTATGATAGCTTTTTGAACTTTATGTATGAGTTTGACTATTCTTTAAATTATATAGGGACTCAGATAAAGATTCTAAAAACAATTATGAATGCTAGTTTTGAAAAAGATTACCATAATAATTTGAATTTTAAAAAAAGTTATTTTAAGAAACCAAATGAAGAAGCTTATAATATTTATTTGACAGAAAATGAATTGATTAAGATGTTCAATTTAGATTTAGCACATCAATCACCTATTTATACTAATAGTGGGTTAAAGTTAACAAATAAAATGTTAGATCAAGCAAGAGATTTGTTTTTGATCTCTGCGAATTCTGGGCTTAGGGTTTCAGATTTCAATTCTCTTTCCACAAAGAATATTATTTCAATAAATGGGTTTAATTATATCTCTCTTGTAACTAAGAAAAATGGGAAGCGATTAACTATTCCTATTAATAGTATGGTTAAATCTATTCTAGATAAAAGAAATGGTAACCCACCAGAAAGAATGGCGGAACAGCATATCAATTATTGCTTAAAAGAACTAGGTAAGTTAGCAGAGATTGATGAGGTAATTGAGAAAAATATAACTAAAGGAGGAGTTAAGGTAAGTAAAGAGTTTAAAAAGTTTGAATTGATTAGCAATCATACTGGACGTAGAAGCTTTTGTACAAATGCTTATAAAAGCGGAATGCCGACAGTAGATATTATGGCTATTTCTGGACATAGTACAGAAAAGGTTTTTTATAACTATATTAAGGTTGATGATATAGAGCGTGCTGAAAAAATTTCAAGGCATAAGTTTTTTGGATAGATAAAAAGCATTTTTTATCTAAACTTCTATATTTAGACAAAGTTTAATTTTAAGTAGTTATGAGCGATAATGAAGTATCTCTAAATGGTTTCTCGCCAGATGAATTGAAGTTTTTAGGTCAATCCAATGAACTTATTAGATTAAATGATACTCAAAAGAAAGATTTTTTTAGCATTTCTTTCGCAATAAGAGTAGGTGTTATTTTAAATTTAAAGCTTCTAAAAAAGTTTAATAATTTAGAGTTTGATTCTCTTACAAGAAATGAGGTAATAAATTTATTAGAAAAGTGTAATGAGTCTTCAGATCAAGTAAATGAACTTATTATGGATGCTTATCGTCTCTCTAATGAGAAAAATTTATTTTGGACTCATTGCTCATTATCTACTTATCAACATTATTTTGAAGAATTAAAATCTAGATATTTAAGTAAGTATGATGAAGCTAATGTTTTAGATTTTTTAAAACATGAATATACCTATTTTATTAAAAATACTAGGAAAGAGAAGTATAGAAAGGTTAACCGCATTCATAGTTCAATTGAGAAGTCTGACCTTTTTATTATGACAGACTATTATAGGGTGATTAATTATGAGACAGAAGAATTTTTAAGAATAAATAATCAAAAGAAATTAGACTTCATTTCAAATGAAATATATAGACATGGATATATCATTCAGCTAGCTAAATCAAAAAAAGAAGTTTTTATTAATTTAATACCTGTGTCGGAAACAAATGACTTTGATGCGTTAGATGAAATAGTATTGAGTAAATCTCAATTACCAAATTTTAGCTTATTTGAGAGGTATATTATGTTGGAGCAATTAGGTTATGTCAAAAAAATAAATGATGTAACTGGATTGAAAAAATCGAAAAATAAGTTGCTTGCAATAATTATGAACTGTAGTGTAGATAATGCAAGAAAACTATTGGACGGTACTTATAAAGTTAAAAACAAAGAATTAAATAAAGAAAGAAAGCTTAGTGCAGAAAAAGAGATTCAAGAATTTTTTAAAAGAAATGAGATAATTATTTAGGAGTGTAATTATTTCATTTTCAAGATTTTGTCTTTTTTGGCAGAACAAAGGGGTCTACAACTTGTAGACCCTTTTTTAGACCCGCCTCAAAATTGCATCATAATTAAATAATAATAGATTATGATACAATTGATAAATATTACAGAAGAAAAGCTAACGACTAATATCTTATTGGCATTAAAGAAAGAGTTAGCTCAGCTAAAAAAAGACTTTCAACCACAGGAGTCTACCAAATGGATTTCAAGAAAAGATACCGCTAAAATGCTCGGTGTCAGTTTTACTACGCTTGCTAATTGGAATAAAAAAGGTGTACTCACTGCTTACTCAATAGGAACTCGAGTTTATTACAAACTTGATGAGGTTAATAACGCTTTAACTCCTATAGCTTGTTAACTAAATTGTAAGACTAAGAGGGGCAAAGTATTTACCAAATACTTTAAGGAATTTCAAATTACTTTTAAAATTTTATTACCTGAAAAACAGTTGTTTAGGTGTTTTTTTAAAAGAAAGATGGGTATAACTATTCACTTTACCCTAAGCGTGTAGTATTTATTAATACCAAGTCCGAGTTGTGTCTTGTTGAAACGAATATTAATTATGGAAAACAAAAAAGAAATTAAAAGAAAGTATGACGATTTGATAAAAAGAATAAATCAAAATAAGTATAACAAATGGTATTGTTTGAAAGATTTAGTTACTATTAAAAATATTAGTTATAAATCATTGAAAAACATGGTTGGAAGAGTCTATGAAATGTATGAATCGCAGGGGATGATTAAAAAAGAAAAAGGAAGATATCAGATTCATTATTCAATTTTAGATGCTTTTAAGTTAAAACAACCAAGAAAGAATAAGTTACCAACGATTTATAGTCATAATTGGAAGTCTAATATAGTGTGGACTACTAAAGATTATTATGATCGTGATTATCATCAGTTTTTAATCAATCATTTTAAGGTTTTAACACCAGATGTAAACTATCTAGAAGCAATTGAATATGATGACAATAATAGGTTGCACGTCCATTTGTTAGCAGATGTTGAACCAGAAATTCTAAAGCCAGTTGTGGTGAGTTTATTACAAACTTTTTTAGATGATGACAGGAATTATAGGGTGTACTGCGAAAGTGTCGCAAATGTTGGGTGTAGTGTTGATTACCTATTGAAAAATCAACAATAATTTAAAAAAAATAATAGGATGAAAATATTTACAAGAAATCAGAAAGAGTTAATTGCAGATTATATGATGAGTTTGTTATACAATAAAACTTATCTATATGATGAAGAGGTAGTGTTAAAAGGCGAGGAGTTATTAATTAATAATCAAATAAGTAAACTATTTGAATTTAATATAGGAGAAGAAGGTATTTTAAATCTGAATAAGAATCAACAAAATGTAATTGGAGATTATATTTCTGAAATGTATGAAGAAGAAAGTAATCATGATTTAGATAGTTATGAAAGAGAGTATTGGTATTTAAAAGATAATCAACTATTGCATGAGTTATTTAAGGTGTTTGTATTTAAAGCGGATACATCACATTTTAGTGAGCTACAAAAAAGAATTGTAGCGAGGTATATATATTTTAGAGATGGAGAGAGTGGAGTTGTAAATTATTCAGATGAATTAATTTGGGAAGAGTACAATTATTTAAAAGACACAAACAATCTACATTTGCTATTTGAATGGCATAACCCATATATATTAAGACAGGAGTTTTATAAGGATGAGTTTGATTTAGTTAAAGATTATATGTCGGAGTATCTTGATAGTATTGGGTGCTGTACATTTCAAATATTAGTTAACGAATATGAGAGTTTAAGATATAAATCTTCTGTTTGTAAACTTTTCGAATATAACATAAGATAAAAAAGGTTCTGAGTCCTACCCTTGATGTTCTTTTTTTGTTAGGAAAGGTGTGATCTTTCTTAGTTATGGGAAATTATTAAATAATAAAGTGTGTAAATGATGAGGTAAAGAAAAATTTTTTGCAAAATTTTAGAGGTTTTTATTGTTCCTTTTTGTACCATAAAGCTCTTTGCCTCACACGTATAATGGAGTAAAATAAGTTTGAATTACTGGGCTTTAAGTATATTTTAAGTAGATAACATGAAGCTGTGTTCAGATAAGCTATAAAATATTTATTAAAATTTATAATGGATAAAAATGAAATAGAAAATAAAATCATATTAAAACAAAAGGCAATTGATTTAGAGAATGATTTTAATAAAAAGAATGAGTTGAGAAAAGAATTGCAGATATTACAATTAAGGTTAGATATTATTAAAACTAAAGAGAAAATAGAAAGAATAAAAACATGACTTTTGAGTATACTTTAAATACCCATAAGCCTAAAATGTTTATAAAGTATTTAAAGTATGCTTGAATGTTTTTATGTTAATTACTAGATTGATTAATGTACGAAAAGATTATTTTTAAATGTTCCATCGGCTTTAATTTCATCGATTATTATTTTTGAAACTCTTTTAGTGTTTTCGTTCTTTTTATAGCCTAAATAAGGACTTGATATGTCTATTAATATTTGACCTGTTTTATTGTAACCTATGTAGTCTACAGTGCCGTTTTTCTGTGGGATAACGATTGTTTGGGTTATATTCATTGTTGACTTTTTTATTATTTGAATGATTGGATTCGGGTATCCCAAGTAGCCTTTAGACTTTGTATAGCCTCCAATTATTAAAAAACCACTAGATTCTGCTACGTGATGAATAAAATAGAAATCTTTAAGTGTTTTTTGTGTAATTAGTTTGAGCTTTTCATCGTACAATTTTAAATCAAACGAATAAGGCATATTTGCTTTTGTGGGTTTTAAATCACTATATATGTTTACAAACCCGCCAGAATAGGGCATGTAGAAAACATCACCGCTGCTTTGTGTTGTGTGTCTATGTTCATTAAAAAACTCACCTTCCGATAATACTGAGTTTTTAATAACTTGTTGTTTTAATGTTTTTAAGTCAATTTGAACAGGTAATAGGTTGTTTTTTATTTGTAAGAATACAGTTATAACATTGTTATGTTCAAATATTCCTTTAATCCCCCAATCTGAACTTATTTGTTGTACTCCTTTTGTAGTGTTTAATAATCCATTGAAGATATTTTGATTATTGAAAGAAGAGCTTATTTTTGATAAATCTATTTCAACTAGCTTTCCATCTTTGGTTTTAGAAATAAAAAGATGACGTTTTTTATTAAACTTTGATCTCGTTTTTATAGCTATTAATCCACAGCCTAATTTATATCTTTCAATTTGGTGTGTATCAATACTTCCACTGCTGTTAAGTTCAAAGTTGTTTTTATAGAATTTTTCATTTAAATAATTTCTACTATTGGACATGTAGTTTCTAAAAACGGTAATTCCTTTGTTTGTAGATTTTGAAGAGTATATTTTATCATACTCTTTTAGTGAATTGTTATTTCTAAATACGATGATGTTTTCTAAGCTTTGAGAAGTATTTAAAGCGATTATGTTTTTTCGTTCTTTGGTTATGATTGAGAACTCATTTTTTGGCACACTCTTACTTCTTGCATAGTATTTTACAGTTGCTCGAAGTGATAGGATGTCACCCTCTTTATTTATGACAGTTTTATGAGTTTTGTCTGAAACTAAATTATATGGAATATGACTTCTTATTCGACCGCTTGTGATTATTTCTTCTGATTTAATGATATTTTGACTTAATAATGAATTGCTAATGATCAGTGATCCAATTAAGGATAATGTTGTTTTAATTTTCATATAAATTAATGTTTATGGAAGCTTAATTTTTGATGTACCAACTCTTAAGTAAGAATTAGGATTTACGCATATTACTTTAGTTACTTTAGAATTCAAACGATTGTCTCTTTCAATCCAAATAGCAATATGTTTTATTTTGTTGTTATCGAATTCATCAAATACTTTTTTATAGTAAATCAATACAGACCAATTAGAATACATTTTAGAAGATAAAACCTTATTGGGTTTTCCTAAAAATTTTTCAACAAAATATTTGCTTTCGCCAAGTACTCTAGTTTTTAGTGTGTTAAATGGTTTGATGTTAGGTTTAGATGGTTTGTTACTTAGAGTTTTTTTGTGTGTTTCACTATTTAAATCAAGAGGTAAATCTGGAGGTGGCTTTGGTATATGATTCCCAAAAATATTATCTCTTATAAGGTACAGTGAGGTAACTATTAGTAAAGTAATGATAGATAGTAGTAAGGTCTTTTTTTGTTTCATTTCAATGATTTTGTTTTTCAAATATAATCACAATAACGCATATATGCGTTTATGATATATAAATTGTTTGATGACTTTTACTTTGTGATAAATGTTAAGAACAAAGAATTTATGGTAGCTTTTGGGAAGAACTTAAAAAAGCTACGAAAAGAAGTTGAATTAACCCAAGAAGATTTGGCTAATGATTGTAATATATCACTTTCCCAAATTGGTAGGATAGAAAGAGGGGAGATTAATACTACGATATCTACTCTATATGTTTTAGCTAAAGCTCTAGATATAGAAGTTGCTGAACTATTTAAGTTTTAAAAGTTCTTTATGTTTTAATCAATGATTAATTGATTATTATAGGTGGAGATAATTTACAATCATTACCTTTTCCTTTAGCTGTTATTGAGTGTTTTTGAGATAGTCTGTTCTTATAAATTATTTCGAATTCGTATTCTACTTGATTTAACGTTTTTGTCGAGTTGTTAATCATAAAAATATATCTTCGATGACTGCCTTCTGGAATGCTTCTGTCTGTTGGGTTTTCTAGTTCCCAAGGTAAATGTTTATTTTGTTCATCAAAAATTAAGTCTCCAGAAAGGATGTTGAATTCTAGTAACTGACACCATTCTCTTTTGTTATTAATATCAAAATCAATACGATTCTCATCTTGTTTGAGTGAAATACCATTTAGCCATAAGTGTGGCTGGTATCTTAATTCTAAATCCTTATTTAAAGCTTCAGAAATTCTTTCTAGTTGTGATATTTTCTTGCTTTTTGAATAATCTTTTATAAAAAGATAAATTAAAGATGTTGCTGTTGAAACTGCTCCAATTGATGCGCAGACATAGAATATGTTTTGTAAATTCATGTTCACTTTATTGTTTATTTAGGGTAAGTATTTTATTCTAATTAAAAATCTGTTTTTCTTTTATTTCGTTAAATGAGTAGATAGGCATTGGTATTTGGTGTATATACTTTACTGGTAATTGAAAAGAGGAAATAACTATAGATTTGATTTTATATTCATTAGAAGGTAAGTTAAATACATTTTTAAGTTGTTCTTTATTGTTATTAAGCCATTTTTCTCTATTGACATGTTTGGGTAATTGTTTTCTAATGTAGTTTTTAATGTTGTTTTGAAAATCATACATGATTTTTGCTTGTTTGGTGTTTTTGCATTCAATAGAAAAAAGCGTTTTTGTGGAATGGTTGAATGCCAAAATATCAACATCTCCATAGTTTTTGTCTGACTTTAAAACTTTTCTATCATTATTTTTATAATTTCTGTTAGATATTTTAACCTCGTGAGGAATAACTTCAAGTGAAGGGTTTTTGATTAGCCAGTTGTATACATCTTCTCTAAATTCTTTTCCTTTTATATTATTCCTTTCAGAGAGTAAATTATTAATGTTTTTATGTTTAGGCTCTACTTTCATTAATCCATTATGAAAGATAGCTTGTAAGTTTTCGGAAGCCGTATCTAAATGTCTCATGCTCCAAAAAAATGTATATGAATTATCGCTGTTTTTTACTTTTAAAACAGGTCTCCGAATGTATGAAAACTTTCTATTGTATCTCCATGGAAGAATGTCTGGAATGTCACTTGGGTTTTCTGGAATGTCAATTTTACCTCTTGTTTTAAGGATTATTTGCTCTTCGAAAGCTTGTATTTCTTGTGGATTAAGTTTTAAGTTATCTGTTAAAATTTTTTTGAAGTCATTTTCAGAACAGTAATAGTATGATTTTTCGTTTTCTAAACAGTATTCGCTTAAGAAGAATAAAGTTGTGTTTATTTTTGAGAAGCTAATTCCCCAATCTTTAAAAAAGAGGTCATCTACTTTATTGTAGTAGATGTTTGTTTCATTGTTTTTAGTTGAGGTGTTTTTATTTTGTTTGTTTCTGAATTTCTTGTCAAATGATTCTTTATAGTTAGTGATTTCGTCATCAGTTGTATCGTTTATGTATTTTATCAAGGTGTTTTCATAAAAATCTTTATCAATTCCTATTCTTCCAGAGGGTAATAATCCAATATCTGGATTATTGATTTCAAATTGAATGGAATCCTTAATTGTTCCATAATTTATTATTTCGGTCATTATAGCTAATAAAAAATCAACATCGTCGTTATTTTCCTTTTTGTTTCCAAAATAAGGTTCTGCCACAACAAATTCTATCAGATTTCTTACGGCTAAAGAGGTTTTGACTCTTTTAGTTTCGTGCTCTCTGAATTCTTTTACAACATCTGTATATTTACTAAAGCATTTCAATCTAGTAGGAACTTGAATAGCCCACCCAGCACCATCATGAATTAAAGCTTCATGCCTTAGTATTAGAAAATTTAATAAGTTTTTTGAATTATATTCTTTTAGTCTATTTCTGAGTTGATTGATTAAGGAGTTAATTAAATCGCGACATAATTTTATTTTTTGTTCAGTCTCGGTTATTTTTTTAGGTATTTTTTTGTTGTAGTTTAACCATTTTACATTGTTTTCTAATACTATTGCGGTATCGGAATCTTGAATATATCTAACCTTTGGTATAAAGCGTCTTTCGGCTTGTATATCGTTTGTGGTCATAGTTAATATCATTTTGGCTCTACTCAGTGGCATGTACATGTCTAAAATATTGTCTATTTCATACTCTGTAATTTCTTTAAAATCACCTATTTGTAATAGGTTGCTAAATCCTTTTATAACACACCCCATCAATATTCGTTCTCCATGATTATCATTTCTGTTTAAAGCATTAAAAATTCCAATAGGGATTTTTATGAAAATCCTTCTTGTATATGGTTCTATTCTGTATTGAATTAACAGTTTTTTTTGCTGGTTTGTTTCTAACTCATCTAATGGGATGTCTTCAATATTTCCTTCAAACTCTAAAATTATTTCTACAGGAAGTGGGTTTAATGAAAGTATTAGAGGGTTTAAGTATTCATGAAATTCATTTAACCAAAATAGGATAGAGTCAATAAAATTCTTTCCGTAAGTGTCATTGGGGTTTTTTAAGCTGATCCAAATTGGGCAAATATATTTTTCTAAGCACATTCGTAAAAGACCGTTGAAAACTTCTTCTGATGTATATATAGGGGCGTGTGTTTCTGTTTTTATAACTGGTAGATAGCTTAAAGTATTTTTATCGTCAAAATGTAGTATGAAATGTTTGTCATTCTTTTTTATTGAGTCAATAATTACTTCTCCTTGAATTGCGAAGTCAAAAGCAATGTAGTTGGGGCAAACATCATCTGTTGGAAAGAAAGATTCAAAATTTCTTTTATACCATTTAAAATAAGTTAATATTGAGAACGCGGGATGTAACATTATTCCTTTATCCTCTGCTCTTTTTCTTGCTTTTAAGTATTTCCATAGAGTTAAGTTGTCTTGTTTCCAAAATGATATTAAGCGTTCGATATTGAAATAACTAGTTATCAATTGGTATTTAGCACCTTCAATTTTGTCGACTGCTAATGAGTAATACTCCGTTGATAATGGAGCGGTGATGTGAACAGCTAAGAATTCTATATTGTTTCTATTTAATTCGGATTTGACTTTGGAAATTATTTCACTAGTTCTTTTTTCTGCATTATTCGATTCTATTGATATAATTCGTGTGTAAGCGTATTTGTTAGTGTCTAATTGCCAAATTGATTCCTCATTTAATAAAGGTGTTTGAAGGGAGTTTAATTGTTTCCATATAGTGGATAGATATTTACCAATTTCATTTTGAATAATATTTATATAAGAAATGCTTAATGTTTTCCTTTGTTTATTTTTATTTATGAAGTTGTTTATAAAGTTATTTAAACAAGCCATTTGACAAGAGGGCATTACCAAGTAATATTTGTTGTTGTGTTTAATGAATGGCTTTAAGGTTAGTATATTTCCTTTAGAGGTTGTGTTTTTTATTTCGCTAAAGGAAGAAGTAAATTCTTGAATAATATCAGATTTAATATTTAGGGTACTGTATATTTTTTCAATATCTTCCTTGTTGAATTCAAAATGGTTTGAGTGTTCTTTGAGTAAATTTGAATTAGGAAAAAATATTTTTCCTCTCCAGTCATTATCTTCAAACATATTTCGACTATACCCTAGTTTTTTTGCTATTTCATTAAATAGATGAAGAATAAAAAAAGCACCTTCTTTAATTTTATTTTTAACCGTATCTGGTAAGTTGTTATTATGGAAAAATATAGAATGGAGTAGGTTCTGATTCAAAACAGTTGAGTCATTAGTCATACCAGGAAACACTATGTTATTTCCATTGAAAAACATGATGTTTTCAGTAAATGGTGCTTCACAAGGATCTTCTCTGTAATTGTATTTGTACTCTTTATGAATTAGTTCTCTCAGTTCTTTGTAGTTTATTTTAGAGTCATTAGAATTTATATTTTTACAAATAGTTGTTTGGATGTCTTCTAATCTAAATTCTTTTGATTGATTTTTGGGGAGTAATTGCAGTAATGAGAAGATTTTTAGTAGTTCAATGCTGTTGTTTTTAGTAATATACTTTTTAAAAGAAAGGCTTTCTTTTATTGTAGGTGGTGTTAGTGGGAATGGAATTGGTTTGTCTTCAATAGCCTTGTTAATACAGCATTTTTTATATTTTTTACCACTGCCACAAGGACAAGGTTCATTTCTTCCAATTTTACTCATTTTCAATTTTTGATAATTCTATCAATATAGGAATTTATAAGTGTATAAATTACGGTAACCCTTATTTCTTGATTATTTTTAATTTTAGTTTCACAGATCCATTAAAACTGGAAAGTTCATTGAATAATTGTAGTAAATAATTATTTTTCTAACTTAGGGGGAAGATAAATACGTAGATTTCAATATAGAATAGGGAGTATAGTGGCGTATTTTATGTATTTATAAACAGTTATGAAAAAATCAGTTCTAATAATAAAAGGATATAGTAAAACTGATATAGAATTGATTAATGATAGAAAAATTATTCAACTCTATATTGATTTTTTCTGTAGTAATGCAGGAGGAGCTTTTGATTTTGACACAGAAATAAATGTCCTTGAAGAGCCAGAAGTTGAAACCTTGCAAAATTTAAATACTCTAAATAAGCTTAATTATTTAATTGTGGTTCTTATTGGACACGGAGCTAATAAAGACGGAGCTCAAATTTTTCAACTACAAAAAAACACTTTCATACAGCCTGGACAAATTCAATTTGAATGCAAAAAGCAATTACATATTATAGAAACTTGTAGAAATGTGATTGATTTTGAACTTGATATTAAACGATTAAATAGGTTAATTCCAAAATACGCTTATGGAGGAACTGTAAAACAACCTTTGACAAGAGAGGAATCTCGTGAGAGATTTGACTATGCAGTTTCTGAATCAGATAACGGAACGATATATTTATTTGCTGCAAGCGTTGATGAGAGTGCATATGGGTATCTATTTCTAAAATTAATGATTGATAAAGCAATTTATATTCACGAATATTATAGAGAAAGTATTGTAAATGTCAGTAAAGTATTTGAACTAGCCAAAAAGCAAGTTAATGAACTAACAGAAGGAAAACAAACCCCAATGATAGATGGCAAAAATGAACTACCGTTTGTTATAACGATAATATAAACATAACTGTGTAAAACAAGGTGTATAATTAATAAGATTGGATTTCCGCTGAGGAAATTCAATCTTATTAATTATCTTTCCGTTATAACGGAAAACGACTTGAGTTCTTTTCTTGTAAAAAAATATACACAAATACGTTGTGTGTAATGTGTGAAAACGTCCTTGAATAATACATATGAGCAAAATTCGACTTTACAAAAAGATATTAATCGGTGTTACTATCGTTGTTTTATTATTAATATTAATTTTTACAATAGATGTAATTAGAGAAACACCAGATAGAGCATTTCTTGATATTGATTTCCAAAATAAGGATAATATAATTTCAGCATATGGAAGTTTAATTGGAGGAATTTTAGCTTTCTTATCAATTCTATTTGTTTTATTCGGGCTTCTTGAGCAAAGACTACAAATCTTAGATGAAAAGGCTGAAAAGGAAGAGGAAAATAAACAAGAGTTATTAGATCAGTTAAAATTATTAAGTAGTTATTTAAAGTCAACAATAGATCATATTCTTTCACAAGGAAAAACATTTTCTGAATATTCACAAAAAGAAAAAGATTCGCCTTCTGAAATGAATACGATGTCTTTTACTGTTAATAAAAATTTTACTCGAATAATTGATATGAACCCTTTATCTGTTTATAAAGCCATTCGTACAAATTTTCAAACAGAGGATAATTGGGAGAAAATATTTTTAAATATATATAGCATTTTTGATTTTTATTCAGATGGGTTGAGAGAATTGAAAGAAAAGTATGAGTCACAAATAGAATTCAAAGTTAAGGAGCATAGGAGAATTAGTTTAGAAATTAGAACACTATTTAATCAATGTTCAAATTTAGTTGATAAATATAAAATTAAACACCCGAAAGAATATATGTCTTTTGCTTGGGTAAAATTAGTTAACAACTTTACTTCTGAATATTATGCTTATTTAGAAGATTGTGAAAAAAATAATAAACCTTCAAGTTTGAGGGTTATATCTGATAATTATTTACTTCCATTTTTATCAGAAGCAATGGAATTAAGAGATGATCCTGGTTATGAAATGGGGATTTGTAGGAAACTTGTTGTTATAGCTTCTAATCTTAGAAAAGATATTAACGAGATTGAATTTAATTGTGTTTACTATGCTAAAGACATTGAAAAACAGTTTAACGAATATTTTAGTGAAGAAAACAAGCATCTAGAAGAATTGAAAAAAATGAAACTTACAATTGACAAAAAACTAAATGAATAAAAATACTATATAACAATGTGTATGGCATTACGAACCATACACGGGAAGTAAAAATATTATTTACTACAAACACCTTAATTAAGGTGTTTTTTTTGTTAGAAATTTTATAAGCGAATATTAAAGTAATTGTAGGTTCTCTGGTGCCTAAAAAACGAGAAAAATCATTGATATAAATATGGTAAATAAAATAAGGTAGGGCTATAAAATAGATAATATTTCTTTCTGATAGATAAATGCAAGGTTTAATGATGTTTATGAATAACATAGATAAGTAATATATTTGTGATCAAATAACTGAATGAAAAAACTATGAATATATTTCTAGATACTAACATCTTGTTTGAAGATTATTTCTTTGAGAAAAAATCACAAAAGAATATTTTAAAATATGCTAAGGAAGGTTTAATACATCTCTATATGTCTGAGATAGTTAAGTTAGAATTAAGAAGACAATTTATACAGGAATTGGAGGTGATAAACAAAGGGCTTAAAAAAGTAATAAAGAGTTCCGAAAGGTTAAAAATTACTGAAGAAGTTAAGCTGATTAATGTTGAAAATCAACTTAAAAAATTTGATGATTTTTATAAAGAACTTGATTCTGGAGTTGATAACTTCAGAATTTTAAAATATAATAATGATTTTTTACCAGATATTGTTGATAGGGCTATTTATAGAAAGAAACCTTTCGCGGAAGAAAAAACTGAATTAAAAGATGCTTTGATATGGAAAACATATTCTCATTTCGTTGAAAAACTAGAACTTGAAGATTGTATTTTATTAACTAACAATTCAAATGATTTTTGTTCTAAAAAAGATAAGTCTAAAATTCACACAGATCTTCTAAAAGATACTGACAAGTTTTCTGTTATGAGTAGTGCTTTTAGGTTTTTAAATGAAAAATCAAAAATTATTGAAAGTCCAGATTATAAATTTTCAATATATGCGTCATCTTTAGATATTGATGATGAATTTGCAAATGAATTATTGAAAGTGAATTTTAGTGACCAAATTGAGAAAGAGATTGATAAAAGACTGGAGTCAATTAATCCATTTGAAATCTTAGATAATGAGTATTGGAATGACGGGTATGTTTCTGGTTTTGAAAAGGAAATTTTAGGATGTAGCGATGTTGAATATGAGGTGATTGGAGAAAAAGCGTTAATTTCAGGAAAAGTACAGGTTGGTTGTGAGGCAGAATTCTACGAATATAACTCAATGAGAGAAAAAGGAGAAGATTCGTTTTCTTTTTTGGGTGAACATTATTTGACGTTTGAATTATATTTCAATTTTGATTTGGAAGAAGA
Organism: Tenacibaculum sp. Mcav3-52; assembly: GCF_022347665.1. NCBI lineage: Bacteria > Pseudomonadati > Bacteroidota > Flavobacteriia > Flavobacteriales > Flavobacteriaceae > Tenacibaculum > Tenacibaculum sp. Mcav3-52. The sequence goes on along the minus strand of NZ_JAKRGE010000002.1, from coordinate 384,895 downwards.
CAAAGAATGTTCTGATTTTGAAATCACAGATATTGAAATACGAGTATAGTGGATATCAATTTGTGTTCTAGCTTATTTACCATAAAACAGCATTTATTTAGTGTTGTTTTTTTGTGTCTAAAATTTAAGTATAAAATTATTGTTGTTATTTAGAAGTGTCTTAAGGTTTCGTATCTTTTTGAGAAAGTATGCTGAGGAAATGATTTTGTTAGATAAATGACACTAAAAATGACACGGTTATAAAGTATAAAACCACAAAAAATTGAAAATCAATTAATTGTGGTTTTGTTTTGTGACCTCGGCAGGATTCAAACCTGCAACCTCTTGAGCCGTAATCAAGTGCACTATTCAGTTATGCTACGAGGCCGTTTTGCGGGTGCAAATATAAGAATGTTTTTTAAATTGTAAAGCAAAAAAATAATATTTTTTCACCTTTTTTAATTTATTTTTCTTCTGCTATTTCTTCTTTAAAACTATCAATAGTGTCTTGAGCTTTTTCAAGGTCTGATTCATAGATAAATACGTCAATAGAATTGCCTAAAGTTCCAAAACCAGCAACTCTTCCAGCTTCTTTATTATCTTTTACTAAATATGGAACTTCAATTTTGTTAAGTAGCTGACTTAATCTGTTCACAAAGATTTGAGAGCCTGAGAAAACTTTAATATGCTTGTTCATAATGGTAAATTTTAATCCAACGAATTTATTGTAACATAAGCACGCCATCCAATAATAGCCAATTGAAATTTTGATGCTTTCGAAATATCCAATTCCTTTTTAGTAAAGGAAGGTAGTAGCGTCTTGTTTAGTTTGGCTAAAAACTTAAAAAAACTTTTTTTCATTAGTAGTTGATTCTACTATCAAAAATAACGAAAAATAATTTGTTCTGATAAGAAAAACTAAACTTAACTTAGTTTAAAACGAAAAGTATAGGTTTAGGTTAATCAATCTCTTAAAAGATCAATTCCAGTAATAAATAAGCAATTTTAATAGTTATTAGAATTAGTTTTAAAGCAAGTATAATCATGTTAGGTTCATGTGTTTTTAGTTAGTAAATAATGATGAATTCCGGAATTGTTTTTTCAATATAGGAGAAAGGAAATATTACAACCAAACTTTGGAATCTAATTTAATTAGATTGAGTTTAGATTTAAATCTATAAAAACACTATTAGTTTTAATTTATAACCTTATAATCTATGTTTAAATTATTAAATGAAACTTAAAAGTGTTCTATTAGTCATGTTTAATAAGCTTTTAAAGAGGCTTTTTTTACGGAATTTGAAAAGTAAAGGAAAAAGTATCTTTAAAATAAGCAGTTTTTAGGTGTTTCATTTCTTCAGAAAGAAAAAAATAAGTTTTTTGTAATAAATGTTTGCTACTATTTTGAGAGGAGATATATTCGCGATTTAAAATAAATCTAAATAAATATAATGAAATTTTACATAGCAGCAGTGGCTTTATTTTTAACCTTAGGAGTATCAGCTCAGTCTAGTTTAAAGGGAAAAATAAAGGATGAACAAGGTCAACCAATTTATGGGGTTAATATTCATATTTCAGAACTTCAAAAAGGTACTACCTCTGATGAAAATGGAGGCTTTATATTAAAAAATATAAAAGAAGGAGTTTTTAAGGTAACTTTTAGTATGGTAGGTTTCAAAACAGAAATAAGAAAAATAGCATTTACTCAAAACAACACTGTGGAGATTTTACAAATATTAAAAGAAGATTCGGAGAGTTTAAGCGAGGTTGTTGTCTCTGCTAGTAGACGTTCAGAATACCTTTCCGAGATACCAGCATCAATTACTGTTGTCAACCAAAAACAATTGGCAGACTTATCAAACTCAACAACTAATATCAATGAAATTTTAGAATTTACTGTTCCAGGTTTAGCTGTGTCTACAGGAACCTTTTCTAACTGGGGACAAACATTACGTGGTCGTTCTTTATTAGTTATGATTGATGGTGTTCCTCAATCTACTCCTTTACGCAACGGTCAATTAGGAATAAAATCTGTGAGTCCTAACGATATTAGTCGTGTAGAAGTAATAAAAGGAGCAACCTCTATTTTTGGAAATGGAGGAAATGGAGGTTTTATTAACTACATAACAAAAAAGCCAAATGCAAATGAAAAGATAGAAGGAACTACTAATATTTGGGGAACTTCTAACTTAACAAAAACGAAAGATGCTTTTGGATTCGGAGCTTATCAGTCATTACGAGGAAAAATAGATAAGTTTAATTACTACGTAAGTGGTAGTTATGAGGAAACAGGAAATAAATACGATGCAGATGGTAAAGTTATACTTCCTACTTATGGATTAGATAATACAAGAATTTATACAGCTTTAGCTAAGTTAGAGTATGAAATATCTGATAGACAAAAAATAAGTATTGGAGGAAACTTGTATAATTCTTTACAAGACACTCCATTTGTACCTGTTCTTGGATCTTTTGAAGTGTATAATGAGAATGGAGATTATACTTTAACACCTGGTTATGGTGTTGAAGGCTCTATTGAAGGACAAGAACCTACAGGATCTAAACTGTATAATGGTAACTTGAAATATGATTTAAATAATATTTTTGATGGAACAACAGATTTTACAGCTGATGTGTATTATCAAAAAACAAAAAACATATTCTTTTATTCAGATAAATTTGAAAACGGAGGTCAATCAGTAATTAATGCAGAAAAGTATGGTTTAAGACCAAATTTTAACACTACACTTACTCCAAATGAATCAACAGAGATTTCATTAACCTATGGTTTAGATTTGTTAAAAGATAAAACCAATCAAGGATTGTTAGATGGTAGATTATGGGTGCCAAATATTAATATGTTTAGTTGGGCACAATACATACAATCTACAGTAAAATTTAATGACGAATGGGTTTTAAAAGCAGGGTTAAGATATGATGATATGAATCTTACAATAGATGATTATAATACGTTACCATACTCACCTTTAGGAGATGGTAATTTTAATCCATCAGTAGCGGTAACAGGAGGTGAAATAGGGTTTGATAATTTAGCGTTTAATGCGGGTGTAAGGTATATTAAGCATCAAGAGTTTATCCCTTATGTAAGTTATTCACAAGGTTTTTCAATTGCCGATTTAGGTTCTGTTTTACGTTCTGCAACTGCCGATAATATTGAAGATATTCAATTAGAACCAGCAGTAACCAAAAATTATGAGTTCGGATTTTTATCAAAGTTTAAAAACTTTAGGTTAGAAGCTGTAGGGTATTATAGTGTTTCTAATTTAGGTACAGGCGTTGCATTTGATGAAAATATAAATTCTTTTGTGCCATCTAAAAAGCCGCAGAACATTTATGGAGGAGAAATAGCAATAGATTATACTGCTTTTAATAGTAAACTAAAAGTAGGAACATCATATTCTTATGTTGAAGGTTTAACTCATAATGTGGGAGATGAAAATAATTTAACTTATTTAGGAGGTGATGTAATTTCAGCTCCAAAATTAACAGCTTACGTAACTTGGGTTCCAACAAAGAAAATAAGTACTTCTTTACGTATGACTAATTTAGGAGATAGAAATCGTTTTAATCCGTATTTAGATGCAAGTGATAATTATACGTTTAGACATACACAATTTCCTGTAGAAGGATACACTTTACTTAATTGGTCTATGAACTATAAATTGCAAGAAAATATATCGGTTTCATTAGCTGTAAATAATTTGTTAAACGAATATTATTTACCAGCAAGATCACAATGGGCAGCACCTTTAAGAACTTTTACAGGAACTGGAGAAGGGGCAAATGCTAAATTAAGTGTGTTGTATAACTTCTAAAATAATAAACAACATCTTACATTTGCAAAAGTATAAACCCAGTGTCTATTTTATTTTAGACTCTGGGTTTTAAAAAATAAAGAGATATCAATTGCAGCAGATACATAAAATAATTTGGAAGATACACTTATGGCTAGGACTTAGTTGTGGGGTTATTGCTTCTTTTTCTGGTTTAACGGGAGCATTGTATGTTTGGCAACCTGAAATAACTTCATTACTAAACCCGAAATTATTAAAGGTTGAAGATTTTTCTAAAATAAACGAAAAAACAATTTTAAGTTCTGCTTATTTTTTAGCTACACAGAATAAGGGAAAAGTAAATAAAGTTTTTTTGCCTTATAGAGAGCAGCAAACGATTTCAATAAATTATAAAAACGGTAAAACATTGTATTATCACCCGAAAACCAGAGTTTTGTTAGGTGAAAAATCGGTGTCAATACAGTTTTTTGAAACCCTCCTGAAGTTACACCGTACGTTAGGAATGTCTACAATTGGCAAGTATGTTATAGGTACAAGTGCTTTATTGTTTTGTTTCTTCTTATTAACAACAGGGTTTTATATGTGGTGGAAAATATATAAAAACAACCTGTCAAAAGGATTTACGATGAAGTGGAAACCCAAAAAGAAACGATTTTACTTCAATCTACATAAAGTATTCGGAATTTATTTTTTGTTGCCTTTGCTAGTAATAGCCTTTACAGGGGGGTACTTCACTTATTATAAAACCTATAAATCTGTTTTATCTATATTCAATAGTTCAGATAAAGTAATCATGAATGAAGAAATAAAACAAGAAAAGGTTTTTTCATTAGAAGAAGCAGTTTTACAAACTGATGGAAAATATGCTTTAAGAGCTATTTATTACCCGAAAGATAGCTTAGGAGTATATAAACTTCGGTATATAAAAGATCGATTTATTAAAGCAGGATTTAGAAGAACAAAAGAAATGGAGTTAAATCAGCAAGGTAAATTACGAATACTGTCAAGTTTTGATTTTGATGCAAATAATAATCGAATAGCGGCTCAGTTTTACCCAGTACATATAGGAGAAATAGGAGGAATATTAGGTAGAGTTTTAGTATTTGTATCTGGTTTAGTGCCTTTGGTGTTATTGATAACAGGCTTTAAAGTTTATAATTTAAAACGTAAGAAATTAAAGAAGCAACTTAATTAAGGTTTTATTGGTTCAGGAGCTTGAATTTGTTTTCATTTTTGCTGGGTAAAAACCTTATCTTCGCCCAAAAAATATCTTATGAGCATTCTATATATTATTATTGGTTTAACATTGTTGGTTTTAGGAGGAAGTTGGCTGTTAAAAGCAGCGGTAGGCTTATCACTTAAACTACATATACCAAAAATAGTAATAGGTATGACAGTAGTGTCGTTTGCAACTTCAGCACCAGAATTAATTGTAAGCATAAAGTCTGCTTTAAATGGAGCTACTGGGTTAGCGGTAGGAAATGTTATTGGATCTAATATTGCAAACTTAGGTCTGGTTTTAGGAATAACAGTTATATTATCGTCAATTGATGTAGAAAAAAGTTTTTATAAAACAGATTGGCCAGTAATGATGATTGCTTCAGTACTACTGTATTTTTTTATAGCGAATGACAAGACCATTCAATTTTATGAAGGAGCTATATTATTTGGAATGTTAGTAGTATTTTTAATTTATTTATTACGTTTTCAAAAACAAGCAGTTGTTGATGAGATGCCTGAAGACGATGAAGAGTTACCCTTATATAAAATAGCCTTGTTTCTAGCTGTTGGAGGAGTTGGTTTATGGGGCGGTTCAGAACTATTGATTAATGGTTCGGTAGCTATGGCTCAACATTTTGGAGTAAGTGACGCGATTATTGGAGTAACTGTAGTGTCAGTAGGGACAAGTGTTCCAGAATTGGCTGCCTCAATTATTGCAGTGTTAAAGAAAGAAAAAGCCATCTCATTAGGAAACCTTGTAGGATCTAATGTGTTTAATATTTTAGCTGTTTTAGGTATTACAGCAATGATTACGCCTGTTCAGGTAAAACCAGATGCCTATAGTTTGATTAATAATGATATTTATTGGATGTTAGGAATTTCGTTTGCCATATTACCTTTAGTATTTATTCCAAAAGGATTACGTTTAGGTTGGAGAGACGGAGTGCTGTTGTTGGTTTCTTACATTACTTTTGTGTATTTAACGATCTCTTAAAAGTGAGGGAGAAAGAAAGTATAAAAAAAGCCGCTATTAGCGGCTTTTTAGTTGTGTTGTTGTTGTGTTAATTATATATTGGCACCTTTTACGGTTTCTATAATTCTTCCAGCTACTTTGTAAGGATCAGCGTTTGAAGCAGGTCTTCTGTCTTCTAGCCAACCTTTCCATCCTTTTTCTACAGTGATGATAGGAATTCGGATTGAAGCACCTCTATCTGAAACTCCATAACTAAAGTCAGATACGTGAGCAGTTTCATGTAAACCAGTTAAACGCTCGTCATTATTAGCTCCATATACATCAATATGTTCTTCTGTAACAGGTCTAAAAGCTTCACAAATCTTTTCGTAAGTCTCTTGAGAACCACAAGTTCTTAATGTAGTATTAGAAAAGTTTGCATGCATACCAGAACCATTCCAATCTCCTTTTACTGGTTTTGGATGGTATTCAATGTAGTAACCATATTTTTCAGTTAAACGGTCTAATAAGTAACGGGCAACCCAAATTTCATCACCAGCTTTTTTTGCTCCTTTAGCAAATAATTGGAATTCCCATTGTCCTGGAGCAACTTCTTGGTTAATCCCTTCAAAGTTTAAACCTGCTTCAATACATAAATCGGCATGTTCTTCAACAAAATCTCTTCCCCAAGTGTATCTTCCTCCTACAGAACAGTAGTACTTCCCTTGAGGTCCAGGGAATCCGCCACGAGGGAATCCTAAAGGTAAATCAGTTTTAGTATCCATTAAAAAATACTCTTGCTCAAAACCAAACCAAAAGTCATTATTATCATCATCAATCTTAGCACGTGCATTTGAAGCATGTGGAGTTCCATCAGCATTTAAAACTTCAGACATTACTAAGAATCCATTTTTTCTAGTCGGGTCAGGATAAATAGCAACAGGCTTTAATAAACAATCAGAAGCACCACCAGATGCTTGCTCAGTAGAACTTCCGTCAAAAGACCACATAGAACAGTCTTCTAATTTACCGCTAAAGTTTTCTTCAACTTTAGTTTTACTACGCATGTTTTGAGTTGGCTCATGACCATCTAACCAAATGTATTCTAATTTTGATTTACTCATGATTTTTGTTTTTGTGTTGTTTTGAGTTAATTACGAAGCAAAATTGAGTATTTTTTGTTGAAAGGCAAAATTTTTAAGGGTATTTTTGTTTAAAATTAACTTTAAGTTAATTTAACCCCTGTTTTTTTAGGGGTGTTTTGTTTAAAGTTTGTATTTTTGAGTGTCTAATTTAATATTTTATTATATGTCAACTTTAAGATTCAGTGCATTACAAGAGGTTTTACATAGAAAAACTGTTGTAGTAGAAGAAAACGAACGTCGTTCAGAATTGTTTGGTAAAAACGTATTTAATGAGCAAGCAATGCGTCAATATATGACCAAAGAGGCATATCAAAGTGTAATGGATGCTATTGAATTTGGGACTAAGATTGATAGGAAAACCGCTGATCAGATTGCGGTAAGCATGAAAGATTGGGCATTATCTAAAGGAGCAACGCATTATACACACTGGTTTCAGCCTTTAACGGGATCTACAGCAGAAAAGCACGATGCGTTTTTTGAAACTGTTGACGGAGGAGGAGCAATGGAGAAGTTTGATGGAGGTCAGTTAGTACAACAAGAGCCAGATGCATCAAGTTTTCCTAACGGAGGAATTAGAAATACTTTTGAAGCACGTGGTTATACGGCATGGGATCCAACATCACCAGCGTTTATTTATGGTACGACCTTATGTATTCCAACTGTTTTTGTGGCATATACAGGTGAAGCGTTAGATAATAAAGCACCCTTATTAAGAGCATTACAAGCGGTTGATACTGCGGCGACAGCAGTTTGTAAATATTTTGACAAAAATGTAACAAAAGTAAACGCAACCTTAGGTTGGGAACAAGAATACTTTTTAATTGATACAGCATTAGCAGCAGCACGTCCTGATATAATGATGACAGGAAGAGCATTGTTAGGACATGCACCAGCAAAAGGACAACAGTTAGACGATCATTATTTTGGATCAATACCTACTAGAGTATTGAACTTTATGCGTGATTTGGAAAATGAATGTATGCTCTTAGGAGTGCCTGTTAAAACACGACATAATGAAGTAGCACCAAATCAGTTTGAGTTAGCGCCAATTTTTGAAGAAGCAAACTTAGCAGTAGATCACAATTCATTATTAATGGATGTGATGGAGAAAGTGTCGCAACGTCATAAATTCAAAGTGTTATTCCATGAAAAGCCATTTGCAGGGATTAATGGTTCAGGAAAACATAATAACTGGAGTTTATCTACCAATACAGGAGTTAATTTACTGAGTCCAGGGAAAACCCCGATGAAAAACTTACAATTCTTAACCTTTTTTGTAAATACCATCAAAGCAGTTCACGATTACGAAGAATTAATTAGAGCGTCGATAGCAAGTGCTAGTAACGATCATCGTTTAGGAGCTAATGAAGCACCACCAGCAATTATATCAGTTTTTATAGGTTCACAATTATCATCGGTATTAGATGAGCTAGAAAATGTAACGAAAGGAAAACTATCACCTGAAGAAAAAACAGATTTAAAATTAAACATTGTAGGGAAAATTCCAGAAATTTTATTAGATAACACAGATAGAAACAGAACTTCACCTTTTGCTTTTACAGGAAATAAATTTGAGCTACGTGCAGTAGGTTCATGGTCTAACTGCGCAGGGCCTATGACTGTATTGAATACAATTATAGCAAGACAACTGAATGAATTTAAAGAAGAAGTTGATAAGTTAATTGATACCAAAAAACTTAAAAAAGATGAAGCCATATTTAATGTATTGAGAGAATATATTAAAGCATCAAAGAATATTCGATTTGAAGGAGATGGTTATGGAGAAGCATGGGAAAAGGAAGCTAAGAAAAGAGGGTTGTCGAATAACAAAACAACTCCAGAAGCATTAAAAGCAAAAGTTTCTGAAAAAGCAATTTCTCTTTTTGAAGAAATGAAAGTGATGAATAAGGTTGAGGTAGAAGCTCGTCATGAAATCGAGTTAGAAGAATATTCAAAGAAAATACAAATAGAAAGTAGAGTGCTAGGTGATATTGCAAGAAACCATATTATACCTATTGCTATTCAATACCAAAATACGTTGATAGAAAATGTAAGAGGACTGAAAGAGATTTTTGGAAATAATTTTGAGAAATACGCTAACGAACAAATCGATTTAATTCAGAAAATATCTAATCATATCGCTGAAATTAACTCTAAAGTAGAAGATATGATTGAAGAACGTAAAAAGGCAAATAAACTAGAAGGACAAAAAAATGCAGATGCTTATTGTAACAAAGTGAAACCTTATTTTGACGAAATTCGTTATCACTGTGATAAATTAGAATTAATGGTAGATGATAATTTATGGCCTTTAACTAAGTACAGGGAGCTTTTATTTACTAGATAAAGTAACCTGTTTTGAATGAGAAAAAACATTTGTTAAAAAAGGGGGAAAACCCCTTTTTTTAATAAAAATGAAAATAAAAAAACAAAGCCAAAGACTACGTTTATAGCGTGTTTTTGGCTTTTTCTTATTTTATTTTTTTAAGTAAAGAAATCTTGATTGGTTTTTGAAGCTAAAAAAAATTGTATATTAGCTATGTTTAAACAAACAGTCTATATATAGATTCTTACAGTTTTATTTTAAACTGATGGATGTAATTACAGTTACCAAACTAATCTTACATTTTACCCCATAATTTTATCTTACCCTTATTTACTTAGCATTCTCCCATAATAAGCATTATTAGTATTTGTATGCTTATATCATACATAGAGTATGCTAAAAATCAATTAACGTATTTTAAAATTATCTATTATGAAAAATTTTTTATTAGCAGCTATTTTTTTAGCTTCAGGAACCGTTTTCGCACAGTTCGCAAACCCATTACCAACACCAAAAGCTAACTGTTTAGGATGTTCAGTAGCACAAGTAGGTCCTTCTTATGGAGATAGAGGAGCAGCAATAAACACGAGTTACGTAGATCAAACAGGACACATGAATGATGCAAGTGTAGTTCAAACTGGAGTAGGTAACTTATCAAATATCGATCAAGATGGTCAAAACCAAGGATTTTCTGGAGGTTTAGGAAACGAAGCGACTGTATACCAAAGAGGAAGAAAGAACGAAACCGACATTAAACAACATGGAGATTACAATTCTGGTTTTGTAAATCAAGTAGGATATAAAAACTACGCACAACAAGATGTAGGTGTAGGTTGGGCAGAAAATAACAGAGCATATGCTTACCAAACAGGACGTCAAAATACTTCTATTCAAAAACAACGTTATGATAATAATGTAGCTATTGTAGCACAATCTGGTAGAAGAAATTTAGCTCACCAAGATCAAAGTACAGGAACTAATGGTGCACCAGGTAGTGTAGCAGGTATTTTACAAGTCGGTAACTATAATAAGGCTAAACAAGTACAAAGAGGTAGTTTTAATATAGATGGAATAGCTCAATTTGGAAACGGAAATATGGCTTCTACTACGCAAACATCAACAGGGGGGATAAATATTTCTGGTATTGGACAGACAGGTTCGGGGAATGAAGCTTGTGTTGATCAAAACGCTGATGCTGGTATTAACTTAAGTTTAATTAGTCAGTTTGGTGTAGAAAATCATGCGTCTGTTATTCAAGACGCACAAGGTTCAGGTAATGCTAGCTTTATCGGTCAAGCAGGTTATATGAATAAGGCTTGTGTTGAACAAACAGGACTATAATTTATTTATTAATAAAACTTTAAGAGAAGGGAGAAACTCTTCTCTCTTCTCTTAACTTATTAAAATGAAGGTAATGAAAGATATGAAAACAATATTATTTATAATGCTGGTTACTTTTAATCTGACTATTATGTCACAGCAAAAAACATCTACATATTTTGTATCTGTACCTCAAATAGGAAATGATGTTTCTTTTGTAATACTAGAGAAAAATATTAATTCATTAAATAATTCACAAGATTTTACCTATTCAGCAGCTAATCAAAATTACCTAACAATAAATCAAGTAGGAATAAATAATGTAGCAGAATTAAAAAGTGGAGTTAGAGATGTACAGTTAGTGGGGCAAAAGGGAAAAAACAACTATTATAGCTTTATAGATTATTACAATGCTTCTCCTACAAAAATGAATATTCTTCAACAGGGGAATGCAAATTCATTACAGGTGTACGGAACAAACTCTTTAATGGAAAATGTAAAAATCATTCAAAAATCTAATTATAAAACAATTATAGTTAGGAACTATTAAAATGATGCTAAGGTTTAATTTCTTTAAAAGAAAAATAAAATATATTACTCTGTTTTCACTTTGTATAACAACAAGTTATGCTCAAGAAATAAACGAGGTAAAAGCCAAAATTCTTATTCTTAAAAAAGACAATTTTATAGCAGTAAAAGCACAAGCTGAAAATGAAGGAGTATTGTTTAAAGATGAGTTTAATTACAACTTATTGGTGTTAAAAAAGAGTAAAGATGGAAGCTACTCTAACAATAAACAATCAGGAGAATTTTCTTTAAAACCTAATGAAAAAAAAGAGCTATCATTAATAAGGTTAAGCTTAAACCCTGATGAAGAGCTAAGAGCTTATTTATTTATAAAGCACAAGGAAACTTTAATAGATAAAGATACTTTAGTAATAGTACCTAAAAAGGTAGGTATAATAAAAAAAGAAAAAATAGACGAATCTAATTTTGTGTTAAAAGGATTGGTTATTGAAGAAGCAATAACAAAAATAGGGAAAGACTTTTATGATTTTTTTTACCAAGAATACCTGCTTTCAGGCTTAAAGTATCCTTTCATTATAAAAATAAAAGAGAAACCAGGATTAAGAAGAACTACAGTTTTAATTATTGAAGCTGATGATAAAAAGGTTTTTGAGTTCATGACAATGCCAGGAGAAGATTTTCTTAAACGAGCTGTTAGAGCATCTTTGGTAAGATTAAGTAGTTACTCAAAACAGAGAAATACATTATTAAGTTATAAAATTTAAACAAAGTAAGTTATGAAAATAGCAACCAAACTTATAACAATTGTTTTATTTTTAATAAGTTCATTTACTTTTTCACAAGAACTAGTTTATAAACCAGTTAATCCATTTTTTGGAGGAAATAATCCATTCGGGTATCAGCAAATTTTGGCATCAGCAAATGCACAAAACGATTTTCAAGAAGAAACACAAGATCCTTTTCAACAACCATCAGACTTAGAAAACTTTACTAATAGTTTAAACAGGCAACTACTAAACTCATTATCTCAAGATTTATTTCAAGAACAATTTGGAGATCAAGGGTTAACTGTTGGAACTTATGTGTTTGGATCTTTAGTAGTAGAAGTAACACCTACCAGTGGAGGTTTATCTGTAAATATTTTAAATACCCAAACAGGTGAACAAACACAAATTATAATACCAAACAATTAACAACAAAACGACTAACCATAACTTAAATTTTATGAGAAAATTATTATTCAAATTACTATTCTCTTTAAGTTTTATCTTGTTTTCTAGTTGTGGAGCATACCTAAATCAGCCATTCCAAACAACGAATGCTAGAATAGGGGAAAACACCTCTTTACAAAACGATTTAATTAAGAATATTCTACCTGTCGAAAAAGTAATCGTAGGAGTTTATAAATTTAGAGATCAAACAGGACAATACAAGCCGACTGAAAACGGTTCTACATTTAGTACCGCGGTAACGCAAGGAGGTACATCAATTCTATTAAAATCACTAGAAGAGTCAAAATGGTTTACTCCAATAGAAAGAGAAAATATCGCTAATTTATTAAATGAACGACAAATAATAAGGTCAACAAGGCAAGAATATCAAGGAGTTAATTCCACAAAAATGCCACCATTACTTTTTGCTGGAATTATTTTAGAAGGAGGCGTGGTTTCTTATGATTCTAATATTATTACAGGAGGTTCAGGAGTTCGATATTTTGGAGCTGGAGCATCTAATCAATATAGACAAGATAGAATAACCGTTTATTTAAGAGCCGTATCTACATCAAATGGACAAATTTTAAAAAATATTTACGTATCAAAAACAGTACTCTCTCAAGGAATTTCAGCAAACTTGTATAGATATGTTTCTTTAAGAAGATTGTTGGAAGTTGAAACAGGAGTAACCAAAAATGAGCCTATGCAATTAGCTGTAAAAGAAGCGATAGATAAAGCAGTCGAACAGTTGATTATAGAAGGTGTTGTAGATGGTTTATGGACTCCTCAAGGAGGTGATAAGGTTGTTAACCTCTTTAAAGAAGAGTATTTAAAAGAAAAAAACGAAGCAGACAATACATTACTTTTTAATAGAAAGCAGGAAACAAGAAGAGCAAAAAACTCAATGAGTGTAATGGGAGGAGCTTCAATAATTTCAGGAGATTATTCAAAACCCGTAGCAAGATTTGGTTTTGACCTAAAATACAGATATTTTTTTAAGAACCCTCGATTTAGTTTTGGAGGAAGCATAGGAAGGTTTGAGTTAGAAAACGAACAATCTTTTAAAAATACTTTTTTAACATCTAGTGTTTTTCTAGAATACAATATGATGCCTTACGATAGGTTAACACCGTATGCATACATAGGTGTAGGTTCAGTTTTAGAGAAAAATCTAGACAATCCTATGTTTAAATTTCAATATGGTTTAGGGTTGGAGTATTTAGTAACAAATAAAATAGGATTAACTCTTTATGGAGAAAATTATCTTTTAGGTTCAGACAACTTAGATAAGCTAGTTAGAGGAAAGAGAAATGATTTTATTTGGAGAGTAGGAGCAGGTATAAATGTTTATTTTTAAGAAAAGAAATAATGAAAAAAATAATAAAAATAACAATACTCTTAATTTGTGTAACCTTATTTAATTGTAGTGAAGATACTGTAGATTATGTAGAGTTCGGAACAATTAAAGGTCGTGTAGTTAAAAAGAAAAGTTTCGAACCTATTACAAATGCAAAAATTGCATTATCACCTACTAATAACACAAGTTTTACCGATGAAGATGGTTACTTTTTAATGGAAGATGTACCAGCACAAGAATATTCGGTAAGTGCCACTAAAGAGGGGTATTTAACAGGTTTTCAACCTGTAGGTTTAGATGCAGGGACAGAAATTAATATAGTATTTGAATTAGATATAGAAACAGCATTAAATGACCCACCAACAGCACCAGAGCTTAGAGCTCCAGCTAATGGCATAGAAGATTTAAATAATACAGTAGAATTAAGTTTTAAATCAATTGATCCTGATGAAGATGAAATAACATACAGGATAGAAATTAAAAACGACTTAAATAATGATGTTATATCTTTTGAAAATGTAAAAGACACTTTATACACAGTTTCCGATTTAAAATTCGGAGTAAAATATTTTTGGCAAATAGGAGCATCAGATGGTATTAATGCCGAAGTATTAAGTACAGTGAGTACATTTAAAATTACATCAACACCCAATAACAGATATTTTTATACACGACAAGAGGGAGGAAATAATGTAATATACTCTGGAGATTTTATCAATGAAGCCTCTGTAAATGAATTACTGTTAACATTACCAACAACAAACTCTTGGAGACCAAGAAAAAACTCAGCGGCAAATTTGGTAGCCTTCTTACGAACAGATAATAACGAAACTCATATTTATACAATGAAAACAGATGGTTCAGATGTTAAAAAAGTAACATCTAATGTTCCTGTGGTTGCATTTGATTTAAACGAAGTTGATTTCTCGTGGTCTTCAAACGGGGATCGAATTATATATCCGCATTACGATAAATTATACTTGATAAATAAAGATGGAAGTGGTTTACAGCAAATTTATCAAACAACAGACGGTAGTTACATTACTGAATGTGACTGGAATAATGATGAATCTAAAATAGCACTGAAAACCAATAACACAAGTGGCTATAATGCACAAATCTATACGATTGATATGGCAGGAAATATAATTGATACTGTTTTAACAGGAATGCAAGGAGCTGCAGGTGGAATTAATTTTACAATAGATGGAAGCTCACTGTTGTATACCAGAGATGTTTCTGGATATGAATCAAGTAATTATAGGCAACTAAACAGTCATCTATTTTTATATGAATTTGCTACGGCAGAAGTTACTGATTTATCAGAAGGAAAAGCAGATGGAACAAATGATTTAGACCCACGTTTATCACCTAATGAGGCTGAAGTTATCTTTGTGAATACATCCAATGATGGTATTTCTAAAAAAACAATTTATAAAGTACCTTTTAGTGAAGGATCTACAACTAGAACAGCATTGTTTGAAAATGCGACAATGCCAGATTGGGAATAAAAGAAAACAAACTATTACTTAGAGAGCGAACGTATAAAAAACGTTCGCTTTTTTCTTGATAAAAGCGTAATAAAACCTAAATTTGCAGGTAACAACAACACAACAAATGAGTAACGAAGTATCTAAACGCTACGCACAACGCGGAGTATCGGCATCTAAAGAAGATGTACACAATGCTATAAAAAATATTGATAAAGGATTATTTCCAAAAGCTTTCTGTAAAATAGTTCCAGATTATTTAACAAATGATGATGATTACTGTTTAATAATGCATGCAGATGGAGCAGGAACAAAATCGTCTTTAGCATACATGTACTGGAAAGAAACAGGAGATATTTCGGTATGGAAAGGCATTGCTCAAGATGCTTTAATCATGAATATTGATGATTTATTGTGTGTGGGTGCTACCGATAACATTATGTTATCTTCTACTATTGGACGTAACAAAAATAATATTCCAGGAGAAGTTTTATCGGCAATTATTAATGGAACAGAAGAGTTAATTAATGAGTTGAAGGAATTTGGAGTTACGATTCATTCAACAGGAGGTGAAACTGCTGACGTTGGTGATTTAGTACGTACTATTATTGTAGATTCTACGGTAACCGCTCGTATGAAGCGTACCGATGTAATTGATAATGCAAATATTAAAGCAGGAGATGTAATTGTTGGTTTAGAGTCATTCGGACAAGCAACGTATGAAAAAGAATACAACGGAGGTATGGGAAGTAACGGATTAACTTCTGCACGTCACGATGTGTTCCATAATTATTTAGCAGAAAAATATCCAGAAAGTTTTGATGCTTCAGTACCGTCAGATTTAGTGTATTCAGGAAATACAAAATTAACAGATGAAGTAGAAAATTCTCCGATTGACGCTGGTAAACTAGTGTTATCGCCAACAAGAACTTATGCGCCAATTATCAAGGAAATTTTATCGAAATTTTCTTCGGAAGAAGTGCACGGAATGATTCACTGTTCAGGAGGAGCTCAAACAAAAATTTTACATTTTGTAGATAATTTACACATCGTAAAAGATAATATGTTTCCAATTCCACCATTGTTTAAATTGATACAAGAGCAATCAAAAACAGATTGGAAAGAAATGTATCAAGTGTTTAACTGTGGACACAGAATGGAGTTATATGTATCTCCAGAAATAGCAGAAGAGATTATTACTATTTCAAAAACGTTTAACGTAAATGCACAGATTGTTGGTAGAGTTGAAACTTCTGATAAAAAGAAATTAACAATCAAAAGTCAATATGGAACTTTTGAATATTAATACTGTAAAATAAAAGTATAATCCTCAGATTTCTCTGAGGATTTTTTTATTTCATTTTTTCAAATACAAAATCAATTGAAAACTCATCGTTACTAACGTTAGCTTTCAGTAGATTGTTTTCTTTCCAGTATTGTATTGTTTTAGGGAATTCGTTTAGTTTGTTTTCCGCAGTAAAAGAAGTATCAGTTTGTTGTGTAAAAGCAAATAATGTCGAGGTTTCATTCACGCCTGTAACCTGTAAAAACAAAGAATCATTTTTAGTAATGATGTGTAAGACTTCTTTAAATACAGTATCGTTTTTTTGTAAGGAAAAACCAATTCCAGAAAAATCATTTTCCCAAAACTCGTAAGTTCTTTTACCAGCTTCGTTATAAATACGTTTCCATTTACCAAACAGCCAAGTAGGTTTTTTTATTTTCTTTTCTTGTAGACAAGAAAAAAGTAGTGTACAAGTAAAAAATAAGATTAAAATTCGCATAACAAAAGCCTTAATGAATTAAAGATATGAATAAAATTCGATAAAAAATCGTAAATTCGCACCCCAAGAAAAGATACTATGCTAGATAAATTACAGATAGTTAAGCAACGTTATGATGAGGTATCAGATTTAATCATCCAACCAGATGTTATCTCTGATCAAAAACGTTATGTGCAATTAAATAAAGAGTATAAAGACTTAGGAAAGGTTGTAAAAAAGGCAAACGAGTACGAAACTTTATTAAATAATATAGAAGAAGCTAAGGAGATTATTGCTGACGGATCGGATGCAGAAATGGTAGAAATGGCTAAAATGGAAATGGATGAAGCAAAAACTCGTATTCCAGAATTGGAAGAGGAGATTAAGTTTTTACTAATTCCTAAAGACCCAGAAGATGCTAAAAACGCGGTAGTAGAATTGCGTGCAGGTACGGGTGGAGATGAAGCAAGTATTTTTGCTGGTGATTTATTTAGAATGTACACCAAGTACTGTGAAAGCAAGGGATGGAAAGTATCTACGGTAGATTTTTCTGAAGGAACCAATGGTGGATTTAAAGAAATTCAGTTTGAAGTTTCTGGTGAAGATGTATACGGAACTTTAAAGTTTGAAGCTGGTGTACATCGTGTACAACGTGTACCGCAAACCGAAACCCAAGGACGTGTACATACATCGGCAGCAACATGTATGGTGTTTCCAGAAGCAGAAGAGTTTGATGTAGAAATCAACCCAAAAGATGTGCGTATTGATTATTTCTGTTCGTCAGGACCAGGAGGTCAATCGGTAAACACTACCTATTCAGCAGTACGTTTAACGCATATTCCTACAGGGTTAGTGGCGCAATGTCAGGATCAAAAATCACAGCATAAAAACAAAGAAAAAGCATTTAAGGTATTACGTTCTCGTTTATACGATTTAGAGTTAGCTAAAAAGCAAGAGGAAGACGCTGCAAAACGTGGATCGATGGTAACCTCAGGAGATCGTTCCGCGAAAATTAGAACGTATAACTACCCGCAAGGACGTGTAACTGATCACAGAATAGGGTTAACCTTATACGATTTATCAAATATTGTAAATGGAGATATTCAAAAAATTATAGACGAATTAATGCTTGCGGAAAATACTTCTAAACTAAAAGAATTAGGAGAAACTATTTAGTAAAAAGCGTTACCATATTGGTAACGCTTTTTTTATAGAAAAGAATTAGAACTATGAATACTTGTAGAGCCAATAAAGAAACCCTACCTTTGTCATAATATTAATGTTCTATCCTTTTTTTAGGAGAAAATCTACAAGTCTCTACACTATTTTTCTGTTATACATCAGTTTTTTAGTCTTCAGTTTCTTTATAAATTTATTTTCAATAGAATTTTTAATCAAAAAAATAATATCATATAAAAATCATAGAACTTATTATGAAGTGCTGTGAAGTTACTTTCATGTTGTAAGATTTAATAATTAAAAACCATATCATATGTTAAGAATAGTAGTAAAAGAAGGCGAAAATATTGATAGAGCTTTGAAACGTTATAAACGAAAATTTAGAGACGTAAAAGTTTTACAAGAATTAAGAGAAAGAAAGCAATATGTAAAACCATCAGTAACAAGAAGAGCTCAAATTCAAAAAGCAGCTTATAAAGAGCAATTATTTAACGAAGAATAATTTTGATACAACACAAAATATAAAACGCAATCCGAAGGGGTTGCGTTTTTTTGTAGAATAGCTTTTAACATTTAATAGTTTTTTTTATTAGCTAAATAAGCAAAAGATTAAATTTTGGTCATTCCTGCAAAAATTTTGGTTAAAAAAGACATTAACATCTAAATTAATTTTGCCCTTCAAATAATAAATGATTAATTTAAGATGAAAAAAAAGAATACTTCACAAAAAAATAAAGTATTAACTTACACAATTATAGGCTTATTTATAGTTATAGTTTCTAGTTATGCATTTAGTTCTTCAGAAGTAAAAGAAACAGAATTAGTTTCTCAAAAGTTACCTGTAAAAGTTACAACACCTATATACAAAACTATTACGGAATGGGATGAGTATACAGGACGTTTCGAAGCAAGTAATAAAGTAGAAGTTCGTGCACGTGTAAGTGGTTTTTTAGAGCGTGTAAATTTTAAAGCTGGACAAATTGTAAAAAAGGGACAGACGCTCTTTATTATTGATGACAGACCTTTTAAAATAGCCTTAAATAAAGCTAATGCCAATTTAGCTCAAGCCAAAGCAAATTTAGAAATTGCACAAGACAATTTTAAGCGTGTCGAAGATTTAAAGGAAACAGGTGCAGTATCTATTGAAGAATTCAATCGTAGAAAACAAGCTCTAGAGTATGCTAAAGCTAGTATTCAGGTGTCGGAAACACACGTGGCTGATGCTAAATTAAATTTAGAGTTTACACGTGTTAAAGCTCCAATTTCAGGTTTAGTGAGTAGAGATCGTGTGAACGAAGGAAACCTTATAGATGGAGGTTCTTCAAACTCTACATTATTAACCACTATTGTAGCTACAAACCCTATTCACTTTTATTTTACAAGCAGCGAGTCTGATTACTTGCGTTATGTACGATTGGCAAATAATGGAGAAAGAAAAGCGGTTCGCACAGACGGACTTCCGGTACATATTAAACTTCAAGATGAAGATGAGTTTTTACATGAAGCAAAAATAGACTTCGTAGATAATCAAATTGATAATAGTACAGGTACAATAGAAAACAGAGCCATTTTACCAAATAAAGACTTACTGTTAGAGCCAGGAATGTTTGGTAAAGCTAGAATAAGTGAAAGCACAGCACATAAAGCGATTATGATACCAGAGGATATTATTGGTACCAACCAGTCACTACGATATGTTTATGTTTTAGGAGAAAACAATATTGTAACCAGTAAAAACATCATTTTAGGACCATTACATTCTAACGGATTTCGTATTGTTAGAGAAGGATTATTAGAAACAGATAAGTTGATAATTAATAATATTCAAAAAATTAGGCCAGGTACAGTAGTTACCCCCGTTGAAACTAATTTAGAAATCCCAAAAAGCTAACTGTAAATCAATAACAAGTTAGTAGTAAAACCATATTAAAAAATAAACTCATTTATAGTTTTATGTCTTTAAATAAGGATATGAAAATCTTAGAGTTATGTTCAAATTTTAACAAAATACAATGAAATTTAGTCACATATTTATCAAAAGACCAATATTTGCTGCAGTACTAAGTGTACTCATACTTATTGTTGGTGGTTTATCCTATTTTTCATTACCCGTTTCACAGTTTCCAGATGTAGCCCCACCAACGGTAGAAGTAGTTGCTATGTACCCTGGTGCGAGTGCCAAGACACTGTCAGAAACTGTAGCAGCGCCTTTAGAAAAAGAAATTAATGGTGTTGAAGGTATGATTTATATGACCTCCCAATCATCAGCTGATGGTAGAGTAACAGTACAAATTGCCTTTGAACTGGGTACAGATTTAGATCGCGCCCAAGTACAAGTACAAAACCGAGTTGCTATCGCAGAACCACGTTTACCAGAATCGGTAAGACGTTTAGGAATCACTACAAAGAAAATATCACCAGATATTTTACTGTTGGTTAACTTAATTTCACCTAATGAGACCTATGACCAGATTTATATGGGTAATTACGCTACGTTACAGCTTAAAGATGAGTTGGCACGATTAAAAGGTATTGGTGATATCCAAATTTTTGGAGCGGCAGAATACGCCATGCGTATTTGGTTAGACCCAGATAAAATTGCTAATTTAGATATGACAGCTGGTGAAGTAGTTGCAGCCTTACGTGCTCAAAACGTACAAATAGCTAGTGGTACATTAAACACCTTACCATCAGGCACGCAATCAGCATTCGAGGTAAATATTCAGACGCAAGGAAAACTAATTACACCTGAAGAATTTGAAAATGTGATCGTTAAATCAGCAGAAGATAACAGAATAGTAAAACTTAAAGATGTTGGTCGTGTTGAATTAGGTGCACAAAATTACGCTACAAAAGGCTATTTAGGCAAGAAGCCAGCAATTGCTATGCCTATTTTTCAACAACCAGGAGGTAATGCGTTAGAAACCGCTAGAAGTATTAAAGAAACTATGGAAAGGTTATCCAAAAGCTTTCCAGAAGATTTGGAGTACAAGATAGAATATAACCCCACCGAATTTATTCAAAAATCGGTAGATCAAGTATACAGTACAATTTTAGAAGCCGTAATCCTTGTGATTTTAGTAATTTTATTATTCTTACAATCATGGCGTGCAGCTATTATTCCAATTTTAGCAATTCCGGTATCATTGGTAGGTACATTTGCTATTATGCAAGGTATTGGTTTTTCTCTTAACAACTTAACCTTATTTGGGTTGGTGTTAGCCATTGGTATTGTGGTAGATGATGCAATTGTAGTAGTAGAAAATATGGAGCGTTATCTCGAAGAAGGCTATTCACCAAAAGAAGCAGCTTTTAAAACTATGGACGAAGTTGGAGGTGCTTTAATAGCAATTGGATTGGTGTTAATAGCTGTTTTTATTCCTACTGCTTTTTTAGACGGATTTTCAGGTCAGTTTTATAAACAGTTTGGAGTAACCATTGCTGTGGCAACAGCTATTTCGGTATTTGTATCGTTAACTTTAAGTCCAGCTATGGCAGCTTTATTAATGCGACACGAAGATAAAATTAAAAAGAAAAATACACCATTGGTATTAAAGCCGTTTGTGTTTTTGGGGAATACCTTCAATCGTCTTATGGATACGATTTCTGAAAAGTATGGTAGTAGTGTTCAAAAATTAATACGTACAAGTACTATGGTTATGCTAATTTATGGTGGATTAATAGCTTTAACAGGATTTGAGTTCAGTCGTGTTTCGCAAGGGTTTGTACCAGCAATGGATCAGCAGTACTTTGTAACGGTAGTACAGTTACCCTCTGGTTCTTCAATAAGTAGAACTGATGAGGTGGTAAAAAACATTTTAGATTTAACCTTAGATACTGATGGTGTAAAAACAGCTGTATCTTTTACAGGATTTGATGCACCTTCATTTACCAATTCATCAAATGCAGCAGCTATTTTTATAACATTAGAAGATTTTGATGAAAGAACAAAAAAAGGAATTGATTACCACAATTTATTAAATACATTGCGTGGTAAAGTAGCTGTTGTAGACGATGCGGTTGTATTTATTATTCCACCTCCATCGGTTGCAGGAATAGGTAATGCTGGTGGATTTAGGATGATGCTGCAAGATCGTGCTAACTTGGGTACAGCAGCGTTAATAGAAGCTACAAATAATTTAGCATTGGCTGCCAATCAAGACTCTGTTTTAAGTAATGTGTTTACTTTTTTTAACGATAAAACACCTCAGTTGTATTTAGATATCGATAGAAACAAAGCGCAACAATTAGGAGTTAATATCAATGAAATATTTCAATCATTGGAAATCTATATGGGGTCTGCATTTGTAAACGATTTTAATTATTTAGGTAGAACCTTTCAAGTAACAGCACAGGCAGATTCACCAAACCGTTTAACACCAGACGATATTACTCGTATTAAAGTACGTAACAATAAAGGAGAAATGGTGCCATTAGGAACCATAGCTACACAGAAACATATTTCTGGTCCAGCTAGAATACCACGTTTTAACTTGTATCCTTCAGCATCTTTAAATGGAGATGTCGCTGCAGGATTCAGTTCAGGTCAGGCATTAGAGCGTATGGAACAATTAGCAAAAGAAATTTTGCCACAGGGAATTTCATATCAATGGACAGAAATGGCCTACCAAGAAAAACAAACGGGTAACACAGCAGGTATCGCTTTTTTATTAGCTGTGGTGTTTGTATTCTTATTATTAGCTGCTCAATTTGAAAGTTTAGTTTTACCATTAGTGGTTATTTTTATTGTGCCTATGGTATTACTGTCGGCAATTGTTGGTATTGATTTAGCAGGATTAGACAACAATATTATGGTACAAATTGGTTTAATTGTATTAGTTGGTTTAGCAAGTAAAAACGCGATTCTTATTGTTGAGTTTGCAAAACAATTAGAAGACCAGGGAACAGATTTAAAAACAGCCGTTATACAAGCATCAAAATTGCGCTTACGTCCTATTTTAATGACAGCAATGGCTTTTATTCTTGGAGTAGTACCATTAGCAATTTCAACCGGTGCAGGTGCAGAATTACGTGTATCTTTAGGTATCGCAGTATTTAGTGGAATGCTAGGAGTTACCATCTTCGGTATTTTTTTAACACCTGTATTTTATTATTTAGGTAGAAAATGGACAACCCCAAAAAAAAACAGTATAATAATGAAAAAAATAAACTATATAAATCTTGTCGTACTAACTATAATACTAACATCTTGTGGTATTACAAAGCGCGATTTTAATGTGCAGTCTGGTGTGAATGTATCTAACTATTTTTTAAAAGATAATGTAAAGGAGGGTATTTTTGTAAGTAAAGAAACTGCTCAAAAATGGTGGACAGAATTTAATGACCCTATTTTAGATACATTAATTAATAAAGTTATGCAGCATAATTTAGATATTAATGTTGCTGTAGCTAATTTTGAAGCATCTCGTGCCTTTTTAAAAAACACAAAATTAGACCGTTTTCCAACGGTAACGTTAAACGGTAATTATACCAGAACACGATTAGGAGAAAATGTTTTTGTACCCGGTGCAAACCCAACGTACAATAACTTTAATGGTAGTTTTGATGCATTTTGGGAAGCCGATGTTTTTGGTCGTGTGTCTAACCGTATTAAAGGCGCTTATGCTAACAGTCAATTAGCTTTAGCAGATATGCAAAGCGTATACATTAGCATGTTTGCAGAAACTGCTAGAAACTATATGGAGTTACGAGGTACACAACACATGTTAGGTATTGCTGAACGTAATTTAAAAGGTCAACAAAATACTTACGATTTAACAGTAAAATTATTAGAAGCTGGTACAAGTAGTAATTTAGATGTTTCAAGAGCATTGGCACAATTAGAAAATACCAGAGCTACAATTCATCCTTTAAAAGCACGTATTGAAGCCTTAAAAAATAGTTTAAATGTGTTAATTGGCGAAATACCAGGAGAGATAGATGATACCTTATTAACAGAACAGCCATTACCAAGCTTACCTGAATCGGTTGCATTAGATGATAATATTAACGAGTTGTTACGTCGCAGACCAGATGTTAGAAGTGCCGAAGCAACCTTGCAAATCCAGATTGCAAAATACAATATCTCGGTAGCTGATTTATATCCTAAAGTACAATTTGGTGGTTCTATTGGGTTTTCGGCAGTAGATTTTTCTAACTTTGCACAAAAAGAGTCTTTTACATGGAGTATTTTACCTAGTATATCTTGGGAAGCCTTTAATTTAGGTCGTGTAAAACAACGAATTAAAGAAAATGATGTATTAACGCTTGCAGCTTTAAATAAGTACGAAAAAACAGTTTTAAAAGCTCTAGAAGAAACCAAAACTGCATTAACAAATTATGTTAACGAGTTACAGCGACGAGAAAATTTACGCGCGTCATCAGCAGCCAGTGCTAAAGCAGCTACCATAGCTAAACAACGTTACGAGGCAGGTTTAGATAATTTTATAGATTATTTAAGTGCTGAAAATACCATGTTGGTTTCAGAAAATTCATTAGCAACAAGCGAAATTGCAGCAACTACATATCTAATTGCTATATATAAAACCTTAGGTGGTGGATGGGATATTATAACAGAAGAAGATATAGGTGTGAAAATGATGTAATTAAAGCAAAAAGAAACTACAATAAATTAAGTAATGAAATGCAAAACGGAACGACCGATATAGGGTCGTTTCGTTACCAAAAAAGTATTTAATCAACAGAACAATATGTCTAAAACACAAGTTCCTGTTTTTAAAAATAGTAATGATTTATATAAAGCTATTGGTTTTCCTCATAGAAGTCATATACCTAATTTTGATGTTCATGCAATTGATGAGTTAGAGCCTGCTTCTAGTCGATGCATGCCTCCATATAGACAAGATTTTTTTCAAATAGCTTTGTTAACCTATGTTGGTAACAGCCGATTAAACATTAATACAGATTGGTTAGACTTAGGAAATCACCCTTTGTGGTTTACAGTTCCAGGGCAAGTGGTGTCTTGGATTAGAGATGAAGATATTGCAGGGTATAACATAATGTTTAAAAAGGAGTTTTTAATAAATGGAATACCTAAGTTAACAGATGATTTTCCGTTTTTAAAAATGACTGAAAATCAAGTGTTGATGATGACAGAAGATGAAATGAATTCTTTGCTGTTTGATGTAAAACGTATGGTTTCAGTATTTGAAAACCCACACCCTTATCAAGAAAAAATGTTGGAAGGTATGCTGGTGTCGATACTCTACTATTGTAAGGCTATTTATGAACGACATAAATCTACTCAAAACAATTTATCTAGAGAGCAAATTATTACACAGAAGTTTGAAAATTTGGTAGAAAAAATGTATGTCGATACTAAAAATGTAAGCGATTATGCTAGAGCATTAAATATTACACCAAGTTATCTAACCACTATGATAAAAAAACAAACAGGCAAAAGCGCTAAAGATATTATACAAAACCGTTTATTGTTAGAAAGCAAGAGTTTACTGAAGTTTTCAGATTTAGATATTGCAGAGATTGGCTATCGTTTAAATTTTCAAGAGCCAACGCATTTTACCAGATTTTTTAAAAAATTAAGCGGTACTACACCAAACCGTTTTAGACAAGAGGGCATGTAAATTATTATTTAACCACTTACCAAAAGTTTAAAAATAGAGCTTTTAATTTTAAATGCCTTAGTAAAGAAAGTGGTTATTTTATAAGTTAATTTATATTTAAATTTGATTATTAAAATTAGAATGTATGAATGTAAAAAGAACAGCAGTAGTTACAGATTCTGGCAATGGGTTAGGAAGAACTTTTGCCAATACTTTACTTAAAAATGAGTACAACGTTATTCTAGCTGCAACCCAAGATAGTTTTGATAACCTGTCTATAGAGACAGATGATTTGCATAAATACAAATTAGTTAGAACAGATTTTACATCTGACGAAAGTGTTTTTGAGTTAAAAAACACAATTATTAATACATTTGGTCATTTAGATTTATTGTTTAACAATGTTGAAAAAGCTAATGGTTTTGGTCAGAAAATAGAACAAATAAATATTGAAGAGGTAAAATCTCTTTATGAGATGAATGTTTTTGCTGTAATGCGTACTGTAAAAATATTAAAGTCTTTGTTTGAGAAAAGTGAAGACCCTAGAATTATTAATGTTACAAGCGCTATGGGAGACCTTAATAAAATGTCGGATGAGTCATTTTGTTATTCTAATTATTGTATGACTGCTTATGCTAGTTCCAAAGCAGCCTTAAATATGTATACACATTTACAGAGTAAAGAATTTAGTCCTTCAAGAATAAGTGTAAAAGGTTTTGACCCAATTGCTCTAAAAAATTGTACTCATAATTCAGTTGTAATTTGTAATGACGTTATGGATGAATTACTAGAGCTTATTAGTTATGAAAAAAGAGTTAAATAAAATTTATACTTTTAAGTAAGTATAAAGTATAAAAGCCTTCGTTTCAAAAAACGAAGGCTTTTATATTCTAAGTTAAATATGATAAATTTAACTTTATATGCACACAAAATAAAGCACTCAGAAATTAAGAGTTTTTACTTTTTTTATTTTTACTTAATATATTTCGAATATGTTCTCCATCCCAATGTTTATCAAAGGCAACAATTCCTCTTTTAAAATCATCTTCCAATAATTGTTCTTGTTGTTCTAGTTCTTTTCTAGCTTTAAAAATATAATTTTCATTTCTATTAGGATCTGCTGCTAATCTTTTTAAACTGGCTTCATCATATTTAATAAAGTTCTGTACCTGACGATTTAAGGTGTATTTTCTGAAACCTAATTTATTAAGAGCATCACTTGCTAATGCTAAAGAGGTATCTAATGATTCTCTGTAAATATTATTAACATTTAAATTAAGTAATTCATAAGCATCAAATCTACTTTTAGTTCTAACCATTAACTCAATATGTGGATACTTTCTTTTTACAATTTTTGAAATTGCTTTAGAAACAGAAACTTCATTAGTAGCGCAAATTAAAATTTTAGCCTCAGCTATTCCAGCAGACTCTAATAAATCTTCTCTTGTTGCATCTCCATAATATACTTCAAACCCCATTTTTCGTAGAAAATCAACACGATTAGAATCAAAATCTAAAATAGTTGTTTCAACACCATGTGAACGTAAAAAACGTCCAACAGTACTACCAAACTGACCAAAGCCTACTAATATGACTTTTTGAGATTTAGCTATATGATCCATAGGTCGTTTAATAAATTCTTTGGTGCCAATTCTTGGAAGAATTAAACGTTCGTTTACTACTGTTAAAATAGGTGTTAAGGACATTGAAACTGCGGTAACCACTAACATTATGTCCATTTGCTCTTGTTCTAAAATATTAAGCTGAAAGGCGAAAGACAATAAAACAAAAGCGAATTCACCAACTTGAGCTAAACTAAAAGTAAGCAGTATATTTTGGTCTATTTTTAAATTAAAAATACGACCTGTAATAAATAAAACCAATGCTTTTATAATAATAATAACGAGCAAAATACCACTAATAGTTAACGGGCTATTCGCAATAACTACAAAGTTAATAGACGCACCAACCGCCATAAAAAAGAGTCCTAGTAAAAGGTTTTTAAATGGTTCTAGTGTGCTTTCTAGCTCGTGTTTAAACTCACTAGTAGATAAAACAACACCACCTAAAAAAGCACCTAATGCAGGGCTTAAACCAACAAATTCCATTAAGTATGAAATTCCAAAAACGATTAAAAAAGCAGAAGCTATTAATAACTCTCTAACGCCAGTTTTAGCTACTTTTCGTAACATTGGTACCACTATAAAACGACCAGCTAAAATAATAATCACAACAGAAAGTATAATTGCCAATGTTTGTAAACCAATAGGTAAACTTTGAATTAAAGTTGATGCTGAATGAGAAGCTTCATTACTTGTGTGTTCCGACGAATTACTTAATAGTGGTAAAGCACCAATCATAAATATTACAATGATGTCTTGAAATAATAGTATGGAAAAGGAGCTAGAGCCAAAAGTAGTATTCATTAGGCCTTTTTCTTTAATGGTCTGCAAAGCTATTGCGGTGGATGATAAAGCAACAGCCATACTAATGGCCAATGCTACTTGCCATTCGTAACCTATAAATGTAAACAATATATAAGTTAAGCCAATTGTTAAAGCGACTTGTATTCCCCCCATACCGAGAATAGTTTTTCGCATATTCCAAAAATTTTTAGGTTCAATTTCTAATCCTATTAAAAATAGCATTACAACTACTCCAAACTCAGCAAAATGTAGAATATCTTCACCTTCTTCACCAATAAAGCCAAGTACATATGGACCAATAAGTACACCAGCTAGTAGATAACCTATAACAGAACTTAACCCTAATCGTTTTGCTATAGAAACGCAAATAATAGCACCAGCAAGAAATACAATAGCTTCAAATAATAAATTTCCAGACATACCTTAGGTTGTTAAAATTTCTAAATCGTTAAGAAAAGAACAATTTGATAATTGCGTTGTATTAAAATCACCTTGTAATAAATCTATTAATTGTTCGTACTGGTTGGTATAATCCAGTAAATCTTCATCAGATAAATTATGTGTACCCATTACTGCAAATGGAGATAAATAATTCATTCCACATAATTTAGCAGTTTGTTCATATGGTCTTAAAAACTCGTTAATTGTATAGGTATTATAACCCTCGGTACAATATACCTCTCGAGAACCGCCCGTGGTTATAACATTAAAAATAGTTTTGTTATGAAGTACTTTTCCTTCAGGACCATAAGCCCAATTAAACTCTAACACCAAATCTTTCCATTGTTTTAAAATAGCAGGGCTACTGTACCAATATAAAGGGTGATGCCAAATAATAATATCATGTTGGAGTAATAATTCTTGTTCACGCTGTATATTAATATGAAAATTAGGATAGTTTTCGTATAAATCATGAAAAGTTACATGCACTTTATTTTTTAAACGATTAACTAGAGTTGAATTAACTCTCGATTGTTCAAACTTTGGGTGGGCAAAAAGAATAAGTACTTTTTTCATGAGTTTATTTAGTTTTATGTTGGAAAATATGTTTTTTATGATTGTATTTTGATAAAGTTAATAATTTAAAATCATTGTTGTTTATGCTAAAAGCGCAAGAGTAATTTTTTTTAGTAATTATTAAGCTAGTTTATAAATTATAAAAATAAAAGCCACACAGAATGTTTTACATTTGGTGGCTCTTATATTTTTTTATTATGAAAATAAATTTATAACACTGTTATTTAGTGTTTTAGGTTTTTGTTAGTGAATTTTAAAGTCTCCGTTGCTTCTTATGTAGAGAATAGACTCTTTGTTGTTTTTTACAGCTATTGTATGTTTAGTTCCTTTTTTAGAACTAAAGTAGTTCCCTGCTTCAAGCACATTTATAACCTTATTATTTTCTATTTGATGCACTATTTTACCCTTTATTATTATAGCTCTAAAATTCTCGCTTAGGTTTTTAATATTACCTTTAAAACCAGCAGGTAATTTAACTAAAATAGCCTGAAGTTTATTGTTTTTATGTGTTTCCCATAAAAATGCAGTTTTAATATCACTTTTATTTGTAACCCAAGTAATATCGTTTGCATTTAACCATACGAGGTTGTGTTGGTCTACATTTATTGGTCGTTCACCATTATCAAAAGCTTCATCTGTAGGTTTTACTAAATATGGACCTTCTTGAATTTCAATATATGCTAAATTGTCTTCAGCATTGGCAGCAGTAATATGCGTTTCGCCTGCAGGCTGCATCCAAAAAGATCCTGTAGGTAACCATTGTTTTTTTGCGTTTTCATCATCGTTATGCAATAACCCTTTAATAACTACACCTCGATAAGTGACATTATGAATGTGTGGTGGAGATGAAAAACCTTTTTTAAATTTTACTAAAAAACCTGAAGGTTCGTTTTTGGTACGATCACCCCAAAGTTTTCCCGCAGCTGGACTTTTGTCTCCACGTAACGGATTAAGCCAGCTCCATTCTATTTGTTCAGTGGTTACTACTTCGTTTTTAGTCTTTGTGTGATCTATAGTTGAAGTCTGAGCATTGATTTTAACTGTAAACATTAAAAAAAATGAAGCTAACAGGACAGTTTTAATCATTTTAATATTTTTAGATTTCTGTAAAAACTTCAGATTGTGACAATCTTGATTTAGGAGTTTTATCAGTAGAATTAAAGTCGGATTTTGCCCTGTATCCAATAGAAACAGCAACTAATGAGGTATAACCTTTTTCTCTTAAACCAAATTCTTCATCTAATGCTTTTACATCTATACCTTCCATTGGTGTGGCATCTATACCTAAACTTGCAACACCTAGCAAAAAACTTCCTACGTTAAGGTATACTTGCTTTTCCATCCAATGTTGAAGATCTTTTAAGTCATATTTATGAATATCTGCAAAGGTTTTAACGGCGCCTATAAATCCATTTTTAACATCTTGATTAGGAAATCGTCCATTTTTATCATCTACCTCCGCTATATATTTATAATAATCTTCATCAGCATTAGTCTTTACACAAAATAAAATAACAGCTGAAGCATTAGTTACTTTAGGTTCATTAAAGTGGAAAAAACCTTGAGTGCCTTTTGCAATACGTGCTTTACCCTCTCTAGTTTCAGCGATAATAAAGTGCCAAGGTTGAAGATTAACACTTGAAGGACTCATTTGTAGTAAATGTTTTACTTGCTCCATATTTTCTTTAGAAATTGATTTAGATGGATCAAATTCTTTTGTGGTATATCTCCAATTTAATATGTCTTTTAAATTCATTTTAATTGTTTTTTATTTGTTTAATTCAAACTATCAAAAGTATAGTGTCAAAAGTATTGATAGTTTAAGGTTTTTGCAATAACGGTCAAAAATGATAGTATGTTTTTTATGTTAAAAAACACTGTTAGCTACTATTTTTAATAGCTTTATAGGTAATGTTAAATTTACTATAAAAAGTAAAGTTTTATAATTAATGATAGTATAATGTTTTTGGAACATTAAATTATAGTAGCATTTGGAGCAGGCAAAATAAAAGATTAATTAAGTATAATTATAGAGAGCTTTAGAGTTCTACAAGTATTACTATTTAATTGATAGGAGGTAAAAGGAAAAGTATAATCTTTTATTTATTTTTGAACGAAAAAAGTGCTGTAACAAATTATACGAGTTAACTTCCATCATTATATAACATACATTAAGTCTTCAATTAAAACAGTTAGAGAAAGACGGCTTAATAACTAGAAAAGGGTATACAAAAAACATGTCTTTAAAAGTAAAGTACGAATAAACTCCGTTTGAAGAAGTCGTAAGAATTTTGTTGGCTGCTATTGTTAAGTAGAGAGAAGTTGTTGTTAAAAAGGGAAGAGTATTAGAGTAATTTTACTGGTATTTTATAAAGTTACTATTCTACAGGCTTCAAACTCAATGTCCTTAAAACTATCTTGAGTCCATTCACTCAAACTTTTAAGAATTGGCAGTAAAGCTTCACCTTTTTCAGATAGTGAATATTCAACTCGTGGTGGTATTTCAGCATATTTTTTTCTAATTATGATACCATCTTCCTCAAGCTCTCTTAATTGTTCTGTTAACACTTTTTTTGATATAGTAGGAGTAAATATTAAGAGTTTTCCAAAGCGTAAACTTCCGTTTGCTAATAAGTAAATTAAAATAGGCTTCCACTTATTTCCAATTACGTTCATCGCGTGAACTAACGAACACACATTTGGATTATCAATTACTTTTCTTCCCATTAGTTACCATTTTGTAACCACTATTTAATGTGATTATATTATTTTGGTTTCAAAAATAAACTATTATTAGTTTCTTTGCAATACTAATTTAAAGTTTTATAAAAATGAAAAACATTTTAATCATTAATGGTCATCAATATTATCCATTTGCAGAAGGAAAATTAAATCAATCTTTTATTGAAAAACTATCAGCTCAATTAAAAGAAGCTAACTTAAATATAAAGATTACCGTAACTCAAAATGACTATAATGTAGATGAGGAAGTAGAAAAGTTCCTTTGGGCAGATGTTGTATTTTTACAAACGCCTTTAAACTGGATGGGAATTACTTGGTCGTTTAAAAAATATATGGATGATGTATTCACTGCAGGTATGATGGGGAAACTATCGCAAGGTGATGGTCGTACTTCTGAAGCACCAAAAAAGAATTATGGTTTAGGTGGTTTGTTAAACGGAAAATACATGATGTCAGTAACTGCAAATGCGCCTAAAGAGGCTTTTAACAATCCTGATGAGCCTTTTTTTGCTGGTAAAAGTGAAGACGACTTGTTATTACCAATGCATCTCAACTTTAAATGGTTTGGTTTAGAACCTTTAAAAACATTTTTTGCTTACGACGTGATGAAAAATCCGGAGATTGAAAATGACTTTGTAAGATTTGAAAAACATATAAATGAAGAGTTACTTCAAAAAATATAATCCATTGAAAGTTTTCACGTTTAATAGAATACAACTAATACACATAAAATGAACAGACCAACACCAAAGCATACAGCACCAAATTTAACTTTTCCAGTATTAGATGGTAACGAATGGCAGATTAACAATCAACAACCAGAAAAATTTACTTTAGTGGTTTTTTATAGAGGTTTACATTGCCCATTGTGCAAAAAATATTTACAACAATTAGAAGAGTTATTACCAGAATTTAAAGAAAGAGGCGTTAACGTTATTGCTGTAAGTATGGATTCTGAGTCTAGAGCACGCTTATCACGTCAAAAATGGGAACTATCAGAATTAAAATTAGGGTATAACTTAGATTTAGAAACTGCTAAAAACTGGGGGTTATATTTAAGCAAAGGTATAAAAGATGGTGAACCAAACACATTTAGTGAACCAGGACTTTTTTTAATAGACAATAACAATCAAATCTATTATTCTGCTATGAATAGTAATCCTTGGGGAAGACCTTATTTACCTTCATTTGTAAAAGCTGTAGATTATATTGTGTCTTCAGATTATCCTGCAAGAGGCGAAATGTTATAAATTTGTAATATGAAATACACCGAAAAAACCTATTATTTCGATTATAATAGTTCAGTTATTGAAGATGTTATAAAAGACGTTAAGCATTTTACCTCTCAACAAGATATTATAGAGCAATTATATCTAAAGGTTAGAGATGGTTGGCGTTATTTACCTTTTAATATTGGTTTAACTAAAGAGCACTTTAAAGCTAGTAATATAGCAAAAAAGCCAGATGGACATTGCATTGATAAAGCTATTTTATACATTGCTTGTTTACGTGCCTTCAATATTCCTGCAAGATTACATTTAGCCAAAGTATCCAACCATATTGCTACAGAACGCTTAGAAAAAGTGATTGGAACTAATGAATTAGCTCCTCATGGTTTGGTAGATGTATTTTATAATGATAAATGGGTTAAATGTTCGCCTGCGTTTAATAAAGAACTGTGTGCCATTTACAATGTTGATGTTTTAGATTTTAATGGTGTCGAAGATGCAGTGTTGCAAGAATACAATAAAGACGACCATAAATTTATGACCTATATAGAAGATTATGGTCATTTTGATGATGTACCTTTGGAATTTATAAAGGAAACATTTAAATCAAATTATCCTAGTCTTTATGAAAAATTTAAAGATCAGGATCATATCAAAATATAAGAATGATTTGCAATCAGAACTAAGTCAAATACAAGCATTTTTTAACACCGAATACCCTCTGAATCAAGAAGGTTTAAAAGAATTATTCGGTTTATTTAAAGTTGAAAAAGTAGCTAAAGGCGAAATGCTTCTTGCTGCAAATACCACTGAAAATTATTTAAGGTTTCTTAATTCTGGTGTGGTGCGAGAGTATTATGCTACACCAGACAAGGAGACCAACATTAATTTTTACGCCGAACCACAATTTATCACAGACTTAAGTTCGTTTATTAATAATATCTCTACTAACAAAAACCAAGAATGCATAACAGAAGTAGAACTATTATCTGTTGAAAAAAGTGCCTTTAGAAAGCTGTTGGATAATTACGAATGCGGAAAATCGTTTATAGAAATTTCGTTTCAACGATTATTGAAACAAAAAGAACTTTTTGAATATAATCGTATTACTAAAACAGCAGATGAACTATACAAAGAGCTAATTATTTATAGACCTAACTGGCTAGACAATATTCCACAATACCACATTGCATCTTACCTAAATGTTACACCAGAAACTTTAAGTCGTATTCGAAAACGCATTTCTTGATTTGAATCAATGCTTAAGTGTAATACGTTTGTAACCTTTGCAAAAACATTTAAGCATTATGAAAATTCATCACTTTAGAAATGCCACAATGGTTATTGAAGCTAATAGTCATTTTATTTTAATAGATCCTATGTTAGGCTCAAAAGGATCTTTGCCTCCATTTACATTTTTTAGGTTTAAACCTGTTAAAAATCCTATTGTAGAATTACCAGAAATTAGTAAAACCTTTTTAGATAAAATTACGCATTGTGTTATAACGCACAACCATCCAGATCATATTGACAAACCTGCAGAAGATTTCTTAAAAGAGAAGAATATCCCTGTGTTTTGTAGTGTAAAAGATGAAAAAACATTTTCAAAGAAAGGTTTAAACATTGTAAAAACTATTGAATATTGGACTAAATCTGAATTTTTAGATGGTAGTATAGAAGGAATTCCGGCAAAACATGGTTATGGTTTTGTAGCCAAACCAGCAGGTAATGTTATGGGATTTTTTATACAATTACCTAATCAACCATCAATTTATTTAAGTAGCGATACTGTTTATACAGATACAGTAGATAAAGTTTTTAGAAACTATAAACCAGATATTAGCGTAGTTGCAGCAGGGTCGGCTCAGTTTGATATTTTTAAACCTTTATTAATGACTATGGATGATATTTTAAAATTTGCTAAAAATGCACCAGGTAAAGTCATCGCCAATCATATGGAGGCAGTAAACCATTGCCCTACAAGGCGTGAAGAATTGAGAGCAGAAGTGTTAAATTTAGATTTGTCTAAAAAAGTATATGTACCTGATGATGGAGAAACTATAAGTTTTTAAGGTTAGTTATATTAGTTAGTAAATATTTTAAATATGATTTTTTTATAAAACGTTTATTAAAAGAAATATCTTATGTGTAAAAAAATCATGAATTATCTAAAAAAGAAAAACGTAGCTAAAGAAATAGCTACGTTTTTTTAGTTCGTGTCAGTGTTATACTTTATTTCACAATAGTAAGTTCATCTACAATACGTTTAGCACCAGCATACTTATCAATTAACCAAAGTACATATCTAATGTCTACATTAATAGTTCGTTGTAGGTTTTTGTCAAAAATAACATCACCAGCCATCGCTTCAATATTACCATCAAATGCTAGCCCGATTAATTCACCTTTTCCGTTTAATACTGGAGAACCAGAGTTTCCACCGGTAATATCATTATCAGATAAGAAGTTTACAGGTAATTCACCTTTACTGTTAGCATATCTTCCGTAATCTTTTTTCTCATAGATATCTAACATATCTTTAGATAAATCAAACTCGCTATCGTTTGGCTTATATTTTTTAACCATTCCTTTTAACGTTGTGTAGTTGTTAATGCTAGCGTCGTTTCTAGAATCTTTAGGTAAAGCCCTTACTTTTCCGTAAGTTAAACGTAAAGTAGAGTTAGCATCTGGATATTTAATGTTGCTTAGACCAGACTTACGTAAACCATCTACTAATAGTCTAAATGATTTTTGATAATCGTTTAATGGTTGTACTAAGTTTTCAGGTTGCTCTCTATACTTATCTAGTAATTGAGAAGATAAGATGTATAAAGGATCGTTAGCTAACAATTCTTTATTAGGATATTTTAAGAAAGCTGTAGCACGCTCTTTAGATGTAAAAATACTTAATTCAAAAATAGAATTTACGTAGTCGTTAAAATTATCATCCTTAGCAATTTTAGCTACAATCTCTGGTAATTCGTAATTTGCTTTAGCTGAATATAACTTTAGTTGCTCAGTTAAAATTTCTTTTTCTAAAGGTAAATGATAATTTGTGTAGTTACTTTCTATAAAAGCATTCAATCGAGGCATTAAATTCTTACGAGCAGCTTCATTAGCATTAATATAAGACTCAAATCCTTTACCTATTTGATATGGTAAAACTGCAAATTTACTAGAACGTAATAATAACATTAAGTAATTATCATGCTTTGCTTTGTTGTTGGTTAAGTTGTAGTAATTATTGATGTTAGTAACAACATCTCCGTAAGTAGCTTTGTTAGACTTTTTGTTAGCCCATTTGTCAAATTTCTTTTCTACGTTACGTTTAGCCTCGGCAGTTTTATGAGCTGTTAAAGCATCAATCATACCTTGTCTGTTTTTCCAATAGTTGGCAATTCTAGCATATTGAGATGCATACATTAAATTGATAGATGCATCTTTATCCATGTATTTTTTCATTACATCCATGCTGAGTTTAGATCCTTCTACCCAAGCAGGATATGCGTAATTTACGTTTTGTTCGATTCCTTCTGCAGGCATCCAACGGTTTGTTCTACCAGGGTATCCTAAAATCATAGCAAAATCATTTTCTTTTACCCCTTTAATGTTAACAGGTAAGTGATATTTTGCTTTCAATGGCACGTTGTTTTCAGAATACTCTGCAGGGTTTCCTTCTGCATCTGCATATACTCTAAATAAAGAAAAGTCTCCTGTGTGACGTGGCCATTCCCAGTTATCAGTGTCTCCACCGTATTTACCAACTTTATCAGAAGGTGTACCTACTAATCGTACATCTTTATAATCTTCATATACAAAATAGTAATATTCATTACCTTGGAAAAAAGAACGTACAGAAACAGTATATTTACCACCTTCATTATTTTCTTGTTCTATTTTTGCAATTTCTTTGTTAATAGCAGCTTCACGTTCTTTTTCTGTCATAGAATCGTTTACTTTAGATAAAATACGTTTAGAAACGTCATCCATTCTCACAAAGAATCTTACAAAAAGACTTTCTGGTTTAAGCTCGTCTTTTAATGTTTTAGCCCAGTACCCATTTTTAAGGTGATTTTGCTCTTCAGAAGATAATTCTGCAATGGCGTCATAACCACAGTGGTGATTTGTAAGTACTAATCCATTATCAGAAATAATACTAGCTGTACAACCACCGTTAAATTGAACGATAGCGTCTTTGAGACTTTGATTATTGATACTGTAAATTTCTTCAGCGGTTAGTTGAAGTCCCATTTTTTGCATATCACGTTCGTTTAAACGCTTAATATGCATTAAAAACCACATTCCTTCATTAGCGAACAATGAAGCAGGTAGTAAGATTAAAAAAGCAATTAAAAAAAGACTTGTTTTTTTCATAATATAATTTGAATAATAAAAATTAGGTTGATTTTGTTTTTTAGTTTAGAATATCTCCTTTTAAAAAACATTAAGTTCTTTAATCAATTAAAGAATCAGCTCGTAAAAATACTCAATAATTTATTTTGTATAAGGAAGTAAACGTTAAAAAAATATAAGGATACGCATGTTAATTTTAGCATAATAGATAGCGTAGAAATGAGCTTTATAATAAAAAAATCCCTTACAAAACTAGACTTGTAAGGGATTGTTGTGGAGACGCCGAGAATAGACCTTCTTTTGCCTTATTACACCTTAACCCACGCTATAACTACTATTAATACTGAATTTGTAAAATTTTTATATTTCTTTTTATGCTGAAATAGATGTTAAATACTACCTAAATTGACACCTAAATTGACACCTGATAGCTATGACATATACATTCAATCTAAAAGAAAAAAGTAAAGATGGATTAACACTTATTTATTTGAAAGCCTATTTTAAAAATGAGGGTAAAAGATTTGTATACTCAACAGGAGAATTTATCCATCCAAAAGAATTGGATATAAAAAACAGACAGCCAAATAACCTTACAGGAAGAACTTCAAAAGCAAATTCTCATCGAACAATAAAAAGGAAACTTGATCGATATTCTAACTTTTTTATACAAGTAACTGAAACTTTTAAAAACACAAATCAAGAATTAACTGTTGAAAAAGTAAGAAAAGAATTTGACAAGGAATTCAAAAGAGTAGCTAAAGGAAAAAATAAGTTTTATGAAGCTTATGATGAGTTTATGTTATTCAAGCAAAAAAATCAAGAATGGTCTAAAGCTACTATTAAGAGATATTATAATATTAAATCACTACTTGAAGATTTTGAAAAAACAAAAAACTATAAAATCACTTTTAATACCATAAATCAAAAGTTTTATACTGAGTTTACAGATTTTTGCATGGTTCATAGAGGGCATATCAATAATACTTTTACTAGAAATGTTGGATTGGTTAAAACATTTCTTTACTGGGCTTTAAAAAATGGTCATACCTATAGCAGATTTTATAAAATTTAAAAAGAAACCAAAAGTAACAACCAATCAAATTGCGTTAAGAAAAGAAGATCTACAACTTCTATTAAAAAAGGAAATGCCGTCTAAAAAATTAGAACGAGTTAAAGACATATTTATTTTTTTCATGTGTAACAGGAATGCGCTTTGGTGAGTTAAAGTTTGTTTCAAAAAATACCATAAACGGTAAAATACTATTACTTAAAGAAGAAAAAGGCTCTGGTAAAAAAGCAGAGAAATACCACTTAGCAATATCGCTTTACATATTTTAAACAAGTATGATTATACCTTACCTCTAATAGGTAATCAAAAATTTAATGACTATGTAAAAGAAGTTTTTGAAAAAGCTGGATATACACATAATGTTATAAAAACATCTACAAGAGGTAAAGAAATACTTCGAGAAGAAAAGCCATTTTATAAAAGGATAAGCTCTCATACAGCTAGAAGAACCTTTATTACTATGATGAAAAGAAATGGTAAGAGTGATAAACTAATAGCGGAAATTTCTGGACATAATGATATGAAAACACTAAATCAATATTACCAAGTTTCAAATGAAGATGTTAAAGATGCTGTAAATGAAACTTTTGATATAAAATTTTAAAAGAATAGTAAAAAATGAATTACGGAAAAGAGTTTATAAAACTATACAATGAAGAACTTTCTGCTTTTAAAAAAGTTATTACAGAAAGAATTGAAAAAGACTATGGATCTCCTGAAATGGCAAATGATTTATACTCTAAGTATAACAGCGAAATTCAAAGAAGGGTTAATAATCTTAAAGAAAAGGATAATATAGGTATGAAGGAATCATCTTTAACTGGTATATCCTTAGGTTATATGTATGGTAAAGAGTATAAATTTAATAGAGTAGAAAATATAATAAACAGAGATGTGTATCAATATTTTTTAAGTAATGGAAAGTGTTCTCAGTATAAAAACTTTAGTCATTTCATTCAGTGTTTTTCAAAGTCCTTAACTCTTCATAGTTATAGAAGCTTTTTGAACGAAAACAGAAAGCTTTTTTATTCTTTATTAGATGAAGAAAAAGCAAATGAATTTTTTAATATAAAGTATATTAAAGATGATTTAAATGTATTGACTATAAGTAAAAAGCATTTAGAAACTTCTGAAAATAAAAATAAAGAAAACTTTACTTTACAAGAAGTTGATAAAAAGCAGAAACAAAGAATGTTAACTTGAATAAAGAAAAACATGAAAATCCTTTTACCGAAGAGGAAAAATTTATTTTAATACATTATTTGTTTAAACATGAAAGATCACAAGAAAAGAAGTTATCAGTTTATGAATTAACTCTAATTTTAAAAATTTCTTGTGGGGTATTTACAGATAAAAGACTCGAAAAAGTTAAAGATACTGTTTATGAAAAATATCATAAAGGGTATGATTACTATAGTGTCTCGAAGAAAGAAAAGAGAAATAAATTAAATATTTTAATAGATAAATATGAAGCCTATGAACTGAAAGTATTCTCACAATATTTACACAATCAGCTTTCAAAAATATAATTTTTTACTCCAAAAGTTACTGATTTTATTAATTAAATATTGTTTAAGTTGTTGAAATTTAATTTGTTGTTTTGCTCCAAGCTTCCCCCGAGCTTACTCTATCTTCTTTAATTTTACCATTAAACCAATAATCTTTGCGGTAATAAAACATAAATATTCAATCCATGAATATTAGTAATTACTGAATATGGTATGTTTTTAAATATTAATTAAAATAAAAAAACATATTCTGAAAAATATAATAGTAACAACACCAGAAGAACTTATAGGTTTAATTGATACAGCAGTATCAACAAGAATCAATCCATTAGAAGATTTAATCAACAGTAAGTTAAATCCAAAAAAAGAAAATGTAACGGTTAAAGAAGCAGCAAAAAGGTTAAACGTTACAGAACTTACGATAAGAAACTACATTAAAAAAGGAGTTATTGATGCCTCAAAAATAGGAAGAAGAATTGTTATAAACCTTGAAGCTTTGGAGAATACATTAAAGGAGGTTAAATCTTTGAAATATCGTAGATAGTATGGAAGATTTTAATATGCAAAGTGAGTTTTTTAATAATAATTTGATTCTTATAGCTGATAATCTTCAGTCAGAAATGTACAAATTGAAAGTCAACAGAGTATCAGATTTTCTGTTAAGTAAACATTTAGAATTTTATACTAATGAAATAGATAAGATTAAAGGTTTGATAGGAAATAATCCGAGGTTTAAATGGCAACTTTTAGAACAAGAAATTGACTCTAATTTTAAAAAAGATAAGTCATTAACGGTAGCAAATATTTTTTTCGACTGGAAACATGATGTAAGTCCTAATAGAGTAGTGCTAAACTTTAAACTATAGGTTGTTATGGATTATGTTAGAATAGGTACAGATTATTACAAGATCTGTAGTGTACCGCTTTATTGTGGAGACGTAAATAGAACATTGTTTAAATGGTCAAAAGGTGAAATAATTACAGATAAAGGCAAAGACTTTTTGCAATCAATCAAGAAGTATGATGGCTTTATTACTATCCCAGATCATCAAAATTATAAACAAGAGATAAATTCTTTTTATAATCAATATGAAAAGTTAGAATATAATTTAGAGGAAGGTAAGTTTGATAAAACAAAGGAGTTTTTGAAACATATTCTTGGAGAACAATATGAGTTAGGTTTAGATTATCTTACATTATTATGGCAAATTCCAACGCAAATTTTACCTGTTTTATGTTTGGTTAGCAATTCTCGGAACACAGGGAAAACTTCATTTTTAAAATGGTTGAAACTTATATTTCAAGGTAATATGACTATTAATAAAAATGAGGATTTTAGAAGTCGATTTAATAGCGACTGGGCATCTAAACTAATTATTTCAGTCGATGAAGTTCTTTTAGATAGAAGAGAAGATAGTGAGCGAATTAAAAACCTTTCTACTGCGGGCACGTATAAAATTGAATCTAAAGGAAAAGACAAATTAGAAACCAATTTCTTTGGTAAGTTTATATTGTGTTCTAATAATGAAGAAAATTTTATTCAAATAGATGAAAACGAAATTCGCTATTGGGTAATTAAAGTAAACTCTTTTCAAGTTGAAGATGTAGATATGTTGGAGAAGTTAAAAAAAGAAATTCCTCATTTTTTGCATTTCTTGAATAAACGAAAAATTGTTTCAGAAAGAAAAACAAGAATGTGGTTTACAAAACAACAGATTTATACGCCTGCGTTAGATAAAGTTGTAAAAGGAAACAAAACATATTTAAGTCAGGAAATAAAGAAATTATAACAGATGATTTCATTGCGTTTGAAGTTGATGTTTTGCGTTACACCGCAACAGATTTATTTGAAAAGTTAAGTAAAGGATTAAGAACCACTCGGTCAAAAATATCAAAAAGCTTGAAAAATGATTATAAGTTAGAGCCTTTTAATGGAAGTTATAAAAAATTCTATTTTACTCTAAATACTTCACAAAAAACAATAGCTGATTTTGAAATAAAAAAAGAGAGGTACTATGAGTTTTTAAAAAGTGATTTCATAGACAGCTCGTTGACTGTTGACAAAGTAACTCATTCGTGAGTAAAATAGCAACATTCAGAGGTAAACAAGAGTTCAACAGTTAGTCAACACAAAACGCAAAAAATGCATGTTGACCAACTGTTGATTTTTTGTTGAATCTGTAACCCTTCTTTTATATAGGGTTATAGTTATTGTTCAACACAGCAACAAAAATTTAATTATTAGTTTCTTTCTTAATTAAGTTAATTATTACGTTTTGCGTTAATTGCGCAAATTGAATAAAAAACGCAAGAAAGTGCAAAGTCATCTGTCAAAAGAAAATTACAACGGCTACCAAGAAATATAAAAAGGATAATTATGCTACAGGAACTATACACCTATGTACAAACTGACTTACTATTGCATTAACTGTTATGATACATCATAATAATTAAAACAGAGTTTTAAAAGCAAGAGAAAACCAATCAATGAGGAAACCTCAAAAAAAGGAAGAATTAAATAATGCGGTAAATGTATTTCAGGATTAAGCAAAAAGAGCAACGATAAACGCAAAAT
Organism: Tenacibaculum sp. Mcav3-52; assembly: GCF_022347665.1. Lineage (NCBI taxonomy): Bacteria > Pseudomonadati > Bacteroidota > Flavobacteriia > Flavobacteriales > Flavobacteriaceae > Tenacibaculum > Tenacibaculum sp. Mcav3-52. The sequence continues at coordinate 342,101 of NZ_JAKRGE010000002.1, read as the reverse complement.
TGTAAATTATGTTTTTAAAACATATGTAATGTGTTTGTTTATAGTTTTTTAAATGGTATTAGCTATACTTTTGATGATTTTTAGAGCAACACAAAAGAGCATACACGCAAAAAGCGCAAGAAAACATAAAAGTTATATTCTTTACATATGTAAACCAACTTACGGAATAGTTTCTATGATAAATGATATTAATATGCTCCACGTAAGAGTATAAATAAAATGATGCAATCCTAAGAGAAAAAATAACAATAACTAATTATTGTGATAAGAATGGCACTATTATACACAATAATTAATGAGTATAATTTACAGTAAAAAGAAACAAAATAAAATCTTATTTTTGTTTTTATGGATATAAAATTGACAGAACAAGAAAAGATAAAAATCTTAAATTCCGATGATATTTACGGAATAATGCAAAAAAATATTACTTCGTGAAAGTAAGATAGACCAAAACCGTGAACACTTTTGGGTTATAGGGCTAGAAAACAACAACCGTATTCTTTTTATTGAGTTAATAAGCTTAGGTACTATCAATGCTACTTTGGTAGAACCTATGGAAGTTTTTAGTCTTGCATTGCAAAAAAGAGCTGTAAAAATAATGTTATGTCATAACCACCCAAGCGGTGAGTTAACTCCGTCAGAAAATGACAAAAACCTAACAGATAGGTTGATACAAGTAGGTATTATAGTAAATACACATGTAATAGATCATTTAATTATTTCTGATAAAAGTTATTTGAGTTTTGCTAATACTGGTCTTTTACAAGAGTTAGAGAAAAGTACTAAATACGTACCTAAATATGTACTAGAGCAACGTCTTAAAAAAGAGGCTGCTGAAATTGCTAAACGTAATGAAAAAATAGAAATAGCTAAAAACTTGAAAAGGAAAGGTATTGATACAGGTACCATTGCAGACTCCACAAGTCTTACTATCGAAGAGGTGGAGAAGTTGCGTGTTAAAAAGAAATAACAAATTACTTCAATGAGTTAAAAATTATCTTTTAAGAGTTATACTACAATTTAATATACCTTCCTTTACTGTAACGTTAAAAACATCTCTATTTGGTTTGAAATAGTAGATGTAGCTAAAAGTATGAACCTCTTTGTTTTTCATGATTACAAATACCTTTATAGTGTGTCTTGTTAGTAAGTTGCTGTTTATCATGAAAATAAATTTGTTTTTTTTGAAAATAATATTACATTTATACCGATTTTTTTAAAAAAAATTCTATGAAAACAAGACTACCTTATGTGGTTATACTCTGTTGTATAACTTTTTTTACTGCAAATTCTCAAAACTTACTGAATACTAGTTCGTGGACAGTTGGTACAGGTTCTGTATCAGGTTTTAGTCAGAATGGTACTACTTCAGAAAATAGTAGAGAATATGGAATTGGACCTGAAGGAGCAAGTGTATTACTATGGAAAGCTACCCCTGATGCTTCTAGTAATGCTGACGGTGGCTGGAACTCTTCTTATTCAAACATAGATCATACAAAAACCTATCGCTTAGTTGTTTGGTTAAAAAAGACAAACTCAAATGATGGGAGTAGTTATTTTGGTTGTCAAGAGTGGCAAAGTAGCTCAGATATGAGTCTACAAAATTATACCATTTTAAAGTTAAATGGAGACATAAGGCAGAATCCTTATTTTTGGGCAGGAGATTTACCCCAACTCAATAAATGGTATATGTTAGTAGGGTATGTTCATGGAAGCAATTATAATTCAGGTTTAAACTACGGTGGAATTTATGATCCTCTCACAGGAAATAAAGTTGTGAATATTACTGATTATAAATTTTCTTCCTCTACAACAAAGTTAAGGCATCGAACATATTTATTTTATGACACAAACACCTCTGATAGTCAGTATTTCTACGCACCAAGAATGGAGTTAGTAGATGGAAATGAACCATCTATTCAAGAACTGTTAGGATTAAATAAAAGTAATGATCCATCAAATATGTTAGATTATTCTAAGTGGGCTGTAGGAACAGGTAGTACTTCAGGGTTTACTAGAAATGGAGCTGAAAATGAAAATGTAAGAGAGTTAGGAAAAAATCATGTAGGAGAAGAAGTTGTATTATGGAAAGCTGTTCCTGGATCGGCTAGCGATGCTGATGGTGGTTGGAGTACTGGATGGATTAATGCATCAGATGATGTGTCTTATCGTTTTAGTGTATGGATAAAAAAAACAAATTCTAATTATGGGTCAACTTATTTAGGTTTTTACGCCAATAATGAAGGTTCTTTAAAACTTGATGGGACATATAATAAAAACCCTTATTTCTGGTCTGGTGATTTACCTAAATTAAATAGATGGTATTTAATTGTAGGCTACGTTCATAAAAGTAGTCATACAGGAACAACAAATACAGGTGGTATTTATGACGGTACTACAGGAGAAAAAATAAGAACAATAACTGATTATAAGCTTAAAAATACAGTAACAGCTTTAAGACACCGTTCATATTTGTATTATGATACAAATATACTAGATAGACAATATTTTTATGCCCCTAGAATAGATAGAATAACAGGTAATGAACCAACAATCGAAGATTTATTAAGAATAAACAATGAATCGAAATTAATTGTATCTTATGATGTAGCTGGAAATCAAACACAAACTTTTTATTGTGGGGACCCTTCATATTGTTCGCCTCCAGCTGCTAAAAAAGTAAAAGAAGAGGATGAAACTCCTTCTTCAATAATTGTGAGTAATGATGATGAGAAAGAAGAAAAGGAAGATGTAGAAAAGGAGAAAGAGGTTTTCAATAATGACGTACATATTTACCCGAATCCAACATCAGATTATACCATTCTTAATTTAAGTGATGATTTGTTAAATAATCTACACTCTATAAAACTATACAATTCAAATTCAGTTTTATTAAAAAACATTAAAGTAACAAGTAATAGCATTCAATTAGATATGAGTACTATGGCAGTAGGAATGTATTTTGTTCATATTCATTTGAATAAAGGAAAAAGTATTACAAAAAAAATTGTTAAAAAGTAAAAGTTCAAGAAGATGAAAAGAAATTTATACACTTGTGTTTTATTTTTATTGTTTGTAGGAATACAATTTTCTAATGCACAAGACCCTAATGTAGTAGGGGGTAATTCTTCTGTTAAGATAAAGTACAAGAAAATAAAATTAAAGACAGAAAAAACATTTAATGAAGCTAGAAATTCGAGCAATGTTGCTGCTAGAACACCCGTTGAACCTTGCCTTGTGGATCCTAACACAGGAGAATGTGTTGATCCAGGTCCAATTGACCCAGTAACCACAACAGAAGCAGGAAGTACCGCAGGTAGTTTATCAGTTTCCTTAACAGGTGGTGCAAGTTATTCAATACCTATTATGATACCTCCGAGTATTAAGAATGTAGCCCCTAACATTGCTATTAGCTATTCAAGTCAAGGAGCAAATGGTTTAGCAGGTTGGGGATGGAATATTTCAGGGCTGTCTACAATTAGCCGAATACCTGCAACGAAATATTATGATAATAAACATGATGGAATAGACTATAATGACGATCGTTTTTCCATTGATGGACAACGATTAATTTTAAAATCAGGTACATATGGAGCAAATGGCTCTATATATCAAACAGAAAATTACTCAAATATTAAAGTAGTTGCTCATGGAACATCCCCTTACGGAGTTTCTTATGGTCCTGAATACTTTATTGTATATTATCCAAACGGAACTAGAACTTGGTATGGAAAATCAGGAAATTCAAGGAGTAGATTAGAATGGGCTATTTTTAGATCGCGTGATCCACAAGGTAATTATATAGATTATAATTACCAATCAGATAATGGATTATTAAGCATAAAAACAATTAATTATGGAGGAAGAGTTGGTGGGACATCACCAATGAATCAAATAAACTTCACATATACTACGAGAACTAGATCAGAAAGTGTTTATGTAGGAGGAAATCATTTTAAGAGAACCAATTTGTTAAAAAATATTCAAGTTACTTCTAGTGGTAACCAATATAGAAAATATGAACTGAATCATAGTTTAACATCTTTAGGTTACCAACGGTTAACCTCAGTGAAAGAATACAATTCTGAAAATAAAGGTTTAAATCCTATTACCTTTAATTATGAGAATACATCAAATACATTAGATATTTATAGTTCTAAATTATATTCAACCACTTCAGTAGATATTAAAAAATCAAAAATGGTTGGAGGTGATTTTGATGGTGACTTGAAATCAGATTTTCTAATTTTTGACCCGACTAAAAAAGATAAATTATATGTTTATCAAGATGTGTTTAAGAACTCAAGCTATAACTTGGCATATGAAATAGCTACAGGAAAGTTTGAAGATGTGTTTTCTAACACTATCTTATCTCATAATAATAAAATCTTAACTCAACAAGCTATCACAACAGTTAGTGAAACAGCGAGCTCTACTTCTACTAACTCATCGATAAGGTTTAGAACTTTTGCTATGGCTGCTTATGGACCTGTTCATCAATATGATAAAGTTTGGAATACAAATAAATATAGAAGTGATAGCTATTGTGGAAGTACTCATTATTACACTATTCCTAAAAAATATGTAACAGGAGATTTTAATGGAGATGGGCTAACAGATGTTATTGCAATTGATAAACCTTACACCTCAAGAACATGTTATCAAAAAAGAGATTGTGGAGGTGGTTTAGACGAACCTATTCCTTTGAAGACTTCAGAGGAAAAAGAAAAAATAGAGAATAGTAATGTAGAAGAAGCTAGGTTGCCTATTGAAGAGTGTTGTGAGTGTGATACTTATACTCAAAATAAATATAATGCAAAAGTTCATTTTATTGATTTAAAAAGAGATGTAAATTCAAATTTCGCAAAAGTTTCAGGATACTTAAGAAAAGGAGTAAGTTTAAATGACTTAATAATACCAGGAGATTATAATGGGGATGGTAAAGTAGATATAATTCATGTTTCTGATGGTAAAATTTATGTTTACACATTAAATGATAATAATAATTTAGAGTTATTATATGAGGAATCAGACCCAATAATTAATACTGATTATTCCATTTTACCAGGAGACTATAATGGAGATGGAAAAACAGATTTTGCAATACCAACTAAAGATAAAACTAGTACTTGGAAATTTTTTATTTCAAAAGGTGAGAATGGATTTTATAAGTATGAGAAAGATGTTGTATATTATTTTAAAACTTATGTAGGAGAAGTAAAAACGATTGTTAACGGTTGGTTGATTATTAACCCTTTATATATAGGGAAGTATTATGCTAACGATTTTAATAATGATGGAAAGTCTGATATAATGCAACATTATACTATTTCTCCATATAATTCAAATATAATAAAACAAGTTCCTGTTCCTGGTAAGCCTCAAAAGTCATATTTGCATTATTATGAAAATTCAGGAAATGAAAATTTCAAAAAGATCCTTACGAAAGAGTTAGATGAAGATTTTTATAGCAAAGATGATGTTAGTTTATATTTAGATATAGATGGGGTTGATGATAAATCTGAGTATTCGTATATCTATGGAAACACATTATATGCATATAAATATTTGAAAGATCACCGAAAAGATGTTTTATTAAAGAGTGCAACAAATAATGGTGTTAAAACAACTGTGGAATATGAACGTTTAGGAATGCCAGAAAATAATTATGGACCAATAATTTATACTGAAAGTTATAATCAAATTTATCCTTACATAAATGTTAATAAATCACCTTCATTTCAGTTGGTAAAAAAACTAATAGAGGAAGGTGCTGGTGTTAAGCGTTATCAAGATTTTAGGTACGAAGGTGCAGTATCTAATGTAGACATAGGGTTTCAGGGTTTTATAAAAACAAAACGGAGTAATTGGTATGGAAATGGTGTAAGTACGTTATGGACAATTTCAAAATATGACCCTTTAAAAAAAGGGGCACTTACAGAACAGTGGGTTTCTACTTCCTATAACGAAGGAAGTAATTACATATCTAAAACCTCAAATACCTACAGTTCAAATTTAGCAAACAATAAGGTGTTTACCATAACTCCTACAAAAATAGTACAACATGATGCTTTAACAGGAGTAACCACAACAAAAACATTAACCTATAATTCCTATAAAAATCCATTAACAGAATATACAACTTATAACGGAGGTAGTAAAAATATTACATATGCATACAGTAATAATAGTTCTGTAAACAATGAATATTATCATGTAGGTAGGCTTGTCAAAAAAGTAAAAACCAATACTATTGGAGGGAATGCTTTTACAACTGAAGAAGAATATGTATATAGTAACAATCTTTTAACGCAACAAAAAGTAAAAGGAAATAGCACTTCTTGGAATACAGAAAGCTTTACCTACGATGCTTACGGTAATGTGACTGAAAAAACACTAACTCCAAGCGGAGATGTTGTAGCAAGAAAAGAAGAATTCAAGTATGATGAGACGAAACGTTTTTTGACTGAATCAACTGATATAGAGCGACAAGTAACCAAGTTTACTTATGATGTTTTTGGTAACCCATTAACGACAACCAACCCGTACAATCAAATTACTACATTTACCTATGATGGCTGGAATCGTTTAATTTCAGAAAAAAATTACTTAGGAAAAATAACAACTTTTTCTTATACCAAACTAAGTGGAGGTGGGTTGAAAAAAACAACCAACTACCCGCAAGGAGCTGATGAGATTGAAGAATATAATGCTTTGGGTTGGGTTACCAAAAGAGGTAGGTTAGGGCTTAATAATAAGTGGACATACAAAAGTGTGCAATATGATGTTGTTGGAAGAGTTATAAAGGAAAGTGAACCATATTTCAGCTTTCCAAGTCAATGGAATACCACTTCATATGATGATTATGGTCGAGCAATAGCTAGAACTAGTTTTAACGGTTTAGTAGCTAACATTAGTTATAGTGGTTTAAGAACTACAGTTGATGATGGTGCTAAAACAGTAAAGACAACCAAAGATGGTAGTGGTAATATTGTTAAAATGGAAGACCCTGGCGGAACTATTACTTATTCATATTATGGTAATGGAGTAATGAAATCTGCTAACTATGGTAGTCATGTAGTAAGCACTGAAATAGATGGTTGGGGAAGAAAAACAAAACTAACAGATCCCTCTGCTGGTGTATACACTTATGAATACAACAGTATTGGGGAAGTTTTAAAGGAAACTACTCCAAAAGGATATACAAAATACGATTATGATGAGTATGGTAAGATTATAACAAAGGATATAAAAGGAGATGAAACAAACATATCTCTGAAGTATGAATACAATGCCGATAACTTGTTAGAATATATACGAGGAAAAAATGTTAGAACTAATGAAGATTACTTATACACTTACCTATATGATAGTCAGAAAAGACCTTATAAAACTAAAGAACAAAATGGGAAAGCATACTTCGAACATCAAGTAATAAGGGATTCATATGGTAGAGTGAATGTTGAGACTTATATTAGTAAAAACTTAGGAAACAGCATAAGTAGTACAGTTAAAGTTAAAAACGTATATGATGCAAACTCAGGTGTTTTAACAGAAATACAAGATTACAACGCGAATACTATTTTATGGAAAATTAAAGAAGTAAATGAAAGAGGACTGGCAAAAGAAGTATTGTTAGGTAATGGCATGATTAAGAAAAGAACCTATGACCAATATGGTTTTTTGACAAAAATATTAGACCAAACTTCTGATGCATCAAAAAAAGCCTTACATCTTGATTATAGTTTTAACACAGTTCGAGGGAATTTAAACACTAGAAAGAACAATAATTTAGGCTGGAATGAAAACTTTAGTTATGATAACTTAGATCGTTTAACCAATATTTCTGGTTCGGTAAGTAGAGCACAAGAATACGACGGTCGAGGTCGTATTACTTCCAATTCAGTATTAGGAACGTATAATTATGGTAGTACTACTTCGTATCGTTTACAAGAAGTAGACTTAAATACTCAAGGAGATTTATATTATCAAAATCACCCTTTGCAAAAAATTAAATACAATGCTTATAAAAAGCCTATATCAATTTCAGTAAAGGATAAAGCTAAAGTAGATTTTGAATATGGTTTATTACAAAACAGGAGTCACGCCTATTACGGAGGAAATGAAGATAATAAGCTACATCGTAGGTATCAAAAACACTATTCAGCAATAACTCCAGTTGAAATAGAAGTAGATAAGCAAGGAAACACAAAAATTATTACCTATATAGGTGGAGATGCCTATTCAGCACCCCTAATGCATGTAAAACAAACAGCTTCGGGTAGTGCTAATGGCTATCACTATTTACATAGAGATTATTTAAGTAGTGTTCTGGCTATAACTAAGAGTGATGGAACAGTACAAGAACAACGTCAATTTGGAGCATGGGGAGAAGTAGATAAGTTTAAAAGTTTAAATAGTGAAATTGATTATGAACACGATACAACTCTAATAAATAGAGGCTATACAGGGCATGAACACTTTATGGGAGTGGCTTTAATACATATGAATGGGCGTATGTATGATGCGAAGTTAGGTCGTTTTTTGTCTCCTGATAATTACATGCAAAAACCTTTTAGTACGCAAAGTTTTAATCGTTTTGGGTATGTTTGGAATAATCCGCTTAAATTCACTGATCCAAGTGGGGAGATTTTTTGGATGGTTGTTATTGCATCTGCTGTTTTTGGCGGTGTTGTGGGAGCATCACAAGCTGTTAGCCAAGGAAAGCCTTGGTATCAAGGTTTTTTGAAAGGAGCCTTTGTTGGAGCTGTTGGAGGTGCATTAGGTCAGATAGGAGGGGGAGGTTTTTTGTCTAATGTATTAATGGGGGCAGTTCAAGGTGCAGCGGTAGGTGTTCTTAACTCTGTTGTGTGGGGAAACAATATATGGAATGGTTTAAAATCAGGAGCTTTATGGGGAGCAGCGTTTGCAACTGTAACTTCTGGAATTGAAGCAACTCAAAATGCTATTAAAGGGCATGGTTTTAGAACTAATGAAGGGGTGTTAAAAAAATATATAAAAACAGGAAAATATAAGAGCGCTATGAACTATGTGCAAGACACTTATAAGTTAGAAGGTCCAAACTATTATTATGACTCTGAATTAGAACATTTAGGAGTAACCAATACAGATGGGAGTATAGGGATAGGAATTGATGCTTTTGAATCTTCGGATATTTTAAAATCTACTATGGCTCACGAATATGGTCACTATATTAATGATATAGCTGTACATAATGGAGAAAAAGTTTTGAAAATTTATGGTAGAGCTGAATGGAATAATTATGATGGAACTTCTGGTTATAAAGAAGCCATAAAGAGAAGTGGGGAAATGAATATAGGAATAAAAACCTTAAAAAGATTAAAGTATTTTGAAAGTAATCCTGAATGGGTCAATATTTGGGAGTATGGCAATACAGTTATGTTAAATGAGGCTCCCTATAATCCTGTTTGGTATGCTAAAGGAGTATTAAAGAATAAATGGTGGTATACTTTACCTAAGAGATTTTAAACATAAAGAATATGAAAAAAATAATATTAGTAATATTAATGATTAACTTTCTTAATAAAGATTCTTTTAAAGAAAAGTTACATTTTGAAGCATCATTAAATAATGACGGGTTTGTAAAGGTATTATTTATAAATAAAGGGAATGAAACAATTAAGATTAGTAACCCTAAATGTAAACGTTTTTATAAATTAAGAGTTTTTAAAAGTCCTGAAAAAAATGAAATATTTCCAATAAAAATATATCATCCGAACTTGGATTGTAAGCCACAGTATGTAGAAATATCCCCTTGTGATGATTTTTTAGTAGATGGTTTATTTAATCTATATGATCTCTATAATTTAAAAAAAGAAATCAATTATAGATTAGAGATCAGTTATACTGGGTATGTTAGAATAAGTAATAAGCAAAGGAAAGTAGACCTAAAATCGGAGTTTATAATAAATACAAAATAAGATATTTGTTCCGTAAGAATATTCTCATATAAAAAATACCTAAAGATAAAGTATGTAGTAAACAGTTCTACTGTAACTATTGAGAAGATTCTTTTAGTGTGAAAGGAGAAAATAGTTAATTTTGAAACTATGAAAGTGAGGTGTTATGGGGTTGAAAAAGAAAGATTTTATAGAAATACTGTTGATTATTGACAAATCTATTTATTAACTAGTGATACGGTAATATTCAGAGGTAAACAATAGTTGAACAGTTGGTCAACATAAAGCGTAAAAAACGGATGTTGACCAACTGTTGATTTTTTGTTGAACCTGTAACCTCTCTGTTCAACACAGCAACGAAAATTTAACTATTAGTTTCTTTCTTAATTAAGTTAATTATTGCGTTTTGCGTTATTTACGCAAAATGAATAAAAAAGACATCCAATCTCACTATAAGCTACAATTACCTTTCTTTGGTATGGGTAACACTCTGTGCAAAGGTAGTATTCTTATTAGTTCATAATACTTTTTTCGTTTTCGTTTTTTTTTGCGTTAAAAACGCAAAAAAAATTAAGGGTATAAAAAGTGTTGAATTATAATGTGTTGTAGTTATTATAATGCACTTTTTGTTAATTCCGTTTTTATAAAAAAGCGCAAAACTCATGTGAAGAATAGACTTAAAAGTAAAAAGAATTGCTTAATTACCAGAAGACTCCAATTGTCAAAGGTTTAAACAACTCTTAGTGGTGTAAAAATAATGATTTTCTTTTAGATTATGGGAATTAAGTAAACCTGTTTAATTCATTACTTTATTACCAAAATAAGTTGTTATGTTATAATAAAGGGTATAGGTTTTTATCTGTCAGAAATATTAAAAATAATATCATAAATAACTTATTTTTAATAATAATTGCACATTGTTTTTTTAAAAGTAATTTTAGAGGTAATAAAAATAGCTAAAAAAAATGAGTAAATTTTTAACAGGAAAACAATTAGAAGATAAACTAACAGATATAATTTGGAATGCAAAAAAGTACATTGTTATAGTATCGCCATTTATTAAGTTAGATGATTATGTAAAAAATATCTTAGTAAAAGTAAAAACACACCACGACATTAAGTTCTACCTTGTGTTTGGCAAAAATGAAAATAGTCGTAGTCGTAGTATAAGTAAAGAAGACTTCCTGTTCTTTACTGAATTTAAAAATATAACTATTCTTTATAATAAAGACTTACACGCAAAACATTATTGCAATGAAAATGAGGGATTAATAACTTCTTTAAATCTATATGATTATTCTATGATAAATAACGTAGAATATGGAGTACATTTTACAAATAGTCTTATAAGTACTGATAAGCTTTTTCAAGAAACAGAAGTATTTACAGATAAATTGATGTATGAAAAGTCAGATGTTATTTATCTAAAAAAACCACAATATTCTAAAGGGTTTTTAGGGGTTATAAAAAAGTATCAAGATTCTAAAATTATATATGATATTTCAGAAGATTTCTTTACAAACAACGAAAATTATGAAAAAAGAATTCTTGATAGTTTTGATTTGGAGGTTGAATCTATAGTTGAAAAGAAATTTAGCGTTAAACCTACTAGGGAAATTAAAACAGCAAAAGTTCAAGAAGTAAATGTAAATTCTAATGAGAATTTAAAAGAAACAATAGAAGTTGATAAAGAATTACAATTTTCAAAAGCAGCAAATGATAATGAAGAAGAAGTAGGTTATTGTATAAGGACAGGTAAAGAAATACCTTTTAACCCTCAAAAGCCATTTTCATTAAGTGCATATCGTATGTGGGATAGATATGGAAACTACGATTATCCAGAAAATTACTGCCACAAAACAGGAAAAGAATCTTTTGGTAAAACAAGTATGGAAAACCCAATATTAAAAGGTGTTTATAAATAAAAAATAATTGTTCAAATGGTTTGACCTATATGTTTTAATAACATCAAAAGAAACTACAAAAGTAGGGAATAGTTAGAGTCATTGTAAGGAGCGAGTAGCTAAACAAAAACGAAGAAATAAATTTAAAAAAAGACAAAGGAATTATTATGAGTTTAAAAATATGTTATATATGGGTTCGAGAATTTAGAAATTTCACTAATACCGGTTTTAATTTTTCTAGCTCTGAAAAGTTTCACTACAATAATGAAAAAGGGAGGTTAACTATTGAAAAAATAAAGGAATTACCTAGCAATTTTTTTGGTGAGTCAATAACCGAAGTTACAGCTTTAATTGGTAAAAACGGTTCTGGAAAAAGTAATGCTTTAGAATTAGTTTGTAAATTGCTAAAAGGAGGAAAAACATCAATAACCGAAGACTTTTTAATCATTACGAAAGAAAATGGTCAATTTGTAGGTTATAGATCAAAAAAAGAAGGTTGGATGTTAGAGTTTGATTTTCCTTTACAACTTAGAGAGTACGACAAAAATATTGATCCTCTGAAAATAGTGTATTTTTCAAATGTTTTTGATGAGAAGGAAAATAATTTTGCTCCAGATATAGCCGATACTTCTTATAACTCAAGATATAAAACTTCTATGTTTAGATTTAATAGGAAAGAACCATCTGATTTTCAAAAACAGCTTTATTTTATTAACAGTCCTTATTTTAAAAACTTAAATATAGAAATTCCTGAAGGTATAAAAATTACTCCTAAAATATGGAATACAAATAACTCTAGCTTGATGTCAGGGATGTCTGATTTTGTAGATTTTGATTTAACTAAGTTTTCTAAATTCATAAGACAACGGTTAAAAGAAATATCTAAATATAATAAGCTTTATTATTACGTAGTCTATACTTTTTATTTAGATTCTATTAAACATTTAATGAGATATAATTATAGAACTAGTCAAAGTTTAAGTAAAAATATAGGAGAGCATAATACTATATTAAATAATTATGAAAACTTAAAGACTGAAGAGATATTCGAGGAATTAGTTTTTTGGTTAAAAAGTACAATCTCTTCAGTAAATAACTTTATAGATGTTAATTATTTTAAAGAAGTTAAATTATTAGAGCCAAAATTAGATTTTATCTTTCAGTTAAGAGAAGAAAGAAAGGAAATGGTTCTTGACCTTTCGAATGAAGGAGCTAGAAATAGATATTCTGAATCATTTATTTTTAATTATAAATATGGAATTCCTGATATAATAATAGAAAATATCAAGTTATTAGAAGATAGTTCTTTTGTAGTAAATTGGTTAGGGATTAGCTCGGGACATAAAGCTTACTTAAATATATTTTCATTGATTTATTATGAATTGAGAAAAGTTAAAAGAGAAAATTTATTGTTATGCATAGATGAAGGTGACTTATATCTGCACCCACAATGGCAAATTGAGTTTTTTGATAGGTTGGTAACTGTATTACCTCAAATTTTCAAAGGTAACATTCAAATAATTTTAACCTCGCACTCTCCATTTTTATTATCAGATCTTCCAAAGCAAAATATTACAGTTGTATCACCTAGAGAAGAAGAACAAACTTTGAATGGGAATGAGTTAGATACAGAAACATTTGCTGGTAATATATACTCTTTATATGAAGAACCGTTTTTTTTAGGTAATCAAAGAATAAGTCTTTTTGCAAAGAAAAAAATTGATCAGATTTTTGAAGAGCTGGAAAGTAAAGATAGTTCTACATTAGAATATGATGAAGAAAGCTTAAAAAGAAGAGTTGAATTAATCGGAGACGAGGTTATTAAGTTTCATTTAATGAAAAAATTGCATAATGATTAAGATACAAGAGCACTTAAATAGAGAGGATGCTGATGATTATTTAGATGCATTAGCAAATAGTATGTGGGAGCATCTCAATAAGCGTAATCTTGATAAGTCATACAATTATTACTCATTGATCAAAAAGTTAGAAAGGCTAGAGTTAAAATTAGAAGAAGAGAATTACCTTATAGATTATGCTAATAGTGATGCTGATAAATTTAGGAGACAAAAAGACTTTTTAAATTATTTGAAAGAAAACGATTGTTTTAAATTGAAGGAGTTGGTTGTTTCAAGACCAGAAAGACTATTGGAGTTAAAAACAGAAATATTAACCATTATAAATCAAGGTGATTTTTCTGAAATAGTTGGAGACAAAATCAAACAAACAGATTTTGGAAACTTACTAATTACAAATTTATTTAACTATAAAGCTTTCAGACAAACTCAATTTTGTTATCAATTATTAATTGATGCTAATATAGAAAACACAACTTGCCCTTATTGTAACGAAAACTCAATAAGAGTCATTGATATTAGTGAAGAAGAAGATGAAGAAAAAATAAATAAAGCCTATTTAGATTTAGATCATTTTTATCCTAAATCCCAACATCCTTATTTTGCATTATCTTATTACAACTTAATTCCTTGTTGCCATACTTGTAATTCCAGAGAAAAAGGAGATAAAGATTTCTGTATAGAAACTCATCAACAGCCTTTTTATGAATCTTTTAATGATAACTATAAATTTGAAATCAATTCTAAAACAGTAATAAATTCATCAACGGATTATCTAAAATTGATTAAAAACATTGATTTTAGAGATGACTTTTCAGATAGGGATTTAAAATTGAATCAACGATATCAAATTCATTTGTCAAAAGTAAATATTTTTATAAAACATTATTTAAACTACTGTAAATCAAAGTCTCCTAGAAATTTAGATTGGAAAGAAGCAGTTTTAAAAGATGTACCTATTGAGGTTCATGACATTTTATCAAAAGAGTTAGGTAAAATGTATAAAGATGTATACGAACAAATAAAAGCAGAGTAATTTAAAGTGAAAAACTATAACAAATACGGTTTAGCAGTAATAGAAGCTGCAGAAATAGGAGGGAATCCTGTTGATTCTTGGGAACAGGCTGTATCTACATATTTTACATCTGAAAGTTCAAAACAAAAAGCGTGTCCAAGAAATACTTTTTTAGGCTTATGTGAAGAGGGGTTGGTAAAGGAAGTACCAAAAGGAAATTATACCAATTCGGTTAAGAATAAAGAATACGCTTTAAAAGCTATAGAAATATTAAAAGGGCATAAGGCAACTACATTTTCACCAAAAGAATTATGGGAGAAACTAGCTTTAGGTGAAAAAAAACACAATTCTCAAATGGATGTAGTATTAGCATTATGGGAAAATGATTTAATTAAATAAATACTATGAATATTTTTTTTGGAAAAATATCCACAAAATTTGAAAAAGAACAAATAAATGAAGGGTACTACAAAGCCCCCCAAAAATCTACTTGGTTTGGTAATACGGAAAATAGAATAGGTATTGGAGACTATGCTTATATTATAGGAGGAAATAAAATTCAACTATGGAGGGCAAGAGAATGGGGTGTTCATAATGAAAAAGAATGCTTATGGTTTGATATTATCAACAATGATTTAGGAATTAAAACCAATAGATTTACTGCATTAAAGCTTTTTAAACTAACTAAGGATCTGATTATTCATACATCAAGATCAGCTAAGAATAGAGCTTTTTTTAAACTGGAGCCTCTAAAGCAAATAAATTTAGAAGAAATAAGTAATTCAGACTTTTATAAAAATGAAGATTTATATCGTAAAACGATTTTTAATTATGGTATACCATCTGATATTAGCTGGTCAGAAGACTTGAGTTTTTACTTTGATAATGGAGAGTTGAAACTATTACAAAACGATTTTACCGATAAAAACGTACAAGATAGTTTTAGAAATAATCTAAGTTATACGGGTAGAGGAGCTGTTCGAAAAGACAAATTACTAAAAGAAGTATTAAAAGTTAGAAGTATTAGAGACACCCTGAGCTTAAGTTACAATCAATATTCTTTACGTACAGTTTATGATACTTTTTTTTGTGAGTATAAAGTTGTTGAAAAATATTTTTTAGTAGGGGCTTATTGGGATGATGTTACCCCAAAAGATCAAACAGAAAGATTTGTTATCGAAGGAATATGGGAAAATGGTTCAGATGGTAAACTCCAAAGTAAAATATTAAATATTCCAGTAGGAAGTCAAATAGGGATTAAAGCGTCCTATGTGAAAGAGAAAACCAAATCTGTAATGCGTATAAAAGCAAGGGGTACGGTTAGTTTAAATTTAAATGATGGTGTTGGGTTAGAGGTAGATTGGGAAGAAAATTTTATGCCTTTTGAAGTCGATTTTCCTAATAATTATCGTAAAAGAGTTAATGAAATTAAAAAGAAAGAGCACATCGACGCCATTTGGAATCATACTTATGAAAACAATGAAATTCAGCAAATAATGAAAAGGAAAGATTACAAAACATTATTAAACCAAATTTTTTACGGTCCTCCAGGTACTGGGAAAACATTTTACTTAAAGAATAAACTTTTTGAAAAATATACGTTAAAGGAGACAACATTAACTAAAGATAAATATTTGGAAAATGAAGTTAGAAAATTATCATGGTGGCAAGTAATAACTATTGCTTTGTTAGACTTGAAAAATGCAAAAGTTCCAGATATTAGAAAACATGAATGGGTTCAAATAAAAGAACAAATGTCAAACTCAAATTCAGTAAGTAATACTATTTGGACGCAGCTTCAAAAACATACAATTGAAGATTGTGAAAATGTCAAATTTACAAACAGAAAGGCTCCACAAATCTTTAATAAAACAAAGGACTCTTATTGGGAAATATTAGAAGAAGAAGCTAATGAATTAGTTCCTGAGCTATTTGATTTGAAGGAAAAAGTTGATGAGTTTAATCCAAATCCAGATAAGATTATTGAAAACTATAAGTTTGTAACTTTTCATCAATCTTTCACTTATGAGGATTTTATTGAAGGGATAAAGCCTATCTTTCCAGAAGATGAAGATGAAACTTCTGAATTAGGATACAGTATTGAAAATGGAGTTTTTAAAGAACTTTGTTTAAGAGCAGAAAAAGATCCTACTAATAAATACGCCATTTTTATTGATGAAATTAATAGAGGAAATGTGTCTGCTATTTTTGGAGAGTTAATAACCTTAATAGAAGTAGATAAAAGAAAAGGGCAGCCAAATGAAATAGAGGTAGTATTACCATATTCTAAAAAGAGTTTTAGTGTGCCAGCTAATATTGATATTTATGGAACTATGAACACAGCGGATCGTTCTGTGGAGGCTTTAGATACTGCTTTACGCAGGCGTTTTGAGTTTAAAGAAATGATGCCTAAACCAGATGCTTTAAAAGATATTTCATTTGATTTGAATGGAACAAGTTTTACATTAGAAGAAGTACTAACTACTATGAATCGTAGAATCACTTCCTTGTTAGATAGAGATTATACTATTGGTCATTCTTATTTTGTAAATGTTAAAAGTGATGAAACGAAAGCATTAGCTGATGTTTTTAATAACAAGGTAATACCATTATTGCAAGAATATTTTTACGGTGATTATGGTAAAATAGGTTTAGTATTAGGGAATGAATTTGTTGTAAAAGATAGTGAAGAGGGTGTTGTATTTGCCAATTTTGAGTATGAAAATAAAGATGATTTACAACAAACTACATATAAACTTCTTACTAAGAATGAAGATACAATAGTTGCTGCTTTGAGTTCAATGTTAGGAAAATAAGTAGTATGAAAACTACAAAAATACAGGTATTCGAACATCAACGACTTCGTGTTGGAGAATATCATTTTGAGCAACAGCATTTAGATGCATTGTTAAAATTAAATGAATTTCATAACTGGAGTTACTTTAAACCTATTGCCAAGGGAATTCAGTTTACACAATTTGTGGGTGTAATTCAAATTAATGGTTTGTTAATTGAAATTCACCCCAAAGCAGATAAATCTGATAGTGACTTAAAATGGCAAAAAGTATTACTTCATATGTTGCAAGCATGTGGTAAGTTAAAAGCTTCTTCGTTCACTGGAGCAGCAAATGTAAAACGATCAAGTTTAAATTTACTGGAAGTATACTTTGAATTATTCTTAACAGAAATACAAAGATTACAAAAAAACGGTCTTGTTAAACAATACAGGAAGCAAACTAAAAACACTAAAGCATTAAAAGGTAAGTTGGAGTTTGCTGGGCATTTGCAAAAAAACCTTGTTCATAAAGAACATTTCTATACCACACATCAAGTTTATGATACAAACCATTTATTACATAAAGTTTTAGCAAAAGCAATTGATATTATAGGGCAATTTACAAAAGGAACTTATTTATATGATTTTTACAAGCGAGTAAACTTAAACTTTCCTGAAGTAGATAAAAAAGCTATTACTATTCAGCAATTACAAAGTATTAAGCTTTCAAGAAAAACAAAAGATTATGAATATGCTCTTGAACTGGCACGATTAATCATATTAAACTATTCGCCAGATATTTCTGGAGGTAGAGAAAAAATGTTATCATTATTATTTGACATGAATGTTTTATGGGAAACCTTTGTTCTAAAACAATTACAAAAAGAATGTAGAGGAACGACTATTGAAGTATATGGTCAAGAGTCAAAATTATTTTGGGGTTCAAATAGTTTAAGACCTGACATTGTTTTACGAACAGAAGGTAAAACCTTTATTATAGATACTAAATGGAAACGACCATCTAATTTAAAAGCCTCTGTAGAAGATTTGAGGCAAATGTATGCTTACAATCGGTTTTGGGATGCAGGAAAAGCGTTGTTATTATACCCAGGAGATTATAAAAACAATGCATTTTTTGATTACCAAACAGAAGAATATTTAAAAGATGGGAATACAATGAAACATCAATGTAAAATGGGTTTCGTTTCTGTTGTAAATGAAGTAGGTGAATTATCTAATGCTGTAGGATCACAATTGTTGAAGATTATAGGGATTAAAACATAGTTTAGAAGTTGTTTGTTTTGACACCTAAATTGACACCCGAAAATAACAAACCCTGTAAATGCATTATTTACAGGGTGTTTTTGTGGAGACGCCGAGAATCGAACTCGGGTCCAAACAAGTAGCTCAAAGGCTTTCTACATACTTAGTTTTTGCTTAATTTTCGATTAAGACCTGACCAAAAACCGCCCAATCTTAACTTATCTTCTTTAGTTTCGAAAACCTATCGAAGCCCTAAGTTTTCTATGTTTACTTTTACGATGCCCAAAAGTGAAACGCCGTAAACCAAGGCTTTTCGTGGACATTTAGCTTGCGCACCTTGTGCGCCGAGGCTCTATCTTACTATTAATTCAGATTAAGCAGCTAAAGCGTAGTTATCTTCGCCGTTTAAATGTTTGAAATAAGTTTAACGAGTTATCATTTCACTCCTCGGTATGCTTACATTTTCACTAATCTTGCTGTCAAAACCAGTCGTCCCCAATATGTCAAAGATGCTATATGTACCCGTGCAAAAAATATACCAGATAATCTTTGTGATTCTATGCAATTTCGTTTAACAGCAATATAAAACAATGCTGTTGAAACAAGAGGATGCAAATATAAAAAAATACTACTTGTACAATCATTTTAAAACAAGTATTTTCGCTGCAATTGTTATAAACTATAACATTATATGTAAAATTGTTTAATTTTAATACAAAGGTCAATTATGAAATTCGGAATTATTAAAGAACGTAAAAATCCACCAGATAGAAGAGTTGTGTTTTCTCCAGAAAAATTGCAAGAGTTTAAAGAACAGTTTCCTCAAGCAGAAATAGTCGTGGAAAGTTCTGATATCCGAGTTTTTTCTGATGAGGCTTACACAAAAGCAGGTTTTGAAGTAACCAATGATGTTTCTGATTGTGATGTGTTATTAGGAGTAAAAGAAGTTCCTGTAGACAATTTAATTCCAAATAAAAAATATTTTTTCTTTAGTCATACGATTAAAAAGCAACCATATAATCGTAAGTTGTTAAAAGCAATGCTTGATAGAAATATAGAAATGTTTGATCATGAAACCATTATTGAAGAAAATGGAGCTCGTTTAATTGGTTTTGGTCGTTATGCAGGTTTGGTAGGTGCTTATAATGGTTTTAGAGCCTTAGGCATACGTGAAGGATTGTTCAACTTACCCAAAGTAGAAACGTTACCCGATTTAGATGCTGTAAAAGTTGAATTAGATAAAATAACTTTACCAAACATCAAAATTTTACTAACAGGAACAGGAAAAGTAGCAAAAGGAGCCCAAGAAATTTTAGATCATTTACAAATTAAACAAGTAAGTGATGCTTTGTATTTAACAAGTGAGTTTACTGAGCCAGTATATTGTATAGCGGATGTAATGGAGTATGCCAAACGTAAAGATGGTAAAGTAGGAGATAAGTTTGAGTTTTATAAAGATCCAACAGGGTACGAAAGTAATTTTATGGCGTATGCGAAACAAACTGATTTCTTTATAGCAGGGCATTTTTATGGAGACGGAGCTCCGTATTTATTTACACGTGAAGATGTAAAACATCCTGAGTTTAGAATAAAGTATGTAGCAGATATTTCATGTGATATTGATGGACCAGTAGCAACAACACTTCGTGCGTCAACAATTGCAGACCCTATTTACGGTTACAACCCAGAAACAGAATCAGAAATTGACTTTAAAGACGAAAAAGCCATTACAGTAATGGCGGTTGATAATTTACCTTGTGAGTTACCAAAAGATGCAAGTGAAGGTTTTGGAGAAATGTTTTTGGAGCATGTAATTCCAGCATTTTATAATGATGATAAAGACGGAATTTTAGCTCGATCAAAAATGACAACAAATACTGGTAAATTAGCCGAACGTTATGCATATTTGCAGGATTACGTAGACGGAAAAGAATAACACTTAATAACTCCCGCTTCAGCGGGATTTTTATTTAATATGATACCAGACAAACAGTTCTTAATTGATACAGCAAACATGAGAATGCCTTTTGGTAAATACAAAGGAACGTATTTAATTGACATTCCTGAGTATTATATTGTTTGGTATAAGAATAAAGGATTTCCACAAGGGAAACTAGGCACAATGCTAGAGCTAGTTTACGAATTGAAGTTAAACGGACTAGAAGACATTTTACGAAAGATTAGAAGATAATTTGCGAGTTAAAAATTTTTCTAAAAGTAAAACAGTGACAATTCCTAAGGTATAAGCTACTAAATCACCAATACTAAAAGTAGCACCAAATACGATTACTGCTAATCGGTTATTTTCTAAACCGAGAAATTCTAGAAGAGGAGTTAACTGTAAAAATTCTAATAAATAAGCAAAAATTAGTACTGAAACTCCAGTGTTTTTATCAGAGAAGTTAAAGAAAGCTTTCACCAAATAAAAAAGTAAGATAACGACTAAAAAGTCACCAAAAGTATGTCTTATAAATCCTGAAGTTTGAGCTATTATAATTTCTAACAAAAGAAGAAATATAAAGGCAAGGAAGTATTTTATATTGAATTTCATAATCATATATTAAGCAAACTATTACATAATATAATAGTTTGCTTATTTATTGTTGTTAATTAACCGTTTTGCCAATCTATTTTTCTTGAAGCATACATCACTGAAGCAAGAATTATAAACAATCCTACACTACCTACCAAAAGAGCATAATTTTCTAGTTGAATAATTACAAAAATAAAGGCATATAATGTGGTAAGAGAAGCTCCAACAAATAAAGGAAATTTATTACTTTTTAAAATGGATTTAGAATACAAAGAAATTAGCAATACAACAGCTATCGAAGCTATTAAATAAGCTTTTAAAAAGCTACTGTGTTCAGAAATAGAAATAAGTAACGTATAAAACATGGTTAAGGCAACACCAATCATTAAATATTGAAAGGGATGAATGGAAATTTTACTCATTGTTTGAATTAGAAAGAAAATTAAGAAGGTAAGTCCAATAACCAAAAAACCATATTTAGCAGATCGTTCACTTTTTTGGTATTCATCTACAGGAATCATGAAGTTTACACCAAAAGCATATTCTTTTAAGTTAGGAATTCCAGTAAAAGATTGCTGAGAAAAAGGTCTGTTAATATCTAATATTTTCCATCTGGCATCAAAACCATTATCAGAGATTTTGTCGGAGTTAAAAGGAAGGTATTCTCCAATAAAATTAGCGGTTTTCCAGTCAGAATTTATATGAACAGTTGTTTCTTTTCCGATAGGAATAAAACGAATTTGTTTGCTACCATTGATGCTTAGTGATAGATTAAAGTTCGTGTCTGATTTTTTAGGAAGGTCTTCTTCATTTAAAAATTTACTTTCTAATTTATGAAGGTTTAAATAGTTGTAGTAGGCTTTTTCATTACTAGTATCATCTTCATATTTAGAAGTAAAAGCGTAGTTGTTTTTATTCAGTTTTATTTCAACTAAATTGTTTACTCCCTTTAAATTAGAAGTTTTAATAATTAAGCGAGCTTTGTTCCAAAGTATGTCTTTTTCATTAATATCTTTTTCACTAAAATCAGGTGTTGTAAAACTGCCATCAATATCTATTTTACTATTATATACTGCTGTTTTATAAATACCACGCTTTTTCTCTTCAGGGTTTATAGAAGATTTCACATTTAGTTTCTTCGGAAAAAAGTAGGCATACTTGATTTTTTCTTCAATCTCGGTTTGAGTTTCTTTTGTTTTTTGGTTTCTAACAAATTTCTCTTTATAAGTTTTGTACGGAACTTTTAAAATAGGACCATATAGCAAGACCTCTTTACCCCATTTTTGATTGATTTCTTGTACAACTTCTTGCTGTCGATTCATTCGCTCAACAATTAAGCTTTTAATGAAGGATAAAGGAATTAAAAGAATGAGAATTAAAAATCCAATCATTAACATTCTAGCTGTGATTGATGTTTTTACCCACTTTCCGAATTTTCCGTTTTGTTTGTTTGATATTTCCATAGTTTGTTGTTTTAAAAGAACTTTGAATTTCAAAGTTTAATAATAAAAAAATTAGTTTTTATTTATTTTTAATTAGTTTTTCTAAAGCGTCAATATGTTTTTTAAATTCTTGCTTACCAAGCTCTGTAGCATAGTATCTTGTATTGGGTTTTCTACCAATAAATTGTTTTTCTATCCTAATAAATTCAACTTTTTCTAATGCTTTGGTATGGCTTGCCAAATTACCATCTGTAGCACCTAATAATTCTTTTAATGTAGTAAATTCAGCATATTCATTAACCATAAGAACAGACATAATTCCGAGTCTGATTCTATGATCAAAAGCTTTATTTATATTTAGAATAATGTTTTTCAAAAAAGATAAATTTTAAAGTACGAAAATAGTGCTTATTTTCTATCGTGTTTAAAATACATGACAGTACCATAAACAATATGCATAACTCCAAACCCTAGAACCCAAAACCAAAAACCATAACCGGGAAGCATAGCAGCAATAAGTCCTAAAACAACTTCAGTATACCCTAAATACTTAATATCACCTACAGTATATTTTGAAGCATTAATCAATGCTAAGCCATAAAAAAGTAACATCAAAGCCCCAGTTTGTCCATATTTCTGATGTCCTAAAATAATAATGATATAGATGGCTCCAGAAACCAGAGGAATAAGGAAATTCAATAATAACCTTCTTGTGGTAGCATCCCAAATTCTTTCACCGTTTTTTTTAGCTTTTCTCGTGGTTAAAAAAATGGCGGTAGTAATGCTCAAAAAGCCAACTAACAATAAATCAAGGATGACCATTTGGAAAGTTTTTCCATCTAGTATCAAATAACCACTAGAATTAATATTGACTAACCAATATGCATAAGCTGCACCAATTAGAGCATAAATTCCTGCTAAAATACCAGACAAGCCGCTTAATGATATAAATCTTGATGATTTATTCATTAAGTTTTTAATTTCTGATATGTCTTTTAAATAATCTTCTGAACTCATTTTTAAAGAACTTTGAAAAACAAAGTAAGCTTAATTTTATGAAACATACAAATAAAAATTTGATGTATTTTTGAAAGAATGAAACCAGCCGAAGAATACATACTTAAACAGCCAGAACCATTCAAGTCTATTTTACTGCATTTACAAGTACTGATGGAAGGGAATTTTCAAAATTTAGAATTAAAATACAAATGGAAAATTCCAGTATATTATATTAATGGTAAGCAATTATGTTATATAAATGCATCCCATAAAAAAGGATTTGTTGACGTTGGATTTTGGGCAAAAGGTATTTTACAGGACTTTGATACTTTTTTAGTTTCAGAAGGAAGAGCAGTTGTAAAATCACTTCGTTATTCATCAATAGAAGAAATTAATGAAGAAATACTACTACAAGTTATAGGAGAAGTAGCAAAACACAATCATAAAGGTTTTTGGAGGAAAGATTAACTAATTGAATTTATAACGTCACTAATCTTGTTAAAGCATATCTATAAAAAAGAGCTTTTTTTAAAAGCTCTTTTTTTTATCTAATTGTGTTTGATTATAGGACATTATATGTTAGGCTTACAGAGTAAGTAGAAGATTCACCAATATTTCTACCATCTATTACTTTACCGTAACCAACTCCAATTCCTAGTTTAGGAAGAATATTTTTATAAACAGTTATACCCACACTCTTATAATCTACATCAGTTTCAGGGAAATTACCTTTAAATGAAGGGCTTCCGATATCTACTCCTTCTTCTGAGTTATAATAATCTGCCCAAGCTTCTACATAAATAAAGCTACTAGCATAACCAATTTTACCAGTAGTGGTAAAGGCATTAGGAACACCAAAGTCACCACCAGGAGTTAAATTATTATCAGCATTTCCTCTTAAGTTGTAACCTGCAAAAATGGTAGAGAAAAAACCAACGTTTGTGTTTAAGTGTAAACCAGCTTTTAAATCAAATCCGAAGCCTCCGTTACCAATAGATAATATTCCGTTTGGCTCATACCCTGTAGGAATAACGGTAGTAATACCTGTTATAATATTTAAATCTCCACTTTTAAACTGAAACTTATGCGCATTAAACTTTAAAGCTATTGAAATGTCTTGAACTTCAGAGATAGAGGTTAACCCGTTTACAGGGTCTGGTTGATTACTAGTATTTGTAGCATCAATAAAAGGAATGCTTACAATAGCTGAAAGTCGATCAGTGATACCATATTTTGCATAAAGAGAATAAATATTCTGATTAATCTTTTCATGAACAGGAGTAGCGTTTTGTTTAGTTTTACCTAGATAAAATTTTTCATACTCGCTTTTGGTAAAAGAAGTAGTAATAGATAAACTATTTTTCTTTGGAGTAAAGCCATCATATAGACCTTGACCGTAAGAGGTTATTGAAATTCCTAATAAAATAGAAAAGAATAGGAGGGTGTAAAATTTTTTCATGTAATGTTAATTTGTTTTCACCCTTTGTCGATTTTCTTTTAAATCATTACAGAGAAATTTACTTTAATAAATCAAAAAAAGAAAATATTGTTATTCAATTAAAAATTCAAGCATTACCTCTTTATCTACGATTAAAAATAGCTGTTTGCTATTATCAAGTGGAGTTGTTGTAACTGTAGTAATATTATTTTTAGTAGATATTTTATCTGGTTTTACAGCGTATCTATATCCACTATAGCCTAAGAAAATTGATTGATTAGGGTGTATGTTTTTAATTTTTAGTTCAATAGTAGCATTTTTGTTTAATCTCCCTTTTAAAGGTGAAATTAGCTCTAGGTCAGATTGTAAAAAAGAAGCATCGTAAATTGGCTGATTGTAAAAGTCTTTTTTATTCATTCTACCAATTCTTAATTGCCAGAGTGTTTTTTCAGGAAAATGTGTTCTAAAGTACTTTTCTTTAGGAATGTTATAATAATAAGAATTAAATAAAGGTTGCCATCTGTTATTATTTACAACTCCAGCTGCCCAGGTGGCATCAATATAAATCCATTTACCATTCAATTTAACAGCGTTCCAAGCATGATTGGAATTGATTTTAGGATTAGCTATATCATTTGATGAATTTCTGATGTACCCTTTTATAACTTCGTTTTCAATTTGAAGTATAGAGCATATTTTAGCAAAAGTTTGTGCATAACCTTCACAAACTGCTTTACGAGTTAATAGAGTTTGGTTAACAATATCGTCTTTTATAGCCTGTAGCTTTGCTAATTTCTCTTGCTCATTCCTGTATCTAAAAGAAATTCGTTTGTTTTTTGGACGATAAAATGCATCCAAATCATATCGTATATTATGGCTAAGCCAATAAAAAGCAGCTTGTACTTGTTGTTCGTTAGTTTTAAAATCGCTTTCTATCTGTTGAGCCAGACGTTCTACTTCATTAATTTTAGAATACCCATTTACTTTCTCTTCAATTAAAGAAAAGTCTTGTGCACTTAAGATAGAAGTAGCTAGAAAGAATAAAAAAAGAAGTTGTTTCATATATAAACTAAAAACAATTGTATGAAACAAAAACTGTGCCTATAAATTATTAATAGTTTTTCTAATGCTAACCAAGTTGGTTAACAAACTTTCTAAATAATCAAGGTGTAACATGTTAGCTCCATCACTTTTTGCATTTGCAGGATCAAAATGTGTTTCTATAAATAAACCATCTACATTATTTACTACACCAGCACGAGCAATGGTTTCAATCATATCAGGACGCCCACCAGTAACACCAGTAGATTGGTTAGGTTGTTGCAAGGAGTGGGTAACATCTAACACAGTAGGAGCGTATTGACGCATCGTAGGAATTCCGCGGAAATCAACAATCATATCTTGGTACCCAAACATCGTACCTCTATCAGTTATCCACGCTTTTTTATTTCCTGCATCATGAACTTTTTTTACAGCATGTTGCATAGCTTCAGGACTCATAAATTGTCCTTTTTTCAAATTCACAACTTTACCAGTTTTAGCAGCAGCAACTACTAAATCGGTTTGACGAACTAAGAAAGCAGGAATTTGTAATACATCTACATATTGAGCAGCTTTTTCAGCATCAGAAACTTCATGAATGTCGGTTACGGTAGGAACATTAAAAGTTTCAGAAACTTTACGTAAAATTTTTAATGCTTTTTCATCACCAATTCCTGTAAAACTATCTATTCTACTACGATTCGCTTTTTTAAAACTTCCTTTAAATACATAAGGAATTTCTAATTTATCAGTAATGGTAATTGCCTTTTCAGCAATACGCATTGCCATATCTTCTCCTTCGATGGCACAAGGACCAGCAAGTAAGAAAAAGTTGTTTGAATCAGTATGTTTTATGTTTGGAATATCAGTTAAAGCCATCCTTAAAAATTTTCAACAAAATTAAGAAATTAAATTGGCTATATTTAGGCTTTTAAATAAATAAAGAATGAAAAAAGTTTTATACCCATTAGCACTTGTAAGTGTATCAATTTTACTGTCGTGTAAGCAAACTAAAAATACTAGTAGCGAGGTTGCTATGAATACTGTTGAGGTAACTCAGAAAAAAGAAAATAAAGAAGAGTTTATTGATTCTGTTTTAGTAAGAAAACACTTATATACACTTGCTTCAGATGAAATGGAAGGTAGAAAACCAGGCACTGAGGGAATGGAAAAAGCAACTCAGTATATAGAAAATGAATACAAAAGAATTGGTTTAAAAACTTTTGATACATTAACTACGTATCGCCAAAATTTTGAATACAAAGGCATTAAAATGAGTAATATTATAGGCTTGTTAGAAGGGAAGTCTAAAAAAGATGAGTTTGTTATTGTATCTGCACATCACGATCATTTAGGGGTAAAGAAAGATGGGGAAGGAGATCGAATTTTTAATGGTGCGAATGATGATGCTTCTGGTGTTACTGGTGTATTATCATTGGCTGAATATTATGCTAAAAAAGGAAACAATGAGCGTAGTATTTTGTTTGTATGTTTTACTGCTGAAGAAATGGGGTTGGTAGGTTCTGAGTATTTTGGAAAAGGAATTGATGCTAGTAAGTTTGTAGCAGGAATTAACTTAGAGTTAATAGGGAAACAACCTAAAACAGGACCAAAAACAGCATGGTTAACTGGTTTTGATAAATCAGATTTTGGTAAAATAATTCAGAAGAATTTGGAAGGTTCAGGATATAAGTTATTTCCAGATCCATACCCTAAATTTCAATTATTCTTACGATCAGACAATGCTTCTCTAGCACGTTTAGGGGTGCCGTCTCATACATTTTCAACCACTCCGATTGATATCGATGCGGATTATCATAAAGTAACAGATGAAGCTGAAACCTTAAATATGACTGTATTAACAGAAACTGTTAAAGCAGTTGCTAGAGGAACTCAAAGTATTATTGAAGGAAAAGACACACCTACTAGAGTAAAGATGGAGTAAACATATTGAAAACTTAAAGTAAAGAAGGAGCCATGAGCTCCTTTTTTATTGGGATTAGATGTTGTGTTTTTAATAAAACGTTAATTATGTGTGTGTTAAATTATTTAAAGTGTTAAAATTGTATTAAAATTTTACTATATTCGAAAAGTTTTAATTTAAATCCCTTCGAAAATGAAAAAAATACTTTTAAGCCTAACGGTTGTTTTAACTATGATCTCATGTTCTAATAATGATGAAGCATTAGACATAAAACAAGATCAAGATTTACTTACCAAAAAAGAAATTAATTCAAAAATCAAGGAATCTTTACAAAAAACTGGAGATTTCAAATGGATGTCACAAGATGCTCATACCATATGGAGTGCAGTAAATCATGGAGAAAATATCTTAACAATTGGTTATGGTACTTCAAAAAGCAATTATGCTAGGAGTGAAGAAAGTACTAATATAAAAGATGAGTTAATAGCATTAGTAAAAAGTTTTGAATCAACTTCTGCTAAGGGAGAAACGGAATTGTATGTAAATGAAAATATTAATGTATTAGATATTAAAGTTACTAACAAGGAAACAATAAATGTCTTATTAAAAGATAGTAGAGTTCGTTATATTGAACCGGGAGGTTATAGTTTTTTAGAGTCTACTGCACAAGCTAAGTCAAGTTCTTCAGGTTCTTCAGGATGTGGCTATGGTACGGCTACTTTAAGCACCAATGACTATAGAACAGTAGCACCAGGAGCTAAATTACCATGGTCTTTTGATGCGCACAATATTTCACAAGCTTGGAATTACAGTACTGGGTCAGGAATTACTGTAGCGGTGGTTGATTCTGGTTTGTCACCAGAACAAAAATGGATGAATCAATATTTTAACGATGGATATTCATCAGGAAGAACAGTTCAAAAGTATGGGACTTTTGTAGATTCTTGGTGGGCATGGTCAAACAATTATGACGGAGTTAATGATAAGTGTGGTCATGGAACTAAGATGGCTGCTATAGCTACAGCACCAAGAAATAATGATAACTTACCTGTAGGGGTTGCTTACAATGCTAATTTGGTAACGTATAGAGCCGTTGAGAATGTAGTTATTGACGATTATCATGAAAAAAGAGGAATTGTTGAGGCGTTAACAGCTTTGGCAAATAGAAGTGATGTAAAAGTAATATCAATGTCGTTAGGATATCCGTTTAGTATTGGTAATGTTTCAGATGCAATAAAATATGCACATAGCAAAGGAAAAATGATTTTAGCTGCCGGAGGAACGTCTACTTCGTTTACTACTTGGTATGGAGTAATTTTTCCAGCAAGTATGTCTGAAACTGTTGCGGTAACAGGTGTTAAAGAAGGACAATATAGTAAGTGTGATGTATGTCATACAGGATCTCAAATTGATTTTACGGTACAAATGCAACGTACTAACGGAACGGATAATAAAATTCCTGTATTAAGTTATTACGATGGTCAAACAAATTATGTTGGAGGATCGTCTGTAGCTACAGCTACCACAGCAGGTATTGCTGCTCTAGTATGGGCAAAGCATCCGACTTGGTCTAGAGAACAAGTATTACAAAAAATGAGAGAATCGGCTGATTTTTATCCGAACAAACATTCAGAGTTTGGGTATGGAAATATTGATGCGTTAAAAGCAGTTCAATAAAAATCAACTAATTAACCTTAGAAAAAAGTCTCGTGTAAACGAGGCTTTTTGTATTTTTATAAGGTATAGTTTTTGATTAATTATATGGTAAAGAATTTATATATGAAGTATTACAAATATTTTTTTCTGTTAATTATTATTGGTTGTGCCTCTTCTAAAGTAGTATATGATTACGATAGTCAAACAGATTTCAGTCAGTATAAGACTTTTAATTTTTTTGAAGATGCAGGTAAAGGTTTAAATGAGTTAGATGTAAAAAGAGTCACTTATGAAATAACGGCTGCTTTGGAAGCCAAAGGGATGCGATTAACTGAAAACCCTGATATGTACATTAATATTTTAGCTGAGGAACGAGAATCTCTTAACAGAAATACGATAGGTGTTGGCTTAGGAAGTGGTGGAAGAAATGTTGGATTTGGAATTTCAGGAGGTATTCCTATTGAAAGTAGAAAAATAAACCAGCAATTAACCATTGATTTTGTTGAAAGTAAAGACAATCAGTTAATATGGCAAGGAATTGCTACTAGTGAAATAAGAGAAAAAGCGACTCCAGAACAAAAGAAACTACATTTTCAAAAAGTAGTTGGAAAAGTAATCAATAATTATCCGCCGAAATAAGATATTTAAAAAAGCCTCTTGGTTTTACCAAAAGGCTTTTTAAATTACACAACAAACACACGATGTATACTAATCTAAATGTAGACTTTTAGAAATTTTTTGCCAGTCAATGATCTTAAAATTTTGATGTAAACTGTCTTTACCTTGGGTATTAGCACCATCTTGCGCAATAAAGAATCCTTTAGGGTATTTTGTACCAAAATTAACAGAAGTTACATCAATTCCGTCCGTATCGTAGGTGCCGTCAATAGTACCGTCTTTTAATGAAAAGCTTCCTAGGTATTGATTGTTAACTCTATCAAAAACAGCATAACTGTTATTTCCTTGTGAGGATAAAATAATATACCCTTTTCCATTTCCAGCATCGTATAAGGTAACACCTTCAAAATCATCCTTCATATTCAAATCGTTGGTGCTGATAACCTTTACGCGCTTATTTTCAGCATTAGGTTCTGCATCGTATTTCCACAAAGCTTTGTTCTCTTCTCCAATATATACCTTAGCGTGTACATCATCGGCAACAATACCTTCTCCTTGACTTCCTAATGAAAATTCACGAACTAACTTGGCATCAATTTGAGTGTTGTTTTCAAACAGTTCCCATTGCTCAACACCACCTTTTTTACCAACCATAAAAACATAAAATTTGTTAGTTTTTGGGCTCTTGTACATTCCTAAACCATAAACCTCTCTTAAGTTAGAAGTTATTTTTCGTGCAGCAGCATCTTCTAATTCACCTGTAGGTTTTACAATCAATATAGAAATAGTATTGTAGGTTCTATTACTAGCGGTAACTACCGAAACTTCTTTTCCGTTTAATAAGAATCCATCACGAATATCAACATTATTTACACGTCCTATTTTATAAGAATACAAACGTTTTCCTTCTAAATTATAAACTTCTAAACCTTCTTTTTTGTTTGTGCCAATTATGGTTGATTTTGTTACATCAGCGGGATTTATCCACACACACGGATCATCAGCAGCGTCGTCAAAAGAAGTAACAGGTGCTGTTTCAGCATCAGCAACTAAAGCTACTACAGGTTTGGCTTGCGGGTTTTGATGGACTATTTTTTCAACTTTACAAGCGCTTAAAATAAGGCAAGTAAGTGTTATTTTGTATACTTTATTCATTCTTAAAAATTGTATTTTAAACCAGCATTCCAGTTATAGTTATAAAACTCAGCTTGCATTGTTTGGTGTTTTGCTCCTTGGTAAAAGCGTAATTCTTGATTAGTTAAGTTTTTTGCTTCAGCAAAGACTTGTAAGTTTTTAGTAATACGATAAGATGCATTTAGGTCTACAAACAATTGTTCGTCATAAAATACATCCGTAAAAGCATCTTCTCCGTATTCAAAAATATAATCATCAGCAAAGTTTAAAGAGGCTCTAATTGATAGTTTAGAACTTTCATAGGCTAACGATCCGTTAAACATGTTTTTAACAGCACCAGCCAAAGGTAACCCATCTTCTCTGTCGGCAATACCATCTGTTTTAGAGTCTGTATAGGTATAGTTACCATACACAGTTAAGTTTCTTAAGAAGCCAGGTAAGAAGTTTAATTTACGTTGTAAAGCCACTTCAAAACCATAAATTTCGGCAGTACCTCCGTTAAAAGGTCGTGTAACATCATAAGTTTCTGTTACACCTCCAATGGTAATTGGTTCTTCAGTAACTGAATTGTAAATAAATTGATCTAAATCTTTGTAAAAAACTCCAGCTGATATAATACCTACATTACTAAAATAGTGTTCAAACATTAAATCAAAGTTCATCGCTTCAGTAGGGTCTAAATTAGGGTTTCCATACTCAGCTTCAATATCATCACTATTAATGTTTCTATAAGGAACTAAATCGTAATAGTTAGGTCTCGCAATAGTATTTGTCCAAGCAGCTCTAACAATAGTATTTTTATCAATATTGTATTTAGCTTGTAGGTTAGGTAACCAGTTGGTATAGTTTCGAGTTCCTGATGTTTTAGTTACATCACTTAAATCATCAGCTGTTTCAACATCAATGGCAAAGCCGTTATAATCTATTGTTGTTTTTTCAACTCTTACACCAGCTATAAAAGAAAAGTTGTTACCTAAGTTTTGTTGTAACATTCCGTATGCAGCATAAATGTTTTCATTAGCATCGTAGTTTTCAGGAACAAATTCATCTAATACAAGTTCACCACCTGTTAGGTTTAAATTTCCTAAAAATTCTTTTGAAACGAAAAGACCTGATTTATAATCGTCACCTGCTAAATAACCATTAATAGTATAATCTTTAGTAGTGGTAGTATTCATGGTCGGAAATTGATCTTCTAAATCATACTCATAAAAGCTATTATCTCTTACTTTTTCTTTGTACTTGTACTTAAAACCAAATTTTAAAGAGTTTTTGTAAGCCCCTGTAGCATTGATAGGAGCCAAAATATCAAAATTAGAACTGATTTTACGTTCTTGTGTAAATCCTTGTTGTTGGGTTACTTCTTTGTAATCAAAAGCTGAAGGGTCGTTAAAGTCATTGTTTGTTGGTCGTAATACAGGGAAGTTTGTTCGCGAGAAGTCTTGCATAACTTCAATGTCATCATTCTCAAAACTAATATAACGTTCGTCTGGACGTTCTTCCTTGGCTTTGGCAGTTCCTGTTTTCCAGTTTAACTTAATGTTTCCGAAAATAATATGTTCTCCACCTACAGATATATTATAAGTGCTTTGGCGCTCTAAACGTGTGTTGTCATTCGTATCATTGTTGATACCTCCTTTAGTTTGACGACGTACTTCAGCTTTTGATACTCCTGTAGCATCTGGTTTGTCTATTTTTCTAAAACGCACTCTATAACGGTTTTCATAGTCGTTTCTCTGATTGTACATTGATTTAAAGAAAAGCGTATTGTTGTTGTCAGGTGTCCAGTCTAAGTTGGCGGAAACACTCATTCTATTTCTTTTTACATCGTAACGTCTAATATCGTGTTCACCAATGTATGTTTTGTTATTTTCTTTTTCCCATTCAAACTCAACATTATCTGAACCATAATCGTTAGAGTTGTATGAAGCATTGATTACATAGCCTAGTTTGTCTTTAAAAGCTCTGTTAGCAACTAATGCAGAAACATTATAGTTAGGCGTATTTCTTACAGGATTTTGTCCGTAAGAACCAGCAACGAAAGCTCTAAAAGTAGTAGGAGCAGAGCGTGTAACTAAATTAACAGAGCCACCAATAGCGTCTCCTTCCATATCAGGAGTTACTGCTTTGTTAACTTCAATAGTTTGAATCATGTCTGAAGGAATTAAGTCCATTTGAACTCTACGGTTATCTCCTTCAGCAGATGGAATTCTGTCACCATTTAAGGTTACTGAGTTTAATTGAGGAGCTAATCCGCGAATAACTATATCTCTAGCTTCTCCTTGGTCGTTTTGCATAGAAATACCCGGAACACGTTTTAAGGCATCTCCAATATTGGCATCAGGGAACTTTCCTACTTGATCGGCAGAAATAATGTTGGTTATATTCTCTTTGTTTTTTTGTTGATTTAAGGCTTTAGCTTGCCCTTTCCCAATACTTCCTTTAATAACAACTTCATCCAACCTATCTATTTTAGGTGTTAGAGAAAAGTTTTTAGATTGAATACTGTTTGTGAGCGTAATGTTTTCTGTTAGGGTTTGATAACCTAAAAATGATATTTGAACCTCGTAATTTCCTACAGGAATATTTAAAAGTTCATAATTTCCATTAAAGTCGGTAGAAAACCCAACTTGTAAAGAAGGAATGCTAATAGTAGCTCCAGGTAAAGGTTGATTGGTTTCGTCTAAAACTCTTCCTTTTAAACCGGATTTGCTTTGTGAGTATCCTAAAATACTTACCAAGCAAAGTGTAATTAGTATTATTTTTTTCATTTTGAAATCTTTAGTGAATTGTCCACGGCGAAATTATTTACGATAACTAGCAACAAGATTTCAAATTTGTTAGTAAAAAATTATTAAAACTTATACATAAGGTTGATTATATGTTAATTAGTTGAGGTTTTTATAATGTTTAAGTATTCTTTATTTAATATAATAATCACCTTTTAAAAACATTTGATATTTAACTTTTGAAGTTTTAAAATAAAAAAGCCTCCAAATTAATTTGGAGGCTTTTTTTATATGTAGTTTAACGTTTTTTAGAATTGGTAACGGATACTTAAACCAAAGTCAGAGTTGAACCCGTCATAATAATCACCAAAACCAATTTCTGGTCTATAATCTAATGACAACATCAAAGGAATATCAAAATTATATTCAATACCAACAACACCAGCTGCGAAAATATAGGTTTCTGAGGCGTCTACATTTTTTACATTCCAATGCCCAAGACCACCACCAGCACCAGCATACCAGTTAAAACGATTTTCTAATTGCCATACCCATTGATATAAACCAGTAGCTTTAAAGCCGTCATAATTACTACCGTTACGTAAACCTAAATCTATTTCCAAACGATTGGCATCACTTAATCTACGTTGGTAAGTTATTTCAGCTCCAAAACCATCATTATCACCTAAACGAAGACCTATTGCGTTATTTGAAATTTCTTGTGCATTTGCAGTGAAAAATGAAATGGTTAAAAAACCGATGAATAAAAAGATTTTCTTCATAATTTTTAATTTAGTGTTTTGTGAATGCTAAGATAAATTATTTTACTTAATTAGTAACCTTTCTCCTTTTGAATGACTACTAAACTCGGGAGCATACATACTTTGAATAGTTGTGATTCCGTTACTAAAGTTTCCTGCATTATTTACACGAACATCATACTCAAATACATATACTCCCTTAGGTAAACGATCGAAAAAGAAATTTGTTGCAGCATCTTTTGTACTTTCATAATACCCTAAACCATCTTGCCATTTGTATTGTGATAATACGTTAATCGGTTCAACTCCGCTTGCTCTCATATCTTTCATGTGTACAAATTCCATATCTCTATCAGAACGAAGTTCAATTCTAACAGTTATTAAATCTCCTACATTTAATTGTATGTTTTCTGTAACTTTTTGAAGTTGTTTACCCGTATTAGTATTTACTTTCTTAAATAGTTTTTTATTTAATTGTAAAGGTGTTTTAGCAGAAGTAATTTTATCTAAATCTTCAAAATATTGCCAATACAATCCACCCCAAGCAATACCTTTTCCTTTTTTAGAAATACTAACAGTACTCATATTAGGAGTAATTTCAGAACCATTCCAAGAGGTTTTAAAATAACCAGTACCCGCTTCAACTTTTGTGTCTTCTAATTTAGAAGGATTGATTGTTTTCTCTCCAATTGTTACATCCACCATATCAGTTACCGAAATCCAATCACTACCTTGTAATAATAATGCATATACAGCTTCAGTAGTTGCTTTGGTAGTTTTCCAACGATTGGTTTGTTTATTTTTTAGTAACCATATTTTTAGATTATCAACAGTTTGAATATCATTTTCAATTTCTGAAAAAGCTTCAATTAACAACGATTGGGTTTCAATAGGGGCTTGATGCCAATACCAACTCGGTTGATTTTCTTTCCAATACATTCCTAACTCATCAGAAGTAATACTGTTTTCTCTTAAAGATTTTAAAATTTTATTAGCAATTGATGTATTACCGCTTCTAAATTGTAGTAGGGCAATTTGTCCTTTTCCGTATAAACTAAACTCTTTCCAGTAAGTTGCTGTTTGATTTTTGTAGTATTCAATAGCGGTTTTAGTTGTACTATTAACATTGATATCTTTATAAAAAGAACGCATGTATAAATACTGAATGATAAAGTAGTTAAGGTGGTTTTTTTCCAAATACTTAGTGTATTCTTTTTGTCCTTTTTCAGCTTTAATACGTTCAGCACTTTCTAATAACTTCTTGTAGGTATGTTCAACTTCAGCGTCTAAAAAGTGAATAGCATCAACAAGCATCTTTTTTGTAGAATTATCTACCTTGGTGATACCTAATTTTTGTAAATGTCCAAAACCAGTAGCAATATGATTCGTGATATAAACATTAGGATTATCATTCCCTTTAAACCAAGGGAATCCTCCATTGCTTAACTGCATTTGCAGTAGTTTATTAATAGCGTTTTGTTGTTCGTTTTTCATTTTGTTTAAATCAAATAACAAAGCAATACGCTTTTTTTGTTCTGTTTCTGATTGAGCATCACGTAACCAAGGAGTTTCCTGGATAATCAATGATTTTAACTCTTGATTCTTTTCTAAGTTGCTCAATAAAGCATCTGAAGCTTTCCAAGCATTGAACACCTCTTGTATTCTTGGATTTGAATTTGCAATATGACTAGCGAGTGTGTTTGCATAATAACGAGCAAATGTTTGTTCACTACACTCGTACGGGTATTCCATTAAATACGGTAAAGCCTGTACAGCGTACCATGCAGGGTTTGAGGTAACTTCTAACGTTAATTTATGGTGGCTGAGCGTAGTCGAAGTTTGATTTTTAAGCTTATCTAATGTGAATGTTTTGGTTTGATTTGAACGAACCCACATAGGTAGCGTTTCTGTAACTAACATTCTGTTTGATAAAACAGGCAATACATTTTGTTCTCCATCAGAAAAATCTCCTGCCTTGGCAATTACTTTATATTGAATTGCTTGATAAGTATCAGGAATTGATAAGTTCCAAGATACATTCGTGTTTCCGTTAGAATTAACACTGAAAGACTGGTTTTTAGAAGAATTACTTAACAGGTTGATTTCTTTTCCGGTAATAGCATCAGTTAATATAAGTTGTGCTGTACCTTCTAAGTTTTTATCAGAAATATTAGCAATTTTAGCACTGAATGTAATTTGATCACCTTCTCTTAAGAATCTAGGAGCATTAGGCATTACCATTAACTCTTTTTGAGTAACAGTAGTTAATGTCTTGGTAGCTGACTGCAATTCTTTTGTGTGTGCTAGTAGCTGCAATTTCCAACGAGTTAAAGCTTCTGGAGTGGTGAAGCTAAAGGTGATATTCCCTTCTTTATCGGTTTGTAAATGAGGATAGAAAAAAGCAGTTTCTTGAAGGTTTTTACGAATTTGAACTCCATCTAAAGAAACGTTTTCTTTTTTAGGAGGTGGATTAAAAGAAGCATCTTTAGAAGAAAAAGGAACACTACTATCTTCCATCTCAGCTTCTTTCATAATAGCTTCTGGTTCCGAAATTTCATTTTTTAACCTCCTAGAAGCCCCTCTTAAAAGGACATCTTTATTCATTCCGAAGTAAAAACCAAACCAATTTAATTGGTCGTATCGTTGAGTTTTAAAAGATGATGGATAAGTATTGTTAAAAACTCTGAAACGTTCATTACCAAAACTTTGATATGCATTAGCGTTACCAGTATACGAGTAATATGTAGAAGTAGAGATAGGTGAAAACTCCCAATTATGAGGTTTAAATTCATCTAAAGAAGCATCGTACATACTCGCAAGCATCTCTGCTGCTACTTTGTTATTTTTGTCGTTTTTAATGGTAAAACTCCATGTTTCTTGAGTTCCAGGTTGTAATTTATCTCTAAACGTATTGGTTTCTATAGTAATGTTATCTTGTTCATTTGGAACAGAAATAGGAATTATTCCACTTACAAAACTATTGTAATTCACAAAATAGTATTTAATAACAAACCCGCCAACATCTTGTTTCGTAACAGGAACTTCAATTGTTTTGATTTTGTTATTTAAATGAATAAGCTCTGTGTTTACGATGGTATGATTCTTTTCTATTTGAACTATAACCGTAACATCTTTTGAAGCAGAACCAATTTGTAACTTAGCAATGTCATTTGGCTTATAAGTTGTTTTATTTGTGTTATACGTGAACAACTGATTGTCGGTTACACTTTTTTCTTTGTTATCAATTATTGTAAAAAGAGCTTTGTCTGTAACATCTTGTCCAAACTTATCTTTAGAACTTAATACGGTTATGTATTTACCAGAAGCCCATTTTTTATAGTTATTAAGTATAATTTGTTTAGATTCTTCTGTATTGAAATTTTGCTCAAATACTAATTTTTCTTTTTTCCAATTATGAGGATTTTGTTCTTCCGAAGTGTAAGCTTCATGAGGAAATAAGTTTCTAAACTCACTTTCTGAAATATCTTGATAATCTGGAGTATCCCAAGATCTTTTACGTAACGGATTTTTAGGAGCTTGTAATTTGTATATTTTAATGCTTCCTTTAGCAGGTGCAAATTCCCCGTTTAAATTTTTACTTGATATTTCAATTGTTGTTTCCTTGTCCGATTTATGTATTGTAGAAGGAATTTGTAAAGTAGCAAGTAATGCATGATACCCAACTTTTACAATAGAGGTTGCTGAGCGAGTTTCTCCATTAACATCGGTTACATCAGCTGTGATTTCATATTCAAAAACAGGTAAGTTTTCTTTGTTTACACTTTCATCAGGTAAGGCTTTGAAAGTAATTGAAAAGTTACCTTGTGCATCAGTTGTTAATTCACCGTGTGTAATTTCTTGTGCTTCTGAAGTAAACTGAGGTTTACGCCAGTACCACCAAATAGGGTATTGTACTTTACGATGCACGCGATATACTACTTTAGCATCTGTGATAGTTGAACCAGCAAAAGCTTTTGCAAATCCGTTTACTGTAATGCTGTCATGTAACTTATAGGTTTTTGTTACAGGTTTAAATTCTGTTTTAAACTTAGGACGTTTATATTCTTCAACTGAAATATGAGTGATATAATCTTCTCTCTCAAAATCAAAATCTATAGTCTTATAAAACCTGCTTTCTTGTTTTTCACTTTTATCAATAGAAAACCAATATTCACCAGTTAACCCTGTATTTGGTAGTATAATTTCACCAGAAGCTGACCCATATTCGTTTAGCTTTAGGTCTAGTGTTTTTACTGCTTCACCGTTAACATTATTTAATGTTACTTGTATAAACTCATTGGTGAAAGGCGTTGATTTTTTTTCTGTTTCTTGAATGAAAATAGTTTTGAAGTATACAGTTTGTCCTGGTCGATAAATGCTTCTATCAGTAAAAATAAAAGATTTAATATTTATACGATTATCATTTGTAGTAGGAGAGGCTTGTTTTTGATATTTATTCAGGTAATAGTTACCAAAAACTGCTGAATCGTTTTTATGTGTTACAGTAACGTACACATTACCATAACTAGCATCACTTTTAAAAGAAGCAAATCCGTTTTTATCAGTTGTTATTTTTTTGTGAATCGATTTTCCATACCTATGTTGCTTGTTTTGTAATAATAATTCAGCGTCTTTAACAGGCTTTCCAGTATTTCTATCAACAACTTGGTAGGTTTTTACACCATCATTATTATTTTCAACCAAAACTAAATTGGTTGCTTGTAAATGAGCAGTAGCATATAAGTCTTCAGAGTTAAAAGTATCATTCTGGTGTGCTATGATTAAATAATTTCCTTGAGTTAATTCGGGAACTACTACCTCAGTTGTGTGTAATAAATAATCTTTTTCATTTCGTAAGTTACTATTCCATGAAGTAGCTTTTGTAAGCTTTTTTATAAAGTTAAAGCGTTCTTCTTCTTTATGAATTTTTTGAAGCTCTTCTAATTGTTTATGATCAATTTTATAAGCAGAAAAGTACAGTTTATCGATATTGTTATAAGTAACTAGTAACCTAGAGTGAGATTGGATGGGTACAAATTTTTCAGAAAGAATACTGAGTGATGTAGCTGTGATTTGTTGTTGTAAAGCTTCACATTTTTCAGCAGCTAAACTTTTAGGAAACTGCTTAATGACCTTTTTACAGATAGCAAGTGCTTCTTTGTTTTTAAAACGAAAGTCTTCGTTTTTTTTAGTTTTATAAGATCCAGCTTGCTGATTATAAATTCTAGCTATTTCATAACTATATAATCCAGAAACTTCATTGTTCTTGTAATTATTAACTGATGTTTTTAGTGTTTGTAATAATAACTCTTGTTTGTTATTTAAGGTTATATGCTGCTTAACAAACTGTAATCGTTGAATGTCAGCATCCACAA
Organism: Tenacibaculum sp. Mcav3-52; assembly: GCF_022347665.1. Taxonomy (NCBI): domain Bacteria; kingdom Pseudomonadati; phylum Bacteroidota; class Flavobacteriia; order Flavobacteriales; family Flavobacteriaceae; genus Tenacibaculum; species Tenacibaculum sp. Mcav3-52. Next base: position 301,693 of record NZ_JAKRGE010000002.1, on the reverse strand, counting down.
CCGCATTAAGATTCTTGTTTTTTAAATGAAAGGTTATTAATTTTTGATAGATTTTTAAGGCATTAAACTGTAATGATAAATCATCTTTTGTAGTGAGGTTTAAAGCAGAAAACTTATCAGCTTCACTTAAGTATAAAGCGTTATCAATTTTAAATTGATAAGTAGGCTTTGTGATGTTAGTTTCTGTGGTTTTATAAAACTCTAAGGCATTGTGCGCTAAAAAATCAAATAGGGTAGGGCGGTATTTTTTAGAGTCTTTTTCTGCTTGAATAATATCTTTAAAAGTATAAATGTCTGTTTTTTGTAGTGCAGATTCATTTTCTAAAGAATTTTGATAGTGACAATGAATTTCAGCAAACAACGTATTTAAGTCCCATGTTCTAAAATCATTTCCATCTACTTTTTCTTGTGTTTGGGTACGATTGTAAAATTTCCATCTATTTTGATTAAAATACTGCCAGTATAAGTTAGCTAATACATTTTCTAATACATTTTTCGTCGGAAAATTATGTTGATTAATTTGTTGTTTAAACTCATCAATAATTTTTAATTGCGCATTTTCTTCTAAAGTTAGAGCATACTTACTTTTATAAAACAATGATTTTATAATTTGAGGAGCATTGTTACTTTTTTCAGCTTTATCGTAAATAGTGTTTACTATTTTTAAAGCAGATTTAGGTAAGTTTTCAGCTTCAAGCTTGTGCACCTTTTCCCATAGGTTGGCATAGTTTTCTTGGGCGTGTGCTAAGGTTGAAAATAAAATCATTAGTAAAATAGGGGTTATTCTTTTCATTTATCTATATTTTTTGATGCTAATCGTAAATTTATATGAACAAAACACTTAAAAACAGTAGTTTTTTACAAGTTAAAGTTTGTAAAGATACTATTTGAGTGAGTTAACATAGCTATTTAATGAGTTTCGATTTAAAGATACTTAAAATTCTCGCTTGGTTTTGTATTTTTGACGCTTACATTACAGATAACAACACTATGAAAATTCACTTTATAGCCATCGGAGGTAGCGCAATGCATAACCTAGCAATCGCATTACAACAAAAAGGATACCAAATAACAGGAAGTGATGATACAATTCATGACCCGTCAAAAACTCGTTTAGCAAATAAAGGTTTATTACCGAATGAGTTTGGTTGGTTTCCAGAAAAAATAACCGCTGATTTAGATGCTGTAATTTTAGGAATGCATGCAAAAAAAAATAACTCAGAGTTATTAAAAGCGCAAGAAATTGGAGTGAAAATTTATTCATATCCAGAATTCTTATATGAGCAGTCTAAAGATAAAACTCGTGTGGTTATAGGTGGTTCTCATGGAAAAACAACGATTACTTCTATGATTTTACATGTGTTGAATTATCATGATAGGGAAGTAGATTACATGGTAGGGGCTCAGTTAGATGGTTTTGATACAATGGTACATTTAACCGAAGAAAATGAGTTTATTGTTTTAGAAGGAGATGAATACTTGAGTTCTCCTATAGATATGCGTCCAAAGTTTCATTTGTACAAACCGAACATTGCATTGTTAAGTGGAATTGCTTGGGATCATATCAATGTGTTCCCAACGTTTGAAAACTATGTTGAACAGTTTTCAATTTTTACAGATTCTTTAACGAATGGTGGAATTATGGTGTATAATGAGGAAGATGCGATTTTAAAAGAAGTTATAGAAAGTTCTAATCACCCGATAAAAAAATATCCTTATAAAACCCCACATTATTTTATTGATAATGGAATTACTTATTTGGAAACTGAAGAAGGAGATTTACCGTTAGAAATTTTTGGAGAACATAACTTACAAAATTTGGCAGGAGCAAAGTGGATTTGTCAACACATGGGAATTGATGAAGATGAGTTTTATGAAGCGATAGCAAGCTTTAAAGGTGCAAGTAAACGTTTGGAAAAGATTGCTGAAAATTCTTCAACAGTTGTGTTTAAAGATTTTGCACATTCACCATCTAAAGTAGCAGCTACGACAGCAGCGGTTAAAAATCAATATTCAAATAGAACTTTGTTAGCATGTTTAGAACTGCATACTTATTCGAGCTTAAATGCTGAGTTTTTATCAGAATACAAAGGCGCTTTAGATAAAGCTGATAAAGCAGTAGTATTTTATTCTCCCCATGCAGTAAAAATTAAACAATTAGAAGAAGTTTCAACAGTACAAATAGCGAAGGCTTTTGAACGAGATGATTTGATTATATATACAAACCCAAAAGAGTTTAAGGAGTTCTTATTTAGTCAAAACCTTGAAAATGCTGCCTTATTATTAATGAGTTCTGGTAATTATGGCGGTTTAGACTTTGATGAGGTTAAAGGTCTGGTGTAAAACCTAATTTCCTTTTTAACCAGCTAATATCAGTTATTTTAGAAAAGAAAAACTTAAAGTATGATTTTTTAAATAAGGCTTTACATAAAATATGAATTCTTATTGATGTTTTTAAGTAGTGTTTTAATACTACTTTCTTTATTTTGTTATATCGATTTAGAGACAAACTCTGTAAACAACTAGATATATATTGTTGACTTTTTTTATCAGATGTATATTGAAGGTTTTTAGGCTCTGACAAGAGTTTGCAGTATAAGTCTAAACCAGCATTTAATTCTTTAGATAGCTTATTATCATATATTTTGGTTTGTACTTTTAACTTATTACCTAGTAAAAAAACGTCATAGGCACCTCGAAGATTAATGTTCTTTAAAAAGTAATTGTAGTCATTTACTAGTTTAGAAAAAACGGTTAATTTGATTTGGTTTTTGAGAGACAGTACAGTGACATCATTTACACTCAATAGAGAATCTTTGATACTATTATAATTAAAAAATGTAGTCTTGTCTTTTCGTAATATATCTTTATGAATTTCTACAGCTGCAATCTTATTTGGATGTGTAATTCTAGGTAGATGTCTATGATCCTCAAAAAGCTCAGAAATTTTATTGGTATACCCGTTAGTTTGTAGAAGCTTATAGGTCGTTTGGATATATTTTTTCTCTACCAAAAAATCAATATCTCCCACCATACGTTCAGCAATATCTTCATATAACCCTTCAAGTAAATTACCAGTTCCTTTTAAAAAAATAGGAATGATGTTATTTGAGAGCAAAAGCTCGTTGATTTCTTTGGCTTCAGCTATAATATATTCATTTCGTTTTCTGTTTAGACTAGTAATGTGTTGCATATACTCTACTAAATCAGTTGGTAAATAGTGTAAGAAGTCAGCTCGTTTTAAATTACAATATAAAGCAGGAAACACATATTGAGCTGTACTTACTTTAACTATAGTGTTCCAATCAACCGTATTATTTTTTATTTTTTCTTCAACCAGTTTACAATTGTCTCTTTCATGAGTGATTGTTAAACATTTTGCAACAAATAAAAGGGTTTCATTATAATTCATCAGCAAAGATTTTTTTGACAGTAGTAATCATTTTTTGATTATCAGAATAGGTTAATTGATAGCATGGTAGTTTTTCAAACCAATCTAAGAAAAGCTCTGCATTTTGAGATATTGGAGACAACCAAGAATCAGGAACTAACTGTTCAAAGGCTGTAATATTTGAAATTTTATCAATGATTAAACCACTGTTTTTTTGATACTTAATAAAAATTAAAGCTTTGCAAGGTAACTTTAAAGAGTAATCATGATTATTTGTAGGCAGATAACGAACAATTTTATTTAGTCTTTTAAAATGATATTCGGCGGATGTTTTTAGCTCAGGATATATTGGAAGTAAGGTTTCTAGACTATTCTTCTTGATAGATATAGCAGAAGGAAAACTGTGTACATTTAAAGAGTTGTCAACAGGTACAAAATCATCGGCTAAACAAGTAAAACCATTGGCTTGTAATAATGCTAAAGATGTACTTTTTCCATTTCCAGAGTCTCCTAAAAATAAAATAGAATTATTGTTATTGCTAATTGCTGAAGCATGAAAAACACCTATCCATTCATCTTCATTTTTTTTATGGACTTTTTGTACTAATTCCATAGAAAATTTGCCCTGGAAATAATGTACTTCTCTCAAGCTCCAAGTATCAATAACAATATCATCTACGGAAAGAGAAATGCTATTGTTATTACTAAAGATTTCAAATTTATGATTGATATTTTTAGTTTCTTCAGTTTCTAAATGAGCAAACTTAGGATGAATTAGAGAAGTTTCTATGTCAGAAGCATATTTCACTTCTAAAATTATATCCTTTATTTTATAATATTTTATTGAAGTAAAATATGTTGGTTTAACTACAGGTTGAGTTTTACTTTTATTGTTAGTTTCTTTTGAAGAGATAAGTAAAGTCTCAATATCTATAACTAAACTGAACGCTTCTTTATAAGTAATATCAACTTGCTTAGTAATCTGAGTAGTTATCTTTTGCTTATCAACGTTTTGATCTAAAAGAGAGAGTATTTCAGCCACAAGAGGATCTACAACAAGATATTCATTGTTATCTTGAAACCAAACAATACTTTTATTATCTATGTTTCGTTTAATTATTTTATTTATCATGATTGACTAAAGATAAAAAACCTCGATAATTTTATCGAGGTTTTTTGGATGAAGTTTTTAAGATTAAAATCCACTACCAGGATCTTCTGGGGCGCTTTGTGCTTGTGCTTTTTGAGGATTTAAAATCATGTAAGTTCCTAAAGCCGTTAAAGCAGCATATTTACTATAACCGCCAATTTTTTTTAGAGCTTCTTTGCGAGTGATATTTTTAGAATCTGTATCAGTCTTTTTTATGTTTTTCTTCATAATTACTTGATTTTATAGCTAGCTTATTTTAAGATTATTTTTTTAGTGATCTCTCCTAATTCAGAATTTAACTTTACAATATATACACCACTAGATACCTCAGGAAGGCTTACTTTACTTATTCCGTTAGAGTTTATGTTTTGATTTAAAATTTCTTTCCCTAAGATTGAGTAAACAACTATATTGGCTTTAGTTTGCAATCCTACAATGGTAACTTCATTATTAGAAGAACTATATATACTAATATTATCTAATGAAGGGGTAACAGAAGGTATTTCAAGTTTTTTAGAGCTAGTATGCAAATAGAATTGACCAATACCGTTTGTATCATTCGTAAGAGTTATAGTATAATTATCTTCAGATAAATTGGTAAAAACTCTATTTGTTTTATCTTCTAAGTATACTTTAAGATTAGCTGGTAGATTTTTAGAAATAGTTGAAAAAGTTATTTTTTCACCTGCTTTTCCTTTAATACCTACAGGAACAATCATATTTTCATGATTAGTGTTTGGTAATGTTTGAATAGCTAATTGTTTTCCTTGGTTATTAGTTATTAGCTCAGTAAAAACAGCTAAGTTAGAAGTATCTTCCCCAAACATTTTTGAGTCATAACTTCTATCATATCCTGTAGTCTTTCCTGAAACATAAAAGATATCTGTAGATCTTTTAACATCGTTATTGTCAATAGATAATTCAATTGAAGGAATAGGTTCCTGTCTCATGAATGTATCTGAATTTTGATGACTTTGGTTGGCTGAACTAAAGATAACATTATTGTTTACCGCAGCTTCTACAAAGAAAGCTTGCCCCGGAGCAATTTCAATTGGGTTGATAGCGTTTTTGGTTATGTATTGAGTTCCATCCCACAACCAAATAGTTTCACTGGTAAGTACAGCAGAATTAGCAGCTGTAAAACTAGCAGAATTAATGTATGATGTATACGGATTTCCTACAAGGTTGTAATTAGTTCTACTACCTGTAGAAATAGCTTTAGTAATATTAGAAGTATTAGCTGTTCCACTGATTGAAACTTCTCCAGGAGTAGCTAATTTAATAGAAACACCTATTCCATTAGTAATGGTTCCTGTATTACCACTTTGAACATATAACCATGCAGGGCCAGTAATATTACTATAAGGAGCAAGCCCTAAATTACCACCAGTACCAGAAGCCAAGGTATGATTAGCAATAATATCTTCTAAAGTTTCACCAGCAACAGGGGGTGATACTAAATACCAGTTTGTAGTTGGTAAATTTCTTTTATAAGTAACGGTACCAGTAACAGTACTTTGAGGTATAAAAGAAGCCCCATTACTAATTGTTAGAGAATTAAAAGTAATAGCAGATGAAGCTGTTGGATAATTTGTTAATCCAGATGGAATAATAATATCAGAATTTGTTGATGGAACACTATTAGAATCCCAGTTTGAAGCTGTATTCCAATCATTATCACTAGCTCCTGTCCAAGTAATAGTTTGTACTCCTACAAGAACACCAGCTGTATTTCCAACACTATTTAAAGTTAAGTTAGCGTCATTAGTGGCGGCGTCTTTTAAAGTACCACCGTTAGCAGTTAAAGTAGAAATCGTTATACCGTCAGTGTCTAAATCACCTGATTGTACTGTGTATCTAAAGACTATAGCACTTGTTCCACTACCACTGATGTAAGTTGCTTGACGTATAGTAGCCCCAATAGTAATAGCGACTTGAGGAACTCCTCCAGTAGTACTGATTGTAATATTTTCATTAAAATTAACAGTAAAATCCAGATTATTACCTGCTATATAAGTAGCATTTGAAGGCACATTAACACTTGTTACAATAGGAGCAATTGTATCTACTAATATAGCGGTTGTACTTCCAACACTATTTAAAGTTAAGTTAGCGTCATTAGTAGCGGTGTCTTTTAGAGTACCACCGTTAGCAGTTAAAGAAGAAACCATTATACCGTCAGTATCTAAATCACCTGACTGTACAGTATATCTAAACAGTAAAGCACTTGTTCCGCTTCCACTGATGTAAGTTGCTTGACGAGTAGTTGCTCCTATTGTAATACTTAATTGAGGAGTTCCTCCAGTAGTACTGATTATAATATTTTCATTAAAGTTAACGGTAAAATCTAGATTATTACCTGTAACATAAGTAGCGTTTGAAGGCACATTAACACTTGTTACAATGGGAGCAACTGTGTCTACTAATACAGCGGTTGTGTTTCCAACACTATTTAAAATTAGATTAGCATCATTAGTAGCGACGTCTTTTAAAGTACCACCATTTATAGCTAATGTACCAATAGCAATACCATCAGAATCTAAATCACCTGATTGTATAGTATATCTAAATAGTAAAGCACTTGTTCCGCTTCCACTGATGTAGGTTGCTTGACGAGTAGTTGCTCCTACTGTAATACTTAATTGAGGAGTTCCTCCACTAGTGTTTACTATTACGTTTTCATTGAAGTTAATAGTAAAATCTAAGTTTTGACCTGATATGTAAGTGGCGTTTGCAGGTACATTAACATTTGTTACAGTAGGGGCGACTGCATCTACTAATACACCAGTAGTTGCCCCCACATTATTTAATGTTAGATTAGCATCTTTTCCTCCAGAATCTTTTAAAGTACTGCCATTAGCAGCTAAAGAGCCAACAGCAATACCATCAGTATCAAGATCCCCTGAAAGAACCGTATGTCTAAAAACCAAAGCACTTGTTCCACTACCGCTAATGTAGGTTGCTTGGCGTATGGTAGCTCCAATGGTAATAGCTATTTGCGGTATTCCTCCTGTAGTGTTTACAGTTACATCCTCGTCAAAGTTTACGGTAAAATCTAAATTTTGTCCTGTTACGTAAGTAGCATTGGCAGGTACACTCACACTAGAAACAGCAGGTGCAACTGCATTTGAAATTACTGTTGTTGTATTATCTGTATCATCAGTAGTACCATCATTTATTACAACTGTAAAAGTAGTTGTTTCTGAAGTAGCTGTTCTGTTGTCAGTTGGATTAAAAGATAAAGCTCTTAGTTTTGTTTGTAAATCAGCAGGTGTAGTACTAGCTATAGTATAAGGTCCAGTACCAGAAAGTCCCGTACCTGTTAATGTTCCTTTTGCATTATTATCTAATGTAATGGTAGCAGATAAGTTATCTCCATCTGCATCTGTAGTTGTGATACTTGAAAAAGGAGAAAGAGTACTATTATCATTTACACTTTGACCAGCGGTTGTTCCTCCAATTACAGGTGCTGTATTGGAAAAAGCAGATGTAACTACCATACCATCTATTGAAAATCCCCCAAAAATAGGAGTAGCAGGTGTTATAACTATTTCGTCAATATCTGAAAAAGAACCTGTAGTAGGTGAAGCTAAGTTTATATTTATAGCAGAGTTATGAGCAGGGTCTACTAAGACAAGTGTACCAACTGTTGCACCATCTTTTTTACCAATGAATGTGAAATCAAGTGTGCTACCACCTATAGCTTGTTGGTAAGCAAATTGCATTGATGTAATACCTATTTCCCCACCACTATCTGTTGATAGTGTTCCAGAACTAACAGAAAAAGTACCATTTCCTGCCCAAGCTAATACAGCATCCGAGGCTCCACCAATTGCATCAGTACCTACTCCGTTCCCATTTGTGGCAAAGGCAAGAACAATGTTGCCACTAGATGTACTAGAGATATCAAAGCTATTTAATAGAGAATTAACTGATTGATCAGCACTAGGATTTGTACCAGTTGCTAAAACCACAGTTGATGAACCAAATTCCATAGTACTAGGGGTCTGAGCGTTCAATTGCTTATTAGAAAAAATAAGCACAAAATAAACAAGTATATTCAATAAGAATTTAAAGTAACGATGTTTCATTTTTATTTAGTATATGATTGGTTAAATAATTTTACAGATAAAACTCTAATGATTTTCACTAGAGTTTTATTTTATCAAATGAATTATAGCAAATAAGTTAATTTCTAGAAGGAAAAACACCTACCAAAGCAATAATATAATTAACAGCTAAGTAAGGTTGTACATTAGTATGTGGTAGGTTTCCACCTGTATTAAGTATATTCAAACCAGCATTAGCACTAATAGTTTGTCCATTAACAGTATTGTTAGCTGGTCCATAAGCATTTACAGGTGTGGCACTAATACCAGATCCAAAACTTGCTCCAGCAGGAACATCTCCTGCCTGAGGAGTACTACGAACACCAGCATCAGCACTTAATTGAATATGTTGGTCAGCAGCTGTATTGTTTTGAGTTGCATGATTATGACTTGGCATTTGAGTAATGTTTAAGGTAACCGTTTCTACCCCTCCTCTTTGACCCAATCTATAATCACTTAAGCCAGGGCCATTTCTAGGGCCTATTGGAGCTCTACCTCTTAAATCGGGTAAAGCAAAAGTTGTTCTTCCGTCTCCTCCGTACGTGGTTCCTAAAATTGAAAATAAAGCAGAGTTTTGTGAAATTGCCAGTAATTGTCCATCGCAAAATGCCCAACCTCTTGGAGCAAAGTTTCCTCCGAACATCGTAATTTGACCTAAAAATGGTTCCATAAATAAAAAGTTTAGTAGTTAATGTTAAGAACAACAATTTAGTAAAAAAAACAATATGCTTTGTGTAACTGTTTAATTATTTGTTGGTTATAGTTTTTTGTTACAAGTGTGTAAAATTGCTAAATGTTGAATATTTGTTTTCTACAAACCAAATATAAAAACAAACCGCACTAAACTTTAATTCTATTGTTTAAGCGTATTCGATTAATATGCAAACGTGTACTTTTAAGGTATATACGTATAAGTAGAGATGTTTTTTATAGGTAAGTTTATTACTTAAGTTAGTTTTTTCTCCAGAAAAAAGGAGTTAATAAAATTAACACAGTAAATAGCTCTAGACGACCAATTAACATTAGAAAAGAGCAAAACCATTTAGCACCTGCTGATAAATGGTTAAAATTGTCTACAGGACTAACACTTCCAATAGCAGGTCCGATATTACCCAATGAAGAAGCGCATGCTCCTAAAGCAGACTTTATATCTAAACCTAAAAGGGCTAGAACAACAGTACCAATTATAAAAATTAGCATGTAGAGTACAAAAAATGAAAGTATGTTGAATATAATTGTTTGATTAACTGCTTTTCCGTCATAACGAACAGGTATTATGGCATTTGGGTGTAATGATTTTTTAAATTCAAGAAAGCTATTCTTCAACAAGATAATGTGACGAACAATTTTCACTCCTCCAGATGTAGACCCTGCAGAACCTCCTAAAAAAAATAAAGAGAAAAATATTGCGGTAACAAAAAAGCTCCACATTGTAAAATCGGCAGTAACAAAACCAGTTGTGGTCACTACAGATATAACAGAGAATAAAGAATGTCTTATTGCACTTTCTACTTCACCCCATACTTTAGGATGTTCTATAGTAGTTTGTAGATTGGGATCTTGAAAAAAGATAATCATTAAAGCTACAATAGTAGCTATTCCAAGAATACCAAAAAGGTAGTATTTGAATTCTTCACTTTGTATAACTTTTCTAACTTTTCCTTTTAATGCAAAATAGGTGAGTACAAAATTAGTACCAGCAATAAACATGAAAAAGATGATAATGTACTGAATTAATGGAGCATTATTCCAATGAGCTACACTAGCATTTTTAGTGGAGAACCCACCCGTGCTTACGGTCGCCATAGCATGATTAATAGCATCAAACCAAGTCATTCCAGCTACTTTTAGTAGTAAAAATTCAATAGCAGTTAACAATACATAAATTAACCATAAGCGTTTTGCTGTATCAGTAATTCTTGGGTGTAGTTTATCAGCAGAAGGACCTGGGGCTTCAGCCATAAAAAGTTGCATTCCTCCTATACCTAATAATGGTAAAATAGCAATGGTAAGTACAATAATTCCCATGCCTCCAATCCAGTGTGTACAACTTCGCCAAAATAAAATACCCTTAGGCATAGATTCTATATCGGTTAAAATAGAGGAACCTGTGGTTGAGTAACCAGAAATTGTTTCAAAAAAAGCATTAGTTACGTTCGGTATACTTTCTGTGAGTAGATAGGGAAGCATTCCTGTGAACGATAAGGTAAGCCATCCTAAAGTAACAATAAGGTATCCCTCTTTTTTATGAATGTTTTTATTATCGGGTTTATTGAAAAAAAACAATAAAGAACCAATTGCTATCGTAATAATTCCGGCATTTAGAATTCCTAATTTAGCGGATTCGTTGTAATAAAAACTTATGGGTAAGGCAAGCCACATAAATAACCCATTCAGGATAGCTGTAACTCCTAAAAAACGATAGACTAATTTAAGATTAAGGTTTTCCATTACTTAAATAGGTCTTCTACGATATTTATAGCTTCAGGTAAGCAGAAAACAATGGCTCTATCACCGCTTTGCATTTGAAAATCACCAAAAGACATTAATGCTTCTCCATTTCTAATTACACCTCCAATAATGGCTTCTCTAGGAAAGCGTAATTCTCTAATGATTTTTTGAGTTACTTTAGCACCAGGATGCACTTCAAATTCAAAAACTTCAGCATCAACATTATGCAGATTAGCTAAGGCTACAATTTCCCCTTTTCTAATATGACGGAAAATATTACTTGCAGCAATTAATTTTTTATTAATTAACGTATCAATACCAATAGTTTGAGAAATGTTAATATAATCCATATTCTCTACTAAAGCTACTGTCTTTTTTACACCTTTGGATTTAGCTACTAAACAGGACATGATGTTGGTCTCAGAGTCTCCAGTAACAGCCACAAAAGCATCCATTTCTCTAATACTTTCTTCTTCTAATAATTCTAAATCTCTACCATCACCGTAAATAACTAATGTATTACGTAAATCTTCTGCAAGTTGTAAGGCTTTGTCTTTATCTTTTTCAATTAGCTTTACTTTAAAGTTATCTTTGCAGAGTTTTCTCGCTGTTTTTCTTCCTACACGGCTTCCTCCCAAGATCATTACATTTTTAATATCTATATATTCTTTTCCTATGATAGGGTATAGTTTATCAATACTATATTTTGGCACAGAAAAATATACTTGGTCGTTTATTTTATACTCAGTATCTCCACGAGGAATAATTGTTTGAGAAGTCCCTTCACGTTTTATAGCTATAGTAATGAAGTCTACCAAACAAAATTTCTCTTTAGTTTCTTTAACAGTAAGGTCTAAAATAGGAGATTTATACCCAAGTGTTGTTCCCATGATATTGAAAACTCCATTTTCAAAAGCAACAGTATCATTAAATGAAGACTGATTTAGTAGAGACTTAATTTCTTCCGCAGCTAATTCTTCTGGAGAGATCATAAAATCTACACCATAATCTTTAAAATTAATACAAGGGTTATTTAAAAATTCAGGATTACTAATTCTAGCAATTGTTTTTTTAACACCTAATGCTTTACCTATTACAGAAATCGTAAAGTTTGTATTAGGACTTTCAGTAACTGCTAATAATAAATCGGCAGAGCTTACACCTATTTCTTTCAATAACTTTATAGAGGTAGCGTCTCCTTTTTTGGTGATAACATCTAAATGATTGTTTAGATATTCTAATTTTTCACCATCAAAATCGACTACATATGTGTCTTGTGCTTCGTAAGAAAGGAGTTTAGCCAAATGAAAACCAACGTCTCCAGCCCCGGCTATAATAATCTTCATATTAAAAATTAAAAAAGATAGAATGCAAAGATACTGTGCTTCTTTTGGTTGTGCAAAAAATGAATTATATTTATAAATTTAAAAGAAAAAAAATAATATGAATAAGATTTCTATTAAATCGTGGGCATTAGATGATAGACCAAGAGAAAAGTTAATGTCTAAAGGAAAAACAGTATTGTCAGATGCCGAATTAGTAGCTATTTTGATTGGCTCTGGAAATAGAGATGAAAGTGCAGTTGCTTTAGCAAAAAGAATATTATTATCAGTAAACAACGACTTAAATGCTTTAGCAAAATTATCTATAGAGGAGTTAATGAAATTTAAAGGAATAGGGGAGGCAAAAGCAATATCTGTGGTAACTGCTTTAGAGTTTGGTAAAAGAAGACAGTTTGTAGGAAGAGCAAGTGTGCCTAAAATAAAAAGTTCTATTGATGTAGCAAAAATTATGCAACCACTTATAGGTGATTTACAATACGAAGAATTTTGGGTATTATATCTTAATAACTCAAATAAAGTATTAGCAAAACACCAATTAAGTAAAGGAGGATTTACCGCTACTTTGGTAGATGTAAGGTTGTTGTATAAGAGAGCCTTAGAGCTTTCTGCAATTGGAATAATTGTTTGTCATAACCACCCTTCAGAAAAATTATCACCAAGTAAATCAGATATTGACATCACTAAAAAAATAAAGCAAGCAGGTGTTACCTTAGATATTAAATTACTAGATCACTTAATAGTTACTGAAAAAGCTTATTTTAGCTTTGCAGATGAAGGAATTTTATAGTCGTTTTACGATTCTAGTTACTATTTATGATACTTATTTATACCCATAAAGTTACTCCTAGAGTACGTTATATTTTTAAACATATATTTACTCGTATTTTACAAGTTCAGATTGATTTTACAGGGAAAGTAGAGGAATTTGTAGCTTATAATGGACCTAAGTTTTCATATACAAATGTTCCTTTAGGAAAAGAGTTTTTTGTTGAAAGTAATGAGTTGTTGTTTCAACAAGGTGTAAAGGATGTAGAAATAATTATTCAAAAATGGGATGAAGCTCCTTGTTTTTTTTCAACGGCTGAAACTTCTGAGATCCCATTTGATATTTTTGCTGCTAGTTTTTATTTAATATCAAGATATGAAGAATATTTACCGCATATTAAAGACGAGCATGGCCGTTTTTCGGTAAAAGAAAGTATAGCATATCAAAATGGGTTTTTAGAAAAGCCACTTGTTGATATATGGGCATATAAGTTTCTCGATACTTTAAAGCAAAAATTTCCTGATTTTAAACATACTACAAGAAAATATAAGTATATATCTACAATAGATGTGGATAATGCTTATGCATATAAGTATAAAAGTTTTATTAGGATATTGGGAGGTTTTTTAAAAGACATCTCTCAGTTTAAGATTTTTACAGTTTGGGATAGATTTGCTGTCTTTTTTAATATTAAAAAAGACCCATTTGATACCTTTAAAGAAATAATAGATATAAAGAAAACATATAACATAAGAACTATATTTTTCTTTTTAATAGGTGATTATACTACATTCGATACTAATGTTTCTGCTTCTAAAAGAAAATTTAAATTGTTAATAAAAGATATGGTTGATTACGCTCGTGTAGGCTTACATCCTTCTTATTACACCGTTAATAATGCGGCTATGTTAAAAAAGGAAAAAGAGCGTTTAGAAAACATAACTAATATGCCTATTAAGCGTTCAAGACAACACTATTTAAGAGTGTCTTTACCAGAAACATATCAACAGTTAATAGATTTAGAGATAGATGAAGACTATTCAATGGGATATACAACACATGTTGGTTTTCGAGCAACTACATGTACACCTTTTCACTTTTACGATTTAGATTTTGAAATTCAAACACCATTAAAAATATTCCCATTTGCTTTGATGGATACAACGTTAAACGATTACATGAAGTTAACACCAAAACAGTCATTAGGAAAAATTAGAGATTTAAAAAATGAAGTAAAGGCGGTAAATGGTACTTTTATAACAGTATTTCATAATGAAAGTTTAAGTAATTATTTAAGATGGAGAGGCTGGAATAGATTATACAATTCAATGATAAAAATAGTAAGAAATACATAGATAATATGGATATAAAACATTTGTTTTTTGATTTAGATCATACATTATGGGACTTTGATAAAAACTCTAAACTAACCTTTAATCAAATTTTTAAAGAACAAAATATAACTATTCCAGTAGGTGATTTTTTAAAAGTTTATATGCCTTTGAACTTTAAGTTTTGGAAACTATACAGAGAAGATAAAATAGAAAAATCAGCTTTAAGGTATTATCGATTAAAAGAAACATTTGATAGTTTAAATTATGAAGTTTCTGATGATTTAATAAACCAAATATCTAAAGATTACATAGAATATTTACCAAACTTTAACCACCTATTTGATAATACTAAAGAGGTACTAGAGTACTTAGAAAAGAAGTATGATTTACATATCATTACTAATGGTTTTGAAGAGGTGCAGAAATTAAAACTAAAAAAGTCAGGAATTAGTAATTTTTTTAAACAAGTAATCACATCTGAATGTGTTGGAGCTAAAAAACCTAATTCAAAGGTTTTTAAGTTTGCATTGGAAAAAGCCGGAGCTAAAGCAAAAGAGTCTGTTATGATAGGTGACAATTATGAGGCTGATATTATTGGTGCTCTAAATTCAGAAATGAAAGTAATTCACTTTTCAGAAGAAATAAAAAGTAAAGATGTCCAACAAATAACTTCATTAATTGAATTAAAAAAATATTTATAAATGAATAATATTCTGAAAATAAATAAAAATAAGAAAGTAAAACACTTCTTTATATTATTTGTTTTAATAACACATATGTCATGTATAAAAGATATTGATTTTAGTCAAGCAGAAGATATAGAAATAACACCAGTTATTGTTGCATCATTAGTGTATGCCAATCTTGATCAAACTTCATTAGTTACACCAACAGGAATTGAAATAGCAAGAATAAGAGAGGTTTCAAGGTTAGAAGTTTTTAATAATGAAGGAGCTGAAGATTTAAATAAAATTGAACTTAATTTTGAAATAAATAATCCTTTTGATAGAAACTTTAAACTTAATTTTAATTTTCTCGACGAGAATAATGCAGTAACGTATAGAGTTACATCAATTAATATTCCCAAAAACACTCAGGCTTTTAACTTTCAAGAGGTTATTGATGTTTTGAGTAATTCAAGTATTTTAAATTCAACTAAAATTGAATTAATTCTTGAGCTATTACCAAGTTCAGACGGTACCGTGATTGATATCAACGAACCCAAAAAGTTTACTTTTAAATCAGCAGGAACCCTTTATTTTAAAATAAATTAATGAAACATTTATACATTTTATTGCTGTTGTTTATAATCGTAATACACGAAATAAACAGTCAAAATAAACAAGTTTTATATGGGTTCGATGAAATACCACAAACATTATTATTAAACCCAGGAGCAACCGTTAATTATAAATATCATGTAGGAATTCCCTTTTTATCAGGAGTGTCTTTTCAAGCCGGAGTAACAGGTGATGTTACAATAGCTGATGTTTTTAGAAATGACATGATTAATTTTAATGTTAAGTATAGGAATGCATTAAATAAATTATCAGTTAACGATTATATACAGTTAAACACACAAATAGAAATACTAAATGCAGGTTATAAACTTAATGATAAGTATTATATATCTGGAGGTTTCTATACAGAAGTAGATGCATTTATGGCGGTGCCAAAAAATATATTACAACTAATTAATGATGGCAATGCTTCCAACTTAAATAAAGATTTTTTGGCATCAGAAGTTTCGGTAAAATCTGAAGTATTAAGTATTCTCCATGTTGGTATTTCAAAAAAAGTAGATGATAAGTTAACAGTAGGAGGGAGGTTAAAAATTTATTCGGGAATAGCTAATGTTACTTCTACTGAAAATAAAGGAAGTTTTGCAACAAAATTAGGTCAAGATAATATTTACACACACCATTTAAATAATATTGATGCCGCGGTTTATAGCTCTGGTATTTATAATGAAAATAATAATGTTGAAATTTCTACAAAAGATATAATTAGTAGAGCACTTTTGGGAGGAAACTTGGGCTTAGGTATAGATTTTGGAGTTACCTATAAGATTAATAAACAAACTGAATTAACAGCTAGTTTGTTAGATGTAGGTTTTGTGAATTATTCAAAAAGAAATAGAAATGCATCTGTGAAAGGAAGTTATGATTTTTCTGGTATTGAGTTTAAATACGATGGAACAAATCGTAATTATTGGGAAGACTTAAAGAACGACATAGAAAGCCAAATACCTAATGAAGAAGATAAAAATTCATACACAGTAATGCGTCCTATAAAGTTTAATAGTTCAGTTAAACATAGTTGGGGAAAATCAAGAAGAGAAGAAACTTGCTACGATATGACGTATAATAAATTTTATAACAATGCTATTGGTGGTCAGTTGTTTGCTGTTTTTAGACCTACAGGACCTAAGTTCGCATTCACAAGTTTTTATGAAAGAATTTTAATAAAAGGAGTGAGGAGTAAAATAACCTATACAGTTGATGATTTTTCATACACTAATTTTGGATTAGGATTATCAGTAAAAACAGGAAAGTTAAACATATACGGTGTAGTGGACAATTTGTTTAAAATTGCCGATATTGCTGATGCCAATACAACCTCTTTTCAACTAGGAGTTAATTTAATATTTAAATAAATGAAAAAAATAGTTTACGTTTTATTATTAATCACAGCAACAAGTTTTGCGCAAAAATCTATTAATACTTACAAATATGTTATTGTACCAACAAAGTTTGACTTTTTAAAAGGTAAAGATAAATACCAAACAAGTTCATTAACAAAATTCTTATTCAATAAGTATGGCTTTACAGCACTATTAGAAGATGAGAAGTTACCAGAAGAAGTTGTAAATAATAGGTGTTTAGCTTTAACAGGTACAGTAAGAGATGAATCAGGATTATTTACAACAAAGAGTATTGTAGAGTTAAAAGATTGTAATAACAAAGTGGTGTTTGCATCTAAAGAAGGAAGAAGTAAAGAGAAAGATTACAAAAAGTCCTATCATGAAGCTATTCGTAATGCTTTTAAATCAGTACAGGCATTAAAGTACAAGTATACACCATCAAAAGAAGTAACTACTGTAAAAGAAGAAGAAGTAGCTCCAGTGGTTTCAACTGTTGAGGTAGTAAAAAATAAAACAGTGCAGGCTAATGAAGAAAACACAACAAAGAATGTATTGTATGCACAATTAACAACTAACGGATTCCAGTTAGTAAACACAAAACCTGAAGTTGTTTTTCAAGTATTAAAAACGAATGTAAAAGACGTTTTTGTAATTAAAGATAAGAATGGAGTTTTATATAAAAATGGAAATTTTTGGTTTGCTGAGTATTATATAGATGGAACTAAAACAATAAAACAATATCAAATAAAGTTCTAATGCATATTTTTCACTACTCTTTAAGAAACAATAATAAAGAGTAGTGAAAAAACACTTATAAATATCCATAAAAGAGAAGCAACAATAACAGGCTTAATACCACTTTCTTTTAAATCCTTACCAGTTAAATTCATTCCTACTAAAAATAAGGTTACTACGAGAAGTCTTTTAGATAATTCTACGATGTTTATTGAAAAACTTTCAGGAACAACTTGATAACTGTTGAGTAGCATTGCTACAATGAATCCAATAATAAAATAAGGGGTTTTAATTTTTCTATCACTAGACTTAAAAAGAAGCATAGCAAAAAAAGATAAAGGTATAATCCATAAAGTACGAGCAAGTTTCACAGTAGTTGCTATTTGCAAAGCTTCATCACCATACTCTAAAGCAGCCCCTACAACAGAACTGGTGTCGTGGATAGCTATGGCGCACCAAATTCCAAATTGTTGTTGAGTTAAACCAAAAAGATGTCCTAAAGGAGGAAATATAAATAAGGCAATAGCATTTAAAAAGAAAACAACTCCAATAGCGATACTTATAGTTTTATGATTAGCTTTAATTACAGGTGAAATAGCAGCGATAGCACTTCCGCCGCAAATAGAAGTCCCCGAAGTAATTAAAAAGCCTAACTTTTTCTCAATTGAGAAAAAATTAATAAAAAAGAGACCTAGAGTTACGGTTAAAATAATTGATAAAGTAGCTAAAATAAACCCTTCTTTGCTTGTTTGTATAGTTTCAGTTAAAGACATTCCAAAACCTAAACCAATAACAGACGTTTTTAAAAGAATTTGAGTTGCTTTTTTGGTTTTTTCTGGAAAAGGATTACCAAAAATAGATGTCAAAATAAAGCCAAATACTAAAGCAAAAGGGCTAGAAATGTAGCCAGCCAAGGCTAGTGTTAAAGAGAATATAAAAAAGATAATTAGATAGAATTGTTTCATTTTTTCTAAGAATTTGATGAAACAAAACTACGACTGAAATATAGCTAAAAAGGAAATTAAATAGTTATACAAGATAACTAAAAGTTATAGTTGGTTTTAATTAATTTATAAAGTAGGTCCATTTTTTTTGATTGATAGTTTGTCCTACAAACAAAATCAAACTCACGTTCAAAAGAAAGTCCTTTAATATCAACTATTTTTAATTTGTTTTGAATAAGTTTTTCCGTTACAGCGTGGATAGATAAGAGAGCATAAGAGTTAGAGTAGTGCAAATACTGTTCAATAGCCTCTGTGTTATTTAATGTTATTACTCTGTTTAGTGTAGTAATGTTGTTTTTCTTTAAAGTTTCTTCAATTACCTCACGTGTACCCGAACCAACTTCACGACTTACATAAGGTATTTCACTTAGTTCTTTTTTTGATATAGAGCTTTTACTATTGCTATTGTTAGTGCTTGTAACCAGCACAATCTCATCTTTTATAAATTTTGAGTATCGTAATAATTGATTAGAAGATTTTCCTTCTACAATACCAAACTCTAATTCTTGATTTAAAATCTTATGTTCAATATCTTTTGTATTGCCACTAATTATATTGAACTTTATATTATTAGAGTTTTGTTTTATTTTAGCGAGTACTTTTGGTATCACATACGTAGCAATTGTGGTGCTCAATCCTATATTAAATTCAAGAGAAATGCTCTTTTCATTTAAAAGAAAAGAATTCTTTAATTCTTCAAATAACTCAGTAATTTTATAAGCATAATCAAGAAAAATTTTTCCTTCATTTGTTAATGAAATAGAGTTTCGTGATCTATTAAAAAAAGTTGTATTGTATTCTTCTTCTAATTTTGAAATAGTTTTAGAAACGGCAGGTTGTGAAATATTCAACTCTTTAGAAGCAAGTGTAAAACTTGAATACTGAGCAGCTTTGATAAAAGTTTTTAGTTTATAATTCATAACCTATTTGTATTGTAACTAATAATTGTATTTATCTTTCCAACGTTGCTTCAGTAGTTCTCTAAATTGATTTTCACGAGCATTGTTACCTGGTTCATACAATTTTGTGTTTTTTATCTCATCGGGTAAAAATTCTTGATTTACGAAATTACCAGCGTAGTTGTGAGAGTATTGATATTCCTTTCCGTAGTCTAGGTCTTTCATTAATTTAGTAGGAGCATTACGTAAATGCAACGGAACAGACAAATCACCAGTTGTTTTAACTAAATTTTGTGCTTCACCTATAGCCATATAAGAAGCATTACTTTTGGCAGAGTTTGCTAAATATACAGCGCACTGGCTTAAAATAATCCTAGACTCTGGATAGCCAATTACAGAAACAGCTTGAAAGGTATTGTTGGCTAAAATTAAGGCAGTAGGGTTTGCGTTACCAATATCTTCAGAAGCAGCAATAAGCATTCTACGAGCAATAAACTTCACGTCTTCTCCGCCTTCTATCATACGAGCTAACCAATACACTGCTGCGTTGGGATCACTTCCTCTGATAGATTTTATAAAAGCAGAAACAATATCGTAATGTTGTTCACCTGTTTTATCATAACGAACCGTATTTTTTTGAATTTTAGATAACACCAATTCATTAGTAACCTCAATTTCATCATCAGCAGAAACTAATAATTCAAAAATATTCAGAAGTTTTCTCGCATCCCCACCAGAAACTTGAAGTAGTGCATCGGTTTCTTTTAAGTTGATTTTTTTTTGAGAAATGATTTCATCTTTTTCCATTGCGCGATGTAACAAAGCAACCAAATCATTTTTATCAAAAGAATTTAATATATACACTTGGCAACGAGAGAGTAGGGCAGGTATAACCTCAAAGCTTGGGTTTTCAGTGGTAGCGCCAACTAGAGTTACCCAACCTTTTTCAACAGCGCCTAATAAAGAATCTTGTTGAGATTTACTAAAACGATGAATCTCATCAATAAATAAAATAGGGTTTTTTTGTGTGAACAATCCGCCACTTTTCTTTGCTTTTTCAATTACTTCACGAACATCTTTTACTCCAGAGCTAATAGCACTTAAGGTATAAAATGGACGCCCAGATTCATTAGCAATAATATTTGCTAAGGTAGTTTTTCCAATTCCTGGAGGCCCCCATAAAATTAGTGAAGGAATAATTCCTTGTTTTATATGATTGGTTAAAATTCCATTTTCGCCTACTAAATGTTGTTGACTAATATAGTCACTTAAACTTTGTGGACGGATTCTTTCTGCCAAAGGTTGATTCATAATGTAAAAATAGCAAAGATTTATGACAGAACTTCAGAAATACTGCTTTGGATTTATTTTTGTTATTTTAAAGGTTATGAACACAGAACAGCAACTAAAATTTTCTTCAACAGTTTTTACTATTCCTTTCCTGTTTGTTTTTACAATTTGGCTTGTATACTGGATAGAAATTAAATTTGGATGGAATTTCAATAAATTTGGAGTTTTTCCGAGAAATTTTAGTGGTTTAAAAGGGGTTTTGTGCTCTCCTTTTATTCACAGTGACACCAAGCATCTTTTTAATAATTCAGTTCCTTTATTTGTGCTCTCAGCTTGTCTTTTTTATTTTTATAAGGAAGTAGCAATTAAAGTTTTGTTATTTGGAGGGATTATTACTGGATTACTAACTTGGTTAATTGCAAGAGAATCCTACCATATTGGAGCGAGTGGAATTGTGTATTTGCTTTTTAGTTTTGTTCTTTTTAGTGGGATTATAAAGAAAAACTACAGGTTAGTAGCTGTTTCTTTCATCACCATATTTTTATACGGAAGTATGGTTTGGTATGTATTACCGATTAAAGAAGGAATGTCTTGGGAAGGTCATTTATCAGGGTTAATTACAGGAATAGTATTAGCTTTGTTATACAAAAATAAAGGTATAATTAAGGAAAGGTTTGAGTTCTCTAAAACAGAATTTGATGATATGTTTGATGAAAATGGAAACTATATTCCACCAATTGAAGAAGCCGAGTTAGAATTGAAGGAAATAAAATACCGTTATATCTACAAGGAAGAGGAATAAAAAATCCTGCACTAAGCAGGATTTAAAATATTATAAACGTTGTCTTACAGCTTCATATAAGAACGCACCACAAGCAACTGAAACATTTAAAGATTCAATTTCACCTAGAAGTGGCAATTTAGCCTTATAGTCCACCATTTTTAAAACAGAGTTACTTACTCCTTTGTGCTCAGAACCCATGATGATTGCTATAGGTTGATTAAAATTAACATCAAAAACTGAATCTTCAGTTTTTTCAGTAGCAGCAGCTAATTTAATATCTGCAGCCTTTAGTTGAAAAATGGCATCTTTAATATGATCTACTTTACAAATAGGTACTTTAAAAGCAGCTCCAGCTGAAGTTTTAATGGTTTCAGCATTTACAGGAGCACTACCACTTTTTTGAATGATGATTCCGTTTACACCAGTACATTCTGCTGTTCTAATAATGGCTCCAAAATTCCTTACATCAGAAACTTGATCTAATAATAAAAATAGGGGAGTTTTATCAGATTCTAATGCTTCTTCAATTAAGCTCTCTAAATCATAAAAGTCAATAGGGGAAATTTTAGCTACAGCACCTTGATGATTGTTATGTTTAGATAAACGATCTAACTTCTCAGTAGGAACTACACTAGTTGATACTTTATTCTTCTTTAGGAGCTTATCTAATTGAAAAAATAATTCTCCTCGTAAACCTTTTTGAAGATATACCTTGTTAATAGAAGCTCCACTTTCTATAGCTTCAATAATGGCTCTAATACCGAAAATATTTGTGTTTTGTTCCATGTAGCAAATGTAGTTGATTTTATGGTATAAAAAAACCACCTCGTTAGAGGTGGTTTAATACTAATTAATATATTTATTCCTTTTTATAAGTTAGGGTTTGCGTCAACTTCATCTAAAGGTATTTGATAAATCATTTTAGGGTCCATTGCTGGTATTACAAGATCGGCACCAGGCATAACAAGATTCAATCTTCCATCTTTTCTGTTCAAGCCGACTCCGTTTCTTGCCATATCAAATGAAGCAACACCGTCACCCCATAATTCAATTCTTCTATAGAGTAAAATTTCATCAATTAAATCCTGACCAGTTTTTGTTGATTTAACATAGTTAGGGTCTCTAACAGAGTTCAAGTCAAATAATACTTGTTGAGCATCTGAGTTTTTACCTTGCCTAGCTAATGCTTCGGCCTTTGTTAAATAAAATTCAGTGTTTCTTAAGTAAATATAATCTCCAATAAACTCTCCGGGACCTGGATGAGCGATAAACTTCAAGCTTGTATATTTTGGTGTTATATTATAATGTGCCCATGTTCCAGGTACTATAATTGTCCAAGGTTCATATTGCTTATCAGCAAACCATAACTTCCTCTTATCTGTATTTGGTATCATATCATACAAATTAGAGTTTATAGTTTTAAAATGATTCCACCCACTATAACCATCGTTTATTTGGCTAACATGTGAAAAGAAAGAACCGTATACTGTAGTTGTAGTTGGTGTAATGGTAGCACCCCATATTGCTTCTGATAAAGATAATTCATCAAATCCATGTTGAACATCGTCACTAATTGAGCCAACATTCATAGCTATATCTGCAAATTCTTCTGCTTTTTCCCAGTTTTCGTAGGTAAGATAATATCTAGCTAAATATGCAGCTACTACATTAGCATCAATTTCATCTTTTGTACTTCTTGTATATGATTTTAAACCATTATATGCTAATGTTAAATCATCAAGAATTAACTGTTTTATTTGCCCTAATGTTGATTTAGGTTGAGGAGTATAGTCTCCGCTATCAATTGGTACTGTTGGCGTGTCATCACTAGCTTTAGTATGTTGATAAATTCTTGCTAAATAAAAATAAGCAATAGCTCTGTACGTGTAAGATTTATATTTAAATACTTTAACCTCTTCAGGTGCGGTATCAGGTATAGTATTAATAATAGCGTTAGCTCTGTTTATAAGGGTATAGCAGAATTTCCACATAACCTCATTATTTCTATTTGTAGTAATTATATTATCGTAGTTATTAAAAGAACCAAACCAAGTATTTCTACTCATATCCATATCGTTACTTCTTAAATCCATTCCAAGCTCTAAAGCTTTTAGTCCAAAATCATCATCATCTTCTTGAAGTCCGTCTCTGATATAAGATAAAATAGCACCATCTAAGGCTTTAAGACCTTGAGTATTACCTGCTGCAGCTAATGCTTCTGCTTGCGTTTCGGTTAAATACCTTTCATTTTCAAATTCTTGTTCTAAATCTGAACAGGAAATGAAAAATATTACTGTTAAGGTAAATAAAACAGACTTGTACCACTGTTTTATAAAAATTTTATTGTGTTTCATAATTACATTATTAATTAAGATTAATATTTACTCCAAGAGAAATGGTTCTGTTTGCACCATATTCAGCCGAAGTTCGACCTACTGAGTTTAAACGAGGATCATACCCTTGCCTAGCACTGTATAATAAAAATCCATTATTAACAGTTCCATAAATACGAACATTATCTATATGATATTTTTTAAATACATCATTATTAAGGTTATAAGACAAGCTAATGTTATTTAAGCTTAAGTAACTAGCATCAGTTAAATAAAGGTCAGAAAACCTGTATTGATTTCTTGCTAAAGGATCAATTCTTGGTAATTCAGCTTTAGGATTATCAACAGTCCAAGTTTTATCATAATCAGGGAAATTAGTAACATTTTGAGTCGCGGAAAGTAGACTGAAATACTCGCTGTCAATGCCGTATCCGCCAACTTGATAGGCGAATTGTACATCTAAACTAAAATTACCTGCTTGTATATTTGCACCAAATCCTCCTGTAAAATCAGGAATAGCACTCTTTCCAACAAATTGTCTATTGTCAATTGTAGTATCAGTTTCAAACACAAGACTATAATCATCGGTTTTAAATTCCTCTCCTGTAGTTTTGTTTTTTGCCCAGTATAACGCATCTCCATTTTGAGGATCTACCCCTGCAAACTTCACCATATGGTATTCAAAAATACTTCTACCTACCTCTCTACGGAAGCTGCCTGATTGTGCTGGAGCACTTGGAGGTAAATACGTCATTTCATTTCTAAGAGTAGATAAATTTGCGTTTAAATTTACTTTAAAGTTTTCTTTATCTACAGCTTTCCAAGCTAACTGTGTTTCAAAACCACTATTAACCATAGTACCTGAATTAACAGCTCTAGAACCTTGTTCAGCAGCTGCAGAAATAGCTATTGGAACGTTAAATAAAAGATTATCAGTTTCTTTTCTAAAGTAACCTGCAGTTAAGCTCAATTTATTAAATAAATTTAAATCTAAAGATACATCAAAACTTGCAGAATTTTCCCATGTAACAGCATCTCCTCCTAAATAACGTAACTCTTGTGTTAATTGTCCATTACTTTCTCCAATTATAAATTGATTTAGGTAAGCAGAAAGGTTACGAGTTGTACTATTATCATAAAAAATTCTATCGTTACCTGTTGTACCGTAATTCACTGCCAATTTTGCATAGTTAATTACATTTGAATTACTCAAGAAATCTTCGTTACTAATAACCCATGAAGCACCAGCAGACCAAAAGAATCCCCATCGATTATCAGGGTGAAAAACACTAGTAGAATCATATCTACCTGTAAGGTTTAAAAAGTAAGTATTGTCTAAACCGTAGATAAACCTTGAGAAGTACCCCTCGGTAGCATACTTTGTATTATATCCTTCTGCAGAAGCATAAACAGCAGTATTGTCAATCACTGGGTTTAGATCTCCAATAAGATTTCTTTTAGAAAGAGATAATAAAGAGAACTTTTCTGTATATGTTTCATGACCTAAAAGAACATCAAAAGTATTCCTTCCAGAATCTTTTTTCCATGTTAATAATTGTTGATTTGTAAATGCAGAAAAATGATTAGTGCCACTAGTTAATAAACCATTTTGAGCTGCAGCAAACACACCAGCTCCAGGACCTCTAAAGTCAGTGTCTCTATCAGATTCAGTAAGATAGTTTGTTACATATTCAAAGTCAAAACCTAAAGGTAAATCAAATTTAGCCCTTAAACCTCCATTAAAATTATCTCTTTTAGTTGTTAATGTTGTATTTTCAATTACAGCTAAAGGGTGTTCACCAGGAGCATAAAGTCTAGCTCCTCGACTAGTACCATTATCAAAAAATTGAGGTTGACCAAAATCATAAGCAAAGCCACTAGGAGTATTAGGATCTGAAATAAGATTCCAGTTCTCATCATGTTGATAAACAGGGTAAATAGGAGCTATTCTTCTGTTCCAAAAGAAAGCATTACTAAACTGAGTCGTATTGTTACCAGGAACAGATTGACTAATAGAGTTAGAGTATGAGGCATCACCACTTATTGTTAGTACATCAAATATTTTAGCAGAAGTAGCTTTTAAACGAGCATTATGTCTTTCAAAATTACTTAGAATAGTGTAACCGTTATTTGTTTCTGAACCTAAAGATAAATAATACGTTGCTTCTTCAGAACCACCAGAAATAGAAATATTATTTGAAGTAAAACTAGCAGCGTTCCTAAATAATGCATCTTCCCAACCATTATTTTCTAATAGTAATTTAGCATTAGGGTTAATTTTTCCTGTGTTCGGATCAACTATTTGATTTCCAGGGACATTGTATAGGTTGTAGTTGCCTAATCTATCTAATAAATTGTCAGAAGCAAATTGTCTAGCTTCAGCCATTGTAATAGGAGTACCAGCTTTGCTCTGACGATAAAACTCAGAATTAGCTAAGACACTATGGTAAGATTCATAAAATTTACCAGGTGTTTCTATTATATTGTAATCCTTAACACCTCTTTGAGTAATACCAAATTTGCTATCAATATTAACTTGAATCCTATTTTTACTCCCTTTCTTAGTGGTAATTAATAATACCCCATTTGCTGCCTTATTACCATATAATGAAGTAGATGAAGCATCTTTTAAAATAGATGTAGATTCAATATCTTTTGGGTTAATACTGCTCATACTACCAGAATAAGGAACTCCATCTAAAACAATTAGTGGAGCAGCATCTGCATTGATAGAATTAAAACCCCTTACTCTAATTATAGGTGAAGAACCAGGTTGTCCACTAGATTGAATAACTCTGATACCAGGAGCTAAACCTTCTAAGCTTTTTAAAGGATTTGAAAAGTTAGTGTTTTCTATTTGCTCTTGATTAATAACACTTACTGCACCAGTAACCGAGTTTTTTGATTGCGTACCATAAGCAACTACGACAACTTCTTCGAGTAAGTTATCACTTTTAAGTACCAAAGAAATTTGATTAGAGCTTCCTACAGTCTTTTCTGTAGTTTTCATACCTACAAAACTGAAAACTAATACATCTCCAGTTTTAGCCTTAATGGAATAATTTCCATCAAAATCAGTTTCGGTACCTAAAGTAGTACCTTTTTTTAGGATTGTAACTCCAGGTAATGGACCCGTTTCATCTGAAACAGTACCAGAAATTGTCCTGTCTTGTGCAAAGGATATTTGTACAAGAAATGCAAGGAATAGTGTTAGTATTCCATTAAACTTTGTTCTCATTATGTAATTATTTGAATTAATTAGTGGCTAAAATCTTAATTAAATCTTAAATAAACAATTTTTTAACAAAAAAAGCTGCTCATAAGCAGCTTTTTTATTAGTTATTATTATAGTTTATAATAAAACTTAGTGAAAAGGTAGTACTTCATTTGAAGTTTTGTTTTGAACTAAGATTTTATTCAAGTTGTGCTTTATTTCAACAGTTCCAGCATTAGGGTCATAAGTGAAAGCATCTAGTTCTGATTTTATAGAGTTAATAAAACTAGGTATAACACCTGTTAATCCTGGATGACTTTCGTCAACATTGGAGTTTAATAATAATTCATTTTCAGATAAAACATATTTAACACCCAAGTCAATAATTCTTCGACCTTCAGCGATAAATACTTCTTGTCTCATTAAGTACAATGCTTCAAGAGCCTCATCTATGGTTGTAAGAGCGTTAATAGACGTTTCTGTAAGTGAAGTTCCTGATACAGTATAAGTTGTAGCTGTAGCAGTTCTGTCGATAACCAAACCAGTTTTATATAAAACATCACCTTCGTATCTAACGAGTATACTTGAACTATTAGGTCTAGAGTTAGGGTTTCTTTGAGTTCTGTCTTCTGATGTTTCATCAACTATCTTTGTTGGTCTATTATTAATTATAGATAGAGCGTTCTTCATTGCTGTTTTAGCATCCTCTAAAGAGTTGTCAGATAGATTTGCTTCAGCAATTATAAAATAAGCTTCTTCGGCTTTTAATACAGCGATAGAAGCATCAATAGCATTGTCAACAAAAGAATATTTAGGGTCTAAAAAATCTAATGAAGGAAGAGGTTGTAAGTCGTCAAAAGTACCTCTTTCATATAAAGCATCTTCCATAGTATTTGAAGGACCGTTAGTTTCATCAAAATCAACTGTAAATAATAAGCTATCATCCATATTTAAAGATGTGTTAGCAGAATTAACAGCTTCAATTTTGTTTCCTAAATTGTAATAAGTTCTAGCTTTTGCTAAATGATATTTAGAGTCGTTATTAAGATTAATTGCAGTATTAAAGCTTTCAAGAGCTGAATTATAGTTTTCTGTAGAGCTTTTAGGTACACCTTTGTCTTCTTGTGGCAAAAAGCTGAAGTATTCTCCAGCTAAAAGAAATGATAAGCCCTTATAGAAATGAAATTCAGCCAATGTTTCGTCTGAAGAATTAACATCATTAGGCGAAATACGGTTTATACCAAATGTACACATCTCTCTCAATCTTGCAATGTCAAAATGTAAATCGTTTAAATCTCTGTCTTGAAAATCAATAGTTAAATTATCTAACAATTGATTATAGAAGGTTTGAGAATTCACATAGTTATCAGAGGCTATTTCAGAAATAGTTACAATTTCATTATATAATAATGCGTTTTGTCTTTTGATACCTGTTAACCAGGCTTTTGATGAGTTGGCTTGACCAACAACACTTTGTTCTGATAAATTAGGATTAGTGACATCTGTGAAATCAATAAGATCTTCGTTACAAGAAGAAAAAGAAATTGATAAAGCCAATGTTACTCCTAAATATTTAAATATTTTCATGTTATACTTTGTTGTTAAGTTTATAATCTTGCTTTTAATGTTAAACTATAGATTCTTGGTGCAGATTCGGTACCGTATCCAAATCCTCCACCAGAGAACCCTCCTTGAGCACCAAAACCAGAACCTGATGCTTCAGGATCAAATCTTGATTTCACAAAGTTGAAAGGGTTAGCAACATTAAATCCTAATGTAAAGTCTTTTACTGTATTGGAGATTTCTCCAAAATTATAGGTCCCACCAATATTTCTTATTTTTAAGAAATCTGAATCTTCTACCCAATAACTAGCTAAGTCAAAAAATGTTAACCCTCCGACATTTGCTTGGTAGTCTAATATTTCTTGAGGGAATCTTCCTTCATCTTCTAATCCTGCAAAAAACCTAAGTACATCATCAACAGCAACAGCTTGTCCTCCAGTTTGATAATCACCATTTAAGAATAAATTTAATTTATTGTTGAAAGTGTAGTTAATTGAAAAGCTACCAAAGTTTGGCGAAAAAGTATTACCAATATTTTGGTTTCTTAAAATAGTAGCCACACCATTTTCATCTACAGTAGTTTTTGCACCTCTTAGAAAACCTAAAGGTTGTCCTTCCTTTACATAAGCACCAAGGAAGGTAAATCCACCAACATTAAATTCAGGAGCCCCTCCTGAGCTAACAACTAAATTTTCATTTCTATTATAAGAAACATTGAATTGTAAATTATGTTTCTCATTGTTTATTATGTTTGCTTGTAGAGATAATTCATAACCTTTGTTTGATATTTCACCAATATTTTTTAGTTGGTTTAATTGACCAGAACTAGGAGCTTGTGGAGGAGTGAATAATGCGTCTTCTGTTAATCCATCATAATATGTTGCACTTAAGCGAATTCTATTATTAAATAAGCCAACATCAACTCCGATTTCCTTTGTGGTTACAGTTTCAGATGTTAATTTTGTGTTTCCAGGATTGTTGAAGGTAAATGATTGTTGACCTAAAAAATTATTTGCTGCGATAGTCAAATCTCCAGCAAAAGGAGTAGGGAAGTTAGTTGCTTGTCCCCAGTTAGCTCTTAATTTGAAATTAGACAATGTGTTTCCGAATGTGTTTTTCCAAAAATCTTCATCAGAAATGTTATAAGTTATACCAAATTTAGGTAAATATAATAAGCCTATATCATCACCAAATGCGGTGTTACCATCAATCCTTAATCCCAGATCGATAAAAATTTTATCCCATAAACCTACATTCTCAGATAAATAAAAGCCAAAGTTAGAAAAACCTCTTTGAAAGTCAGTTACAGAATGTTCAGCACCATTAACTGTAATAGCACCATCAGTTACACCAGTAGCGGTTATATTTTGTTGAAAGTCATCATTTCTAAAAAACTGGCTTCCAACTGTTGTTATAAATGAAAAATTATTATTTATATTAAATTTATGTTGAGCGTTTATTTCTCCAGTAAAAGAGATGAAGTTTCTAGTAGCTCTTTGTATAGATCCCCTATCAGTTGTTCCTTCAGGTTGATTACCTTTGGCGATCAATAGAGCGTTGGTTGCGATAAGCTCCTGTCTATTATTTCTTGAGTCAAGCCCAAAGATTAAATTAACTTTAAAGTCTTCGGTAAAATCATAGGTGAATTTGTTAGATGTTTGGAATCTTCTAATTCTGTCTGTTATATCAGTTAATTCACCTTCTTTATCATATCTTGCTTTAAGGGTATTAAAATCTTCGTCAGATAAAGTGTCTATATCACCATTATCTCCACCTTCAGCGTTTGAAAACCTTGAAAATCCACTATTAGCATTATAGTCACGAGTATAGTTAAATGTACTAAATACAGCAGAACCTTGGTAGGTTAGTTTATCAGTGATTTTTGCAGTGAATCCAGATCTTATTGTTCTTCTAAATTGTTTATTTACATTATTAAAACCATCGTCGTGGTACATTGAAGCTGCAACATTATATCTAAATTTATCAGTACCTCCATTCAGTCCTATTTTATAATCTTGAAAAACACCATCTTCGAATATTAAATCTGCAGTTCTTTTAAATCTTAAAAAATCTTTAGTACCACTAATTACACCCGTAGAAGCTTCGAAATTGATAGAAGTTCTACCAACGGTTCCTTTTTTTGTGATGATTTGAATAACCCCATTAGCGGCATCAGCTCCATAAAGTGTTGTGGCAGCTCCACCTTTTACATACTCAATCTTTTCTATTGATTCTAGTGGGATGTCTGCAATTGAAGAACTATTAGCTCCACCAGTAGCAAGGCCAAGTTGGGCGTTTGAGTTCAAGTTGTCTACCCTGATACCATCAACAATTATAACTGGTGTAGTGTTACCGTTAGCGCTTAGAGGTCCTCTTGTTCTGATAATTGAGTTTGTACCAGGTTGTCCTGAGCTTAACTTAATTTGTGCAGAAGGTGCAGAGGCCTGTAAAAGCTGATCTAATTGTTTCGTAGGAGTTTTTTCGATGTCTTTACTTGTTAGAGCGTCAACAGTGGTTGATAATCTCTTTTTACTTATACCCGCACCTGTACCAGTAACTATAATCTCATCAAGAATATTATCACCCGTCATTATCACGTTAATCTGTTGATGGCTATTTACTGTTCTTTCTGTAGTTTTCATTCCTACAAAACTAAATACCAAGATGTCTCCAACTTTTACTTGGATAGAGAATTTTCCGTCAAAATCCGTTTCGGTACCTTGTGTGGTACCTTTTTTTAATACTGTAACTCCAGGTAATGGTCCAGATTCATCAGAAACTGTACCTGAAATTGTTTTTTCTTGTGCAAAGGACATTTGCATAATTAACGCTAGGAATAACGTTAACATTCCATTAAACTTTGTTCTCATTATGTAATTATTTGAATTAATTAGTTGCTAAAATCATAAAATTATCTTAAATAAACAATTTTTTAACATAAATAACTTTAGTTTTAATTAGAAAAAGTATATGAATTTACTTGTTTGTTGTTAAGAGTTAATTTTATTTGTTCATTGATATAGTTTATATGCAAATATTAACAATGAATTAGTTTTTTTTTTTTTTTTTGAGTATAGGTAGAAGAAAGTTAACACATTATTTTTTAAAAATAACTTAATCTTTAATGGTTGAATAGTGTAGAGCTTATTAATTTTGAGTGTTAAAATAGCTATGTGATAGCTATTTTGTGATAGGCTGAGAAGGGGTATTGGTGTTTAACTTGAATTAATTAAAGAGAATGAGTAGTAGTAATAACTATAGGTTTAAGATAAGTCTTTTTAAATCATTTGTCTTTTTTATGTTAATTTTTTTGTGTTCTTCTTTTTTGTATTTAATGTTTAAAATAAATAGGGTTTTCTTTTTTGATCTAGGTATTTTTATGAGTTGGTTATCCTTAATAAAATAGTTGTAGCCTTTATTGATTATTTTGTTTTCGATTATGCCTAGAGACTCCTTTGAGTTTACTGTTCTCTTTTTAAGTTTGTATAGTTTTACAAGAGTGATATTCTTGTTTTGAGCAATCTCTTGATAATAATTATTATCTGTGTTAGGTATAAGGGTGTTGCTTATAGGTTTAAAAGTTTTGTTGTCAAAAATAATTTGATCTATGCTTTGTTTTTTTAAGTAGATAAAATCATTATTTTCAAATTGAACTTCAAATCTTTTATCGAATAAATTGTAATTGCAGTTTGGTAGAGTATAGCTTTTACTTTCTTTAGTAGTTATTTTACATTTTTTCCATTCTTTAGTTAAGTAATATGTGCCAGATACATTTTTTCCAAATTCATTATTGAATTTCATATCAATTTTAGCCATAGCAAAATGATCCATGTTGTTATTGAATATGCTGTTTGCGTGTTTGGGAATTTTTTGAGCTCTGGTAAATTGTGAGAAAATAGTATTTGTGATTAGCGCTGTAATTAATAATAATTTCAATTTCATGATTTTTTAGTGTAAAATTTTGTGTTTTTATTGGATATGATAAAAAAAGCTGAAGTTACTAACTTCAGCTTTTAATGTTTTTTGGTGTTAGTTTTTATCCCAAAAAATCTTTGTTGTTTTTTCATCCCCTCCAATACTTGAAGAAGCACTTTGATAGTTTGTACCATTAAGTGTTGATTCTGAAGTAGGGTATAGAAAACGAGTAGGAATTTGTTCAGGGTCAGTAACAGGTAAGTTGTTTAAGGTTGGTTGGTCAAATAATCTCCAAGTTGTCCATCCTTCAAAACCGTTATTATACAAAGCTAACCATTTTTGAGTAGCAATTTTTTCTTTCCAGTCACCAGATGCAGTTGAGTAAGCAACGTGACTCATTGCTAAATAAGAGTTAACATCGTTTATTTCCCATTCATCAAAAGAGGCTCTGATACCTTCGTTATAGTGAGTTTCGGTATCTCCGCTTACACTATATCCACCTCTAGCAGATGCCTCTGCTAATAAAAACCTAATTTCAGCAGCTGATATAATCGTGCCTTTAAGGTCTGGTACTCTTAGAATGTCTCCTAGTTGAGTATGACCACTGTGGCTGTTGGCAGTACCATAAGTACCTCCTTCGAACAATTGAGTTTGGTTGTTGTATGCATTTGTGTATGAGAAAGTAGCAACTACATTGTCATTAGAGTCAGTTATGTTTAACTCTTCAGGGATTACTTTATTGGTTCTGAAATATACAAACATTCTAGGATCTGTGTTAGTAAAAGAGTCTGGATCTATGTATTCTACTTCATCTTTTTCATCAATTACGCCGTCTCCATTCAAGTCAGATGAATTGTAAGTTAAATACTCTCTTGGTTGCATTTTGTTAATAAATGTGTTAGCTGCAACAAAATCATTACGACCACTCTGTACTAAGCTAACGTATAGAGGATTGGTGTTAGGAGAGGCTCCCAGATAATTAATAGAGAAGTTATCACTGTTATTAAGAATTAAATCTGTTGAAGCTAAGTTAGCATACTGGATAGATTCGGTAGGGTTAGAGTCTGCTATTCTCATAGCCATTCTTAACATTAATGAGTTAGCAGCTTTTTTCCATTTTGAAAGGTCACCACCGTAAATAAAATCATCAAAACCAAAGTTTCCATTGGTGTTAATAGTTTGAATGGCCTTTGATAGTCTATCTAATAAATCTAAATAAATTGTTTCAGCATCATCATATTTTGGAGTTGGATTGTTTGGATCAAGTGCTTCTGTGTATGGCACATCTCCAAAGGTATCTACTAAGATACTATATGCGTAAACTGTAGTAAACTCTATGATTGCTAATTGATTTTCTTTGTTAGGGTTATCTACTGAGTTTTCTGTAGAGACTCTAGCTCCATCTAAATCTTTAAGAACATCTCTGTATAGTGTGTTCCAAATTGAGCCTCCTATGTTTCTACTAACTTGATTAAATTGACTTTCATCAGGATAGGTTGTTTGTGCCCAATATTGAGCATATAGTCTAAAAACGTTTTCATTAACACTACATGAGTTCATTAAGTCAAACATGTTTCTGGTACCGTTGGCAAAAAGTGTTGCGCCTGATACTTCACTCGGATTTTTTTTATCAACATTTAAGTCTTCATCGACACAAGAGACGATTAAGAATGTTGAAATTAAAAATAAAAATATTTTTTTCATAATCTTTTAAAATTCTAAATTAACATTAAGACCAACTGTTCTTACGGTAGGGTATGATCCGGATAAATATCCTTGAGCATTACCTGCTCCTAATCCTGATTCAGGATCAGCAAAAGGTACGTTTTTGTCTATTATCCATAAATTTCTACCTACTAAAGATATTGTTAAATCCGATACTGCAGAATTTTGAAGCCAAGTTTTAGGAAAATTGTACTTAAGGCTTAACTCTCTTAGTTTAATATATGAAGCATCATATATAGTAAGTGCGGCTGGGTTTACGTTCGAGTCTCCCCAGTAGAAAGCTCCATTGTATGTGTCTGCAGGAGTACGAGTAGTGTTTGGTTGTCCGTCTTCTGTAACACCAGGGTTAAGTACACCCCCACTGTCTGGCCCTGATGTAATAGGATTTCTTATTGGGTTTCCAAGTTCGTTAAGCCCCCCTGTGTAGTCTGGTAAACCTGTACCTTGACCATAATGAAGGTCTAATGAGTATACATCTCCTCCTTGTTGGATGTCAATTAAAAAGCTTAACGATAAATTTTTATAAGAAAGAGTGTTTGTGATACCGGCGTTCCAGTCAGGGTTAGTATCTCCTATAATTTGATTGCTTTTAACTTTATAGTAACCATTATCGTTAACAACTTTGTTGCCGTTATCATCGTAGACAAACCCAGTACCTCTTATTGTTCCATAGGGTTGACCTTTAGTGGCATTAATTGAAATACCCCCTTGGAACGATGCAAGTTGAATGTTTTCTACGTCGGAATATAATTCTTTAACTAAGTTGTTGTTTTTTGACCAGTTAATTGTAGTGTTCCATTTAAAGTCTTCATTTTGAATTATTTTTCCATCTAAACTTACTTCAACCCCTTTGTTTTCTATGGTACCAGCATTAACCCATCTACTAGAGAAACCTGAAGCAGCTGTTGTGGTGACTGGCATTAATTGGTTTTCTGTGTCTTTTTTATACCAAGATAAATTTAAGCCCAAGCGATTGTTTAAAAATCTAGTTTCTAGACCAAGTTCTATTTCTTTGGTTCTTTCAGGTACTAAGTTTTCGTTTTTCTTGGTGCCATTAAAAGAGCTTAAAGCTACACTACCGAAATGATCTATAACATTATAGGTGTCGTAAACGTTGTTGGCAGGTAGGTCGTTACCTACTTCAGCGTATCCAGCTCTAAGTTTACCATAGTTTAACCAGTTTGTGTTTATTAGTTCTGAAAAAATAAAACTACCACTAACAGCAAAATAGTTATAGCTATTGTTTGCTGTTGGGAGAGAGGAAGATACATCGTATCTGTCTGTGAATTCTAAGAAGAGTCTATCGTTATATCCTAAAGTAGCTTGAACGTAATATCCGTTAACTTGTTTTTCGGCTAAACGTTCTTCGGGTAGGTTAACGGGTAAGACAGAGTTTCTTAAAGAATATACACCAGGGTTAGCTAAACCTCCGTTTGTTGAGGCTCTCCAGAAGTGGTATTTTTCTTTTCTGATATTCATTCCTAAAACACCATTTAGGGTTAATTTCTCAGATAAATCTTTACTGAAGTTCAACATTAGATCATAGTTGAATTCTGAAAAGTTAATTTGTGTTCTTTGATAACCAGACGCTTGGTCTCCAACTGTTAGTCCAAACTCTGTAGCAACTGATCCAACAGCTCTCCTATCTTCACGTACTTCAGAGTATGTATCAACAGCTACTTTACCAGTTAAATCCAACCAATCATTAATATTATATGTAGCAAATGCATTACCAAAGAATCTGTTTCTGTTATCAGATTGGTAATTTTGATATCTAGTCCAATATGGATTGTCCCAGTATTGTGGTTGTAAAGGAGATCCTCCAACCGAACCTTGGTGATTCCAGCTATAGTTTTTGCCAGTTAAGTCGTAAATATACTTTTGGTCTTTAATGTCAACGTTTACTTGCCACCATTGTCTAAATTGAGACATTAAATTATCTCCATATCCTGTAGAATTTCTACCAATAACATCTTGGTTGATAAAGTTGGCATTGGCACCTGTAGTTAGTTTATTTGAAACTTTCAAAGTACCATTAAAGTTAAAGGTGTTTTTGTCTAGTTTAGAGTTTGGTAAAATACCTTTGTTTTGAAAGTTTGTGTACCCTAATCTGTAACTCACTTTATCATCGCTTCCTGAAATAGATATTGAGTTATTGATTTGGTGAGAAGTTTCGAAGAAATCTGCAGGAGTGTTTTTACCAGCGATGTAAGGTGTTGCAGTTTGGTAGTTTGGGTGTTCAGGAACAAACGCATCCCATTGATAAACAAGAGATCCATCTAAAGGAGCTCCAAAAGAACCATCTTCGTAGGTAGGCACTGCTAAATCGTTAATCCCATCTCCATTAACATCAATATCTTCAAAATATCCTGTACTTCCATAGTAGGGGCCATATCCAGCACCGTATTTATCTTGATACTTTAAAAAAGTAGATCTATCTATTTTTCCTAAGGTAATACCGGAAGATATATTTACCTTCATATTTCCTTCTTTTCCTTTTTTGGTTGTAATAATGACAACTCCGTTTGCTCCTCTAGATCCATATATAGCAGATGCAGCGGCTCCTTTTAAAATATTAATAGATTCAACATCATCAGGGTTAATGTCAGAAGCTGCGTTACCGTAGTCAAAGCCTCTTCTACCATTTTTTTGATTTGCGCTATTTTCTATTTGATTAGAAATAGGGATTCCGTCTATGATAAATAAAGGTTGATTGTTCCCTGTTAAAGAGCTAATTCCTCTGATTAAAAAATTAGAAGATCCGCCAAAATTGTTGTTAGCTTTAATTTGAACACCGCTAATTTTACCAGATAAAGAGTTTACTACATTATCAAGTTTTACAGTAGAAACCTTGTCTCCTTTGATTTCTTGAGAAGCGTAACCTAAACTCTTTTTAGCTCTTTTTATACCTAAGGAAGTTACAACAACTTCATCAAGTACATTGTCGCTAGCCATGGTTAAATTGATAACGTTAGTAGTTCCAACTATTTTTTCAACAGTTTTCATTCCTACGAAACTAAAAATAAGTGTATCACCAGTCTTAGCCTTAATAGAAAATTTTCCGTCAAAGTCAGTTTCTACTCCGGAAGTTGTCCCTTTTATTAGTACGTTAACTCCAGGCAGGGGGCCTGTTTCGTCGGAAACAGTACCTGAAATCACTTTTTCTTGTGCAAAGGATATTTGCACAACTAACGCTAAGAGTAGTGTTAGTATTCCATTAATTTTTGTTTTCATTATGTAATTATTTGAATTGATTGAGTCAAAATTCATAAATAAAACTTAAAAAAACAAGGTATTTGTTAAATAATTATAAAATAAAGTATTTGTTTTGTTGTAGAATGTAAGGTTATTGTTTATTTTTTTTGATTGTTTGTTTTTTGTGTTTTGGAGGAGGTGTAAGTGGTACTGTGAATTTGAGTTTATGAAGTTTTTTTCGAGGTTTGTTAAAAATAACTCCTTGATATTTGAATAAATAGAAAATTGTCGTACATTTGCACACTCTTAAAATTAGAGTAATTTAAGTACAAATTAAAAACAAGTAATAATTTAGTATGCCAACTATTCAACAATTAGTTCGTAAAGGAAGAGCCAAAATAACTAAGAAGAGTAAATCGGCTGCTTTACAAGCATGTCCACAAAGACGTGGAGTTTGTACGCGTGTGTATACCACTACACCTAAGAAACCTAACTCAGCGATGCGTAAGGTTGCAAGGGTGCGTTTAACAAATGGTAATGAAATCAACGCGTATATTCCAGGTGAGGGGCACAACTTGCAAGAGCACTCGATAGTATTAGTTAGAGGTGGAAGGGTAAAAGATTTACCAGGTGTTAAATATCACGTGGTACGTGGAGCATTAGATACTGCTGGAGTTGAGGGTAGAACCCAACGTAGATCTAAGTACGGTGCAAAACGCCCAAAAGACAAAAAGTAAAAATTAAT
Source organism: Tenacibaculum sp. Mcav3-52 (assembly GCF_022347665.1). NCBI lineage: Bacteria > Pseudomonadati > Bacteroidota > Flavobacteriia > Flavobacteriales > Flavobacteriaceae > Tenacibaculum > Tenacibaculum sp. Mcav3-52. Next base: position 263,103 of record NZ_JAKRGE010000002.1, on the reverse strand, counting down.
TAGTAACTTTTTTAATGTAAAGACATGAGGAAAAGAAGAGCTAAAAAAAGAGTTTTGTTACCGGATCCAAGATTCAACGATCAATTAGTTACACGTTTTGTGAATAACTTAATGTGGGACGGTAAAAAATCTGTAGCGTTCAAAGTGTTTTACGATGCAATGGATATCGTAAGCGAAAAGAAAACTGACGAAGAAAAGTCGGCTTTAGAAGTGTGGAAAGATGGTTTGTCTAACGTGATGCCTCACGTAGAAGTTCGTTCTCGCCGTGTTGGTGGTGCAACTTTCCAAATTCCAATGCAAATTCGTCCAGACCGTAAGGTTTCTATGGCGATTAAATGGATGATTTCTTATGCGCGTAAGCGTAATGAAAAAACAATGGCACAACGTTTAGCTGCTGAGATTTTAGCTGCTGCTAAAGAAGAAGGTGCTGCTGTTAAGAAAAGAGTTGATACTCATAAGATGGCTGAAGCAAACAAAGCATTCTCACACTTTAGATTTTAATAAGAAATGGCAAGAGATTTAAAATATACAAGAAATATCGGTATTGCTGCTCATATTGATGCTGGTAAAACAACAACAACTGAGCGTATCCTTTTCTATACAGGGGTGTCTCACAAAATTGGAGAGGTTCACGATGGTGCTTCTACAATGGACTGGATGGAGCAAGAAGCTGAAAGAGGTATTACAATTACTTCTGCAGCAACTACTTGTACATGGCAATTCCCAACAGAAAATGGAAAACCAACTGCTGATGCTAAAGGATACCATTTTAATATTATTGATACTCCAGGTCACGTTGATTTTACCGTAGAGGTAAACCGTTCATTACGTGTATTAGATGGGCTAGTGTTCTTATTCTCTGCAGTAGACGGAGTTGAGCCACAATCTGAAACTAACTGGCGTTTAGCTGATAACTATAAAGTACCTCGTATCGGTTTCGTTAACAAAATGGACCGTCAAGGAGCAAACTTCTTAGCAGTATGTCAGCAAGTAAAAGACATGTTAAAGTCTAATGCAGTGCCAATCGTATTAAACATTGGTGATGAAGCAGATTTTAAAGGAATTGTTGATTTAGTTAAAAACCGTGCTATTGTATGGCATGATGATAACTACGGGTCAACTTTCGATGTAGTAGAGATTCCAGAAGAATTAAAAGAAGAAGCTCGTGAGTTACGTGGTAAGTTAATCGAAGAGGTTGCTGCTTATGACGAAAACTTATTAGAGAAGTACATGGAAGATGAAGATTCAATTACAGAAGAAGAAGTGCATGCTGCATTAAGAGCTGCTGTAATGGATATGTCTATAATTCCAATGGTATGTGGTTCTTCATTCAAAAATAAAGGTGTTCAGTTTTTATTAGATGCTGTATGTCGTTATTTACCTTCTCCAGTAGATAGAGATAATATCGTAGGAACTAATCCTGATACTGGTGAGGAGGAAACACGTAAGCCAGACGCAAAAGCGCCATTTTCAGCTTTAGCATTTAAAATTGCTACCGATCCTTTCGTAGGACGTTTAGCATTCTTCCGCGCTTATTCTGGTCGTTTAGATGCAGGTTCTTATGTGTTGAACAACCGTTCAGGTAAAAAAGAACGTATTTCACGTATTTACCAAATGCACTCTAACAAGCAAAATGCTATTGACTTTATTGAAGCTGGAGATATTGGAGCTGCTGTAGGATTTAAAGATATTAAAACAGGAGATACCTTATCTGATGAAAAGAATCCAATTGTTTTAGAATCAATGGATTTCCCAGATCCAGTAATCGGTATTGCTGTTGAACCAAAAACTAAGGCTGACGTTGATAAGTTAGGTATGGCTTTAGGTAAATTAGCAGAGGAAGATCCAACATTTACTGTAAAAACAGATGATGCTTCAGGTCAAACTGTAATTTCAGGAATGGGTGAGTTACACTTAGATATTATTGTTGATCGTTTAAAGCGTGAGTTTAAGGTTGAAGTAAATCAAGGACAACCACAAGTAGAGTACAAAGAAGCTTTAACAGCTACTGCAGATCACAGAGAGGTTTATAAGAAACAATCTGGTGGACGTGGTAAGTTTGCTGATATTGTATTTACTATGGAGCCTGCTGATGAAGGTGTTACAGGGTTACAATTTGAGTCTATTATTAAAGGTGGTAACGTTCCTAAGGAATTTGTGCCTTCTGTAGAGAAAGGATTCAAAGAGGCAATGAAGAATGGTCCTTTAGCTGGTTACGAAATGGATTCGATGAAGATTACTTTAAAGGATGGATCTTTCCACCCTGTAGATTCTGATCAATTATCATTCGAATTAGCTGCTAAGTTAGGTTATAAAGCTGCTGCAAAAGCTGCAAGAGCTGTAATCATGGAACCAATGATGAAATTAGAAGTGTTAACTCCAGAGGAGAACATGGGAGATATCGTTGGAGACTTAAACAGAAGAAGAGGACAAGTAAACGATATGAGCGATCGTGCTGGATCTAAAGTAGTAAAAGCAATCGTTCCTTTATCAGAAATGTTTGGATATGTTACTTCTTTAAGAACATTATCTTCAGGTAGAGCAACTTCTACTATGGAATTCTCTCACTATGCAGAAACTCCAAGTAACATTTCAGAAGAAGTAATCGCAAACGCTAAAGGTTAATTAAGATGAGTCAAAAAATTAGAATAAAGTTAAAATCTTACGATTATAATTTAGTAGACAAGTCTGCTGAGAAAATCGTAAAAACAGTAAAGAGTACTGGTGCTGTAGTAAACGGACCAATTCCTTTACCAACAAATAAAAAGATTTTTACAGTGTTACGTTCACCACACGTAAACAAAAAATCAAGAGAACAATTTCAATTATCTGCTTACAAAAGATTATTAGACATTTATAGTTCTTCTTCAAAAACTATTGATGCACTAATGAAACTTGAGTTGCCAAGTGGAGTTGAAGTTGAGATCAAAGTATAAGTAAATCAATAACTTTCGGTTTAATTTTGTTAAGCCGAAAGTTTTTTATACTTTTGCACACCGAAATTTTAGTTTTCGGAGAGTGGAAATTTCTGAAAAGTATTCAGAAATGACATGTCCTGAGGGTTTCGCGAAGGAAAAACGGTAAAACAAATTCAAAGAGTGAAGGTGTTTTTCGCTCTTTTTTTTTGAGAAATTTGAAGGAAAACAAGAAACATTTGTTTCAAAAAATTATTTTATTAATAGACGCGCTGGATAAATTAAAATCTATCGTCTGAAAATTAACAAATATGTCTGGGTTAATAGGAAGAAAAGTAGGAATGACCAGCTTATTCGATGAAAATGGGAAAAATATTCCTTGTACTGTAATCGAAGCAGGTCCTTGCGTCGTTACCCAAGTCAGAACCGAAGAGGTTGACGGCTATAACGCGTTACAACTTGGTTTCGATGACAAAAAAGCAAAAAGCTCTAATAAGGCTTTAGATGGTCACTTTAAAAAAGCTGGTACATCTGCTAAAAGAAAGGTCGTTGAGTTCCAAGGATTCGAAGGTGAGTACAAATTAGGTGACTCAATTACTGTTGAACACTTTGCTGAAGGAGAATTCGTTGATGTATCAGGAGTTTCAAAAGGTAAAGGTTTTCAAGGTGTTGTTAAACGTCATGGTTTTGGCGGGGTTGGACAAGCAACTCACGGTCAACATAACCGTTTAAGAGCTCCAGGTTCAATTGGTGCAGCATCATACCCTGCAAGAGTATTCAAAGGAATGCGTATGGCAGGTCGTATGGGTGGAGACAAAGTAAAAGTTCAAAATTTAAGAGTTTTAAAAGTGGTTGCAGATAAGAATCTTATCGTTGTAAAAGGAGCAATTCCTGGTCACAAAAACTCTTATGTAACTATCGAGAAATAATGAAAGTAGCAGTATTAGATATTACAGGAAAAGATACTGGTAGAAAAGTTGAACTTTCTAACGAGGTATTCGGAATTGAGCCAAATGATCATGCAATTTATTTAGATGTAAAGCAGTATTTGGCTAATCAAAGACAAGGTACTCATAAATCGAAAGAAAGAGCTGAGATTGCTGGTAGTACAAGAAAGATAAAAAAACAAAAAGGAACTGGTACAGCTCGTGCGGGTAGTATCAAGTCTGGTGTTTTTAGAGGTGGTGGACGTATGTTTGGTCCAAGACCTAGAAACTATTCTTTTAAGTTAAATAAAAACTTAAAGCGTTTAGCACGTAAGTCAGCTTTAAGTATTCAAGCAAAAGAAAACAATTTAGTGGTTGTTGAAGATTTCAATTTTGAAGCTCCAAAAACTAAAGAGTTTATCAATGTATTAAAAGCTTTAGAATTAGACGCTAAAAAGTCTTTATTCGTATTAGGTGAAGAAAGTAAGAATGTTTACTTATCATCTCGTAACTTAAAAGGTTCTAAAGTAGTAGATGCTTCAGGTATTAACACGTATAGCGTTTTAAATGCTAATAAAGTGGTTATTTCAGAAAGCTCTCTAGAAGGAATTGAGTCTAATTTAAGTAAATAGGGAACAAGATGAGTATTTTAATTAAACCTATTATTACAGAAAAAGCTACAAATGATAGCGAGTTAAACAACCGTTATACATTTGTTGTAAATAAAAAAGCTAACAAATTAGAAATCAAAGCAGCTGTAGAAGCTGCTTATGGTGTAGCGATTGAATCTGTAAAAACAATGAATTATCCAGCACAAAGAAAAACTAAATACACTAAAAAAGGTTTAGTTAGTGGATTAACAGGTGGATACAAAAAGGCAATCGTTCAGTTAGCTGAAGGAGAAACTATTGATTTTTATAACAATCTTTAAGAAAAGACAGAATGTCAGTTAGAAAATTAAAACCAATAACACCAGGTCAGCGTTTTAGAGTTGTAAATGGGTTCGACACCATTACTACTGATAAGCCGGAGAAATCTTTATTAGCTCCGAAAAAACGATCTGGAGGTCGAAACAACCAGGGTAGAATGACTACACGTAACATCGGTGGAGGTCATAAACAAAAATACCGTATTATCGATTTTAAAAGAGATAAGCAAGGTATTCCTGCAACAGTAAAAACTATTGAGTACGATCCAAACCGTACTGCATTTATTGCATTAGTTAGTTATGCTGATGGTGAAAAACGTTATGTGATTGCACAAAACGGATTAAAAGTAGGTCAAACAATCATTTCAGGAAAGGAAGTAGCTCCAGAAGTAGGTAACGCTATGTATTTAAGTGAAATTCCTTTAGGAACTACAATTTCTTGTATTGAGTTACACCCAGGTCAAGGAGCTGTTATGGCTCGTTCTGCTGGAGCTTTTGCTCAGTTAGTTGCAAAAGAAGGTAAATATGCAACTGTTAAATTACCTTCTGGAGAAACAAGATTTATCTTATTAACTTGTATGGCTACAATTGGAGTAGTGTCTAACTCAGACCACCAATTATTAGTTTCAGGTAAAGCAGGTAGAAGTAGATGGTTAGGAAGAAGACCAAGAACAAATGCAGTAAGAATGAACCCAGTTGATCACCCAATGGGAGGTGGTGAAGGACGTTCTTCTGGAGGGCATCCAAGATCTAGAAACGGTATTCCTGCTAAAGGATTTAAGACTAGATCAAAGACCAAAGCTAGTAATAAGTATATCGTAGAACGTAGAAAGAAATAATAAACCATGGCAAGATCATTAAAAAAAGGACCTTACGTTCACTATAAGTTAGAGAAAAAAGTGTTAGCTAACGTAGAAGCAGGTAGTAAGTCAGTTATCAAAACTTGGTCTAGAGCAAGTATGATTACTCCTGATTTCGTAGGGCAAACAATTGCAGTTCACAACGGACGTCAGTTTGTACCAGTTTACGTTACTGAAAACATGGTAGGTCATAAATTAGGCGAATTTTCACCAACACGCTCATTTAGAGGACATGCTGGTGCAAAAAATAAAGGTAAAAAATAGTAGGAAATTATGGGAAGTCGTAAACATAACATGGCAACACAGTTAAAAGAAGCTAGAAAGTCTAGAGCTTTCGCTAAATTAACTAATTGTCCTACATCACCAAGAAAAATGCGCTTGGTAGCAGATTTAGTAAGAGGAGTAGAAGTTGAAAAAGCTTTACAAATCTTAAAGTTCAGTCCAAAAGAAGCATCACGTAACTTAGAAAAGTTATTATTATCAGCTATTGCTAACTGGCAAGCTAAAAATGAAGATGCAAGCATTGAAGATGCTGGATTATACGTAAAATCAATTTGTGTTGATAGCGCAGGTATGTTAAAAAGGTTAAGACCAGCTCCGCAAGGTCGTGCACATAGAATTCGTAAGCGTTCTAATCACGTAACTTTAGAGTTAGGAACTAAAAATAATAGTAATTAATCAAAGTAGAAATGGGACAAAAGACAAATCCAATAGGAAATCGTTTAGGAATTATCAGAGGATGGGAATCTAACTGGTATGGTGGAAATGACTACGGAGATAAGATTGCTGAAGATGATAAGATAAGAAAGTATTTATATGCTAGATTATCTAAAGCAAGTGTATCAAGAATTATTATTGAGCGTACCTTAAAACTTGTAACCGTTACTATCACTACTGCACGTCCAGGTATCATTATTGGTAAAGGAGGTCAAGAGGTAGACAAGTTAAAAGAAGAGCTTAAGAAAATTACTGGTAAAGAAGTTCAAATTAATATTTTCGAAATTAAGCGTCCAGAATTAGATGCAAAATTAGTTGCTGCTAGTATCGCACGTCAAATTGAAAATAGAATTTCTTACAAGCGAGCTACTAAAATGGCAATCGCTGCTGCAATGAGAATGAATGCAGAAGGAATTAAAGTTCAATTATCAGGTCGTTTAAACGGAGCTGAAATGGCACGTTCTGAGCATTACAAAGAAGGAAGAATTCCTCTTTCTACCTTCAGAGCAGACATCGATTATGCACTTGTTGAATCACATACTACATACGGAAGAATCGGTGTGAAAGTATGGATTATGAAAGGTGAGGTTTATGGAAAACGTGAATTATCTCCATTAGTTGGACTATCTAAGCAAAAAGGTAGTGGAAACAAAGGTGGTGGTAAACGTCAACCTCGCAGAAGAAAATAATTTTTAAAAGAAATTAACAATGTTACAGCCAAAAAGAGTAAAATACCGTAAGGTACAGAAGGCGAAAGGAAATATGAAAGGTAACTCTGGTAGAGGTACTCAACTTTCTAACGGAATGTTTGGTATCAAATCATTAGACCAGAACTTACTTACCTCTCGTCAAATTGAGGCAGCTCGTATTGCGGCAACTCGTTATATGAAAAGAGAGGGGCAACTTTGGATTAAGATTTTCCCAGATAAACCAATAACAAAGAAACCGTTAGAGGTACGTATGGGTAAAGGTAAAGGTGCACCAGATCACTTTGTAGCAGTTGTAAAACCAGGTAGAATTTTGTTCGAAATTGGTGGAGTACCAATGGAAGTAGCAAAAGAAGCTTTACGTTTAGCAGCGCAAAAACTTCCTGTAAAAACGAAGTTTGTAATAGCAAGAGATTTTGATTATAACGCTTAATTCTATTAGATCATGAAACAATCAGAAATTAAAGAATTATCAACAGCTGACTTACAAGAAAAGCTAGGGGCGTTGAAGAAAAATTATACTGATCTTAAGATGGCTCACGCCATAACTCCATTGGAAAACCCATTAGAGTTACGTAGCTTAAGAAAAACTGTAGCAAGAATTGCTACAGAGTTAACTAAAAGAGAATTACAATAATTCTAGTCAGTTTTAAAGATGGAAAAAAGAAATCTTAGAAAAGAGAGAATCGGTGTAGTATCTAGCAACAAAATGGAGAAATCTATTGTAGTTAGCGAGGTAAAAAGAGTAAAGCACCCAATGTACGGAAAGTTCGTATTGAAGACTAAGAAGTACGTTGCACATGACGAGAATAACGATTGCAACGAAGGTGATACTGTAAGGATCATGGAAACACGTCCTATGAGTAAATCTAAGCGTTGGAGATTAGTAGAAATCCTAGAAAGAGCTAAATAATATGTTACAGACAGAATCAAGATTAAAAGTCGCAGATAACACTGGAGCAAAAGAAGTTTTAGTGATTAGAGTTTTAGGAGGAACAAAAAAGCGTTACGCTAGTGTTGGAGATAAAATTGTAGTTTCAGTAAAATCTGCAACTCCAAACGGAACTGTAAAGAAAGGTCAAGTATCTCGTGCAGTTGTTGTTCGTACTAAGAAAGAAGTTAGACGTAAAGACGGATCATATATCAGATTTGATGATAATGCTTGTGTACTTTTAAATCCTTCAGAGGAAATGAGAGGTACTCGTGTATTCGGACCTGTGGCTCGTGAATTACGTGAGAAACAATTTATGAAAATAGTATCATTAGCACCTGAGGTGTTATAAAATCAGATTTTAAAATGAAAAAATTTAAAATTAAATCAGGAGATACTGTTAAAGTTATAGCAGGGGATCATAAAGGATCTGAAGGAAAAGTTTTACAAATCCTTAAAGATAAGGATAGAGTAGTAGTAGAAGGTGTAAATATGGTGTCTAAACACACTAAACCAAGTGCTGCTAACCCTCAAGGAGGAATTGTAAAAAAGGAAGCTCCATTACATATATCGAATGTAGCCTTAATCGAAAACGGTGAAGCTGTTAGAGTAGGGTATGATTTTGATAAGGAAAGTGGAAAAAAGTTCAGAGTTTCAAAAAAATCAGATAAAGCAATATAACAATGAGTTACGTACCAAGATTAAGAGAAGAGTACAAGAGCAGAGTTATCAAAGCTCTTACTGATGAATTTGGTTATAGCAATGTAATGCAAGTGCCTAAATTACAAAAGATAGTTGTAAGTAAAGGTGTTGGTGCAGCTATAGCAGATAAGAAATTAATAGAATACGCTATTGATGAGTTAACTACTATTACTGGTCAAAAAGCAGTACCTACAATTTCTAAGAAAGACGTTGCAAACTTCAAATTACGTAAAGGAATGCCTATTGGAGCAAAAGTTACGTTAAGAGGAGATAAAATGTACGAATTTTTAGATAGATTAGTTACAGCTTCTTTACCACGTGTAAGAGACTTTAACGGTATCAAAGCAAATGGTTTTGATGGTAGAGGTAATTACAATTTAGGAATTACTGAGCAAATCATCTACCCAGAGATTAATATTGATCAAGTGAAAAAAATTAGTGGTATGGATATTACTTTTGTAACATCAGCAGGCACTGATAAGGAAGCTAAATCATTATTAGGAGAATTAGGATTACCATTTAAAAAGAATTAATAAGATGGCTAAAGAATCAATGAAAGCGCGTGAGCGCAAAAGAGCTAAAATGGTTGCTAAATATGCAGAAAAGAGAAAAGCTTTAAAAGAGGCTGGAGACTATGAAGCATTACAAAAGTTGCCAAAAAACGCATCACCAATTAGAATGCACAATCGCTGTAAACTAACTGGACGTCCAAAAGGATATATGCGTCAGTTCGGAATTTCACGTGTTACTTTCCGTGAAATGGCTAACCAAGGATTAATTCCAGGAGTAAAGAAAGCAAGCTGGTAAGAAGCTCTTCCATACAAAATAAAGGTGTATAACTAAACAAAGTTGTACACCTTTTTGCTTAATAAAAAGGTGTAATTAATACATACTTTAATTTCATTTTAAAATTAAAATACTCTTACAGAAATGTAATATTTTGATACTAAAAATGATAATCATCAAAAAGGTTTGATTTTCAAAAAGTTTATGTATATTTGCACTCTGTTTTTATAGGGTAAATTACGCCTTGTAAGTAAATACCACTTAAATGGTATAATGCTTATGAGATTTTACTCAAAAAACAAATAAATAAGTATTAACTGGTTTCAGGTTTAGTATTTGCGTTGATAAGATAATAATGCTAAAAACCAAAACCGAAAATTAATTAACTATGTATACAGATCCAATCGCGGATTTTCTTACTCGAGTGAGAAATGCTATTGCAGCAAATCACAGAGTAGTTGAAGTTCCTGCTTCAAAGTTGAAGAAGGAAATGACGAAGATTTTGTTCGATCAAGGTTACATTTTAAGTTATCAGTTCAATGACGATAAGGTTCAAGGAACGATTAAGATAGCTTTAAAATACGATCGTGATACGAAAGAATCAGTAATCAGAAAGATTCAAAGAATTTCGACACCAGGTTTACGTAGATACGTTGGCGCTAAAGAAATGCCAAGAGTATTGAACGGATTAGGTATTGCTATTGTTTCTACATCAAAAGGTGTAATGACAAACAAAAAAGCAAGACAAGAGAACGTTGGTGGTGAAGTATTATGTTACGTTTACTAAAAAAACATTTTGTAAGATGAGTAGAATAGGAAAGAATCCAATCGCATTGCCACAAGGTGTTGAAGTGAAAGTAGACGGAAATGTGGTTACAGTAAAAGGAAAATTAGGAGAGTTAACTCAAGAAATTAAGTCTGATATTACTGTAAAAGTTGAAGATGGTACCATTACTTTAGAAAGACCATCAGAAAGTAAAGATCATAGAGCAGCACATGGTTTATACCGTGCTTTAATCAATAACATGGTTGAAGGTGTTAGCAAAGGATTTACTAAAGAGTTAGAGTTAGTAGGTGTTGGTTATAGAGCATCTAACCAAGGACAAAAATTAGATTTAGCCTTAGGTTTCTCTCACAATATTGTAATAGATTTAGCTCCAGAAGTTAAGGTTGAAACAGTATCTGAAAAAGGTAAGAACCCAATCGTAAAATTAACTTCACATGACAAGCAATTAGTTGGTCAAGTTGCAGCAAAAATTCGTTCATTCCGTAAGCCAGAACCTTACAAAGGAAAAGGAATTAAGTTTGTAGGAGAAGTATTAAGAAGAAAAGCAGGTAAATCTGCATAATAAATAAGAGAAATTATTATGGCATTATCAAAGCTTGAAAGAAGACAACGAATTAAGCATAGGATTAGAAAGATTGTTACAGGTACAGCTGAAAAACCAAGGTTATCAGTTTTTAGAAGTAACAAAGAAATCTATGCTCAGTTAATTGATGACGTTGCTGGTGTTACATTAGCATCTGCATCATCAAGAGATAAAGAAATTATATCTAGTTCTAAAGCAGAAGCGGCTACAGCTGTAGGTAAAGCTATTGCTGAAAAAGCTGTAAAGGCTGGTGTTGATACTGTTGCTTTTGACCGTAACGGATATTTATACCACGGAAGAGTTAAAGTATTAGCAGACGCTGCAAGAGAAGCTGGTTTAAAATTTTAAGAAATTATATTATGTTAGGATATAAAAACGTAGAAAGAGTAAAACCAAGCGGATTAGAGCTTGTAGATAAATTAGTTGGTGTACAACGTGTTACCAAAGTAACTAAAGGAGGTAGAGCATTTGGTTTCTCTGCTATCGTAGTAGTTGGAGATGGTAATGGAGTTGTAGGTCACGGATTAGGAAAGTCTAAAGATGTTTCTTCTGCAATTGCAAAAGCAGTTGAAGATGCAAAGAAAAATTTAGTGCGTATTCCTATTTTAGACGGAACATTACCACACGAACAAAAAGGTAAATTTGGTGGAGCAAAAGTATTCATCAAGCCTGCTTCACACGGTACCGGGGTTATTGCCGGAGGTGCTGTACGTTTAGTATTAGAAGCTGTAGGTATTAAAGACGTATTATCAAAATCTCAAGGATCATCAAACCCTCACAACGTAGTAAAAGCAACTTTTGATGCTTTATTACAATTACGTAGTGCTGCTACAATTGCTAAGCAAAGAGGTATATCTTTAGAGAAAGTTTTTAACGGTTAAAATTTAAGACGATGAGTAAAATTAGAGTTACACAAGTAAAAAGTCAAATCGGTCGCCTTAAAAATCAAAAAAGAACGTTAGAGGCGTTAGGTTTACGTAAAATGAACCAAACTGTAGAGCATGAAGCATCAGCTACAATTTTGGGTATGGTAAGTAAAGTTTCACACTTAGTTTCTGTAGAAGAAATTAAATAAGACAATATAAAGATGAGTTTACACAACTTAAAACCAGCAGCAGGATCTACAAAAAGCGGTAAAAGAATCGCTCGTGGAGAAGGTTCTGGTCACGGAGGTACCTCTACAAGAGGACATAAAGGAGCTAAATCTCGTTCTGGTTATTCTCGTAAAATAGGATTTGAAGGAGGGCAAATGCCACTTCAAAGACGTGTGCCTAAATTTGGTTTCACTAACATTAATCGTAAAGAATATGTTGGTGTAAATTTAGACAAGTTACAATCATTAGTAGATAACGGAAAGATAACAGATACAGTTAATTTAGACGTTTTAGTAGAAAACAGATTAGCTCGTAAAAACGACTTAGTTAAAATATTAGGTGGTGGAGAGTTAAAAGCTAAATTAAATATAACTGTACATAAATTTACAGCATCAGCTAAAGCAGCTATTGAAGCAGCAGGAGGTGAAGCAGTAACATTATAAGAATTGTAAATGATGAATTTTATAAATACTTTAAAAGACATTTGGAAGATTGAAGAGTTAAAAGAAAAATTACTTTTAACCTTAGGTTTAATCGCTGTTTACCGTTTTATGGCAGCAGTTCCATTACCAGGAATTGACCCTACTCAGTTATCAGCATTAAAAGACAGTACTGACGGTGGACTTTTAGGTTTATTAAACGCATTTACAGGTGGGGCATTTGCTAGAGCGTCAGTTATGGCACTTGGTATAATGCCTTATATTTCTGCATCAATTGTAGTTCAGTTAATGGGTATTGCAGTACCATATTTACAGAAATTACAAAAAGATGGAGAAAGTGGACGTAAGAAGATTACGCAAATAACAAGATGGCTTACGATTGCTATTACGTTGTTTCAAGCACCAACCTATATTGGAGTAATCCAAAACCAAATGGGTTTACCGCAAGAAGCATTCTTAGTAACAGGAGCAACATTTTGGGTATCATCTATCATTCTTTTAAGTGCAGGAACAATTTTTGCAATGTGGCTAGGAGAGCGTATTACTGATAAAGGAGTTGGTAATGGAATTTCATTATTAATTACCGTTGGTATTATCGCAAATTTCCCAGCAGCTTTTATTCAAGAATTAGTTTCTAAGCAAACTGCAGGTGCTGGAGGAATTATGATGATTTTAATCGAATTAATAGTTTGGTTTGTAGTAATCTTGTTAACCGTATTATTAGTTACAGCAGTACGTAAAGTAGCCGTTCAATACGCGCGTCGTACAGCAGTTACAAACATTAAAGATGTTGATGGCGCAAGACAGTACATTCCTTTAAAATTGAATGCAGCTGGAGTAATGCCAATTATTTTTGCACAGGCTATTATGTTTTTACCAATAGCATTAGGTCAAAAATATCCAGCATTAAACAGTTTAACTGATATTAACGGTTTATGGTATAACGTTATATTTGCTTTATTAATTATTGTCTTTAGTTACTTTTATACTGCTATTACTATTCCAACGAATAAAATGGCAGAAGACTTAAAGAGAAGTAATGGTTTTGTTCCAGGTTATAAACCAGGTGAAGAGACAGCTAACTTTTTAGATTCAGTATTGTCGAAAATTACATTACCAGGATCTATCTTCTTAGCAGCTTTATCTATTTTACCAGCAATCATTGTAAAGTTTGGAGTTACTCAAAACTGGGCAATGTTTTATGGAGGAACATCATTAATCATTATGGTAGGAGTTGCAATAGACACTATTCAGCAAATAAACTCGTATTTATTAAACAGTCGTTATGATGGTTTAATGAAAACAGGTAACAGTAACAGAAAATCATTAAAATAATATGGCTAAACAACCAGCAATTCAACAAGACGGAACTATTACAGAAGCATTATCGAATGCAATGTTTCGAGTAGAATTAGAGAACGGACATATTGTTACGGCTCACATTTCAGGAAAAATGCGTATGCATTATATAAAACTATTACCAGGAGATAAGGTAAAGTTAGAAATGAGTCCGTATGATTTATCAAAGGCAAGAATTACTTACAGATATTAAAAACACACACTGATGAAAGTAAGAGCATCATTAAAGAAAAGAAGTGCCGACTGCAAAATTGTACGCAGAAAAGGCAGATTATATGTAATTAACAAAAAGAATCCTAGATTTAAACAAAGACAAGGGTAGTTATGGCAAGAATCGCAGGTATAGATATTCCAAAGAATAAAAGAGGTGTTATCGCTTTAACTTACATCTTTGGTATAGGAAGAAGCAGAGCTAAAGAAGTTTTAGCTGCTGCCAATATAGATGAAAGTATCAAAGTTCAAGATTGGACTGATGATCAAATTGCAGCAATTCGTGAGCAAGTTGGAACTTACACTATTGAAGGTGAGTTACGTTCTGAGGTTCAATTAAGCATTAAACGTTTAATGGATATCGGATGTCAAAGAGGTATTCGTCACAGACTTGGTTTACCATTACGTGGACAAAGAACAAAGAATAACTCTCGTACAAGAAAAGGTAAGAGAAAAACTGTAGCTAACAAGAAAAAATAATCATTGATTATTTTTTACTAATAGTAAAGAATTATGGCAAAGTCTAAAGTAACAAAAAAACGTAAAGTTGTAATAGAGTCAGTTGGTGAAGCTCACGTAACTGCATCTTTCAACAATATTATTATTTCTTTAACAAACAAAAAAGGTGACGTTATTTCTTGGTCATCTGCAGGAAAAATGGGCTTCAGAGGTTCTAAAAAGAACACTCCTTACGCAGCTCAGTTAGCAGCAGAAGATTGTGCAAACGTTGCTAAAGAAGCAGGTTTACGTAAAGTAAAAGTGTATGTTAAAGGACCAGGTAACGGTAGAGAATCTGCAATCAGATCTATTCACAATTCAGGTATTGAGGTAACAGAAATTATTGATGTTACTCCGATTCCTCACAACGGATGTCGTCCACCTAAAAGAAGAAGAGTATAAGTTGAATTAATTTTCAACTTATACTTTATTTAGCGTACTTTTGTGCGTGAAAAATTAAGTATTTTAACACAGTAGGATTAAAAAGATTATCGAAGGAGTACGCCTTAATTCATAATCCCTACTAAACTAATTAGAAATGGCAAGATATACAGGACCAAAAACTAAAATTGCTCGTAAGTTTGGCGAAGCAATTTTCGGAGACGATAAAAACTTCGAAAAAAGAAATTACCCTCCAGGACAACATGGAGTAGGTAAAAGAAGAGGTAAAAAATCTGAATATGCAATCCAGTTAATGGAAAAGCAAAAGGCTAAATATACCTATGGTATTTTAGAACGTCAGTTCCGTAACCTTTTCAAAAAAGCATCAGCTTCTCAAGGAGTAACAGGTGAAATCTTATTACAATTATGTGAATCTCGTTTAGATAACGTAGTATACCGTTTAGGTGTTGCAAATTCACGTAGAGCTGCACGTCAGTTAGTATCTCACCGTCACATTACAGTTAACGGAGATATCGTTAACATTCCATCTTATAGATTAAAAGAGGGAGATGTAGTAGCAGTAAGAGAAAAATCTAAGTCGTTAGAAGCTATTGAAAATGCTTTAGCAGCTAATAGCAATGTTTACGAGTGGTTAACTTGGAATGCAGATCAAAAATCAGGAACATTTGTAAAAGCTCCAGAAAGATTACAAATACCTGAAAACATTAAAGAGCAATTAATCGTAGAATTATACTCTAAGTAATAAATTAATCATATTGGTATTTAGCCAAAGGGTTTATTCGTATTTCTTCACACTTATAAACCGCGCAACTAAATAACAATTAAAACGAAGAAAAATAATATGGCAATTTTAAATTTTCAAAAGCCTGATAAAGTAATAATGATTGAATCTACTGATTTTTCAGGAAGATTCGAATTTAGACCTCTTGAACCAGGTTTTGGATTAACAGTTGGTAATGCATTACGAAGAGTATTATTATCATCTCTTGAAGGATTCGCTATTACATCATTACGTATCGACGGAGTTGATCATGAGTTTTCAACTATTCAAGGTGTTGTAGAAGATGTAACAGAAATTATCTTAAACTTAAAGCAAGTACGTTTTAAGAAGCAGATTGAAGAATCAGACAGAGAAACAGTTTCTATTGCAATATCAGGACAAGAGCAATTAACAGCTGGTGACTTACAAAAGTTCATTTCAGGTTTTCAAGTACTAAATCCAGATTTAGTAATTTGTAACATGGATAAATCAGTAACGTTAAATGCTGAAATTACCATTGAAAAAGGTAGAGGTTTTGTACCAGCAGAAGAAAATAAAAGAGCTGGTGCGCCTTTAGGAACAATTTTTACAGATTCTATTTACACTCCAATAAAGAATGTAAAATATGCTGTTGAAAATTTCCGTGTAGAGCAAAAGACCGATTACGAAAAATTAGTTTTCGATATCGATACTGATGGATCTATCAATCCTAAAGATGCCTTAACAGAAGCAGCTAAGATTTTAATCCACCACTTTATGTTATTCTCTGATGAGCGTATCACTTTAGAGGCAGATGAAATTGCACAAACTGAAACTTATGATGAAGAATCATTACATATGCGTCAGTTATTAAAGACGAAACTAGTTGATATGGATTTATCAGTTCGTGCTTTAAATTGTTTAAAAGCTGCAGAAGTAGATACTTTAGGAGACTTAGTATCATTTAACAAAAGCGATTTAATGAAGTTCAGAAACTTTGGTAAAAAATCATTAACAGAATTGGATGAGTTAGTGGCTAACAAAGGTTTAAATTTCGGAATGGATTTAAGCAAATACAAATTAGATAAAGATTAACCTTTCATATTTTGCTCCTCTAAATTAGAGTAGTAGCAAGATGAGAGCTAAAACCAAATGTCATGAGACACGGAAAGAAATTTAATCACTTAGGTAGAAAAACAGCGCATAGAAAAGCGATGTTATCTAATATGGCTTGTTCTTTAATAGAGCACAAGCGAATCAATACTACTGAAGCTAAAGCGAAAGCTTTACGTAAGTTTGTTGAGCCTTTAATTACAAAATCTAAAGACGATACAACGCATAACCGTCGTGTAGTATTTAGTTACTTGCGTAGCAAAGAAGCTGTTACAGAATTATTCAAAGAAATTTCTGTAAAAGTAGCAGACAGACCAGGAGGATACGTTCGTATAATCAAATTAGGAAACCGTCAAGGAGATAACGCTCCAATGGCGATGGTTGAATTAGTTGACTACAACGAGTTATACAATCCAAAAGGAAACAAAGCTAAAAAGAGTACTCGTCGTAGCCGTCGTGGTGGAGCGAAGAAAACTGAAGCTGCAGCTGTTGAAACTCAAACTTCACAAGAAGAAGAATAAAAATGAGAATTTTTATAAATTATATCAAAGGGATAAACATTTAATGTTTGTCCCTTTTTTTATATATTTTTGCAAACAAATTACACAACACCACTAAATGAAATATAAAACACGTAAAAAAGCATTAGTTCTATTAGCAGATGGGACTATTTTCTACGGTAAATCTATTGGGATAGAAGGAACCGCAACAGGAGAAATTTGTTTTAATACAGGTATGACAGGATACCAAGAAATTTTTACAGATCCTTCTTACTTCGGACAATTAATGGTAACGACCAATGCTCATATTGGTAATTATGGAGTTAATAATGAAGAAGTAGAATCAGAAGGAATTAAAATTTCAGGCTTAATTTGTCGTAACTTCAGTTTTACACACTCTCGTGTAGATTCAGATGGGAATCTATTCGATTGGTTCGAAAAGCACAATTTAGTAGCTATTTCAGATGTTGATACACGTGCGTTAGTATCTTACATTAGAGAAAATGGAGCTATGAACGCTGTTATTTCAACTGAAATAGATAAAATAGACGAATTAAAGAAGCAATTAGCTGAAATTCCTAACATGGAAGGATTAGAATTAGCTTCTAAGGTATCAACCAAAGAACCTTATTTCGTAGGTGATGAAAATGCCCCAATAAAAATATCAGCTTTAGATATAGGTATAAAGAAAAATATTTTAAGAAACTTAGCTAAAAGAGGCGCTTATATTAAAGTGTACCCTTACAATGCTAGTTTCGAACAAATGAGTGATTTTAACCCTGATGGATACTTTATTTCTAATGGACCTGGAGACCCAGAGCCTTTAGTAGAAGCTCAAAAGACAGCCAAAGAAATAATAGAAAAAGATTTGCCTTTATTTGGAATCTGTTTAGGGCACCAAGTAATTGCATTAGCTAATGGAATTTCTACTTATAAAATGCATAATGGTCATAGAGGTATTAATCATCCTGTTAAAAATTTATTGACAGGAAAAGGAGAAATTACTTCCCAAAATCATGGTTTTGCTATTAATAGAGAAGAAACAGAATCGCATCCAGATGTGGAAATAACACATGTACATTTAAACGATAATACTGTAGCAGGTATTAGAATGAAGTCTAAAAATGTATTTTCTGTACAATACCATCCAGAAGCTAGTCCTGGACCGCATGACGCTGAATACTTATTTGATCAGTTCATTGAGAACATTAAAAAAGTAAAAGCATAAATTTTTAAAAAGTATAATAAATAAATTCCCGTGAATTAACAATCACGGGAATCTATATTAAAAGTAAATAACTATGAGTATCATAATAAACATTCATGCACGTCAAATTTTTGATTCAAGAGGAAATCCAACAGTGGAAGTAGATGTAACTACAGAAAATGGAATCGTAGGTAGAGCAGCAGTACCATCTGGTGCTTCTACAGGTGAACACGAAGCTGTTGAATTACGTGATGGAGGTGACAATTATATGGGTAAAGGTGTTTTAAAAGCGGTTGAAAATGTTAACACAGTTATTGCCCAAGAGTTATTAGGAGTATCTGTATTTGAGCAAAACATGATCGATCAATTGATGATTGATTTAGATGGAACTCCGAACAAATCAGTTTTAGGAGCGAATGCTATTTTAGGTGTTTCTTTAGCAGCAGCAAAAGCAGCAGCAAATGAATTAGGATTACCATTATATCGTTATGTAGGCGGAGTTTCAGCAAATACTTTACCTGTTCCTATGATGAATATCATTAATGGAGGTTCACATTCAGATGCACCAATTGCATTCCAAGAATTTATGGTTATGCCAGTAAAAGCTCAAAACTTTACAGAAGCAATGCAAGTAGGGTCTGAAATCTTCCATAACTTAAAGAAAGTATTGCATGATCGTAATTTATCTACAGCAGTAGGTGATGAAGGTGGATTTGCTCCAACGCTTGAAGGAACAGAAGATGCTATTGAAACAATTGCCTTAGCAACCAAGAATGCTGGATACAAATTTGGAGAAGAAGTGATGATTGCATTAGATTGTGCTTCAGCTGAGTTTTATATAGATGGACAGTATGATTATACTAAGTTTGAAGGAGATAAAGGTGCTGTAAGAACTTCAGAAGAACAAGCTACTTATTTAGCTGAATTATGTGAAAAATACCCTATTATATCTATTGAAGATGGAATGGATGAGAACGATTGGGATGGATGGAAGATGTTAACAGAAAAAGTAGGAGATAGAGTTCAGTTAGTTGGAGATGATTTATTTGTAACAAACGTTGAGCGTTTATCAAAAGGAATTGAGAATGGAATTGCAAATTCAATCTTAATTAAAGTAAATCAAATAGGTACATTAACAGAAACAATTGCAGCGGTAAACATGGCGCATAATGCAGGATATACTTCTGTAATGAGTCATCGTTCTGGAGAAACTGAAGATAATACCATTGCAGATTTAGCTGTAGCATTGAACTGTGGACAAATCAAAACAGGTTCTGCTTCACGTTCTGATCGTATGGCAAAATACAATCAATTATTACGTATTGAAGAACAATTGGCAGATGTAGCTTATTATCCGAAAGAAAAAGCGTTTAAAATAAAATAATTTTTTAATAAACTTTAAAGCCCGTACTTAAGTACGGGCTTTTTTAGTTAAGTATAGTATTGTTTTTTGATAAATAGTTTAAATATAAGAAGTAAAAGTAGGGTAAAACACTTCTAACTTTTTATATAGTTGTTTATGAACTAAAAAAATAATTATGAAAAAATCATTCCTGCTTATTTGTAGCTTATTTGTTGCAACAGTATTTTCTCAAGAACAACTAACGCAGCGTGTTTGGAGAGTAAATTTTTTAACCCCAGGGATTGAATATGAAATGCCTATTGGAAATAACTCAACTCTTTCTATAGGGGTAGGAATAGGATATAGTGGAAGTTATCCACACTCTTCAGCTTCTGGTGTAGATACAGGGTTAGTATATGCCATAAACCCTTTTTTAGACCTGCAACAGAGATGGTTTTATAATTTTGATAAACGTAAAACTAAAGGTTTGAATATAACCAACAATTCAGCAAATTTTATATCAGCTCGTATTTTAACAAGAGGTAAAACTCTTTTTGGAGATGATGTAGTAACTGATAATTTAGATTTTGCTGTCGGACCTACTTGGGGTATCCAACGTAAATATGGTAAAAACTTTCACTTTTTATTTGATATGGGACCTATTTATTATTTTGATGTAAATGGAGGTCATGGTTTTTTCCCCTTAATGTTACAACTAAATTTAGGGTTTGATTTATAGAAATATGAAATACTTATACATATTACTTGCTGTTATTGTAATTACGTCTTGTAATTTGGTAAAATACACTCATTCTGGAGATGTAAATTCACGATTAGATTTCAGAAAAGGAAAGTGGTTGTTAAATGATGTTACTTCTTTTAAAAACATTAGAAAAGATGGTTTAACTGAAATGGCAAATGAACGATTTTCTGAACTTATAGGTAATAGACTTTTGGTAGTTAGCAACATGAAAGGACTATTAATTCCTAGTAATATTTCACCTAGTCTTGATAAATCTATTTTAAAAGATATAAAATACGGCACAGGTTATGATTACTTTATTGATATTAGAACTAAAAATATATCCAATGAAGTAGGTGTTTTAGGGGCAAGTAATTCTCTAACTGATCCTTCAAAAAACATAGGTGAGGTGACACTTAGTATCTACGATTTAAACATATTTAAAATAATATACAGTCAAACAGTAGTTGGTAAATTAGTTGTTTCTGAAAAAGATAATGATTATGCGCTTTCAAAAAACTCAAACCTTATTATTCATAGTGCTTTGAAAAGAATTATGAAGAAGATAAAGAAAAACCAAATCAAGGCTAAATAGTATAAAAAACAAAGGCTGTTTTAAATCATAAAACAGCCTTTGAAATTCAATTCAATTCGTTTATTTTAGTCGATTATATTTTAATTTAAGTTTAAGAATTCTTCTTCAGAAATTTCTCCTGAAGCAATTTTTTGTAACTCTTCTAAGTGTGCTACAATATGCTCGTGCTGACTTTGTTCGATAGTAGCAGGCTTAACTAATTCTAACTTTAATCTACCATCTTTTACATAATAGTCATAGTAGTAAAAAAAGTTTGCATCAAAGTTTCTGTTAGAATAGGTACCGTTATCTCCTAATAAGTAACCTAACCTAAAAGCAGATCTTCTTTGTGCAGCTGTACCATGAGAACTTCCATTAGGACCAGCTAATGTTTGTGAGAAGTTGTAAGCACCCGCTGCAGTATTCCAATCACTAGTATAAGTTCTACGGATAAAATATCCTCCAAAACCATCAGCTTCTAATTCAGTAGCACTAACATGATTGCCGCTAGGAATGGTATTGTCTCTAAACTGTACTTGATGTGCCATTTCATGAGCAGCAACATAAGCAATAGCAACATTACCATAATTTAAAGCACTAGCTAGCAATTCTTCTCCCCATACTACATAACCATTAGAATAAGAAAGAGCATTGAAAGTTCCGTCTCCACCTGCTAAGTATAAAGGTACATTACCCATTCCAAAAAAACTCGCAGCTTCGTTGTGTTCAGTTTTTAAAAAATTGGTGGTAGATTGGTTAACTATATAATCAGCCCAATAAGAGTTTGGACCAAAACCGTCAACAGTGTAACACTCAGCATTGTTAATTTCTAGCATGCTTGGAGAGTTAATACCCATAGGGGCGTTGTCGCTTGTTAAATTATTGTCTTCTTTGGTACATTGTACGGCAAGAATTGATATGCATAATAATGCAATAATAAATTTAATTTTTTTCATTGTGAAAGGGTTTTATGAATTGAATTAATTTTTTCTAAAAATATATGTTGTTTTGTTAACGGAGTTAAATAAAAGATATTGTGTATTTAATTTGTTATCAAGAAAAAAATACACACTCTAAAAGAATACGGAATTTGGTATGCTTAAATAAGTTTGTAAGGTCTGAAAAAATAAGAGAATTAAGATTAAATCAATTTTATAAGAGAAATTAATTGTGTCTTTCTTCTAGGTAAGGCGTTGTATTATAAGTAAGATTAGATTTGTTTTTTTTAATAAAATAAACTGATTTTTACATATTAAAAATCTATCAATTCTAACTTTTAAAATAATTCAAAAAATGGTATCTTCGCAACTCACTTCAATCATAAAAAATTATAGTAAAAAATGTCAGATATAGCAAAATTACAAATTGGCGAAAATACGTATGAGTTTCCTTTAATAAAAGGAACAGAAAATGAAACTGCAATTGATATTAAAGCCTTAAGAGGAGCCACGGGTGGAGTTATAACTATTGACCCAGGATACAAGAATACAGGTTCATGCCAAAGTGCTATAACATTTTTAAACGGTGAAGAAGGTGTCTTAAGATACCGTGGATATTCAATTGAAGAATTGGCAGAAAAAGCAGATTTCTTAGAAGTGGCTTATGCGTTAATTTTTGGAGAATTACCAACTAAAGAACAATTAGATAAATTTTATGGAGACATCTTAGATGAAGCTATTGTTGATGATGACATCAAAAAAATTATTGATGCCTTTCCAAAGAATGCACATCCAATGGGGGTGTTATCGTCGTTAACGTCTGCATTAACAGCTTTTAATCCATCTTCTGTTAATGTTGACTCAGAAGAAGATATGTATAAAGCTATTGTTAAAATAATGGGGAAATTCCCAGTATTGGTAGCTTGGACTTTACGTAAGAAACAAGGATTGCCATTAAACTACGGTTCACGTAAGTTAGGTTATGTTGAGAATATTTTAACAATGATGTTTCAAAAACCTAATGACGAGTATGAATTAAATCCAATAGTTAAAGATGCCCTAGATAAGTTATTAATCTTACATGCAGACCATGAACAAAACTGCTCTACATCTACAGTACGTATTGTAGGTTCTTCTCATGCAGGGTTATTTGCATCGCTATCAGCAGGAATTTCAGCTTTATGGGGACCTTTACATGGTGGAGCAAATCAAGCAGTACTTGAAATGTTAGAAGCAATTAAAGAAGATGGGGGAGATACTAAAAAGTACATGGCAAAAGCTAAAGATAAAAATGATCCTTTCCGTTTAATGGGATTCGGACATCGTGTATATAAAAACTTCGACCCGAGAGCAAGAATCATCAAAAAAGCTGCCGATGA
Organism: Tenacibaculum sp. Mcav3-52; assembly: GCF_022347665.1. NCBI lineage: Bacteria > Pseudomonadati > Bacteroidota > Flavobacteriia > Flavobacteriales > Flavobacteriaceae > Tenacibaculum > Tenacibaculum sp. Mcav3-52. Next base: position 239,724 of record NZ_JAKRGE010000002.1, on the reverse strand, counting down.
AGTGTTAAATGACTTAGGAGTTGAAGACCCAATTTTAGATATCGCAAAAGGATTAGAGCAAGAAGCATTAAATGATCCATATTTTGTAGATAGAAAACTATATCCAAATGTAGATTTCTATTCAGGAATAATATATAGAGCTATGGGAATTCCTGTAGAAATGTTTACAGTAATGTTTGCTCTAGGGCGCTTGCCAGGATGGATTGCTCAATGGAGAGAAATGCGTTTAAACAAAGAACCAATTGGTCGTCCACGTCAAGTTTACGTTGGAGAGAACTTAAGGGAATTCGTAGAATTAGACAAGAGATAAACTATTTAAAAAGTGTCATTTAAAATAATTAAATGGCATTTTTTTATGTAAAATAACTCATGATGAAAGAAATTAAAATTATCAAAAACAGATCAGACATTGGAGCAGGAACTCGTGGGTCTGACATGGGAGTAGATGCGATTGAAATTGCAGCGATAAATAAAAAAAGTAATTATTTCGATTCTTTTGATTTTGAAGATGTAATCACTGAAAACGAATCTATTTATAACAAGGTAAATAATTCGTTTGCAAAACGAATTGATAGCGTTTTTAATCAATGTAAACGATTAAGTAACCACGTGAAAGTAAATTTACAAGAAGGGAAGTTTCCTATAGTTTTGTCTGGAGACCATTCTTCAGCGTTAGGAACTATCAGTGGAATAAAAGCAGCTAACCCTAATAAAAGAGTAGGAGTAGTTTGGATTGATGCTCATGGAGATTTACATTCTCCTTATACATCACCATCAGGAAATATTCACGGAATGCCTTTATCTGCCGCTATTTCAGATGATAATTTAGACTGCCAAATTAATGATGTAGACAGAGAAACATCAGAGTTGTGGGAACGTATGAAAAACATAGGTACTCCAGGGCAAAAAGTTTTACCTGAAGATATCATTTTCTTTGGTGTTCGTGATACAGAAGAACCAGAAGACAAACAAATGGAAAAATATGGTATTAAAAACTATATGGTTGCTGAAGTTCGTTACCGTGGATTAGATGTTTGTGTAAACGAAGCTTTAGATAAATTATCTGTTTGTGATGTAATATATGTGTCGTTTGATGTAGATTCAATGGATTGTGATATGATATCTTATGGTACAGGAACACCAGTACCTAAAGGATTTGATCAACATGAAATCATTGATATAATTAACGGATTGTTAGCAAGTAATAAAGTAGCTTGTTTGGAGTTTGTTGAAGTAAACCCATTACTAGACTTTAAAGGAAATAAAATGGCTGAAACGGCGTTTGAAGTTCTTGAAGAAGTAACTAAAAAGGTAAAGAGTTTATAGTATTATAATAATTTTTGTAAAAAGCGAACTTTTAAAAGTTCGCTTTTTTATTTTTATAGAGGTCGTTTTAGAAAAAATAAACGTTTATATTTGTTGCAGTAAACTTTAGGAGTAGCTAGTTCGCTAGTTTGAGAAAGATCCTTTGAACCTGATATGGTTAACACCAGCGTAGGGAAAAGTTATAAAATCTTATTTAGGTATTGTTCATAATAAAACAATTCTGAATTTCTTCTACAGTTTACTTTAAATATATGTTAGTATGATAACGATAAAAGTAAACAATAATCAACAAGAGTTTTTAAGCCCATTAGTATTGCAAGAATTAGTAGATAAACTACAAATTAAAACCAATGGAATTGCTATTGCTGTTAACAGTAGTGTGGTAAAAAAAACAGATTGGTCTTCAAAACTACTCCAAAACAATGATGAAGTTTTAATCATTAAATCTACACAAGGAGGATAATATTTTCAGCAAACAAAATTCAAATTATAAACAAACAACCTTAAAATGAAGAAAAAAGATACAGCTCCAAAACAAGATGGTGTAACAAGACAACCATTTCCGAACTCCAAAAAAATATATGTTCAAGGAAAAATTCATCCACAGATAAAAGTAGCAATGCGCGAAATTGAATTGAGTGATACCGTGGATTCGATGACTAAAAAAAGAACACCTAATGAGCCAGTTACAGTATACGATACTTCAGGTCCTTATACAGACCCCAATAAAGAGATTAATATTCATAATGGATTAGAACGTATTCGAGAAGAATGGATTATAGAGAGAGGAGATGTAGAAGAATTAAATGAATTTACTTCGAATTATTGTAACGAACGTTTAAATGATAAAAGTTTAGACCATTTACGATTTAACTTAAAGCATAAACCTAAGAGAGCTAAAAAAGGACAAAATGTAACACAGTTACATTATGCAAAAAAAGGAATTATTACTCCTGAAATGGAATATATTGCCATTCGTGAAAACCAGCGAATAGACGAAATAACACGTTTATCTAAACAACATCCAGGGCAAGATTTCGGAGCAAGTATTCCTGCAAAAATTACTCCTGAATTTGTGAGAGAAGAGGTAGCAAGAGGACGAGCAGTTATTCCATCAAATATCAATCACCCAGAAGCAGAACCAATGATTTTAGGTCGTAATTTCTTGGTGAAAATCAATGCGAATATTGGAAATTCAGCTACCACCTCATCAATAGAAGAAGAAGTAGAAAAAGCAGTTTGGGCATGTCGTTGGGGTGCTGATAATATTATGGATTTATCTACAGGTAAAAATATTCATGAAACTAGAGAGTGGATTATCCGTAATTCACCTGTACCTGTAGGAACCGTACCTATTTATCAAGCTTTAGAGAAAGTAAATGGGATTGCTGAAGACTTAACTTGGGAAATTTTTAGAGATACTTTAATTGAACAAGCTGAGCAAGGAGTAGATTACTTTACGATTCACGCAGGAGTTCGTTTACGTTATGTGCCTATGACGGCAAAACGTATTACAGGGATTGTATCAAGAGGAGGTTCTATCATGGCAAAATGGTGTTTAGCACACCATAAAGAGAGCTTTTTATATACTCATTTCGAAGAAATTTGTGAAATTATGAAGGCTTATGATGTTGCTTTTTCGTTAGGAGATGGTTTACGACCAGGTTGTATTGCCGATGCGAATGATGAAGCGCAATTTGCTGAATTAGAAACGTTAGGGGAGCTAACAAAAATAGCACGTAAACATGAAGTACAATGCTTTATAGAAGGTCCAGGTCACGTGCCAATGCATATGATTAAAGCAAATATGGATAAGCAATTGGAAGCTTGTGATGAAGCTCCGTTTTATACTTTAGGGCCTTTAACTACGGATATTGCTCCAGGATACGACCATATAACTTCAGGAATTGGAGCGGCAATGATTGGTTGGTTTGGTTGTGCCATGTTGTGTTATGTAACACCAAAAGAACATTTAGGGTTACCTAATAAAGAAGATGTACGTACAGGAGTAGTTACTTATAAATTAGCAGCCCATGCAGCGGATTTAGCAAAAGGACATCCGGGAGCGCAACACAGAGATGATGCTTTAAGTAAAGCACGTTTTGAGTTCCGTTGGGAAGATCAATTCAATTTAGGATTGGACCCAGAATTAGCTAGAGAATATCACGATGAGACCTTACCAGCAGAAGGAGCTAAAATTGCACATTTTTGCTCTATGTGTGGGCCAAAATTCTGTTCTATGAAAATATCGCAGGAAGTACGTGACTTTGCAGCAGAAAATAAAGTGGAAGGAGACGAAGTATTTGCAAAAGGAATGGAGGAAAAATCTAAAGAGTTTAAAGACAAAGGTTCAGAAGTTTATCTATAAAACCTAAACTTAGAATTATGAATTACGAGTTGACAATTTCTAAATTCGTAATTCATAATTTAAAATTCACTATATGATTGTTTTAATAGCTCCAGAAAAAGATATTCCAAATGAGATTGAAATCCTTCAACAATTATTTAAAGAAGGATTGGAATATTATCATTTCAGAAAACCTGATAAGAATTACGAGGAGCATGTAGCTTATTTGAATAAGATAGATGAAAAGTATCATGATAGAATAGTTACTCATTATTTTCATAAACTCATTAATGAATTCAACCTAAAAGGAATTCATTTTCAAGAGCAAAAAAGAATTGATGCTTTAGAGAATGGAAGCGAATATTTTATAGGATTAAACATGATAGGAAAAACGATGAGTAGCTCTTTTCATGAACCTTCAGTTCTAGCGAATTGCGACATCGAATTTGATTACCATTTATTAAGTCCTGTTTTCTCTTCTATTTCAAAGAAAGGATACGAAGGAAGAGGTTTTGATGTAAATCATATTGATAAAACCATTATAGGTATGGGCGGAATTAATACTGATACCATTCAAAAAACCTTAGAGTTAGGTTTTCAAGGAATAGGTGTGTTAGGAGGAGTTTGGAATACAGAAACCCCAGTTGAAAGCTTTAAAAATATCAAGCGTCATTACGAGAAGTATATGAAGAAGTAATCTTTTTATCAAAAGAAAGCATATTAATAAAAAATGAAACAACAAGCTTACATACTAACGATTGCAGGATTTGATCCGTCAAGTGGAGCAGGATTGACTTCGGATATTAAAACTTTTGAAGCACATGGGTTATATGGATTATCGGTATGTACAGCAGTTACAGTTCAAAATGACATCGATTTTAAAGACTGTGTTTGGATTGATAAAGAAACCATCATCAGTCAAATAGAAACTTTATTTGAACGCTTTGAAATATCAGTAGCAAAAATAGGAATCATCCAATCTTGGAATGTATTATTGGAGGTTGTTCAAACACTAAAAAAATACAATTCATCCATAAAAATAGTATTGGATCCTATTTTAAAAGCCAGTGCTGGATTTGATTTTCATTCCGAAGAGAATATAAAGGTGTTTGAAGAAGTATTGCAACATTGTGATTTTATCACTCCAAATTATGATGAAATCAAAGTTTTGTTTTCTAATAAATCGATTGAAGAAACCATTGAATTCATTTCAGAAAAGACCAATATCTATTTAAAAGGAGGACATAGAGAAGATAAAAAAGGATGGGATGAAGTATATCACAGTAAGATAGTACAATTGAATATTCCACCGAAAGCTACATCCGTTTTTGAAAAGCATGGAAGCGGTTGTGTGTTGTCTTCAGCTTTAGCTTCAAACATAGCCAAACAACTTTCTTTAGAAGATGCATGTACAAATGCCAAATGGTATACAGAACAATTTTTAAACTCTAATAAAACGCTCTTAGGAGAGCACAACTATACATGATAAGTAAATTACACTATATAACTCAAGGGAAAACTCCAGAAGAACACTTAGAAAATGTTCAAAGAGCTTGTGCTTCTGGAGCAGAGTGGGTACAACTCCGATTAAAGAATCTGGATCCGAAAACTATTTTAAAAACAGCTCAAAAAGCGAGAGAAATTACGAGTCATTTTCAAACTCGTTTAATCATAAACGATTATTACAAAGTAGCTAAAGAAATCAAAGCAGATGGAGTTCATTTAGGAAAAACAGATACGTGTCCGTTAAAAGCAAAAGAGTATTTAGGTGATTTATATATCGTAGGAGGAACAGCAAATACTTTAGAAGATTGTAAAATGCTACTAGAGAAAAAAGTAGATTATATTGGTTTAGGTCCTTATCAGTTTACTGAAACTAAAAAGAATTTGAGTCCAGTTTTAGGGACTACTGGCTACCAGATGCTTTTAGAAGAGTTGAAAACAACCACTCCAATAATAGCCATTGGAGGAATTACTATAGAAGACGTATCTGAAGTTATAAACACAGGAGTATATGGAGTCGCTGTTTCAGGAGCAATTACACAAAATTTCAACTCGATTCCTACATTTCATAAAATTTTAAAAGCTCCAAGTACCAATGAACAAGTGTACAAAATAGGAGCGCAATAAATTAGCAATAATGAATACCAACTTAACAATAGCCGATAAAACATTTACCTCACGATTATTTACAGGAACAGGAAAATTCAGTTCCTCACAATTAATGAAAGAGGCTTTGCTAGCATCAGAAAGTGAATTGATAACAGTTGCTTTAAAAAGAGTAGATGTTCAAAATGAAGATGATGATATCTTATCACATTTAAGCCACTCAAGAATCAATTTATTACCAAACACTTCGGGAGTTCGTACAGCAAAAGAAGCAGTGTTTGCAGCTGAATTGTCTAGAGAAGCTTTGGAAACGAATTGGGTAAAATTAGAAATACATCCAGACCCAAGATATTTATTACCTGATCCTATCGAAACCTTAAAAGCTGCGGAAGAATTGGTGAAAAAAGGTTTTGTAGTGATGCCTTACATTCATGCAGATCCGGTTTTATGTAAGCGATTAGAAGAAGTAGGAACACAATGTGTAATGCCTTTAGGAGCGCCCATTGGAAGTAATAAAGGATTGAAGACGTTGGAGTTTTTAGAAATCATTATAGAACAATCTAATGTTCCAGTAGTTGTAGATGCTGGTATTGGAGCACCCTCGCATGCGGCATATGCTATGGAATTAGGAGCTGATGCTGTTTTAGTAAACACAGCTATTGCGGTATCACAAAATCCGGTAGCGATGGCACAAGCTTTTAAGATGGCAGTTGAAGCAGGAAGAATGGCATATGAAGCAAAATTAGCTCCCGTAAGAAAACAAGCAGAAGCAAGTAGCCCATTAACGAGTTTTTTAAGTTAGTATAACGTCATTACGAGGAGAAAAGGACGAAGTAATCTGTTTGCTGAGAACCTAAAAAAATAAAGATTTCTTCGCTTCGCTTACGATGACGAATAAAAATTAAAAGATGTGTAAAACATTTACAACCATATTTAATCAATACAATTGGGATGAAACTTTACAAAGCATTTTCAATAAAACATCCGTTGATGTTGAAAGTGCTTTATCTAAGGATAAACTCGATTTGGAAGATTTTAAAGCGCTCATTTCTCCTGCAGCAAAACCATTTTTAGAGCAAATGGCGCAAAGGAGTCGCATGCTTACTAAAAAGCGATTTGGAAATACCATTCAAATGTATGCTCCAATGTATTTGAGTAACGAGTGTCAGAATATATGTACGTATTGCGGATTCAGTTTTACAAACAAAATTCCGAGAAGAACATTAACCGACGATGAAATATTAAAAGAAGTTGCTTTTTTAAAGAAAAAAGGCTACGATCATATTTTGTTAGTTACTGGGGAAGCTAACAGAACAGTGGGAGTTGATTATATCAAAAACGCGATTCAGCTCATTCGTTCACAATTTTCAAATATTACTATTGAAGTTCAACCTTTAGATCAAGATGAATATGAATTGTTAATTGAGAATGGGTTGTATGCCGTATTGGTATATCAAGAAACCTATCATAAACAAGAGTATAAAAAACATCATCCGAAAGGGAAAAAATCAAACTTTGAGTATCGTTTAGAAACCCCTGATAGATTGGGGAAAGCAGGTGTTCATAAAATAGGATTAGGAGCTTTATTTGGACTGGAAGATTGGCGAGCTGATAGCTTTTTTACAGCATTACACTTAAAATATTTACAAAAAACCTACTGGAAAACGAAGTATTCTATTTCATTTCCACGCTTGAGACCACATTCAGGAGGATTAGAACCCAAAGTAGAAATGACGGATGCAGATTTGGTACAATTAATCTGTGCGTTTAGATTATTAGATGAAGATGTAGAACTGTCAATGTCTACCCGAGAAAGTGAAGTTTTTAGGAATAATATTGTTAATTTAGGGGCAACCTCAATAAGTGCAGAGTCAAAGACAAATCCTGGAGGATATAGTGTTGAACCACAATCGTTAGAGCAATTTGAAATTTCAGACGAACGAAGTACAGAAGAAATTGTACAGATGCTAAAAGGTCAAGGGTTAGAAGTGGTTTGGAAAGATTGGGAGCAGTTTGGAAAGATTGGCTTTTAGCTGTTAGCACTTGGTTTTTTGAGGTAATGATTAAGATTGAAAAACAAATAAAAAAGCTATGAGAAATTATCGAAAGTTTGAAGTGTGGAAAAAATCACATGAGCTAGCATTAAAAGTGTACGAGTTAACTAAAGGCTTTCCTAAAGAAGAAATATATGGAATAACCTCACAATTAAGAAGAGCTTCATTATCAGTTCCAACGAATATTGTTGAAGGAGTTAGTAGAAATACAGAAAAAGAATTTGCTTATTTTGTTAATATAGCATCAGGTTCATCAGCTGAGGTTGAGTACCTTCTAGAATTTGCAAGTGAATTGAATTATTTGTCGTACGAAGACAATGAAAATTTAAATAGAGAAATAATTTCAATAAGAAAAATGTTAAATGTATTATACTCAAGGTTAAGAAAATAAAGTTGTAAAATAAATACTAATAGCCAAAAGCGAATAGCTAATAACCAAATGCTAACAAAAGAAGAACAAAAACAATACAACCGTCATTTAATTCTCGATAAAATAGGGGAAGAAGGACAATTAAAACTAAAACAAGCCAAGATATTAGTTATAGGGGCTGGTGGATTAGGATGTCCTGTATTACAATATTTAACGGCAGCAGGTATTGGGACGATTGGAATTATTGATGATGATATAGTAGATCAAAGTAATTTACAGCGTCAAGTTTTATATACGATAGATGATATAGGAAAGTCTAAAGCGGAAACAGCAGCAAATCGTTTATCTAAATTGAACCCTTTTGTTCAATTTCATGTGTATAAAGAAAAATTAACAAATCAGAATGCTATTTCATTATTTGAGAAATATGATGTAATTGTAGATGGTAGCGATAATTTTGAAACACGCTATTTAACCAACGATGCAGCGGTATTAACACAAAAGCCATTGGTGTATGGGGCTATTTTTAAGTTTGAAGGACAAGTAAGTGTGTTTAATTATCAAGGAAGTGCTACTTACCGATGTTTATATCCAACACCACCCAAACCAGAAGAATCACCCAATTGTTCAGAAATTGGTGTAATAGGTGTGTTACCTGGAGTTATAGGAAGTTTACAAGCAAATGAAGTTATTAAGATTATTTGTGGAATAGGGGAGGTGTTAGCTAATAAATTATTGATGTATGATACATTAAGCATGCGTCAAATGATATTAAAGTTTGAAAGAACTGATAAAGCTGAGGTAACAGAGTTAGATAACGATTATGAATTCTTTTGTGGAATTAAAACAGCGACCCACGAAATAACTTTAGAGGAGTTACAAAATAATCTAACATTCTATAATTTATTAGATGTTCGTGAAGATTGGGAACGAGAGCACCACCATATTGGAGGACAACATATCCCTTTAGGAGAGCTTGCTCAACGATATGATGAAATAAATACCGAAAAACCTGTAATAGTGTACTGTAAATCAGGAGTACGTAGCCAACGTGCAATTGATTTTTTAGAACAGCAATTTGACACCGTTACTTTTATAAACTTAAAGGGAGGAGTATAAATTTTAGTGTGCATAGTTTATCACAATTAGCGGGCTTTTTTTAGAAGGATTTGTATTGCTATTGTATAAATGTTTTTGCTTGTCAAGCAAAGTTTATTATAGTATAGAGAATTCTTTTTTTAAGACTTAAAATTCTTTATACATAAATTTAATTTGTTAATAAAAATTAACAGTATTTTAAGTGGTTTTTATATAAAAAAGTATTATAAGGTAAAAAAGCTTTGTTGTGATTACATTTTTCACTTAATTTGCAGACTATTAAAGGGGAATAAAAGATTAAGTCTACTATATAAAAAACTATGTTAAAGAAAATTGCTATTTTCTTTCTTTTGTGGTTGTTTACTGTTCAGATAACGATTGCATCAGAAGGCTATAATGCTGTTAAAGAAACAATAAAAGATAGCTTAAAAGTTAAGCCAATAAACTCTTTTTCTAATTCTTTATTAAAAGAAACTTATGAAATAGAGACTTCACCAAAGGCAAAAGAATTTTCTTGGCCCAATATTAAAAAATGGTATCCAGCTTCTTCGCTTGTAGTTAATGATAGAGATAAAGCGCTAGCTTCATTTGAACAAATTGAAAAGCATGAGTCTTGGGTAGACAATTTTTCAAATGAAGATATAAAAGAACTTCCAGTTGGTGTTAAGCATACTAGAGAGAATATTCAATATGCCATAGGGATAACACAAGCTAACATTTACAAAGACTATACAGAGTTAACTGTTTTTGCAAGGGTACGTTTGCCGCAAACTAATGAAAACGGTTATCCTGTAGAGCTGTTTTTTGGAGCTAATAATGTTAAGTTATCGCATGATGGAGGTATTATCGGAGATGCTAACTTAGTATTGTTAGGAGATATGCATATACCTTTTAATGGAGGCAAATGGATGTTAACTTTAAAAGGAGGGTTTGATTATAGAACAGGTGTAACGCAAAATAAAACATATGTAACCATTAATTGTGATGGTGTTAAAGAGTTAGGGATAGAAGGAGAAGTTGAGTTTTCAAGAGAATTGATTGTACCTTTAGAAGAAAATGGAGAAGTAAATGAAGGAAAAACAAAAGTTCCTTATAAAGTAGAAACAGAAAACGGAACGCAAACGCTCCAAGTACCTTATCGTGTAAAAGGAGCTTTTAAAGCTATTGCTTCAGATTGGAACGATTTATTGGTCGGAATAAGTCTACAACCTTTTGTTTTAGCTAAAAAGAGAAATAAAAAAGATTATGATGGTAATTTTCAATTCTATTTAAATGAAGCTGTTCTAGATTTTAGTGACCTACGAAACTCTCCTAGTGTTAAATTCCCCGAACATTATCATAAAAACGGATTATTACTACCAAATCAAAATATTTGGAGAGGAGTTTATGTAAACACGTTAGATGTAAAACTACCTAAAGAGTTTAAAACTTCAAAAACTATTTCTAAAGGAGGTAAGAGAATAGCTTTCGGAGCTCATAACTTATTAATTGACGGTCATGGAGTTTCAGGTTCTTTTTATGCAGAAAACATTTTTCCATTAAATGAAGGGAGAACCAATAAAGAAAAAGCTTGGGCATATTCTTTAGATAAAATAGAAGTGTCATTAGCAGCAAATAAATTAATTGGGGCATCTTTTGATGGACGTATTCAGTTACCTATTTCAAAATCTGAAAAGAAAAATGAAAAACTAGGTTTAAGATATACAGGTATTATCTCAGAAGAAGAATATTTGTTGAATGTACGTAATGATTCTATTATTGATTTTAATATATGGAAAGCTAAAGGAGAACTATTGCCTAATAGTGCTATTGAATTAAAAGTTAAGGAAGGTAAATTCAAACCTAAAGCAACGTTACATGGTCGTTTGGCAATTAGTGCAAATCAAGTAAAAAGTTTAGAAAACGAAGGAGATTCGCTAGTAGATAATTCAGGTAAAAAGAAATTAGTTGAATTTAAAGGAATTGTTTTTCAAAACTTAGTTTTACAGACTGAAAGTCCAGTTTTTTCGGTTGATTATATGGGGTATCGTGATAAGGTAGCTCTAGCTGGATTTCCAGTTTCTATAGAAAATATAGGGATTACAGCAAATAAAACGAATGCAAATTTATATTTTGACTTAGGGATTAACCTAATGGGAGAAAATAATGGTTTTGCGGCAAAAACTAGTTTAGGTATTATAGGAGCTTATGAGGAAGAAAACTACAGGCAAAAGTGGAAGTTTCAGGAAATAGAGCTTAATGCTATAGCCTTAAAAGCTGACTTAGGAGGTTTTTCTATGGAGGGAAACTTAACATTAATGAATGACGATCCAGAGTATGGTAACGGTTTTGCAGCTAATTTGAAGGCTGAGTTTAAGTCAGGAAATGGAATTAAGGTAGAAGCTAAAGGGGTTTTCGGGAAAACTACTTTTAGGTATTGGCAATTTGAAGCTATGGTGGATAATTTACCTCCAGGAACAGGGTCAGGAATATTGAATTTAGAAGGTTTTTCGGGGGGGGCTTCTTATCGAATGAAGCGTACAGATTTTTCATCTTCTTTTTCACCTTCAGGTATAGGCTATGTTCCAGATAGTAAGGTTGGGTTAGGAGTTAAAGCTATGGTAATGTTTAATGCTGTTAAGAAAGAATTAGTAAAAGGAGGAGCGGGATTCGAAATAGTTTTTAACAGTAAAGGAGGTGTTGACTTTTTAGGCTTTTATGGGCAAGCAACACTTATGGGGGTGGAAATTCCAGGAATGGGAAAAGTAAGTGAGTTAATGTCAAAACTGAAGGAAAATACTGTAGCCAAAGAAAAATTTTTAGGGGTAACTAAAGAGAATATAGATAATTCTTGGACAGGAAGAAACCTCTTAAATAAAGCTTCTGGAGATTTTCCACAAACACCAACAGGTAAGATGGCTATTAGTGCCAAAGTTGGAATTACCTATGACTTTCAAAATGATGTGCTTCACGGTGAGTTAGATGCTTATGTAAATGTAGCTGGTGGTTTTGTTGAAGGTAGAGGAACAGGAGGTAGAGCAGGTTGGGCGGTGTTGCACTTTTCACCAGAAGATTGGTATATATATATAGGTACACCAGAAGATCGTTTAGGGTTGCGTATAGGTGTTGGTCCTGTAAGTGTAGAATCAGGAGGGTATTTTATGGTAGGATCTAAACTACCGGGGTCACCACCACCTCCACCTATAGTTGCTGAAATTTTAGGAGTTGATGTCAATGAACTTGATTATATGCGAGATGAAAATAGTTTAAGTAATGGGGGAGGATTTGCTTTTGGAGCAGATATCTCTATCGATACAGGAGACTTACGTTTTTTAATTTTTTATGCTCGTTTTCAAGCAGGGGCTGGTTTTGATATTATGTTGAAAGATTATGGGGAGGCAAAATGTTCAAATACAGGAGATCAAGTAGGAATTAATGGATGGTATGCTAACGGACAGGCGTATGTGTACTTACAAGGGGAGTTAGGGATTCATGTTAAATTATTTTTTATAAGTAAAAAAATACCGATTATAAAAGCTGGCGCAGCAGTATTGTTGCAAGCAAAAGCTCCAAACCCTGTATGGATGAGAGGTTATGTTGGAGGGCATTTTAACGTTTTAGGAGGATTGATTAAAGGGAGATTTAGGTTTAAATTAACATTAGGAGAAGAATGTGTATTTGAAGATGCATCACCACTTGGAGGACTGAAAATAATAACAGACGTTACTCCAGATGATGGAGGTAAAGATGTAGATGTATTTGCTATACCTCAGGCTACTTTTAGTATGAAAGTAGGAGAACCTATTATAATACCGGAAGATGAAGGAGATAAAACATACAAGATTATTCTTGAAAAATATAGAATACTACATAAAGGGAAAGAAATAGAAGGAAATATTGAGTGGTCTAATTATAAAGATAGAGCCAACTTTATTTCTACTGATATTTTACCGCCGAATGAAGAATTAACCGTTGAGGTAGAAGTAAGTTTTAAAGAAAAAGTAAAAGGAGTCTTTAAAACAATAATGATAGATGGAAAAAAAGCTATTGAAAAAGAAGAAAGAACTTTTGTAACAGGAGGAGCACCAACAGTAATTCCATTACATAATATAACCTATGCATACCCTGTTTTAGATCAAAAATATTTTTTAGAGAAAGAATATGATAAGGGATATATTCAACTAAAAAGAGGGCAAGATTACCTATTCGATGATGCACAATGGAATAGTTATTTAATTTATGAAAAAGAAGGCGAGCTACCTTCTAAATATGAGTTTAATTACAATACATCAGATAATGTACTTGTGTATGATTTACCTAATGTAGTGCAATCATCTAATTATCATTTAAGTATTGTAAGTAAACCAAAAACAAAGAATAATGTAAGTAATGATAACAGTACTTATCAAAATGTGGATTTAGGAAATGATAGTGAAGATAACTCTGTGAAGGTACAGCAAAATAAAGCGGAGAATATTTCTAAAGATGGAGAAATAGAAAGGTTAGCTTACGATTTTAGTACTTCAAAATATAAAACCTTTAGAAATAAAATAAACTCAATAAAAACAACCAATTATAATTGGGGTAAAATTTATTCAGATGTTATTTATTTAAGCAATAGAATAGAGAATCATGAGCCGTTTGATATAGTAGAACTGTTAGGAACAAGCTACACAGATAATGTTCCTTTAGTAAATATAGAAGCAACTTTACAAGACGATTATTTTGAAAAAGATATAAATCCACCATTGTATGCAAAATATCCATTAGGAGGTTACCGAGTAAAAAGACGTGACGAAAATGAGTTGGGAGCACCTCCAAAATATGCACTTCCATTGTTAAATACTTATATAAGTAACGCAGAGTACGAAGTAAATAAAAATATGTTAGAAACGACATTCCCTTTCAGGTATAATTTAGGGTATGTATACAAACAAGATTGGATAGATATACAATCACAAATAGTAAATGATTATAGTGATGGAATTATCGATGATGGGAATCCAGTATTGGAGTTTTTAGATAAGAATTACTTATTTATGAGGTATGGGGATTATAAAACTGAATTGTTTTACACGTTACCAAGTGGAATAAAAGGAACCAGCGTTATATATAAATTTAAAAACCCTAATAAGTTTAGGTAGTAATTTAAAATATTAATTAGAGGTTTAAAAAAAGATAAAAGAACATGAAAAAACAGTTTATTGTCTGTAAGATATTGTTTTTCGTAGCTATGAGTTTTTTGCTTCCTATGAGTTCTTTAGCTCAAAGAAATGAAATTATAAATGACCCAAATATACAAATACTTGCTAGGGTACAAGAAGATAAAATTTTATTACGTTGGGCTGCAACTACAGCAAATGCTTGGAAAAAGACAAACAAAAGTGGTTTTACATTAGAAAAATACGTGCTTTCTCGTGATGGAAAACGATTACCAAGTTTAGAAAAAGTATGGGCAAAAAAGATACAAGCAGACCCTATTGAAACTTGGCAAGAAATTGTAGAGAAAGATAACAATGCAGCTATTATTGCACAAGCATTATTTGGTGAAAGTTTTTTTATAGAAGGAGGAAGCGAAGGGCAACTAGCAGATATTTATAATCTAGTGAATGAGAATGAACAACGTTTTTCATTCTCTTTATTAGCGGCTGATATGAGTTTTGAAGCAGCAAAAAAAGCAGGATGGGGTTTTGAAGATACAGATGTAAAACTCCATGAAAAGTATGTGTATAAAATTAAACCTACAATTATAGAGAATACTTCAGAAACTGTTAAAATAAAAGGAACTGCTACCATAGCTAGTATTAAAGAATACGAGCCATTACCGGCTCCGATAGATTTTCAAGGGATTTTTGGAGATAAAAATGTAATTCTAACATGGGAGTATCAATTGTTTAAAACAATATATACTTCTTATAATTTAGAACGTTCAGAGGATGGTATAAACTTTACATCGTTAAGCAAAGAGCCTTTGGTCAATTTGAACGATAAACCTGAAGCCCCAGCTAAACGTATGTTTTATATTGATTCCTTAGCGAACAATACGAAGACGTATTATTATAGAGTTAACGGAATCTCTCCATTTGGAGAAAAAGGGTTGTATTCTACAATAATTTCAGGAGTAGGAAAACCTATTTTACCTTATACACCAAGAGTTT
The DNA here is from genome assembly GCF_022347665.1 of Tenacibaculum sp. Mcav3-52. NCBI lineage: Bacteria > Pseudomonadati > Bacteroidota > Flavobacteriia > Flavobacteriales > Flavobacteriaceae > Tenacibaculum > Tenacibaculum sp. Mcav3-52. Next base: position 224,283 of record NZ_JAKRGE010000002.1, on the reverse strand, counting down.
ACGATGTAGAACTTACCAAAAACACCAATGAAGCAATAATTACTTGGGAGTTTCCTAAAAAGGGAGAAACACTGTTAGAAAAATTTCAACTACTCATAGCTCCAGTTGATAAAGGCCCATATGTTGTGGCTGTAGATAACATTTCTCCGCAACAACGTAAGCTTACGTATTCCAAATTACAAGCATCAAATTATGTTAAAATTAAGGCTATAGGAAAAGACCCAAAACAAGAAAAAACATCGTTTTCAAAATTGATACAACCTTTAGATAGGATTCCTCCGGCTATACCTACAGAATTAAAGGGGGAAATAGATAGTTTAGGTGTAGTTCATATCACTTGGAAACAAAATATAGAACCTGATTTTTTAGGATATCGAGTTTTTAGAGGTTTTTTAAAAGATGAAGAACCTTCACAAATAACAGTATCACCTATAAGCCAAAATAGTTTTATAGATACCGTAACAGTAAAAAATTTAAATGCTGAGGTATTTTATAGTATAGTAGCTGTTGATAAGCGTCACAATCATTCCGAAAAATCAGAAGTGTTGGTATTAGAAAAACCAGATGTAATTCCTCCAACTGCTCCTGTTTTTTCAGGATATAAAATAAAAGAAGGAAAAATCATAATAGAATGGATACCTTCTTCAGAAGAAAATGCAACACATATTTTGTTACGAGAGAATCTTACCGAAAAGAAGGAGTTAGAAACTGTATTTAGTACTTATGATACAATACATCAATATATAGATACTCAATTAGAAACAAATAATAGGTATCGATATCATATCAAAGCGATTGATAAAAGTGGATTGACTTCGCTTCCTTCAACTCCCTTAACTATTGAGATGGTCAACTTAGCTCCAAAAGAATATATAAAGGGATTGGATTATGTGGTGAATAGAGAAACAAATCATATAGAACTTTTTTGGAGAGCGAATAAAGATGAAATAGCTGAGTATACTATTTACAAGCAACTGAAAGAAAAACAACCAAGTACTTGGCGTATTTTACCAGCTAACATAAGAACAGTTATAGATAAAGAAGTAAGCCCTAACGAAATATATATATATCATATACGTGCTACACTAAAAAAAGGAGGCTATGCTAAAGTAAAAACTATTGAAATAAAATTTTAGAAAATGAAAAAGGTTATAATTCTTTTTTTATTGATACTAACTACCAGTAGAATATTTTCACAGATAAACTTAGGAGGAGAAGCTAAATACGAGTTGACAATTAGTGGATATGTCTATATTGACCCTAATGCATGTGGAGATATTTTCGGATTACGAAGTATTAAAGTAAAGTATGAGGATGGAAGAATACAGACTGTATGGAGTGGAAGAAGATATAGAGATTCTTTTACCCATGTAGTAGAATATAGTAAAAGTAATGTTATAACAGAAGTGCTTTTTCATGAAATAAATAGGTGGGAAACCACTTTTAGTTGTGATGGTGGACCAAGAAATATAAATACTTCGATACCTGTAAATAGTAATTGTTTTAATCGATTTGAAAGTGAATTAGGACATCAGTTGAAACAAGTTTCGATTAATTCAAGACCAGTAACATCTATAGAAGAGGTAAAAAGTCCTTTATACTTAGATGAAACAAGTTACCTAAAAATTAATCTACCTAATGTATTAGATAACAATCATTATAATTGGAAATATAAAGTAGGAAATGGAGGCTCAAGAACAATTCCTAGCTCATTCAATAATATAAATAGATTAAATATAAAAGGAGAAGACTTTTTAACAGACCTAGATTTTGGAAAAACAGTATCAGTTTGGGTAGAAACTAACTGTAATACAGGGAGTAATTTAGCAAGTCAAATAGCAAGAAGAAATGCCTACGTGGAATCTATACCTATTTATAATGATTGTATCAAAAATGAGCAGATTAAATGCGGTTTTTTTATTGGGAATATTCTAGAGTATTTCAGGTGTATGGAACAAGCACGTAATTTATGTCAAGATAAATTTAATACAAACTTTAATAATTTGTATAATGAATATTATCCTGAATTACTTAAACAATATAAGGGCAATACTTCAAATGTTATCCAATTTACATATTTAAAGGGGGCACCTCATATAATGTCAGTAGAACCTATGGATATCAGTTGTTATGAAGAGGAAGATGGTAGTGTAAAAATAAATTTTGACAGAGCTATATTACCTAATGAGCTTCTAAGTATTAATATTGTAGATTTAAATAACCAAATAGATGTAGATAAAGATGGTAACCCTATTTATGAAAATGTTGATTCATATTCCAACATAGGCGAAGGGGATTTAGAGACTGATAATTCGTTTACGTTTAGTTCTAAAATAGGGAAAGGGCTACCCAGTGGTAATTTTCGTGTAGAGTTGACAGGATATATTAATGGAGCTTCCACTTATACAGGAGGAAATACACATGAAAAAGATTTTGCCATAGATGAACCCAATCCCATAGAGTTCTCAGTCACTGCAACTGAAGCATGGTGTCATGGAGGTAGTGACGGTGCCATTACTATTAAAGTTAGTGGCGGGCAAGACAGAAAAAAGTATAAATATTTATTACGAGAGGAAGGAGATACAAGTCCTGTTTTAGATAGTGATTGGATTGAATTTAAAAACTTAGCAACTTATACAGGAACCTTTCCAAACGTAAAACGAGAAGCTACAGAAGTTATCACAGGAAAATCAGCCGGAGATTATATTGTTCAAATAAAAGATGCTAATAATTGTATCGCTAAAGTGCCCGTAAGAGATGGAGCAGGAAACATTATAGGCTTAGGAGAAGAAAAAAAAGCCCCTGTAATAGTTAATGAACCCAATTCACCTGTAAAAATAAATTTTGTACATGAAGAACAACCAACAGCTTTTGGGTTTTCAGATGGAAGAATCCGTGCCGAAATCACAGGAGGAACTCCATTACCTAATGGAAAGTATAATTTTACGTGGAAACATGAAAATGGTACTACATGGAATACCTTTAGTGATATTGTAAATGCCGACGGGTGGTACCTAACTTTGGAAAATGCAATTGCAGGAAAATATAGCTTAACTATAACAGATGCAAATTATAATAAAGCTACAAATAAAGAAGGGTGTACGATAGTTAATGCTGAATATACCTTACAGCAACCTCCAAAATTAACGTTGAAAATAGAAGAAACAAATTCCATTTCTTGTAATAGTAATAATATTTACGGAGGCCCATCTAGCGATGGAGAGCTTACAGCTATAGCTTCAGGAGGAGTCCCTTTTAGGCCACTTATACGAGGTAAATACAAGTATAAATACACTTGGAAAAAGAAAGATGCGTCAGGTGTTTATCAAATCATACCTGGAGAAACAGGAAATGTACTTGAAAATAGAGGAGCAGGAGAATATGCAGTTAATATTGAAGATGCTAATGGAATAATTATAGGAAGTTATAACAATAATACATTAGTGACTCCAACAGATAAAGAATACGAGCTACAACAGCCAGAATTATTAAAAATAACATACACTAAACAAGATGTATTTTGTCATCAAGGGACAGATGGAGCTATAAACACTACAATAACAGGAGGAACGGGGAACTACACCATCTCTTGGAGTACAGGAGAAACTACAGAAGATATATCAAACTTAGTAGCTGGTAATTATACTATTGAGGTAACCGACGAAAAAGGATGTCAAGCTCAAGAAACAATAACAATTGAAGAACCTCAGAATCCTATTAATATAAATTATAACTTTTTTGAACCAACATTCGCTGGTGCTACAAATGGGTGGATTAAAGCTACAATAACAGGAGGGACTCCTTTAAACGATAGTTCTTATACATATAAATGGCAAGATGCGAATGGAAATAATTTAAATACTCAGGTAACTTCAAGTTCTAATACGGGGAGTTATGAATTAACCTTAAATAGTATAGGAGAGGGAACATATAAGCTAACAATTCAAGATAAAAACTACCCTTTGGCAGTTGATAAAAAGGGGTGTACTGTAATTGAAAGTGAATATTATATTGATGACCCCGAACCGTTAAAAGCAAGTGTTGAATTAAGAAAACCTATTTCATGTAATAGTAGTAATAGTTACGGAGACCCATTTTCTGATGGCGTTATAGAAGTAATAGCTGAAGGAGGGATAAAACTACAACCCAATGAAAATAATGGTTTACCTTATTACTATACTTGGAAAAAAGAAACAAGTCCAGGGGTTTGGACAATATTGACTACACAAACATCAAATATAGCAAGCGGATTAGATGCAGGAAATTATGCAGTAAATATTGAAGATGCTAATGGTATTATTTTAGGTGTATATAAAAACAATGTATTAGAAACCCCAACAGATATAATTTATAACTTTGAAGAACCACCATTGCTGGAATTAACTTTTGAAAAGCAAGATGTGTATTGTTACGAAGGTAGTGATGGTTGGGCAAAAGCAATTATTAAAGGAGGAATACCTCCATATAACATCGAGTGGGAAAGAGGAAACAAAGTAGCACAAATAAATTCCCTAACAAAAGGAGAGTATAGCGTTACGGTTACAGATGCAAGAGGCTGTCAAGTAACGGGAAGTATTTTAATAAACCAACCAAAAAAACCTATAAGTATAAATTATACTTCTTTTGCTACACCTTCTACTGGAGGAGCATCTGATGGTTGGATACAAGCCGAAATAGAAAGAGGAACTTCTTTTGCTGACGATAGTTATACTTATTATTGGCAGGATGAAAAGGGAACAATATTGAATGGACAAACTGAAACAAGTATTGTAAACGGTAAATTTCAAATAAAAATGAATAACATACCGAAGGGGATTTATCATTTAACGATTGAAGATGCAAATTATGTTTCAGCTACTACAAAACAAGGGTGTACCCATATAGAAGAAGAGTTTATTTTATACGATCCTATAGAAGCTACTATTAGCATTGAAAAGCCAATTTCATGTAATCAGAATAATACATTTAATAATCCTTATGCGGATGGTGCTTTAAAGGCGAGCGTAACTGGAGGGTTACCTTTTAGTACAGGGCAATCGTATATATATTATTGGAAAAAGAAAAACAGTAATGGAATATATGAGGATTTGAATCAAAACAACCCAATAGCCACTGATTTATCGACAGGGGAATATGCTTTAAATGTAGAAGATAGTAGGGGTGTTGTAATAGGTATTTATGAAAGTTTACAATTAATCAACCCAACTGATGTATTGTTTAACTTTGAGGAGCCAGAATTACTTACATTATCGTTATCTGCCACTGAAATTTCTTGTGATACAGGAAATGATGGAACTGCAACTGTAGCTATTTCAGGAGGAATACCTCCTTATAATATCCAGTGGTCTAATGGAGCAACCACTAACATGGCAGAAAACTTAATAGCAGGGAACCATTTGGTGTTTGTTACAGATGCTAGAGGGTGCGAAGCAACAGGGAATATTACAATCGGACAACCAGGAGGGTTAAAGATTGAAGTAAATAAAAAGAATCCTACTTGTTATGGTGCAAATGATGGAGCCATTTCTTTAGATATTTCAGGAGGAGAAGCACCTTATACTTATAAATGGGAAACAGGAGAAAAAGCTACAAGCTTACTGAATTTAGTAGAAGGAACTTATAAGTTTTCATTAATAGATGCTAATGGATGTAAAGCTTTTACAGAAGTAAAATTAGAAAACCCTGAAAAATTAATTATAGACTTGGGAAGTGACAAAACCTTGTGTATAGATCAAACCTATGTTTTAGATGCTAGTATTGATGATGAAAATGCAACATACAATTGGATATCAAGTAGTGGGTTTAGCTCAAAAGAAGCATCAATAACTATAACAGAAGGAGGGATATATACTGTAACAGCAACATCTTCATTAGGTTGTGTAGCTACTGACACTATAACAATTAATTACAGGAACCAAGAAATAAACGCTGAGTTTTTACTATCGTCCCAAGCATATATTAATGAAGAAGTAGTTGTATTCCACACAAGTAACCCTGCCCCTGAATCTTTTGAATGGGTGTTGCCCAAGGAAGCTGAATTAGTAGAAGAGAAAGAAAATACAGTAGTTCTTAGCTTTTCTAAAGCAGGAACCTACGAAGTTGGATTATTAACAAAAGTTGGTGACTGTGTACAAGAAGTATACAAAAAAGTAGTAGTTGAAGAAGAAAGTGGATTAGTCGACCCAGGAGATACAGAAACCCCATTTATTGAGGCGTTTAGTATTTCTCCAAATCCAAATAAAGGAAGCTTTGAGGTTAGTATAGATTTAGTAGAAGTAACCCCTATTTCTCTTCGTATTTTTAACGCACAAGGGCAATTTATAACAAAACATATACCCAATGAGACATTAGAAGAATATAGTATTCCGTTTACAGTGAATTTAGCTTCAGGAATGTATGTAGTAGTGCTAGAAACAGCAAAGCAAACACAGGTAAAAAGAATGATTGTAGATTAAAAAATGAAGAAAACTTATAACTATACATATATTTTACTAGCAGTAATTTTTGTGATGACTGCATGTTATAAAGAGACCCCAATGTTTATAAAAGCGGATTTTGAAACTTCTTTTGTTAATGATGATGAATCTGTACCTGTACAAATAAGTATTCGAAACAAAACAGAAGGGGCAGATACTTACGAATGGACTTTTGAAGGAGCCACAGTTACTTCATCAACAGATAAAAATCCAGGAGGTATTGAATATACGAAATCAGGAACATATACAATAACATTAAAAGTCTCCAATGTTGATGGTTTGGAAGAGACCTTAACAAAAGAGATTACAGTTGTAGAAGGAATAGACATACAGTTCTCAACAGAAACAATTAAAAGTAATTACCCACCGGTAGAAGTTAAATTAACAAATAATACAGTTGGAGAAAACTTAACCTATCAATGGACTTTTGAAGGAGGAAAACCAGCAAAGTCAACAGATAAAAAACCTACAAATATAGTATTTGAAGAACCAGGAAAACACCGTATACAAGTTGCGGTGTCAAACGGTTTTGAAACAATAACCAAAGAAGAAATCATAACAGTTTTACCTGATATAGATATAGACTTTGATTGGGAAGTCGATTTTTTTGATGATGATTATCAAGCTCCAGTAACTATTATCTTACAAAATAAAACAACAGATGCTTTAAGTTATCAATGGACTTTTGAAGGAGGAACACCTAGTAAAAGTATAGAAGAGAATCCTGAGGTTACTTTTCAAAATATAGGGACATATACAATCAAGTTGATTGCTTCTAATGGGAAGACAGAAAAAGTAACAACAAAAACTATACAGGTAAAACCAAATACTAATTTAAGAACATTTACAGATGTTAAGTTAGGAATCAACTCTGCTCATAGTAACAATAATGTGGGAGCCTTTTTTTCAACAGAATTAAGAAAAATAGTTACTGCAAATGAAGTTACTACAGAAAATGGATATAAAATAGATCTCGTTTTTCTGGGACTTAGTAATGGTTTTACTTATAATAAATTTCTGTCACCAACTGAAGCAGGTTCCAATGGTTTTGTATCAATACCTAATGCACAACAAACTAAATTAATTAACTCTCAAGAAAGTTGTAGCTGTGGGGTAAGTTTTAGTGTTGCTCAATTTGATGCAATGAAGAATGACACTCCTTTACAAACTATAACAATTACGGAAACTCCAAACGGATTATTACATTTTGATAATACTATGAAACCAAGAATTGTACTGTTTCAAACTGTTGATGGAAGAAAAGGAGCTATAAAAATAAAGGAGTTTGTAGATAACGGAAGTAATTCATACATCCTTTGTGATATTAAAGTTCAAAAATTGCCTTAGAATGAATGTATCGAAATTAAAATATAGATTAAAACAATCATTGTTTTTTTATTGCTTATTGCTAGTTGTAGGAGTATATGCGCAACGTTATCCAGTACAAGTAACGCAAACCATTATTCCACCATATTCAACAAAATTAAGTGATTATGCAACGGCAAGCGATGTTAAGTTTCGTTTAAACTTGCTATTAACCGATGTGGTAGCTAATAACAAGCAAGTACGATTAAAGCTACATATCAAAGGGAATGGTTTTGATATTCAGTCAACAGATTTTGTTACGGGAGCTTCACAAGTGATTTTGAATGGGGGAGTACTACAGCAGTTTACAAATATCGATTTAGCGGCTTATTTTCAACCTAATAATTTAATAGGCATTTCGCCTCAACAGTATAACAAACCTTTACCAGAAGGAATGTATTCTTTTTGTTGGGAAGTGTATGATGCGTATACAAATCAACAATTAAATCATCCTACAGCGGGTTGTTCTAATGTGTATTTAGTACTAAACGATCCACCGTTTTTAAATTTACCTTATAAAGGAGATCAAATTGTGGCGCAAGATCCTATGAATATTATTTTTCAATGGACGCCAAGACACACCAATGCTACCAATGTATCCTATGAGTTTGAATTACGAGAATTATGGGATACGCAAGTAGATCCGCAAGCAGCTTTTTTAGCGTCACCTAATTATTATTCAGAAACTACCTATACAACAACGCTGTTATATAATATAGGAAAACCTACCTTATTGCCTAATAGAAGATATGGTTGGCGGGTTAAAGCGAAATCTACTACAGGAGTTAGCGAAAATTCCATTTTTAAAAATGATGGTTATAGTGAAATTTATTACTTTACCTACACTAATGCCTGTTACCCACCAACTTTTGTATTGTCAGAAGTAGTAGCCAAAGATCGTATTAAACTTACTTGGCAAGGGCACCCAGACCATAAAAAATACCATGTACAATATAAAAGAGCAGATATACCCGATGCTGAATGGTTTGAAGTATATACTTATAACACACAAGCACAAATAAGTAATTTACGAGAAGGAAAAACGTATATGTTTCGAGTAGGAGGTACTTGTAATGAACTGACAGATTTTGACCAAAACTATTCGTACAGTCATATGAGTCAGTTTACCATGCCTGCTAAAGATGAAATGGGGAGTAGCTATAACTGCGGAATTATTCCAGAAATACAAATTGATAATAACGATCCTCTAAAAAATATAGGAATCAATGAAACCTTTACAGCAGGTGATTTCCCTGTAACTGTGAAACAGATACAAGGAGGAAACGGAACCTTTACAGGAGTAGGATACATTGTAGTTCCTTATTTGGGAGACACTAAAATAGCGGTAACCTTTGATGCTATAAGTATTAATACCGACTATCAATTGATAGAAGGTGTGGTAAAAACGACTTACGACCCAACTTGGGGAGATGTAGAAGATACCAATGACTGGACGCAAGGTGGAACTGGAAATTCAGAATCAACTGAGGTAGATTTTCCAGTTTCAGATGTCCAGATAGATCCGAATGGAGATATATTAGTTATAGGAGAAAACGGAGAAGTAGTAGAGCTACCGGGAGGTGAAGATATTGTAATAACTGATAGTAACGGACAAGTTTGGGCGGTTGATGAAGAAGGTAATGTAACTCCACAAGGAACACAAGCGGAAGGAGGAGCTAGCAATCCAGAAAACACCAATGGTGTTAATAACAATGGTCAAGCTACTGCGATATCAGCCAAAGGAGTAATAGTAACCTTTAAAAAGGCATCCAATAGTAAATATGGGTTTGATAGCTACGAAAGTAACTATAGTGCTACGAAAGATTTATATAAAAAATTAGATAACAATTATTATGTACCCTACAAAGCTGTTGCAAAAAATGATACAGAAACTATTGTAGCGAATTTAGCTATTACAGATAGCAAAATTAAACCTCAAGATATTGTTTTTAAAACAAAAGACGGAGTAGCTATTACAAAAATAGATAGTACAGCTACTTCTTATACCTTAGAATTAAAAGGTGTTTTTGACGATGCTGAAATAGAAACCCAAGCCTTAGTAAAACAAGGAACTAAATATGAGGTTGCAGGTGCATTTATACAATACCAAGCAACTCCTAAAAATGTAAAAGTAGTAGTAGTAAATACCTCTAATACTAGTGCACGTACAATAAAAGAATCGTTACAAAAAATATATCAACAAGCAATGGTAAACCTTACCATTACTGAAATTAACGATTTTAAAAACGATTTAGAAACCTTAGCTCCAAATGGAACCATACAAAGTGGAGAAAGTGGTTTTGCAGCACAATATACCGAACAACAACGTCAAATAAATAATAAACTAAAACAACACTCACAATACCAGCAGGATGCTTACTATTTGATTGTAACCGATAAAACACCTTCTTTTACTAGCGAAAAAGGATTAATGCCTTTAGGTAGGCAGTTTGGGTATGTGTATACTACCAACTGTTCAACTGCAGACTGTGTAGCATTGACTGCTGCTCACGAGTTAGGACATGGAGCCTTCCAGTTAAAGCACCCATTCTCTTCACAGAGTTACCAGTATGCACAAAAAGCTACCAATTGGTTACTTGATTATAAAGACGGAACAAAACTTCCTTTTGTACACTGGCAAGCCATACACAACCCTAAGCTACGTATCGGAGTTTTTGATAAAGACAGTGAGGGGCAAAATACAGTTATTTCAGGTATTCCAAAAGAATTTGCAAATCCCGATAACACTTTTACTTTTTTAACTTTGAATGGAAGTTACATAACACTTCCTAAAAAAGTTAAAAAATTGAGTTTTGTGACTGGTGTGGATAAGTTAAATCCTTATGTACACTATCCTACAGGGGCATTACAATCTTTTGAAATAGATAGTGTAAAGTATTCTGCGAGTGTAGATGAAATAACTATTCAAGATGAATATACTATTGAGAATTTTGGATTTATTTATAATGGGTTTAAAGGGTATAATGTTGAAGAAAGAAAAGAGTACCATAAAAATATAATTACACTAGTCCCCGATGGTGATTCAAGACGACTTTTAAAATCAAAAGTAGAAGGGGTAAATTTTAAAGAGAGAGAAGAGATAAATATACTTAAATCTGATACTTATAATAAATTACAAGCAGTAACAGATGGAAAATTTAAAATATTTGAAAAGAAGTATAAATATGGAGATACTACTCCTTATGATGAGTCATACAAGCTAAATAAAGATTTGGTTCAGGAAGTGTTTGGAGAGAATCTAGAAATTAATGATAAATATTTTATCTTATCTAAGATAGCATTTTTAAATAACTCATATCCAGATATTATTTCGACAACTGCTTCTCAAATGGGGTATTCTAAATTGAGAGCTTTAAGAACAAAAAATGAAAGTGAATTAATATCAATTTATTTAAAGTTTATTAATGAAGTTAAAACTAAATTAGGTAATTGCAAAGAGACATTAGATAATATTACAGTAAAATCATCATTTAATAGAGTTAAAAGTTGCATTGATAATTTATCTAATCAAGAGTTAAGTAAAGTTAGTGTTGCTAACAAAATAATAGCTATAAGTATTTTAACTCAACGAGGTATACCAACAAATAATAGTGCAGAGATAGAAATTATCAGATTGTTGAAATTTACAAAAAATGAGGATGTAGATAATTTACTTACAGCTTTATTAGGTAAATCTAAAATTAACACTGAAGACTTTTTATTAAAAAGATTAGCATATAAAATAGACAATGATCATACATGGTTAACAGACGATAACTATAAAAAATTTGTTGAAGTACTAATTGGTTTATCGTCAAAATCAGATTTATTTAAAAAGAAAGCTTTAGAGTATACAGATGAAGAGTTTGCAGACCGAATTATAAACTTTTATCATAGAGGTTTTTGGGATTTTATGAAAGAAGTGGGCTCAAATGTGCCATCAGCTTTTTTCTATACTTGTAATTTAGATACTAAAGTAGATTGGGATTCGGAAAAAACAGTTGACATTTCTATACATAATGAAATGAGCTGTAATGCTCAAAATGTTTATAAAGAAACCCCAGTTCCTTTATCGCCTTTAGATCCTATATGGTTTGTTAATAAATCATCACTAAGTATGCTTAGTGATTATAACAAAGAGACTCCAGTAATTGCTCCAGCAATGCTTGCGTATTATGCAAATGATGTTGGAGATACTAAAAATACCATAGATGGAATTGAAGCAACAATAGACGTAGTAAGTTTAGCTACTGGAGCAGGAGCATTAGCAAAAGCACCTTCAACCTTACGTAAAGTTTATATAATTGCCGATATGGTAGGATCTGGTGTTAATATTACATTGGAATCGTCGTCGAAAAATTTATCATCAAATGCAAAAATATTTTTAGAATCATTAAATATTTTAACAGCATCAATTGCTATTGATGAGTTTTTAAAAGATGGTGTAAAGAGTATTAATAAACTGTATAAAAAAGTAGCTAAGAAGAATACAAAACCTTTACCATCTATAAAGCAAGTTAATAGCTTTATAGATAATATCTTAACCGAAGATTTAACAGCAACTCAAATTGCCGAGATAGGAGCTAATAAATTAAGAGAATCTGAAAAATGGTTAGATAATATTATAGCAGAAGGAAAAATTAATAGTGAATTAACAGATTTAGCTGTTAGAGCAAGAAATGCAAAAGTAAAGTTAGAATTAGCAAAAGAGTTATTGAAAATTACTCCTGATAATTTAAAAAGTATAATAAACTTAACAGGAGGGGAGATAACCTCAGTTAAGAACTATATAAATAAATCTGATGATTATATTGACGTAATTGTTCATTCAGATAAAGTTGGAGATAAGTTCTCAGTAGTTGTAGAGATTGAAGGGAAAGTTGAAAATATAATTTTATCAGCAAAAGATTTTGCAAAGACATTAAACGATATACCAAAAGAAAAAACAATAAGGTTACTTAGTTGTAATAATGTTGAAAGTGCACAAGATATAGCCGTTGTCTTAAATAGAAATATAGTCGCTTCAAGAGGAGAAATGAAGTTGTATGACAATGGTTTAATAGAAACAGATAGTTGGTTTATAGCTAAGGGCGATGGTAAAATAGAAGATTTTAAACCTAATAGATATAACTTAGATGTAACCGATGAATATATTATACTAGGAAAGAAGTTAGACGACCCTTTACTAGAAGCGATTAGAGTAGGGAAAAGAAGTGATGGTACTTTAGAGTTAGCTTTAAGAAATGCAGGTTTTAACAAATGTGCTGATGCTGTAAAAGGAGCGTCAAAAGTTAACGCAAACAATACTAGGTTATTGAATTCAGGTGACCCTAGTATTCCTAATTTAGTAGATGACTATTCTTTTGTAAGAAATGGAAAACTGTTTAAAAAAGGAACACCTACTGAGTATGCCAATGAAACATGGAATGATTATTTTAAACGATTAAATAAAATATTGGAGGAACAAGGAGAAACAGTACGTTTTTTTAACCAGTTTGAATCTCATCACATATTTCCAGTTGATTTATTCAAAAACGAATCATTTAGAAAATGGTATGAATTAGTTGGTCACCAACATTTTGATATTAATGGGGTAGATTCATTAGAAAACTTAATTATGCTAGAAGCTATACGTAGAAAACCTTTGTCAGATGCAGGTAAACCAAATTTTGTTGGAGGTGTTCATACCAATCATCCTAAGTATACTGAAAAAATTAGTAAATATGTTGAAAAATTATGGAATGATGCAAAGATTAACGCTAATTGGGATGATGCTAAAATAGCTAGGGAAATAGATGATGATATAATGATTCTATCTGAAAATTTAAAACAGTCGTTATTGCAAAATTCAGTAAGAGGGAGTGTAGAATTACCATCATATTGGAAAACTATCAATTTTAATGATTTAATAAAATAATATCTTATGAAAGTATTTGAAATAAGTTTAAATGATAATATACATAATGAATGGAATATTGTTTTAAGTCAAAATGTGGATAAAATGTATGACTTGATTAGAAAAATAGAAAATGATGAAGAGATATCTATTAATAAAGATGAGAGAATTCAAATGCATTTAATTAATATTGAAACTAACAAGAAAGATAGAGTTGAGATACCTTATGAATCAGATATTTTATATTGGTCTAACGATATTACTTTAGGTGCATATTCTCCCTATAAAGGTATTATTATAAGTAAAAACTTAAAAAATATTTTATCAAAATATAATTTACCGCCACACTTTTTATACCCTATAGAGATAGTAAATACCGAAACCCTAGAAATTAATGATGATTATTACTTGTTCTATTCTATAGATAAAATGATTGACTTAACGTTGTTTAATGAGTCCGAATATACATATTTTAAGAGAAGAAAAGAAATAAGAAAAAGTATAGGAGACTTTGATAGTTATGAAGATTTTGATAAGGAATATGATAGAGTATTTGATAAGGAAAGTATCAAAATAAAAATAACAAAGAGAGTTATTTCTACTGATTATGATTTAATTCCGAGTTCTCTAAACTATTTATGTGTAAAAGAAAATTTTTTAGTAGAAAAAGAAAATTTAAAAGGAGTTGTTTTTAAATGTGTAGAAAATATTGTAGTTAAAAAAGATGTTGATGAGCTGTAAAAAAAATGAAGAAATGCTTATCCCCGTTAGCGCGAGCATCCTGCTCGTGACGGCATGAGTAAGAATAGATAAGGAAAGAGTAAAAAATAGAGTTGATATAGCAGGAAGCTATTAATGAATTGTGTAGCCAGTCTAATTATAGGAGGAGTGAACTGATTGGAGTAAAGAGAATATTTGAATAGAAGAAAAAGAAGTATTGAAAAGGGGGAAACAGTACATATTAGTAAGCTTACTATGTTTAGTAAGTAGTATAAGTTTAGCGCAAAATTTAGATATAGAATCCATTACAAAATCTACTAAGGTTAAAGTAAGTGGTAATGTCAATGCCAATATGGTGTATTACAATGCAAATACCCGTAATGCACGTATTCCGTTTACGTATTTTTTACAAGGAACAGTGAATGTAAGTTGGTTAAGTTTTAATATCCCTTTTACCTATGGTTTTTCTAATCAAGGAGATAATTTTGACTACCAACTGCCTTTTAAGTTTAATAGGTTGAGCTTACACCCAAAATACAAATGGATACAAGCGCATATAGGAGATGTTACCATGAATTTTTCTCCTTATACCTTAAACGGACATCAATTTACAGGTGGAGGTATTGAATTAACTCCTAACAAACCAATAAAGTTCAGTGCCATGTATGGTCGTCTATTAAAAGCAACAGAAGACGATGGTAATCCACAAACCTTACCAGCATTTAAACGTACAGGATATGGAGCAAGAGTAGCTTGGGAAAAGCCAAATTATAAGTTCGGACTAATAGGTTTTTATGCAAAAGATGCAGAAAATTCTATAGCAGCAATACCAGAAGAAAGAAATATAAAACCTAAAGAAAACTTAGTAATAAGTCTTACAGGAGAAACTACCATTGCTAAAAAGTATACAATAAGGGCAGAATATGCCTCAACAGCCATTACACAAGATACAAGAGCAGATAAAAGTAGTAATACCTCTAACAATTTAGCAGGGTTTTTGTTTAACAATCGTACATCAACCGAATATTACAATGCGATTAAAGCAGATTTAGATGTAAAATTAGGACAAATGAAAGTTGGTTTGGGCTATGAACGTATTGATCCTAATTATGAAACCTTAGGAGCTTATTATTTTAATAATGATTTTGAGAATATCACATTAAATATGGCTCGATCATTATTTAAAAATAAGTTGAACTTATCGTTTAATATAGGATACCAAAGGGATAATTTAAATAATCAAAAAGCACAATCTACAGGGAGAAATATAGGGAGCGTTAATGCAACGTATCAGATGACAGATGCAATTACTTTATCAGGAATGTATTCTAACTTCACCACGTTTACGAACAAAAGTTTAAATCAGTTTGATGATATTAACGACAACGATTTAACCGATGAAGAACAAGAAGCATTAAATTTTAAACAATTGTCACAAAATGCCAATATAAACTTGAATTGGATGTTGGCTAAAAAGAAAAATGTTACACAGAATGTTAATTTAAACTATTCATTAGCATCTTCAGCAAATAAAGAGAATGGTATTATTAGAATTGGTCAAGCGAATAATTTTCACAACGGAAATGTAGTTTATACATTAGGATTTCCTGAAAAAGCGCTAACAATTTCGCCTTCACTTAACTACAATTATAGCGATATCGGTAGAGATGATAGCAAAGCATACGGAGCGTCTTTAAATATGAATAAATTATTTTTTAAAAACATATTAAATACCACTCTAGGAGCTTCGTATAATAGTAATGTAAACAAAGAAATTACAAGTAATGTTTTAAATTTTAGGGCAAGTGCTTCTACAACTATTGCACAAAACCATAATTTAAATTTAAATGCAATACAGTTATTCAGAGAAGCTACACAGCAAGAAAAACTAAGTGAATTAACTGTGACTTTTGGGTATAGTTATAGCTTCGGATTGAAAAAACCAAAATTCAAATTTGGAAAAAGAGAAAGAAACAAAAAAGTAAAAGAATTTTCATTCTCGTATAAAGAGCATACTTTTAGTGGAGAACACTCTAAAATTACCTTAGAGATTAAACAGTTATTAAATGATCCTGTTTTTGCAAGTATAAAAAGTATAGAAAAAGTAAGAAATGATTTAAATTTATTAGAAACAGATGTTGTAAATAATGAAGATGTAAGTAATAAGCATTACAAGAAAGCAGCAATAAATTACTTAGACTATTTATACAAGCACAAAGATTTTATAGATACCTATCATAAACTAGCATTTAAAAGTTTAAAGAAGCTTTACGACCAAGCAGTCTTACTAGATGAAGAAGTTAAAGCTAGTTATAATCGTTTACTGCACTTGATGAAACAGGAAGCGAAAAGAGGAAACTTCATATCTAAAAGTGATAAAAAAGACTTACAGACTAGAAAAATAAAAATGGAGGCGCATCAATGGATGCAGTCAGAATTACAAAAGTTAACATATCAGGACGTTGTGGCTAATAATGGAATCCTCAATGAGTTTAAAAATAATCATATATCAACTATTTTTAAAATGATAGAAGAAAAGAAAACAGAAGAGCAAATTGAAGACTTTTTAGCTTTAGAATTTGCTAAATTCTATCATAAAAAAAGTATTAAGAAACCGCAAAGGTAATTTTTTATTTGGTGAGCTTAGTTAAGCTAGATATATGGTGATGCATTCTTTTAAGAAAAAGAAGCTAATCAAAGAAAGAACTATCCCTGTTATACCAATGAATAATTTTGAGCTAGTATTTTTGGATTTTCCAATTATAAGTTCCTTAGTATTTTTATTGTACAAAAAAATTATTTTATGTCTTGTTAATTTAAGTTCTAATGTCCTTAAATCAGCTTCAGTTAAAATCATTTATAAGAATAATAAGTGAAATTTAGATATGCTACGCAATCTTTGTCCCGTTTTTAACAGTACGTTCAGTAGTTAACAAAGTAACCTCTTTATCATCACCTAAACCACCTAATACAAGGCATTCACTCATCATATTAGCAATTTGTTTTTTAGGAAAGTTTACCACAGCAATCACTTGTTTTCCTATCAAATCTTCAGGCTTATACAGTTTAGTGATTTGTGCTGAGGTTTTTTTAATTCCGTAATCACCAAAATCAACCTGCATTTTATAGGCAGGATTTTTAACCTCTTTAAAAACCTCGGCAGAAATGATCGTACCAATACGCATTTCTACCTTTGTAAAGTCATTCCAAGTGAGGGTGTTATCTTCCATATGTCTGTAAATTATACCAGTTAGGTATTTATAGTTGTTTAAAAAATAAAATTTTATTAAGTGCCCATTATGAGCTCCATAATTTAGTTGTTTTCTAGCAATCGTTTTGCTGCAGTAAACGGTGTCGTTTTCCCATTTTCTAGTTTTGCAATTTCCTGCTGCAATAATTCTTTAATTTTTGGATTGTTATAAAAATTACTTTTTAATTGCTGATTAATGGTTTCTAACAACCAATAATTATTTTGATCATCTCTTTTCTGTTGAAAGTAGCCTGATTTTTTCACTAAACTCATGTACTCTTCAATCATAGCATAGATAGCATCAATTCCTTGATGATGCAATGCACTAGCTAATAAAACTTTAGGTTGCCAATCACTTTCCTTAGCCGGATATAAGTGTAAAGCTCTGTTAAATTCTACTTTCGCTAGTTTAGCATTTTTTTCATTACCGCTATCTGCTTTGTTAATCACAATCGCATCCGCCATTTCAATAATTCCACGTTTAATACCTTGTAATTCGTCACCAGCACCTGCCAATTTCAATAATAAAAAGAAATCAGTCATAGAATGTACAGCCGTTTCTGATTGTCCAACACCTACTGTTTCAATAATAATAGTATCAAAACCAGCTGCTTCACATAAAATAATACTTTCACGTGTTTTTTGAGCAACACCACCTAACGAAGTTCCAGAAGGAGAAGGGCGGATAAAAGCATTTTCATCAGTTACTAATTCCTCCATACGTGTTTTATCACCTAAAATACTTCCTTTATTAACAGAGCTACTCGGATCCACCGCCAAAACAGCTACTTTCTTACCTAAAGAAGTTAAATGTTTACCAAAAGCCTCAATAAATGTACTTTTTCCTACACCTGGAACACCTGTAATTCCAATTCTAACCGATTTATTGGCATGCGGTAAACAAGCTTCTAAAATTTCATTGGCTTGTTGTTGGTGTTTTGGATTCGTACTTTCCACTAACGTAATAGCTCTACTTAAAAAAGGAATATTACCAGCAACTATTTGAGTAACAAATTCTTCAGTTGAGGTAGTTTTTCTTCTGTTACGTTTTATTTTTTCTGCAGATGATTTACTGGTGGTTTCAGGCTGAGAAACCCCGTATTTTTCAGAGAGTGCAGATGTGTCTTTGTCGGTCATTATGTAGGTAAAACAAAATAATAACGTAAATTTAGAAATAAAAATGCAGGAAAATGCAACGCGGTAGAAAAAGTCTCGTATTTAGGGTAAGAAATCAAGAATGAAATCAACCAAACAGTTACATCAATCGGTAATAGATGCCTGTAAAAATAATGATGCAAAAGCACAAATGCAATTGTATGATTTGTATTGTGATGCCATGTATACAGTGGCGTTACGGTATGTAAAAGATTCTTTTATAGCGGAAGATGTAATGCAAGAAGCATTTGTAAAAGCATTTAAAAATATTGATTCATATAAAGAAGGAGTAGCGTTTGGTGCTTGGTTAAAAAGAATCGTTATCAATCAAAGTATTGATTATTTAAAGAAGAGAAAATTAGAACTGGTTTCTATTAACGAAGAGATTACCACAGTAGCAGATGATGATAATTGGAATGTAGCCGCTACGATATCGTATCAAGATATTGTAAACTGCATTCAGCAATTAAAAGAAAAGTATAGAGTTGTGTTGACCCTGTTTTTATTAGAAGGGTATGATCACGGAGAAATTTCACAAATATTAGGAATTTCGGAAGTGAGTTCAAGAACACACTTATTAAGAGGAAAAAGACAAGTGCAAGAACAATTAAAAGCAGTACACCATGTCTAAAGATATTAGAGAAATACTAAAAAACAATGTTGAAAACACGGAGAGGTTATCAACAAATCACAGACAGCGTTTTCAACAAAAGTTGATGGATGAATTGCACCAAAAGCCATTAACAAAGAAATCATATCAATGGATGTATATAGCAGCATCCATTGTGTTGTTGGTGAGTTTGGGAATTCAGTTTTATCCAACTAATACTGTAAATCCAATAATAACTGAGCTTCCAAAAGAAACTCAAAATCAAATTAGTTTAGGAACCATATCTCCTGAGTTAAAAACGGTGGAAGATTACTATGTAAATACCATTAATTACGAACTAAGTCAGTTAGAATTAACTGAAGATAATAAAGAACTTTTTGATGGTTATTTAATTAAAATAGGAGAATTAACCAAAGAATATAAATCGTTAACCGAAGAGCTCAATACAAAAGGAATTAATGATGATACTATCAATGCATTGATTGGAAACCTGCAATTACGTTTACAGCTGTTAAAACGTATGCAAAAACAATTACAAGAATTTAAAAATCCAACTCAAAATGACATTCAAACAATTTAAAATCAGTGTTTTTTTACTGTTAGTAACTGGCGTTGTATCTGCACAGAAATACGATAAAAAGTTTAGTGAAAATTTTAAAACAAGTAAAGACGTAGTAGTTAATATCAATGCATCTAATGCAGATGTAGATGTAACTACATGGAATAAAAATGAAGTTTCAGTAGAAGCAGTTGTAGAAGTTGAAGGGCTAGATAAAAAAGAAGCTCAAAAATATTTAGACAACTGGAAATTTGAAGCCTTAGGGAATAAAAGTAAGGTACAAATTAATGCCAATAGAAATAGTTTTAGAATAGGAAGAGACAATATTGTATTCTTCAATTCATCAGACAATAATTACCCAAGAGTATTTGAGTATGATACAGAAAGTGAGGTTGTAGTAATACCAGAAATACCAGAGGTAAGTATCCCGGAAATGCCTGAGATGCCAGAAATGCCTGAAATTGAAATTCCAGAAATTAATTTTGAAAAGTTATTTCAAGATGTGGATTTTGATGTAGAGGAAATGTTTGAAAATGAAGAGCTTGTCAGGTTTAAGTGGAAAGATGGCAAACATAATGTAAATATAACCTCAAAAGAAGAATGGGAGGAATTTAAGAAAACGGAAGCATATAAAGAATATCTTAAGAATAATAAAAATTCTAAAACAAAGATGTTTTTCTCAAAAAACCATCAAGTTCTCAATGAAAAAAAATTAAGAGACGAACTAAAAAGAGTTAAAAGTGAGCTTAAAAAAATTGACAGAGAAAAAATTCAAAAACAATTAGCAAAAGTGAAAGTGGAAATGCATAAGGTAAGAGAAGAAATGAAAAAAAATCACAGGAATTATTCTTTTTCTTCTGGCAGTAATAATCTTATGATTAATGGAAAAAAAGTAAAAATCACAAAGAAGATTACAATAAAAGTTCCAAAATCGGCAACGTTTGACTTGAATACACGACACTGTAAAGTAAAACTACCAAAAACTAAAGCTTCAGGAAAGGTTAGTTATGGAACTTTTAAAGCTGACGCACTTGACGGTGGAAAATTAAATATTTCATTTTCACCAGTAAACATAAATTCATTAAACGCTTGTACGTTGTTCTTAAATAATGTAACCGATGCTCAATTAGCATCGGTTACCAATACAACCGTAAACTCTAATTCATCAGGATTGGTAGTAAACAATGTTTATAGCAATGTTGAAGTAAATAATAAGTTTGGAAATTTAACCATAACCAAAGTACACCCTAGTCATGATAATTTAAAAGTACTTTTAAGTTATTCAGATGCTGGGGTTGATTTAGCAGGGATAAACAAAAAATTCGATATTCAGAGTAATAAGGTTAAGAAACTAAAAGATGGAAGTGTAGAATATAATGGAGAGTTTATTTTGATTTCAAACGATAAGAAAATAGAAATAGACGGTAAATACAGCCAATTAAAAGTTAAAAACCAATAAGAAATACAAACAAAATTACTTTTTATTTCTACAAAATTGCTGCCAAATTCTTTTTCTATATTCTTTATAAAGTGCCTATATTAGCGATTGCAAATAGTCATTTTTACTATGGAATTATACAAAGAAAATCAACTTAAAATATATAACTCTTTAACCAAATCAAAAGAGCTTTTTAAACCAGTAACAGAAGGACGCGTAGGAATGTATGTATGTGGTCCTACAGTATATAGCAACGCCCATTTAGGAAACGTACGAACTTTTATGTTTTTTGATGTGGTGTATCGTTATTTATTACACTTAGGTTATAAGGTGCGTTATGTACGTAATATTACCGATGCTGGTCACTTAGAAAACGATGCAGATGAAGGAGAAGACAGAATAGCAAAAAAAGCACGATTAGAGGAGATTGAACCGATGGAAGTAGTGCAACGTTATACAGTTGATTTCCATAATGTATTAAACAACTATAATTTTTTACCACCAAGTATAGAGCCTACAGCAACAGGTCATATTGTAGAGCAGATTGAAATGATTAAAGAAATCATGGAAAAAGGTTTTGCTTATGAAGTAAACGGTTCGGTGTATTTCGATGTGTTAAAATATAATGAAACAGGTAACTACGGAATCCTTTCTGGTAGAAAATTTGAAGACGCTATTCACAATACAAGAGCGTTAGACGGACAGTCTGATAAAAGAAATCCGCAAGACTTTGCACTTTGGAAAAAAGCCGACGATCGTCATATCATGCGTTGGCCTTCACCTTGGAGTGATGGTTTTCCAGGTTGGCATTTAGAATGTTCAGTGATGAGTACAAAGTACTTAGGCGAACAGTTTGATATTCATGGTGGAGGAATGGATTTAAAATTCCCGCATCATGAGTGTGAAATTGCACAATCGCAAACCTGCAGTGGTGTTAAACCAGTAAATTACTGGATGCACACCAATATGTTATTGTTGAACAGTCAAAAAATGGCAAAGTCAACAGGGAACTTTATTTTACCAAATGAAATTTTAACGGGAGAAAATAACATTTTAGGAAAACCGTTTTCTGCAAGTGTGGTTCGTTTTTTCAATATGCAAGCGAACTATAGAAGCATTTTAGACTTTTCTGGAGAAGCGTTAGAAGCTGCTGAAAAAGGACATGCAAAGTTGATGGAAGCTGTAGATTTCTTGGATAAAATAGAAGCAGGTAGTTCTTCTTCATTTGATGTTGAAAAATGGAGACAAGATTGCTACGATGCTATGAATGATGATTTTAATACGCCAATTTTAATAGCACATTTATTTGAAGCAGTAAAAGTTATCAATCAAATAAAAGAAGGAAAGGCAAGTTTAACTACCGATGACTTAGACGTGTTTAAAAATACAATCAACGCGTTTGTTTTTGATGTATTAGGATTAATGAATGAAACTTCAGAAGGAAATAATTCAGACAAACTAAGTGGTGTCGTTGAAATGTTAATTAGCATGCGTAAAGAAGCACGTGAGAATAAAGATTGGGCATTGTCTGATGAAATTCGTGATAGATTACTGGAATTAGGTATTCAATTAAAAGACGGTAGAGAAGGAACAACGTTTACAGTTAACTAATTGAAAAAAATACTAACATATCCGTTTATATTACTAGTTCGATTTTATCAAACAGCCATATCTCCGTTTACACCAGCAACATGTAGATATTCACCAACGTGTTCAAGCTACACAATTGAAGCGTTGCAAAAACATGGGTTGTTTTATGGCGGTTGGTTGGCATTGAAAAGAATTTTCAGTTGCCACCCTTGGGGAGGAAGCGGTTACGATCCTGTTCCAGAGAAAAAAGAAAAATAACAGTCATTTTATACCGTTGAGTAACCTTAGAAACAAATAAACTCAATAGCGTTTTGGATTGACATAAAAACTAAATTAAAGTAGATGAATTTTTTATCCATAGTGTGGGATTGGAACCCAGAAATAATAAATTTAGGAGGTTTTGGTATTCGTTGGTACAGTTTAATGTTTGTAGCAGCGTTTATTTTAGGACTTCGATTAATGAAAAAGATTTACATCAACGATAACATTGCTGTTGAAAAACTAGATCCGTTATTTATGTACGTATTCGTTTCTATGTTGATAGGAATGCGTTTAGGAGATGTATTCTTTTACAGTTGGGATTATTACCAAAATCATTTACTAGAAATCATATTACCATTTAAAAAGCAAGAAGGAGCTTCGGCTTTATTCGGATTGTTAGATGGATGGAAATTTACAGGGTTTACAGGGTTTGCAAGTCACGGAGCAGCAATAGCAATTCCAATAGCCATGTACTTTTACGCAAAGAAACACTTACAAAAACCATGGTTGTTTATTTTAGATAGATTAGGAATTATGGTAGCCTTGGCAGGATTTTTCATCCGTTTTGGAAACTTTTTTAATTCTGAAATTTATGGAAAACCAACAGGAAGCAGCTTTGGTGTCATCTTTAAAAGAGCAGGAGAGACGGTACCACGTCACCCAACCCAATTATACGAAGCACTAAGTTATTTAGTTTTGTTTTTTGCATTATGGCATTTCTATTGGAAAACAGATAAGAAAAACCAAACAGGATTTTTATTTGGACTGTTTATGGTTGTGTTATGGACGTTACGTTTTGTAATAGAGTTCTTAAAAGAGGCACAAGTAGAAGGAAGAGAAGATTGGGTATTCAATACATTAAACACAGGTCAGGTGTTAAGTATTCCACTAGTGTTAATCGGTTTTTGGTTAATGTTTAGAAAAACTAAAGCAACAACATAAAAACAATAAAAAAACTCCAAGGTTATTCTTGGAGTTTTTTGTTTATGAGAAAAAAGTTTTAAGCTTTTATTTTTGCTAACTCTTGCTTTTTAGCATTAATTTCATTTTCAATTTTTAACAAGCGATTTTCAATCTTACTGATAATAGCTTGTTTTCTTTCAATACTTTCTTTAGAAGTAGAAGCATCTTGCTTAGCCTCTTCTAATTTAGATTTCATTTTAGCTAAACCTTCCTTACCACTAATTAAAATTTCTTCGTTAATGCTAATATCATCTTCAAGGTCACTTATTAACGTGTTTTTCTCTTTACTAATGTTTTGCTCCTTAGCTTTAATTTGGTTACTTAATTGCTTCAATTTTTCTTCCTCTAAACGTAAAGCCTCTTGTTCTTTTAAATAAGCAAGCTCTCTGGCTTTTCTTTCTTCGTCTAACTTCTTACGGGCCTCTTCAAGTTTTTGTTTTTGTAAAAGAACTTCTTTCTGTTCGTCACTTATATTATCTTCATATACCACAAGACCAGTACTTACAGTAGTAGTTTTAGCTTCCTCTTTTTCCTCAGCTCTCTTAGCTTCTTCTTTTTTAAGTTTTCTAGCTAACTTTCTTTCAAGAGACGCTAAGTCTTTTTTATGTAAATCAATTTGATTATTTAACTTGCTTAACCTTTGTTGCATATTAGCAACAATTTTTTCTTTTCTTTCTATCTCTTGTTTTGTAGCCTTTTTACTTGTTTTAAAACGCTCTAAATTTCCTTTTACACGTTTTAAAGCACCAACGCCACTAACTAAAATTTCTTCATTAGCGCTAATTTGATTTTTCTTGTTTTTTACTTGAGCTTTTAAAGTTTTAATGTCATCTTGAGCATTTACTTGTTGGCAAGTAAACGTTAAGAATAAAGTTAAAGAGACTAGGAATCTTAGTGTTTTCATTTTAATTTTATGGTATTAAGTTTTTGTTTTTTTCGGGGCGCAAAAGTATGGCTAAATGCGAAAAAAAAATAACTTTTCATCATGTTTTTTATCATGTTTTTCAGGATACTAAAAACATAATGTTTTGACTCACATAAAATTTGATATGAATAAATAGCTTAACAACACTTATTCGTGATGATAAGGCTCGTTACGAAGAATGGTAAACCCACGATAAATTTGTTCGACAATAAATAAACGAATCATTTGATGAGAAAACGTCATTTTAGAGAGTGATAACTTTCCTTGTGCTTTTTTATATACAGCCTCAGAAAAACCATACGGACCTCCAATTACCAGTACCAGTTGCTTAATACCAGAGTTCATTTTCTTTTGTAAGTATTGTGAAAACTCTACAGAAGTATACTGTTTCCCTTTATCGTCTAATAAAACTAACTGATCTGTAGGTTGCAGTTTAGACAGAATTAACTCTCCTTCTTTTTCTTTTTGTTGCGCCTCGCTTAGGTTTTTAACGTTTTTAATATCTGGAATAATCTCCAACTCAAACTTTACGTAATGTTTTAAGCGGTTTTGGTATTCGTCAATTAATTGCTGCAACTGTTTATTGTCAGTTTTGCCTATGGCGAGTAGTTTTATTTTCATATGGCAAAATTACGAATGTTTGACAAATTTTATAGAGATAGCTTTTAGGTTAAAAAACTAGCTTTAATAGCGGTATGTAATAAGCTACTAAAACAAGCTTTAATAATAGTAAAAAGTTATTCGCCTTATGACGTAAATTATAAAAGCACGTTGGTTTAAAAAAGTATAAAATGTATTTGTTTTTTACCTCAGTTCTTTGTTGTAAAATGTTACCACTTTTCTTTCTCTACTTCCGTTTTTAAAAATTCAAGAAGACTAATATCAATCTTCTCTAGATAGTTTTTTATTTGATGAATTATTTGTTTCCCATATTTCATTTGCTCTTTATAGGTTTCAATTATATCTTTCTCATCTTTTAATTTTTTTATGATTTTTTTCTTGTAGGAGCCATTATAATTGTCAGCATATTTAATTCTATAGTTTCTGTAATCATTAAAACTCATAAAGTAGAATAGGATGGAGATTCTTGGGTCGTTGTCGTCTAAAAATAAATCAGTTGTCTCTAATTTATAGCGTCCTTCTTTAAATTTTATATCTAACGAGTATTTTATTTTTCTAGGAACAAAAACTGTAGTATTATTAGATGTGTATTCAGCTCCTACTTTAAATTCTCCTTTTATAAATATATTATCATCATTGTTTATTTTAGTAACATGCTCTGGGTTATTGAAATTGTTAACTACCCATTTGTATGCAGCGTTTTTTAATTTTCTTTTATTTAAATCAATCTCTTGTGTTCTCAATAATGATATTTCTCCTTTTATTGAGTCAACTTTCACTTGTGAATTAATCTTTAGGCAAGAGAATATAATTAAAATGATCAGTTTCGTTTTCATAATCTAATATTTTACAACGTGTTTGTGTATGATTTCGTTGCGTGTTTGAACAACTAATTTAGCAAATACAAATCGAATAGAAAACAGTGAGGATTTTCGTAAGTAGGCGAGTACTAGCAATAAATTATACACGGTGTTGTAACACGTTTTTATCAGTCTTTTTGTTCCAATATTTTCTTTTTTTCAGCGTCATATTCCTCTTGGGTCAAAACTCCATCGTCAAGCAATTTTTTCAGTTTAGCTAACTGGTCATACTTATCTGGTTTTGATTCAGCAACTTCTTTTTTGTCATTACAAATTTCAATTTCGCACGACTTTATTGCGTTTTCAATATCAATAGTGTAATTCGTAATATTTCCACCACCAACTGTGAAATAAACACCTTTATATCTTTTATAGTTATACTTCTTGATTTTTTTCAGCGTAACAATTAGTCCAGAGTTGGCAGCTCCAAGTCGGTTCGATTCTGCATTAGTCGACATTCCCCATCCTCCAATGTTTACATAAACAAATTTTCCGTTTGTGTCAGAGCCCTGTCCAAGTTTAAATTCATCTCCAACTTTGTAGGTTACTCCGTTGGAAGCTGTATATTCTTTTAGCTTTTCAACTTTTTTTTGTGCTTTAACTTGCATTGAATTCAAAGTCAGAATTGCAATAATCAGAAGTGTAGTTTTTTTCATTTCGTTATGTTTAATTAGTGTTCCGTTTTTCGTTGCATAAATGTGTTACAACTCGTTATATACCAAACTTTAGTTGTTTTATCCCGGTAAAAACATGGGGTATCATAAAGCAGAGCAATTTTCACATGTTATCAAATATATCAAAATCAATACCTTATCTAAAATAAAGTTATTAACGAATTACTGTTTTTTGTTAATTAATAATCCAATTCCTACGAACCTAAAAAAAGACAAGCACATATTCTTACGGAATCCCGTAATAAAAGTTGTTTTAGCTATCATAAAAGCTTGCACGGGTCGCTGATATCACGGCATGCTCCGCAGACACCGCGGCACGGGTCGCTGATATCACGGCGTGCTCCGAAGACACCGCGGCACGGGTCGCTAATATCACGGCATGCTCCGAAGACACCACGGCATGCTCCGCAGACACTACGGCACGGGTCGCTGATATCACGGCATGCTCCGTTGACACCGCGGCATGGGTCGCTGATATCACGGCGTGCTCCGAAGACACCGCGGCATGGGTCGCTGATATCACGGCATGCTCCGAAGGCACCACGGCATGGGTCGCTGATATCACGGTATGCTCCGAAGATACCACGGCACGGGTCGCTAATACTACGGCAATAGATAAATTAATAACACACGTAAAAAAGCTGACAGCGTTGCAAGCCGTAGCCTCAAATCCCAACAGATTTCATAAAAGCTTTCGGAGAAAACATTAAAAGAGCTTAAGAAAAAGCTATCAATCAATACTTAAAAGTAGAATTTTGTTAGTTGTAGTATGAGTAAGCAGGTGTATATATTATAGTATTGGTTTTTACCATTAAAGATCACTAGAAAGCGTCATCCCGATTGAAAAGAGGGAGCTCATTAAAGTGAGTAACTCTTATTGTTGAGATGTCTCATCATCCATACTTCATGCTATCGACATGACACCCTATTGATTTTAGTTAATTTATAAAACTCAGGTTATACCAAAATTTTATCAAAGGTATACACCATTTTTGCTAATTTCGCCGCTTAAAATTATTTGTATGATTACGGTAGATCAATTAACGGTTGAGTTTAGTGGTAACACCTTGTTTAGCGATGTTTCGTTTGTAATAAACGAAAACGATAAAATTGCCTTAATGGGTAAAAATGGGGCAGGAAAATCCACTATGATGAAAATTATAGCAGGAGTTTCTAAACCAACTAAAGGAGGCGTTCGCAGCCCGAAAGATACCGTAATCGCTTACTTACCTCAGCATTTGTTAATGGAAGACAACTGCACGGTAAAAGAAGAAGCATCCAAAGCGTTTGCATCTATTTTTGCTATGAAAGCCGAAATGGACGACCTCAACAAACAATTAGAAACCCGTACCGATTACGAATCGGATGATTATATGAAAATCATCGAGCGTGTATCAGATTTAGGAGAGAAGTACTACGCGTTAGAAGAAATAAACTACGAAGCAGAAGTAGAAAAAGCTTTAAAAGGATTAGGATTTAAACAAGAAGATTTTGAAAGAGCAACCTCAGAGTTTAGTGGAGGTTGGCGTATGCGTATTGAGTTGGCGAAAATCTTACTGCAAAAACCCGATTTAATTTTGTTAGATGAGCCTACCAACCACGTAGATATCGAATCGGTAATTTGGTTAGAAAACTTCTTATTAAACAAAGCCAAGGCGGTAGTAGTAATTTCGCACGATAAAGCGTTTATTGATAACATTACCAACCGAACCATTGAGGTAACGATGGGAACCATTCACGATTACAAAGCGAATTATTCGCACTATTTAGAGTTACGTAAAGAGCGTCGTGCACATCAGTTAAAAGCCTACCAAGAACAACAAAAGTTTATTGCCGATACCAAAGCGTTTATCGAGCGTTTTAAAGGAACCTATTCAAAAACGAATCAAGTAGCTTCACGTGAACGAATGTTAGAAAAATTAGTTCCTGTAGAGATAGATGAGGTAGATACTTCAGCTTTAAAACTGCGTTTTCCACCATCACCACGTTCGGGAGATTATCCTGTAAAAGTGGAAGGATTGACGAAGCAATACGGAGACTTAACCGTATTTAAAGATGCAAGTTTCTCTATAGCTCGTGGAGAAAAGGTGTCGTTTGTAGGAAGAAACGGAGAAGGAAAATCGACCATGATTAAAGCAATTATGGGAGAAATTGATTTTGAAGGAGAATGTGGTTTAGGGCACAACGCTAAAGTAGGATACTTTGCACAGAATCAAGCATCATTGTTAGACCCTGAATTAACAATTTTCCAAACCGTAGATGAGGTTGCCGAAGGAGACATCCGAACGCAAATCAAAAATATATTAGGACGTTTTATGTTCTCGGGAGATGATTTAGAAAAGAAAGTAAAAGTACTTTCTGGAGGAGAGAAAACCCGTTTAGCAATGGTAAAGTTGTTGTTAGAGCCGGTAAACGTATTGATATTAGATGAACCTACAAACCACTTAGATTTAAAATCAAAAGAGGTAATCAAAGAAGCCTTATTACACTTCGACGGAACGTTGATTTTAGTATCACACGACCGTGATTTCTTACAAGGACTATCTCAAAAAGTATTTGAGTTTAAAGACCAACGTGTTATAGAACATTTTGAAACCATTGATGCGTTTTTAGAGCGTAATAATATCAAAGCGTTAAAGGAGATTGACCTGTAAAAAACGTCATTGCGAGTGGAACGAAGCAATCTGTATATCGTGTATTGAAAAAAAGATAGCCACGTCATTACGATTCCTCGCTATGACGATTAATAAGTGTCATTCCGAACGGATGTGAGAAATCGTAAGGTTCAGCGGAGCTAAATCTCATGAGATGAGTAACTCCCATTGTTGAGATTTCTCGTCGCTCATAAAATCGCTCTGTCGAAATGACGTCTAAGTTATCGTCATTGCGAGTGGAACGAAGCAATCTGTTAGTCGATGGAGAGATTACTTCAGTCGTACCTCCTTCGTAATGACGAGTAGAGAAGACGGTTTAGTTCACTCCACAACACTTTTTATACTTCACTCCACTATCACAAGGACAAGGATCGTTTCTGGAAATATCAAGACGTTTTAAATGCAGGTTCATGTCGTCCATATCTTGTTTAAAGATTTGCTCTAGCAATGCATAAAGCTCAGGATGTTTTCTAGCTAATAACTTCGGACGCTCAAAAAAGTATTCACTAGCTACCGAGAAAAACTCCGCTTTGTTAGTCCCACCATACGGATTGATATCAGAAGCGTCGTTATATATTTCTTCAATCTTTTTGTTGATTAAGTCTACCCACGGAATACTGTATTGCTTTTCTAATAATACATGTGGTACTCCGTCAATATTACCATCTAGTTTATCAATTAAATGTACAAACTCATGGATGGCAGTATTCTTTTTATCAGTTTCATTTTCAAAACCTAGATGTAAAGCAGGTTTCGATAAAACCATTTTTCCTTCTAAATATCCGTTACCTACCATTCCTAAAATTCTTCGGTTGTCTCCTTCGGTTTCAAAATGCTCGTTAAACATAGTAGGATATAAAATGATTTCTTTGATGTTAGGATAGCGCCATTCAGGAAAATTAAAAATAGGAATTACAGCACTAGAAGCTATCAGAAGTTTGTCCGTAATCGTAACTGTAACATCAACACCAATAACTTCATGATTTAACAGGAATTCAAAAACTTTGAATTCAAACAATTCTTTTTCATCAGGAGTGAGTGCGTTGTAAAAAGCGACTTTTTTAGTTAAAATAACTTTCCATTTGTTTGGAAAAGGAGTTGTAGGTTGTTTCCACTTTGGTGTTGAGGTGCTTTTTTTGAATACAAGAAAAATACCTACGAGTATAATTATAGATAAATAAGTCATTAAAATAGCGTTGAGACTACTAGTAATTTTTTTCAAATATATAAAAATAGGGGAGAGTACAAGCGTCATTGCTAATGGAATGAAGCAATCTGTATATCGTGTACCGAGTAAAAGATAGCCACGTCGTTCATTTCGACTTCGCTCAATGAGCCTCCTCGCTATGACGTTTAGGTATGGTCATTCCAATTAACTTAACGTCATTCCAAACGGATGTGAGGAATCTCATGAAGAGAGTAACTTCTATTCTTAAGATCTCTCACATTCCGCGTTGCTTCAGTTCGAGATGACGGTATGTTTCGTCATTGCGAGTAGAACGAAGCAATCTGCTAGTTGATGGAGAGATTACTTCAGTCGTACCTCCTTCGAAATGACATATTATTACAATTAACTTAACGTCATTCCAAACGGATGTGAGGAATCTCATGAAGAGAGTAACTTCTATTCTTAAGATCTCTCACATTCCGCGCTGCTTCAGTTCGAGATGACGGTATGTTTCGTCATTGCGAGTAGAATGAAGCAATCTGCTAGTTGATGGAGAGATTACTTCAGTCGTAACCTCCTTCGTAATGACGTTTTATTTATAGTTATTGTGAGGGAAACGAAACAATCTTCTTTAGTAATAATATTTAAGTTTCTGTTTTTGAGTGTTTTGTAGTTTAGCATTGGTTTTATTGAGTGTTTGTTAAAAATCAATTCCTTATTTTGTGTAAATGTTAAATTTTATATTGTTTTGTTGTATTGTTTGTAAATTAAGTTCGAAATGTATACATTGGCAATGAGATTTTAGTTCTATAACTTAAATCTTAATTTTATAAAGTAGTAACCTTAAATTCCCCAATAATATGACTACAAAAACAGGTTTTATAACTGTAGCAAAAGAACAGATCAAGTTCTTGAAATTTCCAAAAGAAGAGGTGTTAAACAAAAAGAAAGCAATAGTAAATCGTATTTTAGATTTACAGAGGGCTTTGTCTTTAGGAAATTTAGAAAGAGAAAAGGTAAAAATATTTTTTATGGATGTGGATGGTTTAAAGAGAGTAGAAACAACCGTTTGGGGTATTACTGATGCCTCGGTAATTTTAAAAGAATCTACTATTATTCCATTAGAAAGAATTGTAAGAGTTGCATAAATAAAAAAGACCTCGAAATTTCGAGGTCTTTTTTATAGGTGTTATATTTATTAAGCTTCTGCTTCCATATAATCTTCAATAGGATTACAAGAACAAATTAAGTTACGGTCACCAAAAGCATCGTCTACACGACGTACAGAAGGCCAAAACTTATTGTCTGCAATATACTCTAAAGGAAATGCTGCTTGTTTACGTGAATATGGTAAGTCCCATTCATCAGCAGTTAACATTTCTTGCGTATGTGGTGCATTTTTAAGCGGATTGTTAGGATTTTCCTTACTCGCTTCAGCAATCTCTTTTCTAATAGAGATTAACGCATCACAAAAACGGTCTAATTCAGCCACACCTTCCGATTCGGTAGGCTCTACCATAATTGTTCCCGCTACAGGGAAAGATACCGTAGGCGCGTGGAATCCGTAGTCCATTAAACGTTTCGCAATATCAGTAACTTCAATTCCGTTTTGTTTAAACTCACGACAGTCTAAAATCATTTCGTGAGCAGCACGGTTCATTTCACCTGTATATAAAGTATTATAATGTCCGTTTAAACGCTCTTTAATATAGTTTGCGTTTAAAATAGCATTCTTAGTAGAGTTTGTTAACCCGTCAGCACCTAACATAGTAATGTATCCGTAAGAAATTAAACATACTAATGCAGAACCCCAAGGAGCTGCTGAAATAGCCGTAATGGCATTATCACCACCAGTAGCTACTACTGGGTTAGTAGGTAAATAAGGAACTAATTGTGGAGCCACACAAATTGGTCCAACACCTGGTCCACCACCACCGTGAGGAATCGCAAATGTTTTGTGCAAGTTTAAGTGACAAACATCGGCACCAATGGTTGCAGGATTTGTTAATCCTACCTGTGCGTTCATGTTTGCACCATCCATATATACTTGTCCACCATTATCGTGAATAATTTGCGTAATTTCTTTAATAGCCTTTTCAAATACTCCGTGAGTAGAAGGGTAGGTTACCATTAAAGCAGCTAAATTATCAGCGTGTTTTTCAGCTTTAGCACGTAAATCTTCTACATCGATGTTTCCTCTTTCATCAGTTTTGGTAACCACCACTTTCATACCCGCCATAACAGCAGATGCAGGGTTCGTTCCGTGAGCTGATGCTGGAATTAAACAGATGTTTCTGTTGGTGTCTCCATTTGCTTCGTGATAGGCTCTAATAGTCATTAATCCAGCAAATTCACCTTGCGCACCTGAGTTAGGTTGTAAAGAAGTACCTGCAAAACCAGTAATTACATTTAATTGGTTTTCAAGGTTACTTAACATGATTTGATACCCTTCTGCTTGATTTAATGGTACAAATGGGTGAATATTTCCCCATTGAGGATTACTCAACGGTAACATTTCAGAAGCAGCATTTAACTTCATGGTACAAGAACCTAAAGAAATCATTGAGTGATTTAATGCTAAATCTTTACGCTCTAATTTTTTAATATAACGCATCATGTCAGTTTCTGATTGATACGTGTTGAATATGTCGTTATCTAAGAAAGAAGTCGCTCTCTTTACGTCTGCTGGAATTACATCAGCTGTTGCAAATTCAGTAACTAAAATATCTTTGATATTGAATGCTTGTTCAAAACAATCAACAATTTCGTTGATTTCTTTTAAGCCTACTGTTTCGTTTACAGAGATTGAAACATGTTCTGCATCGATATAGTTAAAGTTGATTCCGTTTGCTTCTGCTACTGGGCGTAACTTGTCAGCTTCAACTTCAACTAAAATAGTATCGAAATAAGCGCTGTTTTTTTGTTTGAAACCTAAATCGTTTAACGCTTTTGCTAAGGTTGTAGTACTTGTGTGTACGCGATCTGCAATGTATTGTAAACCATCTTTTCCGTGGTATACAGCGTACATACCAGCCATAACTGCTAATAATACCTGTGCAGTACAAATGTTTGAAGTTGCTTTTTCACGTTTAATGTGTTGCTCACGTGTTTGTAATGCCATACGTAACGCACGACCACCGTCAACATCTTTTGTAACTCCAATAATACGACCAGGTATACTACGCTTGTAAGCTTCTTTAGTAGCAAAATATCCAGCGTGAGGTCCTCCATATCCTAAAGGAATACCAAAACGTTGTGTAGTACCTACTACAACGTCAGCACCAAATTCAGCAGGAGCTTTTAACTTTACTAATGATAAAATATCAGCAGCAACAGCTACTTTAATGTTATTTTCGTTACAATTAGCAACGAAATCGGTATAATCATATACTTGTCCGTGCTTACCAGGATATTGTACAATAGCTCCAAAGAATTTTTCTGAAAAATCAAATTCTTCGTGGTTACCAACAACTAATTCAATTCCGATAGGAATAGCACGTGTTTGTAATACTGATAGGGTTTGTGGTAAAATTTCTTCTGAAACAAAGAACTTGTTTACGTTAGCTTTCTTTTGTGCTCTTTCACGAACATCAAATAATAAAGCCATAGCTTCAGCAGCAGCAGTACTTTCGTCTAATAACGAAGCATTAGCTAACTCCATTCCTGTTAAATCACAAATCATAGTTTGGTAATTTAACAAGGCTTCTAAACGTCCTTGTGCTATTTCAGCTTGGTAAGGGGTATACGCAGTATACCATCCTGGGTTTTCTAAAATATTACGTTGGATAACACTAGGTAAAATAGCTTCGTGATATCCTAAACCTATATAGCTTTTAAAAACTTTGTTTTTTGCACCTAATTCGTTAATGTGATTTAGGTACTCGTATTCGCTCATTGCCGGGGCTAAATCAAGCTCTTTTTGTAAACGAATATCGTCGGGAATAGTTTCATAAATCAATTGGTCTAAACTCTCAATGCCAATTGTTTGAAGCATTTGATCCTGATCTTTAACACGAGGACCTATATGCCTAAGTTGAAATGAATTTGTGTTCATTATTGTGTTGTTGTTTTTCGTGCCTCAAAAATAGTGAAATTGGTTGATTTGATACTACATATTTTTTTGTTAAAAACAATATTTTATTAACCAAAACAGCTGGTTATAAACAGAAAAGTTATTTTTGTTAGATGAACCTTTTTAAAAAAATATTCGATTTTTATATAAATTCTAGTATTCATGTAGCCTTAGCGGTGATTTCTTTGTTTAGAATCACGGAATTATACTTTGGTTTTTCGTATGATGAATCACTCGGTTTTTTTGTGTTTTTTGCCACAATTACTGGGTATAATTTTGTTAAATATGCAGGAGTAGCGAAACTCCATCATCGAAGTTTGACTAAAAACTTGCAAATCATTCAAATATTTTCGTTGATTTGTTTCTTGCTAATGTGTTATTATGCATGGTTACTACCTTTAAAAACTTTATTGTTTTTCGTGCCTTTAGGGGTTTTAACTTTTTTATATGCAGTACCTTTTTTAAGTGGATTCCAAAAAAACTTACGAAGTATTGGCTATTTAAAAATAATAGTAGTGGCCTTGGTATGGGCAGTAACTACGGTGTTATTGCCAATATATGCTAGTGAAATTTCTTTCACAACTGAGGTGTACTTGTGTGTAATACAGCGTTTTTTGTTGGTAATAATATTAATCCTTCCTTTTGATATTAGAGATGTGCAATACGATGCTATTTCTTTACAAACAATTCCTAAAAAAATAGGTTTAGAAAACACTAAAAAGTTTGGGGTTGTTTTGCTTGGGGTGTGTTTGGTGTTGGAGTTTATGATTAGTCCGAATACTCAATACCGTACAGCTTTTTTATTGGTGTTTTCCGTATTGTTAATTTTATTGATGAGAGCAAGAGTAAATCAGTCTAAATACTACAGTTCTTTTGGGGTTGAGGCAATTCCCATTTTTTGGTTGTTATTTTTGTTAGTTTAAGATTGAAGCTTTTAGCAGGTATTGAAACTTGAAAAGTAATAGCTTGTAAGCAGCGTGTTTTTTATAGTTAAAAACTGAAACTTAAGGGTTTTGTAATATGTGTTTTTAAGAAAACCTTTGTACATTCGTTGGCTTAACAACACAACAACAAAAACACAAATTAAGTAACATGAATTTAGTAAAACGAAATTTCGTTTTCGATTTCGATAGCACA
Organism: Tenacibaculum sp. Mcav3-52; assembly: GCF_022347665.1. Lineage (NCBI taxonomy): Bacteria > Pseudomonadati > Bacteroidota > Flavobacteriia > Flavobacteriales > Flavobacteriaceae > Tenacibaculum > Tenacibaculum sp. Mcav3-52. The sequence goes on along the minus strand of NZ_JAKRGE010000002.1, from coordinate 187,889 downwards.
CTTACGAGTGTCGAAGCATTAGATGTTTTAGCCGAAATCACCTTAAATGGGAGTCCGAAAAAAGAAGAGGTTATTCAAGAGGTAATCCATATCACTAATCAAGGAGTTGATGGAGATATTTCTTTTACTGAGTCCTTAGAAAAACGTATTCAGTTATTAAGTGCAAAAAAGTCTGATTTACCTTTATTAATAGAGAAGTTAAAGCAAAAAGTATCTCCTTCTATAGAGAGAAATAAAGAGTTTTTTGAAAGTTTTTCTGATGATATTTATGTGATTTCAGCAGGCTTTAAAGAATTTATCGACCCAATCGTTGCCGAGTATAACATTCCGTCGGAAAGAGTATTCGCAAATACTTTTGAGTTTGACAAAGATGGAGTTATTGTTGGATTTGATACCCAAAATCCATTATCTAAGCACAACGGAAAGATAGATTGTTTAAAATCCTTAAATTTAGAAGGTGAAGTACAAGTAATTGGAGATGGCTATAGTGATGCTGTAACTAAAGAAGCTGGTGTTGCTGATACTTTTTTTGCTTATACAGAAAATGTGTCGAGAGATAAGACAATCGCAAATGCCGACCATATTACCCCAAATTTAGATGAATTTTTATACGTTAATAAATTGCCTAGAAACCTATCATACCCAAAGAACAGAATTAAAATATTATTATTAGAAAACGTGCACCCTGATGCTTTTACAAAGTTAACAGGTGATGGATTTTCTGTAGAAACTGTTTCAAGAAGTTTATCGGAAGATGAATTGATTGAAAAATTAAAAGATGTTCATGTGTTAGGAATCCGTTCTAAAACACAAGTAACTCGTAAAGTAATTGAAGCTGCTGAAAAATTAATGGTGGTTTCTGCTTTTTGTATTGGAACGAAGCAAATCGATTTAGAAGCATGTAAAGAAAATGGAGTAGTAGTTTTTAATGCACCATATAGTAACACTCGTTCGGTAGTAGAATTAGCAATTGGAGAAATCATTATGTTGATGCGTAGTGTGTTTCAAAGAAGTACAGAAATTCACAACGGCCAATGGAATAAAACAGCACAAGGATCAAGAGAGGTGCGTGGTAAAAAACTAGGAATTGTTGGATACGGAAACATAGGAAAACAATTATCTGTATTGGCAGAAGCTTTGGGAATGGACGTGTACTATTATGATGTTGAAGATAAATTAGCTTTAGGGAACGCAACAAGATTAGATACATTAAAAGAATTGTTGAATATTTCTGATGTGGTAACCTTGCATGTAGATGATAATTCAGCAAACAAAAACTACATAGGGAAGGAGGAGTTAGCTGAAATGAAAGATGGAGCGCATTTGGTAAACCTTTCTCGCGGATTTGTAGTAGATATCGAAGCATTGGTAGATGCGTTGAAATCTGGTAAGCTTGCAGGTGCTGCTGTAGATGTGTATCCTGAAGAACCAAGAAAAAATGGTGAGTTTTATACTGAGTTAAAAGGCTTAGATAATGTGATTTTAACTCCACATGTGGGAGGTAGTACAGAAGAAGCTCAAAAAGATATTGCTGATTTTGTTCCTAACAAAATTATGGCGTATATCAATTCAGGGAATACGGTTGATGCGGTTAATTTCCCAAATATTCGTTTACCTAAGCATAAAAATGCACATCGTTTTTTACATATTCATAAAAATGTACCTGGAATAATGGCAAAGATTAATAAGGTATTAGCAAAATATGAATTGAATATTACAGGACAATATCTTTCTACAGATGAAAAAGTAGGATATGTAATTACTGATGTTGATAAAGAATATAATCAAGAAGTGATAACAAAGCTTAAAAAAGTTGAAGGAACAATTAAATTTAGAGTATTGTATTAAAAACGTATTCTATGTAATTTTTACTATTCGAGGTTTGCAGTAAAATGTAGACCTTGTTTTTGTTTATAGTTATTTCTTTAAGGTGGAAAAGTAAACCCAAGCAATAAAAAAGAGTTGTAATGGGATTCTAAACCACAAATAAGAAAGTCCTTTTCCGTTATAAGTTCCCGTTTGATAATTCAAGTTTTCTAAACTAGCTTTTATGTTTGCAGGGAGCATAAGTAGTAAGAAAAAGATAAGAATCCAAGCAGTTGTTTTCTGGTAAACTGGTAATAATAAGCCTATAGCTAATATAATTTCTAAAATTCCTGTTGCTAATACTAAAGTTGGCTTTAAAGGAATAAAGTTTGGAATCATTTTACTCATGCCATCAGTAAATAGAAAATGCCCTAATGCAGTAAACAATAGCATAGTGCACATGGCTATTCTGGCAGAAATCAGGTAGTTAATGTTTTTTGAAATAAGTCTTTGTATTCCTATAGAAACTATAAAAGTTAGAAGTAAAATAAATAATGGTTTCATTGCCTAAAAAGTTTTATCCAAAATTGAAGAAACTTTAAGAAGGAGTCAATGAACTTGGGTTAATAAATTCGTTTTCTAATTCTACTCAGTGCTTGTGGAGTTATTCCAATATAAGATGCTATGTATTTTAATGGAATGTGTTGGATTAATTCAGGCCTTTCTTGAAAAAGGTTGAGGTATCTTTCTTCAGGTGTATTGTTTAAAAGAGAAAGTTCTCGTTTCGATTTTAGTAAAAATAAATTCTCCGCGTTTTTCCTTCCTACTTCATTGCCAATGGAGGTGTTTTGATAAATGTCTTCTAAATCATTAAAAGATAATCTCCATAAAATAGTAGGGGTTAACGTTTCAATACTATATTCAGAAGGAGTTTGTGTTAAAAAAGAGTCATAAGCACTGATAAAGCTGTTTTTAAAAACAAAACCAAAAGTTACATCATTTTCAATTTTAGGAATGAATAACCTTAAAATTCCTGTTTCAACAAAAGAAAGATGGTTTTCTGTTGTTCCTTTGGTTAATACAATTTCTTTCTTCTGAAGTGTCACTTTTTGGAGTTTAGAGCAAAAATAGTTTGAATCCTTTTCAGAGATGTCAGAAAAAGATTGCAAGAATGTTTTTATTTGTTCCATAATTTTATAAACTATCAAAGTCACTTAAATTCTGTTCTATGATATTGGCTCCTTTCTGTAAAATTTGAATATAACTTGTTACGTTCTCCATTTTAAACCTACTTAAAGGTCCAGAAGCACTGATTCCAGCAATCACTTTTCCTTTGTTATTATAAATTGGAATAGCAATACATACCAAGCCTAATTCTGATTCTTCTATGTCTAATGCAAATTTTTGTTGTTGAATTAGTAGTAATTCTTCTTTGAATTTTGAAATAGAGGTGATGGTGTTTTTGGTAAAAGGTCTTAGAGTAACCGAATCTAGAAAGTATTCTTGTGCTTCTGGTGTAGCAAAAGCTAGTAATAATTTTCCAATAGCACTTCCATTAATGGGAGTATAAGAACCTATAGAAGTACTTATTTTTAGTCCTTGTAAACTATCAGCCTTATTAATGTGTAACACTTGCTGCTCTTTTAAAATACCCAATAAAACAGTTTCTTGAATTTCTAAAGCTACCTTTTGTATAGGTTCATTAGTTAAATTTCTTAGTGATTTGTATATAGAAACACGATTGCCCAACTCAAATAACTTGCTCCCTAGCTGGTATTTCTCATTATCATTCTGTTGTACAGCATTCAATGAAACTAAAGTACTTAGTAATCGGTATACCGTACTCTTGTTATAGCCAGTTTTAGCAGCTAGTTCTCTAACACCCCATTCTTTTTTGTCATTGCTAAAAGCATCTAAAACAGCAAACGCTTTGATGATAGATTGGTTTAAATTTTTAGAACCTGTATTCATTTTCTTAAAAAAATATTGACTAATATAATAAAAATGGGTAAGTTTATAAAACACCGTTTTAACATGTGAAACACTTTAAGTTTTATTTTGAGATTAAAATAAAGTATCTTTAGTGTTTTGAAATGGTTTTTAGAAATAAAGATAAGTATGTACAAACCAACACTTGATTACGCACAGCAACAAGATAAAGAAGATAAATTAGCACACTTAAGAGCACAATTTCATATTCCTAAAGACGCAAAAGGGAATGATTGGTTGTATTTTACAGGAAACTCTCTTGGGTTGCAACCAAAACAAACACAACAATACATTCAACAAGAATTAGACGATTGGGCAAAGTATGGAGTAGAAGGTCATTTTGAAGCTCGAAACCCATGGATGCCATATCACGAATTTTTGACAAATTCGATGGCAAAAATAGTGGGAGCTAAACCATTAGAAGTGGTAGTGATGAATACGTTAACGACCAATTTACATTTGTTAATGGTGTCGTTTTATCAACCAACTAAAGCAAAGTATAAGATTGTTATAGAGAGTGATGCTTTTCCTTCGGATAGGTACGCGGTACAATCGCAATTAAAATTCCATGGATTTGATACAGAAGAAGGACTGATAGAATGGAAACCTCGTGAAGGAGAAGAATTATTGCGTATTGAAGATTTAGAGAAAATAGTAGATGAGCAAGGTGATGAAATAGCCTTGTTGTTGATTGGAGGAGTGAACTATTATACAGGACAGTATTTAGATATCAAATGTATTGCAGAAATAGGACACGCAAAAAACTGTATGGTAGGTATAGATTTAGCTCATGGTGCAGGAAATATTTCTCCAGAGTTACATGATAGCGGAGTAGATTTTGCAGCTTGGTGTACCTATAAGTATTTAAATTCGGGTCCTGGAAGTTTAGCAGGATTGTTTGTACATGAAAAACATGCACATAATAAAGAGTTACCTCGTTTTGCAGGTTGGTGGAACCATAACAAAGAAACTCGTTTTAACATGCGTCAACCCTTTGATGTAATGCCAGGAGCAGAAGGTTGGCAGTTATCAAATCCTCCTATTTTATCGATGGCAGCAATTAGAGCTTCATTAGATATGTTTGAAGAGGTAGGAATGGAAGCGTTAAGAGCTAAATCGGAAAAATTAACGGGCTATTTTGAATATCTAATTAATCAGATTGATACCGATAGAATTAAAATAATTACGTCATCTAATCCGAAAGAAAGAGGCTGTCAATTATCTATCCAAGTAAAGAATGCAGACAAAAGTTTACACAAAAAACTAACCGAAAATAATATTATAACCGACTGGAGAGAACCTGATGTAATTCGTTGTGCACCAGTGCCAATGTATAACAGTTTTGAAGATGTATACAGAATGGTTGAAATTTTAAAAACATTGCTATAAATGAAAAAAGTAGTTGTTGTTTTTTTAGTTCTATGTAGTTTTAGTAGTATAGCTCAAACTAAGTATCAAAAAGATTTTGATTATTTGTGGAGTATGTTTGATGGATTCTACGCTTACTTTGATCAAAAACAAACAAATTGGGATGAGGTAAAAAAGATTTATCAAAAAGAGGTAGAAAATGTTTCGGATGATTCTCAGTTTATTAGGTTAATAGAAAATATAACGTACGAACTATACGACCCTCATACGGGGATTAACCGAAATTTAAAATCTTCATTTCGACTAATTCCAACATCAACTGATGCATGGGTAAAAATAAAAGATGGAAAATATTACATAGCTGACATTAGATCGGGTTTTGAAATTGAAGAAACAGGATTAAAAGTTGGAGATGAATTACTTCGTATTAACAACCGTAAAATTGAAGATTTAGTAGAAGAAGTACTGCCAAAATCTTTTAAAAACCCAAAAGACAATGTAAAAGAGTTTTTTGCCAATTTGTGGTTTGCTGGAAAGCATAATGAAGAAAGAGTGGTTCTAGTGCTAGAAAATGGAAAAGAAAAACAATATAAATTAAACAAACCTACAGCTTCAAAAAAAGAAAACGGAACTTTAAGTTCAAGAGTTATAAAAGGAAATATAGGGTACATAAAACTAAATAATTCTTTAGGAAACAATGAGGTAATTAAAGCTTTTCCTAAAAAGGTAGATGAGTTTAGAGATACCAAAGCGATAATTGTAGATTTAAGAGATACACCAAGTGGAGGTAATGCAGAAGTAGCTAAAAGTATTATGGGAAAGTTTATATCGGAAACAATTCCATATCAAAAACATGAAAAAGTAAGTTTAGAAAGAGAGTTTGGTATAAAAAGAAGTTGGATTGAGTTATTAACACCTTTAAAAAATCCATATAAAAAACCAGTTATTGTATTAGCAGGAAGGTGGACAGGAAGTGTAGGAGAAGCAATAGCACAAGGTTTTGATAACATAAAATCGGCAACAGTAGTGGGAACTGAGATGGCAAAATTGTTAGGAGCTATTGAATGTGATAGATTACCAAATACTAAGATCAATTTATGTTTTCCTGTTGAAAAACTGTTTCATGCAAGCGGTACGCCAAGAGAAAAATTTATTCCTGAAATTCACACGAAAACAAGTGAAGAAACATATAAAAAAGCGATTCAAATACTAAATGAGTAAAAAAGATAACATAGTAATTATAGGTGCTGGTTTATGCGGAAGTTTATTAGCACTTCGTTTAGCACAAAGAGGCTATAAGGTAGCAATGTATGAAAGTCGTCCAGATTTACGAGTTACCGATATTTCAGCAGGACGTTCTATCAACTTAGCATTATCTGATCGCGGTTTTAAAGCACTTCGTTTATGTGGTGTAGAAGAAAAAGCGCGTGAAATTTGTATTCCGATGTACGGACGTTTAATGCACGATAGAGAAGGGAATACGTTTGCTTCTAATTATTCAGGTAGAGAAGGAGAATATATCAATTCTATTTCGAGAGGAGACTTAAACGGAATCTTATTAAACGAAGCGGAAGCACACGAAAATGTAAGCATTCATTTTAATACAGAATGTACTTCGGTTGATATTGAAAATACGGTAGCGCATTTTAAAAACTACAATACGAAGGAAGAGTTTTCAGTAGATGGAGATGTGATTTTTGGAACAGATGGTGCAGGATCTGCATTGAGGAAAAGCTACTATTTAGAAAGAAAATTCTTGTTTAGCTATTCGCAGAATTTCTTAACACACGGATACAAGGAATTAGAAATTCCTGCAGACAAGTCAGGAAAACACCAAATAAGTAAAGATCATTTGCATATTTGGCCTCGTGGAGAGTACATGTTAATTGCATTGCCGAACTTAGATGGAAGCTTTACGGTAACCTTGTTTTTAAGTTTTGATGAAGGGAAATACAATTTCAATAATTTAACTTCCGAAGAAAAGATAACTGAGTTTTTTGAAAAAGAATTTTCAGATGCCTTAGCGTTGATACCGAGTATTAAAGATGAGTTTTTAAACAATCCAACAGGAGCTTTAGGAACGGTAAAATGCTCGCCTTGGCATTATCAAAACAAAACTTTGTTAATGGGAGATGCAGCACATGCGATTGTTCCGTTTTATGGACAAGGAATGAATGCTTCGTTTGAAGATGTAACCGTATTTGATACGATTCTAGATACGCACGAAGGAGATTGGCAAGCTACTTTTAAAGCGTATGAAAAAGCACGTAAAGAAGATACTGATGCGATTGCTGATTTAGCTATCGATAATTTTTACGAAATGCGTGATCATGTAGCAAATCCATTATTTAAGCAAAAGAGGAAGTTAGAAATGGACTTAGAGAAGACGTTTCCAATAGAATATTTTTCAAAGTACTCTATGGTAACTTTTAATGAAGAGATTCCGTATGCAGAAGCGATGAAAAAAGGACGTGCGCAAGATAAAGCTCTGTTAAATATGGTGGCTCATCATGATTTAGATGCAATCACCGATTTGAATGAGGTATTAAAAAAGGTGCAAGAAGAAACCAACGAAATTTTAGAAGAAGATAAAATAGCGGGTTTTAGATAGTTGTTTATTGTAGTTCTCTTTTTAGTTTCAAAAGTTCTTGTTCTAAAAAAGAAAGTTTGTTTTCTATAGAGGTGTTAAGGTCAGGAATTCTATTGAAAAATACATATTGTATTTTCCACAATTCTTTAATATCTGTAATAGAAAATGTTTTATCGGGGATGTTTTTATGGTTTGCACGTAGAGTTACAGAATCGTTTTCAATGTATAGTTTGCGTAGAATCAATTCATTTTTAACAAGAGTTAGTGTGAGTTCTCCATTTTTTAAGTTCTTAATAGTATTGTTTGGTGTAAACTGGCCTATTACTATGTCGTTAGGGTATAATCCATTATTGTGATTAGCCATTTCTAAATTAGAAACAGTATAAGCTCTGAGTTTTTTTTGAGAGTTAATAGGGAGTTGAATTTTGGATAAATCATCAATAAAAGAAGTTTTGTTGTGGTGTTTTATGTATTCTGTAATTGTCTTTTCGGTTATGCAGGGTATAATGGTGAAGGTTTCTTTTGATAGTTTTTCAGTTTCTAGGGTTAAATCCTCTTTAAACTGAAGTAAATTATTAACTGTGAGCTCTGAAGTTAATAAATTGTCTATAGGAATGCTAAAATAATTAGCAATTTTTATAATGGTATCAATTTTTGGTTCGCTTCTGCCTTCTTCATAAGCGCCCAGTGTAGCTCTCTTAAGGTTGAAGAGTTCTGCAAAAGCTTGCTGGCTTAAACGTTTAACACTTCTGATTTTTTTTATGTTTTTACCAAAGAACGACATGTTTTTGCTAATTTTATTTGCTAAATGTTTTTATTTTTGTATATTTGAGCAAACAATATTAGCTAATTATTTTTGTTTTTGCTAATTTTCTTAGTTTAAAAATTAGTAGGGGGATGTTTAAAATTAATTTTTTTGAATCTATATTGCTAATAATATTATGTTAAGTGTCTTTGATTTTAGAAACTTTTTGTAATATTATCGCTTAAAAAGAATGCTATATTAACTAATCAAACTGCTTAAAAATGAATACACATTTTAGTAAGGTAAAGGAGTTTTTACTTGGGTTAAATTTCAATATAATAAAAGAAAATCAAGAAGAAGGTATTTTTGTTGTTGAGAAAGAAAACGAAGGAATTAAAAACTTAATTATAGGAGTTGCAAATCCAATTATAATTTTTGAACAATATATCTTTAAAATTAGAGAGCCTAATCAAGAAGTTTTTAGGAGTTTACTGCAAAAGAATAGAGATATAATCCACGGAGCTTTTGTCTTAGATGAAAGTGGAGAGCGTGTTATTTTTAGAGATACACTTCAATTAGAGAATTTAGACGCTAATGAGTTTGAAGCGAGTTTAAACTCACTTAGCTTACTCTTAAGTGAATACTCAGATCACATTATTAATTTTTCAAAATATTAAAAAAAATAGATATGAATTTTTTTAAAAGACTTTTTAAAATAGGGCAATCAGAAGCAAATTCTGCGATAGATAAAATGGAGGATCCTATTAAAATGACAGAACAAGGAATTAGAGACTTAAAACTGAATTTAGAGAAGAGTTTAGAATCCTTAGCGCAAGTAAAGGCGTTGGCTATTAGAGCTAAAAATGATGTAGAAGAATTAACATATAAGAGTCAAGATTATGAGCAAAAAGCTGTGTTGATTTTAAAGAAAGGACAAAATGGTGATATAGAAGTATCTGAAGCAGATCGATTAGCAAAAGAAGCTCTAATGAAAAAAGAAGAGACAAACCATAAAATAGGAATGGTAAAAAAAGAAGAAGCTCAGTTTAATGACTCAGTAAGTAAATTAGAGCACAATATTCAAGAGATTAAACAGAATATTAGTAAATGGGAAAATGAATTAAAAACATTAAAAGCAAGAGTTAAAGTTTCTAAGGCAACTAAGAATTTGAATAAACAAATGGCTGATATTGATAGTGCTAGTACTGTTGCTATGTTAGAGCGTATGAAGGAGAAAGTGAAACAAGAAGAAGCTTTGGCTGAAGCTTATGGAGAAATAGCGAAATCATCTAAATCAATAGATAAGGAACTGTCAGAGGCAGCAGATGTAACTGAAACTTCGGCAGAAGAAAGTCTGTCAAAATTAAAAGAAAAATTAGGGTTAAATAGTAAAGAAGAATAAAATTGAACACTTTTACTGATATTATATTTTCATCTGTTAACTTGCCACTTACAATACTGGTAATTATACTTTTGTTGTATTGGATAGTGACAATGATTTCAGGAGTTGATTTCGATTTAGATATAGACGTAGATATCGATGCAGATTTTGATATTGATACAGATTCAGGAATAGAAGGAGGGAATGCAGATTTTCATGATGTTTCAAATGCAGAAGTAAATAAAGAAGATGTACTAGGCAAGAGAAGAAAACCATTAAAATGGTGGCAAATTTTTCTGATTTACTTCAATTTTGTAGGGTTACCTTTTATGTTTACGTTTACCTGTTGGATTTTTATTTGGTGGATTTGTACGGCATTTTCTACTGTTTTAACAGGAAGTATAAACAATAGCTTTGGTTTTGCATTAATGTTAATAGGTTTTTTACCCTCGTTGTTTATCAATAAAATTTTTACAACACCTTTTAAAAGTTTTTTTAAGAACTTAAATCAACACGGAGATTTACCGATAGATATAGTAGGTAGAGTAGGAGTTTCTTTATCGAACATCAAAGAAAAAAAATTAGGTTCAGCTGAAGTAAAAGCTGAAGGGACTCACTTATCAATAAATATTAAATCGTTAGATGGGAGTCCTATACAATTTAGAGAGCAAATCTTGATTATAAAACAAAGCCAAGATAAGTCTTTTTATTACGCACAATCATATATAAATTAAAAACAAATTATTTTAAAAAAAAAGAACTATGACAAACAGTTTATTACAGGTTATTGGAGTAGGTGTAGGTTTAATTCTATTCCTTATTATTCTATACTTTGCTATAATAGCAATGTTTTACAAAAAAGTACCGCAAGGGCAAGCATTGATACGTACAGGTTTCGGAGGAACTAAAGTAGCAACAGATAAAGGAATGTATGTAATACCTGTATTTCACAGAGTAGAAATTATGGATATTTCTGTAAAGAAAATTCAAATAGAACGTTTAGGTAATGATGGATTGCTTTGTAAGGATAACATGCGAGCAGATATTAAAGTTGCCTTTTTTGTAAGAGTAAACAATGAAGTAGAATTTATTAAAAAAGTAGCACAAACTATAGGTTGCGATAGAGCATCAGACATTTCAACTCTAGAAGATTTATTTGAAGCTAAGTTTTCTGAAGCTTTAAAAACGGTAGGGAAAAAATTTGACTTCACAGAGTTGTATGAAGCTCGTAGAGAGTTTAGAGATGAAATTGTTGATATAATAGGAACTGACTTAAATGGATACACACTGGAAGACTGTGCAATTGACTACTTGGAGCAAACATCAGTATCTTATTTAAAAGCAGATAATATTTTAGATGCAGAAGGAATTAAAAAAATTACTGAATTAACAGCTGCACAAAATATTAAAGCAAACTTGATAAAAAGAGATGAAGAGAAAACTATTCGAAAGCAAGATGTAGAAGCTCGTGAAGCTATTTTAGAATTAGATAAACAATTAGCGGAAAAAGAAGAACAACAAAAAAGAGAAATAGCCAACGTTAAAGCAAGAGAAGAAGCTGAAATCTTAAAAGTTAATCAAGAAGAGCTATTAAAATCAGAATCAGCAAGAATAGCAACAGAGGAAAAAGTACAAGTAGCAGAAGAAAATAAACAACGACAAGTTATTGTAGCGGCTAAGAATAAATTACGTACAGATGTTGTTGAAACTGAAAGAGTAGAAAAAGATAGAATGTTAGAAGCTACTGAACGTGAGCGAATCGTTACATTGGCTCAGATTGAAAAAGAAAAGGTAGTTGAAGTAGAAAAGAAAAACATACAAGATGTTATTCGTGATCGTGTTACTTTAGAAAAAGGAGTTGTTGAAGAACAAGAGAATATGAAAGATATTCAGGCGTTTAAAACAGCAGAAAGAGAAAAGCAAGTTACCATTACGTTAGCTGAAGCAAAAGCTCAAGAAGATTTAATTAAAACAATTAAAGAAGCTGAGGCTCAAAAAGAAGCTGCAAAACAAAAAGCAGAAGAAATAAACATTGAAGCGCAGGCACATAAAGAAGCAAGTGAAAAAGAAGCTGATGCTCGTAAGACATTAGCAGATGCAAAAGCAAAAGAAGAAGCTACTTTAGGAATGTCAGAAGCTCAAGTAATGCATGCCAAAGCAGATGCTAGTGAACGATTTGGTACAATGGAGGCACTTATTATTGAGAAGAAAGCAAAAGCAGAGGCTGTAGGTATTGAAGCAAAAGCTGAAGCACTAAGAAAAGAAGGAATGGCTGAAGCGGAAATTATAAGAGAAAAAGCCTTAGCAGATGCAGCTGGAATTGAAGAAAAAGCAGCAGCAATGAAAAAATTAGATGGTGTAGGTAAAGAACACGAAGAGTTTAAACTGCGTCTAGAAAAAGATTTAAAAGTAGATTTAGCGCACATCAACATACAAAAAGATATTGCAGATGCACAAGCTGATGTTATTGCACAAGCATTAAAATCTGCTAAAATTGATATAGTAGGAGGAGAGACTATGTTCTTTGAGCAAATAATGGGACAAATTACTAAGGCTAAAGGACTAGATAAGATGATTGAAAATAGTAGTAACTTACAAGAGGTAAAGGATGCTATTTTAAGTAGTGATGATGTGAAAGGAAACTTAATGGAACGCGTTAGAGATTTTGCTGTAAAATACGGAGTTTCTTCTGATGATATTAAAAACCTAACAATTGCTAACTTATTAATGACTCTTAAAGAAAGAGCAACATCTGATGACGATCAAACGCTTTTAGGAAACCTTTTTAGCTTAGCAAAAGGTTTAGATATATCTAATAAAAAAATGAGTTAGAATAACACTTGCCCGAGTATTGATTTTTCAATACTCGGGATTTCTTTTAATAAGTGTTTTAAAATTAATTTTAACTCGTAATTTTATATGGATAATCAACAACTTGATGGCGGAACTTATGAGATTATTCAGAGCCGTCTTCAAAAACAAAAAAAAGAGCTACTAAATAGGTTACAAAGATTAAATGATGCTAGAAAGCATGTGTTTGGTACAATTGAAACAAAGCTTATAGCAAATGATAGAATTAACACAGAAAACAACTGTATAGCTAGAGATATTGTATCTCTAGGAAACACTTCAATCTTTGGATATAATGTTCATTTTGGACTAAGAACAGATATTAAGTTATCGGATGTTTTCAGCGCTTATGAGTTTAAAGACAATCGTTTTCAGCCAAAATCATTAGATTTTCTTCATAATGAAACTTTCATAACTGACTTTACTAACCTATACAAGTATTATCGAAATACTATTTTTGCAAAATTTGCAATTATAGATAATTACCTTCACATGGTTTTCCAGTTAAGTGAGAGTAAAACCGATGTGAAAACTTTTAAGTGGTTAATAAAGGAAAATGAATTAGTATATGTTGATAATAGAAGTGAGCATGAATACAGGTTTCCAAAGCAACATGAATTTAATTGGCAAGAAGTAACCCGAGATATGCACCGTTATGGTACTTACTCTCATATTTCTATTTTAGATAAAGTTTTTGTCGAAACTATCGGAGGTGATTTAACTATTAAGATAGAAGATAACACTGATGAAGGAAAAGGAATTCTTGAAGAGCCAGTAGAACATGTTGATCAAACATTAGATGATGGTCAGTTTCGTTATGCCGATTTAGGAAACCTTATTTTATTAGAGATAAAACCATTTCAGGAAGAAGCTCGTTATTTTATTTATAATCATAAGTTACAAGAAGTTCAAAAAGTAAATAGTGTTAAAGACTGTGCTGTATTATTACCAGACGATCAAGGTCTTATTTTTCCTGATGGATATTATTTACAAACAGGGCAGTATAAACTTTTTGAAAATAACGCTAAAGACGTTAAGTTCCAAGAGAAAATAGTTTCTCCCAACGGAGAAGACTTTTTATATGTGTTTTATGCTACAATAAGAGGGCTATATATATTAATGTCTTATAACATTATTGAGCAAGAGGTAAAAACACCTATTGTTTGCAATGGTTTTACAATTTTAGAGAATGGAGAATTGTGTTACTTCAAAACTGAAAATGAGCAAACAAAACACCATGTTGTTCAAATTTGGCAAACACCTTATGTAAAAACAGACAGTATTCCATCATTACATGAAGATACCTTACTTTATAAGATTGGTAATAAAGATATTGTAAAAGCAATGGCAGAGTGCCATGAATTAATAACACTTTTAAATAAAGAAGATAGTTATGCTGGTTTATATAGTGATATAGCTAAGAAATCTAATGATATTAATAGCAGTTATTACTGGATAAATGAGCCCGAAACAGAACAGTTAAGTGTACCTGTTGCAGAAATTAACGATGCAGCAAATGCTGCTATTGATGAATTTGAAAAGGTAACTCAATTAAAGCAGCAAGCAGCTAAAGAAGGCAAGATTATTCAAGAAAAATCTAATGAACTTTTAAGTAAGATCAAAAGTACTTCTTTTAAGACCATAGAAGATTTTGTTGACTTATTAAATCAACTACGAGTATTAAGAGGGCAGGTCATAAGCTTGAAAGATGTTCGTTATATAGCAATTGATGTATTAGAAGAAATTGAAAACTCAATTGAAGAACAAAACACAATAATATCAAAAAGATGTGTAGAATTTTTGTTGAATGATCAAGCTCTAAAACCCTACCATAAACGCGTTCAAGAAAGGCAAGATGATTTAATATCTATAAAAAAGGTAGTAGAAGCTAAAAAACTTGAAAAAGAAGTAGATCAAATAACAACAGATTTAGAACTTTTAATTGAAATTGTAACAAATTTAGAAATAGAAGATACTTCTCAATCGACTAGAATTATTGATAATATCTCTTTAATCTTTGCTACATTAAATCAATTAAAAGCAGGAATTAAAAATACAATTAAAACTTTAGGAAGTAAAGAAGCTAAGGCAGATTTTTCTGCTCAATTAAAACTTATAGATCAAAGTATTATTAATTACATTGATATGGCTACTACGCCAGAAAAATGTGATGAGTTCCTCACAAAAATAGCAATTCAGTTAGAGGAAATTGAAGGTAAGTTTGCCGATTTTGAAGAATTTATTTCCTTAATTATAGAGAAGAGAGAAGAAGTTCATAATGCTTTTGATGCCCGAAAGAGTACAATACTCGAAAAAAGAAATAAGAAAATAGAAGCATTAAGCGCTGCTTCTGAAAGAATTTTAAAAAGTATAGCAAAAAAGGCACAAAGTTACCCCTCAGTTGAAGATATTAACGGATATTTTGCTGCTGATTTAATGATTAACAAAGTTAGAGATATTGTTAATCAATTAAAAGATTTAGAGTCAGTTGGTAAAGCTGAAGCTATAGAAACACAACTTAAAGTAGCTAAAGAAGATGCATTAAGAAAATTAAAAGATAAACAAGAGTTATATGAAGATGGTGAGAATATAATTCGCTTAGGAAAACACAAGTTTGGAGTTAATAAACAACCGTTGGATTTATCAATAGTTTACAAAGATCAAACGTTACATTATCATTTAACAGGAACCAATTTCTATCAAGAAGTTGAAAATGAAATTTTACTTAAATCTGAAAAATATTGGAATCAAGAACTAGTTTCTGAGAACGATTTAGTGTATAGATCTTCTTATTTGGCGTATAAATTATTTACTTCGTATTCAACAGATGAATTATTAAAGCTAAACGAACAAGGTTTATTAGCGTTAGTTCAAAATGAAAGTGGAAGCTTGTTTGCAGAAGGATATGTAAAAGGTGTACACGATGTTGATGCTTTTAAAATATTGTATACACTAGTCCATAAACATCACGAATTAGGTTTATTAACATACGCTTCAAACACTAGAGCATACGCTCAATATTTTTGGAACTCTTTGCCTAAAGAGCATCAAGATTATTATAATTTTTCAATAAAAGCATCAGGAGATGTCCTACGATTCTTTCCTGAAAGTAAAGAATACGATTTTTTAATAAATAAGTTACAAAAAGAAATAACTACTTTTTCAGAAGAAACTTTATTGTTTTCTAAAGAGGTAGGAAAAACAATAGCTAGTTACCTATTTAACCAATTAAAAAGCACTAATTCATTTATAATAAGCGCTATTGCGTTGGGAATAAAAGAAGACTTTATAAAGTATCTAACAAAACAAGATGCATTACATGTGTTTAAAAGTAATCTTGAAAAGACTACAGATTATAGCGCAAAAATCCAGCTGACTAAACAATGGGTAAGCTCATTTATAACATCTATTGATGGAAATGAAAATTACACAGATGAAGTAATTTCGTTATTATTATTTCACCATGAGCCTAATGCTGTTTTACATGCAAACCCTGAAGAAACCATTAAAGAGTTAAGAGGAGAACACGATACTATTATTGAAGGAAGTTTTGAATTTAATTATCATAATTTTATTGAAAGATTAGAGGTTTTTTCAAAAGAAGACGTACCTAATTTTTTAGCATACAAAGAGGCGAAACACCTATTGGTAGAAAATTTAAAAGAGACATTAAAGTTAAATGAATTTAAGCCAAGAGTATTATCTTCCTTTGTTCGAAATAAGCTAATAGATGAAGTTTACTTTCCCTTGATAGGAGATAACTTATCTAAGCAGTTAGGAACGGTTGGAGATAATAAACGTACAGACAGAATGGGGATGTTACTTTTAATATCACCCCCAGGTTATGGAAAAACTACTTTGATGGAGTACTTAGCCAATAGGTTAGGATTAATCTTTATGAAAATTAATGGACCTGCCATTGGTCATGAGGTAACCTCAGTCGACCCGGAAGCAGCAACAAATTCAGCTTCTAGAGAAGAACTCAAAAAGTTAAATTTAGCTTTTGAAATGGGAGATAACGTAATGTTGTATTTAGATGATATTCAGCATTGTAATCCTGAGTTTTTACAAAAATTCATTTCTCTTTCAGATGGAACAAGAAAAATAGAAGGAGTATATAACGGAAAGCCAAAAACATATGATTTAAGGGGAAAGAAGTTTTGTGTAATTATGGCTGGAAATCCATATACTGAAAGTGGAGATAAGTTTCAAATACCTGATATGTTGGCTAACCGAGCTGATATATATAACTTAGGAGATATTATAGGAGATACAGATCATTTATTTAAACTTAGTTTAATAGAAAACTCATTAACATCAAATCCTATACTACACCAGTTAAGTAGTAAATATTTTGAAGATGTTTATGCTTTGATAAATAGAGTTGAAAATAATACTGAAGAAGGGGAGTTGAAAGGAAATCATACAAAGCAAGAGATTCAAGATTATATTTCGGTATTAGAAAAAGTAATAACTATAAGGAATACCATCTTAAAAGTAAATAAAGCATATATTGAGTCGGCTGCAAAGGAAGATGAATATAGAACAGAACCCTCTTTTAAGTTACAAGGTTCATATCGAGACATGAATAAGTTAGTAGCTAAAGTAGTACCAATAATGAATGATAATGAGTTAAAAAGACTGGTATTGTCTCATTATGAAAGTGAATCTCAAACATTAACATCTTCTGCTGAAGCAAATTTATTGAAGTATAAAGAATTAATAGGAGATATATCAGAAAACGAAGCAAACCGATGGAATGATATAAAAGAAATTTTTGTTAAGAATAATAAGCTAAAAGGTTTGGGTAATAAAAATGAAATGGCTCAAATATTAAACCAAATGATGTCATTTTCAGATAATTTAGAAGGTATTAAAGAGGTTTTAAGAAAAGGATTGCAAGGATAAAATGAACACAATAATTATTTTGTTAAGAGGGATTAATGTTTCAGGGAAAAATAAAATTCCGATGCAAGAATTAAAAACACTGTTAGAAGAACTGGGATATAATACTATAAAGACCTATATCCAAAGTGGCAATATTGTGTTAAAAACTAGAGAAGACTCAAAAGAGGTAGAAAAGAATATTCATACAAAAATTAAAGAAAAATATGATTATGATGTTCTTGTTCTAGCAAAAGAAGTAAAAGAAATAAAAGAGATTCTTCAAAACAACCCTTATAGTAATTTAAACGAAAAACAAATATATTTTACTTTCTTATTCAATGAAACTACAATAAAAGAGATAGAAGTAGATGCGAAAGAAGATGAATACACCATCTTAAAAGATGTGGTTTATGTAAATGCAGCTGGAGGGTATGGGAAAACAAAATTGACGAATAATTTTTTTGAAAGAAAGTTAAAAGTTTCAGCAACTACTCGTAACTTTAAAACCACGAATAAATTAATAGAGTTAGCCAGTTCGTAAATGTCATTTCTATCAAAGGGAGAAATCTCATGAAAAATGCATTTGAAATTAAAAAATATAAAACATGGATAGTAAAGTAATCAAAGGAAAAGCAATACCAAGAGGAAAGTTTCCGCATGTAAAACAAGTAGGAGATTTTATTTATGTATCTGGAACCAGTTCACGTAGACCTGATAATTCTTTTGAAGGTGTTGCCGTAGATAAATTTGGAACGACCAACTTAGATATTAAAAAGCAAACCCGAGCGGTAATTGAAAACATTCGAGATATTTTACAAGAAGTAGGAGCAGACTTATCAGATATTGTAGATGTAACTTCATTTTTGGTGAATATGAATGATTTTGGAGGTTATAATGAAGTATATGCTGAATATTTTGATTATAACGGACCAACTAGAACAACAGTAGCTGTACATCAATTACCACATCCTCATTTATTGATTGAAATTAAAGTGGTAGCGTACAAAAAGCAAGAATAAAGAACAAAGAACCATTAGAAAAGAAAAGAGACTTTTTCCTCTCTTGGTTTCTTTAATCTGTGAATGAAATGACTATTAAAAATTATATAAACGGAGAATTCGTTATACCGGTAGCAAATAATTATATTGATAATTATAATCCATCTATTGGAGAAGTGTATGGTCAAATTCCTAATTCTACTAAAGAAGATGTAGCGTTAGCATATGAAGCAGCTAAGAAAGCTTTTCCGTCTTGGTCAAACACTACCTTAAACGAACGTAGGGATATTCTTTCTAAAATAGCACAGTTAATTCAGCAAAGGTTACCTGAATTGGCAAAAGCTGAGGCTAAGGATAATGGAAAGCCTTTAAGTTTAGCTACAGTGATTGATATTCCGAGAGCTTCATCTAATTTTCAATATTTTGCAGATGCAATTACACAATTTTCATCCGAAGCTCACGAAAGTGTAGGTTTAGGAGCGATGAACTTTACGTTACGTCAACCGATTGGTGTAGTTGCATGTATTTCTCCATGGAATTTGCCACTTTACCTATTTACGTGGAAAATAGCTCCAGCAATAGCTGCAGGAAATTGTGTTGTAGCAAAACCGAGTGAAGTTACACCTATGACAGCCTATTTGTTAGGGGAGATTTGTAATGAAGCAGGTTTACCTAAAGGGGTATTAAACATAGTTCACGGATTAGGAACCACCACAGGACAAGCCATTATTGAACATCCAGATATTAAAGCGATTTCATTTACAGGAGGAACCGCCACAGGAGCACATATCGCTCGTACAGCAGCACCAATGTTTAAGAAATTATCGTTAGAACTAGGAGGTAAAAATCCGAACATCATTTTCGCAGATTGCGATTATGAGAATATGTTAGTGACTACAGTTCGCTCTTCATTTGCAAATCAAGGTCAGGTTTGTTTGTGCGGAAGTAGAATTTTTGTAGAGGAAAGTATTTACGAGCAATTCAAAAAAGATTTTGTTCAAAAAGTATCGCAATTAAAAATAGGAAATCCTTTTGAAGAAGATACAAATATTGGAGCCTTGGTATCGAAACCACATTTAGAAAAGGTAAAATCATACATAGATATTGCGGAACAAGAAGGAGGGAAGATTTTATACGGAGGTGACAGAGTCACTGTTAAGAATTGTGAGAACGGTTACTATTTACAACCGACGATTATTGAAGTTTCAAGTAACAAGTGTAGGTTAAATCAAGAAGAGATTTTTGGGCCTGTAGTTACTTTAATGTCTTTTAAAACAGAAGAAGAAGCTTTACAGTTAGCTAATGACGTGGTATATGGACTATCATCAACATTGTGGACAAACAACTTGACAAGAACCATGCGTATGTCTAAAGAATTACATACAGGAATTGTTTGGGTGAATACTTGGTTATTACGTGATTTAAGAACACCTTTTGGAGGTCAAAAAGCGAGTGGAGTAGGGCGTGAAGGAGGTTTTGAAGCATTACGCTTTTTTACAGAACCCAAAAATGTATGTATAAAATATGAATAAAGAAATAAAGGAAAAAATAATTGCTGTATGTGAAGAGAAGATTGCTAAAAAAGGAGAAAATGTAGGGCTTTCGTTTTATGCATTTTTCAAAAATAAAAATGACAATCCGAAAATATTAATGGAAGTGGCTACTTGGTGGATTCAAACGCATCAATTAGATCATTTTGAGAAAGCAGTTAAGATTAAACAAATGATTCAGAATAACGAATAAAATGAATTTAGAGATACAACATAAAAATGCCTTGGTATGTGGTAGTACGCAAGGAATAGGAAAAGCAGCAGCAATACAATTAGCCCAAGAAGGAGTAAATGTAACCTTAGTGGCTCGTAGTGAAGAAAAGCTGAAAGCTGTGTTGACAGAATTACCAAACAATAAACAAAATCATGGGTATTTAGTTGCTGATTTCACCAATCCAGTAGATTTAAAAGAGAAATTAGAAGCGATTAACTTACAGTTTCATATTTTGGTGAATAATACGGGCGGTCCAGCAGGAGGTCCAGTATTTAATGCCAAGTTAGAAGAGTTTGAACGTGCTTTTACTATGCATTTAAAATGCAATCATGTGTTAGTGCAAGCGGTAGTTCCTTTTATGAAAGAGGAAGGTTATGGTAGAGTAATTAATGTGATCTCTACATCGGTAAAACAACCATTAGATGGTTTAGGTGTTTCGAATACCATTCGTGGAGCTGTAGCCAACTGGAGTAAAACCTTAGCGAATGAGTTAGGGCAATTCGGAATTACAGTGAATAATGTATTGCCAGGGGCAACAGCGACAGAACGTTTGACAGAAATTATCAATAATAAAGCCGCTAAAACAGGTAAATCGATAGAAGAGGTAGCAGAAATGATGAAAAATGCATCACCAGCAAAACGTTTTGCAAAACCTGAAGAAGTAGCTAATGCTATTGTGTTTTTAGCAAGTGAAAGAGCAAGCTTTATTAACGGAATTAATGTCCCTGTTGATGGAGGAAGAACAAAATCTTTATAAAAGAGATCAAAAATAAAGACTTTTAGAAACAAGACTATTTAAGTATCTTTAAAACAATCTTAACTCTTGTGTTTAAAAGTCTAAAAATCTAAATAAAATGAGCAAGTTAGTACAACCTTTAAATTTTAAAAAGTGGATTGATGAAAATCGTCATTTATTAAAACCACCAGTTGGAAATAAACAAGTTTGGGATAATGGGGAGTATATCGTAATGGTTGTTGGAGGACCTAACAATCGTAAAGATTATCACTACAATGAAACTCCAGAATTTTTCTATCAGTTAGAAGGAGATATGGTACTGAAAATTATTGATGATAAGGGTGAAATGATTGATGTTGAAATTAATGAAGGAGATATTTATTTGTTACCAGGAAAGGTGCCGCACTCACCACAACGTAAAGCGAATACGGTAGGTTTGGTTATTGAATATCCACGTGATGAAGGAATGATGGATGCTTTAGAGTGGTATTGTGAAAATTGCGGACATCAATTATACCGAGAAGAATTTGCTTTAGATAATATTGAAACGGATATGCCAATAATTTTTGATAAGTACTATTCAGATAAAGAGAAGTGTACTTGTGATAAATGTAGTACCGTAATGGAAGCACCAAACAAAGCATAAATTTTGCAATAGAAAAACAACATGACAAAACGTAAACTAAGAATAAACGGACATTCACACTTGTTGCCTTACCCAGAGCAAATTCCACAGTTTATGAAAGACAAAGGAATTTTTTGGGTAGATAAGGATAGAAAATTCATGCTACAAAAAGATTGGAGTCGACCAGTAACAGATTCTAGTTTCTTTTTAGATGAAAAACTAGCATGGATGGAACATTTTAAAATTGATCATGCAGTCGTTTTGAACCTATCTCAATTATATGGTAATGGACTTCGTTTAGAAGAAATGAAGCAAGCGTTACGTTTTCAAAACGATTTTAATGCACGTGTTCAACATGATAATCCGGGGAAGTTTACTTGTGGTTTTGTGGTGCATCCGGGGTTTGTTCGTGGAGCTTTGTGGGAAATAGAGCGGTGTGTTGAGGTGTTAGGGATGCGTTTGTTGTGTTTGCCAACACACTATATGGACACTATTGGTACATGGCGTTGTATTTTTGACGAGGAAAATGAACCTATTTTTGAATTAGCAGATAAGTATAATTTAGCAGTTGAAATTCATCCGTATGACGGGGAGAAATTCATCAAACTACAAAATACAAGTTGGCGCTTTCACTTAATTTGGATGTTGGCACAATGCGCAGATGCCTATCACTTTTTAACGTTAAATGGATATTATGAAAAATATCCTAATATGCGAGTTTGTTTTGCGCATGGAGGTCAGTTAGCACAAATGAATTTAGGGCGTCGTATTCAAGGATTTGATGGAAGACCTGATTTGTTTGAAGGAAAACAACACCCTCGTAAAGCTGTAGGACATAAAAACATCTTCTTTGATACATTGGTTCATGATACTGGTTCTTTGGATTTGTTGATTAAAAATCAAGGATCTAAACAAGTATTAATAGGGCTGGATGATCCATATCCACTAGGAGAGATGGAGAGTGAAATTCAATCATCATATCCAGGGAAAATTTTAGATTTAGCTATTGATAGAAAGATTATTAATGAGCAAGAGAAAGACGAAATGTGGGAGGATAATGTATTACAGTGGTTGTTTGGAGATGATAAAAAAGCGAAAAAAGATTTAGTATCTAAAATTTTACAATAAATGGCTGAAGTAACACAGTTTCATAACCTATTACATACGTGTATTTCTTTTATTGGAGCTGTGTTATTATTAGCAATCTACTATAATATTACAAAGCGATTTAAAGAAGTTTTAGAAGAAGGAAATTCAATTAAAAGAGTTGATAAAGGCTTGTTGTATTTCAGCTTTGGTATGTTGGTTTGGGTGGTTTCTGGTATTTGGGCACTTTCTGCAAGCTATTTCACTTTTGAAAAAACAACAATTCATCAAGTAGGAATAAACATTCTGTCTACAATAAATAACTTATTTTGGTTAATGGCATTATATTATGTGCACGATGCCCCCCAATTTATTTATAGAAATGAAAAGAATGTAAAAATTATAGCGATTATAATTGTTATTGTGGCTTCCATAACTTTATCTTTTTCTTTTTTATATGGTAATGATTTTTATTATGGAATAAAAATAGCAGCACTTCCAGATGTTTTACTAACAACTTTTTTATGTTTTTTAATGGGAGTTTCTTTTTACAAGACTTTTATGCATCGAGACTTAAAGTTGGTAGCTTTTATATCAGTTATAGTAATCTTTTTGTTGTTCGTTTCCCAATTGTCGGACATTTTTATTGGTTTTGATAATGAATTTGCAAATCAATTAATTAGGGTTGTAGCAAAAACATCGTTAGTATCGGTTTTTTTAGTATTGGCGACAAGTTGGGTAATACAATTGGCTCATACACCAAAACCTAATGAAATGAAAATTCAGTTTTTAGACTGGTCACTGATAAAGCTTACCATTCCATCTAAAGGAATAGTCAATGCTAAAGTAGATTTTGGCTCAAAAACAACACAGTATAAAAACCTACTAACATTTGCTTATAGAAGAAAGTTTTTAGAGGCGGAAAAACAATCAATTATAGTTAATTCAGGAGGTGATATAAAAAGTCAAACCTATGTTACACGAATTATAGATAATATAAATTCAATTTTAAACCTAGAAGAAGAAAAATTAGATCGCAAAGATCTAATTACGTTTGTAGGTGAAAGTAAATACCGCCTACGAATTCTTCCTGAACATATAATTATTGATGAAGCATTGTTAGAAGAGTACAAACAACAATTATAAATTATTTAGCTCTCCTAATAGTTTTATGAGTTTTCCTTTAGTTTTAGCGTATTCGTACTGGTTTTTAATTTCTTTCAATTTACTTTCTATTAATTTTACTTCTCTATAGTTAATTAAAAAAATAGAGCTTTCTCCTAAAGAAAATTTACGTTCTTCACTCTTTACAATTGTATGGTAGTCTTTCACAAGGTTTTTTAAAATATCATTTTGCTTTTTGTATGATGTAATTTCTTGCTTGGTAGCCGTTATTTTGTTTTGTAAAGAGACTTTAGTTGATGCAATTTCAAAGTCGATATCTTGTAGTTTTAGCTTAGCAAGTTTTAAATCTCCTCTAGATTTACGTAAGAATAGAGGAATGCTAACTTGAAGAGAATTTTTATAATTAGCGGTGCTAAAAGCATCAAAATTATCCACTTTTGAAGCAAGGAAGTTATACTGAAAATCTACTTTAGGTAATAGGTTGTTTACTTTTAGTTGCTTATTTATTTCTAGGTTTCTTTTCTTTAACTCTAGTAACTTTAACTTAGGATGGTTTTCAAACTCATTATCAAATAAGGTGGTTATAGAAGTATTTAGAATAATATCAATATTAGAAAAAGTGCTACTATCAGGAATTATTTCCTCTTTTATTTCCATAGGAATATTATTGCCTATCCATAAATAATTAGAAAGCTCTAACTTAGATTTAATGTATTTAATATTTGCTTTTTCTAGGTCTAACTTTCTGTTTTTTAAATTGATGTTAGCTTCTAAAGTATCAATAGCTGGTTTATCACCTGCTGTAAAACTTTTTTTTATGTTCTTTAGTCTGATATCAGCATTGGCATAATAATCTTTATAAATATTATAACTTTGGTAGTACTGTAACCAGTTTAAATAGGTGTTGATGGCTTCAAATAAAATATCGTTAACGAGTAACTGTTGTTCTAGTTTACCTTGCTGTGTGTAGAGTTTAGCTTGTTTTAAAGTAGCCATTCTTTTATTAATGAATAAGTTTTTTGCTAAAGAAACCGATACACCAACATTATATAGTCCTTTTTCTGGAGTATTATGTTCAGGGTTTAAATATTGACCAGAATTATTCTCATAACTACCTTTTAGCTCTATTCCATACCAAGTCGGAATTTTAAAGGTTGAGTTTAACTTTTTGTAATAGTCTTTACCTTTAAACTCTTTTCTATTGTAATCTACTTCTATTTTAGGGTCAAAACCACCTCTAGCTTTTAATAATTTAGCCTCATTGGTACTTGTAATAAGTTCCGCTTGTTTAATAACGGGATGGTGTTTCTTTACATAACCTAAATACTCTTCTAAACTAAGTTGAGTACTTAAATTATCTTGTGCTGTAGCTATAAAGCTTAGTAACAAAAAAAGGATGTATAGCCTTTTCATTTAGTTGTCTTTTTAATTATTAGTTAGAGTGATGTTTTAACTTGCTTTAATCTACTAAGAAGTTTATTATTCCTCTTTTTTAGCTTTTTTATCACCTCCTTTGTTATCTGGTTGATAAAAGTTGGGAGGAAAGCTATTAATTTGTCTCCATAACTCAAACCAAATAGGTACATTTTCTAATAAAGCAATAGTTTTTGCACCTGAACCTACTCTAATGGCTTTCGGCCAAGGTTCTTCTTTTTCATTAGGAACAATTAGAACACGGTATTTTCCATTGCTACTAATAAAGTTTTCAATAGCTACAATTTTAGCACCATAAGTTCCGTATGATACATTAGGCCAGCCACTAAAAACCATTGCGGGCCAACCATCAAACTCAACACGCACCTCTTCACCAATATGAATTAGAGGTAAATCTATAGGTTGTATATACATTTCAACAGCTAAATCGTAATTTGCAGGCATAATGTTTACTAATTTTTCACCTTCTTTAAAAGTTTCACCAATACCAGATTTTATAGCTTTATTAATGTAACCGTCTTGTGGAGCAGTAATGAATAATAAAGAGCTTCGCTTGTTGTAATTAGCTAAGCTAGTTTCAAGTTTTGAAACTTGAACATCAGCTTCATAAGCACCAGATTGTGCACTATACAAGCTGCTTTCTGTTTTAGATAATTTATCAGCATAAGAAGCTTGTGTACTACTAATAGCTAATTGTGCATTAATAATATTGTTTTTAGAAGTAAAGAATTTGTTTTCTTGAGAAATTAATTTAGCGGATAACTCTTGAAGTTTTGCTCTTTTTTCTTCAACATCCTTTACAGCTTTTAAACCTTCTTTTTCTAAGGTAACAGTTCTATCAAATTGAGTTTGAGCTATTTTTTGCTTAATTTTAATAGCTTCAAAATCAATACTATCACTTTTAGCTTTTAAGTAGGCTTGTTTTAATTTGTTTTTTGCTTGCTCTAGTTTTAATTTACGTTCTCTTTTAATAGCTATAATCTGATTTTGCAAGGCACTAATCTTATTGTTATATGCTTTAGCAGAAAGTGTTTTAGAGTTTAACTGTTTACCAGTTCTTTCGGCAAGCTTAGTATCAAAATAACCACTTTTTATCTCAGAAATTCTTAAAATAGTATCTCCTTTTTTAACAAAATCACCTTCTTGTACAAACCATTCTTCTATACGCCCAGGTATTTGAGATTGTAATGTTTGTGGTCTTTGGTTAGGTTTTAACGTAGTAACAAGCCCTTCGCTAGATACATTTTGTGTCCAGGGTAGAAATAAAATAATTATTAAAATTACAGAAAAAACTAATAAAAAGCTTTTAAATAACTTATGATACTCTTTGTTAAAAATTTCTTTTCCAGATTTGAATTTCGTAATATCTATTTGGTCCGAAACTGTATTTTTTGATATGTTTAACATGATTACTTACGATTTAAAGTTAGTAATACTGCCTTTTTCAAGGGTAATTTGTTTATTACATTTTTCTTTCCAATGTTCATTACGGCTAACGATAATTAAGCTCCATGGTTGAGAAACATTAGTAATAAAATCGATAATTTTCTTAGCTTCATTTTTTTCAAATTGGTCTAGAGGGTCTTCTAAAATAAGTAGTTTAGGTCTTTTAATAATAGCCCTTGAAAGGATGATTTTTTTTGCTACAGTATAGGCAATAAGTTTTCCTTCAGGTTTTAAATAAGTATCTAAACCTTTAGGTTGCTGCTTTAAAAATTCTGTTAATCCCACAACTTTAAAGATGCTATATATTTCTTCATCAGTTATTGAAGAGTCACCAAAAGTTATATTTTCTCTAATAGTTCCTTTAAAAGGAGTTTCTTCAGAAAGAGACAAGCCTAAGTTAGATCTGTAATTATTAATAAAAATGCCCTTTAAAGATAAATCATTTACAAATATATTACCAGAAGTAGGCTCTATTAAACCAGAGATAAGTTGAATTAAACTAGATTTTCCTGAGTTGCTACTTCCTTGAATTAAAATTCTATCTTGTGGATTAATTTCAAATGAAATTTTATTTATGACAGGTTTTTGTCTATTATTTACAATGTAGGAAACATCTTGAAGTTCAATTTTAAAAGGCTTATCTTTATTAATGTTACTGCCTTTTTGTGGCTCTATAGGTTTGTCAATAACTTCCCCAAGCTTTTCTATAGATGTAAGTACATCATAAAAAGATTCGAGTCCAAGTATTAGTTTCTCTACAGAGTTCATAATTAAAATTATAATAATTTCTGCAGCAACAAATTGACCAATATTCATTTGTTGAGTAAGAACCAAAAAACCACCTATAAGAAGTAACCCAGCAGTAATAATAACTTTAAAACTAATCATTTGAATATATTGCATAACAAGCACTTTAAAATGACTTTCTCTAGATTTTAAATAATTATCTACTAAAATATCGCTTTTTTCAAGGGCTAACCTTGTCTTTCCTGATAATTTGAAACTTATTATAGTTCTAGCTATTTCTTGTAACCAATGAGCAACTTTATACTTGTTTTTAGATTCTTTTAAACTAGTATCTAAACCTTTTTGTGCTGTGTATTTAAATACAACATAAATTAGTAGTATAACTAAAAATCCAAAAACAATAAAAAATGGATGATAAAAAGATAATAGTAATAAAGCAAAAACAATTTGTAATATGGCTGATGGAGCATCAATCAATATTTTAGAAATACCTTTTTGAATGGTTAGCGTATCAAAAAAACGATTGGCAAGTTCAGGTGGATAGTAGTTTCTTAATTCTATCATTTTAATTTTAGGAAAACGATAACTAAGTTCTATGGATGCTCTTGTAAAAATTCTTTGTTGTATGGTTTCAATAATTCTAAATTGCATTAGTTTTAATATTCCACTAAAAACAACGCCAGAAGTAACTAAGATGACTAAAACAATCCAGGAAGCTGATACTTGTGCTGCTTGTAACAAGTTTATAATGGCTTGTACTCCCAAGGGTAATGATAGTGCAACAATTCCTTCAAAAATGGCATAATATGCTATTTGTAAGGTGTCTTTTTTTTCTAGATTTATTAATCCTAGAAATCGCTGCCATGGAGTTAGTTTATTTTTCTCTTTCATTAGAAAGTACGTTTAAAGTTAGTTCAATAAAAAAGGAAGTGGTAGTTGTACTTTTATCACAATTAGTTAGTGATTTAAAATGAGATTTTACAAATTGCTGATGTAATATACCTTCAATTATAGTACTTGCAAGTGTTAATGGATGTTTATAATTATTGTTATAATTACTAATTATTTCAGCAAAACGTTTTACTACTTCTTTGTACAATTTAAAAAAACCTTCTTTATTTTCTGTATCTACTTCTTTAGTAGAGTATGATTTTGAGTTCTCGTTAATTACAATTAAGTTAAGTAATGCCTCATTAATATGTGAAAAATTATTGTCTTTCTCAGCTTTTCTAGCTAGAACTTCTATGGCTTTAATTAATTTCTCTTTTGGGTTACTAATACTGTAAGTTTCGATTACCAATAAATATTGAATCCACCCCCAATACCAAGAAGTTAAGTAAACTAAGAGTTTATGTTTACTTTCAAAGTAACGATAAATAGAACTTTCGTTAGAGCCTATTAGCTTTCCTAGTTTTTTAAAATTAAAATTCTCAAAACCAATTTCTTCAATAAGTATAATACTGTTTTCTATTATTCTTTTACCCAAATCAGAGGTTTCAGGGTCTTTGATGTATATTCCTGAAGGGATCTCTATTTTTAAATTTGATAGTAAATTTTTCATAAATAAAAATTAATAGCGCAAATATAATAGTAAAACTATTAAATAAGCGTTTGTAGATCTTAATAAGATGTTAATTTTTTGGTTACAAAAACTTACAAAAGCTTATTTTTTACTACAATTAACTACATACCTTTAGGTTTTAGATGTCGAAAAATATATTCGTATAAACTTAAAATTTATGGAATATATGAATTCAAGAACTGATGTTTTAGGGCATCCAAGGGGACTTTTATACTTATTTTTTGCTGAATTATGGGAACGCTTTTCTTTTTATGGAATGCGAGCTTTATTGGTGTTGTATATGACAAAACATTTACTTTTTTCTGATGAAATGTCTTTTGGTGTGTATGCAGCATATATGTCGTTAGTGTATGTGACTCCTATGATAGGAGGTATGCTTGCTGATAAAATATTAGGATTTAGAAAAGCAATTGTTTTAGGAGGTGTGTTAATGGCGTTAGGACATTTCTTTTTGACATTTGAACATCCAATATTTTTTTATGGTTCGTTATCTTTAATTATTGTTGGAAACGGTTTTTTTAAACCCAATATATCTTCGTTTGTTGGAAAGTTATATGCTGATGGAGATAATAGGAGAGATGCAGGATTTACCATATTTTATATGGGAATTAATATTGGAGGAGCGGTAGCTCCATTATTATGTGCTTGGTTAGCTGAATTATATGGTTGGCATTATGGGTTTGTTTTGGCTGGAATAGGAATGTTGTTAGGCTTGTTAGTTTTTAAAGGTGGACTTGAGAAAAATGTTTTTGAAGATAAAGGCTTAGTACCAAATCAAGAATTATTTGATGAGAAACAATTTGGAGTAAAAAAAGGAAACTTAATAACAATTGGAGCACTTTTGTCTGTTCCTGTATTTGCATTGATAGTTTATTACCATGAGTTTGAGCATTACTTAGTTTGGATTGTTTCGTTATTTCTGATATTGTTTTTAATTAAGATTTTACGAACTGTAACTTCAAAAGAACGTAAAAAACTTTCTGTAGCTATATTTTTTACCGTTTTGTATACATTGTTTGCAGCAATTTTTGAACAAGCAGGTAGTTCACTGACTTTATTTGCAGATAGAAATGTCAACTTAGTAGGAATAAATGCAGCTCAAACAAATAGTATTAATTCTACTTTTATAATTCTAATGGCAGTCCCATTTTCAATGCTTTGGGGGTATTTGCATAAAATACATAAGAATCCAAACTCTGTTGTGAAATTTGGATTAGGATTATTGTTTTTAGGGGTAGGTTTTATAACTTTTAGCTTGTCAGGTTATCAAGTTGATGAATTAGCTAAAACTCCAATGATGTATTTGATTTTAGGGTACTTTATACTAACAACAGGAGAACTGTTTTTATCTCCTATTGGATTATCTAAAATGACAGAGTTATCTCCAGTAAAGTACATTGCTTTTATAATGGGCGTATGGTTTTCAGCAAACTTTTATGGTCATTTTTTTGCAGGTAAAATAGCCAATTTAACAACAGTTGTTAACGGTAGTTTAGGAGTATTTTCTAAGGGCTTTTTTGGAAAAGTAACTGAATTATTAACCGGTTTATCATCCACAACCGTTATGAGGCAACCTGAGGTTTTTCACCAATTGTACTCATATGTTTCTGTGTATGCCAACCTAGGAGTAATATCAGTAATAATAGGTTTATTAGTCATTGCTTTTTATAAGCCTGTAAAAAAATGGATGTTTGAAGTACATTAAAACTAAAAAAGCCTCAGAAATTACTCTGAGGCTTTCAAATATATGTTTAATCGGTTTTTATTTAAAAACAGATGTAATATTTAAAGCAACTTCATCCCAAGTTTTAGAAACACCATCAGCACCTTTATGTAAGTCTTTACATGCAGTATTTAAAGACTCTAATGCTTTATTAGCTTGCCAGTCTGTAATTTTCATAGTTGCATTTAAACTAAACTTTTTTCCGTTTAATGTGTAGTTAAAAGGAAGTTTTTTACTAACACCATTCATGGTAATATTAGCATAACCAATAGAGTCATTTTCTAGAACTAATTTTCCAGAAAGTAATTCAGTTTTATCCATTACTCCAAAGAAAAACTTTTTAATTTTAAAGTCTCTACTAGTGTCTTTTGTGAAAATACTACTTACAGGAATAGAGAATTCAGCATTATTTATAGCGTCTTTAGCTGTGTTAGCTTCACCACCAGCGGTAATGTTTACTTTTTTAAATTCTCCATTCACTGGTATTTTCTCAGTAGTTTTGTAAGCTGTCCAGTTTATAACATTGTCAGCATCTTGTAATACGAATGCAGCCTTGTTTTCTACTTTAATTTCCTTATTTGTAGTTTTTGTTTCTTTTTTTGCTTCAGATTTACAAGATGTCATTTGAAAAGCTGTAAAACAAATAACTAAAGAATAAACGATTTTTTTCATGAGGTTTATTTTATAATTGAGTTTACTAGTTTAATGTATTCTTTTTTTGCTTCTGACTCACTCATACCTCTAAGCTGCATCCAAGCATTAAATTTAAAGGCATTTCGTAAGTCACTATTATCATTAAATGTAAACCTGTCTCCTTTTACAGCTTGTTTATAGTAAGCATATAAACGTAGCATAACATCAGGAGGAAGCTTTTCCTCTAGTTTAGATGCTTTTTGATAAGCTTCTTTAAACTTTAAATCTAAATCATCTTTCATAATTGAGGTTTGTGCCTATAGATAGTTTACATTATGTAATGAATGTACAAATATACGAAGGGAGCAAGGAAAAACAAGCTGTCTAGCCTATCTAATAAGCCTCCATGACCTGGCATAATTGTACCACTATCTTTCACGTTAGCTTGTCTTTTAAACTTAGATTCTACTAAATCCCCTAAAGAACCAAAAATAGCAACTATGATAGCAATAACTATCCAGTTTAAGATAGAAAAAATTCCAGAGTATTGACCAATAGCAAAACCTGCAATTATTGAAAATAATAAACCGCCTATAAACCCTTCAATTGTTTTTTTAGGAGATACTTTTTCAAATAATTTTCGTTTTCCAAAATTTTTCCCCACTAAAAAGGCAAAACTATCATTAGTCCAAATAATAAATATTATATAAATAACTATGTTTGGATGATAAGAACCATTAATGAAAGGAAGGTTCATTAAGAAGTAAAATGGTAATACTAAATATATAACTTGTAAAAAAAGTTTTTTAGCTAAAGTATCTGTTTTAATTAGTTTGGAGCTAATAAGTAAATAAATCAAAGCAGTAGATCCAACTATAGTAATGCCAAATAAAAAATCAGTGTACTTAAAAGTTGTATTCTTAAAAGTTAAATAAACAACACTAGCTAAAAGTATATATGGAATTATATTTTTTGTTTGTATAATTTTAGAAAGTTCCCAAATACAAACAGTAGCAAACAAAGCAAGTAATCCTATGTATGTTTCTGCAGAAAAAAGAATAGCAGAAATAAATAGAATAGCATAAACAAGTGCGGAAAGACTTCTTACAAAAAGGTTAGACATATTTTAAAGGTCTTCAAAGAGCAGCAAATATAAATCTTTTGTGTTATTATTACCATAACTCAAAAAATTATCATCCTCAACTTCAAATTTATAATTCTTAACAGAACTAATATTTGTTGGAATATTACCGCTAAAATGTGTTTTAATACCTGTTAATCCTTCTCCAGTGTTTTTTACAAGCTGGCTCGTAGTTGCATAAACTATAAAATGTTTAGAAAGAGAAGCTATTTTATGACTGCCTAATTGATTGGATGAAAATAAAATTTCTCCTTTATCGGCAATTAAATGTTCACAAGAAGTAAAAAAAGGCACAGATTCTGAGGAATGGTTTTGTACAGAAATATCAATTTTTTCAGTAATCTTTAATAAATCAAAATCGGTACAAGTAATTTTGCGCCAATTGTTTTCTTGTAAGATGTTCTTTAAATTATTACTTACTTCGTTTATTGATGTACAGTATAAAAATTTTCCTCCTTTATTAATAAAATGATGAACAAAAGAATCATCTAAAGACAAATAAACTTCTTGTTCGTTGGCTTTTTTTTCTTTAGATGATTCTTGATATATTTTAAATATTTTTTTGAAAAAATTCATTAAAATAAAAACTATTCTTCTGTTGTAATTTGAGGTTTTTCTTCTTTTCCAAAAGGTCTGTCTCCAAATATTTTTACTAAATCGTCTTTAAATATAACTTCTTTTTCAAGTAATAAATCAGCTAATTCAGTTAATTTATCTCTGTTTTGATCTAGTATGTCAACAGCTCTTTTGTATTGATTCTCTATTATTTCAGAGATTTCTTCATCAATTTTTTGTGCAGTTGCTTCACTGTATGGTTTTACAAATGAATCATTACCTGAAGAATCATAGTAAGTAACGTTTCCTACTTTATCATTTAAGCCATAAACAGTAACCATAGCTCGAGCTTGTTTAGTAACCTTTTCTAAATCACTTAACGCTCCAGTTGAGATTTTATTAAAAATTAGTTTTTCAGCTGCTCTACCTCCCATAGTAGCACACATCTCATCAAGCATTTGTTCTGTTTGAACAATTTTTCTCTCTTCAGGAAGGTACCAAGCAGCTCCTAACGATTGACCACGAGGAACAATAGTTACTTTTACTAAAGGGGCAGCATGTTCTAACATCCAACTAACAGTTGCGTGACCAGCTTCATGAAAAGCAATTACTTTCTTTTCTTTAGGAGTAATAACCTTATTTTTCTTTTCTAATCCACCTACGATTCTATCAACAGCATCTAAAAAGTCTTGATGTTCAATAGCTTCTTTACCTTTTCTAGCAGCAATTAAAGCGGCTTCATTACACAAGTTAGCGATATCTGCACCTGAGAATCCAGGTGTTTGTTGTGCTAAAAATTCTAAATCGGCATTAGCAGCTAATTTCAAAGGTTTAATGTGAACCTCAAAAATTTCTCTACGTTCGTGTAAGTCTGGTAAGTCAACATAAATTTGACGATCAAAACGACCAGCACGCATCAAAGCTTTGTCTAATACATCAGCGCGGTTGGTAGCAGCTAATACAATTACATTAGTATCAGTACCAAAACCATCCATTTCAGTTAATAATTGGTTTAAGGTATTCTCACGTTCGTCATTACCACCAGTCATACTGTTCTTTCCTCTAGCACGTCCAATAGCATCAATTTCATCAATAAAAATGATAGAAGGAGATTTTTGTTGTGCTTGTTTAAATAAGTCACGTACACGTGAGGCACCAACACCAACAAACATTTCAACAAAATCTGAACCAGATAGAGAGAAAAAGGGTACACCAGCTTCACCTGCTACTGCTTTTGCTAATAAGGTTTTACCAGTTCCTGGAGGACCTACTAATAAAGCTCCTTTAGGAATTTTACCTCCTAATTTGGTGTATTTTTCAGGGCTCTTTAAGAAGTCTACAATTTCTTGAACTTCTTCTTTAGCACCTTCTAAGCCAGCTACATTTTTAAAGGTAGTTTTAACTTTAGTGTTTTCATCAAAAAGTTTAGCTTTAGATTTACCAATGTTAAAAATTTGCCCTCCAGCACCACCGCCTCCAGCAGCACCAGACATTCTTCTCATAAAGAAAAGCCAAATAACAATCAATAAAATAAAAGGAAGGAAGCTAATAATGGTATCCATCATGCTAGTCCTTTCAACATTAACTTTATCGAAATCAAGATTTTTATCCTCTTTTTCTTTGTTAATTTCATTTTCAAAATTTTGTAAATCACCAAAGTTGTAAGTGTAAAGAGGAGATCCTTTTCTGTAAAATGGAGAATCTGCTAGTTTTTTATGCTCTTCTTTTTTCTCAGCTTCAGGCTTTAAAAATATTTGAGCAACATTATTGTTTTCTACAACGATTTCTTTAATATCGTTTGCTTGAAGAATTTTAGTAAACTCGTTTTTTGTAATATTACGAGAACCTAAATTACCAGAATTAAAAAAGCTTAATCCTAGTAGGATAACTATTATTGGTATGTATAGCCAAAATGAATTAAAACTAAATTTTGGCGCATTTTTTTTATTATCACTCATAAAAAGGTGTATAAAATGTTAGCAATTATGCTGGGTTGATTTCTGTAATTTTTGCATCTCCCCAAAGGCTTTCAATATCGTAAAATTCACGAACTTGTTTTTGAAAGATGTGTACAACAACATTTACGTAATCCATAAGAACCCATTCAGAGTTTCCTTGCCCTTCAATGTGCCAAGGTTTATCTTTTAGTTCTTTACTTACTATTTTTTGTACAGAGCCGGAAATGGCATTAACTTGTGTGTTCGAATTAGCAGAACAAACTACAAAATAATCACAAACAGTGTTTTCTATCTCTCTTAGATCTAGTAATTGGATATCTTCTCCTTTTACATCATCAATCCCTTTAATAATCACAGCTAAAAGATCGTCTGTGTTTGTTTGTTTTATTGTCATTAAAAAAAATTAAGTTTTAGCAAAGTTATTATTTTTTTGCGAGTAATTTATGTAATATTGATACTTGTTTTACACGCTAAATTCATATGAAAATAATCAAACTTAATGCCATCGACTCTACCAACAGTTTTTTAAAGAATATGGTGTCAAAAGTGGTAGTTGATGATTTTACGGTGGTAGTCGCAAAAACACAAACTAAAGGTAGAGGTCAAATCAATTCTGAATGGGTTGTTGAAGAGGGGAAAAACCTTACTTTTAGTGTGTTTTCAAGGTTTGTAGGGTTAAATATTCGAGAGCACAAGTACTTAAATTTTAGTGTTTCATTAAGTGTTTTTCAAGCTTTAAAAGCATTAGGAATACCAAACTTGTCGGTAAAATGGCCAAACGACATTCTGTCAGGAAATAAAAAAATAGTGGGTATATTAATTGAAAATACTCTTAAAGGGAATGATTTAGTGTCTTCTGTAATTGGTATAGGGGTCAATGTAAATCAAGCATCATTTCCCGAAAATTTACCAAATGCGTCTTCTATAAAAATGATTCTAGGAAAAGAGTTTGATTTAGAAATGTTGCTAGAAAGCATTTTAATGAAGCTAAAAGATTATTTTAATCTCTTAGAAAAAAAAGAATATGACTTACTAGAAAAGGCTTACTTAAAAGTATTGTATAAAAAAAATGTTCCAACAATGTTTAAAAATAGTCAGAACACTTTATTTATGGGGAAAATTATTGGAGTTTCAAAAAGTGGAAACCTCCAAATAGAATTAGAAAACGAAACGATTCAAGAATTTGGTTTGAAAGAAGTTTCGTTTGCCACTTTATAGCTTTTCTAAATTTTCAGTTAGCGTACCAATAAACTTTGTTAATGGTGCTTTAACCATCATAGCCATCATAGCATTAAATTCGCCATTAAACTTTAAAGTAACTTTACTTTCACTATCGTTAATTTCATTAATATCAGCAGCTAATGTAAAAGGTAGTTTACTGCTTGCAGCACCTAAAGTAACATTAGAATATTCTGTTTTTTCTTTCATGATTAAGCGAATTTCTGGCATACCTTTTAAACCAAAAATAAAGCTGTCACCATCAACCTCGAATTTTTGAGTGTTTTCAGGCATTAGTTGTTCAAAGTTTTCTAATTTAGTTAGAAACTCAAATAAATCTTTAGATGATTTTTTTACAGTAACTGTATTTCCTTCTATATTCATTGTTGTGCTGTTATTTATTGTTTTGATTCCATTCACTAGGGGCAATTCTCCAATCTTCTAATGTTCGAAGTTCTTCACTAGTAATATATTTACTATCTAAGGCTTGTTCTAGTAAATGTTCATAATTACTCAAAGTAGTAAGTTCTACTTTATCATTTTTAAAATTCTCAGTGGCAATATTAAATCCGTAAGAAAAAATAGCTATCATTCCTTTTACATTGGTATGTGCTTCTTTAAGTGCTTTTACAGCATTTAAACTACTTTTTCCTGTACTAATTAAATCCTCAATCACTACAACGTTTTGACCACTTTCTATATGTCCTTCAATTTGATTTTGTCTACCATGTTTTTTAGGTTCTGGTCTAACGTACACAAAAGGTACTCCAAGTTCTTGAGCAACTAATATACCAATAGCAATAGCACCAGTAGCAACTCCTGCAATAACATCGGGTTTACCATGTTTTTCTTCTACCAGTTTAGCAATTTCTTGTTTTAAAAAGTTTCTAACAGGAGGGTATGATAACGTGATTCTATTATCACAGTAAATAGGTGATTTCCAGCCAGAAGCCCATGTGAAAGGTTCTTGGGGACTTAATTTTATAGCCTTAATTTGCAAAAGAAGCTCGGCAGTTTTTTTTGCTGTATCTTTGTTAAAATCCATAGCGCAAATGTATAAAGTTTTTGTTAATGATAAACCAATAATCTTTACAACTTCATTTAAAAATGAAGAAGATTTTCCAGTTTATATTTACAAAAATACAATTATTCAAGAACTTATTTATAAGTTAAAAGTAGGTAAGTTAAACGGTTTTTATATCTACTCTAATAATTTAATTGAAGATTGGAAAGATTTTAAGGTTAAATTTAAAGTAATAATTGCTGCTGGAGGTATGGTTTTAAACGGAAGTAAAAAAGTATTGTTTATTTACAGAGGAAATAAATGGGATTTACCCAAAGGACGTGTTGAGGAAGGAGAGAACTTAATGGAAGCAGCAATAAGAGAAGTGGAAGAAGAATGTGGTATTGAAAAACTAATTATTAATAAAGAACTCCTTATTACATACCATTTGTTTATACAACAAAATGAATATCGATTAAAAGAAACACACTGGTATTTAATGTTTTCTAATTATGAAGGAAGTTTAACCCCTCAATTAGAAGAAGGTATTACAAAAGCAGAGTTTAAAAATAAAAAAGAAACAATTGAAGCATTACAGAATACATTTGCTAATATAGTAATGGTCTATGAATCTTATCTAGATAACATCGATTAATGACACTCTGTCATAAAAAATGATTGGATTTGTGTCTTTTTCTGTCAAAATACAAATAAAAAACCAATGGCATACACTTTGACTAATACTACTCGTAAAATTGAATTTAAAACTTAAAAAAGATAAATAAAGATTATGAGTAAAATTATAGGTATAGATTTAGGTACTACGAACTCATGTGTGTCTGTGATGGAAGGTAATGAGCCTGTAGTAATTCCAAATGCAGAAGGAAAAAGAACAACCCCTTCTATAGTTGCATTTGTAGAAGGAGGTGAACGTAAAGTAGGAGATCCTGCAAAGCGTCAAGCAGTAACAAACCCAACTAAAACAGTTTATTCTATTAAACGTTTTATGGGGAATAAATATTCTGAGTCTCAAAGAGAAGCAGAAAGAGTTCCTTATGAGGTAGCAAAAGGTGATAACGATACACCAAGAGTTAAAATTGATGATCGTATGTATACACCTCAGGAAATTTCTGCAATGATATTACAGAAAATGAAGAAAACTGCTGAAGACTACTTAGGTCAAGGAGTTTCTGAAGCTGTAATTACTGTGCCAGCATATTTTAACGATGCTCAACGTCAGGCAACTAAAGAAGCAGGAGAGATTGCAGGACTAAAGGTTCGTCGTATTATTAACGAGCCTACAGCTGCAGCTTTAGCTTATGGATTAGATAAAGCAAATGATGATAAGAAAATTGTAGTATTTGACTTTGGTGGAGGTACACATGATGTTTCTATCTTAGAATTAGGAGATGGAGTATTTGAAGTATTAGCTACTGATGGAGATACGCACCTAGGAGGTGATGATGTAGATGAAAAAATCATTAACTGGTTAGCAGATGAGTTTAATGCTGAAGAAAATATGGATTTACGTAAAGATCCTATGGCATTACAACGTTTAAAAGAAGCTGCTGAAAAAGCGAAGATAGAATTATCAAGCACAACTTCTACAGAAATTAACTTACCATATATCACTGCTACAGCTAGTGGACCAAAGCACTTGGTAAGAACGTTAAGTAGAGCTAAGTTTGAGCAATTAATTGACGATTTAGTAAAAAGAACTATCGAGCCTTGTCAAACAGCGTTAAAAAATGCTGATTTATCAACTTCTGATATCGATGAGATTATCTTAGTAGGAGGTTCAACTCGTATTCCTGCAATTCAAGAAGCAGTTGAGAAGTTCTTCGGAAAAGCGCCAAGTAAAGGAGTAAATCCAGACGAAGTTGTATCGTTAGGAGCAGCAATTCAAGGAGGAGTGTTAACTGGTGATGTAAAAGACGTATTATTATTAGATGTAACACCATTATCATTAGGAATTGAAACAATGGGTAATGTATTTACAAAGTTAATCGATGCAAATACAACCATTCCAACTAAAAAGTCGCAAGTATTCTCTACAGCAGTAGATAACCAACCATCGGTAGATATTCACGTATTACAAGGTGAAAGAGCGATGGCAGCAGACAATAAAACAATTGGTCGTTTCCAATTAACAGATATTCCACCAGCACCAAGAGGAGTTCCTCAAATTGAAGTAACTTTTGATATTGATGCAAACGGAATCATCAACGTATCTGCAGCGGATAAAGCAACAGGTAAATCTCAAAACATCCGTATCGAAGCTTCTTCTGGATTAACAGATGAAGAAATTCAAAAGATGAAAGCAGATGCAGAAGCAAATGCAGATGCAGATGCAAAGGCTAAAGAAACTGCAGATAAAATTAACGGAGCAGATTCTATGATTTTCCAAACTGAAAAGCAATTAAAAGAGTTTGGTGATAAATTATCAGCAGATAAGAAAGAACCAATCGAGGCTGCTTTAGAAGAGTTAAAGAAAGCACACGAATCTAAAGACCTTGCTGCTATCGATGCTGCAATGGAAAAGATTAACGAAGCTTGGAAAGTTGCTTCTGAAGAGATGTATAAAGCACAACAAGATGCACAAGCAAATGGAGCTGGTGCGCAAGGAAGTGCAGATGCAGGAGCTTCAGCTGAAGGAGGAGATAATGTAGAAGATGTAGATTTTGAAGAAGTAAAATAAATTTGATTGTATTATCCTAAAAAGCATTACAAGCTTTATTAGGACTGTAGATGTAAAAAAGCTCGTCATTTGACGGGCTTTTTTGTTTTTAAATAGGTATTAGGTGTTTTAGAAAAAAAAAAAAGTGTTTTAGAAAAAGATAAAATCACTTCAGCAGTTTTTTCACTGTAAGAGGTGTCCTGTGTGTAATTTTACTTCCAATATAAGGGAGAAGTGCTTTATAACTATAAGGAAGCACAAAAAATAAATCAGAAAAATAAACACACATGAGAAAAAAAATTAACATGTATGCAAGTGCTATTCTTTTTGTACTTGTAAGTATCACAAGTTGTGATAAGGATGAAGAAATTATTCCAGCAGAGTTTTCTATTACTGATATAGAAAAGGATTTTGGAGCAGTAGAAGTAGAACAAACTATTAACTATTCGTTTAAAGTAACAAATGAGGGAGGTTCAGATTTAGAAATAGATGAATTTGTATTAAAAGGAACAAATGCTGCTGATTTTTCAACTAGTGCAGTACCAAAAGTAATTAAAAAGGAAGAATCGTATACTTTTGAAATTACCTTTGCTCCTTTAACAGAAGGAGAAAAAAAGGCTATCTTAGAAATTACGACTAATATTGGGAAAAAAGAAGTAAAAGTAACAGGAATTGCAAAACCAAAACCATTACCAGGTGTTGATTTAAGTGAAACGGCTTTGGTTTTTGGAAACGTAGAGATTAATCAAACAAAAGACGCTACGTTTACTATAACTAATAGTGGAGATGCAGACTTAGAAATTACAGGCTTTGAAATAAAAGGGACCAATGCTGCTAACTTTTCAACTTCAGCAACAACAGAAACTTTAGCTGCAGGAGAAACTAAAACCATTACGGTAGTATTTGAGCCAACCAATGTAGGAGAAAAAACAGCAAGTTTAGAGGTGACAACTAATGCAGGTGTTAAAGCCATTGCCTTAAGCGGTAAAGCTACAGCAACACCTATGTCAGTTATAGAGTTTAGTGAATCACCTATAAGTTTTGGGAATGTTGAAGTAGGTGAAGACTTATCTAAAAATATTATAGTTTCTAATACAGGAAATACAGATTTAGAGATTACTAATGTGAATATTATAGGAGGTAGTTCATCATCATCTTTTACAGTAATAGGAGGAACAAGTTCATTAATAAGAACTATTGCTCCAGGTGATACATATACTTTTGAAGTTAAGTTCACGCCAAGTTCACAAGGATTTGCTTCAGCATCTATTAGATTTTTTAATAACTCTAGTGAAAATGAAGTGTTTTTACCAATGAATGGAACAGGAACAGCGCCAGCACAACCTGCAATTGCTTTTAGTGAAACAGGATTGAACTTTGGTGATGTTACTGTAGGGAACTCTGGAAATGATTTAACTTTTGCTATTCAGAATAATGGTCAAGGAAATTTAGAGGTAAGTAATATTAGAATGAGCGGAGCCAATGCTAATAACTTTACTTTGGTAAATGTATCTGCACCACAAACGATTGCTCCTAATAGCTTTTATGAGGTAACAGCACGTTTTACACCACAATCTGAAGGACAAAAGCAGGCAATGATAGTTGTAGAAAGTAATGATCCTACAAAACCGAGTTATGCTATTATTATTAGTGGAAAGGGGTTGCAAGCTGCTACAGGTAATATTGTAAACATACCAGATGCCAACTTTAAGTCAGCATTGGTAGGGGATTCATCGATAAATACAAATGGAGATGGTGAAATTCAGGTTTCAGAAGCACAAGCTTACACAGGTGTCATTCGTGTAGATGGTCTTAGTATTTCAGATGTTACTGGTTTAGAGATTTTTGAAAATATTTCACAATTTCATGCAATGAATAACTCTTTAACAAGTATAGATTTAAGCCAAAACACAGCAATAACACATTTATCGTTAAAAAACAATAACTTAACTTCATTAGATCTTTCAGCTAATACAGCTTTACAAACAATATTAATTCAGCAAAATAGTATTAGTACAATAGATTTAACAAATCATTCTAGCTTAGTGAATTTTCAATGTGGAGGTAACAATATTTCTACGTTAGTGTTACCTACTATTGCAAACGGTTTAAGAACTTTATATTTAGAACAGAATCAAATTAGTACGTTAGATGTTTCTATGTATCCAGATTTAAGAACACTTGTTGCTTATAATAACAACTTATCAAGCATGGATATTTCTAATAATTCAAGAGTAATTTCATTGCATTTAAGAAATAATAATTTAACAAGTTTAAACGTAGCAAATGGTAATAATGTAAATTTCATTTATATGATTGCAGATGGAAATGATAACTTAACATGTATTCAACATGATGCTGGTTTTGATCCTTTGAATCCACCAAATACACAAGCAAACCAATGGGTTAAGCCATCTGGAGCTTCTTGGAATACAGTCGCATGTCAATAAAAAACATTCCCTTTAAATAGTAATTCAAGAAAGAAAGTTACCTGTGTAAAAAGCAGGTAGCTTCTAATAGCATAAAAACAATAATAGAAATGAAAAAATATACAATATTAGTTTGTTTATTCTTAGCTAGTTTTTTGTTTCATCAAACAGCCAATGCTCAGTTTGGTAATATGTTAAAAAAAGCTAAGCAAAAAGTAACAAAAAAAATAGAAGAGAAAGCTTCTTCATCAATAGAAAAATCAACTACAAGTTCAGATACTAATTCAACGTCTAATACAAATGAGTATTCAGATGAAGAGTTTAAGAAAGAGTTAGCTAAAAAGTATCCCAACGATAAAGAAAAGCAAGATTTTTATTTTAAAAAGTATAAAGAATATCAACAAAAACAAGTAGCGGAAAAAGAAGCTTTATTAGCTAAAGAAAATAGTAAAGGAACAGTTGTGAGCGAAATTCCTTCACCTATAGAAAGTAGTGAAAATGATAAATTTAAAGACAATCAAATTTATGTGTTAAACAGAACGAAATTTAAAAAAATGCCTGCTTATGATGGTGGTTTTTCTGATAAGATGGAACTGTCTGGTTACTATCATTTATCACAATACTTTGTTAGAAATCCTTCAAGTCATTTTGATAGCAATCCAGGTGATATTTACGAAGGCTTTTCTATTGAATATGATCCAACATCATATCAGTTAAATGCATATTTTTCACCAAACCAAAAACGTTATGGTGTGGTTCCTGAAAAATATAGAAAATCTGCCGATAAAGGTAATATTCAGTTCCAATTTGGAATGGGAGGCGGACCAGAATGGACTAATGCTAATGTTCTTTTATTGGAACCAGGAGTATTATTAATTGGAGCAGAGGTATATCATAAAAACGATAACGTTGGTCATAAGTGGATGAATAATGCTCAACCAAAGCAGTTTGTAATTGCTGCAAAAAATCCAGAAAAAATTAAGAAGTATTATAAAAATCCTGAATTAACATCTCAAACAACTTTTGCTAAGTTTGATAACTTACGTAAAGATTGGTTAGGAGCAAAGTTAAATAGTGTAACAATGCCAGCAAAAGGGAGTTTTGATAAAAACTCAGCAATTAAAAATGCAGCTGTAAGTGGATTGAATAAATATTATGGTAAAATGAGTATGAAAAATATATATCAATACATGACATCTGATAAATGGTCAACTGTAAAACATAAGGTAACAGGGGTACCTTTATATCAATGGGCTGTAGGAGCTGTTGTACAGAAAAATTCAGATGGGCAATGTATGTTGCAACAGTTTATAGTAAGAAAAGATTATATAGGTGGAGGAAAATATGGGAGTCCTTTTTTTAATGGAATTAACAGAGGAAGTATTAGAGCTCCTTATGGAGGGTATGTAAAATGTGATGCTAAACCTAAAAACTAAAATACAGACTTTAAGTTAAGAATAGTTCTAAAAGGTGGTGTTTTGCGTATTATTGCATAACCACCTTTTTTTGTAATAAAATTAAATTTGTGAAAAAAACTTTTTATATACTAATCTTTATTTCTTTTCTCTTTGAAAATGTATTTTCACAGGAGCCTTTTTATACACAATTTACATCTGATGATGGATTAGTATCTTTAGCAAATTATAATATTATACAAGATAAAAATAACCTAGTTTGGGTTGGAGGGGAGCAAGGTTTGTTTTATTACAACGGTAAAAGATTTAGGCAAGTTAAAAATACTATTTCTACCACAAAAAGTATTTTTAACTTACAAATAGATAAGGAAGGACAAATTTGGTGTTCGACCATTTCAGGACATATTTATAAAGTAGTAAATAAAGAACTACAATTATTTAAAGATTTTTCAAATGAATTGAAAGGAGCATTTGCA
This sequence comes from Tenacibaculum sp. Mcav3-52, assembly GCF_022347665.1. NCBI lineage: Bacteria > Pseudomonadati > Bacteroidota > Flavobacteriia > Flavobacteriales > Flavobacteriaceae > Tenacibaculum > Tenacibaculum sp. Mcav3-52. The sequence goes on along the minus strand of NZ_JAKRGE010000002.1, from coordinate 143,502 downwards.
AGCTTAATTGTTTTTAATGATGATGTGTTCTTTATATCACAAAGAAAAAGTTACCAAATAGATAAAAAAACTGCGTCGATAAAAAAAGACCTAAATGCCAATATTTCTAAAATAGCAAAAACAAAAAATGGTTTTTTTTACTACAATTTAAAAGAAACTAATACTATAACTCAAGTTTATGAAGAAAGTGGGCAAGCAGTTTTTAAAAAAATAAACTTTGATATAGAAAAAAACTTTTTAAATGAAGGAAAGCTTCAAATGTTTGAATGGTTTGATGATGTTGTTGTTAAAGTAGAAAAGGAGAACTCAAAGATATTTTCAGTTAATATACATACGAGAAAAATAACTACCACAAAACTTCCTGAAGCTCTTAAAAAAGCACAAGTTTATAATACCAAAAAGTTTAAAGAAAACTGGTTGTTAACATCAAAAGGTATTTATATAACTTTAAACAAAAACAAAGTAAATAATACTAAACAAATTTTTAAAGATTATCATATAACTGATGTTCTAAAAGATAATGAGAATAATTATTGGCTTGCAACACTGCAAAATGGAATTTTCGTTGTGCCAAGTTTAGAAATAACGAAGAAAAGTTTTGTGGAAATAAAAGAAGATATTATCTCAATAGAAACCATTGGTAATAATAGATTATTATTAGGAACTCAAAATGGTAACTTAATAGATTACAATACAGAAGATAATTATTATAAAATTATCAGTTTATCTAATCAACGACCTGTTAATAGAATAAAATATAATAAAAACCTACAAAAAGCATATATAAGCACAAACGGAACCAGTAGCTATACATATGATATAAAAAAGTTGAAAATTACTAATGTAGGAAATCAGTTTACCACAGCTAAAGGTTTTACGAAAATAAATAAAGATTCATTGGTGTATCTATCATATCGACGTGCTATTATTTATACTCAACTTTCTAGAAATAAAGATTATATAGTTTTAGAAAACAAAAGACCTATTAGTACTCATTACGATTCAAAAAACAAACTTATTTACGTTACTTATATTGATGGAACAGTAGCCTATAACAATAAATTACAAACTATTCCAGTACATCATCAAAATAAACCTATTATTTTTTCTGAATACACTCAAACTACTAACGGTAAAATATGGGCAACTACAAGAGATAAAATTTTAGCTTTAGAGGCAGGAAAAGTAACTGATAGCATAACCTGTTTAAACGGATTGTTAAAATCTCAAATAAAAGGAATTTTAGGGAAGGACAATTTTCTATGGATTGTTACTGAAAAAGGAATACAGCGATACGATACAGATAAAAAAATAATAAATACAATAAACTTAACTGATAAAAGTGCTATAAAATTTAAAACTCCAGTAATACAAAATAATTATTTATGGATACCTGGTAACAATTTTTTATGTAGAATAAACACATCTGTTCCAGAGTTAATAGAACCAAAATTAGCTCCGTTAGCCTACATAAGTAATGTTAAAATTGGAGGAATAGAACAAGAAATAAAAACAAAATACAAACTGCCTTACAAAACTAACGACATTACATTTAACTTTAATGCTAATGGATTTAAATCTAGTAGTAAAAATGTTTTTCAATATAAACTTTTAGGTTTTAATACAGAATGGCAAACATCTGAGTTAAACGATGATGTAGTAAGATATATTGGAATTCCATCAGGAAGATATAAGTTTTTACTTAGAACTAAAAGTTTAGATGGAAGTATAGGAAAAGAAAGTAAAGGAGTTAAAATAATTGTACAAAAGCCTTTTTGGGAAAGTTGGTGGTTTATTGTGACAATATTTATAATATCTGTTTTAGGAATAATAATATATTACCGAATTAAATTAAAATGGAAAGAAGAGGAAGGAGAACGAGAACTAGAAAGGGTAATTTTAGATAGTAGAATAAGTAAGTTAAGGCTAGAAAACTTACGCTCACAAATGAACCCTCATTTTATTTTTAATTCCTTAGGAGCTATTCAAGATTATGTAATGAAGAATGAGAAATATTTAGCAAGTGATTACTTAGTTAAATTTTCTCGTTTAATAAGAATGTATTTAAATCATAGTAGAGTAAATGTAATACTACTCAAAGAAGAACTTAGTTCACTCGAGATTTATATATCATTAGAGCAATTACGATTTGAAAATAAATTTAAGGTTCACTTCTTAGTAGATAAAAACATAAATAAAGATCAAATTGAAGTTCCGCCGTTGTTTATACAACCTTTTGTAGAAAATGCTATAAAACACGGACTTGTTCATAAGAAAGACCAAGGGAATTTATGGATAACAATAGAAGAAAATATTAACAAGGTTTTAATTATAACGATAAAAGATGATGGTGTTGGACGAAAAAAATCTTCAGAAATTAATAAGAAAAGAAAAGGGCATAAGTCTTTTGCTGTAAACGCTACCCAAGAGCGAGTTTCGTTGTATAAGAAAGAAAAGTTATTTGATATTTCAGTAGATTTTACGGATAAAGTAGATGAAAACAATAATGCTACAGGAACGATAGTAACACTAAAAATAAAAAGAATTTAATAATGAAAGCTTTAATAATTGATGATGAGGCAAAAGCACGTAGTGTAATGAAAACGATGCTTACAGAGTTTTTTCCTGAAATAAAAAATGTTATTACAGCAGATAACTTAGTAGATGGAGTAAAGTCAATTAAAGAAAACAATCCAGACATTGTTTTTTTAGATATTGAAATGCCTGAGTACTCAGGTTTAGAAATATTAGATTTTATTTCAGAGCCTATAGAGTTTCAATTAATTTTTACAACAGCATATCAACAATACGCATTAGAAGCACTAAAATTATCTGCAATAGATTATTTGGTTAAACCAATTGACAGAGAAGAGTTACGAGTAGCTATAAATAAAGCAAAAGTTAATATTAACCAAAAAAAGGTAACAGCACAATTTTCAGAGTTAAAAAAAGCCATTCAATCATTATCATCACATAAAATCGCTTTAGAAGTACCAGGAGAAATTATTTTTGTTTCGCATGAAGATATTTTATACTTAGAAGCAGATGGAATGTATACAAAAGTACATTTAGCAAATAGAGAAAGAGAATTAATTTGTAAACCACTAGCATACTTTGAAAATCAACTTCAGGGAAACAACTTATTTTTTAGATGTCATAGATCTTACTTAATAAACCTTCATTATTTAGAAAAATTTGTTAAAAAAGACGGAGATTTTTTACTAATGCAAAATCAAACAACAATTCCTATTTCAAAAACAAAAAAACAAGAATTTCTAAAAATTATAAAAGAAGTATTTTAGATTTGTAAAATGCAATTTTACCAAAAAGAAATTCAATTACCAGCATTTAATAGAGGCTATCACTTAATTACAGATGTTTTGTTAGAAGCACTTCCAGAGCTTGAAAATATTCAAATAGGACAGTTACAGGTATTTATAAAGCATACTTCTGCTAGTTTAACTATTAATGAAAATGCAGATCCTACCGTTCGAATAGATTTCGAATCGCATATCAATAAAATGGTTCCTGAAAATATGCCATACTATAAACACGATTATGAAGGTGCCGATGATATGCCAGCACATATTAAAAGTTCTATGTTAGGATGTCAGGTACAAATTCCAATTACCAATGGAAATCTCAACTTAGGAACTTGGCAAGGAATATACTTAGGTGAGCACAGAAATTATGGAGGTAAAAGAAAAATAGTACTAACCGCTTTTGGAAATTAAATGAAGTATCATAAATTCAATTTTTACAGAAGTACGTACTGTGAGTTTGAAATGCAAAATGTCAATTTCTTTGATGATATGAAGGCACATTTTCAAAGTAAATCAGGTAGTTATTACTATTACACAGCGGAGGGTGTTTTTCGTTATTCAAATCACTGGGGTAGAGTTGCCAATTGTCGTTGGAAGATTCAGGGAATAGAAAACTATAAAAATCAAAATTATTATGTAGGGTACGCAAATTGGTCTGATTTTTATCCATTAAATAGTACTGATAAAGTATTCTATTTAGAAGTAGATTATACAGTGCATAAAGTGAATATTAAAAGAGTTCAAAATAATTCAGAAGAAGCTCATTTTTTAATGACTTCAGAGTTTGCATATCAGCGTTTAAAACAAATTCAAACTCTGTTTAAAGAATACAAGTGGGCACGTTATTATGAAGAGGATATTGAAACTTTAAGAAGAAAAATAATTGACAAACTCATTACAACAAACAAAACCTTACAGCAAGTTAAATTAGAGTTATAAATCTTTATAATCTCTATTAACGCCAAGACTAAATCCAAAACGGGTGTCACTCTCTCTACCAAGTCTGTGAATAGCTACTTTACCTAATGGAATTTTACCAAACTCATTATTAGTAATTTCTTCATTATTTAAAAAAAGCTTTCCTTTAAACTGCTTTTGGGTGTTATACTCACTTCTATCTTTTTTATTTTGATAAACATTTATGGATAAAATATTATCTCTATCAGTATAACCGCAAAAAATACCATGTGTATCCCAAATAATATAATTATTACTTTTTTTTAATTCTCTACTAGGTTTGCCTAAAACATCAATTAAAGTATTATAATTAGTAGGAAATGTAAGAGGTTTATTATTAACATGTATAATGTTAGTATCACATATAATAGTTAAACTCGTTACTTTTTTCTTTTTAAAAAAATTAAACATGACAGTTATTGATTTGATTAACGGGGGCGAGCGTAAAACTAAAAAATAAATTTTAACTAACTCCTTTCTCTTTTAGTTAAATTTGCTAATTAGATTTAAAATCCTAATAAACAATGAACATACCTCAAACAAGTTTTCCTCGAATAATAATTATAGGAGGTGGGTTTGCAGGATTGGCAGTAGCAAGAGCTCTAGAAAACCAAGATTTACAAGTAGTATTAATAGATAAGCACAATTACCATACTTTTCAACCTTTACTATATCAAGTAGCCACAGGAGGATTGGAGCCTGACAGTATAGCGTTCCCTTTGAGAAAAAGATTTAATGATGTAGAAAACTTTTTCTTCAGATTAGCAAAAGTAACCCAAATACATGCCGAGAAAAACTATATAGAAACTACGATAGGAAATTTAGAGTATGATGAGTTGATTATAGCCACAGGTTCAACAACAAACTTTTTTGGAAATACAAATATTCAAAAGTATGCTATGGAAATGAAATCGGTTCCACAAGCATTAAATATTCGTAGTTTGGTTTTAGAGAATTTTGAAGAAGCATTATTGGTAACCGATTTAGAAAAGCGAAGAGCATTAATGAATTTTGTTATTGTAGGAGGTGGACCAACAGGAGTAGAGTTGGCAGGAGCTTTGGCAGAAATGAAAAAAGGAATTTTACCTAAAGACTACCCAGACTTAGATATTAGGCAGATGAAAATTAATCTCATCCAAAGCTCAGGAGAGCTATTAAAAGGAATGAGTAATGGAGCTTCTAAAAAAGCGGAAGATTTTTTAATAAAACTAGGAGTAGATGTGTGGAAAAATCTTCGTGTACTTGATTATGATGGAGAAACTGTTACTACAAACGGAGAAGATCATTTTAAAGCACAAACGGTTATTTGGGCAGCAGGAGTAAAAGGAGCTGCTGTTAATGGTTTAAATGAAGAATGTGTAGTTGAAAGAGCTAATCGATTTAAAGTAGATGAATACAACAAAGTAATAGGCTACAATAATATTTATGCTATTGGAGATGTAGCATGTATGGAAACTAAAACTTATAAAAGGGGGCATCCAATGATGGCGCAACCAGCGATTCAACAAGGACGATTATTGGGTAAAAATATCTTAGCCAAAATAAAAAGCAAAAAACAAAAACCATTTGTGTACAACAGCAAAGGATCTATGGCAACCATTGGAAGAAATAAAGCGGTAGTAGATTTATCTCGTTGGAAATTTCAAGGAGTTTTTGCATGGTTTATATGGATGTTTGTACATCTATTTTCACTCATCGGATTTAGAAATAAAGCGGTAGTGTTTATGAATTGGGTATATAACTACATACGTTTTGATAGAGAAACAAGGTTAATTATTCGCCCTTATAAAAAGAAAAATAAGTATAGCTTTAAAGAACAAGAAAATGGCAATCACTAGAAATATTAAGTGTCCTAACTGTGGAGTTTTCAATAAAAATAGAGATTACTGTAAAAACTGTAATACATTAATTTCTTTTGAAAAAAAACAAGAAGAAAAAGTTACAGCTTATAAGCAAGAAGAACTCAAAAAAGCGAAGCATGAAATAGAAAATCCTAATTTAGCAGAACGGTTAAAAAAACATTCGTTTTGGCTGTACCGTATTGTTGGTTGGGTTTTATATTCAGCATATTTATTGGTGAGTGCTATTGGAGCTTTAATAGCATGGTTTATAGCAATGGTAGCAGCAGGGTAGGGTAGCGTGAAACAAAAGATACTTACATATTATTTTGCTATTTCAATACTAATAGGGAGTCTAATTTATATAGCACAAAAGTTAATTATAAAACTACCTACATTAGTTAATAATTATGTAAACGACTTTTTAATAATTCCTATAATATTAACTATATGCCTTTATATTTTAAGATGGAGTAAGAATAATAAACATTATCAAATACCATTAGGGGTAATGGTTTATATATGTGCATTATATTCATTTTTTTTTGAGTTTATAATACCGAAATATATGGAAAGATATACAGCGGACATATTTGATGTTATTTTATATTTTATTGGAGGTTTTGTATTTTTAATTTTGCAAGAAAAGGAAATTAATTCTTGATAAGTAGGTGTTTCTAAATAAGAAGTAGTTATGAACTCAACTAAAAAAATACCCAATAAAACAGTAATCCGTATAAGTAATGCTATTGATTTTATTGAAAGAAATTTGGATAAAAAACTTGTTTTAGAAGAAATAGCAGAAAAGGCATACTTCTCTCCATATCATTTTCATAGGCTTTTTAAAGCCGTAACCAAAGAAACGGTTAATGATTTTATAACGAGAAAGAGAGTAGAAAAGTCAGCTTCTTTTTTACTAAATAAAAAGAATAAAACAGTTACAGAAGTATCCGAAATAGTAGGTTTTGTAACCTTGTCATCATTTTCAAGAGCTTTTAAAAAGTTTTACGGAATAAGTCCTGCTGAATTTAAAAAAGAAAGTCCATCTAAATATAGCAAGATTTGTAAAACAGAAAGCAAGAATGGAAAAATAGAAACACAGTTTGAGCAATACATTTGTAACATAAACACAAACTTAAAATGGATGCAAATGAAAGCTAAAACCGAAGTAAAAAAAATGCCAACCTTAAAAGTAGCCTATTTAACACATCAAGGAAAAATGGATGCAGTAGAAAATGCTTACCATAAGCTAATGGAGTGGGCTTATCCTAAAGGGTTAATGCAGCAGGAAAATTTAAGAATGTTAACGGTATATCACGACAGTCCTAAAATTACTGATGAAGACAAAATAAGAATGAGTGTTTGTTTAACTTTAAATTTAGAGGTAAAAACTGAAGGAGAAGTAGGTGTAAAAGAAATACCTGAATTAAAATGTATAGTATCTCGTTTAGAAATTACTCCGTCAGAATTTCAACAAGCATGGGAAAGTAGCTTTGTGTGGATGAGTGAACATGGTTTCAAAAAAGCTGACCAAGATCCATATGAAATTTTTTATAACAACCCTAATGAACACCCCGAAGGAAAATGTATTGTAGATATTTGTATACCTGTTGACTAAAATATTGTAAAACATAAAAGGCATGACATTCTTTAGAATGTTATGCCTTTTTATTATACTTTATTGTTAAGGTAACTCCTTTACAGTATCAGGTTTAGAAGTCAATATGCTTCTTACAACAAAATAACTAGTTAAGCCACAAACTAGCCCTACCATTGCAGCAGGAAAAATAGTATCATCACCTATTCCAATTGTAGAGGCAAATATTACAATTCCCAAAATTTCTGCTCCAAACCAAGAGCCAATCATTATACCTCTCCATTTATTAGGGCTTTCTCCTTTTTCTCCTGCTAATTCAGCTATTTTCTTACCTAAAAAAACTAATGCTAATATTTCTATCATATTTTAATTTTTGATTAAATTTTTCTTTTCATTTTTATTCATAAAATACTTATGAGTTTAATAAAATTGCTAACAAATCTTACTAACAACTAAAAAATATAATGAAGAAATATATAGCAATTTTGAGAACACCAAATATAAAAAATATTTTAATCTATTCTATAATTTTAATTCGATCTGGGTAACGTTTTGGTGCTACAGGTTGTTCGTCAGGGTACCCCAAAGCAACATTAATAGCGACTTCAAAACCTTCAGGAATGTTTAGTAGTTCTAAAATGTCTTTATTTTCTTCTAGATTTAAAATTGGTACTAAAGTCCCTAATGGGCACGTGCCTAAATCTATAGCATGCGCACTTAATAAAATGTTTTGCAAAATGATACCACTATCTAAATAGCTAATATTACTACTTTTATTTCTAGCTATAACAATAAGCGTTGGGGCGCTATGAAAAATGCTAAAACCAGGTTCTCTATAACGTGCGGCACTACCTTGAAACTCTTTGCCTTGTGCGTAATTTAAAAAACGATTATTAATTTCGGTTAATAATTCTTGATTCTGAATAACGCGTACTTCCCAAGGTTGTTTATTCAATGCACTTGGCGCAAATAAAGCGCTTTTCATAACTGTATCTAATTGGGCTTTACTAACCTGTTGATCTGTATATTTTCTAATAGATCGGCGTGTTAAAATATTGTCTATAATGGCTTCGCGTTGTGATCCAGAATAGGTTGTTTTTTCTACGGGCTTTTCTTCACAAGAAAATAAAGCTATACTAAGAGCTAAAAACAAAAACTTCTTCATAATTACTACTGTATTGGATTGAATATTTTTTTACTAAATGAAAAATTAAATTTTAAAATAATATATATAATGTATAGATATACAACGTAAGCGGTTAAATGGTAATAGTTAAGGGTAATAACAGATAAAGTAACGCCTATAATAGCTAGCGTAAGAAAAAACAGCTGTTCTATTTGTGTTTTTCTATTTATGCTTTTACCCCAAACTTTAGGTTTAAATGCTTGTGAAATTAAGTATGAAAACCCATTAAGGATTAAAATTGAAAAAGACATATACTCGTAACTAACGTTGCCTAAAAGCAATAAAAAAGCTACAAGTCCAATCATAGCGCCGTAATACAGTTTACCATTGGTATTGGTAGGGCTAGAAGGCATATCGGTAGCCATAAAAATAGTACCTAATAATACGCCTGCTAAAGAAAAGTGATAATTTTCACCACCATCTATTAACCAAAACCCAAGAAAAAATACAGCTAATAACGCTAGCGGAATATGCCAAGATATTCTATTTTTAAATAATAAATATAGTCCACCTAAGCTAATAGCCAATATTGAATATTCTCCCATAGCTCCACTAGTATTATAAACTAGTTGGTTTAAATATTGAGACAAAAATGGATGTTCTAAACCCGAGAATAAGTTAATACTTGGTGTGTTAACAAAGCTTTTGGTTGCCCAAATACTTGCCGAGGTCATAATTACAGGATAGAAAGTAGTCATAAATTCTCGTCCTACTAATGCAGGATTAAATCTATTTTTACCTAATCCGCCCCAAACTACTTTACCAAAAATAATCGCAGCAGCAGCATCAAAAGCAACGATATACCAAGGTGTTATTGGCGAAATTGTAAAACACATTAACAAAGCAGTTACAATAGCAGAGCCATCTAAAATACTTTTATAATTTTTTGTGTATAAGAACGCGCAAACAAGTTCTGTTAATAAAGCAGTTCCTATGGCCACTAACAGTAAGCTTAAAGCAAGCATACCAAACGCAATGATACTAATAATGGATAAAGGTAATAATGCAATAATAACATCTAACATCACAGCAGAAGTACTACCAAATTTTGGTTTTATATATGGGTTTAAACTCATGCTTGTTGTATTAAGGTTTTACCAGAAAAAATACTTTGCATTAAAGGCACATCACTAGGACATATATACGCACAAGCACCACATTCTATACAGTCCATTAAGTTAAAATCGTTTAACTTTTGAGTATCTTTATTTGCAGCATGACGCGCAAACTCCATTGGCATTAAACGCTGCGGACAAACATCGGTACAATATCCGCATTGGATACAGTTATAACGTTTGTTCTTAGGGTTTGGCATAGTCAATAAGCCTCCACTACCTTTGTTTATAGGTGTTTCTGGATGGTGTACAGCCTTTCCCATCATGGGACCTCCCAAAATAACCGTTTGCATATCGTTATCCCATGGTTGACCTAATGTTTCTAAAATATGATTTAAAGGTGTACCAATAGCTACTCTATAATTACCATGGTTTACAGCCTTCTCACCAGAAATTGTAACAATACGTTCGGTATAAGGTTGTTGTTTATAAAATGCTTGATACAATGCCCATAAAGTACCAACATTATTAACCATAATACCATGATTTGCAGGAATACTACCTTTTGGTATTTCTTTTTTAGTTAATGATTTTATAAGCTGTAATTCACCACCTTGAGGATAAGTGTTAGGTAATAATTTTACTTGAATTGTAATGCCTAATCTAGAGGCTACATTTTGCAAATGAGATTTTAATTCTTTGTGTTGTTTTTCAATACCAAAAATAATGTGTTTAGCTTTAATTACTTTTTGTACAACTTTAATGGCTTTAATTAATGCTTCTGCGTCTTGTTGCATAACCGCTTAATCTGCACTCAAATAAGGTTCGCACTCGGCACCATTAATTAAAAAATACGATATAGATTGCGTATTGGTTTGATATTTTGTTGCAGAAGGAAAACGCGCGCCACCACTACCTTCAATACCATATTCTTTTATAAACGTAAGAATTTGTTCCTTTGTTAAAGCTTCAATATTAATTGGTTTTTTAGAAACTTTTTCTTCCCTAAAATTATTTTCAATTTTAATATAAGATGAACCATCATTGCTTATTATGTCTATCACAGTGCCTGATACTGGTGCATGTATTGATGACGCAAAAATACCTTCGGAACTAGCGATTTTTTGATGTTTCAAAATATTGTCACCTATACCTACCAACGGCTTCAAACTACCTCGGTAAGCTTGTAAAGGCATATATAAGTATTTTGGAGTAGCAAGTGTTTTTATTGTTTTTGATTTTGTTTTCGATTTTAATGATGGAATATGCATCATAAGCTTAAAAAGGGTTTAAAATATTGCGAATGTAGTTGCATTTGGTGGTCTATAATATAGACTTCAAAATCAAATACTTTTTGAAGTTGAGACACTATAGTTTTAAATTGAGATATGTCTGCCCCAAATAAGGCTGTAGAAATCATATCGCCTAAACATGCCGATTTTGAACATAAACCAACTTGTAAGTTTTGCGAGGGAAATCCGGTTTGTGCATTTATAATATGACTATATTTTTTACCATTAATTTCTAAAAACTGAGTTTGAGTAGATGATAATGAAAAGCAAGTATTTTGTATCGACAAGCGTTTAAAGTTATTATCTAAATTAGGATGTGGTATTTTAATATACCATTGTGGGTGTGTGTTATCTGATAAGCCATAAATAGTACTACCACCAGCATTTATAATAGCATCTGTAACACCTTTGTTTTTTAAAAAGGCTACAAGTTGATCTACAGCATAGGCTTTTATAAACGATCCCGTAATTAACTCTTGTTGTGGTGCTATTTTTACATGATTACCATGTATTTGAATGTTTTTATAATTTACTTGTTTTAAACATCTTACTATGGCTGTTTCTGTAGGGGGTTGAGTAGGTTTTTCCTTATAAAATCCCCATAAACGTATTAAGGGCATAGCAGAAATATCATAACTTCCATTTGTTATTTCTGCTATTTTTATGGTTTGCTTTAGTAAATTAATTGTAACATTATCAACCGTAACCCAATAACCTGCATTGGTATTAATTTGATTAAAATAAGAACCTTTTTGATACGAATTGTAGGTGCTATCTACTGTTTCTAATAAAGAGAAACAATCCTCTAACAAAGTTTCTGGATAATTTGCAGGTATTTTAATTTTAATATGACAATGAAATAGAAACCGGGTTTGTGTAATATAGGCTTTACTGGCTACTTGAGGCATTTTCATCTCCATCCAATTCTATAGTTGTTCGTCCTTTTTTTCGTAAAGCTTTGAAGTTTACATTTCCTAAATTTATTGTTTGAAAATAAAAATTAGAATTTTTCCATGTTTTTGTAATGGTGTCGTAGGTGATTTTTTGAGTTTCAAAACGTTTTTCAACATTGTCATTAACAGTAGCAAGTGCTTTTTCTCGTTTATATTTTTCTCGAGATTCTTGCCACTTATCCCATAAATTACGATTACCAAAAAGTAATAAACTAATGCCAAGAAGGTAAAGTATTATATGCTTAAAATTCATAGATTATATGTAAACTCCAAAGGTAACATCAATCGTGTTACAAATAAATAATATAGTAGTTAATGGTTCGTTAAAGAGTAAATAAACTTAATGACTTTTGTCTTAAGTTTATTTCTATTTTGCTTCAATAACCTTAATTATTTCAGTATAGTTATAACGTTTCGCTAAATCTAAAGGCGTATCGCCTTCATAAGTTTTTAGATCTAACCGCGCTCCTGCATCTATTAGCACTTGTGCCGCTTTTGGATTGTTGTGCCAAATAGCATCATGCAAAGGTGTGTAGCCATTATTCAATCCTTGATCGTCTATATATTTTTGGGCGTCTTTGTGCGCTACCAATAACTCTAAAACTTCTGGATTGCCTTTATAACCACCTTTATGAAACGCAATTGCATTCATTGGGTAACCACGCTGACCAATGTTTGCACCAGCGTTCAGTAATATATTAACAAGTTTAGGATAATTATTCCTAGAAGCTACTAATAGCGGAGAATGTTTATCGTTACCTGTTCCTGTTATATACGATTCAGTATTTACAGGCTCTCCTGCTGCTATTAAAGCAGTTACTTTTTCAAGCTTTTGGTCTTCGGTTAGCTGTTTGTTTATTACTACCTGATATATTTTTTGCTCAGCTATTTTTTCTTTCAAATCCACCTCATAATCATCAATTATTTTGCGAAGAGAATCATACCTCTTCTGGTCATTATCGTTTGGAGAAGAATCCCAACCACCAATCATATCTCTAGCCATAATGCCACCGTTAGGGCTTTTTACATAAATATTAATATCTTTTGCTTTTAAAAGAGCTTTTATATTTTCACCTTTACTGTACCAAGCAGCAACCATTAAAGGTGAGTGCCCAGCACGTGGTGTAATTTGGTTTACAAAAGCACCGTTTTTAATTAAAATATCAATCATTTTTGGATTATCGGTCTGCGAAGCAATATGTAATGGAGCATTACCCATACGACTATCTAATTGATTAACATCGGCACCATTGGCAATTAGTTCGTGTACTTTAATTTCATCATTATCTATAATAGCTTGATGGAGCTGTGGTAAACCTGTAGCTGTTTGTTCCATGGTTTTAATTTCTTTTTTTTCTAAAGATTTTGTTTGATTTTGGGTGCAATTTAACAGCATTAAGGCTGTAAAAATTACCATTAAAAACTGTTTTTTTTTCATACTAATATGTTTATTGGTTTATGTGATAGATCATACCTGTTTTATCATCTTCTATGGCTTGTTTATACAATTTGGCAAACTCAATTGCTGGTACACCATAGGTAGAATCCATTCCCATTTGTTCCATAGTTTCTTTTGCAAAAGATGGACTTACCGCATTAATTTTAAATTCTTTGCTTTCTACAGTAGCTGCTTTTACAAACGCTTCTACACCTGCATTGATAACGCTTAAAGATAAACCACCAACCATTGGTTGTTGTGCTAAGATACCAGAAGATAATACGAAAGTCGCACCTGGATTGGCATACTTTCTACCCAGCATAACTAAGTTTATTTGCCCCATTAACTTACTTTGCAAACCGTCGTGAAAATCTTGAATACTATGTTCTTCTATGTTTCCCCATTTACCATAACCGCTTGTTGCTATTAGTGCATCAAAACCACCAATGCTTTTAAGCGTAGTATCTACTGCTTCTGCATTTGCCATGTCTAATTTATAATTGCCACTTGTACGATTAATAGTAATAATTTCATAATCTTTACATAAAATATCTTGTACTTTTGAACCAATGATGCCTGTTGCACCGACTATAATTACTTTTTTCATTTTTATAATTCGTTTACTATATATTCTTTAATTTGTATTTGACCATTAGTTGTTAGGACTAGTTTCCAATGTTCTTTAACATTGAGCTGTAATAATTCACCAGATACTTTTTCTGCTTTTAGCTTAATAGTTAAATACACATCAAAAGCATTGTTTTCTTCTTGAATGATTATGGACTCAATACGATGTTCATTATTGGGTTTTAAGGTATTTTTAATGTTGGTGTACCAAGTTTCAAACCCTTTAATACCAGTAAATTCTCCCTCAACAAATTGAAATTGCGTATCGTTATTTATATAAGGCGTAAATGAAGATGCATCTGACAAAACATCAAATTTGGCAAACCAATCTTTTACAAAGCGCTCAATACGTACTTCTGCACTAGTATTGGTTATTCCCTCTAAAACAGCAGCTAATTTTTTAATATGATTATCGGCACGTTGCAAAACAACCTCTTTGGTATTATACACACCCGGAACATAAGTTAAACCATGTGTATAAACCGGTTTTAGATAATTCATTTGACTTAAATATGCCGTTTGTTGTAAGGGTTTGATTAGTTCTTCTATGGCAAAATGATTGTAACCTATTGGCGTGTATGCCTCTTTTGGTCCGCCAACGGTAATGCTTAACAAAAAGTTTTTACCTCTTAATTTATCACCCTTAGAACCATATGCAAAGTTGAAACTAAACACTTCATCAAACCATTGTTTTAAAATGGCTGGCATATTGTACCAAAAAAATGGAAATTGAAAAATAATCGTATCTGCAGCAAGTAGTTTGGCTTGTTCGGCTTCTACATCTATTTTAAAATCGGGATATTGGTTGAAGATATCACTGATCTCAAAATGATTAAATTGTGCAGCAATTTCTGTTGATATATGTTTATTGGCTACCGAATCTTTAAGATTTGGATGCGCTAAAATCATTAATGTTTTCATTTTTGTTTAAAATTTGTGGCGTCAGTTACCAAATAGCGTTCTATAATAGGTAATGGTTCATTGGTATCTTCTCGCATTATCCATTGTTGATCTACACGGAGATCAGAGTAAGTGTTGTCTTTAAAAAGAGCCCGCCAGTGTACAATAAATTGAGCCATATACTTACCGTTACTAAGGTAACTTACATCTATTTTTTCGATGTCATGATCATCAGAAATGAGTAAATCATGTATCCATCTATGCCATTCCAAAAATTCAGATTTTGAATGTATATTTTTGTAAGCTGGAAAGTCTACGAAAATATCATCTGCAATTAATTTATTGAAAGCTTCTGCAGGTACATGTTCGTTATTACAAGTAGCCCGTTCATACATAGAAAATATTTTGTAAACAAAGCTTTTAATATCATTTTTAGTAAATTTTCTATTTCGAAAAGTATGCATTAGTTGTTCATACTCTATAGTTTTTGTATTCATTAGTATTTAAATTAGTTGTACATACAATTTAATTTAGAGTCTTTCATTTATTAAAGTATTGATAGACTTTTATTCTACTTCGTTAAGTTTTGTATTAGCTAAATGCATGTCAGCAGTTAGTTTTACAGCAAATTCTTCTCCTAATAAATTACAGTAAGCTTTATATAAGTTACCCAGTGCTTCGTCTAATGAAGGTTTTAGGTTCTTACCTTTTTCAGTAGGAATAATAAGTGTGTTTCTACCTTCGTGAGTTCGTTCTACTAATTGCATCAGAACTAATTTATCTATAAAACGAGTCATTGTAGATGCTTTTACATTTATACGCTTACTTAATTCGTTTTGACTTAAATTAGGTTCATCAATTATTAATAACATTAAATGAGCATAAGATGGTGCTAGACTAGTAACTCTGAAGGCATCTTCTGCCAGTTTACCTATATACCTTGATAGAGTGTTTGTAGTAAAATACAAACAGCATTCCTGAAAAGACTTTAAAGGTGTACTCATTTTTTTATTAAAATTATGAGACAAAGTTATATGTAATTAGTTGTACATACAATTTTTTAACTTAAAATTATAATAGTGATTTAAATACTATTTAAATCACTATTATAACCTATTTCTTTTTTACATTTTATTAACAAACCAGTTACTTGCTTTTTTTACAGCTTCAATAACTTCGGCATCTTGGTCGTAGTATGCGAATTGATGAAATGGTGATTCTAACTCTGTATCCATCCAATACAATTCTTTGTCGGTTGCTGCAATGTTATTAAAATATTTTTTGGTATATGCTGGTAGCACAGCACCGTCTGAATGTATCATTAATACAGGTTTATTTAATTTTTTTGCAGTTGGCATTGGATCTACTGTTAACCAATCTTCCCAACTTGCTACAGCAAATTTATCGTTACTCCATTGTTTTACAGCACCACGATCTTTATTTAAATAATAATCGTATGGTCCGTACATTGCGGCAGTTGAGTCTGTTTTTGAAATGGTTGGAATATAAGCTACTTCCCCTGTTTCTCCATACATTTTTTTTGCCTGTTGTGCTGCCTTAATTTTTGCCTGCACACCTTCTTTACCTCCATAAAATAATTTTACAGCTTCTGCATCGTGTAACCAAGATGCTGTAGTGACTACAGATTTAATGCGGTTGTCTTCTGAAGAAGCTATTAAGGTATACATTGCACCTGCGCAAACACCAAATGCACCAATTTTTGAATTATCTACTTCTTTTAAACTTTCTAAAAAAGAGACTGCATTTTTTATATCTTCTTTCTTAAGATTTGGGCTTTCGTAAAAACGTGGTTCACCTTCACTTTCACCATAATTTCTAAAATCAAAAGCTAATGTAATTAATCCTTTTTCCGCTAGTTTTTGAGCATATAAACCAGCCATTTGTTCTTTAACGGTTGTCCAACTTCCTGAAACGACTACTGCAGGATACGTGTTTCCTTCTCTATAATTTGCTGGGTAATATAAATGCCCTACTAAGTTTAATCCATCGCTTTTAAATGTTACTTTTTTCATCTTTTTATGTGTTATTTCTTTTGTCTTTGTTAGTTTTTGTGGGCTGTTTTTTGTGATGGCTTTATAGCCAGTAATTGCTATAAATGCTGTAAGTGCTATTGTTAATATTTTCATGTTTATTTGATTTTATCAATTAAGCCAAAACCTCTTGCGGCTACTATTGGGTTGAAAATTTCGACATATTCGGTAATTTTACCTTCAGTATTGAATTTAAAAGTTGAATAATAGTTGTTACTGTATATGCCTGCATTATGTTTTAGTTTTATGTGTCCTGTGTATTTTGCATATACCATTGCAGTATTTTCCATTGCAAAAATGTCTTCAATGTTAAATGTCATTCCATCAAAATTTGGAAAAACAGGTTCCCAATAGGCTTTTATTCCTGCTTGTCCTTGCGCTCCTTTAGGAAAAAGGTCTGAATGGTATGGATTAATTTGCTTACCATCTTCTGCAAAAAGATTGGCTACAGTTCCTGCATTTTCATCTTCAAGTGCTTTAAAGAATGCTTTAACTGTACGGATGTTTTTTTCTGAAGTTGATAATTCTTTTACATGTCCTGTAACATTATTGATAGCTTTTTGCGGTAAGGAAAGGTTACCATCTTGATATTTAAAATTAAATATCATTTTAGTGATTTTCCATTGTTTATTTATTAGTTTTAAGTCTAAATTATAAGTGCCAACTACCGTCCAAAGATGTCCTTTGTCGTCTTCTAAATAATGGGTTGCCGTGCCATAAGCAAACACTTTGGCAGTTTCACCATTTATGGTTTCCGTAAGGTTGCTTATTTGATGATGAGTGTAGGTAAAACCTGGTAAAATGGTTTTCCAAGTGCTGGTAATTTCTGATGGTTTTAAGGTCGTTGCTGGACTTCCCATAGAGGAATAATCTAATACAACTTCGGTGTTAAAACAGTCTTCTACTTGAGACCAATCCCTTTCATCAGATGCTTTAAATAACTTTAAAACGATGTCTTTTGGTGATGTCATTGTTTTGCCTTGTATTGTAATTGCCACTAAGAGAGTAGCAATCGTTAATAAATATTTCATAATCTTGTTTTACGGTACAAAGATGCTACAGAACAGCGAAGAAAAATTTACAGAATCAAAGCAAGAGGTATAAAAATCAAAGATTAGCTATTTTACGATAACTAGCAGGTGTTTTTTGCGTGTGTTTTTTAAAGAAGCTGCTAAAACTGTTTGGCGAATCGAAATGCAAACCATAAGCAATTTCTTTAATACTGGCTTCTGAATGTATTAAACGTGATTTAGCCAAATGCAAGACGTGTTTTTGTATAGTTTGTTTTGCAGTTTGACCAGTAATTAGCTTTACTACAGCATTTAGATGATTAGGATGAATATTTAATAATTCGGCATAAAATCGTGTGGTGTGCGGATTGGTTTTATTAGAAATAATTGAGTTAGGGTAAAAGCTTATTTCAATTTGTGATTGAAAACGAGATAGAATTTTTAAATCGGTTTTACGTATTTCAGCAGCAGCATTTGTATTGCTAATGTTTTTGTGAAAGTACCGTTTTACCACATTTAGTAATAGTAATAAATATGATTCGATAAGTTGAAACTTGTCAACGTTATCGCTGTGGTATTCATTGTAAATAGCATTATATACAGACAGTATTTTAGTCACATCATCTTTACTAACCTCAAAAGGCGTGCTTTTTTCAATTTTTAAAAACGAGAAGTGACTTAAAATATCTTGAAGAAAATTAGATTTAGCGATAAAATCTTTAGAAAACATCAAATAATAACCATTCCAATCTGGAATAATATCCCAGGAAATAAGTTGAAAAGGCGAGTTAAAAAAAATAACAGAACCGTCTGGAAAATCTTTAAAATGACCTGTAATAGCAATGCCACTACCTTCAACCTTAATAGCAATAGCATAAAACTCATGCCTAAAAGCGGGCATTTGACTAACTATTGTAGGCATATTGTCTTTAAAGCTTCTGATGTCAAAATCGGGATGCTTTGGTGGTGAAATATTAATTGCCTTACAATAAGCGGCTATATTTTTAAAGTGTTGCATACTATTTAAAGACGAAACTAAACAATAGACTTTACAAAAGTATATAATTAAGACGTTGATTATTTTTATATTTTACAGTCATTTTATCTTGAAGTTTATCAACTAAATAACTATTATTTTCCATTTTTTTTCAATGTATTAATAAATATTAGAAGCGTTTGCTATCTAAAAGTCATTTATTTCAACTTTATTTTTTACTTATAAATATAGTTTACAATACTTTTTTATTTATTAAAAAAGTGTTTAGTGTATAGATGTCTCAAATGGACTTTGTAGTAATGTCTCAGTATAAAAAATCGGCTTAAAATTTCAAAAAACTTAAGCCGATTTTTTGTTTTAACGATTACAATGTTTGTCTATTTTCATAGGTGAATTATTTTTCATATTCACTTAGTAGACGATAATGCTTTAATAAAGATGTATTGATATTACATTATTTTGGCAATGCAATTTTATTAATGGTAAAATTTAGGTTACTGATATCGCCTGAGGCTTCATTAATTCTAGAATTGGTATAATACAAGTCTCCATCGTATATACTAAAAGTATCTGCCCATTTTACTTTTTCACCTTCTATTAAAGTTTTAATAGTACCATTTGGAGTAATATAATTAATTTTGTTGTGCTCTAAATCGCCATAATAAAGATTACCTTTTTGGTCAAAAATCATTCCATCTGGCGCAGACGTTTTAGCTTCAAATTTTACAGAAGCTTCTATTTTAGATTTGTCTTTTAAATTGAAACTATTTACTGGAATAGAGTACAAGCTATAACCTGAAAGTGCATGGTAAAATAAACGTTGATTTTTTTGGTCAAACGCAATTCCATCGGAATGCACAACGTTTTTCCAAACTGTGTTGTCAAACGTAAGTTCAGATACTTCAGCCATGGTACTTTTATGATTATCTAAAATACGGGTACTTTTTCCTGTGTTTAAATTTAAAGCGACTAATCCTGCGTGGTTAGAATCTGTAAGATATAGTTTGTTATTGGTCTTATCTACACGTAAATCGTTAATGTAAGAATCGGTATGATAGCTGTCCTTTTCTAATTTATACGTTTGCTCTAAAATATTAGTATTCAAGTTGAACATAAACACTCTAGGAGCATCTACAACACCATTAAATTTTGGGTTTCTCGTGTCTAAAATGTATAGTTTATCTTCAAAAGCAACAACAGATTGTACAGCAAGAAATTGATCTTCTTTTGGGTGTTCCTCTAGTTGCCAAAGATTCCAAACCTCGTTTGGGTAAGGTTTATACGAACCATCTTTAAACACTTCGACTACTGAATACTTTACTGAATCTCGCCATCTAGGAAAATTAGCAAATACACGACCGTCTTGAGTTACAGTAACTCCTGTAACTTGCTGCCCTTTAAAGCTAGCAATCTCTGTAATGTTTGATTTGTTTTCTGAAATAGATTGCTTGTTTTCAGGTTTTTTAGTTTCTCTTTTAGTTTCGTTTTTACAAGTAATAAGAGAGAAAATAGATAGCGATAGTATGAGTATTTTTTTCATTTTAAAATATTTTACTTTTCTTCATTAGCATAAGCACCAGAAGAATATGTTAACTCGTAGCTGTGTGTGTAAATTTCGAAAACAATTCCAAAAGGGTCTTCTACATAACACATTTTATAGGGTTTGTCGTTCGGATAATATTCTCTAATAGGCATACGTTGTTTTCCTCCAGCTGCAACTATTTTTTCAATTAAGCCTTCAATATTAGGATCTTGGATGCAAAAATGAAACAACCCTGTATTGAATGGGTTAAATTTTGGAGCTTCTTTTTTGCCGTGAGGAAAACTAAAAAGCTCAACACCTATTCCGTCAGAGGTTGCTAAATGGGCAATTTCAAAGGTTTCCCAATCGTCACCAAATACATCAATACACATTTGCCCTATGGCTGTATCAGTTTCTTTTTTTACTAGAGATGGAGGCATAATAGTATACCAGCCCATTACTTCTGAATAAAACTTAGCAGCTTTATTAATATCAGGTACTGTAATTCCAATATGAGAAAATCGTTTAGGATATGTTTTCATTGTTTTATAATTTATAAAGTTAATTGCAAAGGACAAAATTATTTTCTTTTTAGTATAAATTATATTAAAGTTCTGTGAAAAGTTATTAAACACTTTGTTTATATAAATAATGTGTTGTTTTTTGTATATAAACTCTATTGAAATTATTATTTAAATTTGTCGAATGCAAGATAAATATGAATTACTGAGGAGGCATTTTGAAGAAATTGTTAAGGTTACAGATGAGGAATGGAATATTATAAAACCTCATTTTCAATTTAAAAAACTTAAAAAGCACCAGTTTTTAATACAAACAGGACAACCAGTAGATTGTGAGTTTTGGATTATTAAAGGGCTCATAAAATCATATATTATAGATGAAAAAGGGCACGAGCATATTCTTCAATTTGCTATGGAAGAGTATTGGGTTAGTGATTATTATGCATTTCAGTATAAAGAGTTAGCGACAACTATAGTAGATTGTATTGAAGATTCAGAATTTTTCTGTTTATCATTTGAATCAAGAGAAATTATCTGCGAAAAAATTCCTGCAATAGCAAACTTTTTTAGGGTTAAATCTAATTACGGTTTTATTAACCTACAGCAACGAATTTTATCTTTATTAACTCAAACAGCTGAAGAACGTTATGATGCTCTATTATTTAAATTACCTAAGCTAGTACAACGCGTACCCAAAAAATTAATAGCAGCTTACTTAGGAGTTTCTAGAGAAACTTTAAGTCGTTTTAAAGGTTAAAAAATGATATACATCACATTTTTATATTGCGATACATCACTTTAAAATTGTGACATACATCCTCGTATATGCTAAGGTTTTCATTGAATTTTGTCTAAGAAATTTAAACAAAAAACAAAACAATGAAAACAAGATTTTATACATTCATACTTGCTTTATTTTTTAGCACTGCATTAATAGCACAAAAAAAACAAAACAAACCAAGCGTGTTAATGGTACTATCTAGTCACCAAGAATTAGGTAAAACCGGAAAAGAAACTGGCTACTATTTAAGTGAAGTTACGCATGCTTATGAGGTTTTTGAAGCTAATAATTATGAGATAACACTAGTTAGTCCAAAAGGAGGAAACCCGCCAGTAGATGGTTTTGATCTTAAGGATGAAGTGAATAATAAATATTGGAATGATGCAACATTTCAGAACAAACTTCAAAACACATTAAAAGCTTCAAAAGTAAAAGCTAAAGATTACGACGCTATTTATTATGCTGGTGGACATGGAACAATGTGGGATTTCCCAAGCAATAAAAAACTAGCAAAAATTGCTGCAAAAATTTACGAAAATGATGGTATTGTAGCAGCTGTTTGTCATGGTCCTTCGGCTTTAGTAAATATTAAATTATCTAATGGTAATTATTTAGTCGATGGTAAAACGGTAAGTGTATTTACAAATGAAGAAGAAGCCAATGTAAAATTGGAAAACGTTGTGCCATTTTTATTAGAAAACAAACTTATTGAACGTGGTGCGACTGTAGATAAAGCAGCTATGTGGCAAGAAAAAGTAAGCGTAGATGAGCGTTTAGTAACAGGTCAAAATCCTGCTTCTGCAAAATTAGCAGCAGAAAAAATTGTAGAACTTTTAAAGGCTAAACACTAAAAATGGAAACGCAAATAGGAACTTTAAAAGCAAAATCAAAACGTAAAAGCCTACCAGCTGCATTATGGGCATTAACCATAAGTGCATTTGGTATCGGTACTACAGAATTTGTTATTGTTGGCTTACTGCCAACAGTAGCAAACGATTTAAACACCTCAATATCCTCTGCAGGTTTATTAGTAAGTCTGTACGCCGTTGGCGTTGCAATTGGTGCGCCAGTATTAACCGCATTAACAAGTCAAATTGCAAGAAAACGACTGCTAATAGCCATAATGCTATTATTTATAATTGGTAACGGATTGGCAGCTATTGCACCTAGTTTTATCTTACTAATTTTAGCTAGAATCTTAACAGGTTTTGCACATGGTGTGTTTTTTTCAATAGGCTCAACAATTGCAGCTAGTTTAGTGCCGGAAGATAAACGTGCTTCTGCCATTTCTATAATGTTTGCAGGTTTAACTGTAGCAATCGTTACTGGTGTACCATTAGGAACCTATATAGGACAAAACTTTGGATGGCGTGCCACCTTTATAGGTGTTGCTATCTTAGGAATTATCGGTGCGGTAGCAAGTTACTTTTTGGTACCAGCGTCGATTAAAACATCAAAACCACTTCGTATTGTAGATCAGTTAAAAGTACTTAAAAACCGTTCTATTTTGCTGGTACTTTCTATCACAGCTTTAGGTTATGGTGGTACTTTTGTAACCTTTACCTATTTAGCTTCTTTATTAGAAGAAGTTACTGGTTTTTCAGCAAATATGACGAGTATTTTATTACTGGTTTACGGTATTGCAATTGCATTAGGTAATGTAATAGGCGGTAAAGTATCTAATAAAAAACCAGGGAAAGCCTTAATGGTTATGTTTGCCTTACAAGCTATAGTATTGTTAATACTTTATTTTACAGCATCTAGCCAAATATGGTCAGTGGTTACACTATTTTTTATGGGCATATTAGCCTTTTCTAACGTGCCAGCATTACAATTGTATGTAGTAAAAATGTCTGAAAAGTACTTGCCAGGTACCGAAGATGTTTCATCAGCTTTAAATATAGCAGCCTTTAATGTAGGTATTGCAATTGGTGCTTATGTTGGCGGACTTATTATTGAATCTTCACTTGGTGTTGGCGCAACACCTTGGGTAGGTAGTATATTAGTAATAGTCGGCTTTTTAATCACTTTGATTTTATACAAAAAAGAAAAACTTTAAAACAATGAAAACTTTACAATTTAGAAATAACGACGAAATGCCAATTTTAGGTCTTGGTACCTTTAGATCAGAACCTAACGAAGTGTACACGTCGGTATACGAAGCTATTAAAATAGGTTACCGACATATTGATTGTGCATCAGTATATGGTAACGAAAAAGAAGTAGGAAACGCTATCGCAGATGCCATTAAAGAAGGTATTGTTACACGTGAAGACCTATGGATTACTTCAAAATTATGGAGCGATTCTCATGGAAGAGAAAACGTTATTCCTGCGTTACAAAACACCTTAAACGATTTACAGTTAGAGTATTTAGATTTATACCTAATCCATTGGCCAATTGCCTTTAAAAAAGGTGTCGAGTTTCCTAAAACAGCAGAAGAATTTATTCCGCTTGAAGACCAACCACTTACAGACACTTGGAAAGGTATGGAAGATGCTTTAGAACAAGGCTTAGCTAAGCATATTGGGATGAGTAATTTCAACCAAAATGATTTAATAGATATTATTGATCATGCTAAACATTTACCAGAAATGCTTCAGGTAGAAGTGCATCCGTTTTTACAACAAAACGAACTGTTAGAATTCGCTAAAGCACATCGCATTCACATGACGGCTTATGCACCAATAGGTTCTGGTGCAAATGATGATGATGATTTAAATTTGTTGAAAAACAAGACTATTAACGATATTTCAACTGCTAATAACATGACTGCAGCACAGGTACTTTTAGCTTGGGATATACAACGTGGTGTTTCGGTAATACCAAAATCGGTTAACCCAAAACGCCTTCAAGAAAACTTTAATACTATTGCTTTTGAATTGAATGAAGACGATATGAAACGTATTGAAGCTTTAGATAAAAATCATCGTTTTATAGATGGTACTTTTTGGGAAGTTGAAAAAGGTCCGTATACAGCAGAGGGTATCTGGAATGACTAAGAACAAAACTACATCAGACATGTTTACTTATTTAAGTTTTAAACTGTTTGATGTAGTTCAATTTTTTTAATTTTATGAAAAATTTTGATAAACTATACAAACCAGGTAAAATGACGCTTGGTATTGAATTTCCTTTAGATAACGATTGGTCTTTAGAAGGCGATAAAAAACGAAAGGAAGATGGCAGACCATTTGGTGTGCCAGATATTAGTAAGCATTTACAGTACGTTAAACAAATTGATAAGGCTGGTTTTGCTACAGTTTGGATTAGAGAAGTACCAGTTTACGATCCTAATTTTGGTGATGGCGCACAGTTATTTGACACCTTAAGTTATTTAGGGTATTTATCTGCCGCAACTAAAAATGTGTTGTTAGGTACAGCCGCAATAGTTTCTCCATTACATCAACCTATAAAACTAGCAAAAGCAACCGCTACGATAGAACATCTAAGTGACAGCCGACTTATTTTAGGCTTAGGTTTGGGTGATAGACCTGTTGAGTTTCCAATGTATGGTATCGATTATCAAGAGCGACCAAAATTGTTTAAAGATCATCTAAATATTATGCAAGAAGCTTGGAAAACCAACAGTGATTTATCGGCCATATATCCGTTTTTAAATAAAGGTGTTGCGGTATACCCGAAGCCAAAACATCAAATTCCGCTAGTCGTTGCTGGACATTCCGGACAAAGTCTTGAGTGGATTGCCAAAAATGCCAATGGTTGGTTTAATTATCCAAGAACACCTGAAGAAACCTATTTAAACCGTAAACGATGGTGCGAAGCATTATACGATACAGATCAAGCCTGCAAACCTTATATTTCGGCATTTCATTTAAATCTGTTACAAGATGATAATACTATGTTTAAACCACATCGTTTTGGTGGTTCAGTTGGTATTAATCATTTAACTGAATTACTAAAAGCTTACGAAGACGCCGGTGTAAACCATATGGCCTTACATTTACGAAAGTCAGACACATCTTTAGGTGAGGCGATTTCAAAAATTGAAACAGTAGTTCTTCCTAATTTTTATTAATAATTTACATAATCAACAATTTCTAGCCCGTAACCAATCATACCTACACGTTTAGTTTGTTTAGTATTAGAAACCAAACGTAGTTTATGAATGTGTAAATCGTGTAAAATTTGTGCACCAATACCAAAGTCTTTGTTGTCCATGACTACATTAGGAGCTTTCATTTCACCTTTTGTTTGGTTCTCTTTTAAAATGCGAAGTCTATTTAAAAGGTTTAATGCTTGCATTTGTTGGTTAATAAATAATATAGCGCCTCTACCTTCATCATTAATAACTTTGAACATTTGATCTAATTTTTTGTCAGCATTATTGGTTAAGGTTCCTAAGATATCATTGTTAACTAAAGTAGAATTAACACGAGTTAAAATAGGCTCATTTTTACTCCAAGTACCTTTGGTTAGGGCAATGTGTACTTGGTTATTAGTAGTTTGTTTATATGCACGAAGGCGGAAATCACCAAAACGAGTTTGAATGTTAAAATCTTCTTTCTTTTCAATTAACGAGTCGTGCTCCATTCTATAAGCAACTAAATCTTCAATAGAAACAATTTTTAAATCAAATTTCTTAGCAACTTTCATTAGTTGAGGCAAGCGTGCCATGGTACCGTCTTCATTCATAATTTCAACGATAACGCCAGCAGGCTCTAAACCAGCTAAACGAGCAAAATCTATAGCAGCTTCTGTATGACCGGTTCTACGTAATACACCTCCGTTTTTAGCTTTTAAAGGAAAAATATGCCCTGGTCTAGCTAAATCAAAAGGTTTTGTATCAGAATTAATTAAAGCTTGTACAGTTTTAGCTCTATCAGAAGCAGAAATACCTGTAGTAACACCATTTCCACGTAAGTCAACCGATACAGTAAAAGCAGTTTCCATAGGGTCGGTATTGTTACTAACCATCATTCCTAACTCTAATTCTTTACAACGAGTTTCAGTAAGAGGGGTACAAATTAACCCACGACCATGAGTTGCCATAAAGTTGATCATTTCTGGGGTGATTTTTTCTGCAGCTGCTAAAAAGTCACCTTCATTTTCACGATCTTCATCATCAACTACGATAATAACTTTACCGTTTTTTATATCTTCAATAGCTTCTTCAATTGTGTTTAATTGAATATTAGTTGGTGTTTGTGTTGTCATTATGTTGCGGTTTTCTCTTTTTAGAGAATAAGTTTTTTACAAAGTTTCGTATTGGAGCAAAAAAGCTATTAACATCAAAAAGACCTTTATCTTTGGTAGCTCTAACTGTTAAAATAATAGCCAAAGGTAGCATTAAAAATACACTTAGCCAAGAGCCAGTAATAGCTGTAAGTGAGCTTTCTTCTGCTAGGTTTCTTCCGAAGGTATTGGAGAAAAAATATAGTACATAAATGGCAATTGCCAAAATCATAGGTAAGCCCATTCCTCCTTTTCTAATAATAGAACCTAAGGGAGCACCAATAAAGAAAAGTAATAAACAAGAAAGAGAAAAGGCCATACGATTAAAAAACTCTATATCATATAAATTTAAATATTTTCGTTTGTTTTTTAAGATGTCTTTGTTGGATTTATTATTGTTGATTGTACGTTCTAATTTAGAGGTAGCTACCGAAAGAATATTTTGCTTTTCTTTTAATTCAAAGTTTTCAAGAATGTCTAGAGAAAGGTTTTTGTTTATTAATGAGTCAGGGTGTTGGTATAAATCTTCTACATCAATACTTAAAAACAAGTTTTTAGCTCTACTACTAACAAAAGCATCATAATTTTGTTTCATTGTTGGCAAAGTGTCTTTTAACTGAGCCAAACTTAACATATTGTAATTTGTTTTATACTTTTCATCTTCCAAACCATCATCATTAAATGAAGAGATATCAATGTTAATAGTATATTCTTTAAAAGTTGCGTAGGAAGCTGGCATTTTTTCTCGCTCTTTATAAGAAGCTCCGTTTTTCAAATGATGTTCAAAATAATGTCCATTTTTTAAAACCAATGTCATATAACGACTACCTTCTTCTGAAAGAATTTCACCACGTTCTGCAGTAATTATTTTATTGTTTCCTTTTTTAGAAGATAAGTCGTAAATCATCACTTCTTTTAAAAGGTTATCATCTTTACCGTACTTTTCTTTAAATTTTATTTGAAAATTAGGGATTTCAGTGTTAAAACTTCCTGCAACTAATGCTATTGCAGGTTGTTTCTTTTTAATGTTTACCTTCATGTTTAATTGCTTAAGCATTGCGTATGGGTATACATAGTTAAGAAACAAAAAGTTAATACTACTTAAAAAAATAGCTAAGAAAACAATAGGGCGTACCATACGCTGTAAAGACACACCTGCAGATTTTGCTGCAGCAAATTCATAATTTTCAGATAAACTACCCAGTGTCATAATAGAAGATAATAAAACACCAATAGGTAAAGCTTGAGGGGTGACAATAAGAGTTGTGTACCACAAGAATTTTAAAATAATTCCTGCGCTAATACCTTTACCAGCAAAATTATCAAAAGCTAACCATAATACTTGCATTACTAATACAAACAAAATGATAAAGAAGGTTGCTAAAAAAGGAACTAAGAAGCTTTTTAATATATATCTGTCTAATGTTTTCACAGATGCAAAGGTAGTAGGTTAGTGGCATATAAACACAAAAGTTTTGTTAATGATTTTTGAGCAAATCAGTAACAAAACTTTTATGTAATTTTTTAGTCGATATAATATCCTTGCTTAGCATACTTAGTTCTATCAAAAGAAAAAAGTTGAGCAGATATAGGTTGGTTGCTTTTAAATTTAGTAATTGTAAAAGTAGTTTCAGCTCCGTTAGAGCCTATTTGGGTAAGTTTATAAATATGTTTTGTTTTAGCATCGATACCTAATTGAACTTTTACAATATCAGAGTTACTATCAATAGGAGTAAGGTCTATGTACTGAACTTTACGTCCATTACTGTTTTTTAATGCCCCCATTTGGTAATTATAACCTTCTTTGTAAAAAGTTAATAATTTAGAAGGGTAAATAAAGCCATCTTCTTCATCTAAATTACCATTGTTAATACTAACTTCCTTTTCATCTTGGTTAATAACAACTAATTTTTTTCCATCAAAAATAAAGGTGTTTCCAAGATAGTCTAGGTTATATTTTTCACCAGAGAGTGTAATTTCTCCTCTTATTGGAGGGTCATTTGTGATACCCGCTTCTTTGTTAATTAAAGAAGAATTAAAACCTATAACCATGTTTCTGTAGGTACCCATTTTATTTGAAACTTCATCTAACAGTTTTTTTGCTTCAGAAGAATCTGTTTGTCCCATAGCACTAATGCTAATACATAATCCAATAAATAATAATCCTATTTTTTTCATCGTCTTTCTTATTTCCACTTTCGGAATAGTTTATAATTATTAATTCTTTTCACTTTCTAATAATTGCTCTAAAGCAATTAAGTCTGGTACAAGTACTTGTCGTGCTTTGCTACCTTCGAAAGGACCTACAATACCAGCGGCTTCTAATTGATCTATTAACCTACCTGCTCGGTTGTAACCTAACTTCAATTTACGTTGCAATAACGATGCCGAACCTTGTTGTGCAGTAACAATAACTTCAGCTGCTTCTTTGAACAGTTTATCTCTGTCTGCAATATCAACATCAAGATTTGTGCCACCTTCTTCGCCAACATATTCCGGAAGTAAATAGGCTTCTGGATATGCACGTTGGGAACCAATAAAATCGGTGATTTTTTCTACTTCAGGTGTATCTACGAAAGCACACTGAATTCGAGTAATATCATTTCCTCCAGAATACAATAAGTCACCTCTACCAATTAATTGGTCTGCTCCTGGGGCATCTAAAATAGTTCTCGAGTCAATTTTTGAAGTTACTCTAAAAGCAATTCTAGAAGGGAAGTTTGCTTTTATAATACCTGTAATTACATTAACCGATGGACGCTGAGTTGCCACAATTAAATGAATACCGATGGCACGTGCTAATTGAGCTAAACGAGCAATAGGGGTTTCTACTTCTTTTCCAGCGGTCATAATCAAATCAGCAAATTCGTCAATTACTAATACAATATAAGGTAAAAAGCGATGTCCGTTTTCAGGATTTAGTTTACGAGCCTTAAACTTAGCGTTGTATTCTTTAATGTTACGAACCATGGCATTTTTAAGCAAGTCGTAACGATTATCCATTTCAATACATAAAGAGTTTAAAGTGTTAACTACTTTGGTAGTATCTGTAATAATAGCATCAGAATCATCTGGTAATTTCGCTAAGTAATGACGCTCTATTTTATTGAATAGTGTTAATTCTACTTTTTTAGGATCAACTAATACAAACTTTACTTCAGCTGGATGTTTTTTGTATAGAAGTGATGTTAAAATAGCATTCAATCCTACTGATTTACCTTGTCCTGTAGCACCTGCCATAAGTAAGTGAGGCATTTTAGCTAAATCGATAACAAAGGTTTCGTTTGAAATAGTTTTACCTAAAGCAATAGGAAGTTGCATAGGTGATTCTTGAAACTTTTTTGAAGCAATTACCGAATGCATAGACACGATAGTTGCTTTTTTATTAGGTACTTCAATACCAATGGTTCCTTTACCTGGAATAGGAGCAATAATACGTATTCCTAAAGCTGAAAGTGATAAAGCAATATCGTCTTCTAGGTTTTTAATTTTTGAAATACGAACTCCAGCTTCAGGTACAATTTCATATAAGGTAATTGTTGGGCCAACAGTTGCTTTTATTTGTGCAATACCAATTTTGTAGTTTTTTAAAGTTTCTACGATTTGATTTTTCTTAGCTTCAAGTTCGGTAGGGTCAACAGAAATACTTTCGTTATATTCTTTTAGTAAGTTAAAAGAAGGGAATTTAAAATTTCCTAGCTCTAAGGTAGGGTCAAACTCGCCAAAATCTTTGAGTAATTGATCTGATAAGTTTTCAGAGACACTTTTTTCTTCTGCAATTTTTTCAATAGCAACTTCTACTTCTTTTTTACTGTCTTCTAATATATCTATCGTAGGCTCGTTAGTTTGAGTAATATCTAAAGAAATTTCTTCTTTCTTTTCGTTATTTGAAGTTTCATCAACACCAGAATAGTTAGAAATGGTTGGTTGTAAATTTTCTAGAGATAGTTCAAAGTCTGATTTATCTTTCTTTGCTTCTTCAGTTTTAGCTTCTTCAGAATTGATGTTAACATCAGTATCATTTACAATTGTAGAGTCATCTCTGTTAACTTTAGGAGTATCTTTTATAGCGTTAGCTTTTTTCTCTTTATTAACTTTTACCTTTTCACTAATTGTCTCAGGAGTAATACTAAAGCGTATAATTAAATAAGCAACTAAAAAGAAAATAAGCAAAATAGCTAGCCCTGTTTTACCTATGAAAGTTTGTAAATATTCATTTAATTCAAAACCAATAACTCCTGATAAAAGGGCATGTTTTTTTTCAAAAAAACCCAGAGTTATTGCAAACCATAACATAATAAGAATAGCCCAGTTCCAAGAGGTTATAATTCTTTTTAGATTGGTTTGAAGTAAAATTCTAGATCCTGTTAAAAACAATGTTATAGGTATAATAAAAGCTCCTAAACCAAAACCGTCGTATACAAGAAAGTTACTGAGTTTAGCACCTATTTTTCCTAATAAATTTTTAGTAGGAATTGTTCTGTCTGCAAATTGACTAAGTGTGCTTTGATCTTCTTGCCAAGAGAAGAAAAAAGAAATAAAAGCAACGGTTAAAAATATAGAAAACAGTAATAGAAAAAAACCTAGAATAGTTTGGTTTTGTCTATTTGAAAAAAAGGTTTTAGCCTTTTTAATGATAGAAGTTTTTGGCTGTTTTTTTTGAACAGTTGTCTTTTTTTTTGCCATGTATTTTTGTTAGGAATAAATTGAACGCTACAATATAGCTATTATTTTAGGAAGGTAAATTACTCCAGCAATAATTAACGATACAAGAGCTGCAAATGCAGGAGCACCAGCAGCAATATCTTTAATGAAACCTATTTTTTTATGGTAATTTGGATGTATAAAATCAGCTACTTTTTCTATGGCAGTATTTAGAGCTTCAGCAACTAAAACAACTCCTATAGCTAACACTTGAACTATCCATTCGGTTGCAGATATGTTAAAGTAAAAACCTAGGAAAACAGCAATTAAAGCAAATGTAAGTTGAGCCTTTATGCTATCTTCTGTAGTTATTAATAACCACATTCCCTTTACTGCAAATTTAATACTACGTATGCGTCCCTTTAAAAAGCCGTCATTCGGGTTCTTCATATATTCTTAAAGAGCTTTTAACGCAGCTTCATAATTAGGTTCGTCTACAGTTTCGTTTACTTGTTCTGTATAGGTTACAGTACCATTTTCATCAATAATAACAATAGAGCGAGAATGTAAGCCTGCTAAAGGTCCTGTAACAATTTCCAATCCATAGTCTTTGCCAAATCTACCAGCAGCAAAATCAGATAACATTACTACATTTTCAATACCTTCAGCACCACAAAAACGATCTTGAGCAAAAGGTAAGTCTCTAGAAATACATAAAACTTTAGTATTTTCTAAATTGGCTGCTTTTTTGTTGAATTCTCTAACAGAGGTAGCACAAGTACCTGTATCAACACTTGGGAAAATATTTAAAATTAATCTAGTACCATTAAAGTAATCTAATTTTTTAATAGATAAATCGGTTGCAACTAATGAAAAATCAATTGCTTTAGTTCCTATTTTAGGTAGGTTACCTATTGTTTCAATAGGGCTCCCTTTTAGTGTTATTGATGCCATTTTATATGTGTTTTAGGAAAATCAAAAATAAGAATAATTAAATAACTTATAAGAATATTCTAAGTTTTCCTTAGAGACTTAATTTCTTATAAAACCAAAAGACAATCTTTTTCGTAGGTATGATTAAATAGAAATATTAATTTAAAAATCATTATTTATGAAAACCTTAAACTTTTTAAAAATAACCGTTTTAGTAGTCGCTTTATTAACCAGCTATAGTATTACGGCACAAGAAAAAACAAAAATGGTTGGAGGTGCAGAAATGTATCCATCAAAAAACATTGTACAAAATGCTGTAAACTCTAAAGATCATACAACATTGGTAGCCGCTGTAAAAGCAGCAAACTTAGTAGATGTTTTATCAAGCAAAGGATCTTTTACAGTTTTTGCTCCTGTAAATAAGGCTTTTGATAAACTTCCAGAAGGAGTAGTAGAATCATTATTGAAACCAGAAAATAAAATGAAGTTACAGACCATTTTGAAGTATCATGTTGTTGCTGGTAAATGGAGTGCAAACGAACTAGTGAAATTAATAGAAGATAAAGGAGGTAAGGTTTCTATAGAAACTGTTAGCGGAGGTAAAATCACAGCATGGATGAAAGGAAAAAATGTTTATATATCTGATGCAAATGGAGGTAAAGCAAAGGTTACTATTGCAGATGTAAATCAATCTAATGGAGTAATTCATGTAATTAATAGCGTTTTATTACCAAAATCATAAAGATTAGAATATAGTGTAATTATTTGATGTTATAAAAACCGCTTTTTTAAGCGGTTTTTATTTTGTCATAACCCTGTATTATTTTAGATAACAGTTGTATTTTTGCAAGCTGAAAAGAGTACTAAATTGAACATTAAGCAATATACATCAGAATTTAAATATAACTTAAAACTTGCAGCTCCTGTAATGTTAGGTATGTTGGGACATACTTTTGTGAGTTTTATAGATAATATAATGGTAGGGCAATTAGGAACTGCTGAGTTGGCAGCAGTTTCATTAGGAAATAGCTTTATGTTTATAGCTATGTCTTTAGGTATTGGTTTTTCTACCGCAATAACTCCTTTAATTGCTGAAGCAGATTCTTCAAATAATTTTACGCAAGCAAAATCTACTTTTAAGCATGGACTTTTTTTATGCACTATGATGGGGCTTGTACTGTTTTTAGCTGTTTTCTTTTCGAAGCCGTTAATGTATTTAATGAAACAACCTATAGAAGTAGTTGAGTTAGCGATTCCATATTTAGATTTGGTAGCCTTTTCATTAATTCCGATGATTATTTTTCAGGCATTTAAACAGTTTAGCGATGGAATGTCGATGACACGTTACCCTATGTATGCAACATTAATAGCTAATGTGTTAAACGTGCTACTTAATTACTTACTTATTTATGGAAAGTTTGGTTTTCCAGAGTTAGGAATAGTAGGAGCTGCTTATGGAACATTACTTTCAAGGTTTGTAATGGTAGTATATCTGTGGTGGTTGTTAAGTAAAAAGGAACGTTCAAAACGCTTGGTAACCAATATTAAGTTTTTTGTTTTAGATACTTTGATGATTCGAAAAATATTAAATTTAGGTACACCAAGTGCTATGCAAATGTTTTTTGAAGTAGCTATTTTTACGGCAGCAATTTGGTTAAGTGGATTGTTAGGTAAAAACCCTCAAGCAGCAAATCAAATAGCATTGAATTTATCTTCTATGACATTTATGGTAGCAACCGGATTAAGTGTTGCTTCTATGATTAGAGTGGGGAATCAAAAAGGATTAAAAAATTATAAAGAATTACGAAGAATAGCGTTTTCAATCTTTTTTTTAGGAACAATATTAGCGGTTGTATTTGCTACTTTCTTCTTTGTTTTTCATAAATCATTACCAAATTTATATGTTGATTTAAGCGATGCTGAAAATTATGCAGATAATATGGAGGTAATGAGTATAGCAGCAAACTTATTAATTGCTGCCGCAATTTTTCAGATTAGTGATAGTATACAAGTTGTAATGTTAGGTGCTTTACGTGGTTTACAAGATGTTAAAATACCTACATTAATAACTTTTATATCGTATTGGATAGTTGGTTTTCCGATTAGCTTTTTCTTTGGAGCAAAAGATATGTATGGTAGCTTTGGTATTTGGTTAGGATTACTAGCAGGATTAACTACAGCGT
The DNA here is from genome assembly GCF_022347665.1 of Tenacibaculum sp. Mcav3-52. Lineage (NCBI taxonomy): Bacteria > Pseudomonadati > Bacteroidota > Flavobacteriia > Flavobacteriales > Flavobacteriaceae > Tenacibaculum > Tenacibaculum sp. Mcav3-52. Next base: position 108,498 of record NZ_JAKRGE010000002.1, on the reverse strand, counting down.
CAATCTTATTATTTATACGATTTAACAAATTAACTATCAAACTTATTAAAACAAAACACTATGAACTTACCTAAATTTTTATTAGCAGATAATAGTAAACACCCAGAAGATATTTTCGTTTTGCATACTGAATATCCTCGTTTTTTAATTAATTTAAAAGACGATGAAGTTGAATGGTTTGAAGATTTATCAAATGAAAATGAACAAGATTTAGCTAATGAGTTAGAAAGCTTAATTGAAGCTGCAGGATTGTTTTATGATGCAGAAATGGAAGGGTTAGATTAAAAATTAGCCTTCTAAAAATTCAATAGGGTTTAGATAAAACATTTTTTTCCACCCTTGTCTTTCTGAATCAATCTTCCATACATAAGGTATTATAGTAAGTATAGAGTAGTGTAAATGTGGAGCTTTTCCAGCGGCATTCCCACTAGTTCCGACAGTACCAATTACTGAGTTATTATTTACAAAAGTTAAAGAAGATGTTTTTACGTTTTCTAAATGTGCATAATAATGTAGCCTCCATTTTGGACCTAAAACTAGTACTGTATTTCCGCCCATACTTGTTTTTCCAGAAAATAAAACTATTCCAAGAGTAGAAGAAGTGATTTTAGTATTTTTCTTAGCAAAAATATCAACCCCTTTGTGAGTAATTGATTTTCCCCAAGGGTAATACCAAAATGATTTTGGGTTGTAATCTGATTTGGTAGCTCCCTTAACAGGCATTTTTAAGTTTTGAGGAATTAAAAAACCTGTTAATAGAAGCACTAAAATAATAAGAACTCTTCTTTTTATTTTAATAGCCTTTACCACCAAAGCTCTGTTTTTTCTTCTTTCCAAAGAATTAATCTGAAATCTTCATAATGATTTCCATTACCAATGGTATGTGTATCTCTGTGCCCTTTACCTAACTTTAATTTATGAAGAATTCCAGCATAGGTACTTACCCATAAAGTTTGATTGTTGTCAGAAATTGTAATACCGCTAATGGTAGAGCCAAGATAATGTCGCCAAATACAGTTCCCATTTTTATCAAAAGCTTTAATGTATCCGTAAGCATCACCTAAAATGTAATAGTCTTTAGTAGCTGTACCAACATACACTCTCATTTCATCATCAATAACCTTAAAATTATCTGCTTCATCTACATAAGATTCAACTTCTAATCCGTTTAAGTTCTTAGCATCAACCCCTATGGTAATTCCGTTATAAAAATGACAAGAGTTTGTAATAAGTTGTTTGTCGTCTTTAGAAAATAGGCAAAAATGAGGATAAGAAGATTGCGGACCAATTTCTCCAATTTGATTTCCTTCATTATCTAATACTCGATGATCAAAAGATTGATCACCAACTACAATATATTTATTGTCATTAGATAAAGCAGCGTTTTCCATGTCTATGTATGGTTCCCATTCTTCATCTTCTAAATCGGGCAAAGGATGTATCATGTGTGTCTTGTTTTTAGATATTAAAAATATTCCTTCTGAAGTAGTAATAAGTACTTTTTTCCCATCGTTGAAGGGTGTTATATTTGAAATACCTAATTCATTTATATCGCCTAACTCAAAAGTTTCAATAATTTCTCCATCCCATTCTTTACGTGTAATTAATGTTTTTGGAGTTTTAATTGCAAAAATGTTGTTTTGATGAGATTTTCCTATGGCATCAATGGTATTATCTAATTTAATAAGTGTTCTGTTGTTTAGAAGATAGGCTTGCCTATTTTGATAGGCGCTACCTGTTACAAAAACGATTTTTTCATTTTCAATAAAGCATAGCTGTTCAATACTTTGTCCTTTTTCTTTAAAATATTTTATTAATGGAGTATGAGCAGGTGGGTATTGTTTTCTGAACTCTTCAATATGTCCAGTTTTATTGGCTTCTCTTAACTTTTGTACCACGACATCAGCTAAATGGTTACGGTTGTCTTCTGGTTCTTTACCTTTCCAATTTTCCCAACCATGTTCTTCACCAAAAGCAACCATTTTATTTATCTCAGAGGCATAAGTTTCGCCTATGTTATACCATTCTTGTTGTATTTCTTTGTCGTTTGCTTTACTAGTCTCCATTATATACTTTTACTTTTTAAATATGTTTTACTTTTTTAAAGCCAATCAGCTTCAATTCCTTTTTCTTGAAATTCTTCTAAAAGTGAATCATTTTCGCTGTAAAGAAGAGAAATGTTTTTTAAGTTAGGAAGTAGTTCAGCATCAACAGCAGAGTTTACACTAAATACATCATCTTCACCATCCCAAAAGGGAATAATTTGACCATAGATTTCGTCACCACCATCCATGTCTAGTTCTTCAATGTTTTCAACCATTTCTGAAGTAATTTTTAAGTTTTTAAAATGTTCTAATACTTCAGGAATAATTTCATAACCTTCTTCTTCAATAACATCATAAGCTTCTGAGCTAGATAAGTTTCGCTGTTTTTCTATAAACTCATAAACGTCTAATTTAGGCTCTAATACTTCTTGAACATACATTAATTCATTAATCACTGCTAGTTTAAAGTTTAATTCTTTAAAATTTAATTGATTACTCATAGTCTACTTTGTGTTTTAATTAGCAAGAGGTTAAGTGTAGAAAACACTTAATAGCTTTTTTGGGTGAAATTATTTATAAAAACAAAGGCAATCGACACGAAATTTGTTAAAAAAAATATAAGATTAGCTTGTGAATGATGATTAAAGTTTATGAAAGAAACGCAATAGCGTATTTCTATCACTATTGCGTTTTTAGGTCTATTTAGTTATTTGATGTGTCCAAAAAGCACCACTAATATCAGTTATTTTTAATGTATATGTTCCTTTAGAAAGATTAGAAAAAACTTGATTTTTGAAAATCATTTTAGCTTTAGCACCCAAAGGCACAACCAAGCTGTGTTTACCTGGTTTTATTTTAGCAACATAATAATTTAAGATGTTTTCATTAGTTAAAGAAGCTAAGTCTTTTTGAGAATACTGAATAACAGTATTATTTTGTTGGTTTGATAATTCAACAGAGATAACCCAAGAACCGTAAACATCAACACCCTCTGTTCTAAAAAGGTCAAAAGAAAGTATATCGTTGCTAATTTTAGCTTCTGTTATTTCTAATTTAGGTTTTACTGATTTGTTATGAAGTGTACCCCAAACTCCGCCATGAAATACTTGGTTTGTGAATAAAGTCATTCCTAAAATAGCCAAGGATCCTATTAAAACAAATTTTGGAAAAATATGGTTCTTAATTGGTATAACTCCTGACCCTAACCATGCAAACCATTTCTTTTTAGTAAAGGAAAAATTGTTTTTTATGAAGTAGTTGTCTATTGAATATTTACCGCTGCCTGTTAAAAAAAGTACATAACCTGTTGCAATTCCAAGTACACCAATTTGCCATTCGTCAAGACATGTTGTACCTATCCAACCAGAGCCAAGGAGAATTCCCATTGCCAACCCAAATACACCAATACTCATTATTCTGGTAAATAAACCAAATATGATGAATAAACCTACAATTCCTTCAATAATGGTAAATATTACCATGTTTAACCATAGGATGTCAGGATTTTCTACTAAATATTGAATAAGAGGTTTAATGCCTAAAGCGTTAGGGAGAAAGTGATTGAATTTTTCTCCAATGTACCCAGCTACTTCAGGATCAAGTTTATTAGCTAAAATTGTTCTTCTCCAAAAGGCAGAAAAATATGTCCAGCCAATAACTAAACGTATAGCAAGAACTAAAAGTCCAGAATCATTTTTTATATTGTTGTTAATCATTTTTTTTATTTAAGTTAAGTGAGGCTAGCTATTTAAACTTAAGGCATAGCCACGAGTTACATAAACATTGTTTATGTAGGTTGTTATTGTTTTACTTGATGTTGTTAAATTCTACTTTTTATTAAAGTAAACTATTAAGTGGAAAGTGGTATTAAAGATAAACCTTAAAGTTTTTAAATAAAATATAAAGAGGAACTGAAGTTGTTACATCTCTCTTTTTTTGATAATCAATCCTTGTTTTGTAATGAAAAATTTCACCAAAGCTAAAAGAAAGGTTAAAAGCTCTATTTATAAAAAAAGGATAAACCTTAATAGAAGAAGGTATTGTTTGTAGTAGAGAAATGTCTGTAACCTCACGACTATAACAACTAAGATTGCTCGTGGTGGTCTGACTTTTACTCGAAACCTCTGTAAGAGGAACACTAAGTTCTGCTTGTATAAAGTTTCTAACCTTACAGGGAGAAAATAGCAATAAAAATACTAGCCCTACTATTGGAAATAGGGATGATGTATTGGGTATTTTACTGTGTTTTCTCACATTGTAAACTTATAAAATAAAAGGAGTGTTGTTTGTTATAGTTTTCTTAATAAAGTTACTGTATTTGTAAATGCTCCATTTCTTTATTGGCTAAAGTCTTTCTACCAACAACTTTAAAACCTAGCTTTAAATATAATTTTTTAGCATTAGGGTTGTCTTTATCAACCAAAAGACCTAATGTTTTGTTCTTTTTATGAATATATTCATCAATTAAAAAGGTTAGTATTTTAGAACCAACACCTTTACCTTGGTAGCTAGGGTTTACACCAATACAATCAATATAATATTCACCAGGCTGGGTTTCGTATTCGTATGTTAGTTCTTTATTAAACATGGTTTTTATTAATGCAGCTACCGGTTTTCTAAGTTTTTTTAAATCTGCACCATCATATATATTAGCTGCAGCAATAGTTTTATTGTCACTTTCTATAACCCAACAGTTTTCATAAGAGTATTGGTTGTTTTTTTGAATAATTAATGCCTCTAAAAAGGCAAGTGCTTTTTTTGTAGAACTTTCTCCTATAAATTTATAAACAATGTCTTCCATTGCTAATAACATGTAAGAAGCAATTTCTTTAGTGTCTTTAGTAGTGGCTTTTCTTATAATCATAGTGAGTTCTTTAATTAATTTTATTTCTAACTATTTTAACATTCATACCGAAAGACTTTTTATATGTTATAATTTTTACTTTGTTTCTATATATAGAATTCCCTTTTTTAAAACTACTATAATTAGTAATATTTTTATTAAGTATTGTAACGTTTCAAAAAGTATAAGCTTCACTTCCCCAGAAAGAAGTAGAGTCATTGTTTGTTTTTTTACATGAACACAAGCTAAGTAGTAAAAATACTAGTATAAAGATTCTCAAATTCTTAAAAATTCAATTTTTACAAATTTATGTAGTCTATGATTAACTTTTCCTTTATTTCTCAAGTTTATGTGCTGAGGTCGGTATCTTCCCATTCAGTACCGTTAGAAAGCATCCATGTTAACGAATGTCTACGTTCATGTATAACTCCTCCATTTCCAATAGGCTCGAAGCCATCAGGAGTAGTGTTTCCTCCTAGTTGAGCACTTCTTACAGCATTATGCAAACAGTAAAATAAATCTTCTTTTTCTGCTAATTTTTCTTTTTCTAGAGTGTGTTGCTGAGGAAGCCAATCATTAATTAAAGTATCAAGTGGACAAGTATAATTTATTAAGATTTCCTGCATTTGCTCACCAGTCATCATTTGACCAGAAATTTCAGGCTCGTCATAACCAAAGTACCAAGCAAGTGGCCATGCGTTTTCAAACTTCCAACCAATAGAATTTCTTAATTCAATATTATTTCTAGAAGCATCAAGTATTTCTTTTTCCTCTAGGGTCATGTAACCAAAAAGTTTATTTTGATTAATGAAGTTAATTATTTTTTCGTCGGGTAAATTTTCTGAAGGCACCATAAGCCATAAGACAAGAGCTTTTATAGCGTGGAGTCTTCCTGCAATTTCATCAGCAGGTCTTAACTTTGTTTCTCTAATTGTAGGGAGAGAACTTGCAGGATGAAATCCGGCGTTTAGACAAGTAGTAATTGATTGAGATCTAACTATTGAAGAATCTTTTTGAGTTGTTTGAGTATTATTTGTTGAAGTTTTTTTTCTGTTAAACCATCCCATAGTTTGTTTTTTATGTTTGTAAGTTTATAGCTTATTTTTGGTGAAAATATTTATAATAGTAATAGGTGTTGTTATAGAATTTGTTAAAATATAGTAAAGATTGATAAGAAATTTATGTTACTATTTTTTTCATAGGTTTAAACTGTTTGGTAACATTATTATTATCTTAATAAATAAAGTTTAAGTAATTTTTATTTAATGTGTTATAAATAAGTGTTCAACGTTTTAGTAGTAGACCTAGAATAGGTAAGATAAATTAACATAGCGTAACTAAAACTTAGTTGTTTTTGTGCTGTAATAAAAACTTAAAAATCTATTACCTTCGCAGTATGCAACAAACAACAAATACAATTTTAATGGTCCGTCCTGCAAACTTTAGGATGAATGAGCAAACAGCCGTAAATAATTATTACCAGCAAGAGTTGTCAGGAATGTTACCTGCATCAATCAATGTTAAGGCACAAGAAGAGTTTGATGCTTTTGTAGAAAAATTGCGAGCCGTAGGAGTTACTGTAGTAGTTACTGAAGATACCAAAGAGCCTAATACACCAGATGCATTATTTCCAAATAACTGGATTTCTTTTCATGAAAACGGAGACGTAGCTATCTACCCGATGTTTGCAGAGAATAGACGTTTAGAACGTAGAGAAGACGTGTTGGAAATACTAGAAGAGAAAGGTTTTGTAATTGAAAATGTTGTAGACTATTCAGAAGCAGAAGAGGAAGGGTTTTTTTTAGAAGGAACAGGAAGTATGATTTTAGATAGATACAATAGAAAAGCCTATTGTGCTTTGTCTCCTCGTGCTGATGAAGAGTTATTTATTGAATTTTGTGAAGATTTTGAATACACACCTGTAATTTTTACAGCAAATCAAACAGTTAAAGGAAGGAGAGAAGCTATTTATCATACGAACGTAATGATGTGTGTTGCGGAAAGTTTTGCTGTAGTGTGTTTAGATTCGATAGATGATAAAAAAGAAAAGAAAAACGTATTAAAGCATTTGAAGTTGGATGGAAAAGAAGTTATTGCCATCTCAGAACAACAAGTAACACAGTTTGCAGGAAATATGCTACAAGTTAAAGGAACGAATGATGAACAATACTTGGTTATGAGTTCTTCTGCCTTTAATTCATTAAACCCAAATCAAATTAAAGCTATAGAAAAACACTGTAAAATACTGCACAGCTCTCTAGAAACCATAGAAACCTGTGGTGGAGGAAGTGCTCGTTGTATGATGGCTGAGGTTTTTTTGCCAAAAGCCTAAGCAACCATTGTATTTGAAATTTTATAGTTTTTATAATACTGCATTAAAATAAAAGAACAGATAACTGAAGAAGCAATTCCTTCAATAGCTAATGCAAATACAACTAGTGGTAAACTTAAATTTTGCCCCCAGAAAGAAGATTGTTCAAGTATTGTCATAAAACTAGCATCAATAAAATCTACATATATAATTAGCCCAAAAACAGTTAAGGCTACAGCAATTATTGAGGTTCCAATTCCTAATAAAAAATTACTGAAATATAACGACTCATGGTTTTTAACAATGTTGGTTTTTATAGCCCTGTTAATACCATAAAGAACGAAAGCAAAGTTTAAAAAACGTAGTTCGGATATATCTTCTAATCCAAAAATTTTCATAACTAAAAAAAAGCAAACAATACCCGTAAAAATTAGCATTGCATTGTTAAAGATGATTTTATTGCTCGACATAATAATGCATTTTAAGAATTAAACGTCTTAAAAATACAAAATAAAGAAATGAAAATCAATTATTTATAACAAAGCTTCTTTTAAAATAGTTACAGGGTGTTTTGCTAAACGCTTTGTTCCGTCATAAATTTGATGACGACAACTGGTACCAGCAGCAACTATTTCTGTATCAACCGAACAGTTTCTAACCTTAGGAAACAACGTATCTTCCCCCACTTGCATACTTACTTTATAGTGTTCTTTTTCATACCCAAAAGATCCTGCCATACCACAACAACCAGTATTCATAATGGTCACCTTGTAGTTTTTAGGAATGTTTAAAATAGAAAAAGAAGCGTGTGTACTAGACAAAGCTTTTTGGTGACAATGTCCATGTATTTTAAGCTCTTTAGTTTCATTGTTAAATTTAGTGGTGTCTATAGAACCTTTAGTATGTTCTTTAGCTAAAAATTCTTCAATAGTGTAACAGTTTTCAGAAAGCTTTTTGGCTGTTGTTTTATCATCTGCTAAACGTAAGTACTCATCTCTAAAGGTTAAAATAGCCGAAGGTTCTAATCCAATTAATGGAGTTTCTTCAGAAATTAGTTCTTTAAAAGTGTTTACATTTTTATTAGCAATTTCTTTAGCTTCTTTTAAAAAACCTTTTGAGATATAGCTACGCCCACTTTCTTCGTGGTTCACGGTTTTTACTTCATATCCTAGTTTTTCCAATACAACAACTGCGTCTTTTCCAATTTCTGCATCATAATAGTTGGTAAACTCATCATTAAATAAATACACTGTTTTTTTAGAAGCTATTGGTTTATGGTTTTCTAACCAAGTACTTAAAGGTTGTTTTGCTAACTTAGGAACAGAACGTTCTGTGGCAACTCCCATAACCTTTTTAGCTAGAGTAGTATTGGTAAAGAAATTTGTTAGTACAGGGAACTTACTTCCTAATTTATTGTATTTAGCATTGTTAGCAAATAATTTACTGCGGAAAGAATATCCGTTTGTTTCTTGATATTGGTACAAGAATTCTGCTTTCATCGAAGCAATATCTACATTACTCGGACATTCGCTAGCACAAGCCTTACAGCTTAAACATAGGTCTAGGATATCTTTTAATTCTTTAGAATTGAACTTGTTTTTAGCGGTATTATTCGTTAAAACTTCACGAAGTGTATTGGCTCTAGCACGGGTAGTTTCTTTTTCGTTTCGAGTTGCTCGATAACTAGGGCATAAAGTCCCGCCAGCTTCGGGAGATTTACGGCAATCACCTGAACCGTTACACTTTTCAGCTAGTTTTAAAATACCTTCGCTATCTGAAAAATCTTGAATGGTTTCTATTTCAGGTTCATTTCTGTCAATTTCATAGCGCAAACTTTGATCCATTGGAAAAGCATCCGTAATTTTTCCTTTGTTGAACACATTGTTCGGATCAAATGCTTTTTTTATTCTTCGTAATAATTGGTAGTTTTTGTCACCTATCATCAACGGAATAAATTCCGCACGCACAATACCATCACCATGTTCACCACTAAACGATCCTTGATACTTCTTAACTAACTCAGCAGTTTCAGTAGTTATTTTTCTAAATAATACTACGTCTTCCTTTTTCTTTAAATTCAAAATAGGACGTAAGTGTAGCTCACCAGCTCCTGCATGTGCATAATACACTGCTCTTTGCTGATATTTATCCATAATTTTGGTGAATTCCTCAATATAAGTAGGTAAATCCTCCAAGGCTACGGCAGTATCTTCAATACAAGCTACCGCTTTATCGTCTCCAACAATATTTCCTAATAATCCTAAACCTGCTTTTCGTAGTTGATGTACTTTAGCAATGTCTTCGCCATATACTTTAGGATAGTGGTACCCAAAATTGTTTGCTTTTAAATCTTCAATAAGTTTATCGGCTAATATTTCAGCTTCTTCTATAGTGTCTGCCGAAACTTCTAACATTAACACAGCTTCTGGATCTCCTTGTAAAAAGAAACGGTTTTTGGCTTGTTCACGGTTATTTTTAGTACAATCTAAAATTACTTTATCCATTAATTCACAAGCATAGAGTGTATGCTTCATGGTAGTAACAGTAGCTTTTAAGCTTTCGTTTACACTAGTAAAATGCGGACATACCATAATACTTTGTGTAGGAGGTAGGTCGTCTAGTTGAATTGTAATAGCTGTTGAAAACACTAAAGTTCCTTCACTTCCTGATAAAAATTTAGCAGGGTTGATAGTTGGTTCTGCCCCACCAAATAAATCGGAAGTTAAAAATTCATCAACAGCATATCCTGTATTTCTTCGGTGAATGCTTTCTTTTGGGAATTCTTTTTTTATTTCTTGCTGAACAGCTTCTTGAGAAAGTTCTGTATAAATAGCACGATAGATATTTCCTTCTAACGAATTTTCTATTTTCTTTTGATTGAATTCAGCTGAAGTAATTTCAGAAAAAGTAACTTCACTACCGTCACTTAACAAGCCTTGAATAGCAATTACTTTATCACGAGTTACTCCATAACGAATAGAAGTACTTCCTGAAGAGTTATTACCTACCATTCCGCCAATCATACAACGGTTAGAGGTTGAGGTATTCGGACCAAAAAATAACCCGAATGGTTTTAGGAAGCGGTTTAAATCGTCACGAATAATTCCTGGCTCTACCGTAATGGTTTTGTTAATCTCATCAAAAGCCAGTATGTTGGTAAAGTGTTTAGAAACGTCTACAACAATTCCATCTCCCACACACTGTCCTGCTAATGAAGTTCCTGCTGTACGCGGAATTAAGGTGATGTTATTTTTAGTAGCAAAATCAATTAATAGCTGAATATCCTCTATGTTCTTAGGATATGAAACTGCTAGTGGGATTTTACGATATACCGAAGCATCGGTTGCGTAAATGTTTTTATGTAGGTCGTCAAAAAATAGTTCGCCAGTTAATGATTTTTTGAACGTTTCTAGTTGTGTTGTTTGTACCATTATCTTAAATACCTAAAATGTGGGTAGTGTTGTTAATTATTCTATTGGAATGTGACGCTTAAAACAAGTATCGAAACATATAAAAGTATCGGTTCCTGCCACTCCTTTGATTAAATGTACGTTATCGTATAGTATTTTTTGTAAATGTTCGTTGTCTCTAGCAAATATTAAAATAAAAATAGCGTAGTAACCAGAAACAAAATTACATTCGGTTATTTCGGGTATTTTTTCCAACTCGTGCATTACTTCTTTAGCAAAGCGAGCTTCACGTAATCGAATACCTGTATATGATTTGGTTTTATAGCCTAAGCTTTTTTCTTCTAAAACAAACTCTGCATTTTTAATTACACCTTCTGCAGTTAACTTTTTAATACGTTGATGAATTAAGGAGTTGGAAACCTTTAATTCTTCCGCAATTTGCGAATAGGCTTTACGAGCGTCTAAACGTAATTTTGAAAGTATTTGTTTGTCTATATAATCAAATTGATTTTCCAAAAGAATAATTTTGTTAGAATAAACTTAATATAAGCTACAAGATAAACAATCGTTTTTAACGAAAAAAAAAGTGTAGCCGATAATGCAAATATACGGCTACACTTTTTCAATATTCTATTTTATGCTTAAGCATTTATTACTGCTAAGCAGTTTTGTATGCTTTCATCTTGCATGTCTTCATACCATTTTGTTAACTTATAAACAGGTTCACCTAAATCTTTTTCAAATAAAGATTGATTTGAAGTACCTTCATATTCTCGTTTAGCATCATCTGTTCCTAAGTTTGAAGCAAAAATTCCTGCAGCACTTACAGGTAAGAAATCTTCGTAAACCATAGGTTCTATGCTTAAATAGCCATCCTCTAATAATTGGTTTACATCTGCTTTTGTATACACTTTTTCTTTAGATAAAGTTTTTGCTTTATCGGTAGCGAAATAATGGAAATATGCCAACTCTTTTGAGTGTAGCTCTTCATAGTTATCAGGAAAAACTTTAAAATTTTCTGCTAATAATTTATTGTATTCTGAGGCGTTTTCGGCAGTTGGTGATCCACCAATAGCTTTACGTGTTTTACCTAACAGTTCATGATACAAATCAAGTCCTTTTTGAGTTAATGCTGCACCACGTTGTTCTATCTCACCAAAACGAGCTTTGTGTTCACCTATTTCTTCTTTTTCAGCATTGTTTTTAAAAGTTACTTTTTCGGTCAATGCTTTAAAACTTGTTTGGCGTAATAGAATAGGGCATTTTCTTGCAGGAGGTCCTTCTATATTATCTTTTGGTGGAATATTACGAGTTTCCATACTTGTTTGCACCTTGTCTATATCTAAAGTTCTAGGGGTTAGGTGGTTGATGTGAGGGCCTTTGAAAGCAACTACATCAGCAATTAATCTGTGTTGATTTAGTAAAGCTTCGTACATTTTATAATCTACGGTAGCAGTATCGTGCCAACGAAAAGTTTCTAATGCTTCTTGAACAAAGGTTTCGGCATCTTCTTTATTTAACCCACCTTCTTTTTCAGACTTATCAATGAGTTGTAAAACTTTTTCTGTAAAAATTTGACGTTTTTCTAAAATAGTTTCAACATTGTTACGAAGCTGAGTATCATCAATTAAATCTAAACGTAATAAAGAGGTAAAAACTCTGAATGGAGCTTGGTTAAGGGCGGTGCTTTCAATAGCTCTAAAAGCTGTAGAATGAACAGGAACACCAGCTGGGGCTAAATCGTAGTAGCCAACAGAATACATTCCCATTACTTTAAACAGACGTCTCATCGTAAATAACTCATAGGGTTTGCCTAAACGAATTGCTCCGTGGCGTTCCATATTTAATCGAGTTAATTCGCCAGTATGTGCTAACTGCTCTTCAATTTCTTTAGACTCAGAAAGAACATTATCATTGATATCATGAACCAAATCAAGTAACTCACCATAAAGTGGCACCTCATTTTTGTACATATCAGACATAATTTTAGAGAAGCGGTTACGAATGTACTCTGGAGAGACAAATTCTTCAGTTGTATTAGTAAAACTTTCTAGTTTATTTTTTGATGACATAGTTTATTGAGATTTGCTACAAATTAAATAAATTTAATTTTTTTTAGTGTGTTTAAAAATGAATTTTGTTTTATTGGTGTTTATTTTGAGTTGATTTGATTTTATGTGTGTTTTTTTAAACCAAAAAGACAATTTTTCACAGAAAAAGTGTTTTTTAAAAGTCAATTTGACTTTTTTAGTACACAAGCTTTGATGAAATTTTAATATTATTAGAGAGTAAGTTAGTATACATATTCTAAACAACAAACTTAAAAGCTTTACTATCTTAAGAATAATAGAGAATAATTGTTTTCATAGATGGAGTTCCTGTTGAATTTTAAGAAGAATTTACAAAAGGTAGTTTGTTATTTAAAATGGTTTATATATCTGATTTAAATATTTTTTCAAAAGCATTGTATACAGCTTCATGTAAAGCATCTCCATGAGTTTTATCTTCTAAAAAATCAAAGTGAAGTTTTGAATTTTCAGTTGCTTTATCAAGTAGCTTGTTGTATAGTTCTTTGGCAGTTCTTTCCATAATTGGGCCTTCTTTACCAACTGCAATGTAAATGTTCTTCTTAGTGGTATACTTTACTGGTGTGAAGGTCAAAAGTTTTTCAGCATCCCACCAAAGACTAGGGCTTACAATTATGTAGTTGTTAAAAAGGTTGGGAGTTTTAAATAAAACTTCTGTAGCTAAAAGCCCTCCAAGTGATTGTCCGATTAGTGTTTTGTTATTAGTGACTCTGTAGTTGGCATTAATAAAGGGTAACAGTTCTTTTTGTAGAAACTGAATAAACTGCTTAGATTTCCCAGAAGTAGGAAACTCTTTTTGATCGATTTCAAGAGTAGAAGGGTAAGTGAAATCTCTTTTTCTATCTACATTTCCAATACCAACAACAATAGCTTCAGGGAGCATATTTATCCATGGGAAAGAACCAAATTGAACAATTCCAGCAATGTGAATAAAATCCTCATTTTTTGAGCCATCAAGTAAATAAATGACCGGATATTTTTTTGAGTTATTGGTGTTGTAGCTAGCAGGGAAATAAATATTTAATGTTCTGTCCTCTTTTAAAATAGCCGATTTTATTTGAACAGTTTTTCCAATAGAAAAATCACTTTCATTAATTTTTTTAGGGATTTTTTGAGCAAAACTAGCGATAGTTATAAGTATAGTGGTAAGTACCGAAATTTTATGCATTATTTCATGACTTTTTGATATTTAAGTAAATATAGAATACTTTTTTCAGATTTTTTATAAAAAAAGTCTCTAGTTTTACTTAAATTAGGAAAATGAATTATTGCATTTAAGCTTGCATGCATAGAGATGTTTTATTTTAAATAATTTAAAAATTTCAGAAGAACTGTTTAATTAATTGTGTTTTTTAATACCAAGCACTAGTGGTTTCGAGTCTATGTCTAACAAAAATAAAGAAAGGTTTATAAATGAAAATGCTATATTAATAAGCGAGAAAAAAGTTTGATATGTATTTATGTAATTTAAATTATCAACTTTATATGTTATTACAATTAAAGAGGCTAAACTTATAATATAAACTATAAAACATAAAAAATAGTTCAAGAAAGAAAAAGTAGTGTTTTTTAATCTCATGTAAACCAGTTTTAAATACCACATAATAATTAAAAGACAAGTAAAACCAAGAATAATTGATTGCCAAAACATGTTTCGATTAAGGAGATTAAGAGTATTGTTATTACTAGCGATACCAAAAAGAGTAATAAAAAGTATAGACAAGACAAAAATGATAATAAGTAAAAAACCTAATTGATTAATAAATTGAAAGATGGTTAATCTTCCTTTATTGTAAACATCTTTTACATAGTGTTTTGTCCCTTTTAGAATCGAAAGAATGAATATGGAACTTACTCCTAAAAGTATATAAATCCCCATATTAAATAGATGATAATTTTTTACTTCATTATTTATTTCTACTCCTAATAAATTAGAAAGTGTTCCTGTGCTAGTAGTTGTTTTTAAGAAAGTAACATCAAAAAAAAGAAAGATGAATATTCCGGTTAGTACACCTACCCATACTTTAGAATTAAGGTCTTTAACTCTTTTAATTGCTAGAATAATAGAACTGTAAAAAAGTATAAAGTTAATAGGCAAATAAGGGATAGTAAATGGCTGTATAATTTGATATGTAGCTAATTTTTGAACTCCTTTATGGCTTATAAATGCTGTGATACTGATATTTGTGATAAAATTAATAACTAGAGAGAAGGCTAAAATGAATAAAATTATTATTCCAAATAAAAATTCTTTTTTATTAATCGTTTCTCTTGGGTCAAAGAGTAGTTTTATTATTTTGTAGTTCATAGCTTTTTATAGGTGTATTAATTAAACAAGTTGTGGTTTGTTAAAGTAAAAATTAAATGTTTTGTGTATTAACTAGGTTGTTTTCATGCTTCTCATTTAATTCTAAGTAATTATCTTTTCCAAAAGAAATATAGTATAAAGGATATAGAATAATAATTCCTGCAAGAATTAAAAAAATGAGACTTTTTGAAAACATAAATAAAGCAACAAGTAACATCATAACTGTTCTTATAATTCCCTCGTATTTAAAACTGTTAAGAGTTAAGGTGATGGTTTTATCATCGGTAACATTTATATTTATTTTTTGACTACCACACCAAGACGCTTTGGCATAGATTTCATACCTGCCGTTTTCTACTACATATTCTTTGTTTTTTTTTTTTATTAAACCTAGTTCTTTTTCATTAGCATAAATTTTAGCACCAACAGTGCTTTCAATTTTAATTTTTCCCATATTCACTTATTTAATGTTGTTTGTATAATAGAAAGAACGAAGAAACTTTTTTGGTAATCACTTTATTCTTTTTGTATTTACATAGCAGTTAATTTATAACTATAATTTTTGTCGAAAATATTCATAAAAAAAATGTTAGGCAAGTATAAAAAGAGTTTAATAAAAATCTAAGCCTTAAGTAATTCTAAGGCTTAGATTATATATTAAAGCTTATTGTTTTTTTAAACTACTATTAATTAGAAGAGCCCATTTATTTGCCACTAGTAATTCGTTGCTAATTAACAGGTCTTTTTTTTCATCATAAATAATAATTGAAGTAGTTTCATTATCTTTTATAAAATTCAACTTTATTAATTCAATTGTTCTATCGTTTATGCTTCGTGTTTTTTTAATAACAATACATTCTTCAATTGTTTGTAGATTTATGACTTTTTTTTGTATGTTTTCTTCAGATTGTTTAAAATAGAAAAGATAGTTTTTAGATTTGTCAATTCCTAAAACAAAATCATTACAAAATTCATATTCTTCTATATTACAGTTATATTCTAGAGAAATATTATTTAGTATTTGAAGTTTTTTCTTCTTTTTTGTTAATTGTTTTTTACGTACAAGTATAAAAGGAGCTATACATATAACTAATAGTATAGTACCAATGATTATGGTTCCTAAATCCATTTATTTTTAATTAAATTGGGTTTTACTCTTAATTAATTATTAGTTAAGAGTATATTTTTTATGATAAAATTGATTAGTTGAATATTAAAGTTCAAAAAAATCACCAATGGTAATGAAAAGGAAATATTAAATCAGATTTTCTATAGTTTACTATAGTATTTCTTGATAAAGAAATGTATTGAATATATTTTCTGTTGAAAAATAATTCAACAGATTTAAAATTGATGCCTGCTTCTGAGAATGTGTTTTTTACATTAGTAGAAGGAAGGTTGTTAAAGTGATTGGTAAGATTTTCTGATTCTGTAGTGTGCTGTAACCCCTTAGAAGAAAGCTTTTGTTTATATTCTTTAAGAGCAGAATTAGGTTTGCGTAACTTATTAGAAAAAGATTGCTCTTCTTGAGTATACCCAATAGCGGTAAAATATACCGTTGTAATAAAAAGTAGACTTAGAAATTTCAAAACCTTATTCATACTGCAAAGTTACTTTATTAAATAATACTAAAACTCATAAAAAGTTAATTTTTAAGACTTTCATTAACTTCTTTAAAAACACTTTTTTTATCAGCAAGAACAATTAAAATATCAGCATTATTTATTGTAGTTGAACCATTAGGAGTAATATAGTTACCATCTCTTTTTATCATGGCTATAATAGCGTTTTTAGGAAAGTTTAATTCAACAATTTTTTTATTTGCCGATTTGCATGATTCTGTAATTATAATTTCTTGCATTAAAGCTTTTGGATTTTCTTCTAACAACATATCTGTGGCACTTAATTTTTTTGTTTCTTCAGGTAAAGCAACGTTTAACCATTTTGCAACAATACTAAGTGTTGTACCTTGTATTATAATAGAAGTAACTGATATAAAAAATACGATATTAAAAATAATATTAGCTTTATCTATACCAGCTAAAAGAGGGTAGGTAGCAAATACTATAGGAACGGCCCCACGTAGGCCAACCCATGAAATATAAAAACGCCTCCTTAATTTCATTTTAAAAAAAAGTAAACTAATAAAAACTCCTACAGGTCGAGCAATAAAAATTAAGAAGAGTGAAATAATAAGTCCAATACCAATATAAGGAACAATTTGTGAAGGAAAAACAAGTAGTCCTAAGGTTAAGAACAGTACTATTTGCATTAACCAAGCTAATCCATCAAACATTTTTAAAATAGTTTTTTTATGAATTAAGTTTTGATTTCCTAAATAAACAGCACAAATATAAATAGCTAAAAAGCCATTACCACCTATAAAATCAGTGAAAGAAAAAGTAATAAACATAAGTGCAATAACCAAAACAGGATACAACCCTTCAAAATCAAGTTTTATTGAGTTTATTATTTTTTTGCTAAGCATACCAAACAAAAAACCAGCAATAGCACCAAATATCATTTGCTGTAAAAATAAAGGTATTATAGAAGTTAAGCTTTGATCTTGATGAATAACTAGTGTTAAAAAAGCTATAGTTAATACGTAAGCCATGGGGTCGTTACTACCACTTTCTAGCTCCAAAGTAGGGCGCAAGTTTTCTCTTAATGCTAAGTTTTTAGAGCGTAAAATAGAGAATACAGCTGCAGCATCGGTAGAAGAAACAATAGCACCTAATAATAAGCTTTCATATATCGTAAAGTTGGTAACATTCCAAACAAATAGTCCTAAGGAAACAGCGGTAAGCAATACTCCTAAAGTAGAAAGTGCTAACCCTTCTTTAAGTATAGGTTTAACAGCTTTCCAATTTGTATCTAAACCACCAGAAAATAGAATAAAATTTAAAGAAACAATTCCTATAAATTGTGCGGCTTTTGGGTCGTCAAAAATAATACCTCCAATACCATCAGAGCCTGCAAGCATTCCGATACTTAAAAAAAGGAGTAGAGTAGGAACTCCAAATTTATAAGATGTTTTTCCTACAATAATACTTATTAAAAGTAATAAAGACCCTATTAATAAAATGTTCTCAATGGTTAAATTCATACAAGGAATGTTTTAAACAAAGATATAGGTTTTAGTATTTTAATAAGTGAGATTCATGCAAAGAAAAAGCCAAAGCTGTACAGCTTTGGCTTAACTAATAAAACCAAGTATTAGTGTCATCGGAGTTAGCTAACCAATGAACTAATGTTGTTAGTGTCAACTATATTTTTAATGCAGGCTAATAATTTTTGTCATTAACCACTTTTCATGTTCTTTTTTCCAGATAGCAATAAACTTGCTAGGAATAGATTTAGCGTTAGGTTCTCTATTATTAAAAAACTTATGATAACCTATTTGAACGGCTCCATACTTATTAATAGGGTATACTTCAATGCTACCCTTTATCAAGGTACGAGTAACCTTACCGCAAATATTTTTTTTAGTGGCAGCTATGATTTCATTTTTAGAGGTAGATAAACCACCCTTGTCATGAAAGAATTCAATATCATCACTTAAAATACCTGCTTGTGTTTTCATGTCACAAGTATTATAAGCGTTAAAGAATATACTATCCATTTTTACAATTTGATTGTGTAGATCAATATCAACAGGTTTGTAGTTAGGAATTTCTTGTACTTGTCCATTCATTACCCATGAAAGTAAAAGTGTGTATAGAAGTGTAACTATTTTCATAAAAAAGTTACCCTTAAAGAAGAAGTCAAATAAATCATTCATAGTTTTCCAGTTTATGTATTTACCAAGTTTTAAAGCTTAAAGCTCCTTCTTCATTATACAGTCTACGGAATCCTTTTGATACAGTATCTAATGTACTGTTTGAAACTTTAATACTACCTACATATCCGTCGTTACAATCAATTCCTAAAACTAGATTATCAATTGTTTTATCATTATTAAATTTAGCGCTAACAATATCAATATCTATGTTTTTACGATCTTTAAACCAGTTGATTAATTTGTTAAGTTCACTTTCAGTAGTTTTCTTTGAGATAATAAATTCAGCTTTTGTATTATTAATTGTGCTGTCAAATAAGAAGCTTACCTCATCATCATTATCAGAATCCCAATCGTCAGAATCTTCATTATTAATATCTTCTTCATCACAATCTAAACAGTTAAAGCCTTTAGAAGTCATTTTAAAATGATGGTTGGCCATATCACGGTCGTATACATTTTGGACGTTTTTTACATCATCTAAAAAGTTACGAGACGAACCTTCAAAGTATATAGTTGTTCCTTCAGGAATGTATAAAACAGCATCAATTTCTTCATCTTTCCACATGTTCTTGTATTCGCTAATAAAAAAGGCATCAAAAACAATAGTATTGTTTGCTGTTTTAAAGTTGTACTGAATAGCTTCTGCATTACTGTTGGCATCATTTCGCTTTCTTCCTTCAGAAGTTTTCTTTATTTCTATATAAGCATTACCAGTTTCACTCTTACGGACATCGATATTTATATCGTTAGAGTATTTCATTTCTTTATCATTTACATGAACAGATACTGAATTATCTCTATTACGCAAACTATGTTGATAGTAAATATTATCATCGTTTACTACTCGTATTTTTAAAGGCTCTTCTTGATTGTAGGTAATGCTATGTTTTGAAACATGTGCACCATCGTAAGCATGTGTGGTAAAATATTCAATACCAGAGAATCCGATTGCTAATAAAGATACTAACCAAAGCCCGAATAATGTTAAAACTGTTGCAATACCAAGTCTTTTAACATTAGGAGATAAAATTCGTAATCCTAAAATAAATAGGACAACAAAAGGAATTCCTATTAAGAAAAATACAAATGTCATTAACAACCATTTAGGCATAGCCGAATCATAAAAGAAAGGAGGGTAGTGAATCATGTCTCCATCAAAATTTAAGATTTCTAAGCTTCCTACAGAAAATAAGGTTAGTAGCAATGAAATGATTGTAATACCAGCGATAAATATTAATAAAACGCCCATGAATTTACCAAACACTTTGAATACGGCTAGTAAAATTTTACCCATAGTGTCTATGAAATCCTGAAAACCAGATTTAGTTTGGTTACGTAGTTTTTGATAATCAGCATTTGAAATTTTATCCGATAAATCATGGGCGCCTTCCTTTACCTTTGAAGAAAGGTTTTCAAACTCATTACGAATTTTTTTTTCAATATTGTCAATATTTACAGCTTCACCCTCCATCTGTAACTTTTCTGAAGTAGTTTTCGCTTCTGGTAGGATAACCCATAAAATGATATATCCTATAATTCCAAAACCAAATCCTGCTAATGTTAAAATAAGGAAAGCTAAACGAATCCAAACAACATCAATATTAAAATAATGTCCAAGTCCAGAACATACTCCTCCTAGAAACTTGTCATCACCATCTCTAAACATTTTTTTGTTAGAAGTATTTCTCTTATAGTTGAAAGAAGTATTTTCGCTATACCCTTCTTCAGCTTCCGCATAGTCTTCAGGTTGCCCCATGATAGCAATAATTTCTTCAATATCACTTTCATTTACTACTTGACGAGCATCGGTAATTCTTTCAGATAGTAACTCACTAATACGAGCTTCTATATCTGCAATAATTTCATTTTTTCCTTGCGGATCATCGCTTAACGAACGAGCGATGGCATCTAAGTATCGTTTTAATTTCTGATAGGCAGTTTCATCTATGTGGAAGAAAAATCCGCCCAGGTTTATATTTATTGTCTTATTCATCTTTAGTTGATTTTGTACTTGTTACTTGGTTTACTGCGTTTACTAAATTATGCCATGTTTTGTCTAATTCTTTCAAGAACATTCCGCCATTTTCTGTGAGTACGTAATATTTTCTTGGAGGTCCAGAGGTTGATTCTTCCCATCTGTAACTTAATAATCCTGCATTTTTTAAGCGGGTAAGTAACGGATATATGGTTCCTTCAACCACAATCATTTCAGCACTTTTAAGATTTGAGAGTATTTCAGAGGTGTATGCATCTCCTTTTTGTAAAATAGATAAGATACAGTACTCTAAAACTCCCTTACGCATTTGTGCTTTTGTGTTTTCTATCTTCATGTAATGCGGTTTATGGGTTATTTTATAAATTTTATTGTAAGTGGATATTTATACATTTCACCTTTATTAGCTTTCATGGCTGCTATAATTATCAGCGCTACTTTAATAAGAGCGACAATACTTACAACAGAAGCGAATCCAAAAATACCAAACAATCCTCCGTGTCCATGGTATCCACCAAAGTCGATATCTATACCATCAAATCCGTTGAAAATTCTTCCGAAGAAAAAAGGAATAAAAGAAAGGCCTAGTATAAAAATGTATAAACTATAACTGATGTTAAAATTAACGGCCTCTTTACCATGTTCATCTAAAAAAGGACTTCTCTCTTTTAAGGTTTGCCATAATATAAGCGGGGTGATAATACTTCCTAAAGGAAATAAATACCCTGCAAAAGCAGAAATATGTATTAAAAAAGCATTGGTATTTTGGTTGTTGTGTTGCATAGTGAAATGATTTATATAATACTTTACAATGCAAATATATATCTTTTAAAAGGTATTATGCAATACATAGTACTAAAGATTAACAAAATTTAACATTTAAATGAAGCGATATAATTAAATAAAAAGCTGTACATTGCCTGTAAATACTGAAAAAATGAAGTTTACACCAAGAAAAGTTAATGCCTTTTTATTATTTAAGTTACCCTCAGCTTTTTTTACTGGAGTGCGATTAAAGTCGCTTACTAACGACAGAGCAGAGGTTAAAGTTACCCACAAATGGGTAAATCAAAATCCATTTAAATCAATGTTTTGGGCAGTACAAGGAATGGCATCAGAATTATCTACAGGTATTTTGGTAATGAAAGAAATAGATGCTTCGAATAAAAAAATTTCTATGCTGGTTACTAATATGAATGGAACTTTTACTAAAAAGGCTACAGGGAAAATTCGTTTTGAATGTAACGATGGTAAATTAATAAGAGAGACGATACAAAAAGCAATTGATACAGGAGAAGGTCAAACAGTAACTGTTATTTCTGAAGGTTTTAATGAGGAGGGAGTTTCAGTTTCAAAATTTGAATACGAATGGAGTTTAAAGGTTAAAAATTAGTTTTTGTGATTAGGGCTAATTATGTTTTTATAATTATAGTACTGCTATTTTCTTGTAAGAGTGAAGAAAAGAGTAAAAAAGAGAAAGTTGAAACAAAGTTTTTAGTTAATAATCAGTTTCAAGAAATACTTGATAAGGCAAAATTAGAAGGAGCTATACTAGTTTATGATTTGTATAAAGATGTGTATTATTCTAATAATTTTGATTGGTGTAAAACTGGAAATTTACCAGCGTCAACATTTAAAATTCCGAATTCTATCATTGCTTTAGAAGCTGGAGTCGTAAAAAATGATAGCGCAATCTTTAAATGGAACGGAGAATCTAGGTATCTAAAGATTTGGGAGCAAGATTTAACGTTTAAAGAAGCTTTTCACTACTCTTGCGTTCCATGTTACCAAGAGGTAGCTAGAAAAATTGGAGTTGAAAGAATGAAATCTAGTTTAGCAAAGTTGAATTTTGGTTCAATGGATGTAAATGAAATGACTTTAGATAATTTCTGGTTAGAAGGTAAATCTAAGATTAATCAATTTCAACAAATAGACTTTTTAAAACGATTACATAATTCAGAGTTACTTATTAGTGAGCGTACCGATAGTATCATGAAAAGTATGATGATAATGCATAAAAGCAATCACTATGTATTGAGAGGTAAAACAGGTTGGTCAGTAAGAGGTGAAGAAAATAATGGTTGGTTTGTAGGCTATGTTTTAGTTAAAAAAAATGCTTATTTCTTTGCTACAAATGTAGTTCCAAAAAAGAATTTTGATATGAAGTTTTTTAGTAGAGAAAGAAAAGAAGTGACTTTTAAGGCTTTAAAAGTGTTAAAAGTATTAAGCGAAAATGAATCTTTTGTAACAAAACAGTAAAAAACTCTTCTTATAAATATAAAAACAAAAAATTATGAATGCACACGAAATAGATTATCGCATTTTTGGAGAAGAAATGCAGTATGTAGAAATAGAATTAGATCCGCAAGAAGGAGTAGTTGCCGAAAGTGGTAGTTTTATGATGATGGATGCCGATGTGAAAATGAATACAATTTTTGGAGACGGTTCAAATCAAGAAAAAGGATTGTTGGGGAAAATTTTTTCTGCTGGAAAACGAATCTTAACAGGTGAAAGCCTGTTTATGACGGTTTTTACCAATGATGGTCAAGGAAAAAAACAAGTTTCTTTTGCTTCTCCTTATCCAGGAAAAATAATTCCAATTGATTTAACAGAATTTGGAGGGAAGTTTATTTGTCAAAAAGATGCTTTTTTATGTGCAGCTAAAGGGGTATCTATCGGAATTGAGTTTTCAAAACGCTTAGGAAGAGGGTTGTTTGGAGGAGAAGGATTTATTATGCAAAAAATGGAAGGCGATGGTATAGGTTTTGTGCATGCAGGTGGTACAATGGCAAAAAAGGTATTGCAACCTGGTGAAGTTTTAAAAGTAGATACAGGCTGTATTGTTGGTTTTACTCAAGACGTTGATTATGATGTTGAATTTGTAGGAGGTATAAAGAATACCATTTTTGGAGGAGAAGGATTGTTCTTTGCAAAGCTGAGAGGTCCTGGAACTGTATATATCCAATCATTACCATTTAGTAGGTTAGCAGGTAGAGTGTTGGCTATGGCTCCACAAACTGGAAAAGGAGATAGAGGAGAAGGAAGTGTTTTAGGAGGTTTAGGAGATATTTTAGATGGAGATAATAGGTTTTAGAAATATAAGTAAATAAAAAAGACCGCTAATTTTTATTAGCGGTCTTTTTTATTTTATTGGTAAATTAGATACCTAATTCTTCAAACATATTGATTAAACGTTCTCCTTCTGATGGTGCTGGAGCGTTAGGGCTTACAATATTTCCGTCAGGGTCGATTAAGATAAATCTCGGTAAACCTTTAATTAAGAAGTTTTGAGCCCATTCTAAATTTAAGTGACTATCTCCAGCCATTAGCTGTATACCAGTCATCTCCCTATCTTGAATGGTTTCTTTCCATTTTTCATCATTACCTTTAGCATCAACATTAATACTTACAAACTCAATATTTTTACCATGGTACTCTTGCTCTAATCGCTTTAATAAAGGAATTTCTCTTTTACAATAAGCACACCAAGTAGCCCAAACATCAATGTATAAGTACTTTCCGTGGCCTAATAAATCATCTAAAGAAGTTGTGCCACCATCATAGTTTACATAGTCTTTAAACTTAGGAGCAGGTTGGCCTTTTGCTGTTGTTTTTAAAAGATCGTAGTCTTTAGTAATCTCTTTTTTATGTGTTTCATTTGTAGAATACGCCATAAATTTTCTGTAGAATTCTTTTAAATCACTAGCATATGTAATACTATTTTGAGCACTATTATATAACAAATCGTTTTTAGCGATTGAGTCAGTAACCTCAGTTTGTACAGTTTCTAGATAAGTTAAATAATAATCATCACCTTCTTTATTATTTTCTCGAGCTAAATTTTTTAACTCGGTCTCTAACATCACTCTATAGAAGTATGAAATTGTATAATCGTTACCATTATAGTTGAAATTCTCTAATGGATCAGGAAAATTTTCAGAAACGGTAAAGTCTTTATTTCCTGTTAATGTTCTGTGATAATCTTGATAATTATAAAGGTTTCTTAAACATTCATAGTCAATATTTTTGACTTCCTTTTTTAAGAAATCAGCAGGCAATTGTTTAGAAATAGATGCTTCAGTTACAGCATCTTTATATTCATTAGTTTTTGCTAAAAACTCACCTTCTTCTAAGGCAAAGTATTGATTAGCACTAACAAGTATTTCAGGCCAAGTTTTTTGTTTTTCATGAAGATAGCTATTTATTTTTTTGTTAGCACCTTCAAAATTAATAAAATCTGGGTTGTCGTAATCAAATACAATACCTGTATCATCTGTCTTTGTTAAATATAAGTTGATAGCTTTAATAGGCTTTGTATTGTAAACCAAGGTATAATAGCCTTCTCTATCAATTTTAAGAGTATCAACAAAAGAACCAGTCTTTCTGTCAAATTTTATTTTCTTTTCAAATTGAAAACCATTCAAGGTAACAGTTCTTTTTTTAAGGTTATCAATTTTACCAGTTAAAACCAAGTAGTCTTTAACAGGTTTTTCTTCCTTTTTACATGAAATTATGGTAACTCCTATGAGGGCTAAAAGTACTAGTTTTTTCATTCTTTAATGTTTAGTGAGAATAACGGTGTTTAAGCCGCCGAAGTTACTTTTTTTAACTTTTTTATCAAAGAAATTAACATTTTATTTAAACTTAGTTCTATTTTTTATAAAAAATCAGCTTGAAGTTTTCTCTTTTTTTTGGTTATTTGTACACCATAAAAATATTAAAATGAATACTACACATATAATAAATTCCCAACCACTTGGTTTAGAAGATATTCATAGTATTGTATTACTAGATAAAAAACTTTCTTTATCAGAAGAATCAAAAGAAAAGATATTAAAATGTCGTGCTTACCTTGATGAGAAAATGAAAACTCATAACGATCCTATTTATGGAATTAATACAGGATTTGGTTCGTTATGTAACGTCAAAATTAATGGAGATAATTTACAACAACTTCAAGAAAACTTAGTAATGAGTCATGCTTGTGGAACTGGAGATGAAGTTCCTCAAAAAATTGTAAAGTTAATGTTGTTGCTTAAAATACAATCATTAAGTTATGGTCATTCTGGTGTACAGTTGGCCACTGTTGAGCGTTTGATTGAGTTTTATAATAAAGACATTTTACCTGTTGTATATACACAAGGTTCGTTAGGAGCATCTGGTGATTTAGCACCATTAGCACATCTTTCTTTACCATTGATAGGATTAGGAGAAGTGTATGTTGAAGGAGAACGAGTTTCAGGAGATGTTTTAAAAGAAAAATTTGGTTGGGAGAAAATTAATTTACAGTCTAAAGAAGGATTAGCATTGTTAAATGGAACTCAATTTATGAGTGCTTATGGTGTACATAATTTATTAAAGGCTTATAAACTTTCTTATTTAGCAGATGTTATTGGTGCAATTTCTTTAGAAGCTTTTGATGGAAGAATTGAGCCTTTTAATGAGTTGATTCATTTAGTGCGTCCACATAACGGACAGTTAGCTACAGCTAAACGTATTAAAGAAGTATTAGAAGGAAGTGAATTAATCAAGCAACCAAAAGAGCGCGTACAAGATCCTTATTCTTTTAGATGTATGCCTCAGGTTCATGGAGCAACAAAAGACACGTTAGAGTTTGTAAAGAAAACATTCATAACAGAAATAAATTCAGTAACAGATAACCCAAACATATTTGTTGATGAAGATATTATTGTTTCAGGAGGAAACTTCCATGGCCAGCCACTAGCCCTAGCTTTAGATTATTTAGCAATTGCTGTTGCAGAATTAGGAAATATGTCTGAAAGAAGAACATACCAGTTAGTTTCTGGTTTAAGAGGGCTACCTGACTTTTTGGTATCGAACCCAGGTTTAAATAGTGGGTTTATGATTCCGCAATATACAGCTGCAAGTATTGTGAGTGCAAATAAACAATTTTGTACTCCATCTAGTGTAGATTCTATTGTGTCTAGTAATGGACAAGAAGATCATGTAAGCATGGGAGCCAATGCAGCTGTGAAAGCAAAAAAAGTAGTAGATAATGTATGTTCTGTACTAGCAATAGAGTTAATGAATGCTTCTCAAGGACTTTCTTTTAGAGAAGAGAATACTTCTGAGTTTTTATCTTCTTTTGTAGGAATGTTTAGAGAAGATGTACCTTTAGTAAATGATGACAGAGTACTACATAATGATATTAAGAAAGCAGAAAACTTCATTAATGATTTAATTATTGAAGTAGAAGAACTGTTTTAAGACAACTATAGAGATTAGTGAAAAAGCTCAAATTGTTTTTACAATTTGAGCTTTTTAGTTTACTTATTTTTTTTAATGTGAACTTTTTGTGTATTATCAATGAATCATTTTTTAGCACGTTCCACTAATTCTAATTGTTCTATTTTAGCTTCTGTAGTAAATAACCCGTAATTAATAAAGGCTTTTTTCTTTTCTATTTTGTCAATAGTTCCTACAGCATTTCCGTCAATTAAACGAACTCTGTCATTTACTTTAAAAACATAGGCAGCTCTTTCTTTTGCAATTTTTTCTGCTTCTTTTTTCTTTTCTTCTCGAACTTTTACAACTTTTTGAAGTACTTCTTTTTCTACTTTTTTAATAGCTTCTTGTTGTTTTTGTGTAGCAACTTTTTCTTCTTTCTTTTCTGTTTTGGTTTTCTTCTTAGGTGGATTTTTCTTTATGTACTTGGTCTTTTCTGCCATTGCCCATTTAAAAAAACTAGCAGAAAGTTCTTTTTTATTATTTGTTTGGAAGTATTTATTAAGCATTTCATTAATATTCCTTCCCAAAGATAACATACGTTGGTTGTTATCGTATAACTCTTGAAAACCTTCTAACTTTTCACGTATTTTAAGTTCTTTCTCTTGTAGGTTTTCAATATGCTCTTGTCCTTTAGATTTTTGTTTGTTTAAACTTTCGGAAGTCTTTTGTAACCGATTTCGCTCCTTTTGAAGTTTGGAAATCGTCTTATCCAAACGAACTTTTTCGGTTTCTACACGTTTTTTAGCACGATTGATTAAGCTATACGGAATTCCGTTTTTCTGTGCTACTTCAAAGGTAAAAGAGCTCCCTGCTTGCCCAATATATAGTTTGTACAAAGGTTCTAAAGTACGCTCATCAAACTGCATATTGGCATTAGTAACATTATCCAATTCATCTGCTAATACTTTTAGGTTAGCATAGTGAGTGGTAATTATTCCAAAGGCTTTTTTCTCATAAAACTCTTCTAAGAAAATTTCAGCTAAAGCACCTCCTAACTCAGGATCAGAACCTGTACCAAACTCATCAATTAAAAACAAGGTATTGTCATTACACTTTCTTAAAAAGTAGCGCATGTTTTTTAATCGATAACTATAAGTACTCAATTGATTTTCGATAGATTGGTTGTCACCAATATCAGTCAAGATAGTATTGAAAAGTGTAGTTTCACTACGTTCATGTACAGGAATTAATAACCCGCTTTGGAGCATGACTTGTAACAAGCCAATTGTTTTTAACGTAATACTTTTACCACCAGCATTCGGACCTGAAATAACAATAATTTGTTGTTCTTCACCTAACTGAATAGTTTGCGGAATCGTTTCAATATTCTTAGCCTTGTTTTTTTGCCATAAAATAGGATGAAAAGCATTTTTTAGAAAGACCTTTTTTTCCTTCGTAATTTTAGGAAGTAGTCCGTTGATGCTTTTTGCATATTTTGCTTTAGCACCCACCATATCTAAATGTGTTAAAAAAGAAATATATTCAGTTAATAGCGGGGTAAAAGGTCTTATTTCAGTAGCTAAAGCTCTTAATATACGTACAACTTCTTGCTTCTCTTCATATAACAGGTTTTGTAACTCTCTACTGTAAGCCAACGTAGCTTGAGGAGCGATATATACAATATTACCTGATTTAGATGAACCTAATAAGCTACCCTTAACTTTACGTCTATGCATAGCCAAAACAGCCAGTACACGTTGGTTGTCGATAACAGTTTCTTTGATATCGTCTAAGTAACCACTCGAAATATTTTTACTCAAGGCACGAGAAAAACTTTCTGAGATTTTACCTCTAACCGCGCCAATATCTTTACGTATGTGTTTTAAAGCAGCAGAAGCATTATCGGCAACCTCACCATATGGAGTAATTATCTTCTTTATGCTATCTACAATTACTGTTGTAAACTCAACTTCATCACTTAGGGAAAATAATGTAGGGTAGTAGGTTTGAAACTTTTTTAAAAATTTCTTTTGCTCATTCACAGTTTCTGAAACAGCTGAAACCTTTAAGAAACCGTCTGTTTCTAAAAAACTATTTTCTATAGCAAGTCGCTTAATTTCTTCAGAAATATCTTCAAAATAATGATTCGGAATTCGGTTTTCATTTTCAAAAGAAGACAGATATTCATTTACCATATTCAATTCAAAAAATAATTTTCTTTTGTTTGAAATAGGTTGAATTAGCATTGTTTTCTCTTTTCCTAAATTAGAAATGCAATGTGTTGCAACTTGTTCTAAAACTGTTGTAAATTCTAAATCTTGAAGTGTTTTTTCTGTAATGTTTTTAGTCAAAATAGTATATTTGAAACCACGACAAAAATAACAAACAATGCAAGTAAAAATTAATGATAGCTGGAAAAATATTTTACAATCAGAATTTGAGAAACCGTATTTTGAAAATCTTACCAGTTTTGTTAAAAATGAATACTCAAAACATACGTGTTACCCAAAAGGGTCAGATATTTTCGCAGCGTTTGATTTTTGTGCGCTAGATGATTTAAAAGTAGTGATTTTGGGTCAAGATCCATACCATGGAGTAGGGCAGGCAAACGGATTGTGTTTTTCGGTACATGATGGTATTGCCCACCCACCATCGCTTATTAATATTTTTAAGGAAATAGAAAAAGACATAAATATTCCATATCCTAAGAGTGGTGATTTATCACGTTGGGCAAAACAAGGAGTGTTGCTATTAAATGCTACTTTAACGGTTAGAGCAGGAGAAGCAGGAAGCCATCAAAAACAAGGTTGGGAACAATTTACTGATGCTGTAATTGAGAAAATATCTGAAGAAAAAAAAGATGTCGTGTTTTTACTTTGGGGTGGTTTTGCTAAGAAAAAAGCAAAGCTTATTGATAAAAAGAAGCATCATATTTTAACCTCAGGTCATCCATCACCGTTAAGTGCCAACCGTGGGTATTGGTTTGGCAACAAACATTTTTCTAAAACCAATGATTTTTTACAAAGCATTGGTTCACCAACTATTCAATGGTAATTTCTGGTAAAATGGTTTTGTTATAATAGGGTAAAATAATTGCATCTAACATATCTTCGGTAACATCAGGGTAGTGGACTTCAACAATTTTATTTGAGTTAATCCACTTTTCAATTTTTGGTAATTGTTTTTTGCTTAGTTTTTTTACGACTGTAACTCCCATTTCTTTTAACGTAACAGCGTTGCATTGTTGTTCGTATTGATTTTTCATTGGAATAACCAATAGTTTTTTACGTAAGTATAAAGCCTCTGTAGGTGTTGCAAAACCTGCACCACAAATTATTCCTTTAGCAGAAGCCATGCTACGAATAAAAGCATCGTCGTTTATTGGTAGGATGGTAATATTATGAAAGAATTGATGTTCTTTTGTTTTTTTAGAAAACACCTGCCATTTTATGTCTTTTATGCTTGAAAGTACTTTGATTATTTTTTCATCACTATAAGAAGGTAAATACACTGTGTAATGTCCTTTGTTTGTAATATTTCTATAGCGAATTTCCTTACGGATAATAGGTAAGAAGGTTGAAGAGGAATGAGTTTTAAAGTGAAATCCGAATTTATTTTTTGCAGGTGCATAGTATTTAATAATCAAACGCTCTAACCTAAACCTTTTAAAAGCAGAGTTTTTTTCGTTTAACAAAGCATTTTGATTGCTCAAAGAAATAATGGGGACATTTCTAAATAAACATGCCCAAGCTGAGATAGGTTCAAAATCGTTAATAATTAAATCGTACTCTTTTACGGGAAGTGTTTTAACTTCTTTGTAAACCTTGTTAAGGCTTAAGTCTTTTAAGCTGCTAATTAGATCAATTCCACCTTTTTTACCAAAAACAAAACCTAAGCCATGTAATTTATATTTTATGTTGAAAGGAAGCTCTATTTCATATTGTGAGCCGCTAACCAATATGTCAACATCACCACGTCTTTGTAAATGTGGGATTATCTCTAAGGCTCTACTTGCATGTCCGTTTCCTGTTCCTTGAAAAGCGTATAATATTTTCATCTTTTTAAATTTTTATAATTGATTGTTTTTAGAAAATTACCTATTTAGTAGGTATTGACCATTTCCTAACTTAATGCCCATTATAAGCTTCATGATTATTGGGTTTTAATGTTAAACTCTTTAAGGAGTTCTGTAAAAAGTTCACTATTATTGTGTTCAGAACTAATGAGCTCTAGATCTTTTACAGAGTAGTTTAAATGAATATTTTTAGCGATCTCATCTTTTTCATATTCATATAAAGACCACGTTTTGTTTTTGTATTCCAGAGCAGTTAAGTTTTCTATCCAATCACCAGAATTTAAGTATACAGTACTTCCTTTTTCAGTTTTTATGGATCTTATCTCTGGTTGATGAATATGACCGCATACTACATAGTCATATCCCTCATCAATTGCAATGTCTGCAGCAGTAGTTTCAAAATTATTAATGAATTTAATGGCACTTTTTACACTGTTTTTAATTTTTTTTGAAAAAGATAATCGACCATAACCTAATTTATGACTACACCAGTTAACAGCGGTATTTATTAGGATTAAAAAATCGTACCCTTTACCTCCTAATTTAGCAAGCCATTTTGAATGTTGCATGGTAACATCAAAAACATCTCCGTGAAAGAACCATCCCTTTTTACCATCAATATCAAGTACTACTTTGTTCACGATTTCAAAGCTTCCTAAGCGAAAACCTTTAAACCTACGCAGCATTTCATCGTGATTTCCTGTGATGTAATACACTTTTGTTCCAGAAGTGATGAAATTCATCAATTGCTTAATGACTTTCATGTGTGGTTTAGGAAAGTAACGTTTGTTAAATTGCCAAATATCAATAATATCACCATTCAAAATTAATATTTTAGGGTTGATGGTTTTTAGATAATTATTGAGTTCAGTAGCTCTACAACCAAAAGTTCCTAAATGTACATCTGATATTACAGCAATATCTAATTTACGTTTTTTGTGTTTTTTCATTCTAAGTATACTTCGATGTTTACCAAAGTTACTTTTCGAATGTTTTTAAAAAGTGAAGTAATTATAAATTATTGGTAATAAAATCTTTACTAAAAAGTGTAGTGAATGTTATGTAAAAGTAAAAAGCTCGGTAAAAACCGAGCTTTTTATATAGTTTGTTTGAAGATTACTTGTTGTACAATACCCATTCTCCTTTTTCTAATAAAGGAATAGCTTGTTTGTACTTAACTTCTTTCTCTTCACCAGACATTACGTTTTTGATGGTAACTTTTTCGTTACGACCAATTTTTGGTTGCTCACGAACAACTGTTTCTACAACCTGTTGTTCCTGTGTTTGTTGGTTACGTGCATTGCTAATAGCTTGCTGTGTTGAGTTTTGAACTTCATCTTTACGTAAATCTAATTGCTCACGTTGTTGTTCACGAGCTTCAGATACTTGTGAAGCTTCTTGACTAGGTAGTTTTCCTTTAAATAAGAACGATAAAACTTCTTTATTTACTTTGTCAATCGTTTCTTGGAATAACTCAAAAGCTTCAAACTTATAAACCAATAATGGATCTTTTTGCTCGTACGTAGCATTTTGAACGGTTTGTTTCAGCTCATCCATTTTACGTAAGTGATCCTTCCAGTTTTCATCAATAATCGCTAAAGTGATGTTTTTCTCAAAATCGTTAACTAATGATTTTCCTTCACTTTCGTAAGCTTCTTTTAAATTGGTAACTACCTGTAATGTTTTAGAACCATCTGTAAAAGGAACAACAATACGCTCGTAACGGTCACCTTCGTTTTCAAAAACATTTTTAATTACTGGGAATGCATTTTCAGCATTTCTTTCCGCATCGTTTTTGTAGTGTTCTGTTACTATTTTGTATAGCTTGTCAATTAAATCTTGCTCTGATGTTTTATTGAATTCTTCTTCAGAAAAAGGAGAAGTCATTGCAGAGAAACGAATTAATTCGAACTCAAAGTTTTGGAAGTCTTTAGCGCCCTTATTTTGTCTTACAATTGAATCACAGGTATCGTAAATCATGTTTGCAATATCAATCTGTAAACGCTTTCCGTCTAAAGCATGACGACGACGTTTGTATACAAACTCACGCTGTGCGTTCATAATATCATCATACTCTAATAAACGCTTACGAATACCAAAGTTGTTTTCTTCTACTTTTTTCTGAGCTCTTTCAATAGATTTAGAAATCATAGAATGCTGAATTACTTCACCTTCTTTTAATCCCATTCTATCCATCATCTTCGCAATTCTTTCAGAACCAAATAAACGCATTAAGTTATCGTCTAAAGCTACATAGAATTGAGAAGAACCTACATCTCCTTGACGTCCTGCACGACCTCGTAACTGACGGTCTACACGACGAGAATCATGACGTTCTGTACCAATAATAGCTAAACCACCTGCTGCTTTAACTTCGTCAGATAATTTAATATCGGTACCACGACCAGCCATGTTTGTAGCAATGGTTACCACTCCTGGTTTACCAGCTTCGGCAACTACATCAGCTTCTCTTTTGTGTAATTTTGCATTTAAGATATTGTGAGGAATTTTACGAATTTGTAACATTCTTCCTAATAATTCAGAGATTTCAACCGAAGTAGTACCTACTAATACAGGTCTTCCTTCTCCAACTAATTTTACAATGTCTTCAATTACTGCGTTGTATTTTTCACGCGTAGTTTTATAAACTAAATCTTGTTTATCGTCTCTTTGAATTGGTTTGTTTGTAGGAATTTCAACAACATCTAGTTTATAAATTTCCCAGAATTCACCTGCTTCTGTAATCGCCGTACCTGTCATACCAGATAACTTACGGTACATTCTAAAGTAGTTTTGTAAAGTTACGGTAGCAAACGTTTGCGTAGCGTCTTCAATTTTTACATTCTCTTTAGCTTCAATGGCTTGGTGTAACCCATCAGAGTAACGACGACCGTCCATAATACGACCAGTTTGCTCATCTACAATCATTACCTTATTGTCCATAACCACATACTCCACGTCTTTTTCAAAAACCGTGTAGGCTTTTAAAAGTTGGTTCATGGTATGAATGCGCTCACTCTTCACACTAAATTCGCGATATAATTCTTCTTTTTGATCAGCTTTCTCTTCTGGAGTAGCATCGCTGTTATCTATTTGACCAACTTTTACACTAATATCTGGTAAAACGAAGAATGTTTCATTTTTTGTGATATCAGAAAGGTGTGCAATACCTTTATCAGTTAAATCAATTTGATTGTTCTTTTCTTCAATAGTAAACCATAATTCTGCATCAACTTCAGGCATTAGCTTGTTGTTGTCTTGCATGTAAAAGTTTTCAGTTTTTTGAAGAATTTGTTTAACTCCTTCTTGAGATAAAAACTTAATTAAGGCTTTGTTTTTAGGAAGACCTCTGTAAACTCTTAATAATAAGAAACCACCTTCTTTGGTGTCTCCTTCTTTAATTAAACGTTTAGCTTCAGCTAAAACACCTACTAAGTATTTATTTTGAATAGAAACTAAATCGGCAACTAGAGGCTTTAATTCATTAAATTCATGATTGTCTCCTTGTGGCACAGGACCAGAAATAATTAACGGAGTACGAGCGTCATCAATTAAAACAGAATCCACCTCATCAATAATAGCATAGTTTGGTGCACGTTGTACCAAGTCTTTTTTAGAGTTAGCCATGTTATCACGCAAGTAGTCGAAACCAAACTCATTGTTAGTTCCGTAAGTAATATCAGCATTATAAGCCTCTCTACGTGCTTCAGAATTTGGTTGGTGGAAATCAATACAGTCAGTACTTAAGCCGTGGAACTCAAAAATAGGAGCCATCCACGCACGGTCACGTTTTGCTAAGTAGTCGTTTACAGTAACAACATGAACTCCGTTACCAGTTAAAGCATTTAAGTATACTGGAAGCGTAGAAACTAAGGTTTTACCTTCCCCTGTCATCATTTCGGCAATTTTACCTTGGTGTAATACAGATCCACCAATTAATTGTACATCGTAGTGAATCATGTCCCAAATTACTTCTTTACCAGCAGCATCCCATGAGTTAGCCCAAAAAGCTTTGTCTTCTTCTAAAGTAATGTGTTCTCTAGTAGCTGATAATTCTCTATCAAAAGGAGTGGCAGTTACTTCTAATTCAGTATTGTTAGCAAAACGTTTTGCTGTTTCTTTCACAACAGCAAAGGCCTCTGGCATAATATCTAATAAAACAGCTTCAGATGCTTCGTAAGCTTCGTCTTTTAATTTATCAATTTCAGTATAAATTTCTTCTTGACGATCGATGTCTGCTTTTTTAGCTTCTTCCTCAAGCTCAGCTATTTTATCGTTAAAAAATTTGGTAGCATCTTTAATTTTCGATTTAAATTCGATCGTTTTTGCCCGTAATTCATCATTTGATAAACTGTTTAATGAATTTTCAAAAGATCGTACTTTTTCAACGATCGGTTGTAGTGATTTTAGGTCCTTTTGTTGTTTGTCTCCAACAAATAGTTTTATAATCGAATTTAAAACGCTCATTTGTAAAATATTGTTTTATAGCTAATTAAGTTGTTTTTAATTAGCGTTTTTTGTGTTTTTATTGAGTGCTTAAAAGTAAGCAAAAAAAAAGCCTCTGTAAAAGAGACTTTTTATTATTTATTTTTTCTAGTATTCATCTTCATTCCAAAGATAATCTTCTTCTGTAGGGTAATCTGGCCAAATTTCAATAATAGAATCGTACGCCTCACCTTCATCTTCGATATCTTGTAAGTTTTCTACCACTTCTAACGGTGCTCCAGTACGAATAGCGTAATCAATTAATTCGTCTTTAGTTGCAGGCCAGGGTGCATCTGCTAAATAAGATGCTAATTCAAGTGTCCAATACATTTCTTTATCTGTTTAATAAGATTTTCCGCAAAAATAATTTTTTTTTGTAAAAAGTCAAGTTTTTTTTAAAAAATGTGAAATTAATAATTAAAGAACTTAGTTATAGCTTTTCAGGAATCCATTTAATTTCCTCAGCTTGTAAGTCTTGGGTCAACTTCCGTGCCAACACAAAAAGGTAGTCAGAAAGTCGGTTTAAATACTTTAAAACAGTATCGCTAATTGCCTCTTTTTCGTTTAAAGCCACAGCCAATCGTTCCGATCTACGGCATACGCAGCGTGCTATGTGACAAAATGACACGGTTTGATGACCGCCTGGTAATACAAAGTGTGTCATTTGAGGTAGGTCTTTATTCATAAGGTCAATTTCGTCTTCTAAGAACTGAATTGACTCTTCGTTAATCTTGGGAATATTTAAGCGTTCTTTACCACTTTTTAAAGTTTCCTTTTCTGGAGGAGTAGCTAACATGGCACCTAATGTGAATAAATCGCTTTGAATTTTTGTTAATTTCTTTTTTAGAGTTTCGTCAATATTTTGATCTCTAATTAACCCAATGTAAGAGTTAAGTTCATCAACGGTTCCATAGCTTTCTATTCGTAAGTGGTGTTTAGGTACTCGAGTACCACCAAATAGGGCAGTGGTACCTTTATCACCTGTTTTAGTATATATTTTCATATGTTTTTTATTGGTTTGATTAATTATTTTAAGATAGCCAATTTATCTAAAATATAATCAGGACAACGTATAGGTTTTTTTGTTTTATTGTTAATAAATGCTAACACAGTATTTCCAGTTGAAATTAGGTCGTTATTTTGATTGGTAATTTCATAGTCGAATTCAATTTTTACTGAAGGTGTTTTTTTTAAAATGGTTGTAATGGTTAATTCATCGTCGTATAATGCTGATTTTTTAAAGTTACAAGATAAAGATATAACAGGTAACATGATTCCTGTTTTTTCCATATATTTGTAGGTAACGCCCAGAGAACGTAACCATTCGGTGCGACCAATCTCAAAAAACTGTGCGTAGTTCCCATGGTAAACTACTCCCATTTGATCAGTTTCAGCATACCGAACACGTATAGATGTATAATGTTTTTGCAAAAGATTATTTTATTTTTAATTGCACTAACATTACGTAAAAAAAAATAAAAGTCAATAGTGATTTGATTTTTTTATACTGAAATTTATTCACACTTTTGTTCGCCCAGACATTGGTGTTTGGTGTCCCCTAAATCTGAATAAAAATTAACAACTAAAAAATTGATTTTTACCGCATATGACTAAAACAGCCGATTCAGTTTGGATGGAATGTTTGTCTTTTATAGAAGACAACATTAAGCCGCAGGCATATAAAACTTGGTTTGAGCCTATAAAGCCAATTAAATTGGCAGGGGAAGCATTGACGGTTCAGGTTCCTAGTAAGTTTTTTTATGAGTGGCTAGAAGAGCATTACATCAAACTGTTAAGAGTAGCTTTGGTTCGTCAGTTAGGTAATGATGCTAAGCTAATTTATGATGTACGTATGGAAAATACGTATAGTAGTAATAGTCCGCAAACAGTAAAAATACCTAGTTCAAATCGTAATCCGTTAAAACCACAAAAAGTAACCGTTCCGTTAGAATCAAAACGAGAACTAAAAAATCCATTTGTAATTCCTGGCTTGCAAAAAGTAAAGATAGAATCTCAACTAAACCCAAATTATAACTTTGTAAATTTTGTTGAAGGAGATTCAAATAGATTAGCACGTTCTGCAGGTATGGCTGTGGCCAATAAACCAGGAGGAACTTCATTTAACCCATTACTAATATATGGTGGAGTTGGATTAGGAAAAACACACTTAGCTCACGCTATTGGTGTTGAGATTAAAGATAAATATCCAGATAAAACGGTATTGTATATTTCTTCTGAAAAATTTACACAACAGTTTATTGATTCTGTAAAATCAAATACCAGAAATGATTTTATTCATTTCTATCAAATGATTGATGTGTTGATTATTGATGATGTGCAGTTTTTATCAGGAAAAGCTGGTACGCAAGATGTGTTCTTCCATATTTTTAATCATCTACATCAAAATGGAAAACAGGTTATTTTAACTTCGGATAAAGCACCTGTTGATATGCAAGATATCGAACAACGGTTATTATCTCGTTTTAAATGGGGGTTATCAGCTGAGTTACAAGCACCTGATTACGAAACAAGAATTTCAATCTTACAAAACAAATTGTATAGAGATGGTGTTGAAATGCCTGAAGAAATTGTTGAGTATATAGCAAAGAATATAAAGTCGAATGTTCGTGAGTTAGAAGGAGTGATAATTTCAATGATAGCTCAAGCTTCTTTTAATAGAAAAGAGTTTACAATTGAATTAGCAAAGCAGATTGTAGATAAATTTGTTAAGAACACGAAAAAAGAACTGTCTATTGATTACATTCAAAAAGTAGTATCGAAATACTTTGATATGGATGTGGCAACCTTACAGTCAAAAACACGTAAGCGTCATATTGTACAGGCTCGTCAGTTAGCGATGTACTTTGCTAAACGTATGACAAAATCATCGTTAGCAAGCATTGGAAGTCAAATAGGTAAAAGAGATCACGCTACTGTATTACATGCGTGCAAAACTGTAGATAATTTGACTGAAACTGATAAGCAGTTTAAAAAGTATGTAGAAGACTTAACAAAAAAGTTAACTTTATAAAC
The DNA here is from genome assembly GCF_022347665.1 of Tenacibaculum sp. Mcav3-52. Taxonomy (NCBI): domain Bacteria; kingdom Pseudomonadati; phylum Bacteroidota; class Flavobacteriia; order Flavobacteriales; family Flavobacteriaceae; genus Tenacibaculum; species Tenacibaculum sp. Mcav3-52. The sequence goes on along the minus strand of NZ_JAKRGE010000002.1, from coordinate 69,939 downwards.
AACGAACCTCACCTAGTGAGGTTTTTTTATGAGTATGAAAAAAATATTAATGGTTTGTTTAGGTAATATTTGCCGATCTCCTCTTGCTGAGGGAATTTTAAAATCTAAATTATCATCTGAAAGTTTTATAGTTGATTCTGCCGGTACTGCGGGTTGTCATGTAGGTGAATTACCTGATGGGCGCTCTATTGAAGTAGCTAGAAAATATGGGATAGATATTACCAATCAACGTTCAAGAAAATTTACAAAAGCTGATTTTGATAAGTTTGACATGATTTTTGCAATGGATCAAAATAATTATGCAGATATTGTAGCTTTGTCTGAAAATGAAGAGCAACATGAAAAAGTAAAGATGATTTTGAACGAATTGTATCCTGATGGAAACAGGAGTGTTCCAGATCCTTACTATGGAGGAGATCAAGGTTTTGAAAACGTGTATAAAATGTTAGACGAAGCGTGTGAAATTATAGCTTCAAAATTAGAACAGAAATAATGAAAGGTAAATTATACTTGATTCCCACAACTTTAGGTGATACTGAGCCATTAGAGGTGATGCCATTATCAGTAAAAAAGGTAGTAGAACAATTAGATTATTTTATTGTTGAAAACGAAAAGTCTGCTCGAAGGTTCATTAAAAGAATTACACCAACAAAATCACAACCTTCATTGGAGTTGATGTTGTTAGATAAGTATTCTGATGATTTAGAAACTAAGAATTATTTAGATGTTTGTGAAAAAGGAATATCAGTAGGTTTGCTTTCTGAAGCAGGTGTGCCAGCAGTAGCAGATCCAGGCGCAAGTATTGTTAAGTTGGCGCATCAAAAAGGGATTCAAGTAGTTCCATTGGTAGGACCTTCTTCTATTTTGTTGGCAATTATGGCGTCTGGTATGAATGGGCAGAGTTTTGCGTTTAACGGATATTTACCTATTGATAAGTCAGACAGAAAAAAAGCAATTAAAGATTTAGAGAAGCTTTCAAAAGAAAAAAATCAGTCACAGCTTTTTATCGAAACTCCTTACAGGAATGAAAAAATGTTAGATGATTTACGCGCTACTTTGTCTCCTGATACAAGAGTTTGTGTGGCGTGTGATATAACACTTCCAACAGAATATATTAAAACACTAACGATAAAAGAGTGGAAGCAGGTAAAGACTGATTTACATAAGCGACCAGCAATTTTTATCATTCATAAATAAAAAAAGCATCGATTTAATCGATGCTTTTTTTATATCTTCGGTTATTTGGTTAAACTGTTGGTTTTTTGTTGGCTTTGATGTTGGAAACATCATAACCAGCAAACTTTTTAAGGTATGATTGTATAGAGGTTCCATAGGCATCGTTAAAACGGATAGATCCATTTGAACGTAAGAACTTTTTTACATTACCAGCGCCACTTAAGTGCGCTGCTGCTAAAATACCAGATTCGGTTATTTTAACTCCATTAATAGTTTTACCAACACTTCTTTTAATGTCTTTTCTTAAGATCCATTTGTTTAATTTACAGTACGCTACAAATGTGCGTTCTTGTAATTCTGGGTTTCTAAGAAAATGAGTGGTATTGTAAATTCTAAATCTCTTTAGGGTTTCTTTACCAAATTGGTATTTCCCTAAATATCCAAGTGTATTAACTACTCTGTACCTACCTTGTGATTCTTTAAAAGCTAAGGCTTCTTTAAATCCTACAAAATCATTTAATAAAAAAGGAATGTTTACCTTTTCTACCTTGTGAATTGGTATTGGCGTTGTTGTAGTAGTTTTTTCTTTTTTAGTTGTAGTCTCTGTAAAACTGGTTAATAATACAAATCCTAAAAATACTAATACTAAATGTCTGATAATTAAATACTTTCTGTTTAGCGCAGCAAAGATACGGTAAATTTTTATAACAGGCTATAAATCAATAATTTACAGTTTTTTAGCTGTTGATGATAAAGCTGTTTTCCTGTGTTTTTTTTAGGTAAAAACCAAAAAAAACTATTTTATATTAACTTTTTAATAATGTTTTATTGAAATTGATGAGAATAAAATTTTGTTAATTTATCTCTTTATTCCTTGTTGATTTATCCATTGTTGATATTTCACTGCATTTCGATTGTGTTGTGCTAAAGAGTTAGCAAATTCATGAAAGCCAATTTTATCAACACTAGCACACATGTAGTAATAATTGTGTTTTTGATGGTTTAAAACAGCATCAATAGATGAAATATCTGGCATTGCAATCAAAGTAGGAGGAAGTCCTGTGTTTTTATAAGTATTGTAAGGAGAGTCTATCACTAAATCTTTGTTTAAAACCCTTTTTACAACAAAATCTTGTCCTTTAACTTCTTTAATTGCATATATAACTGTTGGGTCGGCTTGTAAAGGCCAATTATCTCTTAATCTATTTAGATACAAACCAGCCACGACAGGGCGTTCTATTTTTTTAGCTGTTTCTTTCTGAACGATAGAAGCTAATGTAATTACCTCTTCTTTTGAAAGGTTTAGTTTTTTAGCTTTTTCTAACCTAGCAGAAGTCCAAAAACGATTGTATTCGCGTAGCATTTTATCGCGAAATTTTTCAGCAGAAGTATTCCAATAAAACTCATAACTATTCGGAATGTACATTCCTAATGCAGATTTTTCAGTAAATTTATTGGTAGCTAAAAAAGAAGGATCTTGCATAGCTTGTAATAAAGAAATAGAGTCTGCTTCAATTTGTTCAGCTATTCTTCCTGCTAATTTTTCTAAAGTATCTTGATTGTTGAATGATAGGATAATAGGTGTTTGATTTCCACTACGTAAAAGGTTTATAACATCATTCATGTTCATCCCTTTTTTTAGTAAATATTTTCCACCTTTGGGTTGTGTGAATTTTTTCTTTTCAGCAACCCAAACAAAATTTTCAGGATGTTTGACAAACTCAGAAAGTTGTTTCTTCACATCTATAAAAGAGGCTTTAGAGCCTATGTATATAGCTCCATCTTTAGTAACAGCTTTACCAAAGATTTTTTGATAGTAGTTAAATCCAATAATTCCGCCAATTAAAAAAATAGCAGCAATACCTCCTAAAATAATTTTCTTATTCATTTATTAGTTGAAATAATAGTTCGTCTTTATATGTTTCATTATGAAATATCCAATCTTTTTTAATACCAGTTTGCTTAAAGTTTTGTTTTTCAAAAAGATGTAAGCTACTAGTATTGTCACTAGTGATATTTGCATATAGTTGATGTAAATGCAAATGTATAAAACAGTACTTTATTAGTAACTGTAAAGCTTCAGAGGCAAACCCCTTCTGCTGAAAGTCAGGATGAATTAAAATTCCGATACCAGCTCTTTTATGTTGCGGGTTAAAATCGAACAAATCTATCATCCCAATAGATTTACCAGTCACTTTATCATCAATAACTAATCGTAATTGTTTAGCTTCATAAATATCTAAGTGAGCGTTTTCTAAATATTGCTTCAGTAAAAATTTAGAAAAAGGAGTCTGTGTATGACTCACTTCCCAAAAAGATTCATTATTTTCAATTTGAAATAAAAACTCTAAATCTTCAGGTTCTAAGGCTCTTAACTTGATATGTGTTCCAGTTAACGTATGCACTAAATATTTATTTTACCCTCAAATACAAATGTAGCGGGACCTTTTAAAAATACATTCGAATAAACTCCGTCTTGTTCTTCAAAAGAAACTTCTAATTCCCCGCCTTCAACAGGCAAGATTATAGATGAACTGTTGGTTTTTTTAGTAGCATGCATGGCTATAGCAACGGCAGTAACACCCGTTCCGCAGGCTAAAGTCTCATTTTCTACGCCACGCTCGTAGGTACGTACTTTAAAAGTGTTATTTGTTATTTGTTCTACAAAATTAACGTTGCTACCTTCGGCACCATAAATTTCATTCCTGATTTTTTTTCCATTTGAAAACACGTCATAATTAGTAAGGTCGTTTACTAACTGAACATGGTGTGGCGATCCTGTATTGGTAAAAACGTATTTATCAAAAACAGTTACCTTGTCAACATCAATCATTTGTAAAGAAACAAGGTTGTTAGAAATAGAGGCATGATGCAGCCCGTCAATAGCAATAAAAGTAGTTTCGGTTTCAAAAAGTCCAAGTTTATGAGCAAAAGCCACAATACAGCGTCCACCATTACCACACATAGTACTTTCATTACCATCAGAGTTATAATATACCATTTTAAAATCGGTAGTATTATCTTCTTCAAGTAATATAAGACCATCAGCTCCGATACCAAAGTGTCTATCACATAATTTTGCAATTATGTCAGTTTTATTTTTTGGAAGGGTTTTTGAGCGATTATCAATTATGATAAAATCGTTACCAGTTCCTTGGTATTTGTAAAATTCTAAATCCATAATAAAGGACAAAGATACATATTTTATGAAGGAAAGAGGACTGTTAAATAGCGGTTAAAATCAGTTAAATAGAAGTTAAACACATTTACTTGAAATGTTAAAATTGTATATTTGAAGTATAAAATTTTGTAAGCATATGAAGAAAATTATTGGAACTTTAGGAATTGCGATTTTAGGAGGCGCAATAGCACTTGCAGGATACAAAACACTAATAGAAGAACCGCAAGTAATAGTAGAGAAAGAGGTAGAGCCAACAATGCAAACTGTAAAGGCAAGTTATACACCAACAATAATAAACTCAACATCAACACCAACAGATTTTACAGAAGCAGCTGATAAAACAGTACATGCGGTGGTTCATGTTAAAAATACATCTATAAGAACACAACAAGATCCTTATAGTTTTTTCTTTGGAGGAAATGGTACAAGGAAATACCAACAAGTTGGTACAGGTAGCGGTGTAATTATTTCTCCTGATGGATATATTGTAACTAATAATCATGTGATTGAAGGAGCAAGTGATATTGAGATTACGTTAAACAATCAGAAAAAAATAAAAGCGGAATTAATAGGGGCTGATAAAGCGAATGATATAGCATTGTTAAAAGTAGAAGCTGACTTTGAATTACCAAATTTACCTTTTGGAAATTCTGATAATATTAAAGTAGGAGAATGGGTATTAGCAGTAGGAAATCCCTATAATTTAACATCTACTGTTACTGCAGGTATTGTAAGTGCAAAAGGGCGTGATTTAAATGGTAACACAAACATAGATTCATTTATTCAAACAGACGCTGCTGTAAATCCAGGAAACAGTGGAGGAGCGTTAGTGAATACAAGAGGTGAATTAATAGGAATCAATACAGCTATTTCTTCAAGAACAGGCTCTTTTATAGGGTATTCATTTGCAGTACCTTCAAACATTGCTAAAAAAATAGTAGATGATTTACTAGAGTTTGGAATGGTACAACAAGCTGTTTTAGGAATTAATGTAGATATTGAAGCAGTAAATATTGAAGGAGTAAAAATAGGAGAAGTTTTAGAAGAAGGAGGGGCTAAAAAAGCTGGCTTGGAAGAAGGAGATATTATAACAAAAGTAAACGATATAAAGATTTCTAAGTTTTCAGATTTAAAAGGACAGTTAACGGCAAAAAGACCTGGAGAATATGTGAATTTAACAATTGATAGAGATGGAGAAGAGTTGACTAAAGTAGTTAAATTAACCAAGCTTATAAAGTTACCAGTAAGTAGAGTTTTAGAAACAGAGTTTGAAGATCTTACAAAAGAAGATAGGGAAAAGTTTAAATTAGATGGAGGAGCTAAAATTAAAAGAACTCAAAATATAGCTTTTAAACAATTTGAAGTGGGAAAAGGGTATATTTTAACCAAAATTAATGGGAAAAAAGTAAGTAATGCAAAAGAAGCTGTTAGTATGTTAGATCGTTCGTATGGTAGTGGTAAAAGGCTTTTATTAGAGATGATTAGTCCATCAGGTCAAATAGAACGATTTAGGTATTAGGTTAATGAAAAAAATATTTAGAAGAATAAACTATATATACTAAATAAAAAAAAGTCCTGTTAAAACGATTTTTAACAGGGCTTTTTTCTTTTGTAAAACCAACAATAAATAAAGAAGAAATACCTATTTTTGCAAAAATTTTTTAATTTTAGTTAACACACAACTATGTCAACAATAACAAATTACGAAAAAGAAGTAGTAAATCAAGCACAAGTTCGAAGAGCTACGGTTGAGTTTATAAACATCGTTAACGATTTATGGTACGATAAATCTATCGAGTTAGTATTATTTAGAAATCCATTGGTAGATAAAAGAGCTAGTGAGGTTTTAAATTTAATCGATTATGCTAAAGAATTTGTAGCGAAGCCAATAACAATAGAAGATGCTTTAGAAATAGCTAAATCAATTCAATCAATTGATTTACCACCATCAAAATTAGATATTGGTAAATTAGCATACGAATATCATTTACAAGATGAAGCATCGGTAGATAAAATAGCTTTTGTAAAAGAGCAATTAAAAGATGCTACTGAAGCAGAAAATATTCAACCAAAAGACGTAGTATTATACGGTTTTGGACGTATTGGTCGTTTATTAGCTCGTGAGTTGAGCAGTAAAATGGGTAAAGGTTCTCAATTACGATTAAGAGCTGTAGTAACTCGTGGTAAAATAGATCAAACAGTATTAGAAAAAAGAGCTTCTTTGTTAAGTGTAGATTCTGTACATGGAGATTTCTTAGGAACAGTTCAGGTAGATGCTGATAACAACGCTTTAATCATTAACGGTACAACTGTTTACATGATTTCTGCTGCACAACCAGAAGATATTGATTATACGCAATATGGAATTAACGATGCGTTAATTATTGATAACACAGGAGCTTTTAGAGATGAAGAAGCATTAAGTCGTCACTTAAAAGCAAAAGGAGCAAGTAAAGTATTATTAACAGCTCCAGGTGCAGGTGTACCTAACATTGTTCACGGTGTAAACCATGAAGAAAATAACCCTGATAATATCGATATTTTCTCAGCAGCTTCATGTACTACCAATGCTATTACACCAGTATTAAAAGTGTTAGAAGATAACTTCGGAATAAAAAAAGGACACTTAGAAACAATTCATGCATATACAAACGATCAAAACTTGGTTGATAACATGCATAAGAAATACCGTAGAGGTAGAGCTGCTGCGTTAAACATGGTAATTACAGAAACAGGGGCAGGAAAAGCAGTAGCAAAAGCATTACCAGCATTAGCGGGTAAGTTAACCTCAAGTGCTATTCGTGTACCAGTGCCTAACGGATCGTTAGCAATCTTAAACTTACAATTAAATACTCCAGCAACAGTAGAGTCAGTAAACGCTATCATGAAGCAGTATGCCTTAGAAGGAGATTTGGTAGAGCAAATTCAATACTCATTAAGTAATGAATTAGTGTCTTCTGATATTGTAGGAACAACAGCACCATCTATTTTCGACAGTAAAGCAACAATAGCTGACGGAGATACTATCGTAATTTATGTATGGTACGATAATGAATATGGTTATTCACATCAAGTAATGCGTTTAGCAAAGCATATAGCTAAAGTACGTCGTTATACCTATTATTAATATACTTTTAAAGTATATAAAAAGCTGAAGTATTGATTTACTTCAGCTTTTTTATTATATTTGAATAAAGAATAACCCCTAAATATCCCCTTAATGAAAAAAGTAGTAATATTACTATTTCTAGTGCTTGGTGTTAGCTCACTAAGCCATTCACAAGAACTGAGAACATTAGTGTCTGGTAAGTGGTTCGTAGATTCAATGAAAATTGGAAATGAAAAATTCGAGTTTTTGAATGGTAGTAATTGGTTAGAATTAAACTCTGATGGAAGGTATCATGTAATGATGAGTAATAAAGAAGAGAATGGTACATGGAAATTGATAACCGATAAAAATGAGTTAGAGTTTGATGATAAAAGCTTTGATAAAAATTTAAAAATTGAAAAAATTAGTGAAACAATGTTATTAGTTTCAGCAAAAAATGAAGAAACCATCTATACTATGTGGTTAAAAAAATAAACTATACACATAGTTTATTTTTTAACGACCGAGGTAAGGGATTACCTCGGTTTTTTGTTTTTTACTCGTATACTACTTTAGTGTATACCACTCGTATCTTTTTATTAAATTAGCATCAAAATAAAAAAAATGAAAGTAGTACTTACACCAATGTTGTTATTATTTGCAGCAATAACAACCGCACAATCCAAATTACCATATTACGAAATTCCAAAAGAAGAAAAAGAGTTTACTGCGGGTTCTGTGATTAGTAGAATGATAGATGGATTAGGATTTCGTTATTATTGGGCGACAGAAGGTTTAACTGAGAAAGATTTAGAGTATAAACCAAGCACTGAAGCAAAAACGACAGGAGAAACAATAGATCATGTGTTAAGTTTATCGCAGGTAATTTTAAATGCTGCTTTAAGTAAACCTAATGAAAAAAAACAGGTTAAAATGACCTTTGGTGAAAAAAGAAAAATAACCTTAGAAAACTTAAAGCGAGCTAGTGATATTTTAAGAAGTAGTGATGATGTGTCACAATTCAAAATAATCTTTGGAGAAAAAGAATTTCCATTATGGAATGCAATTAATGGTCCAATAGCAGATGCTATTTGGCATGCAGGTCAGTTAGCTTCATTCAGAAGAGCATCAGGAAACCCAATCAATTCAAAAATAAATCATTTTACAGGTACCGTTAGAAAATAATTTAATGACAGTTCAGGAGAAGATACAACAATTAAGAGAAGAGTTACACAAACATAATCATAGTTATTATGTGTTGGATGCACCAACCATATCAGATTATGAATTTGATATTAAGTTAAAAGAGCTTCAGCAGTTAGAAGACGAAAATCCAGAATATTTTGATTCAAATTCCCCAACGCAACGAGTAGGAGGAGAAGTAACTAAAAACTTTGAAACGGTTACTCACAAACATAGAATGTATTCGTTAGACAATTCGTATTCTAAAGAAGATTTGTTAGATTGGGAAAAACGTGTCCAGAAAATTTTAGGAACCGATGAAGTTGAATATACCTGTGAATTAAAATACGATGGAGCTTCAATAAATCTTACTTATGAGAATGGTGAGTTTGTACAAGCAGTTACTCGTGGAGACGGTTTTCAAGGAGATAATGTAACGACTAATATTCGCACCATAAAATCCATTCCATTATTACTAAATAACGACTTTGTTTCTGATTTTGAAATGCGAGGAGAAATCATTTTACCGTTAGACGGATTTAATAAAATGAATGAAGAACGTATTGCGAAAGATGAAGAACCATATCGAAACCCGCGTAATACCGCTAGTGGAAGCTTGAAGCTACAAGATAGTGCAGAAGTAGCAAAAAGACCACTAGATTGTTTGTTGTATCAATTAGTGACAAGAGAACGTAAATATGCTTCGCATTTTGAAAGTTTAGAAGCCGCCAGAAAAGTTGGATTTAAAATTCCAGACACTATTGTTTTAGCTAAGTCGATTGAAGAGGTGTTAGATTTTGTAAACGAGTGGGATGTTAAACGTCACACGTTACCTTATGAAACGGATGGAGTAGTGGTAAAAGTAAATTCGTTTCAGCAACAAGACGAACTAGGTTATACTTCAAAAGCACCTCGTTGGGCAATTGCTTATAAATTTAAAGCAGAGCAAGTTTCAACAGTATTAAATGAAATTACCTATCAAGTAGGTAGAACAGGAGCAATAACACCTGTAGCAAACTTAGAACCTGTACAATTAGCTGGAACGATTGTAAAGAGAGCTTCATTACATAACGCTGATCAAATAGCGAAGCTAGATGTACGAATAGGAGATACGGTTTTCGTAGAAAAAGGCGGAGAAATTATTCCGAAAATTATTGCTGTTGATTTAACAAAGCGACCAGAAGAATCTGTTCCTACACAATATGCAACCCATTGCCCCGAATGTAATACTGAATTGATTAGAACTGAAGGAGATGCGAAGCATTATTGTCCGAACGAATTTGGATGTGCACCGCAAATTACAGGTAGAATCAAGCATTTTATCAGTAGAAAAGCCATGGATATTGATGGCTTAGGAGGAGAAACGGTTGATTTATTACGCAAAGAAGGACTGATAAAGAACTACGCAGATTTATATGACTTAACGGTAGAACAAGTTGTTCCGTTAGAGCGAATGGCTGAAAAATCAGCACAAAATATGATTGAAGGAATTGAAAAATCAAAAGAAATTCCGTTTGAAAAAGTGTTGTTTGCTTTAGGAATCCGTTTTGTTGGCGAAACTGTAGCTAAAAAGTTAGCAAAACACTTTAAGTCAATCGATAATTTAATGAATGCCGATTTGGAAACCTTAATTGCTGTTGATGAAATTGGTGATAGAATAGCACAAAGTATTATTGATTTTTCGAACAATTTAGGGAACATAGACTTAATAAACCGATTAAAATCACACGGAGTTCAACTAGAAGTTTCAGCAGAAAGTTTAGAAGGACAAACAGATAAGTTAGCTGGGAAAGTATTTGTCGTTTCAGGAGTTTTTCATCAAATGAGTAGAACTGAACTTAAAAAAGCAATTGAAGACAACGGTGGTAAGGTGTCGAGTTCCATTTCTAAAAAAACTACATATATTGTAGCAGGTGATAATATGGGACCGAGTAAACTTACTAAAGCTGAAAGTTTAGGTATTTCAATTATTTCTGAACAAGATTTTATTGATATGATTGCTTAGTTTTTAGACAGTAGACAGTAGGCAGTGAAAATTAAAAAACTAATTTATCTAACACCTAACATTAAGAAATGACCAAACAAACTAAAATAACCCTAGCTTCCATCGTTTTTTTATTGGTTGCTATTACCGATGTGTATGCAGTAATTACACAAAATAAAACAATAGAAATGATTTTTAAACCGTTATTAATGACATCACTAGCGGTAGTGTATTTGGTATCGGTAAGTAAGCATCGTTTCTGGTTGTTATCGGCTTTGTTTTTTTCGTTTTGGGGTGATGTTTTCTTGCTTGATAAAACAAACTTTTTTGTATTTGGTTTGGCCTCGTTTTTAGTAGCACATGTTGTTTATATTAAAATAACGACAAGCTTTTTGTATAAGGATTCAGTAGTTAAAATACTAACATCAGCAATTCCCTTTGTATTGTTATTTGTTGGGTTATTAAGCTTAATTTATAATAATTTAGGAGACATGTTGCTACCTGTATTAGTGTACGGAATAGCTATTTCAACTTTTGGAACAGCAGCATTACTAAATTATCGTCAGCAAAAAAACACAGCGAATTCATGGTTGTTGTTAGGAGCTGTTTTGTTTATTGCTTCTGATAGCCTTATAGCATTGAATAACTTTTATACACCTAAAAGGTTGTTTGATATTGCTATAATTGTCCTGTATGTCGTTTCTCAATACTTAATTGTTAAAGCAATTATAGCTAAAGAAAATTAAAAACTACTGACATAGGGTTGACATAGCGGCACTTTATTTTTGTTAAAAATAAAAAACAAAAAATGAGTACAGGACAAAAAGAACCGTTTTACGTGATAGGAATTTCAGTAAGAACTACTAATGAGAATCAACAAGCAGCAAAAGATATACCTGCTTTATGGCAACGATTTATGTCGGAGAATATAGTTGAACAAATCCCAAATAAACTTTCAAATGAAGTATATGTTGTGTATACGGATTATGAATCAGATTATACTAAGCCATACACAACAATCATCGGTTGTAAGGTAAGTGAAATAGGTAATATCCCAGAAGGGCTTGTGTGTAAAAAAATAGCAGCACCAAACTATAAAACATATGCAGCAAAGGGAAGCTTAACAGAGAATATTGTCTATAACAAATGGTTAGAAATTTGGAATGAAGATATAAAAAGAGCTTATATTTCCGATTATGAGTTGTATGGAGCAAAAGCATCAGACCCAACAAATGCAGAAGTAGAAATATTTATAGGAGTAAATTAATCAAAAAGGGCAGTTTTAGAACTGCTCTTTTTAATTTAAATTAATGTTTATTTCTAACAAAAGGTATATTATTTCTATTAAAAATTAATAGAATAACTCCAGAGATAAAAGTTACGATAGCACTAATAAACAAAATGCCACCATCGCCATCGTGTTCAATACCTAAAATAGTTAAGTGGCTCATAATTGCTCCACCCATTAAACCAATAGTTAATAAGGCTCCTAACCAAGTTTTTTTAGGGATAAATAAAAGTACGGAAGCAATTAATTCAAAAACACCTGTACTTATTCGCATATAAGCCTCATTATCTCCAGCTATTTTAATAAATAAATCAATGCTTTCTTGAGCTCCAGTAAATTTAAAAAATAATGTTTGAAGCATTATAATAGCAGCTATCAGTTTTAAAATTAAAAGAATATATTTTTTCATACATAATAAAAATCTATTTACTTAGACGTTATAATTCTTAATGCTTACATAAACTAAAAACAATACTTTTGTAAGTATGAAAAAAATAGTATTAGTCCTATCCGTTTTTGGTTTACTTGCTTGTAAACAGCAAAAAACAACACTTAAGTTTTTAGACGAGTATTTGATAAAAGATTCTTTAGTTATCAATAACACTGTTATCGGTGGAATTTCTGGAATTGATTATTACAATAACAACTACTATATGGTAGTGGATGATGCTACAAATCCAAGAATTTTAGTAGGAGATATTACTGTTAAAAATGATTCGATACAATCGGTAAATTTTGAAGATGTTATTATAGTTGATACTATAAGTAAGTTTACTAAAAATCATGTATTGGATTTAGAATCTGTATTCGTAGATAACGGAACTATAAATTTAGTAAGTGAAGGGTCTATTCAATATAAAAAAGACCCAAGTATATTTGAAATAGACACAAAAGGAAACTTTAAACAAGGGGTAGAAATACCTAATTATTTCAAAGCAACATCCAAAGCGAAACCAAAGCATAACGGTGTTTTTGAAAGTTCTTCAAAAAGTTTTGACGGAAAAGGTTTCTGGGTAGCAATGGAAGCTCCTTTAGAAGCAGATGGAGAAGAGCCTACATTTCACGAAACACAATCTCCTATCAGAATTACCTATTTTGATAACGAATCAAAAAAAGCTACCAAACAATTTGCATATCAATTAGAGAAAATTGATAAACCAGCTAAAGGAAAAATAAACCTAAACGGAACTACGGCTATTTTAGAATACCGAAAGAATCAGTTTTTTATAATTGAAAGAGCATATCAAAGTGGTTATGGTAGCCATGGAAATGTAGTTAGAATTTTTAAAGCAACTATAGATAAAACTTCAACAAATACATTAGAAAATCAATCTTTAAAAAACGAAAAATATACACCATTAAAAAAAGAGCTGTTATTTGATTTTAGTACTGTTAAAAATCAATTAACCGATGGGATAATAGATAACATTGAAGCGATTACTTTTGGTCCAATATTGCAAAACGGAAATAAATCGTTAATCTTGGCTGCTGATGATAATTTTCAGTTGTATGGAAGGCAATTAAATCAATTTTTATTATTAGAAATTGATGAGAAATAATATAAATTAGCTACTCGTAATTTTTACAGATGATAAGTACCCTAAAGAAGAAATCTATTCAGAAAGCATACGACAAACTAGTTGTAAAAAAAGAGAATATCCCTCATAAAGAAACCAAAGTTAAAAGTGTAGCAATATTGCTAGATAATGAAGCTTTAGTAAATGTAGTAATAGCCAACTTAACAAACATTTTTCCTTTTCAAAAAACAGACATAAGAGTACTAGTTTGTAAAGAGTACTCAAAAAAGGAGGAACCCTCTCCAGAGTTTTTTACCGAAAAAGATTTTGGTTTCAAAGCGAGTTTAAAATCCGACAATTTAAAAGATTTCGTTAAAAACAAATACGACCTACTTATAAACTATACAAAAACGTCAAACTTATTAACGAATATGGTAACTTTGTTGTCACAAGCAGATTTTAAAGCAGGTTTTGCAGAAATTGACGATAGATTGTACGATATAGTAGTATCTGATGCTAGTTTTAACGAAGCTGTTTTAAACCAAGAATTAAAAAAATACCTAACGATTTTAAATAAAATATAATGCAAAAGTTTGTAGGAACTGGAGTAGCTTTAGTAACTCCTTTCAATGAAGGTTTAAGTGTAGACTTTGAAGCACTTAAAAAGTTAGTAAATTACAATATTGAAAACGGTACAAACTATTTAGTAATAAATGGAACTACTGGAGAAAGTGCAACAATTACTAAAGAAGAAAAATTAGAAATAATAAAAGTAATTGCTGAAGAAAATAAAGGGCGTTTACCTTTAGTTTTAGGAGTTGGAGGAAACAACACACAAACTGTTGTTGAAGAACTACAATCTTTAGACTTATCGGAAATAGACGGAATTTTATCAGTAGCCCCGTATTATAGCAAACCAACTCAAGAAGGGTTCTATCAACATTACAAAGCAATTTCTTTAGCGAGCCCTAAGCCAATTATTATGTATAATGTTCCTGGTAGAACAGCAAAAAATATGGAGCCAGCAACAACGTTACGATTAGCAAGAGATTTTGAAAACATTGTTGCAGTTAAAGAAGCAGGAAACAATCAACAACAATACTATGAGTTGTTAAAAGATAAGCCTGAAGACTTTTTAGTAATTTCTGGTGATGATGATTTGGCTGTTGGAGTAACTTTAGCAGGTGGAGCAGGAGTTATTTCGGTAATTGGACAAGCATTGCCAAAAGAGTTTTCAAAAATGATTCAGTTAGGATTAGAAGGAAAAGCAAAAGAAGCTTACGAACTTCACTATAAACTAATGGATATAATAAGCTTAATTTTTGAAGAAAACAATCCGGCAGGAATTAAAGCGGTGTTACAAAAATTAGGAATTTGTTTAGATGAAGTACGTTTACCACTAGTAACAGCTTCAGAAGAACTACAAACAAAAATATCAGACTTTATAGATAATCTATAAACTGTCTAAACAAAAATAAAGAATGCAAAAGGCTACAATTTCGTTATTGTAGTCTTTTTTTAGCATCTTTGTATAAAGAGTAATTTTTAAAGTAGAAAATATGTTATCAAAAGTAATAGAACAAGCATTAAATGATCAAATAAGAGTAGAAGCAGAGTCTTCTCAAATATATTTAGCTATGGCATGTTGGGCAGAAGTTCAAGGTTTTGAAGGTGTATCACAATTTATGTACGCACATTCAGATGAAGAGCGTATGCACATGTTAAAGTTAGTAAAATTCGTAAACGAACGAGGTGGACATGCTCATATTTCTGATTTAAAAGAACCACCAGCAAAATTTGGGTCTTTTAAAGATATGTTTCAAACATTGTTTGATCATGAGGTAATGGTATCTAAATCGATAAATGATTTAGTACATATCACATTACAAGAAAAAGACTATGCAACACATAACTTTTTACAGTGGTATGTATCTGAGCAAATTGAGGAAGAAGCATTGGCACGTAACATTTTAGATAAAATTAATTTAATTGGAGACGATAAAGGAGGATTGTATTTATTTGATAATGATGTAAAGCAAATAGTAGCTCAATCTGCATCAGGAGCACAGGAATAAGATTAACAAACATTTAGGAGTTCTTTGGAAAAATTATAACAGATTTTGTAGTTTCTTGTAAATCTCATTTATGAGATAAAAAATCGTTTTAATAATCCATAATTAATCACTAATTTTGCCAGATGCAAAAAATGAAAAATCTAGCGTATATTGCTGTAATGCTTTTAGTACTTTCTTCATGTGGAGAGTATCAAAAAGTATTGAATAAAGGAACTGTAGAAGAACAATACAAAATGGCTGTAAAAATGTACGAAGCTCAAAAGTACAGTAAAGCTTTACGTTTGTTTGAAAAAATAACACCTTCATACAGAGGTAAACCTCAAATGGAGCGTATTCAATTTATGGTTTCTCAATCTAACTTTAATGAGAAAAATTACGGGTTGGCAGGATATTACTTTAATAGATTTACTGGAAATTACCCAAAAAGTTCAAAAAGAGAAGAAGCCGCTTTTTTATCAGCTTTAAGTTATTACAAAGCAGCTCCTAGCTTTAGTTTAGACCCAACAGATACAAATAAAGCTTTAGAGGCCTTTCAAAAGTTTATAGATAATTATCCAGATTCAGATAAATTAGAAGAGGCTAACAAGTATCATGCTGAATTGAGAGCAAAACTAGAAAAGAAATCTTTTGAGATAGCAAAAACATATTATAGAACTGCTGAATATGACTCTAGAAATTACAAAGCGGCAATTGTAGCTTTTGATAATTTATTAGAAGATTATTTAGGAACTAAGTATAAAGAAGAAGCTTTATATTATCGTTTAAAAGCAGCACATGATTTTGCAATCAAAAGTACGCAACGTAGAAAAGCAGAAAGAATTAAAGAAGCAGTTAAAGCGTACGATAAGTTAAAAAGAAATTTTCCTGAATCAAAATTCATGGAAGAATCAAACGAAATGTTAGCAACATTAAACAAAGAACAAGAACAATTAGCTAAAAGTTAAAAAATGGATTATAAAGAAACGAAAGCGCCGTTAAGTACCGTAACTTATAATAAAGAAGCTATCGAGGCTCCAACACATAATATTTATGAAGCTATTTCTATTATAGCAAAGAGAGCTACACAAATTAATTCTGATTTAAAGAAGGAATTAGTTGACAAGTTAGATGAGTTTGCTACCTATAACGATAGTTTAGAAGAAGTTTTTGAAAATAAAGAACAAATCGAAGTTTCTAAATTCTATGAGCGTTTACCTAAGCCACATGCTATTGCAGTAGAAGAGTGGTTAAATGAGAAGGTATACTATAGAACTCCAGAGACAAAATAATATGTCTGTACTAAGCGGTAAAAAAGTTTTACTTGGTGTTACCGCCGGTATAGCGGCATATAAAACAGCGAGTTTAGTTCGCTTGTTTATAAAATCAGGCGCAGAAGTCAAAGTAATTATGACTCCTGCGTCTAAAGATTTTATAACACCTCTTACACTTTCCACCTTATCAAAAAATACAGTTCATTCTACCTTTTATGATAAAGAAGATGAAAATGAATTGTGGAATAATCATGTAGATTTAGGTTTGTGGGCAGATTTAATGTTAATAGCCCCAGCTACAGCAAATACCTTATCTAAAATGACAAATGGTACTTGCGATAATTTATTATTGGCAACCTATTTATCAGCAAAATGTCCAGTGTATTTTGCTCCTGCGATGGATTTAGATATGTACCAACATCCATCAACAAAAACTAGTTTAGAAAGTTTACAAAGTTTTGGAAATATATTAATTCCTGCTACTTCAGGTGAATTAGCAAGCGGATTGGTTGGAGAAGGTCGTATGGCTGAACCTGAAGACATTGTTGACTTTATAGAGAAAGATATTGTATCTAAACTACCGCTTCGAGGGAAAAAAATGCTAATTACTGCAGGTCCAACCTATGAAGCAATAGATCCTGTTCGTTTTATTGGAAATCATTCTTCAGGTAAAATGGGGTTTGAAATTGCAAAAACAGCGGCTAATTTAGGAGCTGAGGTGTTTTTAGTAGCAGGTCCTTCTCATCAACAAGTACATCATTCTTTTATTCATAGAATAGATGTGAAATCAGCTCAAGATATGTATGAAGCATGTCATAAGTACTTTGCTGAGGTTGATATAGCTGTGTTATCGGCGGCAGTTTCAGACTATCGACCAAAAAATGTAGCTACTCAAAAAATAAAAAAGAAAGAAGCAGCGTTAAGTATTGAGTTAGAACCAACTAAAGATATCTTAAAATCTCTAGGAGAAATTAAGAAAAAACAGTTGTTAGTTGGTTTTGCATTAGAAACGAACGATGAGGTACAAAACGCAAAAAGTAAGCTTACACGCAAAAATTTAGATTTTATTGTATTAAATTCGTTACGTGATAAAGGTGCTGGTTTTGCAACCGACACCAATAAAATTACAATTATTGATGCTGATTTTAATGAAAAATCATTTGATTTAAAATCAAAAAAAGCAGTGTCAAAAGATATCGTTAACGAAATAATACAAAAATTAAATGCGTAAGTTTTTCTTTATAGTTTTTCTTTTTTCAGTTGCTTTTTCTTCTTATTCACAAGAGTTGAATGCTACTGTAATTATCAATTCAGATAAAGTACAAAGTAGTAACAAGCAAGTTTATCAAACGTTACAAAAAGCATTAACAGAGTTTATTAATGATAAACAATGGACGAATAAAAATTTTAAGCAACAAGAACGAATCAACTGCGCATTCAATATTATCATAAACGAGCAAAACGGGAGTAATTTTTCAGGAAGTTTACAAGTGCAGTCAACACGACCTGTATATAACTCAACCTACGCTACACCTGTTTTAAATATTAATGATACAAACTTTAACTTTCGTTATAATGAGTTCGATCCGTTAATTTACAATCCAACTATTTACGAATCTAATTTAATCTCTACAATTGCTTTTTATGTGTATACAATATTAGGAGTTGATACAGATACCTTTGCTTTGAAGGGAGGAGAGACTTATTTAAAACAAGCGGAAAACATTATGTTGCTGGCGCAATCTAATGGAGAGTCTGGTTGGCAAAATCAAGTAGGAAAACAAAATCGTTTTGCTTTAATAGATAATTTATTGTCTTCTAAATTTAGTGCCTTACGAAGTATCTACTACAATTATCACCGTAACGGTTTCGATAATTTTGCTGATAATAAAAATTCAGCTAAAGAAGCAATTGAAAAAAGTGTTTTAGATTTAGACAAACTACACAATATTACTATTGGTAATTATATGATTCGCGTTTTCTTAGATGCTAAAGGAGATGAAATAGTAAATGTTTTTTCTGATGGTAGTGCATCGAGAAATCAATCACAAATGATAACAGTTTTAAATAAGATTGCACCTACTTATAAAGATAAGTGGAAGAAATTACAGTAGTATTAGACTTGTTATAGGCTTAAATGTAACGTTTATAAGCTGTTGAAAAATCAATAGACTTCCTTTGTTTTAGTTTGACTTAATTCATTCAAAATTCTTACTTTTATTTTTTACAAAAGAATAGAATTTGCTTACACATTTATCTATACATAATTATGCGTTAATCAATCAGTTAACGATTGATTTTACGAACGGTTTATCTATCATAACAGGTGAAACTGGAGCAGGGAAATCCATTTTATTAGGAGCTTTAGGGCTTGTAATGGGGAACCGTGCCGACTTAACTGCTTTAAAAAACACAGAAAAAAAATGTGTTATTGAGGCTCAATTTTCTGTTGAAGGATATGCTTTACAAGAGTTGTTTAAAGAGTTAGATCTCGACTATGAACAAGAAACCATAATTCGAAGAGAAATTTTGCCTTCGGGCAAGTCGAGAGCTTTTGTTAATGATACACCAGTTACCTTATCGGTATTAAATGCTTTAAAAACAAAGCTCATTGATATTCATTCGCAACATCAAACCATGCAGTTGTCAGATGTATCTTTTCAATTCTCTGTTATTGATGCCTTAGCAAAAAATCAAGCTAAAATAGCATCGTATAAAAGAGGCTTGCGTACGTATAACAAATTACGAAAAGAGCTGAAAGTACTTCAAGAAGAAACTGAGAAATCGAAAGAGCAGTACGAGTACAATTTACATTTGTTTAATGAGTTTGAAGAAGCTAATTTAAAAGAAGGAGAACAAGAAGTTTTAGAAGAAAAGTTAGATAAATTAAACAATATTGAAGAAATAAAGTTGAACTTATCTGAAGCTTTAGGTGTTTCGATTAATGAAGAAATAGGAATTCAAACATTGCTAAACTCTTTAGAGAGTAAACTGCAAAAAATTAGTTCTTTTTCTAAGCAATATGAAGAGTTAGCGAATCGAGTAACAAGCGTGAAAATTGAGTTAGATGATGTAGTTACTGAGTTAGAAAGTGCGAATGAAGAAGTTGAATTTAATCCGAATGAAATTGAAGAACTAAATGATAGGTTACAACTTATTTACAACCTTCAAAAGAAACATTCAGTATCAACTATAAGTGAATTACAAGAAATTCATGCATCATTATCTGAAAAAGTAGCACAGGTTGAAGATGCAGGAGGAATAGTGGCTCAAAAAGAGGCAGAAATTAAAGAGGTAGCTAAGAAGTTAGATGACGTAGCAAAAATGATTACGACATCTAGAAATAAAGTAATTCCGAAGTTGAAAAAAGAGTTAGAATATCTTTTGTCGGAATTAGGAATGCCAAATGCTCGTTTTGCAATTGAATTACTAGCTTCTGAAGAATATTTATCTAACGGAAAAGACAATTTACAATTTTTATTCTCAGCAAACAAAGGAGGTAATTTTGGAGAATTGAAAAAGGTAGCATCAGGTGGAGAATTATCTCGCATCATGTTATCGATTAAAAAAATACTATCAGAAAACATACAACTACCAACCATTATTTTTGATGAGATTGATACCGGAGTTTCAGGGGAAGTATCTAATAAAATTGCAAAAATAATGCAAGATATGAGTGCTCATATGCAGGTAATAACTATAACACATTTACCTCAAATAGCTTCAAAAGGAGTGCAGCACTATAAAGTGTTTAAAGGAGAGGAAAAAGGAGTAACAACCTCTAATTTAAAGTTATTGTCAGAAGACGAACGTATCAGAGAAATAGCGGAGATGTTAAGTGGAAAAGACGTTTCTGAAAGTGCATTGACTCATGCAAAGGAATTATTAAATTAAGAGTATATTTGCTTTCAAAACAAACAACGATAGACTAAAATATTTTAAATATGTATAATTTATTAAAAGGAAAAAAAGGAATCATTTTTGGAGCATTAGATGAGAATTCTATTGCATGGAAAGTAGCAGAACGCGCTCATGAAGAAGGAGCAGAGTTTGTATTAACCAACGCACCAATAGCAATGCGTATGGGAGGTATTAAAGACTTAGCAGCAAAAACCGGATCTGAAATTATTCCTGCTGACGCCACTTCTATGGATGATTTAAATAACTTGGTTGAAAAGTCTATGGAAATTTTAGGAGGGAAAATCGATTTCGTTTTACACTCTATCGGTATGTCAGTTAATGTACGTAAAGGACGTCATTATACAGATTCTAAATACGATTTTACAACGAAAGGATGGGACGTTTCAGCGGTGTCTTTTCATAAAGTAATGAACGTTTTATATAACAAACAAGCCATGAACGAGTGGGGAAGTATTGTTGCATTAACGTATATGGCAGCGCAACGTGTATTCCCAGATTATAACGATATGGCTGATAACAAAGCGTATTTAGAGAGTATTGCACGTAGTTTTGGGTATTTCTTCGGAAGAGATCATAAAGTACGTGTAAACACAATTTCTCAGTCTCCAACTCCAACTACTGCAGGTCAAGGAGTAAAAGGATTTGATGGATTTATTTCGTATGCTGAGAAAATGTCTCCATTAGGAAATGCAACAGCATTAGAATGTGCAGATTATACCATCTCATTATTCTCAGATTTAACTAAGAAAGTAACCTTGCAAAACTTATTCCACGATGGAGGTTTCTCTAACATGGGAGTAAGTGATGCAGTAATGGAAAGGTTTACTGAAGAGTAAATTAACTTGTGCCTTAAGCGTAGTCGGAAAGGTTCCGAAAGAATATATAATTAAATGCAAATCGTTAGATTTGCATTTTTTATTGATAGTTACAAATGAGCAATATTTTACACATAGAAAAGGAGTTAAAATCCTTAAGACAACAGCTTAAAGAACATGAGTTATATAATTCGTTAAATGATATAAATGATGTAAAATTATTTATGGAATCACATGTGTTCGCTGTGTGGGATTTTATGTCGTTATTAAAAGCATTACAACGAGAACTTACTTGTGTGAATTTACCATGGTTACCTGCTGTAAATACTAAAACAGCTCGTTTTATTAATGAAATTGTGTTAGGTGAAGAAACTGATATTAATGAGTTAGGAGAGCCTAAAAGTCACTTTGAAATGTATATTGATGCGATGCGTCAAGCAGGTGCAAAGATTGATGAAATTTCAAGTTTTATTTCAGATATTCTTGATGGTAAACCTGTTGACCAGGCTCTGGAAAACTGTTCAATTATTGAAGAAGTGAAAGATTTTGTAAATTTTTCTTTTGAAGTTATCAAAACAAGTCAACCACATATTATTGCATCTAGTTTTACTTTTGGAAGAGAAGATGTAATACCAGACATGTTTTTAGAAATTGTAAAAAATACGGAAGAGAAAGAAGGAAGTTCATACAGTAAACTTACGTATTATTTGAATAGACACATTGAGTTAGACGGTGATGAACACGGACCATTATCATTACAAATGATTGAAGAATTATGTGGTGAAGATCAGCAAAAGTGGGATGATGTGTTGTACTATGCGAAAGAATCACTACATAAAAGAATCCAACTTTGGGACGGAATCGCTAAACAAATTAATCAAGCAGTTTTAGTGTAATGAATTTGCAGTTTTCAATAATAGTACCTGTTTATAATCGACCTCAAGAAATTGATGAGTTGTTAGAAAGCTTAACAAAACAAGACTTGAAAGACGATTTTGAGGTATTAATTATTGAAGATGGTTCTGAAAACTCATCAGAAGAAGTTGTAAATAAATACACTTCTCAACTTAATCTAAAGTATTTTTCCAAGAGGAATAGTGGAGCAGGAGCAAGTCGTAATTACGGAATGCAAAGAGCATCGGGAAGTTATTTTATTATTTTGGATTCTGATGTTATTGTTCCACCACAATATCTTTCCGAAGTAAAAAAAGCATTAGAAGAGAATTATACTGATGCCTTTGGAGGTCCAGATGCAGCCCATCCTAATTTTACAGCTTTACAAAAAGCAATAAATTATTCGATGACTTCAGTATTAACTACAGGAGGAATTCGTGGAAAAAAGAAATCGGTTGGTAAATTTCAACCCAGAAGCTTCAATCTAGGCTTGTCAAAAGTTGCTTTTGAAAAAACAAATGGTTTTTCTAAAATGAAAGCAGGAGAAGATATCGATTTAACTTTCCGCCTTTGGGAAAATGGCTTTGAAACACAATTAATAGAAAAGGCTTTTGTATATCATAAGCGTAGAAGTACTATTAAACAGTTTTTTAAACAAACATTTGCTTTTGGTACTGCAAGACCTATATTGAATAAAAAACATCCAGAAACGGCAAAATTAACGTATTGGTTTCCGAGTTTATTCATCATAGGGATTGATATTGCCATTATAGCAGCTTTTTTTGGTTACTGGCAATTATTAACTTTTTATGGATTTTATTTTACCTGTACCTTTTTAGATTCTCTATTTCAAAATAAAAATCTACAAGTAGCTTTGTTAAGTATTGTAACAACCATCACTCAGTTTTATGGTTATGGATTAGGTTTTCTCGAGTTCAGATTTCTGAAAAAATAAAAAGCTCCCAATTTCTTGAGAGCTTTTAAGTAGTTAAATGATTTCTTTGATGTTTTCAGGTGGACGACCAATCACTGCTTTATTGCCATTAATAACTATTGGGCGTTCTATTAATTTAGGATTGTCAACCAAGGCTTTAATGATTTCAGCATCTGATAGTTCTCTTCCTTTATATTCTTCTTTCCAAATTTTTTCATTTTTACGAACTAAATCGATTGGAGAAATATTTAATAGACTAATAACTCCTTTTAACTCTTCAGTAGAGGGAATAGTATCTAAATATTTTACAGTTTCAAACTCTTTACCAGAGTTTTCTATAATCTCTAAACCTTGTCTTGATTTAGAACAACGTGGATTGTGATATATTTTTATCATTATTAAGAGTTTTATAGTATTAATCTTCTTTTTGCCCCATCATCATTAAATAGGCTTTTAAAAACGGATTGATATTTCCGTCCATAACAGCATCTACATTTCCTGTTTCATGGGCTGTACGGACATCTTTTACCAATTTATATGGGTGCATTACGTAGTTACGAATTTGACTTCCCCATTCATTTTTCATTTTGTTTGCTTCAATTTCGTCACGAGCAGCTAAACGTTTTTGTAATTCAATTTCGTACAATTGCGATTTCAGCATTTGCATTGCAGTAGCCCTATTATCGTGCTGCGAACGTGAGTTAGAACACTGAATTTGAATCCCAGTTGGCTTGTGTACTAATTGAACTTTTGTTTCAACTTTATTTACATTCTGTCCACCAGCACCACTTGAGCGTGCTGTTGTTATTTCAATATCAGCGGGGTTTACTTCAATTTCGATAGAATCATCGGCTACAGGGTATACATATACAGAAGCAAAGGAAGTATGACGTTTTGCATTACTATCAAAAGGAGAAATACGTACCAAGCGATGGACCCCATTTTCACCTTTTAACCACCCGAAGGCATAATCACCTTCAAATTCTAAAGTAACCGTTTTAATACCAGCAACATCACCTTCTTGATAGTTGAGTGTTTTAATTTTATAGCCTTGTTTTTCTGCCCACATAGTGTACATTCGAGTTAACATTTCTGCCCAGTCACAACTTTCAGTTCCACCTGCACCTGCTGTAATTTGTATCGTTGCACTCAAACTATCACCTTCTTCTGAAAGCATGTTTTTAAACTCAATATCTTCTAAAAAAGTAGCAGCTTTATCAAATTGTTCTTCGACTTCGTTTTCATCAACATCACCTTCTTTATAAAAATCATACAAAACTGTTAAATCGTCATTCATAGCTACAACAGTATTGTAATCTTCTACCCATTTCTTTTTAAACCGAAGTGATTTCATTACAACTTCAGCCTCTTTTGGATTGTTCCAAAAGTCAGGATTTGCAGTTTTTTCTTCTTCATTTGAAATTTCAATTAACTTCTTGTCAATTTCTAAATATCCTTTTAACTTGCCAATTCGTTCAGCGATATTTTTAAGCTGTTCGTGTGTAATCATAAATGCAAAAATACATTTTATAAATCGTAGTTAGAAATGGAAATAAACTTAATAAGTGATACTGTAACTAAGCCAACTCAAGGAATGTTGGAAGCAATGATGAGTGCAAAGGTAGGAGATGATGTTTTTAAGGCAGATCCAACAGTGAATTTGTTACAAGAAAAGGTAGCTGATATGTTTGGAATGGAAGCTGCGTTATTTTTTCCTTCGGGAACCATGGCAAATCAAACAGCGATAAAGATTCATACACAACCAGGAGACAGAATGTTTTGCGATAAATGGGCACATGTATATAACTATGAAGGTGGAGGAGCTGCGTTTAATGCAGGGGTTACTTCTTGTTTAATTGATGGGGGTAGAGGAATGTTTACAGCGAATCAGTTAGCAAGTGTGGTAGGAGGAAGAAATGATATTCATACACCTTATAGTAGATTAGTTTGTGTTGAAAATACAACAAACAAAGGAGGTGGTGCCTGCTGGGACTTTGAAGAATTACAAAAGATTCAAAAAGTAGCTAAAGCCAATGATTTGGCGTATCATTTAGATGGAGCACGTTTATTTAATGCTTTGGTGGCAAAAAAAGAAACCCCAAAACAATATGGAGAGTTATTTGATACGATTTCAATTTGTTTATCAAAAGGATTGGGAGCTCCTGTTGGATCTGTTTTGTTGGGAACTAAAGAACATATAGAAAAAGCGTTACGTGTACGAAAGTTGTTTGGTGGTGGAATGAGACAAGCTGGTTTTTTAGCAGCTGCTGGGATTTATGCTTTGGATAATCAAGTAGAGCGTTTAGCAGAAGATCATCAAAAAGCAAAAGAAATAGGTAAGGTATTAGAAAGTTGTTCGTATGTGAAAAAGGTAGAACTTATTGAAACGAATATTGTTATTTTTTATGTAGAAGATTCAATAAATCCAGATGATTTTATGAAAAAGATGGCAGAAAGAGGTATATTACTAATTTCTATGGGGGAAGGAAAAATACGAATAGTAACTCATTTAGATTATACAAATGAGATGCATGAAAAATTATTACAAGAATTAAGAGAGTTTTTTTAAAAGAAAACTCTTACGATAGGAGAGAAAGCAGAAGCGTATACACTTTTGCTTTCTTCATACAAAACATCGTATTGTACGCCTAAAGAAACAACACCTATTCTGTAAGAAGCTCCAATATTTAAAGCAGGGTAATTATATTTTTTAGAAGTACCATTAATGTTTGTATTGACATACATTTGCTGTAAATCGGCAGAAAATTCAATTTCTCTAATAGGTCTATATAAAGTAATTATTTTAGGAGTGATTATATTAGAACTTAAACCTTCGTTTTTATTGTACACATAACCAATTCCTAAGCCTATAGAAAAAGATTCATTAAAATCATAAACAGCAGCTGGAGATATAGCAAGAGTTGTGTTATTTGAACCAAAGCCAAAGCTAGCATCCCCTCCAAAACGAAGATTTTTCCAAAAACTATGTTCTTGAGTAAAAGCAAAAACAGAATAAAAAAGGAAAACAGCTATAATAAATACTTTTTTCATAAGTAATGAATTAATATGGCTAATATAGTGAATGCTAACTATATAACGTTAATAAAAGTTTATGAAAAAACAGTTCTTTTTAATTTAAGTCTTCAAGTTTAGCAAGCTCTTTATAGTTTTTATTTAACTTTCTTAGTAAAATTCCATACAATAGCTGATAAAAACACCATAAAACTATAAGCATAATTATTAACATTATTACTGTAACAATAATTGAAATTAAAACTTGCTTAGAGTTAAATTCTGGGTGAGCTTTTAGTGATGCAATTGCAACTATAATTCCAAAAGTAAATACATATAACAAGTTAAATATAACGTAGTACTTTACAGTTTTTCTTGTTTTAATAATTTTTGTCATTAAAGTTTTAGTAGAGTCTACAACAGAAATGCTTTTATAATTAAGGTAGAATTTAATCAAGAAATAGAGTAGTACAGGGTATATGATAAATTGAGAATAAATCATAAAGTTATATAAACCAAGTTTTTTATATTCTTTATAAGCTTCTTCCATGTCAAAAATAAAATAGAAAGAATTCAAGAAAATAAACTCTAAAATCCCAATAATAAAAATCCACTTTACTATTGATGATGACTTGGAATGCGCCATTCTATAAATGTCGATTTTAGAAACTTTATTTGTTTCTTCAGACTGGTTTCCCCAAGCTTTTTTATATTTATCTAAATCCATTTAAATTATGGGTTTAATATCTTTTTTAATTTATCTTTTGCTCTGTTCATTTTAACTCGAGCATTTACTTGACTAATACCTAAGGTTTCAGAAATTTCTTTATAGGGCTTGTCTTCTAGGTATAAAAAAATTAGCGCTTTATCAATATCATTTAGTTTACGAATAGCACCATATAAGGCTTTTAATTGTATTTCTTCAGTGTCGTCATATTCTTCTGCTTTAATTTTAAAAGAATATTCTGTAAAGTCTTGTGTTTTTATACTTCTTGTTGATTTTCTATATAAAGAAATAGCAGTATTTAATGCTACTCGATACATCCAAGTACTAAATTTTGCATCTCCTCTAAATTTACCATAGTTTTTCCATAACTGAATGGTGATTTCTTGAAACAAATCGTTATGTGCATTTTGATTGGTTGTATAAATCCTACATACCTTATGCACAATGTTTTGATTGGCTTCGAAATCAGTTAAAAATCTATTTTCTAATTCTTTTTTCACTAAGTTTAGTAGAGTTGTTATGTTATAAGTAGCTCAAAAATACAAATTGTTACAACTCATCCTAAAAATAATACAATTCAGTGTGTTTTTATTTTAGAGATAAAGCATCTTATGAATATTTGTGTCATAATTAACCGTAAAAAATAAATAAAATGAAACTTGTAATCCATATTGTTATTACAGTCGTCTTGTTTACAATTGAAACAATTTCAGCTCAAGACAAAACAATTGCAACGACAGTTGTAAATGTCACTTCAGATAAAGGAAAAATAAAATTTGCCTTATATACTAAAGAGAACTTTAGAAAAGAACCACTACAGGCAAAAGAATCAGTAATAATAAAGGGAAAAAGTACTGTAATTTTTGAAAAAGTACCAGAAGGAGAATATGCTATTATTTGTTTTCATGACGCAAACAATAATAATAAGATGGATTTTGAACCTAATGGAATGCCAATAGAAGACTATGGAGTATCAAACAATAAATTATCACGTTTTGGACCGCCTGTGTTTGACGAAGCAAAGTTTTTGGTTAAAGATAAAAATGTATCTTTCGATATTAAATTTTAGAATGAAGAGGGTAAACCTTTAAATATAATAAGCATAAAGAATGAAAACACCAGTAAAAAAAACATTTAATAGTTTGAAAAATGATATTTGGATTTGCTTAAAGCTTACAATTATTTTTGGTGTTGTTTTTACTATAATAAATCAGGCTTTTACATTAAAAGAAGCTGGATTAGTGTTTTTGTTTTCAGGAATGTATTCTTTTGTTCTGGGGTTAGGTAATGGAATTATTAATGGTTATTTAAGTAAAAAGTGGGATTGGGTTTTGCAAACCAATCAAAGAGTTTGGGCAGGAATCATAGCAACAATAAGCTATACAACTGTAGCTGTATTATTAATCCATTACGTACAGTACTTTGTAATTTTTAATAATAATATAGATAACTTCTTTAATGGACGATTTTTATGGATGCATTTATTTGCAATCATATTATCGTTAGCGATAGCCGTTTTTTTTCATGCCAAAGATTTTATGGTAAACTGGAAAGCGTCTGTAAAAGAAGAAACAACACAGCATGAAATAGTAGCTAAAACAGAAACAGCAAAATTTGAAACATTAAAGAATCAAATAGACCCCCATTTTTTGTTTAATAGTTTAAATGTACTAACCTCTTTAATTAGCGAAAATCCAAAACAAGCAGAGAAGTTTACAACAAAACTATCAAAAGTATATCGCTATGTACTGGAGCAACGAAATAAAGAACTAGTACCAATTCAAGAAGAATTACAATTTGCTAAAACCTATATGGAATTATTGCAAATGCGTTTTGAGGAAGCAGTAAAGTTTACAATACCTGAAGAAGTAGGTAACTCAAATTTAAAAATAGTTCCTCTATCTCTTCAATTATTATTAGAAAACGCAGTAAAACACAATGTAGTTTCTTCAAATAAACCCTTAGAAATAAACATTTTTGAAGAAGAAGGTTTTTTAAAGATTCAAAACAACGTTAATCCGAAAGAGGCTATAGGAAAAAGTACAAAAGTAGGATTAAGAAATATAGCAGATCGTTACGGTTTAATAACCGATAGAAATATTCAAATAATTAATAATAATAAAATATTCACAGTGTGTTTACCGCTGTTAATTAATATAAAAGATAGTATCATGGATACAAAAAGTTTAGAAAACAGTAATTATGTAAAAGCAGTAGAAAAGGTAGAAAAACTAAAAGAGTTTTATCAAAACTTAGTTTCGTATTGTATAGTTATTCCTTTTTTAATATTTATAAACCTCAAAACATATTCAAAGTTTCAATGGTTTTGGTTTCCTATGATAGGTTGGGGGATAGGATTAATTTTTCATTATTTAGAAGTAAATAATTATAATTTATTCTTAGGTAAAAATTGGGAAGAACGCAAGATTAAGGAGTTAATGAATGATGATAAAAAATTATAAATGAGATGGAAAAAGAATACACAACAGCTTACAAATATGCAAAAGCAAAAAAGAGAGTAGAGAAAATCAAAGGGTTTTACATTCATCTTATAGTCACTGTATTAATCATTCCAGTTTTAATTTTTATAAACTTAAAGTTTGTGCCAAGTTATCATTGGTTTTATTATCCAATAATAGGAATGTTAATTGGAGTTTTTTTTCATTGGTTGGGCATTTTTGGAATAGAAAAAATAGGCTTAGGAAAAGATTGGGAAGAACGTAAGATTAAAGAATTTTTAGAAAACAATAACAATGGAAGGTAATTATAGAGAAGAAAAAAAGTATTTAGAGGCTAAAAAGAAAGTAAAACAAGTAAAAGGGTTCTATGCTCATGCTTTAGTAAATATCATTTCAGTGATTATTATTGTTTTAGTGAATTTAAAATTCTCACCTTATTATCACTGGTTTTGGTTTCCTGTTATAGGAATAGTACTAGTTACTTTTATTCATTGGATGCTAGTTTTTGGTGTTAATATTTTAGGGCTTGGAAAAGATTGGGAGGAGAAGAAGATAAAGGAATACCTAAATAAAAAGGATTAGTATGGAAAATGATTATAAAGAAGGACATAAATATTTACTAGCCAAAAAAAGAGTAGAAAAAATAAAAGGATTTTATTGGCATTTAGCAGCATATATAATTGTGAATATATTCATTTCAGTTGTAATTATTATGGGGTTGATGAATGAAGACAAGTTAACTTTTATCAAAGCAATAAGCAATTTTGGTGTATATGCTACTTGGCTTTTTTGGGGGATTGGAGTTTTTTTTCATTGGTTAGGAGTATTTGGAACCAATATTTTTTTTAATAAAGATTGGGAACAACGCAAAATACAAGAGTATCTAGATGAACTAAAAAAGAGAGAAAATGGAAACTATAAATAGAGAACAACAATATTTAAGAGCTCAAAAAAGAGTAGATGAAATTAAAAAGTTCTACAAACATTTAGTGTTTTACATACTAATAAACTTAATTTTTATAGGAAGAAGAATATATAAAGATATTGTTTATGGAAACGAATCAGTAATGGAAGCTTTTTTAGATGTAAACAACTATAATTTGTTCTTTTGGTGGGGAGTTATAGTATTTTTACACGGATTTAATGTTTTTTCTAAAGGAAAACTTTTTTCTAAAAAATGGGAAGAGCGAAAGATTAAAGAATACATGAACAAGTAATTGCTAAAAATAGACCAAACCAAACTATGAATGTTATAATTATTGAAGATGAAAAGCCAGCTGCAAGACGGTTAAGTAGAATGTTAGCTGAATTAGATATAAAAGTTCAACAAATGTTGCACTCAGTAGAAGAATCGATTAACTGGTTTCAAAACAATTCTCATCCTGATTTAATTTTTTTAGATATTCAACTTTCAGATGGATTATCATTCGAAATTTTTGAAGAAGTAACTGTGAAATCAGCTATCATTTTTACAACGGCTTATGATGAGTATGCATTAAAAGCATTCAAGTTAAATTCTATAGACTATTTGTTAAAACCAATAGATGAAGATGAGTTAACAATAGCAGTAAATAAATTTAAAGAGCATCAACCTATACAAAGTAATATACAGGTTAATATAGATGACATTCGTAAGTTGTTGATTAACCCAGTTGATAGAAAATATAAAAAGCGATTTACTATAAAAGTGGGACAGCACTTAAAAATTATCAATACAGAAGATATTGAATGTTTTTACTCAGAAAATAAAGCAACTTACATACATACAAATGCTAATAGAAATTATTTAATAGATAACTCTTTAGAATATTGGCAAGAAGAGTTAGACCCCGAGCAATTTTTTAGGGTAAATAGAACATTTATAGTACACATAAATGCCATAAAAGATATTGTTTCTTATACCAACTCACGCTTACAATTAAAGTTGCAATCTTACGATGATACTGAAATAATTGTAAGCAGAGAGCGAGTTAAAGATTTTAAGTGCTTTATTGAGTAAGTATTTTTCTAAAAGAATCAATTTTAACTTTAGCTTCAGGATGTATATTATTTCCGTCTTCAGTAAACCAAGCATGAGTACTACCAAAGTAGTTCATGCCTAAATATTTTGCACTTTCAATAAAAGGCATTTCAAAGCCATCTCTAAGATCGTTGTCACCAGAATTACTAATCATAGCCATATTTTTACCTCGTAACTGTCTTCCTAAATCTTTTTTATAATGTAACAAGTCTGACAATCTATCAAAAAATATTTTTAGCGTAGCACTCATACTATACCAATATACAGGGGTGGCAAATATTAGTGTATCGTATTTACTAACAATTTCTTCTATAAGAGGGATAAAATCATCATCAGAATTGCTAAAATCATATTCAAATACACCAATTTTTTTTATTTTTAAATCGATAAAATCAAAAGACTCATTGCTGTTGAGGTAATTAACCACTTTGTTTGTGTTTCCTACACTTTTAGAACTTGCTTGTATAATAACTGTTTTATTCATTCTGTCATTTATTTGGAAGTAAAGCTCAAAAAAATAAATAAAAGAATATCTTGGATTTAATTGTAATATTTGATAATAACCAAGAAAAAATCAATAGAAGAAGTCTATATTTTTGTACTTTTATGCTATAAAAAAAGCGGATGAACACAAATGCCTACATATTTTCTAAAAAAAGAAAGTTAAATGAATTTTCTACTAAAGAAGTTGTTGATAATGCTAAGAAGAAGCTGAAAAAATCAAGAAAAAAAATTAGTGATTTACAAGACACAATGTACGCAGAAGGTAAGTATAGTGTTTTATTGTGTTTACAAGGAATGGATACAGCCGGTAAAGATAGTTTAATTCGAGAAGTTTTTAAAGATGTTAATGCACGTGGAGTAGTAGTGCATAGCTTTAAAGTACCAACAGAATTAGAATTAAAACATGATTTTTTATGGCGTCATTATATAGCCTTGCCTGCTAAAGGAAAAATAGGAGTTTTTAATCGTACACATTATGAGAATGTTTTGGTAACAAGAGTGCATCCAGAGTATGTTTTTGCCGAAAATATTCCCACAGTAAATAACGTTGATGATTTAAATGATACTTTTTATCATGATAGAATGGAGCGTATTAATCAGTTTGAAAGGCATATATCTGAAAACGGAACAATTATTTTAAAGTTTTTTTTAAATATATCTAAAGAAGAACAGAAAAACAGGTTATTACGTAGGTTAAATATTCCAGAAAAAAACTGGAAATTTTCTGCGGGTGATTTAAAAGAACGAAAGTTATGGGATAAATATCAAGAGTGTTATGAAGATATGTTGTTGAGAACATCAACAAATTATGCTCCTTGGTATGTAATACCTGCAGATGATAAAACTACAGCACGTTACATTGTAGCAAAAACATTAGAAAAAGAATTAGAAAAATATAATTTTAAAGAGCCTACACTTCCAAAGAAAGTGTTAGACCAAATAGATGAATTTAAAAAAGAATTAACGAACGAATAATATATAGAAAAGACAATAATAGATATATGTAAAGTAAATAGAATATTGTCTTTAAGCACTACAAAAAATGAATTTAAATTTAACAAAACCAATCGTATTTTTTGATTTAGAAACAACAGGAATAAACATTGCTAAAGATAGAGTAGTTGAGATATCTATTTTAAAAGTGTTTCCTAATGGAAATAAAGAAAGTAAAACATGGTTGGTAAACCCAGAAATAGAAATACCCAAAGAAGCTTCAGAAATTCACGGAATTACAAACGAAAAAGTAGTTACTGAGCCAACTTTTAAAGAATTAGCACCGCAAATTAATGAGTTAATAGGTGATGCAGATTTAGCAGGATTTAACTCTAATCGATTTGATATTCCTTTATTAGCAGAAGAGCTGCTGCGAGCAGGAATTGATTTTAATATGAATAATAGAAAAGCAGTTGATGTACAAACTATTTTTCATAAAAAAGAACAGCGAACACTAAGTGCTGGATATCAATTTTATTGTGGAAAAGAGTTAGTAGGAGCGCATGGAGCAGAAGCGGATACAAAGGCAACCTATGAAATTTTATTAGCACAGGTTGAAAAATATGAAGATTTAGAAAACTCAGTAGAAGCATTGAGTGAATTTTCAACCCACGGAAAAAGAGCAGATTTTGCAGGGTTTATTTTATTTAATGATAAAGATCAAGAAATTTTTTCTTTTGGAAAGTATAAGGGAAGAACTGTTGAAGAAGTATTTAAAGAAAACCCAGGATACAATGCTTGGATTCAGAATGCTGATTTTCCTTTGTACACAAAAAAGGTTTTAAAAGAAATAAAAGAACGAATGTCGGCACCGAAAGATACGATGACTGATGAAGAAAAGCTACAAGCTTTACAACAAAAGTTTAATTTAAGGTAATCTTTAACATTTATTTTTAGTAATTATCTTAGTTGTTCTTTAATTTAGATATTACGAAAACAAATACAAGAAAATGTTTACAGAATATAAAAAACTACCTCAAAACTCAAGAGTTTGGGTGTATCAATCAGATAGAGAATTTACACAAGAAGAAATAGAATTAATCAGTGCAAAAGCATTGCTTTTTATTGATAATTGGACGCGTCATGGAGACGACTTAAAAGGATCATTTACTATTAAGTATAATCAATTTTTGGTATTGGGTGTAGATGAGAATTTTAATAATGTTTCAGGATGTTCAATAGATGCTTCTGTACGTTTTATTCAAGAGTTAGAAAAGGAGCTAGAACTGGATTTAATGGATAAAATGAATGTTTCTTTTAAAGATGGAGATAATATTAATATCGTAAAGCTCCCGGAGTTTCAAAATTTTGCCAAAGAACAAAAAATAACCGCTAAAACGGTTGTTTTTAATAATATGGTAAATACTAAAGAAGATTTTGAAACAAAATGGGAAGTGCCAGCAAACCAGAGTTGGCATGCACGATTTTTGGTATAACTATTGATTTTATAAAAAAAGATGTTAAAGCCTTACATGTTTTTTGTAAGGCTTGTTAAGGGATAATATATGAAAAGAAAAGTATTAACATTACTAACGTTTGTTTTTATACAAATAATTCAAGCCCAAGTCCAAGGAGTAAACCCTTTATTGGCAAAAGATTCTATAACACAAAATGTATGGATAGATAGTATCATGAAAACTATGTCTGTTGATGAAAAAATAGGACAGTTGTTTATGATACAAGCATATTCAAATAAAGATAAAAAACACGAAGATTTTATTTCTAATATGGTTACAAAATACCATGTAGGAAATATTATTTTTATGCAAGGAACACCTGATAAACAAGTAGTTTTAAACAATAAATATCAAGAATTAGCAAAAATACCTTTAATGGTTGGTTTTGATGGCGAATGGGGCTTGGATATGCGTTTGAAAAACACGTATCGTTTTCCTTGGAACATGACATTAGGGGCTATTCAGGACACGGTTTTACTTCAGGAAGTGGGTAAAAGAATTGGAGAACACTGTAAACGAGTTGGAATTCATATAAATTTTGCTCCAGTTGTAGATATAAACACTAATCCTGATAACCCAATTATAGGAAACCGTTCTTTTGGAGAAGATAAAGAAAATGTAGCAGAAAAATCAATAGCATTTACCAAAGGAATGCAAGAGGTAGGAGTGTTAGCGAATGCAAAACACTTTCCAGGACACGGAGATACGGAAGCAGATTCTCACCACACGTTACCAACAATTAATTTTAGTAAAGAACGACTAGATTCAATAGAGTTATATCCATTCAAAAAAATATTTAAAGCAGGTGTAGGAAGTGTAATGACAGCGCACTTGAGTATTCCAGCTCTAGAAACGAATCCAAAATTACCATCATCATTATCAAAAAGTATTGTAACCAATCTGTTACAAAATCAGTTAGGCTTTAAAGGGTTGATTATCACGGATGGATTGAATATGAAAGGAGCTGCAAATTATTCAACACCAGCAGAAATAGACTTAGCAGCAATTTTGGCAGGAAACGATATGTTGTTGATTCCTCAAGATGTCCCTGAATCAATTAGGTTTATTAAGAAAGCCCTATTGGAAGGAAAATTAACAGAAGAGCGATTAAATCATTCAGTTAAAAAGATTTTAAAGGCAAAATACTTAGTAGAGTTAAACAAGTATAAGCCTATTACTACAGGAAATGTTGTAAAAGATATAAATACCCCTTATGATGAGGTTTTACATCGTAAATTGATAAAAAACGCTATTACAGTTCTAAAAAATGAAGGAGGAATTTTACCAATTAACAACCTTAAGGATAAAAAAGTAGCTTACATTTCTTTAGGAAGTGATACTGGATCAGATTTCTATGAAATGCTTAAAAACTATACGAAAGTAGATAAGGTTTCTGATAAGCATTTAAGTGTATTGAACAAGAAGTTAGAAAAGTACAATCTTATAGTTATAGGTTTTCATAAATCAAATAAAAACCCTTGGAAAGGTTACAAGTTTTCTAATAAAGACCTTGTATGGTTACAAGAAATAGCAAGGAACCATAAAGTTATTTTAGATGTTTTTGCTAGTCCGTATAGTCTACTTCAAGTTCCTTCTTTTACTAACATAGAAGGAGTTGTAATGTCATATCAAAATAGTAAGTTAGCTCAAGAGCTATCAGCGCAAGCCCTTTTTGGAGCTTTTAATTTAAAAGGAAAGTTGCCAGTATCTATAAAAAATGAGTTTAAAGCAGG
Source organism: Tenacibaculum sp. Mcav3-52 (assembly GCF_022347665.1). Classification (NCBI taxonomy): domain Bacteria; kingdom Pseudomonadati; phylum Bacteroidota; class Flavobacteriia; order Flavobacteriales; family Flavobacteriaceae; genus Tenacibaculum; species Tenacibaculum sp. Mcav3-52. The sequence continues at coordinate 33,729 of NZ_JAKRGE010000002.1, read as the reverse complement.
GGATGGATTATTGGTAGATGGGTTGGATGTGTTACAATACACAATTCCTGAAGAAGCTGGAGTTTCTTCAGAAAAACTTTCAATTATTGATAAAAGAATTGATACAATTTTACAAGAAAAGATGGCTCCAGGTGGACAAATTTTAGTAGCCAAAGATGGAAAAGTAATTTATAATAAAAGTTTTGGTTATCATACCTTAGCAAAAAATAAACCAGTTAGGAATTCAGATATTTACGATTTAGCTTCTTTAACTAAAATTTTAGCTTCGTTACCCATGATAATGAAAGCAGAAGAAGAAAGAAAAATTAGTTTATTTTCAAACTTGGGAGATGTATTACCAAGGTATAGTAAATCGAATAAAGACACTTTGTTATTAAAAGAAGTATTATCCCATTATGGACGTTTACGTGCTTGGATTCCATTTTATTTGCATACTAAAGACAGTGTAACAGGAAAAAATTCTACACAGTTTTATAGAAAAAACCGAACTTCAAGGTTTAGTATAAAAGTAGCAAGAAATTTATACTTAGCTAAAGAATATAAAGATTCAATTTATAAACAAATAGTTGATTCTGAACAACGAAAAAGAGTAGGATATAAGTATAGTGATTTAGGCTACTATATTTTTAAAGAAATTATAGAAAGAAAATATAAAAGACCTTTAAATAAACTGGTTGAAGAACAGTTTTATCAACCTATTGGGGCAGATAGAATGACATACTTACCTTTAAATAAGTTTACTAAAGATGAAATTGTACCCACAGAAAGAGACAATTATTTTAGACATCAATTAGTTCATGGTTATGTTCACGACATGGGAGCAGCTATGTTAGGTGGAGTAGGAGGGCATGCAGGGTTGTTTGCAAATGCAAATGATGTAGCTAAAATTATGCAAATGTTTTTACAGGATGGATCTTATGGAGGAAAGAAGTACTTAGAGCCAGAAACAGTGCATAAGTTTAATAAACGCTATTATGAAAACAAAAGAGTACGTAGAGGGTTAGGTTTTGATAAACCACAATTAAACCCCAAAGTAAAAGCAACTTGTGGCTGTGTTTCGGATGTGAGTTTTGGACATAGTGGTTTTACTGGAACGTATACTTGGGCAGACCCAGCAACAGGTGTCGTGTATGTGTTTTTATCAAACAGAATTTATCCAACAATGAGAAATTATGGTTTAGTAAAAAGTAATATACGTACCAAAATTCAACAAGATATTCAAGATGCTATTTTGATGGTGGAGTAGGTGATAATTTGGTATATAAAAGAATAAGTAAAAAGGAAGTGAAAAAGTAGATTAAAGCTATTTTCCAACCCCAAAATATAGATATTATCCAACTTTGTATACAATAAAAGGAAGGAAATAAAATAGCGTTTACACCAAATCTAAAGGTATCTATAAACTCTATTTCATCGATTTTTCTACTTAAAAATTTCCAAATTGAATATGGAACTAAACTATTTAAAACAATTAAAAAGAATAAAGGGAGAGCGTAGTTAATACTACGCTTTTTTTGTACAAGTACCTTTTTATTTCTTACAATACTGTTTATTTCATCAATTTTAGTAAAATCTACTTGAGCATTATTTAAATTAGCTAAGGTAGTTTCATAACTTTCATTTTGTTCTATATGAACAGATAAGTTTTCTAATTGATTTGAAACAAGCTCTTTTATGTGTTTTACAGATTTATTTATGTTTTGTTTGTCGTAATAATCGTTAGCCAAAATTGGAGAACCAAAATGGATAGCAGTTTTTGAAGGGTAGCTAGATACGTTTTGATATGTAATTCCTACTGGAATAATATTTATTCGAGTGTCAGGGAAATTATCTAAAGTTTTAAAAATAATTCTTGTAAAGCCTTTACTAAGTGGTCTAATAGCTCTGTCTTTTTTGTGTGTTCCTTCAGGAAAGATTAGTAAAGTTTTATTATTCTTTAAAAGGAGTTGACATTTATTAAAAATTTCTTCATTCTTACTAAGTTGTTGTACACCGTCTCTAATACGATAAATAGGCATCATTCCAAGCGAGTTGAAAAACTTAGCAATAATAGGGTTGTTAAATACAGCTGCACGCACTAAAAAGTTTATTCTCCTTTTTATATGTGTAGCTATAAGTATAGGGTCAATTAAGCCATTTGGGTGATTAGCTGTAAAGATTACGGCTTCTTTTTTGGGAATATGCTCACTTCCAATAATCGTTGTCTTTTTAGAGTAAAAGAATAAGCCAGTTTTTACAAAAGCTTTAAAAAAGTAGTACAACAGTGTTTTCATGTATTATTTATTTCTTCCCCAGTAAGTAGCTAACATTATTCCTGAAAAAATATCCCAAACACCCCAAAACGCAGCAAGAAGGGCCATTCCTCCTAGGCCATCAAAAAAACTAAAAATAAGTAGTAACCCTAAACCACCATTTTGTATTCCTGTTTCCATAGAAATAGTTTTAGAGTCCTTTTTATTTAATTTAAAAGATTTAGCAGTTACATAACCTATAATAAACGCATAAATATTATGAAATATTACAAGAAATAAAACTAGATGTATATAGTCTTTAAAAACATCAGCGTTATCATAAAGGGCTATTACAATTAATAAAAGGAAAAAGAAAATAGAAAATGGACGTAAAAGTTTATTGATTTTTTTAGCCATTTCATGATGATAGTGATTAACTAACATTCCTAAAACTATCGGAATTCCTAAAATAAGAAGGACAAGTTTAAAAAGTTCAAAAGGGTTTAAGGAAACACTTTTTAAAATTTCGTTAGTAGGCCCGTATAAACTACCCCATAATTGTAAGTTTAACGGGGTCATTACTAAACAAATTATCGTTGAAAATGCTGTTAAACTAACAGATAATGCAGCGTTGCCTTTTGCCATTTTACTAAAAAAGTTAGAAACATTTCCTCCAGGGCAAGCAGCAATCATAATCATGCCTAAAGCAAAACTAGGGTATGGGTTAATAATATTGATAAGGATAAAGGTTAAAAAAGGAAGTAAAATAAACTGAGATAATAATCCGACAAATAATATTTTAGGTTCATTAATAAGTCTTTTAAAATCCTCTACCTTCATATCTAAAGCAATACCAAACATAATGATAGCTAGAGCAACATTAAGTATCCATAAAGCTTCAGTATCAAAATTAATCTTAATACTATCAATTTGTAAAGTGTTAATGTTTAAAGGCATATTCTATTATGTTGGCTCCCATTTGTAGAGCTTTTGTTCTAGTTTCTTTTGGATTGTTATGTACGGCAGCATCTTCCCATCCATCACTTAAATCACTTTCGTAATCATAAAAAACTATAAGTTTACCTTCATAGAACAAACCAAAACCTTGAGGAGGTTTTTTATCATGTTCGTGAATTTTTGGCAAGCCTTTAGGAAAGGAAAAAGTTTGATGATAAATAGGGTGATTGCTGGGAATTTCTTGAAGTTGTAATTCAGGAAAAACTTTTTTTAATTCTCTTCGTATGTATTTATCAAGACCATAATTATCTGATACATGTAAAAAGCCTCCTGAAATAAGATAACTTCTTAGTATTGAAATTTCATTATTTGTAAATAAAATATTACCATGTCCGGTTATGAAAACTATTGGGTAGTCAAAGATAGTTTCGTCGTCTAGCGTAATGTTTTGTATGTTTTTGTCAATCTGGGTTTTCGTGTTTTGATTAGTGAATTTTACAAGGTTAGGTAAAGCTGTAGGATTTGCATACCAATCACCACCTCCTTTATATTGTATAACAGCTATTTCTTGAGAAAAAATATTTTGACTTAATAGAAAAATAAAAAGCAGGGTGAGGTTTTTCATGAATTAACTTGAATTTAAAAGCAATATAGTAAAACAACAATAAAAAAACACTAATAAATTTGTTATCGCCTTCTTTTCTTTAAAAAAATAATTCTTTTGAATATGAAAGCTAATTAATAAAGTATTATGTAGTTCTTAAATAAAAAAAAACACCAATAATAAATATTGATGTTTTTAAGCTATAGCTTCCTCTTCTTCGTAATTGAGAAATAAATTACACCTCAATAAATTTTTTAGAAATTTCACATTATAAATTGAAAACCCCTTCAACTATTTTCAATTACTAATTTTTTAATTTCTCATCACAAATATAGCTTAAGAGTAAAATATAAGGGTTCGAAAACGTCCATTTTGGATGTTTTCGAACTGTCTTTTTATAAAAAGATTATAAAATTAATTTAAAACAATTACAGATAAGTTTTTAAATTGAACAGGTGTATAACCTGTATGCTTTTTAAAAACGGTATAAAACGTAGATTTAGAGTTGAATCCAGATTCCAAGCCTATTGAAGTTATTGTATAGTCAGCATAATCAGAATCAACTAAAAGAGTCTTAGCAAAATTTACTCTCATTTCATTTAAGTAATCAGTAAAAGACTTTTTAGCAACACTATTTATAATAAGAGAAAGAGTACTAGAACTTAGTTTAGTATCTTTTGATAAGTCTTGTAAAGTATATTTATTTAATAAATATTTCTTTTTTGATCTAATAAATTGGTCTATTTCATTAAACTGTTCTTGTTGTTTGTCTATTTGGTTTTGAGAAAAACATTTATTTGTGTTTAAATTAATTAAATCTATACCAAAGTCATCATTTAAATCAATTAAAAGAGATTCTCTAATTTTTTTACGCTCTTTTAATACACGAATTTGTCTTAAACCTTGATAACCTAACCAGTAAATTAAAACAGTAGTGTAAACTCTTAAAGGGTAATAAGAGAATAAGAAACCGGTAAAGTTCATTTTTACTTTAATAATTAAGGCTAAAATCCAAAGAGCATATCCAATTGAAGTTAAAATAAAAAAAGTATAAATCCATCTAAGATTATCAAACGATAAAATTTTAGGAAAGAGCTTTTCTTTCTTATATAAAATATAAAATGAATAAAAAAAAATACTTAACGAAGTAGTTAAGCTAAATATTTCCTCGATGGAGGTATACCGTTCATAAGTATAATTTAAATACTCTCTTGAAGCAGAATCACTGTAATATAGAACAAAGCTAATTTGGCTAATTATAAGAATAAAAAAAATAGGAATAATTAATTTTAATATTTTGTACGACTTTTCAGCAAGGTTTAGGTAGTGAATTAAAAACATATACAAAAAAGGCATTGCTAAAAAATGCCAAGGTATTTGTACATAATCTAAAGCAAACTTATGCTGAAATAATTCTTTTTCTAAAACCCAAGATTGAATATTGTTTAGAGAAATTGCCAAAATTAAAAGGTTTAAGTATATCATACTTTTTTCTCGTCCATTTTTAGAACAAAAAAGTATTATACTAAAAGCAAAACCATGAATGGCACTAATTAACAAAAAGAGATTAAAAAAATCTGCTGTAGTCAAAATAAAACACTTTAAAAGAGCTAAATATACGAAAAATGAATTATTGATGTAAATAGGATATGCTTTGAACTACATTTAAGCCTGCGGTTTCTGTTCTAAGTCTATTCTTTCCTAAAGAAATAGGGATGAATTTCTTGTTTAATGACTCTTGTATTTCTTCAGGAGAAAAATCACCTTCGGGTCCAATAAGCACTGTATATTTTGATGTTAGAGAAGCAACGTTTTTTAAAAACTTTTTTTCAGTGTCATTTTCACAATGAGCAATAAAAATTTCTTCTGAAAAATCATTTTTTATGAAGTCAGAAAAATTTATTGGAGGGTTAAGTTTAGGCAATGTAAATTGTAGTGATTGTTTCATTGCAGATTGTATAATTCTTTCTAAACGGTCAACTTTTACAACTTTTCTTTCTGAGTTTTTACAAATAATAGGGGTTATTTCATCAATACCAATTTCTGTAGCTTTTTCTAAAAACCATTCTAAGCGATCGTTGTTTTTCGTAGGTGCTATAGCTACGTGTAAATAATAATCTCTTGTACTAGGTTTTTCTTCGTATTTAATAATTTTGGCAATACACTTTTTATCATTTCCAATAATTATTTCAGCAAAAAATAGGATACCATTTCCATTGGTGATATGCAATATATCTCCTTCTTTTTTCCGCAAAACACGAATTATATGACGACTTTCATCTTTGTTGAAAGTAATTTCTTTTGAAGTGATTAATAAATCCGGATTATAAAAAAGTTGCATTATAAATCGAGTTTGTATGTTCTTCTTCTTTTGTGAATTTTAGGACTAAAATCTTTCCAAATTTGATGAATTGCATGATTTTCTTCAAGTTCAGGGGTTCTAATACAGTTTTGAATTCCTTTAGCCAAAAATATAGGATGAAATTGCTCAAAAATAATGGCTGTAACTCCTTTGTTTTGATATTCGGGATCAACTCCAATTAAATAAAAAGTAACATCTTTAGAGTTTTTTCTTGCATTCAACAAGTGGAAAATTCCGAAAGGAAAAAGTTTTCCTTTTGCTTTTTGTAAAGCTTTAGAAAAAGAAGGCATAACAATAGCAAATGCGACTAGTTTATGATTTTCGTCAACAACAAATTTTATATACTCAGGGTTTATAAAGCTTATATATTTCTTTTTAAAATAAGCTATTTGAGCATCTGAAATAGGCACATAAGTTGATAGTTTGGAATATGTTTTACTAAACAAGTTAAACATTTCATCAACATAAGGCATAATTTTATCTGTAGAAGTAAAGTTTAAAGGAGTTAAGTTGTATCTCCTTTGAATTATATTACTAGCCTTTCTATATTTCTTAATATCAACGTTACTGAAAGAGAATATACTTTCGATGTATTCTTTTTCTTTTGTAAACCCTAAATACTCTAGGTGTTTCGCATAATAAGGATGATTGTACCATGTAATCATAGTTCCAATGTGGTCAAACCCTTCAATAAGAACTCCTGTTTTATCTAAATTATTAAAACCAACAGGACCTTCTATGTATTCTAAGTTATTTTCGCGACCTATTTCAGCAACTTTATTTAGTAAAGCTTTAGATACTTCAATATTATCAATAACATCAAACCAGCCAAAACGTATTTTTTTTATATGCTGCTTTTCTACTTCATAAGAATTGATAATAGCTACAACTCTACCAACTATTTCATTGTTTTTTAATGCTAAGAAAAAACGAGCTTTGGCATGTTCAAAAACAGGATTTTTATTTTTGTCAAAGCTTTCAATTTCATCCTTAATAATAGGAGGAACCCAGTACTTATTGTTTTTATAAAGAGAAAAAGGAAACTTAACAAACTGTTTCATTCCCTTTTTGGTAGTTATTTCTTTAATTTGAATCATTTTACAAATTTAAGGCTTTTAATTATCCTCCTTTTCTTTTTCCTTTTCTTTCTCTTGTTGTTCTTCTTTTTTAATTTCTTCTTCTAGCTTTTTTATTTCTTTTTCAAGCTTTAAACGTTCTTTTTCTTTACGCTTAGCCTCTTTTTCTTCTTCTTTTTTAATTTGTTTCTCAAGTTTTAAGCGTTCTTTTTCTTTGCGTTTCGCTTCTTTTTCGGCTTTTTTCTTAGCTTTTTTAGCAGCTTTTCTTTCTTCTTTAGCTGTTTTTTTCTTTTGTTTTTTATCTTCTTTAACAATCATATCAACCAAAGATCCTTGGCGCTCTCTCTTAGGTTTTTCGTTTAAAAGCTCTCCATTACCTGAGTCATTATCTAAATCAACTTTTCTCTTCTCTTTTTTAGAAAATAGTTTTCCTACTTTACTAAACATTCGACCAAAGAAATTTCTGTTTTCGTCATATTTAACAGGTTTTTCTTCTTCAATCTTATTTCCAAATTCATCTATTTCAACAAAATCGTCTTTATGTCTATTAAGTCTGTATGATACTCCTAAAGAACTATATATACCAATTTCATCTTGTTGTAAGTTTGCCCTTAAAGAAGCATTGAACTGTAAGTTTTCACTAAAAAGATAGGCGGCACCTGCTCCTATATTAGTTTTTTTCTCATATTCTTCAAAAATACCTTGTATTTCAGCAAAACCAGACCAATAATCATTAAAGTTATAGGTACCCGTTACTATGTAAGAAAGTTGAGAAAAATCAGTTCCAATATAATCATAATGTAGGTTAGTGATTACATTTAATTTGTCAGAAAATTCATTTTGTAATAAAATACCAACTTTAGGACTAAACCCACCTCTTTCGTGGTAATCAGTTAAAAAACTTCCAATATTTATACCAGCAGAAACACCAATGTGTGGTATCCACCTTTTCCAGTCGAAAGAATGTCTTTTTTTCCAACTTCTTATTTCTTTGCTCTTATCATCATATTTAGGAGCATAAATCAGATATTTTGCACCTAGACTAAATTGACTTAACCCTGTTTTATTATATGATGACTCAAAAATGTTTTTAAATGCTATTTTATCTCTTTGTAAAGAAGTATTAAAGTTTACTTCTAATTTTTCAGAAATAAAGCTGGTTCTAAAAAACAAGTTTAATCCTAAGGCTTCAGGATTGCTAAAAGTTGGTGTAGCATTCATTTTTCTATAAAAAATACTTGTTTCGAACTGATAAACACCCGAGCCAACACTATAAGGGCTTTCAGAAAAACCTGGCTTATTTGAATTTATAACAGGTGTATATTGCGCGTTAGTAGTTAGAATAGAGCAAAAAACAAAAAGGATAAGAAGTTTCTTAATCATATAATAAATCCAAATTTTCAGGTTGTACAAACATACGTAAAAATACAATTACCTATATAATATAAGTTTTGTAAACTCTTAACGCTTCCTTTTGCTTCAAATTGTTATTTTTGATTGATTTTTTTATTTTAAGAAAAAGATGACATATTTAAATGAAGCTGGACCTGTGAATTTTTTAAAAACCATATTAATTATTCTGTTAGTTTATTACGTTATTAAGTTTTTAGCGAAACTTTTTGGACCATACTTAATAAAAAAAGCAGTAGACAAAGTACAAAAGAAAGCTGCACAACAGTATAGAAACCAACAACAAGCATCTGATGTTGAAGTAGGAAAAACTGTTATTGATAAAAAGCCAAGTAATTCTAAAGAAAGTAATAATTCTGTTGGCGAGTACGTTGACTATGAAGAAATAGACTAACCATGAACTTAAAGAAATTTTTACCGTTTGCAATAGCAATTATTGTTTTTGCAATAGCATCTGTATTGTATTTTAACCCGGTTTTAAGCGGAAAACAAATTAAACAAAGTGACATTACTCAGTTTATAGGAATGTCAAAAGATGTAAAAGAATATAGAGCTGAAAAAGGAGAAGAGCCTTATTGGTTAGATAATGCTTTTAGTGGAATGCCAGCATATCAGGTAAGTGCTTATTATCCGAATGACTTTGTACGTTATGTTGATAAAGTTATTCGCTTTTTACCTAGACCTGCGGATTATCTTTTCTTATATTTTTTAAGTTTTTTCTTATTATTAACTGCCTTAAAAGTAGATTGGAAGCTGGCTATTTTAGGAAGTTTGTCCTTTGGGTTTTCTACTTATCTGATAATTATTTTTGGAGCAGGACACAATGCGAAAGCACATGCTATAGGTTATATGCCAATGGTGATTGCAGGAGTAATTTATATTTTTAGAAAACGATATTTATTTGGGTTTATTTTAACGGCTTTAGCAATGGCTTTAGAAGTTTATTCAAATCATCCACAGATGACTTATTATTTAGGGTTTTGTTTGTTGATTTTGGTAATTGTTGAAGGTGTTGAAGCTTTTAAATCGAGAACATTACCTGTGTTTTTTAAACAATCAGCTATTTTGGTTGCAGCAATGTTAATTGGTATTGGAGCTAATTCTACTAGGTTGTTAGCAATGAAAGAGTATGCTGATTATAGTACGAGAGGAAAATCAGAACTAACAATTAACCCTGATGGAACATCAAAAGAAAAGTCTACTGGGTTAGATAAGGAGTATATAACTGAATATAGCTATGGAATAGCCGAAACATTTAACTTGATGATTCCTCGTTTTATGGGAGGAGGAACAGTTGAAGAGTTGGAAGAAGACTCAAACTTTTATCAAGTTTTAGAGCAAAATGCTGGTAAAAGTGTAGCAAAAGAGTATTCTAGTCAAGTGTTGACTTATTGGGGGAAACAACCTATTGTTGAAGCACCAGCTTATATTGGTGTGATAGTTTTTTTCTTATTCTTTTTAGGAATTTTTCTAGTAAAAGGACGATTAAAATATTGGCTGGTTGCAGCTACCATTTTTTCGATCGTATTAAGTTGGGGTAAAAACTTTTCTATAATAACTGATTTCTTTATTGACTATATACCTTTATATAATAAATTTAGAGCAGTATCGTCTATTCAAGTAATAGCAGAATTATGTGTTCCTTTGTTAGGAATTCTGGCATTAAAAGAATTTTTCTCTTCTGAGAATTCTTCCGAAGAAAAAGAAAATGCAGTAAAGAAAGCTTTTTACATTGTTGGAGGAATTTCTTTGCTATTCTTACTGTTTGGATCTAGTTTGTTCGCTTTTGAAGGATTACGTGATGCACAATATCAGCAACTTCCAGAGTTAATTGATGCTTTAATTGCAGATAGAAAATCAATGTTATTTAACGATAGTTTACGTTCTCTTTTATTGGTTTTAGTTGTTGCAGGAATGTTGTGGTTTTATTTGAAAGGAAAATTGAAGCAAGTACCTATGTTAATTGTATTGGGAGGATTGATAATTTTTGATTTGGTCTCAATAGATGCTAACTATGTTAATAAGGAAGATTTTACTTCAGCTAGAAGAGTACAAAAACCATTTACAGCAACAAAAGCTGATACAGAAATTTTAAAAGATAAAGGGCATTACAGAGTTGTTAATTTTAGCGTAAGTCCTATGCAAGATGGTAGAACTTCTTATTTCCACAATTCGATAGGAGGATACCATGCTGCCAAAATGAAACGTTATCAAGAATTGTTTGATTATCAAATAGCTAAAAATAATATGGAAGTGCTAAATATGTTAAATACTAAGTACTTTATTATTAGCGATGAACAATTTCAAGAGAATCCAGAAGCTAATGGGAATGCATGGTTTGTAAACTCATTAAAAAAAGTATCTTCAGCTAATGAAGAAATTATAGCATTAGATAGTTTGAATACTAAATCAGAAGCGGTTATAAACTCAAACGAGTTTAATCTAAAAGCCGATGTGTTTCAAAAAGATTCAATTGCTACCATTAATCTTGTGAAGAAAGATCTTACTGAATTGATATACGAAGCAAGTACAACTTCAGAACAATTTGCTGTATTTTCTGAAATCTATTACAAAGATGGATGGAACGCTTATATTGATGGAGAAAGTGTGCCATATTATAGAGTAAACTATGTTTTAAGAGGAATAGAAGTTCCTGCAGGAAAACATAAAATAACTTTTAAATATGAGCCTTCAGTAATTAAAACAGGAAGTTCATTGTCTTTAATTTGTTATGCTTTACTCCTTATAATACCTATTGGTTGGTTTGTTATAAAAAAGAAGAAGAACTAATTTTCAAGGTCTTTTAAAAATACAGAAGGGGTTACACCAATATGTTTTTTAAACGCTCTTGTAAAAGCAGATGCGTTGGTATAACCTATTTCTTCAGCAATGGCTTGAATGGAATATTTTCTAAAGTTTTTGTCTGTCTTTAATTTATGTACTACATAGTTAATTTTAAGCTTAGTACAGTATTGTTTAAAAGACTCTTCGTAATACTTATTAAAAACAAAAGAAATATAAGTAGTATTGGTATTTAATTTTTCAGCAATGTAGTTAACTGAAAAATCAGGTTTTAAAAAATCTAAACTATTAGCAATATTCCTAAATTCATTAAGAATTTTAGCTTCTAAGATTTCATCAATATTGTATTCTTTTTTTTCTATTTCTGTCGTTTTATTGTTGCTTATTACAGATATAAGTTTCTTCTTCTTATCTTTTTCTTTTTTAAATAAATAAAAAGTAATAACGAAAAAAGTTAATAATAAAATAATAAAAGAAATAATGAGGTTACGCTGTTTTTCTGCTTCTCTTTGTTCTATAGTTTTTTTAAGCTTTTGAGCTTGAGCAAAATTATTGTTGTAAAAAAGATTGAAAGTTTTGTCTTTAGTATCTTTTGTTAAATGATGTTGTTCTAAAGTAAGTTTAGAGTACTTGTAAGCGCTATCCAGTTTATTTAAATTATTATATTCTTTTGAGAGAATGTCGTAAATAGTAATAAGTTTACTCCTTTCACATTTTTTATAATTCATTAATAATTTATTAGAATGGTAAATAGCGGAATCAGAATTTTTTAAGTTGTGAAAACAAATGGCTTTTAGGTAATATTCTTTGTTAAAATAAGAATAACCATTACTTATATTTTTATAATTATTAATTAAATCAATAGCTTTAGAAAATTCTTTTTTAGCCATTAAAACTTTAGTTTTTCTTAAGTAATAATATATTTTAGAGTCTTTATGTTGAGGAGTAAATTGTTGTGTTAATTTATAAGCTTTGTCAAAGTAATAGTCAGCAGAATCCAGGAGAATGGTATTTGGGTTTTTATTGTTAATTAAAATATATGTGTTTCCAAGGCAATTAAAAGAGTTAGCTTTCCATTGAAGAAAAAAATTGTTTTTTTGAAAATCTTTAAGAACAGTTTTTTTTGATTCCGAAATAGCTTTTAGTAGTATACTTTTAGCTTTTTCTTGCATGTTAAGTTTATTTTTTATTACAGCTTTACTAAGAACAAGTCCCAATTTATTTCTAATCCATTTTTGATCTTTTATAGGATGATTAATTATTTCTTTTTCATACTTAATAAGTATAGAGTAAGCTTCTTCGTACTTTTCTTGATTTTTTTTTATCCAAAAAAGCCTATTTAAAGAAGCAATTTTTCTATCAATAAGGCAAGTCAAGTTATTATTTTGGAGTAAAGAATCAATTTGTGTTATTACCTTATTAGAAGAAGTTGCAGCTTCATCGTATCTTTTTAATCTATAAAGTCCATAAATTTTATCAGTAGCAGCTTCTATTTTTGTACAAATATTGTTAGAATTTTCTAACTTATCACAATAAAAGAACAAGCTATCAGTATTAATGTTTTTATAAAAGTCAATCTTACTTCGGTTTATAGAATCTAAATATATTGTTTGTGATACTGTATTTAATGAAAAAAATAAAGTAATTAATGTTATAAGTATAAACCTAATCATTAGAATAGTTTAAGTAATTAAGAATTCTTTTTCTCAAATAACCTCATAAAAAGCTCTCAAATATACATTAATTTAACTGTGCTTTTTATAAAATACGGGATATAATATTTTATTTTTAAATAAAACAATAATATGTTTGCATTAAACAAAACGTACTAGATAAGTACAAGTTGCTATGGAAAATTAATATTTTATAAAAGCGAAAGATTAATCTTTCGCTTTTATGTTTTTTGTATAATATTTAATTAAACTCAATTAAAAGGTTTATTACACGAAATGATAAAATAGTAATACATTTGTGTTAAAATAAATTTCATGTATTTTAAACTACCAAAGAAAAGATATAACCATACACTTCAGTTTTTACAAAAACATCTTACAGCTCCTGCTACAATACTAGATTTAGGAGTGCGTAACCCGTTTTCTGAAATTATGGAAGAAAATGGATATACAGTTTATAATACAAATGGGGAAGATTTAGATTTATTACCCCAAATTGTAAAAGATTATAATGTAGATGCAGTAACGGCTTTTGAGATTTTTGAACATTTATTAGCACCATTTAACGTGTTAAGAGAAATTGAAGCACAAAAAATAATAACCACTGTTCCTTTAAAGTTGTGGTTTGCAAGTGCGTACAGAAGCAAAACAGATATGTGGGATAGACATTATCATGAGTTTGAAGACTGGCAGTATGATTGGTTATTAGAAAAATCAGGTTGGAATATTGTTGATACTGAAAAATGGACAAGTCCAATAAATAAGTTGGGTATAAGACCTGTTTTAAGAAAATATACACCTAGGTATTATGCTGTATATGCTGAGAAAGAGAGAAAGGGATGAAGATAGGAATGGTTTTAGATAAGACGTTTCCTCCTGACCCTAGAGTACATAATGAAGCAATAGAATTAATAAAATCTGGACATGAGGTTTTTTTATTTTGTTTAACTTATGGTAATGAGCCAACATCAGAACTTGTAGGTAAAATAAAAGTAAAAAGATATGAGTCAAATAAGTTAGAGTATAAGTTATCTGCTTTGGCTTATACTATCCCATTATATTCTCTTTCACTAAAGAAAAAGATAATCCATTTTCTTAATAAATATGATATAGAGGCTATTCATATACATGATATGGTTGTAGCTGAAGCTGTAATGTTAGCCAATAAAAAGAAGCAGCTCCCGGTTGTATTAGATTTACATGAAAATAGGCCTGAGATAATGAGATTTTATCCTCATTTAAAAAAGTTTCCGCAAAATATTTTAATATCAACAAACAAATGGAAGCAAAAAGAAGAAGAACTTATTAAGAAAGCTAGTAAAGTAATAGTTGTTACTCAAGAAGCAAAAGAGGAAATATATAAGAGAACAAAAATAAAATCTGATAAAGTTATTGTTGTTCCTAATACAGTAAGAAAATCATTTTTTGAAAAGCAAGATAATTTTGAAGAAAGCTCAAAAAGAGATACTTTTAACTTACTATATATAGGAGATACAGGAGAGAGAAGGGGAGTAGCTACAGCAATTAAAAGTTTACCAGCATTAAAAAAGGAAATAGAGAATATTCGATTAGTAATTGTAGGAAGTCTAAACACTAAATTAAAAAAGTTATCTGAAGAATTAAAAGTTGAAGAACAAGTATGTTTTGAAGGGTGGCAAGAAGAAACTACATTTCCTAAGTATATAAAACAGAGTAGTGTTTGTTTGTCTCCTTTACATAGAAATTTACATCACGATACTACACATGCTAATAAATTATTCCAGTACATGAGTTTAAGGAAACCTTTGTTGGTAAGCGATGCAACAGCTCAAAAAAACATAGTAGAAAAAGTAAATGCCGGATTGATACATGAAGCAAAAAATGTAGAAGATTTTACTGATAAAGTACTGAGGTTATATAAAGATGAGCTGCTGAGAAAAGAATTAGGAAAAAACGGAGAAGCTTTTATTCGAAATGAATTTACATGGGATAAAACCTCAAAAGAATTAATAAACCTATACAATAGTTTAATTTGAAAGTATTAATAATTACATACTATTGGGTGCCGGCAGGAGGTTCAGGTATACAAAGATGGTTGAAGTTTGTAAAATATTTGCGAAATTTTAATATTGAACCAATAGTTTACACAGTTGAAGATGCTAAATATCCGATAGTTGATACAACATTAAAAAAAGATCTTCCTGAAAATTTAACGGTTTTAAGAAACTCAATTTGGGAACCTAATGACTTGTTATCTGTTTTCAAGAAAAAAGAAACGAAAACAAGTGCTGGTTTTTTAGATCCTAATCCAAGTTTAATAGGTCAGGTAATGCAATATGTTCGAGCTAATTATTTCATTCCTGATGCAAGAAGGTTTTGGGTAAAGCCTTCAGTTAATAAGCTAAAAAAATATTTAAAAGAAAATACTATTGATGCTATTATAACTACTGGACCACCACATAGCTTGCATTTAATCGGATTAAAGCTTAAAAAAGAATTAGGATTGAAGTGGGTAGCAGACTTCCGTGACCCTTGGACAGATATTGATTATTTTCATCAATTACCACTCACGCAAAAATCAAAAGCAACACATCATCAATTGGAGCAGGAAGTGTTAAGATATGCCAATGCGGTATTAGTTGTAGGTAAAACTATGAAAAAGAATTATGAAAAATTTTCTAATAATATTCATGTTATTACTAATGGTTTTGATGCAGAAGAAAGTAGAGAAACAAATGTAATACTAGATAAAAAGTTTTCAATTACGCATATAGGTTTGATGAATGATGATAGGAATCCTGAAGTTTTATGGAAAGCATTATCAGAGTTATGTAAAGAAGATAAAGAGTTTACAGAAGATTTAGAAATTAAACTAATAGGGAAAATAGCGAAAGGAGTTAAAAAATCTTTAGAAACACATCAATTTAAAAATATTACAAAAATTACTTATCTACCTCATAAAAAAGCACAACAACAACAACAAACATCACAAGTTTTATTGTTAGCAGTAAATAAAGTACCAAGTGCTAAAGGAATTATTACAGGTAAAATATTTGAATATTTACAAGCAAAACGTCCTATCTTAGCAGTAGGTCCAGAAGATGGTGATTTAGCAGAAATACTTGCTAAAACTAACTCAGGAACTATTGTTGGTTTTGATGATTTAGTAAAAATGAAAAAAGAAATTAAACTTCTTTATAATCAATATAAGAAAGGGATTTTAGAGGTTAATTCTAAAAACATAGAGCAATATCATCGGAAAAAGTTAACAGAGAAATTATCTATAGTATTAAAAAAAGTCGTTAATTCTTGAAAAAAATAATAACCATATTAGGAGCACGTCCACAGTTTGTAAAAGGAGCTGTATTAAGTAGAGTGATTCAAAAGCATAATGAAGTAGAAGAAATAATAGTGCATACAGGGCAACATTTTGATGCTAACATGAGCGCTGTTTTTTTTGAAGAAATGCAAATACCTAACCCCAAATATAATTTAAATATCAATGGTTTAAGTCATGGTGCTATGACGGGGCAAATGTTAGAGAAAATAGAAGAAATTTTAGTATTAGAAAAGCCAGATGCAGTTGTTGTATATGGAGATACAAATTCGACGTTAGCAGGAGCTTTAGCAGCTAAAAAACTACATATAAAAGTAGTACATATTGAAGCGGGCTTGCGTTCATTCAATATGCAAATGCCTGAAGAAATAAATCGTATTTTAACAGATAGAATAGGAAACCTACTAAGTTGTCCAACAGATACTGCTGTATCAAACCTGAGAAATGAAGGTTTTGATAGTTTTGATATTTTGATAGAAAAGCATGGTGATATCATGAAAGATGCTGTAGAGTTTTATAATCAAGTTTCCGAAGAGAAGTCAACTATTATTAAAGACTTAGGTTTAGAGAAAAAAGAGTTTGTGTTAGCAACAATTCATCGTCAAGAAAATACTGATGAAAAAGAGAGATTAGCTAATATTTTTGAAGCTCTTGAAAAAATTAATGTTTCTAAAAAAGTAGTATTGCCATTGCATCCAAGGACAAAAAAAATGTTAGAAAAGTACAAATTAAAGTCTAATATAACCTTTATTGAACCTGTAGGGTATTTTTCTATGTTAGAGTTATTAAAAAATTGTGCTCTTGTTATAACTGATAGTGGAGGTTTACAAAAAGAGGCTTTCTTTAATAAGAAGTTTTGTGTTATAGCAAGAGAAGAAACAGAATGGAAAGAGTTAGTAAGTAATGGTTATGGAGCTATAACAGGAGCTAATTCAGGAAAAATAATTAATTATTTTCAACAGTTTTTAGCTACATCAAAAGATTTTAAAGAGCCGTTATATGGAGATAATGTTGGAGAAAAAATATATCAATCAATATTAAAATTAATAAAAGAATAAATTGGGAATTGTATTTAAACAATCGTTCAGGAATACTCTAATAATCTATTTAGGATTTTTGATTGGAGGTGTTAATACTTTGGTGTTATATACACGATTTTTAGGAGATGAGTATTATGGATTAGCAACCTATGTTTTTTCGGCTTCAAACTTAATTATGCCTGTTACAGCCTTTGGAGTTCACTTTACAATTATCAAGTTTTTTTCTGGATATACTTCAAAAGTAGAAAAAGATAAATTTTTAAGCTCTATAATTTTTTTACCATTATTTATAGCGATTCCAATAGGATATTTTTGGAGTTTATTTCATAATTGGATTATGAGTTATGTGGTAGAAAATGGAAGTGGAGGCAACCTCATAATTGAAGATTATACTATTTATATTTATATTATCGCTGTAGCTTGTGCTTATTTTGAAGTGTTTTATTCTTGGGCAAGAGTACAAATGCAATCGGTTTTTGGGAATATTTTAAAGGAATTATACAATAGAGTAGCTGTGATGGTTTTACTTTTTGCTGTGTATTTTAACTTTATAACAAAAGAAGAGTTTTTAGTATATATGTCAATAGCTTACATATTAAGAGTACTCTTAATGATGGGGTATGCTTTTCGTCTATATACACCAAAATTTACCTTCAGTTTACCAAACAACTTTAAAGAAGTTTTACGATACACTTTTTATATCATTTTAGCAGGTAGTGCAGGAGCTATTATCTTAGATATAGACAAAGTAATGATACCAGGGAAAGAAGGTTTTGCTACAGCTGCATATTATACGGTAGCTGTGTTTATAGGATCATTTATAGAGGCACCAAGTAGGGCAATGGGGCAAATTTTACAGCCATTAACCTCTAAGGCTCTTAATGAAGATAACCCAAAAGAAACAGAAAGTTTATATAAGAAGAGTTCTATTAATTTATTGTTGATTGGCGGGCTGTTTTTTGTCTTAGTAAATTGTAATGTGGAGGAGTTATTCAGGTTGATGCCGAATAAAAATTATGGAAAAGAAGGAGTATTAGTAGTATTATTGATTTCGTCTGCAAAGTTATTTTTAATGTCATTAGGTAGTAATGGTGCTATTATAAGTAATTCTAAATTTTATCGTATTACGTTACCTGTAGGTTTAGGAATGGCCTTTTCTGTATATTTTTTAAATAGTTACTTTTTTAATGATTTAGAAATGGGAACAAAAGGGTTGGCACTAGCAACACTTATTACAGTTTTGGTGTTTAATACCTTTAAACTATGGTTTGTAAAAGAAAAGTTTAATATGACCCCTTTTACTAATAAAACATTTTTAATGATTCTTATTGTCTTAATTATGTTTTTAGGGTTTAACTTTTGGAATTTTTCAATACCTAAGTTTTATCTTTTTGACTTTCCAATTCACCCAATAGTAAACATTGTTTTAAAGAGTATATTAATTATAGTAATTTATGTCTTTGTCGTAGTAAAATTATCTATTTCTGAGCAGATTAACAATCTAGCCAAAAGGTATATAAAGTAAAAAGACCTGCACACAAAGGGAACAAGTCTTTTCTTAATAATAAGGGGGAAATGAAACATTAAAAAGGGGGAAATGCTTCGGTGGCAAATATATATAAAATAACTAAATAACCTCTTAGTTTATGTTAAAAAATAAAGAAATACTAAAATAGTATGAAGAAAGTTATTTTAGGCTTATATTAATTTTTTCTAAAAAACTAATAGTATTAGCACCTTCCATAAACAAAAGATCTAAAATAGATAAATTAGGTATAAATCCGTATTTATCATCAAACATTTGAATATAAGAATCCATTTTTATTTCAACTCCTTTTTTGGCAATAGCTAAAGGTCTGAAGTCTTTGCTTTCAGAGTTTAACTCGTAACTAGTTGTTTTGTTAAATCGTTGCTCAATTTGTAAAGCGTCAGTTACAAATAAATGAGTATCAATATTCAAGTCTTGTAAAAACGTGTACTTTTTATTGAAAATAGCTTGTAAATCATCTTCAAAAAATTCAAAAAATGGAGAAGAACGATAAGCTGATTGTAATGACTTAAAATGTTGTTGTTGCCAGGGGAAGTCATTTTCTACTAAGGTGTCTTTGGTCTTTTTTCTACCTTCTTTTGTTTTGTGTTTAACAGGAATATTAAGAGCTAATTTACCATTGGCTCCATAAATATAACAGCGATTACGATAGGTTTGCTTTTGATAATTATCTTCTATTTCAAAAGTAATAGCATCCGATTGATAGATTGCTGCATACTGTGAAATAGGAGCAAAATAAGTTGGAATAAAAAGTGACATTATGCTTTTTTCTTTTTACTTTTTCTAAAACTGTACACGATATAACCTCCAATCAACAATAAAACTAACCAAAGGTAAGAAACAGGTTTACCACTTCCTCCAACAGTTGTAAACATTCTGTCCCAACGAATAGAATTTAACTTAGCAATAAAACTAGGTGCATTAGCATCCCAACTTAACCAAATCATAACAGGTTTACCAACTACGTGGTCAAAAGGCACATACCCCCAATTTCTAGCGTCTAACGAACGTTGACGATTGTCTCCCATCATCCAGTAGTAATCTTGCTTAAAAGTATATTCTTTTGCTTTCTCACCATTGATATAAATATCGTCTCCAAAAATTGTTAAATTGTTATTCTCATATCTACGAATAATCTGCTCATAAAAAGGAATTGTTTTAGAATTTAATTTAACAGTAGCTCCTTTTTTAGGAATATATATTGGTCCAAAATTATCCGAAGACCAAGCATATCTTGGGTCATGAGGAAAAACTGATTTGTCATAAGCTCCTTTTGGAGTTAAGTGTTTTTTAATACTTTCTACAATAGGGTTTTTAGCTATTAAAGCAGCTTCTTCATCTGTTAAGTTTAAAGCATATTTACCATCAGGCATTACTTGTCCTTCTCTAATATTATATCTAGAAAGGGCTCCTTGGCTAAACTTTTCTCCGTTGGTATCAACTATAAAATGCCATTGTGGTTTCGCTCTATCTGGTAAAACAGTTTTCTTTCCATTAATAAAAACATAACCATCACGTACTTCTAAGCTATCTCCAGGAATTCCTACAGCACGTTTTACGTAGTTCGTACGCTTATCAATTGGTTTATAGGTAAAGTTACCAGAGTTATCTCCCCACATTGTGGCTAAAGAGTCTGAAGGCCAGCTAAAAACAACGATATCATTACGGTTAATTTTTTGAAAGCCAGGAACACGCATATAAGGTAAAGAAAGCTTGTTTAATAAACCTTCCTTGTTTTTATCATCAGATAAAAATGATTTTATACCCAATCCAGGAATAGTATCGTGTGCCATTGGTGCAGCAACGGTAGTCATTGGTACACGTGCACCGTAATGAAACTTACTTACAAATAAATAATCACCAACTAATAAGGTTTTCTCTAAAGATGAGGTAGGAATAGTGTATGGTTGCATAATATAAGTATGTACTAAAGTAGCAGCAATAATAGCAAAAGCAATAGAGCTAACCCATTCACCTAAAGGAGATCTTGGTTTTAAACTTCTGTTTTCAATATATTTTGTATCTGTAAAATAATTGATATAATAGATATATAATCCTAAAGTTAGAATAGCTAAAATAGTATCAGGTCTTTTGTTAAAACCAAAACTTCTACAAGTTTCAACCCAAATAATAGGGAACATTAATAGGTTAACTATAGGAATAAACAATAAAATCACCCACCATTTTGGACGATTTATTATTTGCATCAATACAATAGCATTATAAACAGGTATAGCAGCTTCCCAAGCTTTTTTACCTGCTTTAGTATATAGCTTCCAAGTACCTAAAAAATGAACAACTTGTATGAATAAAAAGAATAAAAACCATTCAGTAAATGTCATAATCTATATATTTTGTAGTTCCATTAAGGAATAAAATTCAATTTTATATGTGTGTTTTTTGAGTTGTTTGTTACGTTATTAACCTAAGTTTAACACATCTCGCATAGTAAAAACACCTGTTTTATTATTTAACCACTCAGCAGCAATTACAGCACCTAAAGCAAAACCTTGACGATTATGAGCTGTGTGTTTAATATCAATAGTATCTATTTCAGAATTGTAAGTCACGGTGTGAGTACCTGGAACATCCGGAGTTCTGATAGCTTTAATAGGAATATTTTCTTCTGATGTTTTTTCGTCTAATTCCCAAGCTTTTTGGTTAGTGTTTTCAATAACACCTTCTGCCAATGTAATTGCAGTACCGCTTGGAGCATCTAACTTTTTAGTATGATGAATTTCTTCAATAGAAACATTGTATTGTTCTAAAGTACTCATCATTTTAGCAAGCTGTTTGTTTAGTTCAAAGAATACATTAACCCCTAAACTAAAGTTAGAAGCATAAATAAATGCACCTTTCTTGTCATTACATAAATCAACAATATCGTTGTATTTATCTAACCAACCAGTAGTTCCAGAAATAACAGGTATATTATTGTTAATACAATTGCTGATATTGTCGTATGCTGAAGAAGGAATACTAAAGTCTATTGCTACATCAGCTTTTGTAATATCATACACTTCTTTTCCAGAAGTTTTTATAACAATTTCATGCCCTCTTTGTAAAGCAATTTTTTCAATTTCTTTACCCATTCTACCATAACCAAGTAAGGCTATTTTCATCTTAAAAAGAATATTTTAGTGTTAAACCAACTTTAGGAGCTTCGATAAATAAAGGATCTGGAGTGATTACTGGTTTTACAGATAAGCTATCATCTGTGTCAAATTGTAATAAGTGTGCATTAACACTGGCTTCAACAATTTGTAAAACATATAAAAGCACACCAGTTAATAATGATAAATCTCTATTTTTTCGTAAAGTTTTCTGTGCACTTTCTAAACCAGCAGTAGAAATAAGAACAGTTCCGTCCTCTCTAGTAAATTCGTCTTTTAACCCTTGTTTACGAAGTTTAAAAGCTGTTCGGTATCGATCATACTGATCGCTATTATCAATGTAAAAATAAGCACTAGCGCCTATTGCTGCCCATACTATTGGGGCTTTCCAATACTTTCCATTATAAATTTGTCCACCTCCAGGAAAAATAGCTGAGTAAAAGGCAGCTTTTGAAGGTGACAAAGGATTGTATTTGTCGCTTGTTAACTGAAGTTGTTTTGCTCTAACGGCAATAGAATCTTTTTGAGCAAAAGTATTTTGAAACAAAAAAAGACTAAAAAAAGCGAATATGATAGTACGTACGTTCAATTACTTTAGTAAGTTTTTAATACGGTTAAAATCTTCTTCTGAATGAAAAGGAATAGAGATTTTACCTTTTCCACGATTGTTCACCGTAACATCAATTTTATGTCCAAAATAATCGCTAATATCCTTAACGCTTTCAGAAATGTAATTAGGTAAAGCTTTCTTTTTGGCTGTTTTAGCAACCTTACCAGCTTTTAAGTTTTTTACAAGTTCTTCAGTTTGACGTACTGATAGTTTATCACGAACAATTTTCTCATAAATGTTTAATTGATCAGAGTTACTATCAACATTAATCAATGCACGACCGTGTCCCATTGAAATAAAACCATCACGCATTCCTGTTTGAATGATAGGATCTAGCTTAAGTAAACGTAAATAGTTAGTAACTGTAGAACGTTTTTTACCAACACGAGTACTTAGTTCTTCTTGAGTAAGTTGAATTTCATCAATTAAACGTTGATAAGAAAGAGCAACTTCAATTGGATCTAAGTTTTTACGTTGGATATTTTCTACCAACGCCATTTCTAACATTTCTTGATCGTTCGCTAAACGAATATAAGCAGGAACGGTTTTGTTACCAATAAGTTTAGAAGCTCTAAAACGACGCTCCCCAGAAACTAATTGAAACTTATCGCTTGATAGTTTACGTACAGTAATAGGCTGAATAACTCCTAATTCTTTAATAGAACTAGCTAATTCGCGCAACGCTTCTTCATCAAAATAAGTCCTAGGTTGGTAAGGGTTTACATCTATTGAGTTGATATCAATTTCAATAATATTTCCAACTAACTTATCTGCATTTTTATCTTCTGCCGAATTTACTTCTGCAGTTTCCTTTAATAATGCTGATAAACCTCTACCTAAAGCTTGTTTTTTTGTTGCTTTTGCCATTTACAATAATTATGCGTTTTTAGTTAAAATTTCGTTCGCCAAATTTAAGTAATTTACGGCACCTTTACTCGTTGCATCGTATGAAATTATACTTTCTCCATAACTTGGTGCTTCACTTAAACGGATATTTCTGTGTACTATTGTTTCAAAAACCATAGAACTGAAGTGTTTGCGTACTTCATCTACCACTTGGTTTGACAAGCGTAAACGAGAATCGAACATAGTTAATAACAAGCCTTCTATTTCTAGCTCTTGATTGTGTATTTTTTGAACACTCTTAATTGTGTTTAATAATTTTCCTAAACCTTCTAAAGCAAAATATTCACATTGAATAGGGATAACAACAGAGTCGGCAGCTACTAGAGAATTTAAAGTTATTAACCCTAAAGATGGGGCGCAATCAATTAAAATAAAATCGTAATCATCTTTAATATCTTCTAACGCTTTTTTTAACATGTACTCGCGTTGTTGCTTGTCTACCAATTCAATTTCAATAGCAACTAAATCAATATGAGCAGGGATTAAGTCAACGTTTGGAGAGTCAGTTTTTAAAACAGTGTCTTTCGCAGAGATCGTGTGTTCTAAAACCTGATACGTTCCAATTTCTATACTTTCAACGTCTAAACCTAAACCAGAAGTAGCATTTGCCTGGGGGTCAGCATCAATTAACAACACTTTTTTTTCTAAAACACCTAAAGCCGCAGCTAAGTTTACAGATGTAGTAGTTTTACCTACGCCACCTTTTTGATTTGCAATTGCAATAATTCTACCCATTATAATTTATAAAGTTTGAAAGAGGTAAATTTACAATTATTTCTCATTTTTGAAAGAGAAAGATATTAAATAAAATTACAAAAGCCACAGAGTTTTGATTCTGTGGCTTTTGTAATTTTTATATGTGGAAAATTTATTACCCGTTTAACATTACTGGCATAACAAGCATAGTTACTAACTCGCCTTCTTCAGTACCGTCAATTGGAGTTAAAATTCCAGCTCTATTTGGTAAGCTCATTTCAATTAAAACGTCGTTAGAGTTTAAGTTGTTTAACATTTCGCTAAGAAAACGAGAGTTAAACCCAATCTGCATATCGTCACCTTGATAATCACAGTTTAATCGTTCGTCGGCTTTATTAGAATAGTCTAAATCTTCTGCAGAAATATTTAATTCAGTACCCGCCATTTTCAAACGAATTTGATGTGTTGTCTTACTAGAGAAAATAGATACACGACGTACAGAATTTAAGAAAGAAGCTCTGTCAACAGTTAATTTGTTTGGATTTTCTTTTGGTATAACAGCTTCGTAGTTAGGGTATTTTCCATCAATTAATCGACAGATTAATACTACATTATCAAAAGTAAATTTGGCATTAGTATCATTATATTCAATAGTCACATTGTTTTCTGATCCCCCTAAAATTCCCTTTAATAAGTTTAAAGGTTTTTTAGGCATGATAAATTCGGCTGATTTATCAGCAGTAATATCGGTACGTGTATATTTAACTAATTTATGAGCATCAGTGGCTACAAAAGTTAATTCTTTTGAATTGAACTGAAAAAATACACCACTCATTACAGGACGTAAATCATCATTACCAGCCGCAAAAATAGTTTTAGAAATAGCTGTAGCTAAAATATGAGAAGGAATTTCAGTGCTGCTAGGAGAAGGTAATTCTACAGCTTTAGGGAATTCATCTCCACTAAAGTATGCCATGTCATATTTTCCTTGTTCCGAAATAATCTCAATAGTGTTATCTCCTTCAATCTTAAATGTAAGAGGTTGTTCAGGAAATGTTTTTAAAGTATCTAATAATAAACGAGCATTTATAGCAATCGCTCCAGTATCAGTACTTTCAACTTCAATAACTGATGACATGGTTGTCTCAAGGTCGGAAGCTGATATTTTTAATTCGTTTTCAGATAGTTCAAATAAAAAGTTATCTAAAATTGGTAACGTGTTATTGCTATTTATAACCCCACCTAAAACTTGTAGTTGTTTTAATAATTGTGAGCTAGATACGATAAATTTCATTTAGTAATTTTTCTATTTATTAGACTTACAAATATATCTTAATTTGATGATTTTAAAAATTATTTTTTCAAAGAGTGCAATACTCTTAATTAAATTGATAATTTAATTGTATTGTACCATAAAAATTTCCTTTAGGAACACGCGAACTTTTAAGTTTTTTTGTATGGTAGTTTATGGCATAACCAAAATTAAAACGATTACTTGTAAAACGAATTCCAAACTCCGTTGTAAATTTAAAAGGTTCTACATTAAACGTTACAGGACTTTTGTCGGTTAAAAAGCTACCTTCAATAGTTGCGTCATAAGCAACGTAATGGAGCATTGGTTTTAGGTATAAAAAAACTTCCGCCTTATTTTCGAAATTAGTATTTTGGTTATTTAGATTTCCATGAAAAGCAATAGAGTTAACAATACTTTCTAGAGGTTTAAAGCCAATACGAGTAAATAAACCAGTTGATAAATCAGTATAAACAGTACCTAACCTAGCAGAGTTTGTCCAGTTAAGGTCAAAAACATTGTCTTTAGTTATTTTTTTAATATAATCGACCTTTAGATTAAGAGCAAAAGCATCTTTTATTTGATAATCCCATCCAGTAGCTTCTTTAAAACCATACATTTTATGTATAATTCCTTGAAGTTCTTCACCAAAAGAATAAGATCCAATAGTTCCTATTTGTAAAGCTGTTTTGAGAATAGATTTATTAGCGTAAAATCGGTTAACCCCAAAACTACCGAATAAGTAGCTAGCAAAAGGACGATCATGTTCTTCAATAGTTTCAACAACAGCCTTATAAGGAGTGTACATATGGTGACCTAATTGGATTTCATATATTTTTTTATCAATATTTTCAGCTTGCTTTTTACTTAAGAAGCGGTATGTTAAAAAGGTTCCGTTTGTATAATATCGATCTTGATAGGTGGAAACATATAAGTCATTATCATTTAAAAAACTTAATTCTTTGTCATATTTACGTTGTGAGAATAGATAGAGAGTAAATAAGATAAATAAAAGTGACATGTTTTTTTTCATAGGTGTAAATATCGTATTATTTTAGCACAACCTTGGTTAAATTATTAACAAGAATAATTAATAAACATATGAAAGAAAAGCAAGTATTAACAATTGAAGATTTTGAAAGTGTTTCTACAAATGAAGAGTTGCTAGCAATTATAAAAAAAAAGGAAATTTCAATAACCAAGGTTCAGGTAAAGTTAAATTACGAAGAGGAACTGAAAAAACTACAGATAGAGTTAGTGAAACTTCAGCAATGGATTGCGCAAAATAAGAAGCGAGTGGCAGTTATCTTTGAAGGAAGAGATGCAGCAGGGAAAGGTGGGAGTATAAGACGTTTTATGGAGCATATGAATCCGCGTTCTACTCGTTTAGTAGCTTTGAATAAACCTACAGATGTAGAAAAGGGACAATGGTATTTTCAGCGTTATATTAAAGAATTACCAAATCCTGGGGAAATAGTTTTTTTTGATCGTAGTTGGTACAATAGAGCTGTAGTTGAGCCTGTAATGGGGTTTTGTACGGACGAGCAGTATAAGAATTTTTTGGTTCAAGTGCCTGAATTTGAACATATGTTATATGAAGATGGAGTTGTTGTGATAAAATTTTGGTTATCAATTTCAAAAGAAGAACAGTTACGTCGATTTAATTCTAGGAATAATAATCCTTTAAAGCGTTGGAAGTTCAGTCCTGTAGATAAAAGAGGACAAGAGTTATGGGATAAGTATAGTCATTATAAAAATGAAATGTTTAGTAAAACGCACACAGCTTATAGTCCTTGGATAGTAGTAAAGACAAATAACAAAAAAGAAGCTAGAGTTGAGTGTATGCGTCATGTATTGTCTCAATTTGATTATAAAGGAAAAGAAGAGGCGCAAACTATTTTAACACCAGATCCAAATATAGTAATGCGTTATTATCGTTCAGTAAAACATTTAGATTAATTATGGGGAAGTTAACTCAAAGAGATGTAAATAAATTAAATACAACAAGAGGTTTAAAGGCTTTACTGTCTAAATCTTTTAATATAGAAAGAGCAATTCGATATGTAGATTACGAACGAAAGTTAAAAAAATTACAAGTAGAGTTAATTCGTTTACAAGCTTGGACAATAAAAAAAAATGAACGAATAATTGTAATTTTTGAAGGAAGAGATGCTGCTGGAAAAGGAGGGGCAATACGTAGAATTACAGAACGTATCAATCCTCGTCATATGCGAATAGTAGCGCTTCCTAAACCAAATGAAGATGAAAAAACACAATGGTATTTTCAAAGGTATGTAGAACAGTTTCCAAAAGCAGGTGAAATAGTTTTTTTTGATCGCAGTTGGTATAATAGAGCAGTAGTAGAACCAGTTAATGGTTTTTGTACACAAGAAGAGTATGAGATTTTTATGAATCAAGTAAATGATTTTGAACGTATGATTTTAGAGTCAGGTATTCGTTTGGTAAAAATCTACATGTCTATTAATAAAAAAGAACAAGCTAAACGATTCAACGATATAAAAAACAACCCATTAAAACAATGGAAAATGACGCCTGTAGATGAAAAAGCGCAAGAACTTTGGGATAATTATACAGAGTATAAAAAGGCAATGTTCTCAAAAACAAATACAGAAATATCTCCATGGAAAGTTATTCGAGCAAATAGGAAAACTATAGCAAGAATAAGTGTGATTAATTACATTTTAAAAAGTATACCTTATGACAAGAGTATAGAAGTGTAGCTAAGATAATTTTTGATAAATTTCTTCGAAAATAAAAAATAACTCACCAGCAATTTGTTTACTAACTTTTAAGTATGTTTCTTCGGTTAAGTCTGTATTGTCAGATGTTTGAGGGTCGTTATAAGGTAAATGAAAACGTTCAATAGCATCAGGTATATATGGACAGTTTTGGTCGGCATTATCACAAGTAGTTATAGCTACAAAAGGATAACTGTTTTGGGGGTGATCATATAACTTAGAAAAACCTAAAATTGATTTTTTAGTTCCTTTAAAAGAAACTAAGTACCTTGGATTCTGGTGAGAAAAATCAACAACGTTAAAGATAAAGCCAGTTTTTTGTAAACATTTCACTGTGTTTCTATGAAAAGAAGTGGTTTCTGTTCCGCCAGAATAGGTGAACATGTTCTTTAAGTTAAAATATTCAATAGCAAAAAAGCTCCACACTTGTGCAAACTGACTTCTACGAGAATTATGAGTACAAATAAAATTTAAATTTATTTTTTCTCTGTCAAGATATTCTTCGTAAATAGTGTCTATTATTTCAACCAATAAATCTTTTCGGTCTTCGGTAAGGGTTAACTCTTTTCTAGCTTCCTCAAAGAAAATTTTTGTATTGATATTCTTAGTGTTTATCATTTATTTGCAGTTATTTTGCATAATTAAATCATTTGCAAAAATACAAGCTAATACCCTTTTGGCTAATTAAATAAAGGTTAAGGATGTGTTTAGAAATAGGAAATAAAGTAGCAGTAATTGATGCTGATATTAAAGGAGTTGTAACAAAAATTAAAAATGAAGAAATTTTTGTTAAAGATGAGGGAGGAATGGAGTATTGTTTTCTTAGGAAAGAGCTAGTAAAAGTTGAGGTAGATCAAAGTGAGTTAAGTAAATATTCGGATATTAACAATCCAATGCTTAAAGCCAAGACTCAAAATAAAGAAAAGAAGAAAAAAACATCTTTTATAAAAGATAAGAGAGAAGTGGTAATGGAAGTAGATTTACATGCTGAAAAGCTGTTAAAATCTACAAGAGGAATGGATAATTTTGATATTTTATCAATACAAATTAATACAGCAAAACATAAGTTAGAGTATTGTATATCTAAAAGAATATCAAAACTAGTTTTAATACATGGAGTAGGAGATGGGATTTTAAAAACTGAGTTACAGTATTTATTAAATAATTACCCAGTTAAATATTACGACGCTTCTTATCAAAGATATGGGCAAGGAGCAACAGAGGTATATATTTTTCAGAATCAATAATTTTTTGAAAACATAACTATCGTTAAGAAAAACTTATTTTTGCTCTATGAAATCTGTTTATTTAGACAATGCCGCAACAACACCTATGTTGCCCGAAGTTATTGAGGTTATTCAACAATCAATGCAAACCAATTTTGGAAATCCGTCATCCATACATCAGCATGGTAGAAAAGCTAAAGCAGCTGTTGAAACAGCTAGAAAGAGTATAGCGAAACATTTTAATGTGTCTTCAAGTGAAATCATTTTTACAGCAGGAGGGACCGAAGCTGATAACTTAATTTTGTTTAATGCAGTCTTAAACTTAGGAGTAGAGAGAATTATTACTTCCAAGATAGAACACCATGCAGTTTTAAACACTGTACAGTTTTTAGAAGAAAAACATAATCTAGTAGTAGATTATGTTAAGGTAAATGAAGAAGGAGCTGTTTCAATGGAGAGTTTGGGGAATTTACTAAATAAATCAAAAAAAAAAACTTTGGTGAGTTTAATGTATGTGAATAATGAAATAGGTAATTTACTATCAATAGAAGAGGTTGTAGCATTATGTAAAGAGCATGAGGCGTATTTTCATTCAGATACCGTACAAGCTATTGGGCATTATGATATAGACTTACAAAAAACACAAATAGATTTTATCACTGCAAGTGCACATAAGTTCCATGGACCTAAAGGGGTTGGTTTTGCTTATTTTAAAAAAGGGATTGGAATATTACCAATGTTACATGGTGGTGAACAAGAAAAAGGAGCAAGATCTAGTACAGAAAACGTACATTCAATAGTTGGAATGGAAAAAGCGTTGACTATTGCTTTTGAAAATTTACAAAAAGACAAAAAATATATTTTTGGATTAAAGGAATATTTTACAAAAAAATTAAAAGAAGTTATTCCAAATATTAGAGTTAATGGAGAGTCAATAGAAAAGACTAGTTATACAATTGTAAATATACAATTTCCTTTAGAGGATAAAATGCTGTTATTTAATTTAGATTTATCTGGGATAGCTGTTTCTGGAGGTAGTGCATGTCAAAGTGGAAGTAGTAAAGGATCTCATGTGTTACGAGAACTCTTAAGTGAAAAAGAAGAAAGGAATGCTTCTGTAAGATTTTCATTTAGTAAATTAAATACAATTGAAGAGATTGATTATAGTTTAAATCAGTTAAAAATGATATTAAACAAATAAAAAAGTTGTTTTTATTTGTTTTAAAGCTTTTTTTTTATTTATTTGTGCTTAGCATTTAATAAGGAATAAAACTCTTTAAGAGGTGTGTTTAAGAGGTTTATTATTATAAATTTTAGTTATTTTAAGCGCTTTAGATATATTTTTTTATTATAATGTGACTTAAATTGTTAATTTTACGTCTAATGTTTTAGTGAAAGTAAAAAAAGTTTACTTTTGCACATTCAAAATTTTAGAGGCCCCCCACGAGAAATAAGTTGTGTAAGAGCAACTTAATGTTTTGTGTGGGGCTTTTTTGTATCCCACTGTATTGTTTATTAAGAATAAAAGTCTTGAAGAATTTCAAGGAATAAAATTGTATATATAAAATAAAATATATTAATATGGGGGAGAGTTACATTTCAAATAACTTTATAACAAGAAAAGATATTAAATTCTTTTTAACCTTAATTTTTCTAAGTGTAATAGTGCACGTAAAGGCTCAAGTAGCAGTTACGCCTAATCCTACAGCTTTAGAAATAGCAACAGAGTTACAGTCTGCAGGAGTAGTAATAACAAACCCTGTTATCACTAGAGGTGCAACAAATCAAATAGCTCTTTTTACAAATGGAGATGGAGGAGCTAACTTAGAACTTGATAGAGGTATAGCTTTTACAACATCTAATGTTAATCAGATTTTTGTTACAAATAATGAAACAGGGTTGTCTGTAAATGCTTCTGGAACAGATCATATAGATGCTGATTTAACAGCTATAGATTCTCAAGCAACCAGAGATGTAGTTGTTTTTGAATTTGATTTTAGAGCATTGCCAAATTATACAGGAGTTCTTTTAGAGTATCAATTTGGTTCAGAAGAATACCCAGATTATGTAGGGTCTCCTTTTAATGATGTTTTTGGTTTTTTCGTGACAGACCCATTTGGATTAGATCCAACAATACCAAATATGGCACCAGGTGCAAACTTAGCACAGGTACCCGGTACTACAAACCCAGTAGCAATTAATAACATAAATGCAGGTTTTAGAGGGAATTCAGGAGGTGGAGCAAACTATCCTGGTATTACTCCTGATTTGTCGCAAGGTGCATTATATATTAATAATGGACATGTTTTAGATAATGATGCTGACCCAAATAATGCTGGTCCTTTAAACAACAATCCTGGAGCCACTCCTATTGGTGTAGAGTTTAATGGTATTACTAGAAAACTAACAGCAAATATAAATTTGACACCAGGTATAACATACCATATGAAAATAGCTATTGCAGATGTGACCGATTCAAGTTTTGACTCAGGAGTATTTATTACAAGAGTTGGAGGTGTACCTATTATAGTTGCAGAAGATGATTTTGGAGAAATAGTAAGTACAAATGGGGGAGTAGCTGTAGCAAATGTGTTAACAAATGATACCGTAGCAGGTATAACTAATCCATCAGCATCAGGAGTAGAACTATCAGAAGTTAGTTCTGAAAACCCAGGAATAACATTAAACACAAATACAGGAGAAGTTTCTGTAGCACCTGGTGTGCCAGCTGGTGTATATGAATTAGTATATAGTTTATGTCAACCTTCAACAAATTGTGATACAGCTATAGTAACAATAACAGTTTTAGCAGATAGTGATGGAGATAATGTTGCAGATAGAGATGATTTGGATGATGATAATGATGGTATTTTAGATACGGAGGAAAATAATTGTACAGGAACTATTAGTTATGAGTTTTATAATTCCTATCCATTATCAAATACAGTAGACGATATACCAACTACAGGGGCTTTAGCAACAGGAACAAGTACTAATTTTAATGTAGATCAACTGTGGGCGCTACATACCCCAGGGGATCATGAAACATTTAGTGTTAGATACAAAGGGTTGTTAAGAATAGATACAGATGGGGCTTATACGTTCTATACAACATCTGATGATGGGTCTAAACTGTTTATAAATGGTATAGAAGTCGTTGACAACGACGGACCACATGCAAGTCAAACACGAAGTGGTCAAATAACTCTTAAATCAGGAGTCCATGAACTCGAAGTGTTATTTTATGAAAGAACAGGAGCAGAAAATTTATCTGTAGAATATGAAGGCCCATCCATATCAAGAAGAAACTTACCATTCTCTAGATTAAGCTGTCTGTTAGATTCCGACAATGATGGAATTCCGAATCATTTAGACTTAGATAGTGATAATGATGGGTGCTTTGACGCAATAGAAGCAAGCGAAAATGTTACTTCTGGTCAGTTAGACGGAAATGGAAGAATAGATATAGCAGCTCAAGGAAGCATAGATAGCAATGGGGTTCCTAATCTTGTAAACGCTTCTGGAGCAGCAGATATTGGAAGTGATCAAGGACAAGAAACCACAGGTAATGAGATTGTTGCTACTCAAATACAAATGGACACACAACCAAGTGATAGCACTATATGTTTAGGGAGCAATGTTACTTTTACAGCCGCAGCAAGCTCTTTAAGTACAACTACTTATACAGGAACCGCCCCAGGAACAAATCCTGATTACAGTGGTAGCACAAGTACTACAACAGGGTTAGTATATCAATGGCAAGAACAAATTGCTGGTGCTGGAGCTTGGAATAATATTTCTAATGGAGGAATATATAGCAATGCAACTACCCCTGCATTAACCTTAACCAATCCACCAATAACAGTTTCCACTAATAAATACAGGTTAATAGTAACAAGCACACTTAATACCTGTCAGTCTTTAACTTCTGACGAAGTATCTCTTACAATTATCCCTACTTCGGTGGGAGGAAGCATTGCAGGAAGTACCAATGTGTGTACCGGAACCAATTCAACAACATTGACCCTAAGTGGACAGACAGGAAATATCATCCGTTGGGAAAGTTCTACCGATAACTTTACCACTGATACCGATATCGCCAATACCA